>NZ_QWLM01000011.1 GCF_003515945.1 Dermacoccus abyssi
AACTGGAAGCAGGCCCTCGCCCAGCTCGCCGCGGCCTACCCCGACCGGATCAACCCCTACCTGTGACCACCCCGCTTACACAGACAAGTTGACACGCCCCCCGAGGGAGCGTTGAGCTACGCGACATCGAGTTGATCGTCAAGGATTTACTCCGCAAGCAGGAACTCTACAAGAAGCATGTGGTCGACCTGCCGGTAAATCCCCTCGTCGGCAGCATCACCCGCGCCAAAACGCCTGAAGACGATGCCCAGTCCCTCTTCGGCGTGCTCGGGCTGAGCGGCGAGGAGTTGCGATCTCAGAACAACAAAGAGAAGGCGGTTGAGTGCTACATCAACCGTCTCGAATCCGCTCATGTCCTGGTTGCGCGGAGCACACCGGGATATATGCCTCAGACACTGAGCAAAGTAAAGTTCAGCGGGTTCGCGGTCCGTGACCCTCGGGCTCCGTACTTGTTTCTAGCGGGAGGCACTCACGGGGAGGACGAGGAGCCCGAGGGGCGCCAGCTCTTCACCCTCGCCCTGCTCACAGTGCTCATCGGCCGGAAGATGTTCCGGGCCGTAACGATGGACGCGACCGCACTGTTGAACGCACCACCCCCGGAGTACGCCATTGCGGGGGAGATGCTCATGCCCGGCCAGTTGGTGCGCTCCCTTGACCTGTCGTCGCTGCCCTCCATCAAGGAGGGAGCCGGCCTGCTCAAAGTCACGCCAAGCGCACTTGTTGTCAGAGCCCAGAATCTCAAGATCTTTGGCTGGGACGTTGCCAGCGCTCATCTGCACTCCCTAGCAGATGAGCACCGACGGCGCACGAAGCCCTCGGCCCGTCAACCCAAGCCGGTCCATGCAGTGCGCAAATACAACGGACGTCGATTCGCCGGCGCCATGCTGGATGCCGTCGACACCGGTGCGCTTAGCGAGGGAGATTTCTGCCGAGTCGTCGGAGCCCGCAAGATCAAGCCCGAAGACCTCCCGGACCTGCGGCAGGCACTGAGGTGATGAACGACGTCGTCTACCTGCTGGACAACAACGTCCTGTCCCGACTCACCCGGGAGCAGCGGCGCGCAGACCTCTTGCGGACCCAGTGCTTCATCACTGCAGACGTTCTGCACGAGGCGCGCGGGTTCGCTGACGAGGTCCGAGACATTCCGGTGCGACCGGTCACCAAAGCAGTACTCGCGCGCCTCGTTCGCGTGATGCACAGTATCGCTCCGAAGGACACCTCGCTCGTGGATCTCTACGCCAACAAGGGATCCGCGGACCCGGTGCTCATAGCTATCGCGCTTGACATAATGGAGACTGAGCAGGACACCCTGATGCCGCGCCGGATCATCTTGGTGACAGGCGACAAGGCAGTCTCCTCGACGTGTCAGCGGCTCGGGGTCACGTCGCTTGGCTTCGACGACTTTGTGCAGATGCTTTGAGTAGTGGCGGGAAGATTACGCGCAGCACCGGCCGAAGGCGCCGATAGGTGCTCCGAACGGCTCACGGACGGAATCCCCACTGACAACTAACAGAACTCACTCACTCTCGTAGACCGCCTGGATCAGCTGACTACGCAAGTCGAACAGGAGCTCACCACTCTCCGCGCGCCAGCATTCCCACCCGGGGTAGCTGCCATGCCCGACACTCATCGTGGCCGCGGCCGACAGTGACGAGGCGTGCCGTCCATCCGGCAAGCGGAGGCGCCCATCGCGTTCAACCGACACCGCGAAGGTCTGCCCGCTCTGTGGTCGGTGCCAGGCGAGTGTTTCACCCTCACGCAGCAACCCGGCGTTGAGTAGGTCAGCAAGCGTCGCGGGGAAAGAACGTTTCGCCGAACCGCCGTCTCCCGTCTCGGCGTTCCCAGCCGACGTAGCGGTGGGCGGGCCAAGATCCCCGCGACGATCGACGTCGAGGAACTTCTGCCCGTCGGCGTCCTGATACATGCCGACGCTCAACACGACCAAGGGAACACCGGCGCCGCGCAAAAACGAGATGGCTGCCTCGGTGCGACGATGGAATGACGCCGCCGCGAGGACGATATGGGGATTTGGTGAGATCGGTACGGGCTGCTCGGTTCCGGTGAACTCCTGCCAGTCCGCCCAGAACTGCTGCGCGCCGTTCACGTAGAGCGTCGCGACCTCCTGCAGGTTGCTCTCGCGCGCCCACCCGGCGTACTCCAACGCTTGCGACAGGAGCTGACGATCGACGTCGCGCTTCACCTCGATGACAACGATGCGTCCTGCTTCATCGAGGGCCAAAATGTCCGGAATCCCGCCGTGCGGTAGGTGCGCTTGCCGCGCTACACGAAACAGCGTCCGGCCAAGCATTTCCTCGAGGTTGTCCCACAACAGGTCCTCGACCTCACGCTCGTAGAGGCCGTCACCTGCGGCGTATTGCGCAAACGGGACCAGGCCTGGGCTTTCTCTTTCGATGCGAAACAGCGCCATGTCAATGCACCTCCCTGATCGCCAATGCGGGCAGAGCGTCGACGACCTTCATGGTTCCGAGGCTAACCGTGACGATGCGGGCCAAGAGGTCGATGATGTAGCGCGGATCGCCGACCTCCTTCGACCAGTCGTTCGGGTCGTTGACGATGCCCGAGGCCTTGTCCGTCTTGACGTAGTAGCGGTCGATGATCCACTCGATCGCCGAGCGCGAGCCCAGGATGTAGCGGTACGCCTCCTGCGGGATCCCCGAGAGGGTGATATGGCCGTTGTAGTGGATCGTCGAAGGATCGTGGCGCTCACCCGCGGCCTTCTGCTCGACCGACGGCTTGCCAAAGCGCATCTTCTTGTCGCCCACCGCGTAGAACGCGTACGGATCCTGACCATCGACTGGCTGCGCATCAAGCCCCTCGAGCGGGTACGGCTCGACGGTCTCGTACCCAAGGTGCAACTCGGAAAGCTTGCGCCCTGCGTCGATGAACGGCTGTGCGTCTTCGACGAGCGGGATGCGCGGCAGCATCTTCTTCAAGTCCGCCGCGTACGTCTCGCGGTAGTCGGGCGAGTGCAGTAGCCCGTAGACGTAGAAGAAGATGTCGTCCTTCGTGATCGAGGTTCCGTACGCCGCCTGGAACTTCGCCAACGCCACATCGGTGATGTTGTCGATGTGACGGTAGCCATCGATGGCGTCGTCCGCATCCGAGGTGTCGAGCGGCAACATGCCGCCGTCAGCGTCGAGCTTCTCGTAGCGGTAGCGGGCAAAGAATTGCCCAGCGTTCGAACCGTACAGAGCTAGGTCAGGAAGTTCAGTGGTCACCAGGGTTGCAAAGGGCTTGTCCGCGCCCGGGTTCAGACAGTAGAAGCCCGAAGCGGCGATCTCGGAGTCGGGAAAAAGGGCCGCGAGGCGGTACACCATGTCGTTGAGAGCGCGGTCGAAGTAGACGTGCTGTTTGGTGAAGGGGCGGTAGACCCCAGTCCGTACGGCAGAGAACTTGAACTCGCGGGGGCGATCGCGGTCGAGGTCGGCGAGTAGTCCGCGGTTCCAACTGATCTTGGTCGGGTCTGTGGTTGCAGTTGCGCTGGTCCGTCCTGCACGGCGGTCGGTCTCATACGTCTCCACGAGCATTGTCATGTTTCTCACCATGGTGGAGCGAGACGAGTTGTAGCACCAAGCGTCGCGGTTCGTCTTGAGGCCTCCCGAGAACAAGCCGAAAACGGCTGGGCCGCCGTCCTTGCTGCCGATGGGCAGGAAGGTGTCGAAGTCGCTGCGGCGCTGGTTGAGCCAGTCGCCGTGCTCGTTCGGGGTGATCAGTGTTGCGGGCTCAAGTCCTGTTACTGATCCCGCGTCGGCGACCTTGGCAAGCTTCTGTTCGCGGGTGAGGTAGTCGCCGATGTCGGTGTAGTGGATCGTCGCGGAGCCCGACTTGGCAGGGTCCTTCACGAGGATGGTGATGGCCACCGTGGCGCGGGAACCCGCGTCGAAGATCTTGCCGCCCTCCTTGCGCGACTGCTCACCTGCGGTGCGCTGGTTGCCGCGCAGGTTGTAGACGTAGATGTCGCTGAACTCTTCGGTGAGGCTTTTGCGCATCCCGTCGGCGGTGTTGGAGTCCAGCCAGCCACCGTTTGTCACGTACGCGATGACACCGCGGTCCCTGATCCGCAACGAGGCCCATTTGATCGCGCGAATGTACGAGTCATACAGCGAGTTCTTGTTCGTCGCGCTTGACTTCGCGGCGTAGGTGTCGCGGATCGCGGCGTCGAGGTCGGGGTACTTCTCGTTCGCGTTGTTGTCGTTCGCCGAGTCCTGTCCAGACGAGTACGGCGGGTTGCCGACGATCACCTGAATGTCAAGCGCTTTGAGCTTCTCCAGGCGTTCGTTGTTCTGCACGAACACTTCGGTGTCGAGGCGGTCGTCGTTCTCCCATGACTGGAACGTATCGGTAAGGATCAATCCTTCGAACGGCTCGTAGTCCGTGGGCTGCTCCAACGACCCGCGTAGATCCTGGTACGTCGTCTCGATGTTGACCGCGGCGATGTAGTAGGCGAGCAGCAGAATCTCGTTGGCGTGCAGCTCGTTCGCGTACTTGCGCGCCAGGTCGTGCGGGTTGATGAGTCCGAGCTGCAGCAAGCGCACCATGAACGTTCCCGTGCCCGTGAATCCGTCAAGGATGTGCACGCCCTCGTCCGAGAGGGACTGGCCGAAGTGTTCGCGCAGCACGGCATCGGCTGAGCGCAGGATGAAGTCGACGATCTCCACCGGCGTGTAGACGATGCCGAGCTTGTCGACGGTCCGCTTGAACGCCGTCGCGAAGAACTTGTCGTACAACTCGACGATGATGCGCTGACGCCCTTCAGCGTTGTCGATGCCCTCCACGCGCGAACGGACGCTCGTGTAGAACCCTTCGAGGCCTGAGTTCTCCGTGTCGAGGGAATGCTCGTCGAGGAGTTCGAGCATCTTCTCCATCGCCTGCGCGACAGGGTTGTGCTCGGCGAAGTCGTACCCGCCGAACAGAGCCTCGAACACCGGGCGAGTGATGAGGTGCTGCGCGAGCATCTCCACCGCGTCATCACGCGTGATGCCCTCGTTGAGGTTGCCGCGCAGGCCCTCGAGGAACCGGTCGAACTCGATGGTGGCCGGGCTGCTCGAGTCGGTGAGGATGCCGTTGATGCGAGTGATGTGCTGCTCGGCGATCTTGGCCACATCGGTAGCCCACGATTCCCAATAACGACGCTCGCCGACCTTCTGCACGATCTTCGCGTAGATCGCGTCCGACCACTCACCCCAGATGAGGTCGAGCTCGCCCTGTGTCGTCTCCTCGTCGGGCGTGTGGACGTTGCCGTCACGGTCGATGCCGGCGATGCCGATCTTCTTCGTCGGCTTCTTCTTGTTCAGTTCGATCTGGTTGACGGTCGAGGTGAATCGGTCGTCATGGGCACGCAGCGCGCGCAGGACCTGCCACACGGTGGCGTACTTCTTGTTGTCGTTGAGGGCCTGCTCCGGCGGCGTCCCGGCCGGCACGGCCACCGGCAGGATGATGTAGCCGTACTCCTTGCCCGGTGCCTTGCGCATCACACGGCCGACGGACTGCACGACGTCCACCTCGGACGAGCGCGGCGTGAGGAAGAGCACCGCGTCGAGGTTCGGCACGTCCACGCCCTCGCTCAGGCATCGGGCGTTCGTCAGGATGCGGCACGTGTTGTCGGCCGGCTCGGCCTTGAGCCAGTCGAGACGCTCGTTACGAGCCAGCGCATTGAACGAGCCGTCGACGTGCTTGATCTCGATGCGCAGCGAGATCGACTGGTCCGAGGTGTCGTCATCAGGCAGATCCACGGCAGCAACGTGCTTGTTGACGACATCAGGGAAGGCCTGAGCGATCGCCTTGGACGTCTTGATGTCCTTCGCGAACGCCACGGCGCGCTTCATCGGCGCGAGGCTCTCCCCCTCGACCGTGTCGAAGTGCTTCGCGAGCCCCTGCCAACACCCGACCATGCGTGCGGCATCGCCGAGCTGGATCTCGCCATCCTGCGCAAGTTCGGACTGGAAGTTCTTGCTCACGTACTCCTCGTCGACAGCGAGGATGACGACGCGGTAATCGGTAAGCAGGTTCTTCTCGACCGCTTCCCCGAACCCGAGGCGGTGCAACTCCGGTCCGAACTTCGCCTCGTCGTCCATCGACGCGAGCTCCGCTGCGCCATCGAGTGCCTTCTTCTTCGAGTCCTCCCCGAAGATGCGAGGCGTCGCCGTCATGTAGAGACGCTTGACGCCCTTGATGACATCGTCGTTGTGCACGCGCACGAACGCGGACTCGTCCTGCCCCGCGACGCTCACACCCGTCGTGCGGTGCGCCTCGTCGCAGACGACGAGATCGAACGCTCCGAACCCGCCATGCTTCTGCGCGGCAGCGACGACGTCGATCGACTGATACGTCGAGAACACCACCGTCATCGATTCGGAACGCTCGGCCGCACGCGCCCATCGCTCCTGCACCACAGCGTTGTTCGTCGACGCAGGCAACGCGACGTCCACCGCAGAGATGTCCTCGACCGCGTTCGAACGACTCGTCGACTTCGGATCCGAACAGATCGCAATCATGTCGAGCGGCACCTCGGCATTCGCCGCCCACTCACGCACCGTCTGACTCAACAGGGAGATAGACGGCACGAGGAACAACACACTGCCACCCACGCCGACCTGCTGCTCAGCCAGACGCAACGACGTGAACGTCTTACCCGTACCGCACGCCATGATGAGCTTGCCGCGATCATGCGTCTTCAACCCGTCGATGACCTTGTCGATCGCGGTGCGCTGATGCGGGCGCGGGTTCTTCTTGCCCACCGTCGGGAGGGTGTCCGGCGCCGACCAGGAGAACTTCGCCCAGTCGACGTTCGACTCCTGCAGGTCCGCGAGGCTGATGCGGCGCACCGCGACGGCCTGATCACGGATGGTGTCCTCAGCGTTCTTCCCCCACGCCGCGCCCGTATCGACAATGATCCGCTGCCCGAACTTCGACGTGCCCGACGCCGACAGGAACGAGTCGATATCGCCCTTCGACACCGTGTGATTCTCGGCGTAGAACTTGCACTGGATGGCGACGTTCTCCCCCGTCACCCGGTCGACGGCGACGAGGTCGATGCCCGTATCACTCTTGCCGTCACGCCCTGGCCAGTCCTGCCACAACCACACGTCAGAGAACTGATCGGCGAACAACGGATCCGTCTGCAAGTACGCCGCCATGAGCTGCTCGAACCGCGAGCCCTTGTCGCGCTCAGACGTCGCCTTCTCGCGCAGATCGTCGAGAACCTCATGCACCGTGACAGACATGGGGCCAATCTTGGCAGTTGCGCTTACTCCACCAGACCAAGACGCTCCGAATTCTCTTTCCGCGTTATAGGAATGGGCGCCGCCTGACACACCTGACGACGCAGCGCCTCCCTCTTCACAGAGGCAGGCGCCGCGTTACGTTCGTCGATGCGGAGCGGGCTCAGGCCCGCCAGTGCGAGCCGAGGGGGTAGCCGCCGTTGTCGCCGTTCTCCGTCGTCTTCGTCGCGAGCACCTGGTGCAGGTGCAGCCAGCCCTCCTCGAACGCGAGGCGCGAGCCGGCCATGTAGATGCCCCACACGCGCGCCGTCGGCAGGCCGGCCTCGCCGACGCAGAACTCCCAGTTCGCCTCGAGGTTGCGACACCACGCGGCCAGCGTGTGCGCGTACGACAGGCGTAGGTTCTCGTCGTGCTGCACCTCGAACCCGGCGTCGTGGCACTCCGCGATGAGGCGCCCCGGCGAGGCCAGTTCACCGTCGGGGAACACGTAGCGGTCCGTGAACGGCTCCGGGCGCGCCGACGCCGTGTCGTCACGACGCGTGATGCAGTGGTTGAGCAGGCGCCCGCCGTCACGCAGCTTCGAGTGCAGGAACGTGAAGTAGTCGTGGTAGTTCTTCACGCCGATGTGCTCCGTCAGGCCGATCGAGCTCACCTTGTCGAATCCCGTCTCCGTCACGTCGCGGTAGTCGCTGTGGCGAATCTCGACGAGGTGCTCCAGGCCCGCCTCGCGCACCGCGCGCTGACCCCACTCCGCCTGCTCGCGGCTCAGCGTCACCCCGAGCACGCTCACGCCGCGCTCGCGCGCCGCGTGGATCGCCATGCCGCCCCAGCCGCAGCCGACGTCGAGCAACCGATCGCCCGGCTGCAGGTCGAGCTTGTCCGCCACGAGCGCGAACTTTCGCTCCTGCGCCTCCTCCAGCGAATCCGTCGCCGCGTCGTAGACGGCGCACGTGTACGCCATCGACGGGCCGAGCACCTTCTCGTAGAACGCGTTCGAGACGTCGTAGTGGTAGCTGATCGAATCGGCCGCCCGCGACATCGGGTTCACCTTCGCGAGGTGACGCTTCCAGCGCGGCTGGCTCTCGATCTCCGGCAACGGCGGGTGCTTGAGCGCCTTCGTCCCCAGCGCCTTGACGATCGGCGCGAGCACCGACGCCGCGTCACGCTTGCCCAGATCCTTCACGCGCAGATCGCGCTTGATGAGGCTGAACACCTCGTACGGGTCGCCCTCGGAGAAGCCCGTCCCCGTCAGCGTTCCCGTGAGGTACGCGCGAGCGAGCCCCAGGTCGCCGGGCGCTGTGAGGAGGTAGCGCAGCCCCTCCTCGTTCTCGATCCGCAGCTGGATCGCAGCGTCCTTCGGCCCGACGTCGGTGCCGTCGTACGCGGTGAGGCGCATCGGCAGCGGTTCCTCGAGCACCGCGGTGACGGCCTGCTGAACGAGGGGTGCGCCGGTCGGCGTGGTCATGCGTGAGTCCTTACCTTGTCTGCGAATTCGGGCAGTCGGCCCGAGGGGTCGTACATCGACTTCATACGGCGGTATTCGGCTGCGCCGTAGAGGTCTTCGAAGGTCTGAGCGTCGTAGTAGACGTCGGAGTACAGCGACTTGTGACCGCCCATCGTGGGCAGCACGGCCTCGATGTCGCGGTTGACGTCACCGTCCGCGCGGCCGGGCTCGATGGCCACCGTGCCCCAGAACCCGACGTTGACGTAGGTGCGGTTCGGCTCGAGCCGGTACAGGGGCCACGCCTGATCGCCGCGCAAACGCAGCGGGCAGACCCACACCGGCGTCATGCCGACGTGCTCGTCGAACCACGGCATGAAGTTCACGAGTTCCTCGAGCGGCACCTCGACGTCCTGGACGACGCGCTCACGCGGTAGCTCGCCGCGCATCGAGTCGATCTTCGCGGCCACGCCGTAGCGGTTCTCGAAGCCGACAATGCGGTGGAATACGTCGCTGCGGCGGTACTTGCTCGGCCACAGCCGGCGGACCGTCGGGTTCTGCACACCGAACGCGTTGGAGCACCAGAACCAGTCCGTGTCCCAGCGCCAGATGTAGTCGTACGCCGTGAGGGTGTCGCGGTCCAGCTCTTCGATGCTGCGGTAGAAGATGCGCTGACCGGTGTAATCGCTCGGGTGACGGCGAACGTCGGGGAAGAAGTTCGCGAGGACGAGGTAGCACTCGCCCGGCGAGACGATCATGCCGTCGAGGCCGTCGACGCGCTCGCCCTCCCACACCTCGTCCGCGACGATGCGCTCGATCGCCTCCGTCATCGCCCGGGCGGAATCGAAGCGGACGTTGCGCGTCTCGACGAGGTCGCCGATCGGCGCGAGCTCGATGCGCAGGCGCGTCGCATAGCCGAGGCTGCCGTAGCTGTTCGGGAAGGCCCGGAAGAGGTCGGCGTGCTCGTTCGTCGGCGTCGCCGTGACGATCGTGCCCTCCCCCGTGAACACGTCCATCTCGAGGACGGATTCGTGCGGCAGCCCGTTGCGGAACGACGTCGACTCGATGCCCAGGCCCGTCACCGCACCGCCGAGCGTGATGGTGCGCAGCTGCGGCACGACGAACGGCATGAGGCCGTGCTGAAGCGTGACGTCGACGAGCTTCTCGTACGTGCACATGCCCTGGACGTCGGCGGTGCGCGCTTCGGCGTCGATGCTGATGACGTCGGCGAGGCCCTCGACGTCGAGCCCGCGGGTGGCGCGCTCGCGCGGACGGAAGAGGTTCGAGGTCTTCTTCGCGAGGCGCACCGTCTCGTCCGGGCCGAGCGCGGCGAAGGACTCTCGCAGGCGCGAAACAGCCCGCTCGTGAGCCTCGACTCCGACCGGACGCGCGGTCTGAGAATTTCTATTGAACATCGAAGTACCTCACGTTCTGACGCTACACCCGGCCCCAGATTATCCGCGATCTTCCGCGGATGAGACGGTGCTCACGCCCTGGGGTGTCTACCCGAACAGGGCTTCGCTCCACGCGTTGCGGAACATCCCGTCGGGGTCGAGACCGCGCGCCTCGGCATCCACCTCCGGCAGCGCCGGGAAGAGTTCGAGCATCCGCTCGCGCGACGTGGCGTAGAGCTTGCCCCAGTGCGGGCGCGCGTCGAACGGCTCGAGCGCAGCCTCCAACCGAGGCAGGAAGCGCATGACGGCGTCCGGGTCGCGATGCCACGTGATGTGCACCGCGACGACGTCCGCGCCGCGCATCGGGCTGAGCGACAGGTCGTCTCCGGCGACGGCGCGAATCTCCATCGAGTGCGCCAACGTGGCGAAGACGTCGGCGAACTGCGGCAGCGCTGACAGGGCAGCACCGGCGTGCTCGCGCGGCACGAGGTACTCCGACTGCACCTCCTCCCCCACGCTCGGCTCAAACTCGGAGCGGAAGTGCGTGAGGCGCTCGTAGCTCGGCCCGGCCACTCCGAGTTGCTCCGTGACGGCCACGGGGTCGGCACCCGGCGAGGGATGACGCGCACTCGTGGCGGCGCGGGCTCCGAGGATCTCAGCCGGCGCGGCGTCACCGCCGCGACGCTTGGCGAACAGGAGCGCGCGACCACCGTCCTGCCAGTTCGGGGCGAGGCTGAACGAGTACAGCTCACCGACGAGCGTGTCGAAGTGCTCGACGGCGGCCGCGTAGTCGAGGCCCTCGTACACCGTCGTCGCGATCTCGAACGCGGGCACGACGTCGAGTTCGAGCTCGACGATCGGCCCAAACAGCCCCAGGTGCACGGGGTAGTGCGCGAATCCGGGCTCGCCGCGGCGCACGGTCCGCAGGTCGCCGTCAGCAGTGACGTGGGTGAACGCACGCACCGCCGACGCGAGGCTCGGCTGCGTCACACCCGAGCCGTGCGTCGCCGTCGCAATGGCGCCCGCGATGGTGATGTGCGGCAGCGACGCGAGGTTCGCGAGCGCCAACCCGTGCTCGGCGAGCGCCGCGTTCGCCTCGGCGTAGGTGATGCCGCCGTCGACCCACGCACTGCCCTCGTTCATCACCTCGACGCGGCGCGGCAGGTCGCGCAGGGTGACGTGGACGCCGTCGGTGTCGGCGATCGCGTTGAAGCAGTGGCGAGTGCCGACCACCCGCAGACGCCTGCCGGCCGCCCGAGCGGCGCGCACCGCGTCCTGCACCAGTTCGACGCTCGTGGGCGCGACACGCTCACTGGCTTCGTAGACGACGTTTCCGGCCCAGTTCGTCACGGGGATCTCGCTCATGAAACGACGCTATACCCGCGAACCGACCAGGCACCCGCGACATCCGTCAGGCGCGACGCCGAAACCAGCTGCGCCGCGAACGTTCGACCAATGATCCCCCTGCCAGCGCGCTGCACAGGTGATCGGTCACGGTCGAACTCAGCTCGTCGATCTCGTATTGGCTGAGGCCGTCGAGCTCGAGGCCGTCCACGCCGTCACGCAGGCCGGCACTCACCACCTCGTTGATCGCCACCCAGTCCTTGTCGACGCCCACGCCGAAGCTCAGACCGTGACGACCATCTTGCCGGTGTTGCCACCGGTGAGCAGATCCATGAACGCCTGCGGCGCGTTCTCGAGCCCCTCGACAACCGTCTCGTCCCACGTGACCTCGCCGGAGCCGATCCAGCGCGCCATCTTCTGCTGGAACTCCGGCACGAGGTCGCGGAAGTCGGCCTGGATGAAGCCGCGCATCGTGAGGCGCATGCCGATCATGAGCGCCAGGTTGCGCGGAGCCGCAGGAGGCTCGGTGGAGTTGTACTGTGCGATCGCACCGCACAACGCGATCCGGCCGCCGAGGTTCATCGCGGAGATGGCCGCCTCGAGGTGGTCGCCGCCCACGTTGTCGAAGTACACGTCGATACCGTCGGGCGCCGCGTCCTTGAGCTGACGACGCACGTCACCGTCCTTGTAGTTGAACGCCGCGTCGAAGCCGCTCTCCTTGGCGCGCTCCACCTTCTCCGGCGAACCGGCCGAACCGATGACGCGCGACGCGCCCTCGAGCTTCGCGATCTGCCCCACGAGCGAACCGACGGCCCCCGCCGCGCCCGAGACGAAGACCGCGTCGCCCGGCTTGAACTCGGCCGTGCGCAGCAGGCCGCCGTACGCGGTGATGCCCGGCATGCCCAGCACGCCGAGGTACGTGGACGGCGAGATCTCGACGCCGTCGATCTCCCGCTCCACCTTGCGCGCGCCCTTCGCCGGGACGACCGCGAGGTCGCGCCAGCCGAGACCGTGCAGCACGAGGTCCACCGCGGCGAACCCGTCAGCCTGCGACTCGACGACCTCACCGACCGCGCCACCGTCGAGCGGCTCGTCGATCTGGAACGGCGGAACGTACGACTTCACGTCGTTCATGCGCCCACGCATGTACGGGTCGACGCTCATCGCGACGTTGCGCACGAGCAGCTCACCGTCACCGAGCGCGGGCAGTTCGCGCTCCTCGAGACGGAAGTTGTCGGCCGTCGGAGCACCCTCCGGGCGCGACGCGAGAACGATGATGCGGGCCTTGTCGAAAGTCATGCCCTCACCTTGTCACACACCCCTGACAACCCCCTGGCCGCATGGCGCAAGATGGAACCATGACCATCGAGATCTCGTACGCCACCGAGGCCGACATCGACGACGTCGCAAGCCTTTTCGAGCAGTACCGCAGCTTCTACGGCAAGGCCCCGACGCACGACGCCCGCACCTTCCTCGAGGAGCGCGTGGCCGGTGGCCAGTCGCTCGTCCTCGTCGCCCGCGACGGCTACCGCGTCGTCGGCTTCGCCCAGGCCTACCGCGCGTTCGACTCCATCCGCCTCGCCCACGAGTGGATCCTCACCGACCTCTTCGTCGACGGCGCCGCCCGCGGACGTCGCGTCGGCGGTGGCCTCGTCGACGCTCTCGTGACGTCGGCCCGCGACAACGGAGCCCACGCCGTCATCGTCGAGACCGAGGCCGACAACGGCTACGCCCACCGTCTCTACGAATCGCGCGGGTTCGAGCAGGCCCGTGACACCGGCCGCTCAGTCCGCTACGCCCTGCACCTGCGCGACCACCACTGACGTCCGCAGCGGGCTACAGCGAGCGCGCGACGAGTTCCTTCATCACCTCGTTGGCGCCGCCGTAGATCTTCTGGATGCGCGCCCCGGCGTACATCTTGGCGATGGGGTACTCGGACATGAAGCCGTACCCGCCGAAGAGCTGCAGCACGCGGTCGATGACGTTGCACTGCACGTCGGTGGTCCAGAACTTCGCCCGCGACGCCGTCGCGGAGTCGAGGTCCCCGTTGACGTGCAACCCGATGCAGTGGTCGAGCAGTGTGCGGGCGGCGAGCACGTCCGTCGAGCACTCGGCGAGCATGAAGCGCGTGTTCTGCAGGTCCATGAGCACGCCGTCGAACATCTCGCGCGACTTCGCGTGCTCCACGCCCAGCTCGATCGCGAGCTCCGCCGAACCGACGGCCGTGCACGCCAACCCGAGGCGCTCCTGCGGCAACTGCTCCATGAGGTGGTAGAAACCGCGGCCCTCCTCGCCGAGAACGTTCTCAGCCGGAACGCGCATGTCGGTGAAGTGCAGCTCGCGGGTGTCCTGGCCGTGCTGACCGATCTTCTGCAGAACACGCCCACGCTCGAATCCCTCGAGTCCGTCCGTCTCGACGACAAGCAGCGAAATGCCCTTGTGCCCGGCCTTCGGGTCACGCTCGCCGGTGCGGGCCACGACGACGATGAGGTCCGCGTGGCCGGCGTTCGTGATGAACGTCTTCGACCCGTTGACGACGAAGTCGTCGCCGTCACGCACCGCGCGGGTGCGCACACGCTTGAGGTCCGAACCGGCACCCGGCTCCGTCATCGCGACGGCGCCGACCATCTCGCCGGTGCACATCTTCGGCAGCCACCGCTTCTTCTGCTCCTCCGTGCCGTACGCGAGCACGTAGTGCATCACGATGATCGAGTGCACGACAAAGCCCCACGAGTCGTCACCGGCGCGCGCCTGCTCCAGCGCGACGACGGCCTCGTGGGCGAACGTACCGCCCCCGCCGCCGTACTCCTCGGGGATCGACAGGCCCAGCAACCCGAGCTCACCGGCCTTCGTCCACACCTCGCGGTCCACGGCGTGCTGTTCGTGGAAACGGTCGATGTGCGCGGCGAGTTCGTCCTCGCAGAAACGTCGGGCGAGGGTGCGCAGATCGTCGAGTTCCTCGTTCATCCACGGCGATCGGTAGGGCAGCGGCGCGGTGGGGCTCAAGCCTGATCCTTTCGAGCTGACGGGCGGTGCCCCCAGTGTGCCGCACCTCACATGTTCGGCGGGCGTTCGCCCCCGCCGAACCTCCCGACCGAAATTCAAACCGAGGGGCGAAAAACAATGTGGAATATCGCCCAGTTCGGTGCGTCTGAGACAAGTGTTCGGCTACGATCTCGCCTGCAGGGGGTGCACACGGGAGCGATGGTTGCAAAATCGCCACGCAGCCACCGCTTTTGCAACACGTTGCAACCGCGAGGTTGCGAAGTGTCGACACGAGAGAACTCTCGCGTCTACGCAGGACGTCGCCCGGGAGGGCGGCACGAAGGAGTCGACACCGATGGCGAGCCACGACGCCGGATGGGACGCGTTCCGTAGCGAACTGCGTCACTGGATGGAACTGCGTCACTTCACGAGCCGCGCGCTCGCAATGAAACTGAACGACGCCCTCGGGGCGTCGAGCGACGTCAACCTCGACGAGCACGTGGTCAAGCGTTGGCGCCACTCCACCGCGCCGCCCCTGGCCGCGGTTCGCCACATCGCCGCCATCCTGGAGATGAGCGACGACCCGACGGGCGCCGCTCCGCACGACCCGACCTTCATCCTGCGCCGCATGGGCCTGCTCGACGAGCCCGCGACGACGGGTGAACTCGTCGACTCCAGCTTCCGCCTGCAGGAGCTGCGTCTGCGTCTGCTCGACGTGCGTGCCTCCCTCGGCGAACACTCGGCACGAAGCGGCGCCGGCCGCCTCGTCCAGACGGCGATGTCGCACGGCTACGCCGCGGCCGTCTACCCCGTGTGGGCCGGCCCTGTCGGTTACCCGATGCACGTCTCCGACCGCATCGACTTCCGCCCCGCTCGCCCGGGCCTCGGCAGCATCGACGACGTCCCCGCGATGCGTTCGCTCTTCGTCGAGAACTTCGCCGTGCCCGGCCAGCTGCGCCCGCGCTTCAGCACCCACCCCGACGACCTCGCGACGCAGGAGCACTGGGCCATCCCCCACATCGGGCGCCCCTCGACGCGCAGCGGGCACATGCTGCACCTCGCCGTGCCGTCGATCGCCGTGTCGGCACAGACGGCCCGCGCATGGGTCGACGACGTCGCCTCGATGCTCGCCTGGGTGCTCGGCTACGGCTTCGTCAGCACCCGCGAGATCGCTCGCGAACTGACGCGCAACCCGTTCGCCACCGAGGCACTGCGCAACGACGTCCACGAGCAGTTCCTCACCCAGGCACCCGCGCGTCACGTGTGGTCACACCACGCCGCCGGCCTGCCCAGCGACAACCCGGGCGCGCCCTGGACCGACGCCAGCGGCGCCGTCGCCTCCTCGCTCGTCCACGTCCGCCTCGTCGAGACCGACGCCGTCCTCGACCACGAGAGCGACTGGCTCGCCGAGCAGCTCGGCACCACCGAGGAGGAGGCAGCCGTGCTCGCCAAGCGCGACCGCGACGAAGCCGCCAGCCGCCTCGACTCCCCGACCATGCAGCAGGTGCGCCACCGCGTCGTCACCGTGCCGGTCGAACTGCTGACCGACGCCTCGGACCGCTGGGAGCAGGTCTTCCAGACCGTGCTGCTCGTGACGCACCGCCTCCACGAGCTGGGCGTGAAGGTCGACCTGTACCCCATCCACGAACGACTCGCGCGCGACGAACCGGACATCGCGCCGACGATCCTGCGATGGCTGGCCGACCACGGCTCGCCGCTCGTCAGCGAGACCTTCTCGTCGTCGCACCATCTCGGCTGAAGTTTCACCGGAAATCTGGCAACGCTGTGCCGTAGATTGAACATTCGACCTGCTTCTCGAGGTCGAAGCGCGAGACGACGGCGCCTCCATGCTGCGCCACCCCGCCCCCGAATCCTTCTCCTCTACCACCAGGAGCACCTTCGACGGATGGCTGCACACGACGCGAGTTGGGACATTTTCCGCTCCGAACTCAAGCATTGGATGGAACTGCGCAGGTACACGAACAAGGCCCTCGCAGACGCGATCAACGCCGACGCCGATGACGCCGGCCTCTCCGCGCCCATCACCGAACAGATCATCAAGCGCTGGCGGCACTCCACGTCGCCGCCGCTGCAGTCACTCAAGGTGATCGGCCGCATTCTCGGCATGAGCAACGACCCCGCCGGGAACGCACCGTACGACCCGACGTACCTGCCGCGCGCCATGGGAATCCTCGAGGCCGCACCGGAGCACTCGGAACTCATCGAGGCGGCCTACCGGCTGCAGAGCATCCGCGCGAAGATCACCGACGCCCAGAGCACCCTCGCGAGCGCCACGGCCGACGAAGGTGTCGTCAACATCGTGCGCAGGGCGATGGAGAGCGGCCTCGGTGCCGCCGTCCTCCCGGTGTTCGAGGGGCCGCGCGGTTACCCGATGCACGTGTCGGACCGCATCGATCTGCGTGAACCGCAGCCCGACCGTCCCGCGCCCAAGCCGATCGACCACCCAGGGCTCGCCGACGCGCTCCAGGACTCGTTCGCCGTCGTCAGCCGCCGCACGCCACGTTTCGCCGTGCCGGCCGACGCCCCGACGCCGACAACCTTGTCACCGTGGGCCGTCCAGTACGTCGGTCGCCCCCGCCCCGGCATCGTGCACCGCGCCCACGACGGCGTTCCGGCCGTCGTCATCACCTCCGTCACGACGACGCCGTGGACCGACGACGTCGGCGCCCTCGTGGCGATGGTGCTCGGCTACGGCTTCACGACGACGCGTGAGTTGGCGCGCGAACTCGTCAAGGACCCGTACCGCAGCGACCACCTGCGCAACGACATCCACGACAACTTCCTGTCCGCGGCGACGCCGACGCGGCGCGTCTGGTCGCACCACGGCTCGATCCTTTCCGGCGACAATCCGTACGCACCGTTCCGCGACGCACAGGGACGCGTCACGAATCAGCTCGTGCAGATCTGCCTCGTCGAGGACGACGCCTGCCTCCTGCACACCGCGCAGTTCCCGCCCGGGCGTCTCGGCGGGGGACGCCCCGTCGACGAGGTGTCCTCGGAGTTCGACGAACTGCGCCGTCAGCGGGACACCATGGTGGCGCGCGCGGAGGAACTCACCGGGAACGTGCGCGTCTTCTCCCTGCCCGTGACCTTCTCCCCGGAACCCGACGAGCGCTGGCTGCAGGTCTTCCGCTGCACCCTCGCCGTACTGCAGATCATCGCCGGGCTCGGTATCGACGGCGACCTGCGTGACGTCCACGACCGTCTCGTGCGCAGCGACCCGCAGGTGGCGCCGCAGGTGCTGCGCTGGCTCGCCGACCACGGCGCGCCCTTCGTCGATCCGCGCTACCGCACGCGCCGCTGACCCCCGCGGGGTGGAGATGCTGGACGCGTGGACGGCGAGGGCGTAGAACAGGAATCGACCTGTACGACGCACGAGGAGGACGCCATGAGCGACATGGGTAACGACAAGAACGCTTCCGACGTGGCCGACACGCCGACGCCCGACGCCGACGAGGCCGTCGACGAGCAGACGGGCTCCGACCTCGAGGGCAACGCCAACGACGACGTCGTCGAGACCGAGGACGCCGGCTGAGCCGACCGATCCGACGAGAAGGGGCTGCCGCAGTTCGACACTGCGGCAGCCCCTTTCGTCACATCTGTGCGTCAGCGCAGGGAGTCGAGCCACTCCTGGGCAGCGACGTAGGCCTCGTCGCTCGCGTCCGGGCGGACGTCGACCGGACGGCGGTCGGCGCGCGCGTAGGAACCGAGGAAGCGGACCTGCGCGGCAACGCGCTGCAGGCCCATGAGCGCCTCGCCGACGCGCTCGTCCGCGACGTGCCCGTCGACGTCGATGGAGAAGCAGTAGCTGCCCATCGCCGCACCGGTCGGGCGCGACTCGAGGCGCGTCATGCTGATGCCGCGCGTGGCGAGTTGTTCGAGCAGTTCGAGCAGACCACCGGGGCGGTCGTCGTGCTGGTAGAGCACGAGCGTCGTCTTGTCGTGGCCGGTCGGCTCCGGCGTCGAGCTTCCCCCGTCCCGCCCACGGGCACGCTTGACGAGGACGAAGCGCGTCACGGCCCCCACGTTGTCGCCGATGTCGGTGGCGAGCGTCTCCAGACCGAAGACCTGCGCGGCCATCGGCGCGCAGACGGCCGCCTGGTACTGGCCGACCTCACCGCGCGCGAGACCTTGCGCGGCGGCCGCCGTCGACAGCGTGGGCACGTACGTGGCTCCCGGCAGGTTCTTCGCCATCCACCCGCGCACCTGCGGCCAGGCGTGCGAGTGCGAGCCGACGCCGGTGATCGCGTCCTCACGCGTGCCGGGGCGCACCGCCAGGACGAACGTGATCGGCACGAGCACCTCGCCGACGAGCCGCAGCGTGCCCTCCGAGTGCTCGGAGTTCAGGGCGTCGAGCGTCGAACTGACGCCACCTTCGACGCTGTTCTCGATCGGCACCATGACGGCGTCGACCTCACCCTCGCGCACCGCGTCGAGCGCGGCCGGGACGGTGGCGTAGGGCACCGACTCGGCCAGCAGCGCCTCCGCGGCCTCCGCATCGTTGTGCTGGTGGTGCCACTGACCCAGCGCCGCCTGGGTGAAGGTGCCCTCGGGGCCGAAGTAGCCGAAGGTCTCGCGTGCGCTCACGGTGTCTCTTTCCCGGCCCGCGCTGCCGCGACGGCCTGCTTCTCCTCGGGCGTGAGCTCGATCGAGCTCCGCCCGTTCTCGATGCTCTTGGCGTAGGTGCGCGACTCGCTGCGCGCGTGGATCGACGAGATGACGAGCCCGTCACCGTCGTCGTCGAGCAGGGCCGCGGAGAACGACAGGCGCCCCGCGATGTCGCCGAACGCGTCGTAACGCACGAGCGCCACACGCTTGAGGCTGTCGCCTGCGTCGTCGGTTGCGCTGCGAAGTTCGCTTCGCGCGGAAGCGAGTTCTCGCGCAACCTCCTTCGGGCCGTCGCCGTCACCCCAGAGCACCCGGAAGCGCCGTTCCAACGTCACGACGCGCCACAGCGAGACCACCGCGACGAGGCACGCCACGGCAGCGACGGCGAGAGCGGCGATCAGCATTGGTTCAGCCTAGGGAAACTCGAGCAGCCCGCGTCAGGCCGGTACCCAGCTCGGGAACTCGACGCCCGCGAGCCCGGCGATCATGAGCGCGGCGAAGATGAGGCAGACGACGCCGCCCGCAGCGCGTATCGTGGACAGGCTGATGCGGTTGAGCAGCGCGCGGCCGACAGCCGCACCGAGGCCCGAGACGAGCGCGAGCGCCGTGAACGCGGCGATGCCGACGGCCCACGGATTGCCGCCTCGGGCGACGAACCCGGCCGTCGCGAGCTGCGACAGGTCGCCCCACTCGGCGAGGAAGAGGATGAGGAAGCTCGCGCTGATCGCCTTGAGGCCCTCGGCGGGCTTCGCCTTGCCGGCGAACTCCTCCTCGGCCTCGTCGCCCTCGGCGGCAGCGTCCTTGGCGCCCTTGATGAGCAGGATGCCGGCCACGAGGAAAAGCAGCGCGACGACGACGTGAACCGGCGTCTCCGGCAGCTTGCTCAGTACAGCACCGAACGCGACGGCGACGAACGTCTGCACGAGGAACGCCGACGCCACCCCGATCCACACGTACAACGGGCGGTACTTCGTCGCGAGAACGAGCGTCGCGATGAACGTCTTGTCGGGCAGTTCCACGAGGAACAGCGTCGTGAAGACGGTCAGCATGAGGGCGATATCCACGCTGGCCAACGATACGCGAGCCGCGAGCCGGGCCGCCGGGGACTCACCTCCGTCTCAGGGCCGACACCTATGCTTGAGCGATGTTCCGCCGGTGGCTCGTCAGCGTCCTCGCGGCCGCGCTGGCGTTCGCGGCAGCGGCGTTCGGCATCAGCATGATCAAGGGCGACCGGCCTCCCACGCACCGCGTTCAGCCCGGCAACCTCGTCGTCATCGGCATGCCGGGCCTCACGTGGAGCGACATCAACGAGGAGACCACTCCGACGCTGGCGCAGATGGCCGGTCACGGCGCCATCGGTAACCAACTCGTGCGCGCCATCAGCGCCCACACGTGCAGCGACGCGGCGTGGGTGACGTTGGGCGCCGGCGCCCGCACTCCCATGGGCTACGGGCCCCCGATGGCGTCCAGTTCCGGCACCAACTCGTTCTGCCCCGAGCCCGTCACCGGCGTTCACAACCCGACGACCCAGACCTACACCTTCCACCAGTGGGACACGTGGTCGAAGGCCGCCTTCCGACGCAACATCCCTTCCCGGATGGGCCTCGTGGCGAGCACCCTCGAGGACGACCAACAGTGCGTCGCCGCCGTCGGCGAGCGCGCCACGCTCGCCGCCGCGAACCGCGACGGCTTCGTCAGCCACTACTCACCGACGCTCACCAAGGACGCCCTCAGCGCCTGCCCGGTGACCTTCGTGTCCCTCGAGAGTCGCAACGACGCAGAGCTACGCTACGTCATCGACAACGCGCCCATCGACACCACGTTCCTCGTCACCGGTCTCACCGACGACGAGCGACCCGAGTCGCCGCGCGCCATCATTCTCGACGGGCCGAACATCGGCGGCGGCATGCTGCGTTCGCGCTCGACGCGCCAGCCCGGCCTCGTGACGACGACCGACATCTCCGCGTTCATCCTCGAACGTGTGCCGAACCCGCCGACGCTCGGTGAGGGCAGGCCCCTCTCGGTCGAACGCACGTCGACACCCGCGACGATCCGCTCGGTCCACAACATGCAGACCCTGTTGCGCACCGAGCACAACCTCATTGCGCCGTTCTTCACCTGGGTGTTCTGCATCGCCCTGGCACTCGCGCTCGTGGGAGTCGGGCTGTTCGTGCGGGCGCGACGGCTTTCCGGCGGCCACCTGACGCCGCCGTCACGAAAGGACGCCGAGGCCGAGAGCCCACAGGTGACTCGAGCCCGGCGACTCAACCGATGGTGGTGGAGCGTGGCGGCCGCGCTCCTCGCCAGCGTGCCGGTCGCCACGTTCCTCGCGAACCTCTACGCCTGGTACCTGCACGAGCACGCCCTCGTGCGCTACGGGTTGAGCGTGCTCGTCGTGCTCGTGCCGACGGCGATCGTCGCCTTCCTCGGGCCGTGGCGCAGGTGGACGCCTGGGCCGGCCGTTTTCCTCGCGGGGTTCACCGCCGTCACGCTCGCCATGGACGTCGTGCAGGGTTCGCGCCTGCAACTCGTGTCGATGCTCGGCCTGCAGCCGGTGTACGGCGGGCGTCACTTCGGTATGGGCAACGTCGGGTACGCGCTGTTCATGACGTCCGCGCTGTTCGTGGCCGCGATGCTCGCCGGGCGCTACCGCGCGATGAAGCGGCCCCGTTTGGCGCTGCTCACGGTGCTCGCCATCGGCGTGCCCGCGATCCTCGTCAACGGGGTGCCGCAGTGGGGCAACGAGGGCGGCGGCTCGGCGGCGTTCGTGCCCGCGCTCGTGTACCTCGCCATGCGTGCGCGCGGATGGCGCATCACGTTCACGCGCCTCATCGCGGCCGCTTTCGCTGGTGTTGTCTTCGTTCTCGGCGTCGCATGGCTGGACTACCTGCGCGGCGAGACGGAGCGAACCCACCTCGGCGACGTGTTCGCCGGGCTCATCGGCGACGGGCAGATCAACCCCGTCAAGCGCATCCTCTACACGAACTGGAACATGCTCAACCAGCACTGGTTCCACTGGCTCGTGCCCCTCGGGCTGCTCGTCGCGGTCGTCGTGACGGCCTTCCCGACGGGCCCGGGACGCTTCCTCCAGCCGCTCTTCGTGCGTGTGCCGATGCTGCGCCACGGGCTCATCGCCATCATCATCATGCTCGGTTTCGGGTTCATCGCGAACGACTCGGGCACGTCGATCCCGCCCGCCGGCGCACTCGTCGTCATCCCCCTGCTCGTGCTGACGGCCGCCCGCCTCACGTCGTCGGCCACCTACGAGGCGCCCCGCGTGCCTGCGGCCGGTCGGCTGCCGTCGAAGAAGTGACGCGAGCGCTCAAGGGTGCCGCGCCGAGGCGGGGTTGAGGACTCAACGCGCCCTGACGGCGAGCACGCACCTGGCACCGCGTCACCTCGCCGCCGCGTTCCCCCGAACGCACTGCGCCCCTCGTCCGAACCGGACGAGGGGCGCAGGTGGCGACGCTCAGCGAAGCGTGATCTGGCGCGAGACGATGCCGTTGCGTGCTCGGCGCTCCTCGGCATCGAGCGGCGTCGAATCGAGCGAGGCGTAGGCCTCCTCGTAGGCGGCGGCGAGTTCGAGCATCGGCTTGCGCTGTTCCTCGGGCAGACGCGTGGTGACGACCTCCCACACCGGCGTCAGCACCCCGCAGGCACGGAAGGCGCCGAGGAGACGGCCGTCGTCGTCGTTGCTCGGCATGCGGCCCTTGCCCGACGCGGAGAGGCGCGCGAGAGCGTCGGTGGCCTTGTTCTCCTCCTGCGGGAGCACCCAGCGCACGAAAGCGCGGTCGCCGATGAGCACCCAGTACGCCGAGTCGACGCCGGGCAGCTTGAAGGTGGGAGCGATGGAGTCGTTGGCGTCCTCCATCGAGATGGAGGCCTCTTCGCCGACCTCGTGGTCCTCGGGAATCCAGAAGTCGAACGTGTCGTGCACCGTGGGCTCGAGCGAGGTGCTCGTGAGGATGTCCTGCAGACGCGGGGTGGCGGCGCTGACGGGCGGCATCGCGGCGAGCGGCTGACCCGGCTCGAGCTGCGTGACGGCGATGAGCTGCGCGGCGACGTCACGGCTGGCGTCGCCGGAGCCGCCGCCGGTCTGCAGCGCGACCATCATCTCGCCACTCTCGCGACGCAGGCCGGGCCACGCCATCGGCAGGATGGTGGCGATGATCGCCTCGTGCTCGGTGCCGTCGACCTCGAAGGTGACCTTCGCGGTGGCGGACGGCACGATCTCGCGCATGGCGACCCAGTCGGTCTCGTTCGCGAGGCCCTCGAAGGGGCGCGCGACGAACGGCGCCGGCTGCTGCGAGGGGTCTTTCGCGACCCGGTTTTCCTTGCCCTTACGGCGTGAAGCCTTACCCATGGGCACGATTCTAGGCGTGACAACGCCGGGGTGCTTGCCCCGCCGTCGCGCGAGGTATCAGCGGCTGATGGGTGGGCGTCGACCCGTGGTGTCCGGGGACGTTGTGTGGATCCGGGGGCGATATATCGCGGCCAGATCGAGACAAGTGCCCCGGCCAGGAAGTCGGCCTGGCGGCGGAGGCGGGCGTCAGGCGCGGCGGCGGCTCGGGCCGCCGAGGCTGGCCCACACGGTGCGGCCGTTGCGCTCGTCGGTGACGCCCCACTCGTGCGCGAGGGAGCGGACGATGCGCAGCCCGCGGCCGGCGTTGACCCACTCGGCCTTGGGCTTGGGGACGGGGACGTCGTCGCTGCCGCCGTCGGTGACCTCGACCTCGACGCGGGGCGCGCGCACCTTCCAGTGCACGCGGATGCTGCCGTCGGCGAGGGGCTTGGCGTGGCGGATCGCGTTCGTGACGAGTTCGCTGAC
This sequence comes from Dermacoccus abyssi, assembly GCF_003515945.1. GTDB lineage: Bacteria > Actinomycetota > Actinomycetes > Actinomycetales > Dermatophilaceae > Dermacoccus > Dermacoccus abyssi. Next base: position 23,863 of record NZ_QWLM01000011.1, read on the forward strand.
GACCATCTCGCACTCGCTGATGATGTCGTCCTCGATGGTGCCGTCGGAGAGGTCGTCGACGATCGCGTGGCGAATCTTGGGCACCGACTCCAGGCTCCAGTCGAGGCGGACGGTGCGGACGCGGGCATCGCTCGACATGTGGTTCCTCGTCATGTGGTTCGTTGAGGCGCCGTCGTGGCGCACTTTCGCCCACCTTGCCACAGATGTCAACGGACGTGCGGCTGGGGTGGGCACCGTGCGGTGCGCCGCGACGGATACGAGCGGAATGGGTGACTTCGAGCGGCAGAGCGCTCGGATTCACCCATATCGCTCGACGTCACATACCGGCCGGGGATGGAGCTGGCGTCCCGGCCTCGGTGTCAATGGCTGTGCGGTTCTGGAGGCAGTCGCCGAAGCGGCAGTCGCTGGTCGATGCTGAACGCTGCCGCCTGCAAGGCTCCGCGGGCGTGGGGCCACACGGCATCGAGGGCGCCGCGAGCGTCGGATTCGGGCCAATCCGGAGCGAAACTCTCATCATTCGGCCCTGCAAACTCACACAGAAGCTCAGCGCGAACGGCGCACATGCCGTCGTCCTCGGTGGCGGTGATGTCGATACGAACCCGGGCCGCCTTCTCGAAGTGGGCCGCGTCGAAACTCGCACTCATCTTGCCCGCGAGAGGAGCCCACTCGGGTAGCTCGTCGTCAGCTTTCACGGCCGCGCTGGTGCTCAACACCGTCACCGCTCGCAGCTCCACGTCGACCCCGGCGATCAGCACGGTCAGCCACCCACGGCGAAGATCATGGTGCGGGCATCGCGTCGCGCACGAGGCACTCCCACCACCGGAGCGGCATCTTCGGGCTCGATGTCGACGGTCAACGTCGGGCGGGCAGGGTTGACGACGTGTCGCACCTCTGCGCCCACGGCGATGGCATAGCGACGCAGCGATGACAGGTGGAGATCGCGGTTTCCTGCTTCGATGCGCGCGACACCGCTCTGCGAGATCCCCATGCGTTCGCCCACGTCACCTTGGGAGAGATTCTTCCCCTTGCGCAGCTCGACGAGGCGGCTCAGCCACTCCTCCTCGTGCACGAGGTTGCGCTCGGCGAGACGATCCTCGTCCGTCTCTGGCCCGAAGATGTCATCGAGAAAATCCATCACACACCCCCACGTATGCACTCAGAGTCATATGCCCCAGTATGACTCATGAACTGAAATGCGCGAGGCGTACCGCCTCAGCCTCGTCCATGTGCCCGTTCTGGGCTGCGCGCCACCCTGCTGTGTCGGGGTACTTGGCCCGGAACGTCAGGAAGGTGAGCTCATCGAGGTGCTCGGGCTCGGTGAAATACAGCCGGGCTGCCAGGTGAGCACCGTCCTCGTCGATGACGTTCTTCCACCGCATCTCGAGCACGAGTGGCCGCCGCACGGATTGTTTGACGTCATGCGCGCATCCCCTCTGCGACGGGCCGCAGGGACAGAACTGCAATGTGCCTTCCAACGCCCGGTCGCGCTTGCGCTTGATCTGGGCGCGCAGGTCGGCGCGAACCGCCGGCGGCAGCGACGCCAGCATCTCGCGCAGGCCAGGGTCTGCTCGAGCAACATCCGGCGTCACCCACATCGCGGCGCCGTCACGCGTCGACCGCACTCCGGGCGGCCACGCCAGCCTCATCCGGCACCTTCACTCATCATGATCCCGAGAGTGCCACCCGCCACCGACAAGCGCCTCAGGCTTCGGCGCCCTCGTCCGCGAATTCAACCTCGCACTGGTCTAACATTCGCGCGAACATGCTATAGGCGCTGAGCATTTCCATCGCGTCCTGCTCCGACAGCTCCTGGCGCTCATGCGCCGCAACATTTCGCACTGCCAAGTTCAAACCCTTGGCAAGCTGCTGGAGCGCGGGCCCGAGATCCTGCAAACCGGCCTTGAGTGACCTGGTCGTCCTTGCTGCGGGGTCACCTGGCGGGACGAGTTTCGGTCTTCCTGGTCGAGCCCCGACAGATGCGTTGAGAGTCTCTTGCCAAAAGACCGAGGCGTCAGCGTCCTGCCTACCCAGCCGCGTCTTCCAGTAGTGGGTCAGCGACTCAGCCCCCTCCGCTACAGCGACCCGATACTGATGGATTACCCATTGTGGCGCTGCCGCGCCCCATACGACTGGGTGCCACAGAGCGGGGCTGAATGCAGGGAGACCCCCGGGGGTGTCAGCCTCAGCGTCATCCAACATAGCTTTAAGGCGCCCACGAACGTTGGCGACCGTCATCCTGACGTCCCTGGGCGTAAGCGGTGATTTCGGGGCTGTCATGAATGACCAATTGGCAATTGGATCCAGCGCGCCCATGCCTTGAACGACGATGTAACTACCCGTCACACTCGTGGCCACCGACGCCGCACCCGATTTCTCAGCGACCTCGAGTTCCAGCTTCGCTACCTCAACAGGGTCTTGGCCCTCCTTCGTCCAAGCCGTGGGAAAAATCCCCCGCGCGCCCATATGAGTCGCCTCAACTTGGGTCTCGGCCCAGGCCTCAAAGGCCTCAGAAAACTTGTCTACGGAAACCATGAGTCGTCGCAAATAATCAGCCGAGTAGGTGCTCATCGCGCGTCCTCCGCATACTTCGGGGCCAGGGTCTCCATCTGCTGCATGACTCTCACGATGGCTTCGGGCTGCTCGTCCGGCGGGTAGCCATACTTGCGCAGCAGTCGTCGAATGGTGGTGCGCAACTTCGCGCGCACGTCTTCACGCACCGTCCAGTCGATGCGCGTGTCGCGCCGCATGGCGGCCACCAGATCACGCGCGATCTGAGCGAGCACGTCGTCGCCCATGACGTCGACGGCGGCTTCGTTCTCGGCCACGACGTCGTAGAACGCCAACTCGTCATGTTCCAGCGGTGGCGAGAACCTCTCACCGCGCCGCCCCTCGGCCGCGGCCTCCCTGGCCAGCTCGACGAGCTCGGCGATCATCTCGGCCGACGTCAGCTGCTGGTTCGTGTACTTGAACATCAGCTCCTTGACGCGCTCACTGAACAGTTTCGAGCGCACCTCGTTACCGGCCGTCGCCTCGCGCGCCTTTTCCAGCAGCTGGGCCTTCAACGCTTCGATGGCGAGCTGCGCCCGGTCGGGCTGGGCCGCCTCTTCGACCCATGACGGCGAGAGATCGGACAGCATCGGCAGGTCCAGCCCGGCCGCGCGATAGATGTCGACGACGCCCGTCGCCTCCGTCGAGTCGATGACGAGTTTGCCGAGCTGCAGGCGGATCTCCTCGGGGATCGGTTCACCGTTCGCCACGCGCTCCGACGCGTCGAGTTTCGCGATCCACCCCCTCACTTCGTCGAAGAACCGCACCTGCGGGTGCGCCACCTCGACGCCCGGGGCGCCCGCAGCCAAGGCCCACGCCCGCGCGAGCTTCGCCGCGAGACCGCGGAACTCGTCGGCCAGCGGCCGCGCATCCGGGTCGTCGGCCACCTGATTGCCTTGTGTCAGCGGCGAGCGCAGTGCGTTCACGACGGTCAGTGCCGCCGCGTGGTACGCGTGGTGCGTGCCGTCGTTGGCCAGCGCACGCCAGTCGACGCCCGTCGACGCGACGAGGTCGTCCACCTTCGCGACCAGGTCGAAGACGATCTGGGCCGCCTCGTCGGATGTCTGCCCGACGACCTTGTCGCCCGCCGCCTCGGCATCGCGCGTGAACTCCGCCAGTGCCTTCGACAGGTTCTCCGCGAGCGGCGCGTACGCGACGAGCAGCCCGTCCTTCTTGCCCCGGTAGGTGCGGTTGACGCGCGCGAGCGTCTGCATGAGCAGCGCGCCCTTGAGCGCACGGTCGATGTAGAGGGTGTGCAACGCCGGCGCGTCGAACCCGGTGAGCATCATGTCCTTGACGATGACGATCTCGAGCGGGTCGTCGGCGTTCTTGAGGCGCTTCTTCACGGCGCTCACCGCGCTGGGGCGACGCAGGTGGCGGGCCACCTCCGGCGGGTCGTTGGGCGCGCCCGTGTAGACGACCTTGATGACGCCCTTGTCGTCGGCGTCATCATGCCACTCGGGGCGCAACGCGATGATCTTGGAGTAGAGGCGCGCCGCGATCGGGCGGGTGGCGCACACGATCATCGCCTTGCCTGGGCCGCCGATGAACGGCGCCATCAGCTCGCGGCGCGTCTCCCAGTGCGCGACGAAGTCGGCGGCCAGGGTCTCGAGACGTTCGTCGGAGCCGTAGATCGTGTCGAGCTTCGCGATGCTCTGCTGGATGCGCCTCCTGTCGGCGTCATCGAGACCGGCGGACAGCTCTTCGGCCTGTTCGTCCAGCTCTTCGTCGCCCAGGTCGTCGACGCGGGCGAGGTTGATGAGGCGCTGTTCGAACGCGACGGGCACCGTCGCCCCGTCCGCGACGGCGCGGTGCAGGTCGTAGACGTCGATGTCGTCGCCGAACACCTGGCGCGTGTCACGTTCACCATCGGCGATGGGCGTGCCGGTGAACGCGATGAGCGTCGCGTTCGGCAACGCGCCCTTGAGGTGGCGCGCGTAGCCGTTGATGCTGCCGTAGTGGCTGCGGTGCGCCTCGTCGGCCATGACGATGATGTTGCGCCGATCCGACAGCATTGGATGATCGGAGCCCGACTTCTTCTCGTCGTCGGTGAGCCCGAACTTCTGCAGCGTCGTGAAGTAGATGCCGCCCGTCAGCTGCTCACTGAGCAGGCGCCGCAGCTCGTCGCGCGAGGCCACCTGCTTCGGTTCCTCCGGCAGCAGGGCGCTCACCCGGAACCCGTCGAAGAGCTGGGTGTCGAGTTCTTGACGGTCGGTGATGACGACGACCGTCGGGTTCGCGAGGCGCTGGTGGCGCATCACCTTGGCCGTGTAGAGCTCCATCTCCATCGACTTGCCGGAGCCCTGCGTGTGCCAGACGACGCCGGCGCGGCCGTCACTTTCGACGGCGTTGATGGTGGACGCGACGGCTTTCGTCACGGCGAAGTACTGGTGGGGTTTGGCGATGCGCTTGCCGAGGCCTTCTTCGGATTGATCGAACGCGATGAAGTCGCGCATGATCTGCCCGAACCGGTCGATGTTGAACAGGCCCGTCAGCGTGAGGTCGAGTTCGGTCGTCGCCTCCCCGTCGAGGTCGGTCTCACCGAACTCCATGAGGTGGCCCTCTTCGTCGACGTTCCACGGCGCGAAGTGGTTGTACGGCGTCCACGGAGTACCGTACTTCGCGCTGATGCCGTCGCTCGCGACAACGAACGCGCAGAACCGGAACGCCATCGGAAACTCGCGCAGGTACGTCTGCAACTGGTCGTAGGCGCCCTCCACCGTAGCGTTCTTCGCGGCGGCCTGCTTGAGTTCGACGATGACGAGCGGCAGGCCGTTGACGTAGAGGACGACGTCGAAGCGACGCTCGCGCTCACGGCTGCGGATGGTCACCTGCTGCACCGCGAGGTAGGCGTTCTTCGAGACGTCGCCGTGAGCCATGAAGTGGATCGTCGGGCTCTGCTCGCGGCCCTCGTCGTCGACGTACGTGATGCCCGCGTAACCGCGGATGAGGATGTCGTGCAGGCGCTTGTTCTCCGCCAGCGCGTCCTGCGACTGTGGCGCGAGTACCTCCGCCTTCGCCTGCTGCAGGTACTCCTCAGGCACCCCGGGGTTGAGGTCGCGCAGCTTCTGACTCAGCGTGCCGTGCAGGACGATGTCGGCCCACGACTCGCGCTCCTTCGAGCCGGGTGCCAGCTCCTTGCCGTGCTTCGGCTGCCACTCCAACTCGCCGAGCTGATCGAGCACGAGCTGCTCCCAATCGGCCTCAGTCATGACCGGCACTCACACCACCCCTTCCACACGCTTCTCCGCATCCCTGACGGTGATCTTGCCCGACATGAGCAGCGGCAACAGCTCATCACGGGTTTTCGCCAAGACCCGGTTCTCGTCGCGGGCTGCGCCCAGACGCGCGATGAGGGGCTCGGCGAAGGCACCGAACTCGACAGCCCTCAGGTCGCCGGGCCATGCAGCCTCGTATGAGACAAGGTCTGGGGCTTGAACTCGCTGACGCCCGGACGTGCCGGTGCGATGCTGAGCCGCGAACGAACGGAAGTCCGCCGTAGCCGTGACGACGAACGGGATCGCTGCGGACACACCCTCACGGGCACGGAAGACGATGTACTCCGTTGAGCCGTAGCCGACCTCACCGTCGTCCAAGAAGTCGACGTAACCGTGCTTGCGGTTCTCGAAGCAGGGCGTGATGCGGGCAAACAACGTGTCACCGTTCTGGAAGCGCGCGCCCCCCTGCGGCGGCCGTTCACCCCACTCTTCGACGAGCAGGCCGTTCTCCGGCAGGTTCTTCATGTCGAGATACGGCGCCGTCCCATCCTTGACGGCCGGAACCTTCGGGTTCGTCTCGACGAACGTGCTCCACTCCCGCGTTTCCTCTGCGTCGCTCACAAGGCGCGACCACTGCGCAAGGATGAGTTCACGCCCCGTCTGTGCGGCGCGACGGTTGGCGGCGATCTTGTCGTCCAGCGCCCCCAGCACCTCGGCGATCTTCTGTTGTTGACGCTTGGGAGGCAGACTAATTTCCAAGTCATTCAAGTCGTCCCGCCGCAAGGAGGGAACACCCGAGCCGGATGACAAGCCCCGGAAGTCCACTGTGTGCAGCCAGTAATACAGCCATCGTTTATCCACCTCAGCCCCAGGCGCCGCCCAGTAGGTCGTGTCGATGGGATAAGCGTTGCTGGGCACCCAGTAGATCGCCCCGATGGAGCCCTTACGGGCGAGCACAAGAACCGGACCCACCACACACGCTTCACTGTGTCTTCCGACGAGTCCACCGCTACCAAAGACTGGCACCGGCCCCTCAACTCGCGCGGACGCAGGCAAACCCTGCCCATATCTGAAGTCAACGACGTCGCCCAGTCGAGCTTTCGTCTGAATCACGCGAGCCTCCCCAGCTCCTCGCGCACGACTGCATCGAGGCGCGCCGATGCGTCGAGTGCGGCGGTCAGTTCCGTCGTCAGGCGGGCGATCTTTTCGTCGATGGGCTCTGAATCCTCCTCGGCCGCCGCGGCACCCACGTACCGGCCGGGCGTCAACGCGTAGTCGGCGGCGCGGATCTCGTCGAGTGTCGCGCTCTTGCAGAAGCCGGGCACGTCCTCGTACTCGCCGTCTGCCGATGCGCGGCCGCGCCAGGTGCGGAACGTGTTCGCGATGCGCGCGATGTCGTCATCGGAGAACGTGCGCTCCACCCGGTCGACCATGTGGCCGACCTCGCGGGCATCAATGAACAGCACCTGCTTGCGACGATCGTTCGCGCCTGCAGTACCGGCCTTCTTGTCCTTCGCGAAGAACCACACGCACACCGGAATGGCCGTACCGCGGAAGAGGTTGCCGGGCATCGCGATCATGCACGAGACGACGTCGTCCTCGAGCATCGCCTTGCGGATGTCGCCCTCGCCGCCGCTGTTCGACGCCATCGTGCCGTTCGCCATGACGACGGCCGCCTCACCGTGCGGCGCAAGCTTGCTCAGGATGTGCTGCATCCACCCGTAGTTCGCGTTGCGCGCGGGCGGCACCCCGTACTTCCAGCGGGCGTCCTCGGTGTTGCGTGTCCAGTCCTTCTGGTTGAACGGCGGGTTCGCCATCGCGTAGTCGGCGACGACACCGGGGTGGATGTCGCGCGCGAACGTGTCACCCCACCGCGGGCCAAGGCCCTGGGAGTCGATGCCGTGGATGGCGAGGTTCATCTTCGCCAGGCGCCACGTCTCCTCGATGCTCTCCTGGCCGTAGACGACGATCGCGTCGCGATCCTCCTTGTGCCGCTCGAGGAACTTCTCAGCCTGCACGAACATGCCGCCCGAGCCGCACGCCGGGTCGTACACGCGCCCGGAGTGCGGTTCGAGAATTTCGACGAGCGTGCGCACGAGCACCGGCGGGGTGAAGAACTCGCCGCCGCGCTTGCCCTCCGCCTTCGCGAACTTCTCGAGGAAGTACTCGTACACCTCACCGAGCAGGTCGCGTGCCTTCGTCGCGCCCTCGCCGGTGAAGCGCACCGAGTTGAACAGGTCGATCAGTTCGCCGAGGCGACGCTGGTCGATGTTGTCGCGCCCGAAGATCGTCGGCAGCGTGCCCTGCAGCGACTCGTTCTGCTTCATCAGCGTCGCCATCGCCTCGTCGATGAGCTTGCCGACGCTCTTGCTCTCCTGCCCGCCCGCAGCCTCCATGCCCTTGGCGTGACGTGCGATGAAGCTCCAGCGCGCGTTCGTCGGCACCCAAAACACGCCGTTGCCGACGTATTCGTCGGGGTCTTCGAGCGTGTCGCTGACGAAGTTCTCCGCCTCACCCGCCAGCTCCTCACGGATCTGCTCGCGGCGCTCCTCGAACGCATCCGAGACGTACTTGAGGAAGACGATGCCGAGCACGACATCCTTGTACTGGCTCGCGCTCATCGAGCCGCGCAGCTTGTCCGCGGCCTTCCACAGCGTGTCGTGCAGTTCCTTCTTCGAGGACGTCGCCATCGCGGCGGCCTTGGCCTTGGGTGGGGTCACGGGGTCTCTCCTTGAGATGGCTGGCAACAGTGCCAGTTTGATGATGGGGGGGGTTAGTTACGGGTCGGTGAAGGCAACGGGGCCGTGAAACAGTACGATTCGGGCACCACAGAACCTTCACTCACCAACGGGCCGGAATCAGCCGAATGAAGCCCGTCGCGGATGAGGCCCTCAACGCGCTGGTGGGAGTAGCAATAGCTAGGCGGCGTTTGCGGTATGGATGGTGGTTCAGGTGCCGATACTGACGCGAATCCCGCCCACACGATCCCGAAGCTGCACAGGGTGACGAGAGTCTTGATCTGCCGCGATGCTCCAAGGGTGAAGTGTTCGGGGACATCGGCGGCGGCATTGCGAGCAGCCATCCATGCACCAGGAAGGGTTGCCAAGGCGCCCACACCAAGCACGCCTAGGACAGATAGAACGGTTGCCCGAGGAACATTGCCCTCGCCCCATTCACTCGCCCCCCGCGATGAGAAGAAGAAGCAGCAAGGCAGCCCCGACAACGATGGGTGCGCGAACACCCTCCCGCCACTCCTTCAAAACTTCCCCCGGCGTGGGGTGCGGTGAAGCGCTCCAAAACCGCTCGGTTCGCACCAGGCGCCAGGTGACGATGCACATCGGTAACAAGGTGCCTACCGCGATGAGGCAGCTCAAAGCACCGTCGTTCATTCGACCGCCATGAAAATGGAGTCGCCATAAGTAACCGACGCTCATCGAAGCGAACATCAGCATCGCAATTGTGATGGCCACCAGAACACAGCCTGCGACGATGCCATCCGACGTAGTGAACTCCTCACGAACTTTCACTCTCGACATCGTCTGGACTCCTCGTTCCGGGTCGTCACTGCTTCCTGTTGCATGTCATGCATACGAGTCGGGGTCGCAACCTCGGCGTGCAGGACGCCTTCTGCGATGCCGGTGAGCACCGTCGTCTCGTAGGCGTCGAGCGCTGTGAGCTGGTCGCGCAAGGCCCGTCGCCGCACGGCCACCGTCGTCGCGACACGCTGCGCTGCGTCAGCCTGCTCGGCCGGCGTGAGATGCAGGTGCCAACCGGCGGTGTCGACGCCGCGCTGAGCATTGATGTCGAGGACGGCCTGCGCCGAGATCAGGCGCAAACCGTCGAGCGCGCCACTTCGAGGTCGCAGGATGCGTGCCGGTGTCTGCACGACACGTCCGCCCCGCTCGTCGACGATCGCGGCCGGCCGCTCAACGGCGACGAATACGACGTCCCCAGGTTCGGTGTAGCGCACCTGCGGCACGACACGCTCGACCTCGAGACGATCCACGCGCCGCGCACCGACCGCGCGCAGGCCCCGCACCTCGTCAGCACCGATGACGTCGACGAGCGCGCCTCGCGTCGCCGCGATGATCTCGTCCGGCACGCGGTGGCCGCGACGCACGCTCGCCCACGTGCTGAGGATGTCAGCCCAGGTCTTGGGCGCCTGGGCGGCAACCAACCCCGCGGAGACGAGGTCGACGCCCGGCGCCAACGGGGCGCCGGCGCGGCTCTCGTGACCCCACGCCTGGGCGAGCACCTCACCGCCGTCACGCGGCTCGCGCACGCCGGGCGGAATGACGAGCGACGACTCGTCGAGCAGGTTGCACGTCGCGCGATGACGCGCCCGCAAGAACGCGTGCGTCGCGCGATCACCCGAACAGGCGGCGGCGACATCAGCAGCAAGAGCATCGCACTCACCAGGGCCGAACGCGTGGTTCGCGTGGTCGCCATACGTCGTGAAAGCCGGGCGCGTGTCGTCAGTGTTCGGGGCCAGTGCCCACAGTGCGAGGCGGCGGCGACCCGTCGCGCGCAGCATCCCCTTCGGCAGCGTGGCGACGTAGCGTAGCGGCAGCGTGTAATCCGGTGCGAGGCCGGCTCGCTGCTCCTGACGATGACGTGACACCGCCCGCTGGGCCTGGCTGATGTTGAAGCACTCGCGGCGGGCTTCGTCGAGGTTCGATCCCTCGCCGAGGGTGCCGACGAGAAGATCGGCGGGGGCGAGGACGAGGGCCACGTCGCGATCTGCAAGGTCATGGGAGACGGCACGAACCTTCTCGAACAGCGTGATGGCAGCATGCGCGTCGGCGCGGTTCTCGACGATGACGTGGAGGTTGTCGCCTGCGTCAGTGCCCGTCGTCTCGATCCCGCTCGCGGCGAAGGCGCGTAGAGCCAGGCGTGACGCAGCCGAGGCCCGGGCCGGTGGCACCTCCGCGCCTTTCTCGCGCACACTCAGCCCGGCGTTGAGCAGCATGGTGCCCTGGCCGAGGGATGACGTTCCGTCGGCGGGGATGTCCGCCGCGACCTGCGTCAGCAGCGCCAGCGCGCCCTGTCCGTGAAGGACGACGTGATGGTCGGGCGTCGCCACCGCACGCAGCAGCGACGTGAACATCGCGGCGGCGTCGACCGTGAGCGAGTGCTCCGCGAAGGCTTCGCCCGGTGCGTGCTCCGCCGCGACGAGCCGCCACAGCACGCGTTCACCGCCGTAGCCGGCTTCAGCGAGGGTGTCGACGTCGGCGACGAGGGCTGCGTCGTCGAGAGCCGCGAGCGTCTCGCGCGTCGGGAGCAACGCCGGCAGCTGCGCGTCCAGAATGGCGTCGAGCGCCGTCTCCGCGTCGAGGTCGGCGAGGAGTTCGCCGGTGAGGGCCTGCAGGAGCAGCAGACCCGACGCGGCGTCGAGATGCTCACGGATCGTCGCGAAACGAGAGGAATGCAGCGCCGCATCGACCGCCGCGTCCGGGTTGTTGCCGCGGCCCGTACGAGTGAGCCATTCGCCGACCGCGTCGGCGCTGAACGTGAGCGAGCGCGCGTCAACAGGGGCGGGAAACCCACCCTCGGTCGTGGGGTAGCGCGATCGCCACATCGACACGACGGCTCGTCGGACGCCCGCCAGGTCGGCCACCTGCTGCATCGTCAGGGTGTCAGGCATCGATGGCTCCTCTCGTGGGTCTCAGGCGGTTCTCCGGGGGCTGGTGGCGACAGCTGACCGACGCGGCGGCTGCGGTCGCCCCTCGGCACAGACTCTACGGGGCTGATCTCGCTCTCATATGAAGTGTGCGATAAGTGGTCTTATCGCGTTTATGGTTCCTTTTTTTCGCATCGGGGACTGATGGTGGGGACACGACGCACCACCCGCACCGAACGAAGGAGAGCTGACGATGAGCCGCCGCACCCCGTCCCACATCCGCACCACCCGCCGTGCCCCGCGGCACTTAGCGAAGAAGCATCCCGACCGCAGCTGCGACAGCGGCAAGATCCGCTATCGCGATCACGTCGCCGCCGTCAGCGCCCTACACAGCGCCGCGACAGCCCGCCACTTCGCCGAACTGGCCGGCCACGACACCCGTCGTCGCGAGAGCCGCATCTACGGCTGCGCGATGTGCCAGGGGTTCCACCTGACGTCGATGCGCGAACTCCCCGCTGCCTGACGATGCGCGCGCCATCCGTGCATCACGATTGTCGCCGCGCCCCTCGCAGCGATTTCGAACCACCGATTCCGGGGAACACACAGACGCTTGCCTCTTCCTGCTGCCCACGTTGTCGGTGCCGGCAGACAGACTCACTCACACCCAGCATTCCACTCCTCGAGACAAGGAACAGTTCCGTGAACGGTGCACCCTTCAACCAGCCCGCCACCCTCGCCACTCTCCTCGTCACCGCAGCCCGCGATGACAACGACTTGCTGACCGCGAAGGTCAACGACCAAACCGTCATCCCGCTCTTCACGAGCCATGCCGCACTGTCCGCCAGCCCGCTCGTTGCCGGGTGGGCAAAAGTCGAAGGCGACTCCGCCATACGTTTCTTCATCCGAGCGGCACAGCGTGACATGGGTGTGACCATCGACGACGGGTACGTCAGCGTCCCGTTCAGCGTCGAAGAGGTTCGGCTCATCGCGGACGCGTACATGGCCCTGCGCGATTGACGCCCCAGACTCCGTATCTGCGCCGAATCTGCCGTCGGCACAAGGAGAGCCCCGGGCGCCGCGACGGATCCGAGCGAAATGGGTGACTTCGAGCGCTCAGCCGCTCGTATCCGCCCATTTCGCTCGATTTCACGACCGCCGAGCTGGACAGAAGCGTGCAGGATGCGCGGCTCGGGCCTACGGTCGACGACATGAGCGACCACGACACCAGCGCACCCACATCACACCCCCTGCCCCGCGGCACCCAGCACATCGGCGTCACCGTGCCCGATCTCGAGGCCGCCACGCGTTTCTTCGTCGACGGTCTCGGCGCGAAGGTGGCCTATGACGGGTTGAGCACCGACGACGAGCCACGCAGCGGCGCCGAGGTGGAGCGTCAGCTCGGGCTGCCGCGCGGCGCGGCCATCCACCGTCAGCGCATGTTCGTCATCGGCGAGGGGCCGGGGCTCGAGGTGTTCGAGATCAGCGGCGAGCAGCGGCCGGCCTGGCTGACTTCGGCCTCAACCACATCAGCTTCTACTGCGACGACATCGAAGGGTCGCTGCGCCGTCTCGTCGACGCGGGCGGCGAGGCGCTGAGCGAGGTGCACGGCAACAGCCGCTACGAGGATTCCGAAGGCAACGGCAGCGTCTACGTCAAGGCTCCGTGGGGCATGCTCATCGAGCTGCAGACGATCCCCGGCGGCCACTACTACCCCGACGACTCCGAGGCCGAGGTCTGGATGCCGAAGCCCCGCGACTGAGGTCAGCGGACCGCGGACCCAAGGTTCCCCACTCGCGCGACATCCCGCGCTTGTGGGGAACTCTCACCCCTGTTGAGCCCCACGTGCGCGACATCTCGCGCGAGTGGGGCTCACCCGTAGAACGCCGCCCGAGCGGCGAGGACCTCCGCGGGCTTGTTCGTGATGATCGCGTCGACGCCGTTGCGCAGGCAGCGCAGAACGTCGTCGGGTTCGTCGACCGTCCACACGTGCACCTCGTGGCCGCGGCCGTGCTGCTCGGCGACGAGACCCGGGTTGCGGCGCAGCATCCCGACGCTGATCGCCGCGATCGAGATGCCGCTCGGCAGCCGTCCGCCACGGATGCGCTGCGGCATGACGCCCTCCATGAGCCACGCGAGCGGCACCTCGGGCGCGAGCCGCGTCAGTCGCGTGACGGCCGGCAGCGAGAACGACATGACGCGCACGTTCGTGCGCTCCGGGTCGTGCGTGTCCAACCCGAAATCCGCCAAGACCCGCGCGAGTTCGGCCTCCACCTTCCCCGCGTGCCGCGACGGGTGCTTCGTCTCGATCGCGAGATCGACGCGGCGCCCGGCGGCCAGCGTCGTCCGCAGCAGCTGACGCAGCGTGAGGATCTTCGAGGCGTTCCGGTCGGCCAGTTCCAGCTCGTCCGCGCCGACGCGCGCCTTCCACGAACCCCAGTCGAGTTCCTCCAGGCGCGCCAACTCGAGCGCGCTGATCGCCCCGGTGCCGTTCGACGTCCGCTTCGCCGTGCGGTCGTGGACGCAGACGAGGTGCCCGTCGGCGGTGAGCCGCACGTCGCACTCCAACGCGTCGGCCCCCACCTCGATGGCCCGCTCGTACGCCTCGAGCGTGTGCTCCGGCTCGTGGTGCGACGCCCCGCGGTGCGCGACGACCTGCGGCGGCCGGCCCGTCAGCGTCGGGATGTCGAGTGGCTCGACAGGCGGGCGTACCGCCCGAAACCCGTGCGCGAGCACCTTCGTTGGCGTCGTCAATGCCGGGCGCTGGGGCTGAACGGGCACGTCGATCATCCTTCCGCGAGGAGCGAACCGGGCGCACCGCCCGCCCACTAGGGTGACGGCGACGGCACACGCCCACGATTTCACGAGGAGCCTCATGAGCACCCAGGAGATCTCCGAAGAACTTGCCGCGGCCGGCTTCGCCCCCACGAGCACGCCCGAGGTGCTCGCAGCGCGCACCGGCTCGCTGGCCCGCATCATGCTCAACCGCCCCAAGGCGATCAACGCGCTCACCACCGACATGGTCGATGCCGTGCGTGAGTGCCTCGACGCGTGGCGCGACGACGACTCCGTCACCTCCGTGACGATCGAAGGCGCCGGCGAACGCGGCCTGTGCGCGGGCGGCGACGTGCGCGGCGTCCGGGAAGCGTTCCTCGAGGGCGAGCACGAGCGCACGTTCGGTTTCTTCGAGCGCGAGTACCGCATGAACGCGGCCATCGCCGACTACCCGAAGCTCGTCGTCAGCTACCAGGACGGCATCGTCATGGGCGGCGGCGTTGGTATCTCTTCCTACGCCGGTCTGCGCGTCGCGACGGAGCGCACGAAGGTCGCGATGCCGGAGACGATCATCGGTTTCTTCCCCGACGTCGGTGCGCTCTACCTCCTCTCGCGCGCACCCGGCGGCACCGGCGCCTACCTCGCGCTCACCGGCACAACGGTCGACGGGCACGACTCCTGCTACGTCGCGCTCTCCGACGTCGTCATCGACTCGACGTCGTGGCCCACCGTGCTCGAACGCCTCGCTGACGGTGCCTCCCGCGACGACGCCGTCGCCGGCCTCACGACGAACGGCAACGCGTCCCTCGAGGCCAACCGCGCGTGGATCGACGACGCGTTCGGCGCCGGTGAGCAGCCGCGCACACCGTCGGACGTCCTTGCGCACCTGCGCGATTCCGATGATGACGCAGCCCGCGAGGCGGCCGACCTGCTCGTGCAGCGTTCGCCCCTGTCCGTCGCGGCGACGCTCGAGGCGCTCCGCCGTGCGGCAGCCATGGACTCGGTGCACGAGGTGCTCGAGCAGGACAAGCGCCTCGCCCGCGGCCTCGTCGAGCACGGCGACTTCGTCGAGGGCGTACGCGCCCAGCTCGTCGACAAGGACCGCTCGCCGAAGTGGTCGCAGAAGTCGTTCGACGACATCACCGACGAGCAGGTCGCACGCCTCTTCGCCTGAAGTTTTCTCGTGCTGTGACGAACGGCCCGGTCTGTGAGCAGCGCTGCTCACAGACCGGGCCGTTGCACACAGATGAGGCGCCAGATCACGCAGGGCTCAGCGGAGCACCTTGAGGCCGATGACGCAGCCGATGATGCCGAGCAGCAGCACGATCTTGGCGATCGAGACGGGCTCGTCGCCCGTCGCCATGGCGTAGGCCACGGTGAGCACGGCGCCGATGCCGACCCACACGGCGTACGCGGTGCCCACCGGCAACGACTTCATCGCCACCGCCAGGCCGAACATGCTCAGCGCGCATCCGATGACGAACACGACGCTCGGGCCGAGCTTCGAGAAGCCCTCCGACTTGCCGAGTGCTGTCGCCCAGACCGCTTCCATCGCACCGGAAACCACGAGAATCACCCATGCCATCGTTCATCACTCCCGATGGCCGTCTTGTCGCGTTCCGGGTACGGCTCCCTCGTCCGGGCCCCGACGATCGCGGGGTCACCTCCAGCCTCTCAAACCCCGTGACGGCGGGCCAACGCGGTGTGAGCTCCGGCCCGGTTCGTGAGGTGCGGCCCGACCTGTGAGCTGCGCCGGTCACAGACCGGGCCAGAGCTCACACCTCGACACAGGAGGACTCAGCGTCGCTTGCCGCCCGGCTTGGCCGTGACGACGACACGGACCATCCATCCGACGGCCGCGAGGCACCCGGCGTACGGCCCGACGATCATGCCGATGACGACGCACAGTGCGACGACGTCCGGGCCATGCAGGAGGGCCGCGGTGAGGCCGAGCTCGAGATCGCCCATCGGCGTGCTGACGGCGTTGCCGAATTTCACCGGTGGCGGGTCGGTGCGGCGCGCCACGCCGGCCACGCTCGCGGCCGAGAGCAACACACCCCACGCGAGGGCGTCGGCAGCGCCGACCCCGGCTCCGGCGAGCGCCGCCGTCGCAACGATCCAGCCGACGACGAGCGGAGTGACGGCGAGCGCCGCCGTCACCGCCTGCGGGCGCGTGGGGACGAGGCGCCACAACGACGACGAGCTGAGCCACGTCGCGAGACCCTGCCCGGCCGCCGCGACCGCACCCCAGACGACGACGGCCGCCACGACCACGCTGGGACGATGCCCGAACGCAGGCGCGAAGATCGCCCCGAACGCCCAGACTCCGAGCATCCAGGAGGCCTTGGCGAGCAGCGTTCCTCCGCGCCGAAGAGCGGCCACGGCGTCCCGGGCGACGAAGTCGAGTACGGCCGAGCCGTGCCGGAACCGAACTACGCCGACGCTCGTGGCACGGCCCCGACGGCGGCCCGCCCGTCGGGCGTCGCGCACCGCGAAGGCGCTCGGGTCGAGCATGACCGCGCCCCTCATTGCGGTGTCCACGACGTCGCCCGCCGTACGCAAGCTCGGTGCGCTCACCCTGCGCAGCCATGTCGGCCACCGGAACAGCGACACAAGAATGACCGCAGCAGCAACGATCGCCGCCGCCCCGGCGACCCACGGCGCGAAGCTCGCGATGCCCCATGTCATCCCGGGACGGCGCCCGGACGTGATGACGAGCGCCACAGCTGCCGCCGTCAGCGCCGCGCCCGTTCGGACCACGCGCACAGATCCTCGCGCCTGCGCCCGGAGCGCCAGCTGGTGGAGGGCCACTCCGACGAGGCCGCCCAGCGGAACGAGCGCGACGACCTTGTCTTCTGCGCCGCTCACGAGCGCCGTCGTCAGACCACCGAGCGCACCGAGGGCCGCGGCGAGCACGAGCGTCACGGCAAGGGCACGCCTGAGCAACGAAACCCTGTCGATCGGTGACGGCAGCAGCCACACGGCCGTCGCAGGCGGGGCGTGAGCGGGGCCGAACGTCAGGCAGGCCACGAGCAGGCCGGCACTCCACGCGAGGGCGACGGCGTACGGCAGCCACGACGCTCCTGCGGTGAGCGATCCGGCTGCCTCGTGGACCACTGCGAGCGCCATCGCGCAGATCATGGCGACGAGGAGGACCCCGCCGTACACGAGGGTCCACGTGGTCGTTCGGGTCTCCCGACTTCGGGCCCGGGCGTCGCGCAGGACGTCGGACTCAGCCATCGGTGTCCTCGACCACGCCTTCGATCGTGGGTTCACCCGCAGCCTCGACATCGAGAAGGCGCGCCCCGGCGAGATCGCACAGTCTGCGGTCGTGGCTCGCCATGAGGACGGCACGGCCCTCGTCGGCGCAGGCCCTCAGGTAGTGACCGAGCCACTCGCGACCGTCGACGTCGAGGCGCTGCTCGGGTTCGTCGAGGACAAGCAACCGCCACGGCCGTACGAGAGCCTGCGCGAGGCGCAGGCGTTGGGTCTGGCCGGAACTCAACGTCGCCGGCATCCGATCGCCCAGATCGGCGAGGCCGAGAGCGTCGAGGGCGTCGACGATGACGTGCGCCTCTTCTCCGTGTGCTCGGGCGAGGAGGGCCAGGTGTTCGGCGACCGTGAGGTCGGGGAACCAGGCCGTGTCGTCGAGGAGGGCGCACACGTCGCGCCGGGTGGCCGGCTCACGTTCGTCGAGCGAGGCACCGTCCCAACGGACCGAGCCGCCGTCACGCTCGTCTAGCCCGACGATGCACCGCAGCGTCGTCGTCTTGCCCGCACCGTTGGCGCCGACGAGTGCGAAGACCTCACCCTCGGCGAGGGTGAACGTCAGATCGTCGACGACGGTGACGCCACCGAACGCACGTCGCAACGACTCGACCTCAAGCACAGCCATTCCCTCCCTGACAGGTATGGGGCCAGCCTGTCACGGGGATGCCACCCGCATCCGCACCCAGGCTGTGGCCCGGCACAGATCAGGTCAACAACGGCCAGCAGGCGTCGCCACCAGAGCCATCCGGGGACGACCTACCCTGTCGATCCACGACTCGACGAACGAGCGTGAAACTACTCGTCTTCGGCCGAATGAGCTCGGGTGCGGCGCGTCACCTCGGGGAGCGGCGGATATTCAGCTGAGCAGGAGCGGCGGGAGCACGTGCAGCGGCACGAGGATGCCGAACGAGACGAGGGCAAACCACACCATGTGTGAACGTCGGGCCGCCGCTGCCACGACGATGGCGGCGACCAGGCCGATACCGGCGAGGGGCAGCGCAGCCATGAAGGCGACGAAGGCCAGCCAGCCGAGGCCGCCACCGTGGTCGCTGACCACGTCGTCCGGCAACCAGTCCAGCACGGTGTAGAGACCGAAGATGCCGACAACCTGAGCGAGCACCCAGACGAGGAAGTAGCCGACTCCGCGGGCGAATCGTGTACCACCGTCAGGCCCCTGAGGTGGGTTGACAAAGCCGGGATGAGCCAACGGTCCAGCGCCCGGGTACGGCTGCGCTCCCGGGTACGGGTAAGGGTGCTGTCCGTACGCCTGCTGGTGGGGGTAGCGCGGATACTGCGGCGGGTACTGATGGTTGGGCTCATACGGATTCATGGTGGGCTCCTCGGGGCATTGCCTCTGAGACGTTCGGCGTCGACGAACCGTTCCTCCGTCAGCGACGATCAATGCCCGCGCCGCTCCGCGTACGCCCGCGCGGCGTCCGTCCAGGCGAGATTCCGCGTTGTTAATCTCGGACGGTGTTTGTGACCCGCGCAGAACTCGAGACGATCCTCGGCACGTCGATCCCCGACGGTGTCGACGGCATCGACGCCGTCACCCACGACTCGCGCGCCGCGGGCCCCGGTGGAGCGTTCGTCGCCGTCCCCGGGTTCACCGTCGACGGCGTGACGTTCGTGCCGCAGGCCATGGCCAACGGTGTCTCACTCGTCGTCGCCGAGCGTGACGTCGACGGCGCACCCACCGCCGTCGTGCCCGACGCGCGCGCTGCCCTGGCCGCCCTCGCGACGGCGACGGCCGGCCACCCGAGCCACGACGTCGTCGTCTACGGCATCACGGGAACGAACGGCAAGACAACGAGCAGCTACGTGCTGCACGGCATCCTTTCCGCCGCGTACGGCGAGGAGCACACGGGCCTCCTGACGACGGCGGAGATCGTCGTCGGCACCCACCGCGAGCCTGCCGTGCGCACCACGGGCGAGGCGCCGCAGGTGCAGGGCAACCTCGCGCGCATGCGGGACGCAGGCGTGCAGCACGTCGTCCTCGAGACGAGTTCACACGGCATCCACCTCCAGCGCGTGGCCGGAACCCGCTACGCCACAGCGCTGTTCACGAACCTCACGCGCGACCACATCGACCTGCACGGCACGATGGAGGACTACTTCCTCACCAAACGCCGCCTCTTCGAGTGGACCGAGGGCCCCAAGCTCACGAACGTGGACGACGCCTACGGCGCCCGCATCGTCACCGAGGTGCCGGGCACCCTCGGCTTCGGCGTGAGCGAGAAGGCCGACTACCGCATCAGCGACGCCCGCCCGAGCGAGGGCGGCACCGCCTTCACCCTGACGACGCCCGCCACGTTCCTCGACGGCCGCGAAGCGCCGGGACGCATCGAGCTGCAGATGCCGCTGCTCGGCGACTACAACGTGCACAACGTCGCCGGCGCTTCCGCGATTGCCCTTGAGATGGGCATGCCGCTCGACACGCTCGTCGACGCCGTGAAGAACATGGGCCAGGTGCCCGGCCGCTTCGAGCGCGTGGCGGCGGCCACCGACAAGGGCTTCGAGGTCGTCGTCGACTATGCCCACACCGAGGTTGGCCTCGAGCTCGTGCTCGACGTGGCGCGCGACGTCATCTCCCCCGAGGG
Source organism: Dermacoccus abyssi (assembly GCF_003515945.1). Lineage (GTDB taxonomy): Bacteria > Actinomycetota > Actinomycetes > Actinomycetales > Dermatophilaceae > Dermacoccus > Dermacoccus abyssi. Next base: position 43,890 of record NZ_QWLM01000011.1, read on the forward strand.
CCGCGTCATCTGCGTCTACGGCGCAGCGGGACGCCGCGACCCGGCCAAGCGCCCCAAGATGGGTGAGGTCGCGAGCCGCCTGGCCGACGTCAACATCATCACGAACGACGACACCTACGACGAGGATCCGCAGGCCATCGCGGACGAGGTCATGGCCGGCGCCGACGCGGCTGACACGACGGTCGTGCTCGACCGCCGCGAGGCGATCCGCCAGGCGCTGGCGCAGGCTCGCCCGGGCGACATCGTCGTCGTCGCGGGTAAGGGCCACGAGCGCGTCCAGCACCTGCCCGACGGCGACGTCGATTTCCACGACACGACCGTCGTCACCGAGCTGCTCGCCGAGAGCTGACATCCGAGAACGACCACGAAGGGCCGGCCCGCGCTCCTGCGCGGGACCGGCCCTTCGTCGTCCTGTGCCCCGAAATATCGGGTTTCCATGAACGTGATGCACGAGACACCGCCTCGACTTGCACCCGATTCACTACAGGCGTAGTGTCGAAGACATCGAGGCGCTACAGATGTAGAAAGCAGATGTGGGAAAGCCTCCAGCGCCTGTCTCAACACCTCGCGCACACAACTTTTCGAAGGAGAAACATCATGGACAACATCACCACCGTCTTCTGGGCCCTCATGACGATCAGCGCCATCGGCGTCATCGCCTTCGTCGCCACCCTCGCCACCTGGGGCACGCAGTTCTTCGCCGCCAACCGCCCGGTGCGCAAGGAGCGTCGCGAGAGCATCCCGGCCTACTACGGCCGCCTCGCCACGGCGCACTGATCGCCCGCAACCAACCGCGAGACCCCGTCACACCAGCTGGTGTGACGGGGTCTCGTGCCTTCGCTGCGACGCTGGGGTTCAGTCGAGGAGCGACTCGCGCAGCTCAGGCGGCAAGAGGCGGCGCGCGCAGATCATCTTCTGCTCGACGGCCGACGTCACGGCCTGAGCCGCGAGGATCGACGTCGACACGACAACCTGCGCCGTCGCGGCCTGAACGGCCGAACCGCCACCGAGCATGACGCCGATGAAGGCGCCGGGCAACGTCACCATGCCGGCCGTCCGGGTCTGGTCGAGCACGGGGATGAGCGACTCGGGCAGGCGCCGTTCGATGACGAGCGCGATCGCGTCCTTGGGCAGCAGACCAATCGAGAGGCCCGCCTCGTACTGGTTCTTCTCCTCGCGCAGGCCGTCGAAGGCGCGACGCGAAACGAGCGTGTGCACGCTCATGACGTTGCCGATGACGATGCCCGCGGTGGGGATGATCGACTCGCCCTTGAGCGGCACGACGCCGGCCGCCGCGACGATGACGAGCACGGGAAGCAGCCCTGACGCCATGGCGATGGCCGCGGCCACGCGGGCGCGATGATCGGTGGCTCCGGAGCGTTTCGTCGTCGTGAGGACGGCGACGAGGAACATCGCGACAACCGCAGCGATGGACGCCCAGAGGTACTTCACGACGCCCGTGATGAGCAGCGCGGCCAGCGTCAACTGCACGGCGGCGCGGGCCACTGCGATAAGCGATGTGCGCGACAGGCGGACACCGGACATCCGGTAGCCGACCTGGATCATGAGGAGCAGGCACACGATCGCGACGACGACGTGCCAGCCAAAACCTGTTGTCACCCGTGCAGTCTGGCCGCGTTCGCCCCCCGTCGGCCAGTGAGGCGAGACTGTGCAGACACTGCGACGCCAGATGGCGCACGACGAACGCAGAGGAGACGCCCATGACGACGCTGCCCCACCCGGGCACCGGCGAGCCGTTCGCCTCCCCCGTGCCGCCGGGCACGGGATGGCCGGCCGACCCCGCTCGACCGCGCACCCGCGTCGCGCGCAGTTCGGACGACGTCGAGCGGCTCGCAGCGTCGTCGCGTTCCCTGGAGCAGCTGGACGCCCGGGTGACGGTGTGCCGCGCCTGCCCGCGGCTCGTCGCATGGCGCGAATCGGTGGCGCGCGACAAGCGGGCAGCGTTCGCGGGCGAGCCCTACTGGGGACGGCCGGTGGCGGCCTTCGGCAGCACCAACCCCCACGGCCTGATCGTCGGCCTGGCCCCGGCAGCCAACGGCGCCAACCGCACGGGCCGGATGTTCACCGGCGACCGCAGCGGCGAGTGGCTCTTCGCGAGCCTGCACCGGGTGGGCATCGCATCGCAGCCGGTGAGCAAACACGCCGGTGACGCACTGGAACTCGACGGCGTCCGCATCACCTCCCCGGTGCACTGCGCGCCGCCGGACAACGTACCGACGAGCGTGGAGAAGGCCACCTGTTCCACCTGGCTCGTGCGTGAGCTGCAGTTGCTCGAGCCGGGGTTGCGCACGGTCGTCACGCTCGGCGGTATCGCGTGGACGCAGACGCTCGGCGTCGCGCGGCGCCTCGGCTGGGAGGTGCCGCGCCCCGCCCCCCGCTTCGGCCACGGCGCCGAGGTGGAGCTACGCACGGCGAAGGGACGCCCGATCAAGCTGCTCGGGTGCTACCACGTGAGCCAGCGCAACACCCAGACCGGAGTGCTCACCGAGGACATGCTCGACGCGGTGCTCGCGCGGCTTCACGACCCGATTCTGTAGACGTTCGGCGTCATATACGACGCGCAACGTCGACAGAATCCGCAGGAAACCTCCCAGCGGATCGCCACGTCGAAGGGCTGTGACTGCATATCGTGACGTCGTGACAAGCACAGCTGGCGAGACGTGGGGGATTTCCGGCCCGAACTTCCTCATCGGCTACGTCATTCTCACGTTCGCGGGCTACCTCATCGCCCGCTGGATCTTCGCGCCGCAGCAACGCGGGCCCAAGGACCTCGGCATCCCTCTCGACTCGTTGAGTTCACCCGAATGGGGCCTCATGCGACGGCCGGAGGCCGCAGTGAACGCTGCGATCGCCGACCTGCTCAGCGACGGCTGGTTGGTCGGCACGCCCGGACGGTGCGCGCCGGCCGGGCGCGGTGAACGCCCCCTTCGCACCCCGTTCCACGGGGCGGTCCTCACTGCGGTTGCGAATGCCGGTACCCACCAGCCGACGACGAAGCAGCTCCTCGCCGACCCGACGGTCGTGCGCGAGATGGCGACGATGCGCGGCCACCTCGAACGCCTGGGTGTTCTCACGACCCCTGCCCGCGAACGTCGCGCCTGGGGACTGCCCCTCGTCATGACGGCGGTGATCGCGCTCGGCGTCGCGCGGCTCGTCGCGGGCCTGAACAACGGCAAGCCGATCCTCTACCTCCTCGCTGCGCTGTTCTTCGCCGCTCTGTTCACCATGGCTGCCTACGGCGAACCGCGCCACCTCACGCGGGCGGGTCAGCGGTTGATCACCGAGAAGGCGAAGGCCAACCCCGACCTCGTCATCTCGAAGGCCACGCGCAAGGGCGGGTACGTCGGGGGCGCCGGGCGCGACATCGGCCTCTCGGTGGCCCTCTTCGGCACCTCCGCGCTCGTCCTCGCCCACCCCGCAGCGGCGTCCGCGTTCGGTATCGAGCACACCACCTACGGCGCCATCCCCACCGCCGGCAGCAGCGGGTCGTCGTACACGAGTTCGTCCTGCAGCAGCGGAGGCTGTGGCAGTGGATGCGGCGGCTGACACCCTGCAGGCCGATTCTGTAGACGTTCGGCGTCACATACGCCGCGCGATGTCTACAGAATCCGACGGAGTTGATCGCCACCCGGCGTCAGCAGCACGGTTGGATCCTCTCCTACGCCGGGCTCGTCGCGTGGTTCGCCCTCGGCACCGTGCGCCTCGTCGTCTGGCTCGGGCGCGGCAGGCCCGTCGGCTATCTCGTTGCGGAACTGATCGCCTTCGCCGTTGCCCTCGCCCTGAATTTCACCTTCCGGCGCGACCGCATGACGAAGGCCGGCACCGAGGCGCCGGCACCGCGCGACCTCGGGCTTGCCGTCGGACTCTTCGGCACGGCTGCCCTCTTCGTCGCGGCTCCGGCCTTCGCGGAAACGACCGCCCTCCCGAAACAGGTGTACGGCTCCGTGGCGAGCGACGGCTCCGGCGGCGGCGACTCGGGAGGCTCGGGATCGTCGTGCGGTGGCGGCTGCGGAGGTGGTTGTGGTGGATGATGGCGCCATCACACCTGGGGAGGGACGAGATGACCACACCTGAGCACATCGCGATGCTGAACGGCCGCACCGCCGCAGTTCAGGCTGCCACCGCCGACCTGCTCGAACGCGGCGCCCTGCGCAGCGACGGCCACACCGTCTCCGCGGGGGCCACCGTTCCCGGCATGACGGACCTGCAGCGAGCCATCCACCGCGCCGTCCACAACGGCGCGCCGCGTGTCGAACAGGACCGCGACGTCGTCGCCCAGCTCGACCTCCTCCAGCGTGACTGCGTGCGCCGCGGCCTCCTGCACCCGCCGAAGCGGGCCAAGAACGGCAGGTCGGTGGGCGGCCTCCTCCTCGGCGGCGTCATCCTGCTCGTCGTCCTCGCCGTCCTGAAGGCGCCGATTCCCCTCGTCGTGGTGACCATGGTCGCCATCGTCGTCGCCCTCTTCTTCGTCATCCGCCGCCAACCGGCCAAACGTGAGCGCCGCACGAAGCAGGGCATCGCCGCCCTTCAGCAGGCGCGTGCGGAAACCAGCGAGACGGCGCCACTCGGTTCGCGGGTGGCCGCGTTCGGCACCCGCCCGCTCCTGCTTGCCTTCCCGCAGCGGCCGTCCTCGGCTGGCCGCTCGTCGACTTCGACGACCCGATGATGCAGGCCCAGCGCTGGGCCGGTGGAAGCGGTGGCGGCTACTCCTGCTCGTCGTCGTCCGGGAGCGACGGCAACCACGACGCGTGGTGCAGCGGCGGCAACACCTGTGGCTCCGGCGGCTCGTGCAACTCCGGGTCGTGCAGTTCGAGCAGCTGTGGCGGCGGTTCCTCCTGCGGCGGCGGGTGCTCGTCATGACGACGACGCCGGCCACCACGCGCCTGCCCATGCCCTCCGGCGTCGGCATCGGCTGGCGTCAGGAGATCGCGTCCCTGCTCGCGGGGCTGCCGGACCTGCGCTGGGTCGAGGTCGTCGCCGAGGGCGTCATGCACGGCATGCCACCGGCCCTGCGTCGGCTGCGTGACGACGGTGTCACCGTCATCCCGCACGGCGTGCGCCTCGGCCTCGGCGACGCCGAAGGACTCGACGAGCACCGCATCGCCCACTTCGCCGATGCCGCCCGCATCACAGGGGCGCCGCTCGTCAGCGAGCACATCGCGTTCGTGCGCTCCGGAGGCGTCGAGGCCGGACACCTCCTGCCGCTGCCGCGCACGCGGGAGGCGGCCGACGTCATGGTCGCCAACGTCAAGCGCGTGCAGGCCGAGCTCGACGTCCCGATCGCCCTCGAACCCATCGCGGCCGTCTTCACGTGGCCCGAGGACGAGCTGACCGAGGCGCAGTTCGTCACCGAGATCGTCGAACGCACCGATGCGATGCTGCTGCTCGACATCGCCAACGTCTACGCGAATGCGCGCAACCACGGCTGGGACGCCCTCGAGCAGGCCCGGGCCATGCCGCTGGAGCGCCTCGCGTACATGCACGTCGCCGGAGGCCTGGAGAACGAGGGCATCTACCACGACACCCACGCCCACCGCGTCGAGCCGGAGGTGCTCGCCCTCATCGCAGAGCTGTCGACGCACACGCAGTTGCCCGCCGCGATGCTCGAACGCGACGGCAACTACCCGCCTGCGAGCGAACTGCTCGGCGAGCTCGACGCCATCGCCGACGCCGCCCGCATGCCGCGCGTCAGCACCCAGGTGTCGGTCGGTGTCTGAGCCGGACGTCAACGCCTCGCTCGCCGCCCGTCAGCGGCAGGTGCTCCACGCCGTCACCGGAACGGCCGCCATCCCCGACGGCTTCGCGGCGTTCAACGTCGACGTCGCACGCCGCGCACTGCTCGACAAGCGGGCGCGCGAACTGCACTACGCGTGGCCGATCCTCGCCGCGTCACTCGGCGAGCGCCTGCGGCCACTCTTCGCCGAGTTCGCCGAGCACCGCCCGACCCGCGGCATGCGCAACGACGGGTACGCGTTCGCCACGTGGCTCGAAGCGCGCGGCGACCTCCCCCTGGCCGGCTCTTTGGAACTCGCCGAGGCACGCCTCTGGTGGGTCTGGTCCGATGACGACACCCCACCTCAGCGGCGGACGTCACGGATCGCGAGCGCCCGCTTCCCCGGCGGCCGTCTCGTGCGCACGGGCAACCGCGTTCACACGATCGGCCGACCGCGCACGTCCTAGCCGCGCGTGCTCATGTGCTCCCACGGCTTCGACAGGTCGAAGCGGCGCCCGCTGATCTCCGAGACGGCAATACGCACGATCGTGTGCTTCTGCGTGGGCACCCACGGGCGCAGCGGAAGCTGTTCGGCGCGTGCCTTGTCCTGGCCCTCGAGCACCTCGGCCTTGCCGTGGACGACGACGCTGCACGCCTCGGCGTCGCGCCTGCCGTCCGGCGCAGCCACGAGGTCGTCGACCTCGAACGCGACGGCGTCGTTCATCGTCACGCCGAGCAGCTTGCTGCCCTCTGCGGTGCGGAAGTAGACGGCCTCGTGGTCGGAGACGTAGTTGATCGGCACGATCTGCACGTCGCCCACGAGCGTGTAGGCAAGGCGGCCGAACTCGTGGCGGCCGAGAAACTCCCAGCACTCCTTCTCGTCGAGCGGGTGGACGACGTCACGCGGTTCCGCGAACTCGGGCATGGCTCCTCCTGGTGCTCCGGCGGGGGCTGGTGCGCCCCGCACCTCCAGCCTGCCCTGCCTGCGGGCGCGGTGGGGACCTTCGGCCCCAGGCCCTTCGTCCCTTCCCTGGGCTACTCTCGAAAGGTCAGCCGCGAGGAGGTGCCCACGTGAACGCAGCCATCGGCCTGATGATCGCCTCGGTCGTCGTCATGGCGCTCATCGTCGTCTTCATCGTGCGCGTCAACAATCAGGTGCAGCGCCAGCAGCGCGAGCGCTACTTCGGCGACATCAGCCACGTGCGCATCCCCGACGACACGAGTGAACTCACCGACCGTCGTCAGCGTCCGAAGCCGCCCTACCGCCCGCTCTGACGCGCGCGAACCCGCGTGGCGTAGAGCAGGAGAATCGCGACGACGCAGCCGACGGCGGTCTAGGCGGCACGATCGAACAGCAGCGGTCCGACGGCCACCTCGTGCCCCAACTGCCCCATGAGCAGGGCGAGTGGCGTGACGAAGATCAACGCGATGCCGTAGTTACGACCCACGAACAATTCCGCCGCGGCTTGGAGCACGGTGAGTACGAGCACCGCCACGACGCCCCGGGGGTACAGCGGCAGGATGAGCGCGGCGAGGCCCACACCGGCGAAGGTGCCGATGAGGCGGTGCAGCCCACGCGTGAGGCGGGCGCGACGCGTGGCTCCCGTCAGCCCCGCGACGACGGCCACCATGGCCCAGTACGCGTGCGTGCTGCCGTAGAGCGAACCGACGACTGCGCCGACGAGGCCCGCGACGAGGGCTCCCCCGGCGAACAACATGGCCCGCCGACGGTTCGCCTCAACGCTCAGAACCCGCGCGGGATCGAAGCGCGGGAGGACGACCTTCTTCGCACCGTCAGCGCCGCCGCGCGACGATTCGACACGCACCCGGCCCACCTGACTGACGACGACGGAGAACGCCGCCGCGAGCGCCGCCACGGCGAAGGCGACCGGCACGTTGCGCGGGTCGTGCGGCAACGACGTCACGGCCGTGAAGGCGAAGACCGGGAACAGCGGGCCGGGCGGGTGCCAACGCATCCCGTCGGAGAGCAGGGAGGTCGCGCCGGCCACGAGCGTGCCGCCGAGGATGACGGCGAGTTCGCGTTGGGGCATGAGCGAAAGGGCGGTGCCTGCGGTGACGAGCACGGTCAGGACGCTGCCGACGACGATCTGTTCCCCCGCGCGCCGGGCGTGCTGCTGCCCTCGCGCGTACAACGAGGTGAAGGCTCCGAAGGCGGCGAACATCGTCCACTGCGGACGGTCGAGGACGACGAGCACGAGCAGCGGGACGAAGACGGAGACGGCCGCGCGAACCGCGACACGGTGCGCTCCGGCGTGGGGCCCGACGGTGAAGAAATCGGTGAGAAAACCGGAGTTCGAACGCTGGGAGGCCACCGCTCGACGGTACGCCGCACATGAGCCGCACACCTCATCGCGAGCACCCTCGCGGCCCGTGATGTTGCTCATCCTGACGGCGTCGACGCGCGAATGTTCCTCGCGCAGTTGGGCGTTCGACCTGGGCGCCCCGGCGGGGGCTATCCACGCGACAGGCGATCGGTACCACACCGCGAAGGTGGATTCGGGCAATCCGGCGGGCTAATCTCGTGAGCAAGTAGTGGTGGCCGCATCCGAGAAACCTCCCTGACCGCAACACGCCACCCGAGGAGTTTGAACATGTTCGCACTCGCCATCGTGCTGCTCATCGCAGCTGCTGCCCTCGTCCTGTGGGTCATCTTCGGACTCAACGACGCAGGCAACAACAAGATCCACTTCGACGGCTTCGGCATCACCGCCGACCTCAGCCCCCTCACCCTGTTCCTGCTCGGCGCCCTCGCGCTGCTGCTCGTGTGGGCCGCCACGCGCCTCATCGCCGCCGGCACGAAGCGCGGCATGCGCAAGCGTCGCGAGCGCAAGACGCTGGAGAAGGAGCACAAGCTTCACGAGAAGGACCGTCTCGCCGCCGAGCGCGACCGCGACGCCCTGCGTGACGAGCGTGACGCCGAAGCCCACCAGCGTGAGACCGCCGAGGCCCGCCAGCGCGTCGCCGAGCGTGACGTCGCCCGCTCCGAGGACGACCACCGCACGGATGCCAACGACGTGCGCGGCACCGAGCCGCAGCGCGGCGCGCACAGTGACGTGCGAGACGCTGACGTGCGTGACGCCGCCACGGACGGTCGCCACTACCGCGACTGATCCACAGCGTCACTCATGACGAAGGGGTGCCCCACCGATTCGGTGGGGCACCCCTTCGTCATGGGCGAGGGTCAGCTCTTCGCGGGCTCTGCCTTCGGCTCCTTCTTCGGCGCCGGCTTCGAGTTGGCGGCGTCGACGAACGCGTGACGCGGCGACTCGAGATCCATGAGGGCGCTGGCGTCGCGGCCGAACATGAGACCGACGGCCCAGTTACCGAGGATGCGCGCCTTGCGCTCGAACGTCGGCATCGCGTACGCGTGGTAACCGCGGTGCATCATCCACGCCGGCAGGCCGCGCAGGCCGAACTTGCCGACCTGGGCCACGCCCTTGCCGACACCGAGACCGGCGACCGAGCCGATCGTCTTGTGCTTGTACTGCTTGAGCTCGCCGCCCCCGCGGATGACGGTGAGGATGTTGCTCGCGAGCACCGGCGCGTGACGCAGCGCGTGCTGAGCGTTCGGCACACAGAAGCCGCCGGGGCCCATGCCGGTGACGTCGGGAACGGCCGCGTTGTCGCCGGCACCCCAGGCGCCCTCGACGACGTTGCCGTCGTCGTCACGCACGCGCAGGTCGGTGCCGACCATGAGGCGGCCACGGTCGTCGATCGGCAGGTCGGAGTCGACGAGCACCGGGTTGGCCTTGACGCCCGCGTTCCACACGATGGTGTCGGCGTCGAACTCCTCGCCGGTCGACAGCACGATGTGCTTGTTCTCGCAGCTCTTGAGCTGCGTGTCGAGGTAGACGTCGACGCCGCGCTCGCGCAGGGAGGCGACGACCCACTTCGCCTGCTCCTCGCTGACCTCGGGCATGACGCGGCTCATGGCCTCGACGAGCACGAAGCGCGGGTCTTCGGGCGACAGGCGCGTGTAGTGCTTGATGGCGTCCTTCACCATGTCCTGGATCTCGGCGATCGCCTCGATGCCGGCGAACCCGCCGCCGACGAAGACGAACGTCAGCGCACGCTTGCGCTCCTCGGGGTCGGTGAGGACGGCGGCCTCGTCGAGGCGCGCGAGGACGTGGTCACGCAGCGTGACTGCTTCCTCGATCGTCTTGAAACCGATGCCCTCCTCGGCGAGGCCGGGGATTGGCAGCGCGCGCGGCACGGAGCCGGCGGCCATGACGATGTGGTCGTACTCGAGCGTGAAGTCGTCACCGAGCTCGGGGTCGACGTTGACCGTGCGGTTCGCGTGGTCGATCGACGTCACCTTGCCGGTGATGATGTCGGCACCCTTGAGGTGACGGCGCAGCGGCACGAGCGCGTGGCGCGCCTCGATTGAACCGGCCGCGACCTCGGGGAGGAAGGGCTGGTAGGTCATGTAGGGGTTCGGGTCGACGACCGTCACCGAACCTTCACCCTGGTTCAGCCCCGCGAGGAGCTTCTTCGCCGTGATGAAGCCGAGGTATCCGCCGCCGACGATGAGGATGCGGGGGCGCACGTTCGTGTTCTGCGAGAAAGGCATGTCTTCACTCTAGAACCGTTCGAGGCACCGGTCGAAATGCAGAGGGCAAACGACCAACTGTAGGTGATGACGCTCGCCCGCGTGTGGTTCCGGCCTCGTCAGTTCAGCCGTCCGAACGGGTCTCAGAGCTCGAGCACGAGCTCCTTGCCCTTGCAGCGGCTGACGCAGATCATCATGACGTCGCCCTCCTCGCGCTCGTCGTCCTCGAGGACGGAGTCGCGGTGGTCGATCTCGCCGGAGACGACGCCCGTCTCGCAGGTGCCGCAGATGCCCTCGAGGCACGAGCCGAGCACCGAGATGCCGTTCTCACGCACGACCTCGAAGATCGACTTGTCGGCCGGCACCGTGAGGCGCATGTCGGACTCCTCGAGGACGATCTCGAACTCGGAGTTGTCCGAGTCGTCGATCTCCTTGGGCGTGAAGCGCTCGACGTGGGCGACGAGCGTCGCGCGCGTGCGGCACTGGTTTTCGACCGCTTCGAGCAGACGCTCGGGGCCACACGAGTAGACGAGTGCAGCACCCTCGGCCTCGATCTGGTCGAACATGCCCTGCAGGTCGAAGGCACCCTTCGGGTCCTTGGCCCAGAGCGTCACCTTGTCGCCGTACTGGGCGAGCTCGTCACGGAAGGCCATCGTCGCCTCGCTGCGGCCGAGGTAGTACAGGTGCCAGTTCTTCCCGGCGGCCTCGACCTCGCGGATCATCGGCATGATCGGCGTGATGCCGATGCCCCCGGCGACGAAGACGTACTTGGGTGCCTTGCGCAGTTCGAAGTGGTTGCGCGGGCCGTAGCTGACGAGTTCGTCGCCGGCCTTGAGCGTGTCGTGGACGTAGGAGGAGCCGCCGCGCGACTCGACCTCGCGCAGCACCGCGACCCGGTAGCAGGAGCGGTCGGCCACGTCACCGCAGAGGGAGTACTGGCGGATCGTCTCGGCGAACGGGTCGTGCTCGGGCATCGCGCCGGCTTCGGCGGCCTGCATCTGGGCCGCGTCGACGCCGCCCAGGACGAGGTCGAGGTGCGAACCGGGCGTCCACGGCGGCAGGTCGCTGCCGTCCTTGGACCGCAGGGTGAGGAGACGGACGCCGTCGGCAGCTTCGTCGATGGTGTCGACGACGAGCAGGGTCGACGATTCCGGCTGGGTCGATTCCGAGATCATGCGCTTCTCCTTCGGCGGTGCTGACGCTCCGCGGCCCTTTCGTTCGGGTGCGAACGAGTCACCAGTGTACGCACCACATCATGCATTTGTGACCTGCGTCTCAATCCGTTGCCCCAAAGTCTTTCGGGGCCGAACGAAACGTCCTAGCGTAGGGACATGACTCAGCGCGTCCTCATCGTCCAACACGACCACTGCTCCCCTCCCGGCGCCGTCGCGGAGCGTTTCCGCGAGCGCGGCTACGAGGAGACGCTCTTCCAGATCGTGCCGGAAGCCGATTTCGAGAACCCGGGCGTCGAGGTGGAGTTCCCCGACGTTCGCGGGTTCGACGCGATCGTCGTCATGGGCTCGTACTGGTCGGCGTGGGACGACGACCTCATCGGCTCGTGGCTGCGCCCCGAGATGGAGATGCTGCGCGAGGCTGACGAAGCCGGCGTGCCGGTGCTCGGCATCTGCTTCGGCGGGCAGCTGCTGGCGCGCACGCACGGCGGTTCGGTGGCGCGCGCCCCGGAGCCGGAGATCGGCTTCGTCGAGGTGACGAGCGAACGTGAGGAGCTGGCTCCGGGCGGACGCTGGTTCGCGTGGCACTACGACCGCTGGCAGCTACCGCCGCAGGGCGTAGAGTTCGCGCGCAACGCGATGGCGTCACAGGGATTCATCCTGCGCAAGAACCTCGCCGTCCAGTTCCACCCGGAGCTGTCGTCGGACGTGCTGACCGGCTGGTGCGACAACGGCGGCCGCGAGATGCTCGCCGGCATGGGCCGCAGCGCCGACGACCTCATCGCGCAGGCGCGCGACTGGGACGAGCGCGGTCGCGAGCGCGCCCACGCCGTCGTCGACGGATTCCTCGTCAACGTGGCGTCACAGGAGGCCCGTGCCTCGTGAATGCCGTGATGGGATGAACCGATGAGCGTTCAGATTGCCGTGAGCCTGCCCAGCACTGCGGTTGGCTTCCTCGACCACAGCGTGGCTGCAGGCGAAGCGCCGAGTCGAGCCGCGCTCATCACGATCGCGCTCGAGCGAGAGTTGCGCCATCGTCTGGCCATGCGCGACACGGAAATCCTGAGCCAGGTCGGGCCCGCGGACGAACTGGACGACCTCGTGCTCTGGAGCGGTCACTCCTTCGACGATCCGGACTGAGCCGCGGCCGCCCACTCACGGGGTCAGGGCTGGCCGGGCTTGAGGGCCACCCACAGCCCCTCGGCTTCGGCACACAGGCGTTCGCCCGCCCACAGCGAGCCGCGGATGAATTGCTTGCGCCCCTCGATGCGATCGACGGTGGCCGTCACCGTCAGCGTCTCGTCGACCGGCGCGACGGAGCGGAAGTTCACGGTGAGGTACGCCGTGCGACTGGGGTCGAGCTCGGCTTCCAGAGCGAGCGCTCCGAGGACGTCGTCGAAGAGCATGCAGATCGCGCCGCCGTGGACGACGGAGTTCTCCCCGACGTGGAACGTGCCGAAGCGGACGCTGCCGGAGAACGAGTCGCCGACGTAGGTGCCGTCGACGACGGACGGCACGAGGGTCTGCGCGCGGCCGACGGTGTCGACTCGACCCCAGACTCGCTCGGGTTCGGGGGCTCCGGCGCCGCGCAGAATGGTGTTCACCTCGCGCAGGTGTTCCGTGATTTCGGCGGCCTGAGCGGCGTCGAGGCGAGAGGCGGCCATGAGGTCGAGCAGCTCGCGTATTTGCGTCGCCACCGAATCGTGGGCATCGACCGTTTCGGGCGGCACCGTGTTCTCACGCAGGGCGTGCAGGGCGGCGATGGCGTCGCGCTCGGTCATCGGTACTCCTCTGAGTTCGGCATCGCCGGGGCGGGCACCGGCCTGTGCGCATGATGCCCCGAGCAGGGCGAGTACGTCGAGGATGCCTGGTGACGAGGGCAGGTTCAGGCGAGGTCGTCGGCGTACTGACGCGCGCAGAAGTCACGCAAGTCCTCCGCGAGCGCGGCCAGTTCGCCCGCTGCGTCATGATCGGGGGACCACGCGGCGCGCAGCGACTGAGTGAGCGCCTGGCCGTCGACAAGGCGATTCCGCTGTGCCGCAAGTACGACGTGCGCGTGCACGTCGACGCGGCGTACGGCGGTTTCTTCCGCCTGCTCGCCGAGGAGGGCGACGACCTGCTGGCGCCGGACGTGGCCGCCGCCTTCCGGGCGATCGACGAGGCCGACTCCGTCGTCATCGACCCGCACAAGCACGGCCTGCAGCCGTACGGCTGCGGCGCGGTGCTGTTCCGCGACCCGAACGTGGCGAACTTCTAGAACCACACCTCGCCGTACACGTACTTCACGAGCGGTGACGACCTGCACATGGGCGAGATCTCGCTCGAGTGCTCGCGTTCGGGCGCGTCCGCGGCGGCGCTGTGGATGACGCTCCAGTTGCTGCCGCTCACGCGGGAGGGCATGGGCGAGATCGTCGCGCCGGGACGTCGCGCCGCGCTGGCGTGGGCCGAGAAGCTGCGCGACTCGGAGGTGTTCGACCTCTACCAGGAGCCCGACCTCGACATCGTCAGCTACTTCCCGAAGGGCGACTCCCTCGCTGATGTCGACCGCCGTTCGGGCGCGATCCTCACGAACGGCATGAACGCGCCGCGTGACGAGTCGCTCTTCGTCGCGACGTACAAGGTGAAGCCCGACGACATGACGAACCGTGGCCACGACGTGCCCGGCGGAGCGCCCGAGGCGGGCGCGCGCATCCTGCGCAGCGTGACGATGAAGCCGGAGACCGAGCCCCTCATCGGCGACATCCACGCCGCCGTCGAGAAGCTCGCCCGCGCCGTCGACGCCTGACCGGATGTTGAGCGGCGTACGCGGCACCGGTGCCGCGTTTCCCAGGCAACATCGCGCCACGCCGTAGGGTGGAGGCATGGCACTCAACACGGCCTTTGCGGTCCTGCCCGGTCTGACGATCGACACGCTGCCCAGCGGCATTCTCGACCCGACGACGGACTACGTCACGGGCGAGGAGGCCATCTCGAACGCGCTGCCGGCGGGGTACGTCGGCGCGTTCACGGCGCGCACGGATGACGACGAGGACGCGGTCGTCCTCGTCGGCTACGAGCTCATGCTGCAGCCCGACCTCATCCCCGATATCGCGGACGAGGCCGTCACCGCCGTTTTCGCGGGCAACTCGAAGACATGGCTGCTCATCGTCGACGGCGTCGAGCAGAGCCACATGCTGACGCTCGACGCGTCGGGCGTCACGGCGGAGGACGGCGAGCCCGTCGAGGGCGAACCGACCGCCATCATCGACGGCGACCCCGAGAAGACCCTCAAGCAGGCCGTCGTCGACCTCACCGGCATCGACCTCGACGCCGTCGTCGCCGACAAGGGCGTCCTCGTCATCGTCGAGGACTGAGGATTCACCGATAGGTCTTGCTATCGGCTGTAGTCTGTAGCCATGGCGACGGGCTTGGAGGAGATCGCAGCCGCGAGCGACCGCATGACGCGTGACGCTCGCGCCATGTTGACCGCTGCCGTCCGCGACGCACACCGCGAGGGACTGTCCCAGCGCGAGATCGCCCGGCGTATCGGACGCAGCCAGCCTGAGGTGTCGCGCCTCATCCGCTTTCACGGGTCCGGACCTCTTGCCCGCAGGTTGCGCGCCCACCGCCAAGCGGTGATCCACCTCATCGAGGATGCCGGGGGACGCAATGTGCGTGTCTTCGGCTCCGTCGCCACGGGCCGCGAGCACGCCGGCTCGGACATCGATCTCTTGGCGGACCTCAGCCTCGCTGACCTCAGCCTGCTCGACCTCGAGCGCCTCCAGTCACGACTCACCGAAGAAGTGGGCGCGACAGTGGAACTCACGCCCGACTCGGGGCTGAGGCCCTACCTACGCGAACGCGTCCTGAAGGAAGCCGTTCCGCTGTGAGCCCCACCGGACGCACACCCGCCGAGAACGTTGAAGAAGCCCGCTACCACGTGCAGTTCGTCGTGACATACCTCGACGAACCCGCTACGCAAGTTGCGACGGACGCCATCGCCATGCGCCTGTCGGCCGCCCTGGAGGCGATCTCCGCACTGCCCGTCGAGATGCGTGATCGCGTCTGCATGGGCGAGTGGAAGGAAATGTGGGGCATGCGCAATCGAATCGCGCACGGCTAGGCACTGACGGACGGACGCCTCCTGCGAACCACCGCAGAACGGGATGTCCCAACCCTTCTGACTCGCCTCGCAGCCGAGCTCACCTGACGATCGGACCGCGCGTCAGCGTGCGTCGGGCATCCCTCGCCCCCACTCGCGCGAGATGTCGCAATTGGGGACAGACCAGGCACAAAGATCCCCACTCGCGCGATTCGTCGCGCAAGTGGGGATCTTTGGCGGTCGGATCACTCCGCCCAGGTCGCCTTCACCGGGAACTTCTTCACACCATTGACGAAGTTGGAGCGCACGCGCTTCACGTCGCCGACGAGCTCGATCTTCTCGATGCGCGGCAGCAGCTCCTCGAGCAGCAGGCGGATCTCGAGGCGGGCGAGGTTGTTGCCGAGGCACAGGTGCGGCGAGCCCTTGCCGAACGTCATGTGGTCGACGTTCTTGCGCGTCACGTCGATCTTGTTCGGGTTCTCGAAGACGTCCTCGTCACGGTTGCCCGAGCCGAACCACATGACGACCTTGTCGCCTTCCTTGATCTGCTTGCCACCGAGCTCGACGTCCTTTGTCGCCGTGCGGCGGAAGTGGTAAACCGGCGTCGCCCAGCGCAGCAACTCCTCGAGGCCTGACTCGATGAGCGACGGGTCCTCCTTGAGCAGCTTGAACTGGTCGGGCTGCGCGATGAGGCCCAGCATGATCTGGCTGATCGCGTGGCGCGTCGTCTCGTTGCCGGCGATGACGAGCAGCGAGAAGTAGTTGTTGAAGTCCTGGTCCGAGAGCGGCACGCCGTCCTCGGGCATCTTGTTCGCGAGGATCGAGACGAGGTCCTTGCCCTCGCCGCCGACGCGCTTGTCACGCAGGTCGCGCCCGTAGTCCCAGACGTCCTGCACGGTGGGCGAACGGAACGGCAGGTGGTGGTACTTCTCCGACTCGGACGAGTCGAGCAGGTGCTGCGTGTAGTCCGGGTCGGTGTTGGCCACCATCTCGTTGCCCCACGCGATGAGCTGCGGCGTGTGGTCGCGCGGCACGTCGAGCAGGCGCGCGAGCACCTGGATCGGGAAGTCGGCCGAGATTTTCTCGACGAAGTCGAACTCGCCGTCGGGCGCCGACTTCTTCGCCTCGTCGATTGTGTTCTTCGTCAGCTCGCGCAGGAACGCCTCGTAGTTCTTGAGGAGGTTGCGCGGCGAGAACTCACGCTGAATGAGCTTGCGCAGCGCCGTGTGACGCGCGCCGTCCGTCTCCAGTATGGAACGGCGGAAGTCCATGAGGTCGTCGTCGACGTCCTCGAGGTTGACGAACTTCTCCGACGTGAACGTCTCGGAGTCCTTGTCGACGGCCCAGATGTCGTCGTACTTCGTGACGGCCCAGAAGCCCTTGCCGTCGGACTCCTCGTTCCAGTGCACCGGGTCACCGGCGCGCAGGGCGGCGAACTGGGCCCAACCCTCGTTGTCGCGGAACCGGTCCAGGTTCGCGAGGTCGACGTCTTCGAGCGTGTACTGGCTGCTGGGTGCGGCACCCACGTCAGTGGTCATGTCGGTCTCCTTCGATCGCTGAAGTCTGGATCACAGGTGGTAGGTGTACTCACGGAACTCCCAGTCCGTGATGAAGGCGTTGAAACGCTCGATCTCGTGGCGCTTGTACGCGAGGAAGGTCGTGACGAAGCCCTCGCCGAGCACCTCGCGCATCTCCGAGTCGGCCTCGAGGGCGTCGAGCGCCTCGCACAGGGACGAGGGCAGCTTGGGCGAACGCTCCGGGTCGTAGCCGTAGCCCTCGAGCGCGGGGCCCGGGTCGATCTCGTTCTTGATGCCGAGGTAGGCCGCAGCCAGCGTCACCGCCGTGAGCAGGTAGGGGTTGGCCGACGCGTCGCCGAGGCGCAGCTCCAGGCGCGACGCCGAGCCACGCTCCGGGGGGATGCGCACGATCGCGCTGCGGTTGTCGAGACCCCAGTCGATGAGCCACGGGGCGAGCGTGTCCGGCCCGAAGCGCTTGTAGGAGTTGATCGTCGGGTTCGCGAGCGCCGGGGCGTGCTTGAGGATGCCGCCGATCGCGTGGTGAGCGACGGCGGAGAGGCCGTTGTGGCTGTTCGGGTCGCCGAAGAGGTGGTTGCCCGCGGCGTCCTGCGTCGAGAAGTGCAGGTGGAAGCCCGAGCCGCCCTCGTCGTTGAACGGCTTGGCCATGAACGTCGCGAGCTTGCCGCCGGCGCGCGCCATCTCCTTGACGGCGGCCTTGAAGCGGAACGCGCGGTCGCAGGCGTCGAGTGCGTCGGAGTGCCAGAGGTTGATCTCGAACTGGCCGGAGCTGAACTCGTGGTTCGCGGCGATGACGTCGAGGTCGTAGGCGCCGAGCTGACGCAGCGAGGCGAGCAGGACGTTCTCGGGGTCGCCGCGCAGGCCGGAGACGTAGACGTTGCCGGGGCTCTCGCCGTAACGCGCCCAGCCGGAGTCGTTCGTGTCCGACTCCTCGAGGAGGTAGAACTCGAGCTCCGGGCCGCAGATCGGGGTGCCCGGGATGGAGCTGAACTTCTCGATGACTTGCTTGAGCACGTAGCGCGGGCTCTCGGCGGACGGCGAACCGTCCGGGTTGAACACGTCGGCGATGACGTGGGCGACGCCCGGCTCCCACGGCACGGTCTTGATCGTCTCGATGTCGGGGTAGGCCACGATGTCGGGCAGACCAGCGGCGAGGCCGCCCTCGATGTCGACGACGTCACCCATGGGCGTCGTGCCGTACACGCTGCGGCAGAACGCGACGCCGTGGCCGGTGGTGCGCTCGAAGCGGTTGACGAGCAGATCCTTGCTGCGGTCCGTGCCGATGATGTCGGAGTAGCCGAGGCGGACGACGTCGATGCCCTCCGCCGCACACTCCTCCATGGCTTCCGCCATGAGCCTCGAGTCGATCTTCGTCATGCCATCGCCTTTCACGCCTTTGTGAGCGAACGCCTCCCCCGGCGGTCGCCGTACCGGGAGTGAGTCAAAAGGTCGTTCGGAGCCGAACAGTAGCCGTGTGACTCAGGCCATACAACCCCTCTTGATCGGGTAGCCCAGCCGGTGTCGTACGGACACGAACGATTTCTCGGCAACAAACTTGCGGCACGGGCCGCAGACGGTGAAAGGGTGCACGCACATGAGCGACCAGAAGGGCTTCTTCTACCCCCGCACCGCCGGCGGAACCTCGGGCATCATCCCGAGCCCGCCGTGGTACTACTCGGGCGACCTGCTGACGTTCGAGTACCGCACCAACCCGGAGCGTGTGCGCGAACTCCTGCCCGCCCCACTGGAACTCGCCGACGAGGACCCGGGCGCCGTCGCGCTCATCTGGGCCGACTGGCAGAGCTGCTCCAGCTCCCGCGAGGAGCTGCTCGACCCGGTGCGCGCCCAGTACAAGGAGGCGTTCGTCGTCGTCCGCTGCTCGTACAAGGGCAAGACGTTCAGCCGCTGCGTCTACATCTGGGTCGACAAGGACTTCGCGATCGGCCGCGGCCTGCACCAGGGCTACCCGAAGAAGCTCGGCTCGATGTGGCAGACGCGCCCCCACCCCTTCGCGCAGGGTGCACCGCAGATCGCCGAGGGCGGCATGTTCGGTGCGACGCTCGCCGCCGGCGACCGTCGTCTCGCCGAGGCCGTGCTGACGCTGCGCGAGCCGAGTGAGACGAACGGCTTCGTCAACGGCCACCCGATGGCCCACCACCGCATCTACCCCGACATCGCCCGCGGGGCGACGGGCGACGCCTACAGCGAGCTCATCTCGTCCGGCGCGGCCGAGTTCGAAGGCGGGCAGGCGTGGCGTGGTGACGTCCGATCTGCGCCTGTTCGAATCGCCCACGGAGGAACTCGCCGCCCTGGAGGTCGACGAGATCATCGGCGGCTACTACCGGCAGATCGGCGTCGTCTGGAACGGCGGCGAGACGCTCGAACGTCTCGTGTGAGCCAGGCGGCCGGGCGGCAGCCTGCGTCGCAGATGAGTTCGTGGACACACGGCACGCAGCGTCACGCCGCCGACCCACCCCACCCCGGACGGGTGTAGTGTGAGGTAGATCACTACGAGAGGGGAAGGGATGCGGCACAAATCCCGTCCACAGGGTTGCGCCTGCGGGTGCGGCCCCGGCTGCGTCCACGCTCGGCTCGCCGACGCGATCCCCCTCGTCAGTTCGCTGTTGAGCTCGACGGCACGCGACGAGGGTCTCGTCATCGCCATCGCGGACCGCGAGGCACGCCTGCACTACGTCGACGGAGACTCCCGCGCCCGCAGCCGCGCCGAGAGCATCGGCTTCACCGCGGGGGCGAACTGGTCGGAGGCCCAGGTCGGCACGAACGCGCCGGGCCGAGCTGTGGCCCGCGGCGAGGCGGTCTCGATCCATCGCGAGGAGCACACGCGCCCGGACGTCCACCCGTTCAGCTGCTCCGCGGCGCCGCTCGTCGACCCCGTCACCGGCGAGGTGCTCGGCGCTCTCGACGTGACGGGAGGTGACGCTGCGGCAGACCGGCGCACCCTCGCACTCGTGCAGGCCACCGCGGCCGCGGTGGCTCGTGAACTTCGCCTCGCCGGGGTGCCGGCCGGCCCTCCACCGCACACGAGCGCGCGGCTGCGTCTCGTCCACCACGGCCGCCCTTGCATCGAAACGGGTACGGCCACCCACGCACTCACCGACCGCCACGCCGAACTCCTCGCGACGCTCGCGCTCGAACCCCAAGGCCTCAGCGCCGACGAGATCGGGGCCCTCGTCTACCCGGACGGCACGCCGCCCGCCACCATCCGCGGCGAGTTGCTGCGGCTTCGTCGACGGCTCGACACGATTCCCGGCGCGCCGAACCTCGAAAGCCGCCCCTACCGCCTCACGGGGCCACTGCTCATCGATGCCGTCCAGGTCACGGAGCATCTGCGTCGCGGCGAGCACGACGAAGCCCTCGAGCTGTATCGCGGAGCCTCGCTGACGCACAGCGAGGCGGAGCCCGTCGTCGACCTGCTGCGTTCGACGTCCGGGTCGCTGCGCGAAGCGATGCTCAGTGACGCCACTCCCGAGACCCTTCTGCGCTACCTCGACCTGCCCGAGGCCGCCGATGACGTCGAGTCGTGGCACATGGCACTCACCGTCCTGCCACCGCGCGCGCCACAGCGGGCCATCGTTCTCACGCATCTCGAACAGCTCGACACTCGTCTGCGCCAGGCGAACTGACGCCCGCACAGCGCGTTGCACGGGCAGTGCAACGTTGATGCAACGCAGCCCTTCGTAACGTGACGCACATCACGCAACCCCGCGTCACATCCCGCGGGCTCAGGGAAAGGAAGCTGCGATGACGGTCTACGCCAACCCGGGAACCGAGGGCTCCAAGGTCGAGTTCAAGAAGCGCTACGAGCACTTCATCGGCGGCGAATGGGTCGCGCCGAAGAAGGGGCAGTACTTCGAGAACCCCACCCCGGTCACCGGCAAGACGTTCTGCGAGGTGGGCCGCGGCACCGCCGAGGACATCGAGGCAGCCCTCGACGCGGCATGGGCGGCGGCACCGACGTGGAACAAGACCTCGCCCGCGGAGCGGGCACTCATCCTCAACCGGATCGCCGACCGGATGGAGGAGAACCTCGAGAAGATCGCCGTCGCGGAGACGTGGGACAACGGCAAGCCGGTGCGCGAGACGCTCAACGCCGACATCCCCCTCGCGATCGACCACTTCCGCTACTTCGCCGGTGCCATCCGCGCGCAGGAAGGCAGCCTCTCGCAGATCGACGAGGACACCGTCGCTTACCACTTCCACGAGCCGCTCGGCGTCGTCGGGCAGATCATCCCGTGGAACTTCCCCATCCTCATGGCCGTGTGGAAGCTCGCGCCGGCGCTGGCGGCCGGCAACTGCGTCGTCCTCAAGCCCGCCGAGCAGACGCCCGCGTCGATCATGGTGCTCATCGAACTGATCGGGGACCTCCTCCCCGCAGGAGTCGTCAACGTCGTCAACGGGTTCGGCGTCGAGGCCGGAGCGCCGCTCGCATCGAACAAGCGCATCCGCAAGATCGCGTTCACGGGTGAGACGACGACCGGCCGCCTCATCATGCAGTACGCCTCGGAGAACCTCATCCCGGTGACCCTCGAACTCGGCGGCAAGAGCCCCAACATCTTCTTCGAGGACATCGCGCAGGCGGACGACGCGTTCTACGACAAGGCGCAGGAGGGCTTCACCCTCTTCGCTCTCAACCAGGGCGAGGTGTGCACCTGCCCGTCACGCGCGCTCGTCCAGGAGTCGATCTACGACCAGTTCATGGCCGACGTCGTCGAGCGCACGAAGAAGATCAAGGCCGGTAACCCGCTCGACGACTCGACGATGATCGGTGCGCAGGCCTCCAACGACCAGTTGCAGAAGATCCTGTCCTACCTCGACATCGGCCAGAAGGAAGGCGCGAAGGTGCTCACCGGTGGTCGGCAGGCCGAGTTGGACGGCGATCTGGGCGGCGGCTTCTACGTCGAGCCGACCATCTTCGAGGGCACGAACAACATGCGGATCTTCCAGGAGGAGATCTTCGGGCCGGTCGTGTCCGTGGCGAAGTTCGGCACGTACGACGAGGCACTGAAGATCGCGAACGACACCCTCTACGGCCTCGGCGCCGGTGTGTGGTCCCGCAACGGCAACACCGCCTACCGCGCGGGCCGCGACATCCAGGCGGGCCGCGTGTGGGTGAACAACTACCACAACTACCCGGCACACGCCGCGTTCGGCGGCTACAAGAGCTCCGGCATCGGGCGGGAGAACCACCTCATGATGCTCGACCACTACCAGCAGACGAAGAACCTCCTCGTCTCCTACTCGGAGAACAAGCTCGGCTTCTTCTGAGCCGACCCGCATCACGGATCAGATCGCAACCACACGAAGGGAAGAGTCATGAGCACCATGCAAGCTGCAGTCGTGGAGGTCTTCGGCGAAGACCTGAACGTCAAGGATGTGGAACTGCCGGAACCCGGGCCGGGTCAAGCGCTCGTCAAGCTGATCGCATCGGGTGTGTGCCACACCGACCTGCACGCCAAGGACGGTGACTGGCCGGTCAAGCCCGAACCGCCGTTCATCCCCGGCCACGAGGGAGTCGGCGTCGTCGAGAAACTCGGCGAGGGCGTCACCGAACTCGCCGTCGGCGACATGGTGGGCAACGCCTGGCTCGCCTCCGCGTGCGGCACGTGTGAACACTGCCGCAACGGCTGGGAGACGCTGTGCGAGAAGCAGACCAACAGCGGGTACAGCGTCAACGGCTCGTTCGGGCAGTACATGCTCGTCGACGCCACGTTCGCCGCTCGCATCCCCGAGGGCGCGGACCCCCACGAGATCGCTCCCGTGCTGTGCGCCGGCGTCACCGTGTACAAGGGTCTGAAGGTGACGGAGGTGCGCCCCGGGCAGTGGGTCGTCATCTCCGGCATCGGCGGGCTGGGGCACATCGCCGTCCAGTACGCCAAGGCCATGGGCATGCGGATCGTCGCCGTGGACGTCGCCGACGACAAGCTGGAGCTCGCGAAGAAGCACGGCGCGGAGGTCACGGTGAACGCCGCGGTCGAGGACCCGACGCAGGCCGTCCTCGACGCCACCGGCGGCGGCGCTCACGGTGTGCTGGTCACGGCGGTGCACCCCAAGGCGTTCGGTCAGGCCATCGGAATGGCGCGCCGCGGGGGAACCATCGTGTTCAACGGCCTTCCCCCGGGTGATTTCCCGGCGCCGATCTTCGACGTCGTCCTCAAGGGCCTGACGATCCGCGGATCGATCGTCGGCACCCGGCAGGACATGGTGGAGGCCCTCGACTTCTATGCCCGAGGCCTCATCCACCCGACGTTCAGCAAGCGGAACCTCGACGACATCAACGCGGTGTTCGACGAGATGCACCACGGCAAGATCGACGGGCGCGTCGTCATCGACTACACGACGGAGCGCGAGGACAAGTGATGAACCTCGAGTCACGAGCCGGTGTGGCCGGAGAGACCGTCAGCCGGGTCGCCCTGACGCCGGACGCCGTCGCTCTGCTGCACCAGCTCGTGGCCGAGCACGGTCGTCTGATGTTCCACCAGTCCGGCGGGTGCTGTGACGGGTCGACCCCGATGTGTTACCCGGCAGGACAGTTCCGCACGGGTCAGGCCGACGTCCTGCTCGGCACGTTCACGCTCCCGGACGTGGCAGGCGACGATGCCGAGTTGGAGTTCTGGATGAGCCGGGAACAGTTCGAGACGTGGAAGCACACTCACCTCACCGTCGACGTCGTCGACGGACGCGGTGGCGGCTTCTCCGTGGAGAGCCCGACCGGTAAGCGCTTCCTCATCCGTTCGGACGTGCTCGGAGGCTGACGGCTCGATCGTCGAGCGCGGGGGCCGTGGTTCGCCACGGCCTCCGCGTTCGGCGTTGTCGGTGTGAGCGTCGGGCGAGGCCGTGCCAGGAGGAGATCGCTGTGGCGTGACGGCTAATCTGTCCGCATGCCAAGCCATCACACGCTCGTCGAGACCGAGGCCGCCGTGACCGGTCGCTTGGCGAACGTCGACATCAACGCTGACGCGATGCACGCCGTCTCGAGCATCCACCGCGCCGCGAACGCGTCGCGCAATCACATGATGAACACCGTTCTGCGTCCGCACGACCTGTCGTGGACCGGGTTCGTCGTCCTGTGGAGCGTGTGGATCTTCGACGCCCCGGAAACGCGTGAGGTCGCCGACAGCGCCGGCATCTCGAAGGCGACGCTGAGCGGGGTCGTCAAGACGCTCAGTGCGCGGGGTTGGCTGACGCGCAGCCAGTCGAGCACGGACAAGCGCTTCGCCCACCTGAGCCTCACCCCGGCCGGCGTGGCCCTCATGGAGGAGCTCTTCCCGCGCTTCAACGCCCTCGAGGAAGAACTCATCTCCGGTCTCACGCCCGAGGAAGTCGACGTCCTGACGAAGGCGCTGCGCAAGGTCGTCACGACGGCCGAGTCCATGAGCGCCGACGGCCCGAGGCCCGAGTCAGGCGTGACTCATGGTTGATTCCGCGCTGGTCCGCCGCCGCCTCGTGGCCCAAGGGTTGGCGACCCGGCCCTTCAGCAGTCCCCACGACGCCGTGGCTGCGTTCGGTGCCATGCAGGGGCAGGACCTGCAGGGCGTCATGGCGTCCATTGCGCTGCGGTTGAGCGAGCCGGGTGGGCGTTTCGGGCTCGACGGCGTCGTGGCCGCCTTCGACGACGGCTCCGTCGTCCGCGGATATCCGATGCGTGGCACTGTCTTCGCCGTGGCCGCCGAGGACGTCCGATGGATGACTGAGCTCTGCGCGGGACCGGCCGTCAAAGCCCAGGTGAGGCGCCGCGCCCAGTTGGAGCTGGACGACGAGCAGATCGCGCGGGCGCAGGAGATTCTCCTGACGAAGTGCACCGCCTCACCGCGCGGGCTGTCGCGCGGCGACCTCTTCGCCCACTGGGAGGCGGCGGGCCTCGCCCCCGCCGGCGGCCGCGGCTACCACATGCTGTCGTACCTCATCGCGACCGGCGTTGCCGTGTACGGGCCGTGGAACGGTTCGGACAACAACGTCGTGTCAGCTCAGGCTTGGCTGCCCGCCGGGTCGTCGCTCGGGGAACGCTTCAACGGTGACGAAACCTCCGCCATCGCCGAACTGCTGCGCCGATACCTCACGAGCCACGGCCCCGCCACGCTGCGCGACTTCGCCTGGTGGACCAAGCTGCCCATCACGAAGATTCGCCGCGCTTTCGCCACGATCGCAGACGAGTTCGTCGGCGACGACTCCGATGAGGGCCGTTACTGGCGTCAGACACTCGACGACGAGGTGGACGCCGCGGGGGACGCCGCCGACGGGCTGTTCCTCCTGCCCGGCTTCGACGAGATCGTGCTCGGCTACCCCGACCGGCTGGCCCTGCTCGAAGAGGCACACCATCCGCGACTCGTGCCCGGCAACAACGGCGTCTTCCAGCGCGGCATCATGCACGCGGGCACCATCGTCGGCACCTGGCGTCGCGGCGGGCGTCCCGGCCGACGAGCGCTTGACGTCGTCGGCTTCGACACCTTGCCCGCCGACGTGGCCCACGACGCTGAACGTCTGCACGCCCAGTTCCCCTACCTCGGGGCGTGACGCTGACCGGGCGGGCCGGGACAAGCGCACAGCTTGCCTCGATGCCGTCCCCAGGTACTGCGCAAACCGGGGGCAGATGGGTAACTTCAGTCGGGTGAAACCCGTTCCGGCCGACGCCATGGTCTCGCGGTGCAAGCGCGGGCAGCGCCGCCGTGACACGTCACCAGAGATGAGCCTCCGCCGTGCCCTCCACGCCCGGGGGCGTGACGGCACTCGACGACCGCGAGCTGACAGCGGCCAACGCGCGCCGTGTCGCCGAGCTGACGCACGCCGACCCGCTCGTCCTCGACTCCTGCGTCCTTCACGCGGAGGCTGTGCGCCGCGGTGTGCTCACCGGCGAGTACGACCTTCTCGCCGGGCTCGATCTCCTGCCCGAGGAGCGTCGCGGGCAGTGGGTATCCTGGCTCGAGTCGGCCACCCGCGCGGACGCCTCCACCATCGAGGCGAACGGCTCGACGTTCGGCGCCCTGCGGGCCGCCCACGCCGCCATCACGAGCGCCCGCGCAGCCTTCCGCGGCCGAGACGGCGAGGCTCTGCTCGTCGTTCGCGCCGCCCTCGAAACCGCGGCGAGCGCCGGGCACGACACTGACACCGTCGCCGCCATCACCGGCGCCCTCCTCGGTGCCGTCTACGGCGTCTCGGCGATCCCCGCGACGTGGCGGCGCCGCATCCACGGCTGGCCGGGCCTGCGCGCTCGCGACCTCGTCGAGCTCGCCCTGCGCACCGCCGGCGAAGCACCCGCTGACGCGTGGCCGCGCCGCGCGCACGAACCGGAGATCACGAGCCGCCCCGCCGTCACCGTGGCCTTCGACGGCGGCCTGCGGCTCGGCACTCAGAGCTGCCTCACGACGACCGACGCGGACGCCGTCGTCAGCCTCTCGCGGATCGGTTCCGCCGAGCGGCTCTTCGCCGACTACCCGGAGCGCCACGTCGAGTTCTGGCTCGTCGACTCCGACGACCCCGCGACGCACAACGACCTCGCCGCCACCCTCATCGACGCAGCCGACGTCGTCGCTGAGCTGCGCTCCCAGGGACACCACGTGCTGCTGCACTGCGTCCACGCTCACCACCGCACGCCGTCGGTCGCTCTCGTCTACGCCGAAGTACCGCTGGCTGACGACGGACGCCGCAGCCGAACAGATCCGCCGGGCCCTCGGCGTCACCGCGATCGACGGACTGCTCTGGCAGACCGCGCTGGAGGTGGCCCGCGCCATCGAAGCGCCCCGCGCTTCGGCTCCCGCGACGGCGTGACGCGCGGTGGGGACGGGAGGCGCCCCCGTCCCCCACCGGATGCTCCCCTCATTGCTGGGCAGACTTCCCTGCGGTTGGGTAGTCACCGCCTCGACCCAAGGGCAGCAAACTCTGCCCAACGGCGTGAGGTGACGATGCCGCCGCACTCTCGACACGTGCCGACTCGTAGGCTGCGAGAACAACGCCACGCACCGGCCGGAGGTCACCATGCCCGCACGCACCGTCACGACCTGGACGCTCGAGATGACGACGCGCCCCGAACTGGCTGCGACGCTGCCCGACGGCGTGCGCATCGACCTCGCTGAGCACCTCACCCCGGAGTTTGCGCGCTACCTCTACGCCGTCGTCGGCGGACCGTGGACGTGGACCGACCGCCTCGCGTGGTCACGCGAGCAGTGGCTCGAGGACCTCGGCGTTCCCGGCACGGAGACGTGGGTGGCCTACGCCGACGGCGCACCCGCTGGGTATGTGCAGATCCAGCCGACGAAGGACGATCAGCACCCGGCCTCGGTGGAGATTCGCTACTTCGGCCTCGTCGAGGAAGCGATCGGACGCGGCATCGGCCGGGCGCTGCTCGAGCACGGCATCGCCTCGGCGTGGAGCCTCGGCAAGCGTCACGACGGCCTGTCCGCGACGTCGCGCGTCTGGGTTCACACGTGCGACCTCGACGGCCCCGCAGCGCTTCCCAACTACGAGAAGCGCGGGTTCACGCTCACCGACGAGAGCGTCGACGAGATGGACTACCCTGACGAGCCGCTCGGCGCGTGGCGCTCGTCGGGCGGACCGGCCTGACGACACCCCGTCGAGGTGGCTGGGCAGAGTTTCCCGCGGCTGGGTAGAGGCACACACTGCCCAACCGCGGGGAAGTCTGCCCAACCTCTGGCACTGCGCCGATCAGCGATCGCTCACGCGCGTTGACGCGCCCGCTCGACGAGGTCGGCGAAGAGCTTCGCCTGCTGCGGGTCGGTGTCGAAGGTGTCCTCCGGGTGCCACTGCACCGCGACAACGCTCGCGCCGCCCGCAATGGTGGCCGCACCGCTCGCACCCTCACCCGCAGCGCCGCCGTCCAGCTCCACCGCTTCGGTGACGCCGTCCGACGACCGCGCCACGACGCGCCATCCGGGCGCCACGTCCTTGAGGCACTGGTGGTGGTAGCAGCTGGCGCGCACCTGCGGCACGCCGAGTACTCCCGCCAGGCGCGAATCGGCGTCCACCTCGACGCCCTCGACCCGGTGACGGTGCGCCTCGACGGAGAGTTCGTCGTCCATGTCGAAGTGCAGCGTGCCGCCGAGGGCCACGTTGAGCAGTTGCATGCCGCGGCAGATCGCGAGCGCCGGCACACCGCGCTCGATGACGACGCGTGCCAGGGCGAAGTCGAACGCGTCCTGCTCAACGTCGACGTCGTAGTGCGTCTCGTGCAGGGCATCGCCGGTCCAGACCGGCGACACGTCGCCGCCACCGGGCAGCAGAATGCCGTCGGCAAAGGCCACACGCTCGGCGACCTCGTCGACGAAATCCTGTGTCAACGCACTGAATCCACGCGCTGGGTCGATGCGCCGGTCGGCCGGTAGGTCGTCGCCGACGGGCGCCACCGGGTGGATGACGACCGGCTCGCCACCCGCGGCCCACACGGCGTCGAGCAGCTTGCGCGCCGTCACGTCGGCGCCGAACCGCAGCGCCGATGCCGACGCCGAGAACCGCGCCGGGATAGCGATGATGGGCCGACCCATGCCCCCTCCTTCGTTGACGATCACATCGTGCCCCTGCTCGAGGTACCGAACCGGCTCCATGACGATTCGGCACCTCAAGCAGGGCGGTTCAGGTGCGAAGGCGCCGCGACGCCACGTCGCGCCCTGAAGCCGAAACCTGAGCGGGCCGGGGCAAGCGCCCCGGCCCGAACGATCAGGGCTGCGGCGGCTTCGGCTTGCGGATGCCGCGGAACTCCCAGTCGCCACCCTGGGCGGTGGAGAGAACTTCCTCGGACTCGGTCACCTGAGCGCCGACGTCGGTGCGGATCGGCGTCGGCCCCGTGACGATGTGGTTGCGCAGCGTGCCGAGACCCTCGACCTCGACCTCGACGACGTCACCCGGGTACACCGTGCGCGAGATCGCGGGCGTGCCCGAGAGCAGCAGGTCGCCCGGCTGCAGCGTGATGGTGCGGGCGATGTCGGCGACGAGGTAGTGCATGTCCCACTCCATCTCGTCGGTCGTGCCGTCCTGCTTCACCTCGCCGTTGACGATGGTGCGGATGCGCTTGCCGCGGAAGTCCCACCCCTCGACAATGCCCGGGCCGACCGGACAGAGCGTGTCGGCGCCCTTGACGCGCAGCATCGAACCGGAGTCGGTGTCACGGAAGTCGTGCAGGCCGTAGTCGTTGGCCACGGTGTAACCGCGGATGTAGTCCCCGGCTTCCTCGGGCGAGATGTTGCGGCACGTCTTGCCAATGACGATGGCGATCTCGCCTTCGTAGTTGAGCCACTTGCAGCCCTCGGGCCGCACGACGGCACCCTCGTGCGTGTTGAGCGCGGAGACCGGCTTGTGGAAGTAGGTGGGCGCCTTCGGCAGCGACGTCATCATTTCCTCGACGCGGCTGCGGTAGTTGAGGTGGACGCAGACGATCTTGCTCGGCGTCACCGGCGGCAGGTGCGTGGCGTCGGCGATGGCGACGCGGCGGCCGTCACCGGCAACGAGCTCGTCACCCTCGACGACGACGTCGACGGGGTTGCCGTCGAGCAGGATGCGACGGAATTCCTTGGTGACCATGGTGATTACTCCTCGAAGTTTTCGGGTGGTCAGCCGGCGGCGGGCAGGTCGGGGATGTGCTCGGGTCCGGCTTCCTCATCGGCTGCGGCAGCCTTCTGACGCTTGACGTCGTCGTCGATGTCGGTGCGGCGCGGCGCCAGGAAGCCGCCGTCGAGTGATTTCCCGCGCGCGAACAGCCGTCGCGCTGTGATCAGGTTCACGCGCTCGGATGGCCGATCGCTCGCCGTTTCGGCAGACTGGAGCCAAGATTCGGCCCCGACGAAAGGCAACGTCATGTCGCACGAGATGGTGTGGACGAAGATCCACGACGAGCGCGAGGCTCTCCTCGCCGAGCTGGAGCAGCTCTCCGACGAGCAGTGGCGCAGCCCGTCGCTGTGCGAGGGCTGGACGATCCAGGACGTCGTCGCCCACCTCGCTTCCGGCGCCTCGACGTCGAAGGCCGACGTCGCCAAGCTCGTGCTCAAGCACAAGGGCGACTTCCAGGCCGCCATCGACGCCGGCGTGGCCGAGTACTCGAAGGGCACGCCCGCCGAGACGCTCGCCGCGTTCAAGGCCGTGCTCCACGAGCGCACCGCCCCGCTGAGCGGCGAAGCGATGCTGGGTGACACGCTCGTGCACGCCGAAGACATCCGCCGTTCGCTCGGGCTCACCCGCGAGTACCCGCTCGAGACGCTGCGTGAGCTCGGCGACTACTACAAGGATTCGAGTGGCCTCGGTGTGAAGAAGCGCATCGACGGCCTGCACCTCATGGCCACGGACCAGAAGTGGGATCACGGCAAGGGTGAGATCGTCCAGGGCCCGTTGCTCGCGCTCATCATGACGATGACGGGCCGCGCCGAGTACCTTGACGACCTCGCCGGCGACGGCCTGCCCGAGTACCGCGCCCGCCTCACGAAGTAACGCGGCGCCGCTCAGGAACGAAGGGCGCTCGTCTCCGACATTCGTGTCGGCGGCGGGCGCCCTTCGTCATCCCCCTGACGAATGTCATGGGGCGTTCGTGACACCAACCCCGGGCTGCGCGACCACCACGGGGGAAGAGTGAAGGCATGAAGACCAACCAGCCCATGACCACCGCGCAGAAGTTGCTCGCAGTCTCCGGCACCCTGGCGCTCATCACGTTCTTCGTGCTCGGCTTCGCCTTCCACGCGTGGGAGATCGCGTGGGTGGTTTTCCTCGTGCCCGGCCTGCTGCGCCGCTGGGTGAGTTTCGACGAACCGAAGGAAAGCCCTCGCAGCGGCTACGGCATTGACGACGACGGAACGCCCAAGCCCTACCCCTACACGTGAGGCCACTCAGTAGCGCGAAAGTGGCGGGCCGCCCTGGACGTAGGCCTGCGGCGGTGTGTACCGGGGCGGAGCGAGGGCACCCTCCGGCACGATCTCCTTGCCCAGGGGGAACAGCGCGAGCGGGATCATCTTGAGGTTCGCCCACGCCAAGGGGATACCGATGATCGTCACCGCGAGCGCGATGGCCGTGCCGATGTGCGCGAGCGCGATCCACAGGCCGGCGAACACGAACCAGATGACGTTGCCGATCATCGACGCCGCGCCGGCGGTCGGCTTGTCGATGTAGGTGCGGCCGAAGGGCCAGGCCGCGAAGTTGGCGATGCGGAACGACGCGATGCCGAACGGAATCGTCACGATGAGAATGCACATGACGAGAGCCGCGACCGCGTACGCGATCCACAGCCAGAAGCCGGCCAGCACAAACCAGATGATGTTGAGCAGCGTCTTCACGCGGCCTCCCCCAGTGGTGATCAGTAGTGCGAGAAGTCAGTTGCCTGCGAGGAACGCGGGCACGCGGTCTTTCGGGCGCCCGATGATGGCGCGGTTGCCATGCACGAGCACGGGGCGCTGCATGAGCTTCGGGTGCTCCGCGAGGAGGTCGGCCACCTGTTCGGGCGTCGCGACGTCGGCGTCGGTGAGGCCCAGCTCCTTGAACGTGGCGTCACGACGCACGAGGTCAGTGGGTGCGTCCTCGAGCTTGCCCAGCAACTCGAGCAGGGCCTCACGGGTGAGGGGCTCTTTGAGGTACTGGACGACCTCGACGTCGACGCTCGCCTCCTGCGCCACGTCGAGGGCGGCGCGTGACGTCGAGCAGCGCGGGTTGTGCAGAACGGTGGTCTCAGCCATGCCCCTGACGCTACCCGTCGCCACCGACAACCCGCTGGGAACGCCGATTCCCCCGATGCCGCGCGGCGGAGGGGCCACACACCATCGGGGGAATCGGGCTACGACTAATCGCCCTTGACGTTGACGATCTGACGCAGCGTGTGCCGGATCTCGACGAGGTCGGCGGCGTCCGCCATCACCTGGTCAATGTC
This sequence comes from Dermacoccus abyssi, assembly GCF_003515945.1. Taxonomy (GTDB): domain Bacteria; phylum Actinomycetota; class Actinomycetes; order Actinomycetales; family Dermatophilaceae; genus Dermacoccus; species Dermacoccus abyssi. Next base: position 75,851 of record NZ_QWLM01000011.1, read on the forward strand.
CTTGTACGCGCCCGGGATCTCGTCGATGAAGGCATCGGTGTCGCGGTACTCGATGCCCTTCATCGCCTCCCGCAGCTCGTCACCAGTGAAGCGCTTGCGCGCCGCAGAACGGGAGAACGCACGACCCGCACCGTGCGGCGACGAGTTGAGCGAGAGCGCGTTGCCCTTGCCGACGACCACGTACGACGCCGTACCCATCGAGCCCGGAATGAGACCCGGACGCCCTGCCTCGGCGTTGATCGCGCCCTTCCGTGAGAGCCACACGTTCTTCCCGAAGTGCTTCTCCTGCTCCGTGTAGTTGTGGTGGCAGTTGATGCGCTCAAGCTCTGTCACCGGCTCGCCCACCCACTCGGCGTACTGGCGCACGACGCGGTCCATCATTTCCTCGCGGTTGAGGAGCGCGAAGTGCTGCGCCCAGCGCAGTTCACGGATGTAGGCGTCGAACTGCGGCGTTCCTTCGACGAGGTAGGCGAGGTCACGGTCGGGCAGCTGGATCCAGTTCGTCCGGCAGTACGCCTCGGCCGCCTTGATGTGGTGCTGGGCGATGCGGTTGCCGACACCTCGCGAACCGGAGTGCAGGAAGAGCCACACCCGGTCCTCCTCGTCGAGCGAGATCTCGATGAAGTGGTTACCGGAACCGAGCGATCCGAGCTGGAGCTTCCACTTCTTCGCGTACGCGGCCGGGTCGAACCCGGCCTCTTCGGCCATCGTCTCGAGCTCGTCGATGCGCACCTGCGTGTGCTCTCGGCTGATCTTGCGGTTGGCCCCACCCGCCGAGAGCGGGATGGCGCGCTCGATCGCCTGACGCACGGACGCACGCTCGGTGGGCAGATCTGCCGCCGTGTGCTGCGTGCGGACGGCGATCATGCCGCAGCCGATGTCGACACCGACGGCGGCCGGGATGATGGCCCCGAGCGTCGGAATGACCGAGCCGACGGTCGCGCCACGGCCGAGGTGGGCATCCGGCATGAGGGCCAGGTGCGGGAAGACGAACGGCATCGACGCCGTGGTGACGGCCTGCTCGCGGGTCGAATCCTCGAGGATCGAGGCCCAGTTGAAGAGGGTCGGGGAAATGCGCTCCATTGTTCTTTCTCCTTGCGGGTCACCCTGCACCGCAACGGAGTACAGAGCAAGGTCAGGTTTCGGGTGCCATCTTCGTGGCGGTGATCGTGTACGTGGCGGCGAGACGTTCCGGCGCTTCGGCGAGCTGCCATTCGCCGGCGCCGATCTCGACCATCTGGCCGGGCATCGCGTTCCAGGGGACGCTCTGGTGTTCGGTGAACAAGTCGAGGCGCAGGCCCGCCTTGAGCAGCGCGGTGACGATCTCGCCGAGACCGTGGTTCCACTCGTGCGTGACCGTCGCGTTGAACTCGCGCTCGGTCTCGACGTAGGTGCCGCCGTCGTCGAACACGAGTGGCTCGGGCATCTCGAAGTACGGGAATTCGAGCGCGGGGCCGGTGAACTCGCCGTCCGCGAGGGTGCGCTGACCGGTGGCTGGGTTGTCGCCCAGCGCCCACAGCATCGGGTGTCCCTCGCGGATGAACAGTCGTCCGCCTGGTCGCAGCAGCTCAGCCACCACGGCGGCCCACCGTTCGACGCTCGGCAGCCAGCACAACGCGCCGATGCCGGTATAGACGAGGTCGAACTGCTGTCGTTCGAGCGCGGCCGGAGCGTCGTAGACATCGGACTGAACGAACCGGATGTCGCGGTGCCCGGCGCGCTCGGTGATGCTGCGCGCCTGCTCGAGCGACGCCGTCGAGAAGTCGAGCCCCGTGACGGACGCTGCCCCGAGACGCGCCAACGAGAGCGTGTCCGTGCCGATGTGGCACTGCAGGTGCACGACGTCGAGGCCCGCGATCGAGCCGAGACGAGGTCGGTCGAACTCGACGACGCCACTGAGGGCGTCAGGGTCGTCGGCGAAGCGCTGGACGGCGTAGTCGGGGCTCGAAGCGTGCGCGGCGGCGCGCTCGTCCCAGTTGGCCTGATTGTGCGAGCGGGAGTTCTCCCACGTCGCGTCGGCGCTGGGAGAACTCGTGGTGAAGGAGTTCATGGATGAGAGTCTGACGCAGGTGCTCCCGGTGCGCGACCGAATATCTCCGACGATGTTGCCTCGGAAACGCGGCACGGGTGCCGCGGTCACCGCTCATCATCGAGAAATTGGAGGAAACCTCCAAAGACGCCCGTCCGACGTTGGCGGTTCTTCGGATGATCCGGCCACACCGCGTGGGATTTCGTGGAAGCGACCGCTGCCCCGATCAGGAAGAGACAGACGATGACGACGCTTCGTGGCATCACCTTCCCCGCGCCCGACACCGCGGAGAGCGCTGACGCCGAGCGCCCCACCACCCCGACCGTTCGGGGCATCGTCACCGACGCCGTCCGCGGCAGCGACGCGGCCCTCGCCGCACGCGTGGAGGGCGCGAATAACTGGCGCGAGGCCTACCTCGCCGCGGTTCGCGACCTCACGATGACGACGGCCTCCACGCCGCTGGCCGCTGTCGACATCGCCCGCGCGGGGCTCGACTCCGCCTACCGCCGCATGCGCGTCGTCGGGGACGACGGCCACGAAACACCACTCGCCGAGTGGGCCTTCGACGACGCCGTCGAAGCGGCTCACGGCACGTACGAGAACCGCACGATCGACGGTCGCAAGCCTCGGGTCGAGGCGTTGGCGGTGCCCTACAAGGGACGCGATCTCACGGGCCACGACCTCGAGCGTCAGCTCGACACCTGGGTGGCCAAGGGCGTCATCGAGGCCTCGTGCGCCGAAGCGGTCAAGCGCGTCATCAACCACCCGGAATGGCTGAGCCTGCCCGGTCACGTCCTCGCGAGCGTCGGCGCGGGCGCCGAGATGGGCCCCACCGACATGCTGTCGCGCTGGGGCGCACGCATCCTCGCCGTGGACATTCCGCGCGTCAGCGAGCGTCTCGCGAAGTTCGCCGAGGCCGGGGCGGGCAGCATCACCCTGCCCGTCAGGGACGGCGAGGCGGGTGCCGACATCGTGGCCGACCCGGCCGGTGTTGCAGCCTGGTTCGCCGACAACGCCGGCGACGACACGATCGTCTTCGGCATGCACGCCTACGCCGACTCGGGCATGCACATCCGCCTCACGCTGGCGGCCGACACCATCGGCCAGTACCTGCAACGCATGCGCCCCACCACGGCCCTCGCGTACCTCGCCACTCCGACGGACGCCTTCGTCGTGCCGCAGGAGATCGTCGACGCCTCGCGGGGACGCTGGCAGCGCCACGGCAGTCGCGGCGTCGCGAAGAAGGGGCTACGACTGGCCTCGCGGGGCCAGCTGTTCAGCGAGCCGTACCCCAAGCACTCGCACGTGGCCGACTGCCTCGTCGCGCAGCAGGGCCCGAACTACGCCGTCGCGAAGCGACTGCAGCGCTGGCGTGCTGTGGCGGCGGAGGCCGACGGCAAGCGCGTGTCGTTCAACGTCGCCCCGGCCACGCTCACGCGATCGGTGACGAAGAACCCCGTCCTGCGCGCGGCGTACGGCGGCGCCCACCACTTCGGCGTCGAGGTCTTCGCGCCCGATACGAGCCGCGCCCTCATGGCTGCGCTGCTCGTGCACGACGTCATGCGCGATGACCTGGCGCCCGGCGAGGCGCCGCACCGCGACCACCCGGAGGCACTCTTCAGCGACGGCGCCGCTCACGGCGGGCTGTGGCGGACGGCGTGGGCCCCGCGTTCCGCGCTCGGCGTGGCCGCCGTGCTCGGCCTGCCCAAGGTCGTGCGCCGCTGACACACGCACCGGCTTCGAGCATCTCGGCCCGACGACGCGCACACGTTTTCCGTTGATCACGTCACGACGTGCAACCCAAACCTTGATCGAGCGTCCTACTTCTGTCAGAACTGTCGATCAGCTTTGGAGTTCGTGTGGCGACCTTCGCTCTTCGTCGTGCCCTCGTGCGCACTTTCGCTCCGGTGAACCTCGTCTCGTCCAGCACCCGTACGGCGACTGCAACGGGTGCCGCGAGCCGCACCCCTGAGCGCCCGTTCGTCCCGTCGCTGGCGAGTGAATGGATCGGTGAACAGGCCGAGCACGTGCGCGTGCCGGTGGAGATCGTCGCCATCACCGACGTGGGTCACCGAATTCAGCGTTATCTCGTCCGCCAAATCGGCACGCGCAATTTGCTTGAATGGTCATCAGCCCGCCGCTACGGATTCCGCGTGGGCGATCGAGTGAAATTGTCCGGCCTCGTACAGGCCCACATCCGTCGTGACGATGTCTGCATCACGACGCTCCACGAGTGCTTCAACCCGCTGAGGATGACCTGATGTTCGGCCCCTTGACCCTCTCCCGCGTCTCCGCGCAACGTCGCGGCGCGGCCCGCGACGACCGGTTCGCCGGGGTCGCTGCCGGCCCGGCCGAGCAGGATTCCACCCGCACGACGTCGTCGGGCTACCTCGGCGAGGTCGGCGAGCCCTTCGAGATCGTCGTACGCGTTGCCGGCACCACCCCCCGCCACGCGCAGGACGGCCCGGACATCGTGCGCCACTGCTTCCGCACCGTCGTCTCGGGTCTCGCCCTGTGCTGCCCGTTGCCGAACACCCAGCACCTCCGCCTCGGCAGCGTCGTTCGCGTGCGCGGCTCGGTGACGGGGCAGCGCACCCAGGGCATCAACGACGTCACGGAGATCAGCGCCGAGTCGATCGAACGCATGGGCTGAAGCCTGCACGCCTCACCTCGTCGGCGCCCTTCGCGATTCGTCGTGGAGGGCGCCTCGTGCGTCATCGTCAGCCACACGCGCCGGGTGTGTTGTCCTCACCGCGAACGGGCGGGGCGTTGTCCTCGCCGCGCGCCGTGGGGGCGTTGTCCTCACCGTGCTTCGAGGTGACCGGGTGGGTCACAGCGTTGGCCGCCCCCGCGGAGAGGGCGACGAAGGATCCGGCGACGAGCATCGAAGCAGCCGTTGCGGTGAGTCGTTTCATGGTCTCTCCTCGAAGAAAGCCGCCACCGTGGTGCGCCGGCGTCCGGGAACGGAGTCTGACCTTCTCACCTCGACGGGAGTGAAATCGAGCGTGCATCGAAAAGTGAACCGAGAAATTTTCGCGGTCCTGCTTTCCGGTCCACAACCACCTGAACAACACGGCCGAACACCGCGATCCGCCCCAAATTGGACACCTTGGGCTCACGCTTCAGGCCGTCGTCAGCTTTTCCCGATCCACCTGACGTTCGGTGGCATGGCGATCCGCCGCTCGAACAGCGAGGTAGGCCGCGAACGCGCACCCGATGCCAAGGAGGCCACCGAACACGATGTCGCTGAAGTGGTGCATGCCGCGGTAGAGACGTGCGGCGCCCACGCCGAACGGAAAGAGGACGCACAGCGTCTGCACGGTGCGTCGCAGAGCCGAGTTCTCGATGCGCGTCGCGAGCATCGCGAGTGACCAGAACAGCGCGAACGACGCGGCCGTGTGGCCGCTGGGAAAGCTGGAGGTCGGCGGCGCGTTGTCGAGCCGACCGACCTCGGGGCGCGGTCGGCCGGCGAGGTGCGTCACGGGCACGAAGACGCTCGCTTCGAGACTGATGGCGAGCAGCGGCACGACGCTCAGCCACCACTTCCGCGTCAGCGCGAGAAGAGCGAGCCCGATGACGATCGCTCCGCCGATCGTGAACCAGGTGTCGTTGACCGTCGAGACGACCTTCGTCACGGTGTTGAGCACACCGTCACGCTCGGCGGCCACCTTCTGCGAGATGCGCTCTTCGGACGGCACCTCGTCGAACACCGTCATGAGTGCCTAGCCGATACCGAACAAGAGCCCGAACATCACGAGCGCAGGAAGAACGGCGCGAAGCAGTACCGATCGCAGCACCTCGCGGACGGTGGGCCGAGCGGCGCACGTGTTCGCAATGGGCCGATTAGCCATCACACCGGCTCCTTCGTCGCTCGCGGTCGGTGACTGAAGCCGAGGAACGAGGCCACCGACAACCCGCACCCCAGCAGAACGCCGGCCGTCACGTCACTCGGGTAATGGACGCCGATGAAAACACGGTCGAGGGCCGTGAGCACGGCGATGACGGCGGCGCCCGCGACGAGAAGGGCACGCAGCGCGAGCGCCCTTTCGCGCACGAGCGGCCAGAGCATGATGAGGCTCGTCGTGAGCATCATGGCGACGTTGAACGCGTGCCCGCTGGGGAAGCTGTAGCCCGGCGCGTGGGCGATGGGATCGTCGATGAGTGGCCGCGCGCGCTCGACGAGGAGCTTCGCCTGGAGGCCGAGGTTTTAGCCGACGAGCATCGTCACGACACCCCAGATGGTGCGCCCGCGAAGACGCCGGTGCCACGTCCACAGCGCAATCGGCACGGCCGCGATGTAGACCCGCATCGGGTGAAGCCACCACTGCCACGCCTCGAGCGCCGGGAGGAAACCCCGCTCGCGCGTCACGTTCGTGGCTGCGAGGACGGCGCGTTGGTCGGCGTCGACGATGGGCGACCAGTGACGTGTGACCAGCACGGCGAGGACGACAACGGGCAGGCAGAGCACTGCGGCTGCGAGGGCACCGCGCACGAGGCGGGGCAGGACGACGCGAACGAACCACGCGCCCGACATTGCTGGGGACACGCCGTCAGAGTACGCGTGGCGTCCGGCACCGCCGCGGCGCTCGGCGATGACGACCACCCCACGATTCGGGCAGATTCGTCCACAGGAACCCCACAGCGCCACCCAGTGACCGGCAAAGAGCGGGCCGGGAGTTTGGTCTCGTCACGGTCGCACTCGGCGGCCGTCGAACGGACCAAGGATCAGCGATGACGACGACCACCCCAGCGCGGTTGCTGCGGCGCCTACGCAGCGACACCGCGCCTCATGACAAACACCTGACGGGCGGCGCGTCACGCACGAACGCCGTCACGGGCCAGACCTCGAGCCGTGGGCGCGCGGCCACTCTCCTGCGCGGCAGGCAGGACGACCCAACCTGGGCGCGTCCCGCGCTCTTCGCGCTGCTCGCGTTCGCTGCGTTCGTCTACCTGTGGGATCTGACGAACTCCGGCTACGCCAACGAGTTCTACGCCGCCGCAGTGAAGTCGGCGACCCAGGACGCGAAGGCCTGGCTCTTCGGGTCGCTCGATGCGAGCAACGCCATCACGGTCGACAAGCCCCCGGCCTCGCTGTGGGTCATGGGTCTGTCTGCTCGGATCTTCGGGTTTTCGAGCTTCTCCCTCCTCCTGCCGCAGGCGCTCATGGGCGTCGGCACGGTGGCGCTGACCCACGGCGCGGTGCGTCGGTGGTCGGGGCACGCGGCCGGGCTGTTCGCCGGTCTCCTCGTCACCCTGACGCCGGTTGCGGCGCTCATGTTCCGCTTCGACAACCCCGACGCGATGCTCGTTCTCCTCATGACGGCGGCCGCCTACGCGGTGGTGCGCGCTGTGGAAACCACACGCGGACGCGTTGCTCTGCGGTGGATGATCGGAGCCGGTCTGCTCATCGGCTTCGCGTTCCTCACCAAGATGCTCCAGGGCCTGCTCGTGCTGCCCTGCCTCGGCCTGGCCTACCTCGTCGCGGCCCGGTTCTCGCTCAAGCAGCGCCTCGCGCACCTCGTCGTGGGTCTCGTCGGCGTCGTCGTCGGAGCTGGCTGGCTCGTCGCACTCGTCTCGCTGTGGCCGGCGTCGGCACGCCCGTACATCGGCGGCTCGGCGAACAACTCGCTGTGGGAGCTCGCCCTCGGTTACAACGGCCTCGGCCGCATCCTCGGCGGCGCGGGCAACGGCGGCGGAGGTGGTGGCGGAGGCGGCTTCGGTGGCACCGCAGGCCTCCTGCGCATGTTCAACAGCCAGTTCGCCGGTGAAATCTCATGGTTGCTGCCGGCCGCTCTCCTGCTACTCGTCGCCGGTTTCGTCGCTCGAGGACGGGCGCCGCGCACCGACCGTGTTCGCGCGTCGCTCATCCTCTGGGGCGGCTGGCTCGTCGTCACGGTGCTGTGCCTGTCGTTCATGCAGGGCACCGTCCACTCGTACTACGCGGTGGCTCTCGCTCCGGCGATCGCGGCGTGCGTCGCCGTCGGTGGCCGTGAGGCGTGGGCCCGACGCGACTCGTCGGTGTGGCGGCTCGTCATCGCCGCGGCTGTCGTCGTGACGGCGGCCTGGAGCTTCCAGGTGCTGTCGACGAACGCTGCGTCGTGGATGCCGTGGCTCAAGTGGGTGTCGCTGGTGCTCGCCGTCATCGGGGCGCTGACGTTCGTGGTCGCCGGTGCTCGCCCTGCGCGAGTGCGTCGTTTCGCGACGATCGGACTCGTCATCGGCGTGCTCAGTGGCCTGGGCGGAACGACGGCGTACACGCTCGCGACGATCACGCAGGGTCACACCGGCTCGATGCCGGCGTCAGGCCCGGCCGTGGCCGGCGGGGCAAGTGGCGGCCCCATGGGTGGTGACCCGTCGGCTGGCCAGGCCGGCACTCGATCGAGCGGTCAGCAGGGCACCCAGCAGAACGCCCAACAGGGCGGCACGACAGGCGGGTCGTCGTCATCGTCGGCGCAAGCAGCCACCGGAACGCCGCCGAGCGGGCAGCCGCCGACGGGAACGCCGCCGTCCGGCAGCCCGGGTGGATCGGCACCAAACGGTGCCGCACCGGGAGCGTCCGGCACGAACGGGCAGTCGTCGTCAGGTTCGACGAACTCCCCCGGGAGCGGGTCCGCGTCGTCGGGCGGTGCAACGTCGGGATCGGCAACGTCCGGTTCGATGCAGGCTGCTCCCGGCGGCCAGGGCAGCGCGACGAGCAACACGGCCCTCAGCGCCAAGCTCGACGCGACGACATCCACGTGGTCCGCTGCGGTCATCGGTGACCAGAGTGCGGCCGGGTACATCCTCGCCTCCGACACCGCGGTGATGTCGATCGGTGGCTGGAGCGGCAGCGACAACAACGTCACGCTCGCGCAGTTCCAGGAGTACGTGAAGAACGGCGACATCACGTACTTCATCGCCGGAGGCGGCATGGGCGGTGGCCAGGGTGGCAACGGGTCGGCCGCGCAGATCACGGCCTGGGTCAAGGCGCACTACACGGCGACGACCGTCGGTGGCGTGACGATGTACGACCTGACGAAGGCGACGTCGTAAGCCTCCCCCTATCTCGGTACGTTGTGTGGATCTGGCCGCGAGATATCGCGGCCAGATCCACACAAGTGCACCGGCTGCGGCTGGTAGCCGCCGAGCCTCATGACCCGAACCGATCTGCCGGAATCGTGAGCCGCCAACACCCACAACGGTGTTCGTCAGCGTGCAAAATAGGTCGGCACCCGAAAGGCGTTCGTGAAAGTCGCGGCGGGGCGGCATGTCAGGGTTGCTCTACCGCTGCGTACGCGACAGTGTGAGTGACACGCATCACGGGGTGAGAGGACACATCATGGCTGCGACGGACGCGGCGCAAGCCGAGGCGCACGAGCCGAAGACCGAGCTCAAGCGGGTCCTCAGCCCGAAGCTGCTGCTTCTGTTCATCGTCGGCGACATTCTCGGCGCAGGCATCTACGCCGTCACCGGCGACATTGCGGGCGAAGTGGGCGGCATGGCGTGGCTGCCGTTCCTCATCGCGTTCACCGTCGCCACCCTGACGGCGTTCAGCTACCTCGAACTCGTGACGAAGTACCCGCACGCCGCCGGCGCTGCTCTCTATACGCACAAGGCGTTCGGCATCCACTTCCTCACGTTCATCGTGGCGTTCACCGTCGTCTGCTCGGGCATCACGAGCGCTGCGACGTCGTCGAACCTGCTCGCTGCGAACCTCCTCACCGGTCTCGGCGTCGGCGGTGACGACGGCCCGGGCGCCCTCGGCACGATGCTCGTCGCCCTCGCGTTCATGGTGCTGCTCGCGCTCATCAACCTGCGCGGCGTCGGCGAGAGCGTGAAGTTCAACGTCGTGCTCACCGTCGTCGAGTTGTTCGCACTGGCCGTCGTCATCGGCATCGGCTTCTACGCCATGGCCACGAAGAGCGCCGACTTCAGCCAGCTCACGACGTTCGAGTCGTCCTCGGACCGCAACATGTTCGCCGCGACGACCGTCGCCACCGCCATCGCGTTCTTCTCGATGGTGGGCTTCGAGGACTCGGTCAACATGGTCGAGGAGACGGAGAACCCGCGTCAGGTCTTCCCGCGCATCATGCTCACGGGCCTCGGCATCGCCGTGCTCATCTACATGCTCGTCGCCGTGTCGGTCGTGCTCGTCCTGCCGATCAAGGACATCCAGAACTTCGACGGCGAGACCGGCATCCTGCTCGAGGTCGTCAAGACCGGCATGCCCGGCTTCCCCGTCGACGCGGTCTTCCCGTTCCTCACGGTGTTCGCCGTCGCCAACACCGCACTCATCAACATGATGATGGCGAGCCGCCTCATCTACGGCCTGGCGAAGCAGGAAGTGCTCCCGCCGGCACTCGGCAAGGTGTCGCGCCGCCAGTCGCCCTACGCGGCCGTGTTCTTCACGACGGCGCTCGCCCTGGCGCTCATCATCTACGTGTCGATGCAGAAGGGCACGCCGGTCGTCGGCGCACTCGGCGGCACGACGGGTCTGCTGCTGCTCATCGTGTTCACCATCGTCAACATCGCGTGCCTCGTGCTGCGCCGGGAGAAGGCACACCCCGAGGCCTTCCGTGCGCCCACCGTCATCCCGATCCTCGGTGCGGTGCTGTGCGCCTTCCTCGCCGGCCCGTGGGCACGCGACCCGGAGAAGTACATCCAGTACAAGATCGGCGCGGCCCTGCTCGCCATCGGCGTCGTGCTGTCGCTGTTCACGTGGTTCGTCCACACGCGTCACCACGAGAAGACGCGCTTCAGCGACATCGAGAACCTCGAGGAGTAACCCCTCTCCCGACGACGGCGCCCGCCCGACCCTCACGGTCGAGCGGGCGCCGTCACGTCGCGAGGCGTTGATGCGTTTCTCAGAGGGGGACGGCGATCTGGTCGTCGTCGCGGGTCTTGGGGCCGCGTTTCATCGTCAGCGGCAGCACCCCGGCGACGAGACACAGGCCGGCCGTGAGCAGCCACGCGGACGCGTACGAGCCAGCTCCCGAGCGCAGCGCGCCCGAGACGCTCGCGCCGATTCCGGCGCCGATCATGTGCGACGCGTAGATCCAGCCGAAGACGACGCCCGACGCGTGCAGCCCGAAGTGACGGCGACACAGCTCGACGGTGGGTGGCACCGTGGCCGTCCAGTCGAGGCCGTAGAAGACGACGAACGCCCACATGGGCATGTCGACGCTCGGGCCGAGCAGGCCGTTGATGAACACGAGCGAGATGCCGCGCGTGACGTAGTCGATCGCGAGAAGAATGCGCGGGTCGTAGCGGTCGGTCAGCCAGCCGGAGGCGACCGTGCCGACGATGTCGAAGATTCCGATGATGCCGATGAGGGTGGCGGCCGTCGTCGGCGCCATCGAGTGGTCGTGTGCGGCCGGCGCGAGGTGTGTGACGACGATGCCGTTCGTCGACCAGCCGCACACGAGGAACGTCAGCATGAGCACCCAGAAGGCCCAGTGTCGAGCGGCACTGCGCAAGGCCGTCAGGGCCATCGACCGGAAGCGGGGCCCTCGTCCTCGACATCCTGCGCACTCGCGGCACCGATGGCGCCGACCCCGACGTCGGCGGGCCGGTCGCGCAGGAACAGCGCGCAGAGCACCGCCATGACGAGGGAACACACCCCGGCGACCAATGACGCTGTGCGCCAACCGGGCCCGGCCGCAATCATGGCAATGACCGGCACGAAGAGCACCTGACCGGCGGCCGTGGCCGCCGAGAAGACGCCGGTGACGGTGCCCCGATGCGTGACGAACCAGCGGTTCGCGATGATCGTGCCGAACGTCAGCGCCATCGTGCCCCTGCCGAGGCCGATGAAGACGCCCCACAGCAGCCACAGCTGCCACGGCTCACCGACGAGAGTGACGGCCGCGCTGGCCAACCCGACGATGACGAGCGACCACGTGACCGTGCGGCGCACGCCCCACGCCTGCATCAGGGCTGCGGTGAACGGGGCAGCGATGCCGTAGAGCACGAGGTTGAGGCTCGCGGCGCCCGACGTCACGTCGCGCGACCACCCCGTCGAGTGCTCGATCGGTTCCATGAGCACACCGGTCGTCGAAAGGAAGGCCGACGCGGCGAGCAGCGCACCCGCCGTCACGCACGCGACTCCCCAGGCGGGATGGCGGCTGGCGGTACTCACGGGCGGCTCCTCGTGCGGGTGGCGAGTCCTCGATGCTACGAACTCCTGACGAACCGACCTACCGCACTTCCACCCCTCGGTCCACGCCCAGCGCTGCGCCGCCGTGATGACGCTGCCCGCCTGTTCGGGTGGGCAGCAGGGCTCATGAGGTTTCTAGCGTGGAGTCATGACTTCCCGTCACCTCTTCAGCTCGGAACACCGTCACACCTTCACCGCCTTCGGCGCCGGCGCCCTCACGGCGGCAGGTCTGGGCCTTGCCAAGAAGGTCACCGCGATCATGAGGACCGGCAAGGGGCATTCGGCCAAGCACCGCGCCCTCGACTTCGCGTCGGCGACCGCGTAGCCGAAGTACCCGCTCGACGCGATGAGTACCTACCTCAACGGTTTCCACTTCTACGCCGACGACATGGGCCGTCAGGTCGAGGCGACGCACTTCTGCACCCACCTGCGTCACGACCTGCATCAGTGCGTCATCTACGACAGCAACGCCGCGGACGCTCGCCTCATCGGCATCGAATACATCATCAGCGCAGAGAAATTCGCGACGCTGCCCGAGGACGAGAAGAAGCTGTGGCACAGCCACCACTACGAGGTGAAGTCGGGGATGCTCGTGGCGCCGGGCATTCCGGATCTCGCGGAGCGTTCCTACTTCGAAGATCTCGTCTCGACGTACGGCAAGACGTTCCACACGTGGCAGTACGACAAAGCCGACTTCCCGTTCGGCATCCCGCAACTCATGATGGGCTTCACCGACGACGGACAGGCCGACGAGAACGCCACGCGCGAACGCGACGAGCGCCTCGGCGTCTCCACGCCCGACAAGCGACGCGACCGCGCCGACATCCCGATGCCCGACGTCGACCCCGCCGCGAACTCGTGGCAGAGCGGACGCTCGGTGCAGACAACGCTCGAGGATGTCGACTTCACGCGCTGAGGAAGGCGGGACGTTGCCGATAAGGGCGGGTGCTTTGACTGCAGGCGCTCCTCGTCCCGCGGGAGCAGATGCTGTCGGTGCGAGCCGCTTAACGTCCCGTGTGTCGAACCCGCTCCCCTCGGCGGCTTGAGGTGAGCGTTCCCGAGTCACACAGGCTCGTCGCTCCAGGGCACCGCGTCGAGAATCGCGTTAGCTGCCTCCGGCGTCAGGACGGCCGACCAGACAACTTCACCCGGACCAGGCGCCAGGTCCGCTATCCCCGCAGGCTCCGGACCCCAGTCGTCCCCGGACACACCCGGGAGGGCCGACATCATGACCGCGAGCCTTTTCGGGTCGTAAACCTGTCTCGCAATGAAGGCAACGAATTGCTCTCCGCGATCCGCGCGGATCAGGACACCCATTGCGAAGGCATCGAAGTGTGCCATGACGATCTTCCCACTGCGCAAGCTGCGCGCAGCGCACTGCATCATGACCGTCCGATAGGCGCGCTGCTCCGCTACGGCGCGCTCGGCAATGATTCTGCGTCGATCCCATTCCTGGGGCAGAAGCGAATCGGTGTTGATCCTGTCCTTCTTCGCTTCGCTCCAGACGCACCGGCACTCGGACTCGATTCTGGTGTAAAAGTCGCGACGCGCGCCGTCTTCCCGCCACCCAGCGGCCCCAAGCCACCACCGCGAGGATTCGTCCACGCTTCGCGTCCACCCAGCGGCATCATCGAGTCGTGCGTTCTCGTGTAGGTCCGCGTCGGTGAGGCGGGTGGCGACGCCGCGCCACCGCCCGCGCTTCACCTTGAACCAGACTCGGTCTTTGAGCACCCCGATGCGGGTGGCTCGGCCAGCAAGCATGCGGGCCGGAAGCGACTGTGCTTCCTCGACGAGCTCGTGGGCCAGCAGATGCAGGGGAGCGTCCAACTTCGGGATCTCGATCTCGAGCGAGTCGAGGCAACGTCGGGTGGGACGTACACCTGAATGATCATCAGCCTGCATAGCGAGAGACTAGCGAGTCCTCACATGTCAGTCGGGCAATCCACCCAGATCGTCGAGCTCCTGCGCAGAGAAGCCGCTGAGGGCCGAAACGGCGGCAGCGTCCGAACCGTTGATCTCGCGAAGAATGTTCTGCACGGAGGCGTTGATCTCGTCACGGTGGCGATCGATGTATTCCTGCACAGCAACCTCGACGACATCCTTCTTGGACGTCGAGAGGAAGTGCGCTGCGTGAGAGATGAGCGCGTCCGTCGAAGAGGACACCTTGATAGGCGCAACGGCAGGCATGAAGAGTGTCCTTTCGTGAGTTCTTGGTACCAAAGTACCATAGCGGTGAAGTTGCCTATCGCCCCGGCTCGGGGCGCGTAGGCAACGCGCCGTGTCGGGATGGGCTCGCCGCCTCTTCGCCTGACGCGTGTCGGAGTCGCTACACCGCAGCCGGGGACGAGGCGCGCTTTCGGACGATCCCCGGCACGTCGGCGCGCAGAAAACCTCGTCGCCTAACCCGGCCGCGCCCCCGTAGTGTGAGGGAGAGCGCTCAGGCGCTCCCAGACCCGCCCGTACCCGTCCTGCTGGAGGCGCGATGTCGACCTGGTGGCACGACCACAACGCCTACTGGCGCGCTCATCCCGACGAATCAACCGAGAATCCATGCTTTCCCGATCATCTGGTGAGCCTGCTCGATGCCGTGGAGGCCTGCTTCGTGGCAGCGGGCGGCTCCTCGGCTTGGCCGGACCCACACGCAGACCCCAGCTCGCCGGGCGGCTGCAGCGCTCCCACCGACGACGAGTACAGCCGCCTCACCCACCCCGAGCGCTACGTCATCTCGAGGTTCGCGTGCGGGCCTGGATGGACGCCCTCGCCCAACTCGGTCTCGCTCACGTGGCACCACACGGAGCTGGACCACTGCCGACTCAGGGGCAGGCAACAACACCCTGTGCCTCCGCCGACGAGAGTCGCCCTCGCGCCGCGGATGCCGGCCTCGATGGACGCGATGGACTCGGCCAACACGACCACCTCGTCGAACCGAGCCCAGTGGGTGAGCGTGGCGAAGGTGGCCCGGCGTGGCCGAATTGTCCGCGACAACCGTCGGTGGTGTGGATGGCCATCCCGCACGAGAACGCGCCGACCCTACGCGTAGCGGCGTGGCCCCTGGACGAGCTCGGCACTCAGGTCGAGGTGGGTTTGAGCGACCCGATCGTCATCATCGATCGTGTGCCCGATTGCCCCTGCGACGCATGCGATGACGGTTCGGCTGATCTCTTGGAAGGTCTCGACCGGACGTTGCTGTCGATCGTCGACGGCTCGATCGAGGTCGTCGCGACCGGAGGTGTCCGGCGCGAGCGCAGCGCATGGGACGGCTCATCGGGAAGCGACTGGCTCGGTCAGGGTGACTACGCCGTCCGAGGAGCCTCATGGTTTCCCGGTCGTGAACCCCTGCCGCTCATCACGCCGATGACGTGATGACGTTCGGGCGACGCCCAGGCCCCGCTGTGGCTGACCCTGACGACAACCCGACGCGGCGGTCGCCCAGTTCCGGTCAGGCTTGCGGCGTCGATTCTGCGGCTTCGTATCGCTCCGGCTGTTCGAGGCACAGGCAGAAGGGATGCCCGTCCGGGTCGGCGTACACACGAAAATCGGCGTGGGCACTCTCGTCCTCGAGGAACGTCGCACCCAGGCTGAGCGCATGCGCGTGCGCCGCCTCGTATTCAGGCACGTGGAAATCCACGTGCGCCTGCTGCGGCACGGTGTTGGCAGGCCAGGTCGGAGCCACGTAGTCGGGCGACAACTGAAACGAGAGTCGCTGACCGGTGGGGTACTGCGTCTCGACCCAGTCGTCGCTGCGGTACGTGACGCGCCCGCCTGCGAGGTTGCAGTAGAACGCGGCGAGACGCTCAGGGTCAGGCGTGTCGATGGCGACGGAATGCAGAACGATGCTCGGTGAAGTCATGAGCCCATCATGGGCCCACGTCTGCAGCTCTGTGGGCTCATTCGGGCGGGGCTGCGGCCTCGGCCTTGATCTGCTCGAACTCGCGACCCATCGCCTCGCTCAGGGCGTGTGCATCCCGACGTTGACGACGTTTCCGCTCTCGTCGCGGTAGAAGAACCGGGTGACGCCCCATGGCTCGTCGGTGAGCGGATGAACGATGTCGAACCCGGCCTCCTGCGCGCGCCGATACGCCTCGTGCACATCGTCGACGAAGACGGAGACGCCCGGATTCATCGCGGCCGATGCGTCCTGCGTCATGACACTGAGTTGGTGGCCGTCGGCGTCGCCGAGGGTGACGATCCACCCGTGATCCATGAGCACGTCGAGGCCGAGAACGGCGCGGTGGTGGGCCACCCCGGCGTCGAGGTCGGCCACGACCAGATTGGGAACAACACGTTCGACTCTCACCCGCGTCAGCCAACACCCTCACCCGACGGTGAGCAAGGCTTCAACCGGAACCGGTCGGCCCTCGTTCGGTGGTTCGGCCGGGCCCTTGAGCCCGCGGTGGGCGATGCAGCGCGCCAGGCAGCTTCCGCGTCAGGCCGTCGCGTCGCGGTACGAACTCGGCTCTGCCCCAACGTCTGGCGAAACTCGCGTGTCAGATGGGCCTGATCGAGGAGACCGAGTCGCTGATCGCGGGGTCGGTGACGACGCGGCGAACTCGTGTCGGCAACTGCGTGGGAAACAGCGTTCCGGTGGAGGACTGCGTCTCGACCCAGTCGTCGCTGCGGTACGTGACGCGCCCGCCTGCGCGGCTGCGGTATCCGTCAGTCGAGGTATCGACGCTCCGGATCGGTGCCCCTTCATGCCGATGGGGAAGAGCGTGCTGAACACGCCGCCCGCGTAGTCGTTGCGGATGCTTCCCATGTAGGCCTTGGCCTCACTCGCATCTGCGAAGACGCCCAGGATGTTGTCGTGGGCCGACTCGGAATGCCAGACAACATGCACCTCGGTGATCGGTGCTGACTGTTCGGCCATCGTGCAACCTCCGTGCGTGGAAAAGCCAGGAACTTGAACATAGCCCGATTTCTCCCTGGCTCGGGTTGCCGTGGAGGTGTCGCCCACTGTCCTTTATGCGATACACCCGCGGTCACCCGAGATAATCCGTTGCCAAGGCAACGTCAACTAGCGGTGAGGTTCACCCGCGAAGACAGATGCTCTCAGGCTCTCAGGGGCGCGGCACGCCGAGGCCGATCGCAGCACACGTCATGTCTCATGACGCGGCCATCCCGATGAAGGACGATCAGCGAAAAGCCAGGCTGCGCCCTTACTCCCCGCCGACGCTGCGCAGGTAGCGCCCGAAGTGGGGCACGGTGAACGCGATGCGCCCGCGCTCGCCCGAGTAGACCAAGCCCTTCTTCATGAGCGAGTCGCGCGCCGGGGAGAGCGACTGCGGCTTGCGCCCGAGCACCTCGGCCACCTTCGACGTCGGCACCGACTCGATGTCGTCGAGCCCGGGCGTCTCCCCCGTCTCGTCGGCTGCAGCGGCCTCCGCTATCGCCGTCGCCGCGTCGGCCATGGCGCGCAGGTACTCGCGCTCCCCCGGCGTCGCGCGTTCGTAGCGCGAGCCGAAGAACCCGACGGCCAACTCGGCCTCGGCCTCCGGCATGGCCACCTTGACATCGTCCACCGTGATCGGCGACGCGGGCGCCAGATCCCACACCCCAGCGCCGTACGCCTGGATGAAATACGGGTATCCGCCCGTCGCGGCGTACATGGCCTCGAGTGCCTCGTCGGTGAACTCGGCGTCCTCCTCCTGCGCCGGGCCCTGCAGCGCACGGAACGCCGCCTCCTTCGGCAGCCGGTCGATGCGCGCGTACCGGAAGAGCCGCTCGCTGTACGACTTGGACGCCGACAATACCGCCGGCAGGTGCGGCAGCCCCGCCCCGACGACGATGACCGGCAGCGAGCTCTGACTCATCTCGTGGCACGCCGCACACAGGGCCGACACGTCCTCGGGGTCGAGATCCTGCATCTCGTCGATGAAGATGGCGACGCCCTTGCCCACGTCGGCCGCGAGGCCGCCGACATCCGTCAACAACTCGACGAGGTCGATCTCGATGTCGCCCGAATCGGCCCGGCCGGTGACGGCGGGCGCGTCGATGCCCGGGTTCCACCGGTCGCGCAGCTTCGCCTTCGGGTCGACGTCACGCTGGGCGAAGCTCTTGATGACGCCGAGTACGTGGTCGACGTCGTCGTCCTGCGGGTGGCCGAGTTCGCGCACGGCGGTGTGCAGCGCACTCGCGAGCGGCCGACGCAGCCGCTGGTCGGGGCGCGCCTCGAACTTGCCGGTGCCCCAGTGCGCCCGCACCGCACCCGATCGCAGCGTGTTGAGCAGTACCGTCTTGCCCACGCCGCGCAGCCCGATGAGCACGATCGAGCGCTCCGGGCGGCCCTTCGCGATGCGCGCGACGACGACGTCGAACGTGCTGATCTGCTCCTCACGCCCCGCCAACTCGGGCGGACGCTGACCTGCGCCGGGCGCGTACGGGTTACGAATCGGATCCATGCTCACCACCGTATTGCGCGCTCTAGGCGAAGATTGAGATTTGCGCGGCGTGGCGGCAACCACTCGTCTGCTCGGCTCCGATCCTCCGGCTGTCGACCATTGCCGAAGCGACTACTCAGGCGCGGCCGTCAGCACCGGCAGCGCGCTGTAGGCGGCACGGATGTGCGTCTCGATGCGCTGCGCGGCGTCCTCGCCGTCACCTGCTTCGAGTGCGGCGAAAATGCCCTCGTGCTGCTCGCAGAGCATGCCGCGGAAATCTGCGTACTCCCCACTGCTCAAACCTTGTTCGGCGACGAGGATCGGGGCGCGCAGCGACTCGCGCACGGCGATCGTCAGGTCCGTGACGAGGGTGTTGTCGGCTGCCCGCGCGATGGCGACGTGGAAGTCGGTGTCCAGTCGGTTGAACGTTTCGATGTCGACGCCCTCCCCGCGCATTTTTGCGAGCAACGTCCTCATCGTCTCCAGCGCCTCTGGCGTCACGGACGCCGCGGCCAGCGTCGCGCTCGAACGCTCCAACGCCACACGCAACTCGACGACCTCGCGCAGCCGTCCGTCCGCGAGCGCCACGTGCAGGCGCAACAACCGGGTCAGTGCGCGCGTTCGCGCCCGGATGATGCGCGTTCCGCCGGTGGCCCCGGCTCCCACGGACGACTCGACGACGCCCTGCGCC
This sequence comes from Dermacoccus abyssi, assembly GCF_003515945.1. GTDB lineage: Bacteria > Actinomycetota > Actinomycetes > Actinomycetales > Dermatophilaceae > Dermacoccus > Dermacoccus abyssi. Next base: position 95,083 of record NZ_QWLM01000011.1, read on the forward strand.
TCGAGCGCCCGGATGGCCTCACGGACCGCACCTCGCGAGACACCGAACTCCGTGGCGAGCTCACGCTCGGCGGCGAGGGTGTCGCCGATGTCGAGCGACCCGTCGAGGATGCGCTCCTCGATGTGCGCCCGAACGATGTCGAACGCCTTCGGCTTGTTCGGCATGGGCCACCCTTCTCGATGTTCGCCACATCCTAGGGCGACTGACCGATCACCTCCGTCGTCGAGGCACTCCGCGACCGCGAGCACAGGCCGCCCATCGACACACTCGAAATGGTCAAACCATTGACGTAGATCACATTCGCCTCTACATTCGTCAAATGGTCTGCCGAATAAGTGCAGGCCCCTCTCGCCTGCGTGGCGCCTCCTGAAACGGCTGAACTCCCATGAGCTACACCCCTGACCTCGCGCCCCTCGGGTCGCTGTGGGGCTCCGCGCTCGTCGCGACGTTGCCCCTGCTCACCGTCTTCCTCACGCTCGGCGTGCTGCGCTGGAAGGCCTACCAGGCGGGCCTCGCCGGCCTGGCCGTCGCGCTCGTCGTCGCCATCGCCGCGTACGGGATGCCCGCGAAGCTCGCCCTCCTCTCCGCGAGCCAGGGCGCCGTCTACGGCCTCTTCCCCATCGTGTGGATCGTCTTCGCGGCGATCATGCTCTACCAGGTCACCGTCATCAGCGGCCGGTTCAAGGATCTGGCGGCCGTCTTCGACATCCTCAGCGATGACCCGCGCATCCAAGCCATGCTCATCGCCTTCTGCTTCGGCGGCCTGCTCGAGGCCCTCGCCGGGTTCGGCGCTCCGGTCGCCATCACCGGCGTCATGCTCGTGGCCGCAGGCTTCTCCGCGCTGCGCGCCGCGACGGTCGTCCTCGTCGCCAACACGGCGCCCGTCGCGTTCGGCGCCATCGCCATCCCGATCATCACTGCGGGTGACCTGACGAAGATCCCCTACCAGGAGATCGGCGCCTACGTCGGGCACCAGACGCCGGTCATCGCCGTCTTCGTGCCGCTGTTCCTCCTCATCCTCGCCGACGGCCGCCGCGGCGTCAGGGACGCGTGGCCCATCGCTCTCGTCACGGGCATCGCGTTCGCGGTTGCCCAGTGGATCTGCGCGTCGTACGTCTCGGTCGAACTCACCGACATCGCCGCCTCGCTCGTCGGCCTCGCCGCCGCCGTCGCGTTCCTTCGCGTGTGGAAGCCCAAGGGCACCGCGGAGGCCACGGCTCGCCTCACCGCCGAGCGCGAGGAGGAGCGCGCGAAGCTCCCCGTCGACGCGCAGACCGTCGAGGCTCCCAACGCGGAGCCGGTCGGGCGCATGACCGCCGGCCGACTCTTCATGGCGCTCTTCCCCTACCTGCTCGTCATCGCGGTCTTCTCCGCGGCGAAGCTCGTGAAGCCGCTCAGCGACTTCCTCGCGAGCACCGACCTCAAGATCCACTGGCCCGGCCTCGACGGCCACATCGTCACCGCGGCAGGCAAGGTCTCCGGCACGACGATCTACAAGTTCCAGTGGCTCTCGAGCCCGGGCACACTGCTCATCCTGACGATGATCGTCGTCGCGATCGTCTACCGCGTCGGACCGGGCAAGGTGGTCAAGGAGATGGGCAAAACGCTGCACCAGCTGCGCTTCTCGGCCCTGACGATCGCCGCCGTGCTCGCCCTCGCCTACGTCATGAACCAGTCGGGCCAGACGATCACCATCGGCTCGTGGGCCGCCGGCACCGGCGCGGCGTTCGCCTTCCTCTCGCCGGTTCTCGGCTGGCTCGGCACCGCCGTCACGGGCTCCGACACGAGCGCCAACGCCCTCTTCGCCACGCTCCAGCAGACCGCCGCGCAGAAGGCCGGCATCGACCCGACGCTCCTCGTCGCCGCGAACACGACGGGCGGCGTCGTCGGCAAGCTCGTCTCCCCGCAGAACCTCACGATCGCGGCCACTGCGGTGGGCCTCGTCGGCCATGAGTCGGCCATCCTCCGTAAGGTGATCTGGTGGAGCCTCGGCATGCTGGCCGCGCTGTGCCTCCTCGTCGGCCTGCAGTCCACCCCAGTTCTTTCCTGGATGCTCCCGTGACCTTCCAGCAAGGAGACGTGATGACCACGAACGACCTACCCGGCGCGGGCAAACGCGTCGCCCTCTTCGCCACCTGCGTCAACGACGTGATGTTCCCCGAGACGCCGAAGGCCGTCGTCCGGCTGCTCGAACGGCTCGGATGCGAGGTGGACTTCCCTCCGGCGCAGACGTGCTGTGGGCAGATGTTCACCAACACCGGCTACTTCGACGAGGCGCTGCCGAGCATCCGCACGTACCTCGACGCCTTCGAGCCCTACGACTACATCGTCGCCCCGTCGGGTTCGTGCGTGGGAAGCATCCGCGACCAGCACCCGATGCTCGCCGAACGCTCGGGTGACGACGAGTTGGCGGCGCGCGTCGCACGGACGTCCGCGAAGACCTACGACCTCACGGAACTCATCGTCGACGTCCTCGGTGTCACCGACGTGGGCGCCTACTTCCCCCACCGCGTCACCTACCACCCCACGTGCCACTCGCTGCGCATCACGAAGGTGGGGGATCGCCCGTACGAGTTGCTGCGCAACGTGAAGGGCATCGAACTCGTCACGCTGCCCGACGCCGACCGCTGCTGCGGGTTCGGTGGAACGTTCAGCGTGAAGAACCCGGACGTGTCGACGGCGATGACGGCCGACAAGGCCCGCCACGTCGCCGACACCGATGCCGAGTACGTCGTCATGGGCGACAACTCGTGCCTCATGAACGTGCAGGGAATGCTGTCCCGTCAGCGATCGCAGGTGCGAGGAATCCACCTCGCCGAACTGCTCGCGCACAGCGAGGAAGACTTCGCCGCCGCCGAACCCGACGTGGAAGGAGCCCTGTCATGACCCGTCTGACGCCCGCGCCGCCCGCCGGCGAACTCATCGACTCACCCCCGTTCCCCAAGGCCGCGCCTGTGCAGCTCGCGAATCCGGTGCAGCGCAAGAACCTCCATCACGCCATGACGACGATCCGCGCCAAGCGCGCGAACGTCGTCGCGGAGAAGGCCGACTGGGAGGCGATGCGCGTTGCCGGGGCGCAGATCAAGGACCGCACGCTGCGTCACCTCGACGAGTACCTCGTGCAGCTCGAGGAGTCGTTGCAGCGCAACGGCGTTCAGGTGCACTGGGCCACGGACGGCGACGACGCCAACCGCATCGTCCGCGAGATCGTCGACGAGCGCCTCGCCCGCGAGGACGCGGTCGGCGCACCCCGCGAGGTCGTCAAGGTGAAGTCGATGGCGACGCAGGAGATCGAGCTCAACGAAGCCCTCGAGGACGCCGGCGTGGCGGCCTGGGAGACCGACCTCGCCGAGCTCATCGTGCAGCTCGGCCACGACCGCCCTACGCACTTCCTCGTGCCGGCCATCCACCGCAACCGCGCCGAGGTGCGCGAGATCTTCCTCGAGGAGATGGGCCGCTACGGCAAGCCCGCTCCTGACGATCTCGACACCGAACCGGCCCACCTCGCCGGCGCCGCGCGCGAGCACCTGCGCGAGAAGTTCCTGCGCGCCAAGGTCGCCGTCAGCGGCGCGAACTTCGCCGTCGCGGAGACGGGCACGCTCGCCGTCGTCGAGTCAGAGGGCAACGGGCGCATGTGCCTGACGCTCGCCGACACCCTCGTCTCGATCGTCGGCATCGAGAAGATCCTGCCGACGTTCGCCGACCTCGAGGTGTTTCTCCAGCTCCTGCCACGCAGTTCGACGGCGGAGCGGATGAACCCGTACACGTCGCTGTGGAGCGGCCCCGCCGAGGGCGACGGCCCGCAGGAGATGCACGTCGTCCTCCTCGACAACGGGCGCACCGACGTCCTCGCCGACGAGGTCGGGCGCGACGCGCTGCGCTGCATCCGCTGCTCGGCGTGCCTCAACGTCTGCCCCGTGTACGAGAAGGTCGGCGGCAACGCGTACGGCTCGGTCTACCCCGGCCCCATCGGTGCCGTCCTGACGCCGGCGCTGCGCGGCACCTCGTCCCCGATCGACCGGTCGCTACCGTTCGCCTCGAGCCTGTGCGGCGCGTGCAACGACGTGTGCCCCGTCAAGATCCCGCTCGCGGAACTGCTCGTGCACCAGCGCAACCGCGTCGTCGAGGCGAAGAAGAAGGACACGATGCCGCACGCCGAGGCCGCCGTGATGGCGAGTGCGTCGTGGATGATGGCCGACCACCGTCGCTGGTCGGTGGCGACGAAGTCCTCCGGGCTCGCGGGGCGGGTGCTCGGGCGGCGCATGGAGTCGTTCGGGCCCCTGCCTCCGCCGCTGTCGCGGTGGACGAACGCGCGTGACGTGAAGATGATGCCGACCGAGTCGTTCCGCGACTGGTGGGCCCGCGAACGAGGGGGCAAGCGATGAGCAGCCGTGACGTCGTGTTGGCTCGGGTGCGCGAGGCGCTCTCCGACGTCTCGGGCGCGGCCGACGAGGCTCCGGTCGAGTGGACCTACGGAGCCCCGACGGCGATGGACGAGCCGGTGCTCGACCGTTTCGTCGAGCGCGTCGAGGACTACCGCGCCGTCGTCGAGCGCTGCGGGGCCGACGAGGTTCCGGCGCGTGTTGCTGCGGCGCTGGCCCACTACGGCGCGACGTCGCTCGTCCGCCCGCCCGGGCTCGACGACGCGTGGCTGACGCAACTCGACGGCGTCGAGGTGATCGAGGATTCTGCTCTCACACCGCTGCAACTCAACGAGATCGACGCTGTGGTCACCGCGTGCGCGGTGGGCGTCGCGGAGACGGGCACCATCGTGCTCGACCACGCCGACGACCAGGGCCGGCGTGCGCTTTCCCTGGTGCCGGACATCCACGTCTGCGTCGTTGCCGCGGATCAGGTGGTCTCCGACGTGCCCGAGGCGATCACGCGCCTGGGAGACGCAGCGACGTCACGTCGCCCGATGACGTTCATCTCCGGCCCGAGCGCGACGAGCGACATCGAGCTCTCCCGTGTCGAAGGCGTGCACGGCCCGAGGACACTGCACGTCATCGTCACGGAGTAGCTGATTCTGTAGACGTTGCGCGTCACATAGCGCGCGCAACGTCTACAGAATCAGCGCAACCGGGTGACTTCGAACTCGCTCGCGGGGTGCGCGATGGCCTCCTGCGCCTCGATGAGGAGGATCTCGCCCGAGCCTGCGGCGTGCGTGCGCTCCATGACGTCGTAGATCGACGACGCCGTGGCCGCGAGTGCCTCGGCCGGCGTGGACGTCATGTAGCGCGCGAGGAAGATGGCGGCCGTCGCGTCGCCGGAGCCCGAGACGTACATGGGCAGCAGCGGCGTCGTGACGATCCAGGCACCCTCGGCGTCGACGACGGCCATCTGGACGGAGTCGGCCGGCGTCTCGTCGGTCTGCACCGACGTCACGAGGACGACCTGCGGCCCCTTGGCACGCAACGCGTCGGCGGCGGCGAGCAGGTCGGCGACGCTCGAGACGCTCTGACCGACGAGGAACTCGAGCTCGAACTGATTGGGCGTCAGGATGTCTGCGGCCGGCACGACGACGTCGCGCATGAACTCCGGGATGCCCTCGCGCACGTAGAAGCCCCGACCGACGTCACCCATGACGGGGTCGGCGCAGTAGAGGGCCTTCGGGTTGGCGGCCTTGACGCGGGCAACGGCGTCGAGGATGACCTCGCCGACCTTCTCGCCACCCTGGTAGCCCGAGAGCACCGCGTCGCAGCGGTCGAGGACGCCGCGCTCCTCGATACCGGTGATGACGTCGCGCACCGTCTCGGGTTCGAACACCGGGCCACGCCACTCGCCGTACCCCGTGTGGTTGGAGAAGTGCACCGTGTACACCGGCCACACCTCGTGCCCGAGTCGCTGCAGCGGGAAGACTGCGGACGAGTTTCCGGCATGGCCGTAGGCCACCGACGACTGGATCGACAGGATGTTCACGTCCGCCACCCTAAATCGGAAGGCCGTTCGTCGACGACGCGCCACGGGGCTCAGGCAGTAATCAGCCACGACCGGAAGGTGCCACCTTCAAACCAGCACCACAAACTACGAGACGACAGGAGGGCCGCGCCCCGGGCCACCTTGGTCATCAACAGCTGGCGATCCCCCGGACGAGCGCAAAGCCGCAGTGGCCACCCAGAGGCGGGTCGCGCGTGAGAACCGGAACTACACGTTGCCACGAACTTTGACGCGCACTACTTCGCAGAGCCCTCTCTCACGAACCGGCGAAACAAACTGAACGCAGAGGTCACAGGCCGAAGAATCCGAACCGCGCCCCTCTTGATTCGCGCAGCAAACTTCTTACTTTCCATCTCTTCTTTACGCTGCGCATAGTAGATTGGAATTTTTACCTTGATCGCCTCAGTGCACCGCTCTTCTGCGGGCCGAGAAATTGACTTGGTAAAGAGGTCGCCCACCCAGAGCGCTGCCACCAGGCATACCGGTCCAACAAACACACCCCACTGCGGGAGCGCACTTTCGACCTCGGAAACGAAGACCAACGTAGCCCCCAGCAGTAGCACCATCCAAGCGGCCGATCGCTTAGAACGCTCCTCGAACTTGACTTTCACGTCTTCAGGTATCCATGCGAGCCTATCTGGTTTTTTGTACCCCTCCCTCGGGAAAAACATTGTGCCTTTGGGAATTGCTTGATCAACCATCTCCGGCGCAATCTTTTTCGACACCCTCTGCCATGCCCAGATCTCAGCCACATCCAATTGACTCTGCATAGCAGTCGCCACCATGACTATGAACGCACCCAAGACTCCCACGACTCGCCATCCCTTCACGTTTTCTGAGCCCACTTCCTCAACACAACCAAGGTATCTGTAGAAGTCCACTTAGTTGGCAAGAAGTTTGCCTCGCACGAAGAAGACCTCCACCATCGCTCCCAGGGCGTGAATTCTGCGCAGCGGTCGCCCCTGCCGATGGCGGCGCGAACATGGCAGGGTGGAGGCATGAACACGGTTAACCCCAAGGACATCGCCGATGACGTCGTCGTTCTCGACGTGCGCGAGCAGGACGAGTACGACGCCGGTCACGCGCCGCGTGCCATCCACATTCCGCTCGGTGACCTGCCGAACCGCCTGAACGAGCTGCCCGAGGTGGACGGCGACCTCCCGGTCGTGTGCCGCAGCGGCGCCCGCAGCGGCCGCGCCGTCGAGTGGCTCACCGGCCAGGGACGCGCCGTCGCCAACGTCGAGGGCGGCATGAAGCAGTGGAACGCCGAGGGCAAGACGATCGTCTCCGATTCCGGTGACGCCAGCATCATCTGAGCCTGACGAACCCGACGGGGCGACAACCTGACGAAGGTTGCCGCCCCGTCGCGTCTGTCGGACGGTTGGGCAGATTTCCCTGCGGCCCGGCCGAAGGACGCCCTGCCCAGCGGCAGGAGGGTTTGCCCACCGCGCATCGCAGCCCCACCGTCCGTCGGCGGCAGACCTGGGCAGATCGCCCGACGTCCACGGAACGCACAGGCCGACCCGTCATACTGGCCCGTATGGCAGGCAAAGCAAAGCTCTGGCGCGATCGCGTCATTCTCGTCGCGGTCGTGTGGGCCATCTGGGCACTCATCACGACGTTCGTCGTGCAGCCCTTCCGCATCCCTTCAGCGTCGATGGAGAACACCCTGCAGATCGGCGACCGCATTCTCGTCAACAAGATCACGCCGCGTTTCGGCGAGGTCAAGCGGGGAGACGTCGTCGTCTTCAAGGACCCGGGCGACTGGACGCAGCCCGTGCCGAGCGGAAACGCCGTGTTCGGCGCGATCCGCAAGGTCGCCGAGGTGACGCACCTGTCGGCGAGCGGCTCGCACCTCGTCAAGCGTGTCGTCGGCGTCGGTGGGGACAAGGTCTCGTGCGAGGGCCTGGGCAACAAGCTCAAGGTCAACGGTGTCGAGGTCGACGAGCCCTACCTGAAGTCCGGCGTGCAGCCGTGCGCCGAGAAGTTCTCCATCACGGTGCCCGACAACAAGGTCTGGGTCATGGGCGACAACCGCAGCGACTCCGCCGACAGCCGGTTCCACGACGACGGCACCGGCAAGCTCGGCAGTGTGCCGCTCTCCGACATCACCGGAAAGGGACTCGCGGTCGTCTGGCCGATCGGCAACGTCTCCGGTGGCCACAACGCGGAAGAGGCCTTCGCCAAGGTGCCTGCCGCTAAGTGAGCCCCGAGCGACGCCCCCTGTGCCGAAGGCGCGGGGGGCATCGTCAACCCTGCGGCCCCTAAACTCCGGCTCCACCCGCACACGACGAACGCCGCCGCTCGGAATCGAGCGGCGGCGTTGTCGAAGGTCTGTCAGTAGCCGGGCGCGGCCGGCAGGTCGAAGAGCTCCTCGAGCGTCTTGATGTCGCGGCGCTCGTGGAGGAAGCGAGCGACGTCGTCACCGACGTAGCGCAGGTGCCACGGCTCGGCGCGGTAACCCGTCGTTTTCTCCTGGCCCTCCTGGTATCGCACGACGAATCCGAACTCGTGCGCGTGGGCGGCCACCCACTTGCCCGTCGGGGTGTCCTTGAACGACTCCTCGAGCTCGTGCAGGGCGTCGGCGCCGCGCACGTCGATCGTGAGACCGAGCTGGTGCTCACTGTGACCCGCGCGCGCCGAGTACGTGTCGGCGGCCTTGCGACCGTCACGACGTTCGTAGCGGGCGTAGAGGCTCTCCTGATACTCGAACGAGCGGTAGCCACTGACGGCCTCGAGGTCGACCTTGTCCTTCTTCGCCGCCTTGATCATGCGCTTGATGGGGTGCTGCAGGCGCGCATCGACGACAACCGCACCTGCGGTCGCGAGCTTCTTCGGCTTGTCCTTGTTCGTGAGAGCCACACGCTTGTTGACGACGCGCAGCTCGGACGCGCGCAGCGCCTCGACCCTGGTGTCGACGTCGAGCGTGCGGCTCGCCCCGGCGACCTCGACGACGACACGCGAACGGGCGCTCTTCGCGACCGCGAGTCCGAGAACGGCGACGTTCTTCTCAGCCGTCCGGCTACGGCGCTCGGAGCCCTGCGAAGCTGTCAGCACCTCGCCCGAGTGCACCCGGGCGACGACGGCGACACGATCCGGCGTCACGGGGAGGACGACGACGCGTGGTTCGTTCCCGTCGCTTCGTGCGGCCTGTGCCGTTCCGGCACCCAGCATCGCCAGAGTCAGGGCAGCACCGGATCCTGCGATCGCCTCGCGGCGAGTCAGGTCACTCATGGTGGCTTCTTTCGTTGTCGGCCCCTTCGCGGCCTCAACGGTATCGAGCCCCGAAGGCCGGTGTCACCTTGTCGTGCTGTGAATTCGTGTGATCCGGGTTATTTCAAGAGCTTGCTCATGCGCCGGTCGGCGAGCGGTTTGCCGCCCGTCTGGCACGTCGCGCAGTACTGCAGCGAGCGGTCGGCGAACGACACCTCGCGGACGACGTCGCCGCACACCGGGCACGCCTCCCCTGTCCGGCCGTGCACCCGCATGCCGGCGCGCTTGGCGTCCTTGAGTTCCTTCGCAGGCTTGCCCGAGGCCGCCGCGACGGCGTCGGTGAGCGTTGTGCGCAGCGCCTCGTAGAGGGTGTGGACCTGCTCGGGCGTGAGCGCCGTCGTCATGGCGAACGGCGACAGCTTGGCGACGTGGAGCACCTCGTCGGAGTAGGCGTTGCCGACGCCGGCGATCTCCGACTGGTCGCGCAACAGCCCCTTGATCTGCATGCGCCGGTCGGCGACGAGGGCCGCGAAGGCCTCCTCGGTGAACTCCTCCGAGAGCGGGTCGATGCCGAGCTTCGCGACGCCGGGCACCTCCTGGACATCGCGCACGAGGTAGACGGCCAGGCGCTTCTGCGTGCCCGCCTCGGTGAGGTCGAAACCGGCCCCGTCGTCGAGGCGCACGCGAACGGCGATGGGCGACTTCCCGGGGCGCAGCGTCGTCGTCGGGAGGTTGTCCGACCAGCGCAGCCACCCCGCTCGCGAGAGGTGGAAGACGAAGTGCAGGCCCGACGCCTCGATGTCGACGAACTTGCCGTGGCGGTGCACGGCGTCGACGACGAGCCCCTCGAACGCCTGCGGCGGAGGGTCGAACGTCTTGAGCACCGCGAACGACGCCAGTTCGACGCCGACGACGGCGCGTCCGACGAGTCGTTCGGTGAGGAATCCGACGAGGCCGCTCACCTCGGGCAGTTCAGGCATGACCGAGCACCTTCGAGACGTGTCCGTGCAGGACGAATCCGTTGGGACCTTCGAACCATGGCACCCCCGGCACGCGGCCGACGACGTCGTCCATCTGGAGCGGGTGACCGTGGCTGAGCACCTGCTGCGCCACCGTCAGCTGCCGGATCGCGACACCCGCGACGTGATCGGGGTAGCTCAGCGCGAACTGCTCGTAGATCGACGGGTCGTGCTGGCCGTCGTCTCCGACGAGCAGCCATTCGATGTGTGGGAACTCGGCGGCCAGACGCCGCAGCCAGCGCCGCTTGTGCGCCTGCCCCGAGCGGAACCAGGACGTCTCCGTCGGGCCCCAGTCGGTGAGCAGCAGTGTGCCGCGCGGGAATCCGTGCCGGCGCAGGAAGCGGGTGAGCACCGGCTGCGTGTTCCAGGCGCCGGTGGAGAGGTAGAAGACGGGCGCGTCCTCGTGCTGCGCGAGGACCGAGCGGTAGAACGCGGCCATGCCCGGCACCTCACGGCGCACGGTCTCGCGGACGACGAACGTGTTCCACGCGGCGATGAGCGGGCGCGGAAGCGCCGTGATGAGGGCCGTGTCGTCGATGTCGCTCACGATGCCGAAGCGCACGTGCCCGCCGATGATCTGCACCGGAGCCACCGCGGTGACGCCGTCGCACTCGACGTGGGCGTCGTGCCATCCGTGACGCAGGCCGTGCCCGGTGACCTCGACCTCGAAGTAGCCGCCGCGATCGGTGAGGCCCGTCGCCGTGGCGTCCCCGAGCGTCACCGTGACCTCGCGTTCGGTCTCCGGCACGGAGAAGAACGCCTTGAAGCCGCGCCGGACGAGGGAGTCGTCGCTCGCCGTCGGCACCGACGGCTGCCCGTCCTTGCCGAGCACGACCCGACCGAGGACGCGCGCGATGCCGTCCTCGGGGATGCGTCGCTTCGGGCCGGACGAGGCGCGCCAGCGCGACGTCGACGGCTTCGGGGTGCGCTCCAACGGGTCGCGACCTTCGAGCGCGGGATCGACCGAGCCGTACCCGACGTAGGGAAAGACGCGCGTCGACCAGTCACGCCGCGAGAGAACGGACGCGGCGGAGCTGTTGAGCTTGTCCTCGACCCGTGAGGCGAAGTGGGGGCGCGCCATGGGCCCACTGTAGAACGCCGGTCTGACGACCCCCTCCACGACACGATGGGCCCCAACGCGACGCGCAGGCGAACGGAAGGGGACCTACGTCCCAACGATGCCCCCGACCCCTTCCGGGAAGCGCCTCGAAGGCGGACAATAGTCACATGGGAAAGAAGTTCAAGACGCAGGACGAGACCTGGCAGCACAACTACCCGTACGACGTGAAGATGACACGCACGGAGTACGAGTACCTCAAGCGACAGATGCAGATCGAGTTGCTCAAGATGCAGGCCTGGGTCAAGGAATCGGGCGAGAAGGTCGTCCTCATCTTCGAGGGGCGTGACGCCGCCGGAAAGGGTGGGTCGATCAAGCGGTTCAACGAGCACCTCAACCCCCGTGGTGCACGCACCGTCGCGCTCAACAAGCCCACCGAGGAAGAACTCGGTCAGTGGTACTTCCAGCGCTACGTCTCCCACCTGCCCACCAAGGGCGAGATCGTCTTCTTCGACCGCTCCTGGTACAACCGCGCCGGCGTCGAGCGCGTCATGGGCTACTGCACCGACGAGCAGTACGACGAGTTCATGCGCACCGCGCCCGAGTTCGAGCGGATGCTCGTCGGCTCCGGCATCCACCTGCGCAAGCTGTGGTTCTCCGTCGGCAAGGCCGAGCAGCTCACGCGCTTCGAGAAGCGCCGCACCGACCCGGTGCGCCAGTGGAAGCTGTCGCCCACCGACCTCGCCTCCCTCGACAAGTGGGACGCCTACACCGAGGCGAAGGAGGCCATGTTCGAGCACACCGACACCGAGTGGGCTCCGTGGACCGTCATCAAGAGCAACGACAAGAAGCGCGCCCGTGTCGAGGTGATGCGCTACGTGCTCGACTCGCTCGACTACCCGGGCAAGAACACGGACTTCATCCACGAGCCCGACCCGCTCATCGTCGGTTCGGCCAAGCAGATCCTCGACGAGGGTGAGGGCGGCTTCCAGCACGGCTACCCCGACCGGTCGAACGGCGGCAAGAAGCCGAAGCCCGGTATGGCGCCGAAGTCGAAGTCGGCCAAGGCCGCGCGTGAGAAGGCGGAGAAGGCTGCCCGCGAGGCTGCCGTGAGCGCCGAGAAGGCGGCCAAGGCGGCGGCGGCTGCCGACAAGGCTGCGGACGACGAGGCGTCGTCCCAGGGCGACAAGAGCTGACGCTCACTGCCACGACGCGGATCGGCCGCGGGCTCCGTGCCCGCGCGATCCGCGTCGTGGTGCTTTGATGCGTGACGGTGTCAGCGCCGTCCGTTGCTGTTGCGCTGTGCCGTGAGGCCACGGTCGAGGATGTCGAGGGCCGCGTCGAGGGTTTCCAGCTCGTCCTCGGTGAACCCCTCGAGCAGCGGGACGACGACCTCCGCACGCGCTGCGCGCGCTTCCATGAGCACCTCGCGGCCCGCCTCCGTCATCGACACGAGCGTGGCGCGCGCGTCACGCGTGTCGGCGGTGCGCGAGACGAGGCCGAGTGCCTCGAGGCGCTGCACCTGCGTCGTCATCGTCGGCTGTGAGGAGTTGTCCGCAACGGCCAGATCACCGATGCGGGACGGGCCGAGATCGTTCATCAGGGAGAGCAGACGCAGCTGGGCCGCCGGCGCAGGCAGTTGGGCGCGGCGAGTGGCCCACCGGTTGAGTCGGGCCACGATGAGGAGGAGATGGTCGCCACGCGAACTGGTCATGCCGTCCATGATAGTTCGCACGCGAACGCACCGCAGGGCTCTTCGAGAGTCCGACGGTGGCGTTCGCGTGGAGGGTCAGCTGCGCAGTTCGCGCTTGAGGATCTTGCCGGTGGCGCCCTTCGGCAGCGCGTCGATGAACGTGACGGTGCGCGGGTACTTGTAGGCGGCGACGCGGGCCTTCGCGAATTCCTTGACGTCGTCCTCGGAGAGCGACGAGCCCGGCGTGCGCACGACGAAGGCAGCGATCTCCTCGCCGTAGTGCTCGTCGGGCACACCGACGACCGCAACCTCGGCGATCTCCTCGTTCTCGTAGAGCGCTTCCTCGACCTCGCGCGGGTACACGTTGTACCCGCCGCGGATGATCATGTCCTTGGCGCGGTCGACGATGAAGAAGTAGCCGTCCTCGTCCTGGTGGGCGAGGTCGCCACTGAAGAACCAGCCGTCGCGGATGGCCTCGGCCGTGGCGTCGGGGCGGTTCCAGTAGCCCTTCATGAGCAGGTGGCCGCGAATGGCGATCTCGCCGACCTCACCCTGGGCAACGGGCTTGCCGTCGCTGTCCGCGACGATCATCTCGACGCCTTCGATCGGCGTACCGATCGAACCGGGCTTGCGCTCTGCGTTCGGGTGGTTGAACGACGCCACGGGCGAGGTCTCGCTGAGGCCGTAGCCCTCGAGGATCGTCGCCTCGAAGCGCTGCTCGAACTTCTTGAGCACCTCGACGGGCATCGCCGAACCGCCCGAAGCGCAGGTGCGCAGCGACGACATGTCGTAGTCGTCACGGTTCGCGGCCGCGGCGAGCATCGCCTGATACATCGTGGGCACGCCCTGGAAGATCGTCACCTTGTCGCGGCCGACGACGTCGAGCGCCTTGTTCGGGTCGAAACGCGGGATGAGCGTGAGCGTGGCGCCCGTGGCGACGGAGGTGTTGAGGCCGCACGTGAGGCCGAAGACGTGGAACAGCGGCAGGCAGCCCATGATGACGTCGTCGGAGGTGATCGCCATGAGCGTGCGAGCCGAGACCTCCTGGTTGATGTCGAGCGAGCGGTGCGTGAGCTCGGCGCCCTTCGGGCGGCCGGTCGTGCCGGAGGTGTAGAGGATGACGGCGGTGTCGTCGTCGGCGCGGTCGACGACATCCGGCGTCGGCTCGAGCGCACCGAGGACGCCCTGGAGCTGATCGGCACCGACCTCGACGTACTCGACGTTCTTGTTGGCCGCGCCCTTGGCCGATTCGCCGCCCATGCCGAAGACGAGCTTCACTCCCGCGTCCTCGAGGTAGTACTCGACCTCGCGCGCCATGAACAGCGGGTTCATCGGCACGAGGACGGCACCGGAACGCCACACGCCGTAGGCGATGACGGGGAAGGCGGGGACGTTCGCCAGGCTCAGCGCGACGCGGTCACCGGGCTCGATGCCGTGGTCGCGCAGGAAGGTGACGACGCGCTGCGTGGCGTCATCGAGCTGGTGCCAGGTGAGGGTGAAGTCGTCGAGCTTGATGGCGGCCCCGTCGGGCAGCTTCTGCGCCGTGCGCACGAGGTTGTCAGCGAGGTTCGTCATGAACGTGAGCCTAGTCACTTCGCGCCGTATTGAGCAATGATCAATAGAGGTTCGTACCGTCTGTTCGCGGAGCGAAACGGGTCAGAGCCAGGAGACGTGTGGCTTGAGCAGCGCGTACCCGACGAACGAGACGATGTCGAGGATCGTGTGGGCCACGACGAGCGGCATGACACGGCGCGTGCGGGTGTAGAGCCACCCGAAGATCAGGCCCATGACGACGTTGCCGACGAACCCGCCGATGCCTTGGTAGAGGTGGTACCCACCGCGGATGAGCGCACTGACCACGATGACCTTCGTGCGCCCCCACCCCGCCTGCGACCACCGCGTGAAGAGGTAGCCCACCATGACGACCTCTTCGAGCAGCGCGTTCTGCACAGCCGCGAGGACGAGGACGGGCACGACCCACCAGTGATCGGAGAGGCCCGACGCGACGACGGTCGTGTTGAGGCCCGCAGCACGGGCGCCGAGGTACAGCGCGAGGCCGGGCAAACCGATGACGGCGGCGAGCAGCGCGCCGAGCACCGCGTCGGGGCCTTTGCGCGTGCCGTCGAGGCCGATGAACCCCAGCGGGTTGCGCATCGAACGCCCGAGGAGGTGGGCGGCGAGCGCCGCCGGCACGAGGGCGAGCGCAATGCCGATGAACTGGCTGAGGGCGTCGAGCCACTCGAGCGACGAGCGGGACGCGTTGAGCGTCGAGGTTTTCGTGCTGAGCGACGTGCCGGCGGCGCGGGCCTCGAGCGCCTTGCGCAGCAGCGAGATGGTCGACCAGATGGCGCTTGCACCGAGGCTCACGAGGAGAACGAGCCAGGTCTCGGTGAGCACCTGACGTCGAGTGAGCGCCGCACGGGGACGCAGCGGTGGAACGGCCAGCACGGACCCGGGCCAACGAACGCCCCGGCCCTTCGTCTGTGCGAGCGAGTCGGGGGTCGTCACAGCAGCACTCTCGAGATCGCTGTCGAGAGTGCCATCGGGGCGCGCGGGGTCAGCGTCCGTCGGACTCATCGCTCGCGGTGCGGCTCGTGTCGTCGGGAAGCTCGTCACCGTCGACGTCGGGGCCGACGCCCTCGTCGAAGTCGACGTCGCCGTCCTCGTCGAGCTGGTGGACGGGCGCTTCGTCGTACGGGTCGTTGTCGAAGTCGTCGCTCATGGCGCCATCCTTGCAGGCGCCCCCGACAGGGCGGGCCGGTGAGTGGTCAGACGGTGTCGAGGCGGCGGAACGGCTGTGCCTTCTCGACCTGCAGCGCGAGACGCAGCAGGGTGTTCTCGCCACCGCCTCGCCCGGACACCATGACGCCCACGGGAAGGCCGTCGGCCGTCGCGCCGAGCGGGAGGCTGATGGCGGGGGCGCCCGTCGCGTTGTGCAGCGGGGTGAAGCAGCAGTACTTGAGTACGCGCTCCATGTGCGTCTCGAAGTCGAGGTCACCCGCCAGGTGTCCGATCTCCGGCGTGATGTGCCCGAGCACCGGCGACAGGACGACGTCCGGGCCCTTGGCCATCTGTCGGTCGTAAACCTTGCTGCTCGCCTGCAGGCGCGAGAGGAAGACGGGTGCGTGCGCGAGGCGACGCTTGCCGCGGCGTGCAAGACCGAGCGTGAACGGGTCGAGCTTGCTCGCGTCGAAATCCTTGTGGAACAGGCGCTTTCCGCCCGCTGCCGTGTTGTACGCGAGGAAGGCCCAGTAGTCGAGGAAGTCCTCCTGGAAGCTCGCCGGGATGTTCGGCTCCCACTCCTCGACGTGGTGACCGAGCTCGCCGAGCAGCTTCGCGGCGCCCTCGACGGCCGCGCGCGTGTCGGCGTCCGACGGCGGCGCGAAGGGGCTGTCGACCATGACGCCCACGCGCAGCGGACGCTCCAGCTCGGGGTTCGCGCTGACGCCGATGGCGGGCAGCTTGCGGTTGCGGCGCACCCGCTCGGCCTCCTCGAAGAAGGTCACCGTGTCGCGCACTGTGCGGGTGAGAACCGAGTCGGCGACGATCTTGACCGGCATGGACGCCGCGCTTTCGCCGAGCACGAGGCGTCGTCGCGTCGGCTTGAGACCGACGAGGCCACAGGCCGCGGCAGGAATGCGGATGGAGCCACCACCGTCGTTGCCGTGCGCGATCGGCAGGGCACCCGACGCGACGAGGGCCGCGGCGCCACCGGACGAACCGCCCGAGGAGCGGCTCGTGTCCCACGGGTTGCGGGTGACGTCGTCGCCCGGACGCTCCGTCGTCGCCGTCCAGCCGAAGGGGGGCATCGTCGTGGTGCCGATCGGCACGAGGCCGGTGGCGAGCATCTGTGTGGCGATCTTGCCGCTGCGGCGGTTGCTCACGCGCGGCATGGCCTGTGAGCCCTGCGTCATGGGCACGCCCGCAACAACGATGTTGTCCTTGAACGCGCTCGGCACGCCGCGCAGACCGGCGCCGTGCTTGTCGTGAACGCCGCCGCTCAGGCCGGAGTCGATGCGGCCGGCGCGCTGACGGGCCCGCTTCGCGTCGAGGAACTCGAGGGCGTTGAGGACGCCGTCGACCTTTTCGACACGTGCCAACGCGGCTTCGACAGCTTCGCTCGCGCTCACCTCGCCGGCCGCGATGGCGGCGGCCAGCCCCGTGGCGTCGTGCGTCCCGAGCGCGTCGTCACCGAACGCGTGCACGCGCTTCGCCGTCGTCTTGCTCGTGTCTGCCTGCGTCGTCATCGTCGTCCCCTTGCACAGAGTCGGCTGGTGGTCGCGGTAGCCCGAGTGGGCCGCCCAAGAACCCCAGTCTCGCGCGTCCGGGCCCGTTGAGCGGGCACTTCTGATCAAGAAACCTACTTTTGCGTAGCCACTCGACGAGCGCCGGCTCGACGAGGGCCCCACCCCCGCCCCCGCC
>NZ_QWLM01000012.1 GCF_003515945.1 Dermacoccus abyssi
GGGACCGCTGCACGGATAGGTGACACGGTGGTCACGCGGCCTGAGTGACCGGTGCGGTCATGATGGTCTCGTATTCGACGGGGGTCAATCGGCCGAGGGCGTCTTGCCGTCGGCGTCGGTGGTAGGTCCGCCTCACCCCGACACCGACGCGCCGCCCCAGGTCACACCACCGCTACACCCTCATCTGTGAAGAGCCCCCAAACCCATCCGTCCACGCCGAACACGCCGAACCTTTCGCGGCATCCACAGGAGACACAAGCAAAGAAGTTGTTTCTAAGCTAAAAGAAATTCAGAATGAACTCACAAGCCTCTCGCGGCCAGCACTGGAAACCCTCGCCAAACTCTTTGCAGTATGGCAACTTTCGATCAAAGAAGGCGACACCTTCAATTTCGGCGATAGGACGCCAGAGCTTCCCGCTTCGCGGGTCGAAAATAGAGTAATTGGCGGGAGGAAGGATGCTTTTGAGTCCGCCTTGGATGAACTCAGGGGCCGCGGTCTTGTGGAACTACACCCTGACGAATACGAAGGCGTACTATACTATCGATTCCCGCTATCCGCAGCGCATACATACGGAAGCTTTTGGGCGTCGGCCGCCTTCTTTTTGTACGAAGCGCACGGGATTCTGCTCGACAGCTGGATTCCGGGATTGGACTTTTCCATTTTTGATAGAGATCCCGCGGCCAGCAGGAATGTCCCTTGGCGGGACGCCTAGTTAGGTCGTCGTATCTGTACAGGCCCGGTGCAGCTAGCTGTGATGACCAGGCACGTTGGTCGAGTCAGTGCGACTCGATGATCTGAACGGGTGACAAGCGAAGACCTCCCGGTGTGCAGTGGAGCTGTCTAGGTCCCACACCCACACACCGGGAGGTCTTCATGGCCCACGCTACCCACTCAGGCGCCGCTCTCACAGTCCGCGCCCGCCTACGCCTGGCCCGCCTCATCATCGACGACAACTGGCCTATCGCACGCGCTGCGGAACGCTACGACGTGTCCTGGAAGACCGCCGCGAAATGGGCACGCCGCTACGAAGCTGAAGGCGCCGACGGTCTCCTGGATCGTTCCAGCCGCCCCCACCACCAACCGAACAAGACCCCACCACACGTGGTCCGCAAGGTCGTGCGGACCCGGCAACGTCAACGCCTCGGCCCCATCGAAATCGGCGCGAAACTCGATCTGCCCGCTTCCACGGTGCACGCGGTCCTGACACGCTGCCACCTCAATAGGCTCACCCACATCGACCGCGCCACTGGTGAACGCGTACGCCGCTACGAACACGAACACCCTGGCGACCTCATCCACGTCGATGTGAAGAAACTCGGACGCGTACCCGACGGCGGCGGCCACCGCTACGTCGGACGCGCCCAAGGCGAGTTGAACCGTATCGCCACCGTGAAAGCCGGCCACGCCACCCGTAACAGCACCCACGCACCCCGCCTGGGCATCTGCTACCTGCACACCGTCATCGACGACTACTCCCGTGTTGCCTACGTCGAAGCCCACTCAGATGAGAAGAAAGAGACCGCAGCGGCCGTACTCAGAAACGCGATCGCGTGGTTCGCTGCGCGCGGCGTCAGCGTCCAACGCGTCCTCAGCGACAACGCAACGGCTCGGCGTATGAGAGCCACCACTGGCGTGACACCTGCGCCGAGCTTGGCGTCGTGTACAAGCGCACCCGCCCCTACCGTCCACAGACGAACGGCAAGATAGAACGCTTCCACCGCACCCTGGCCGACGGGTGGGCGTTCGCGAAGTTCTATGACAGCGAAGACGAGCGCCTCGCGGCGCTGGCACCATGGATCCACCAGTACAACCACCACCGGCCCCACTCAGCCATCGGCAGAGTCGCGCCCATCACCCGGTTGGATAACCTGGCTGGACATCACAGCTAGCGATGTCATGTCATAAGCCGTTGCGCCAACCGGCAGGACACTGTCGCGAGCACACTTGTGCATCACGCTCATCACTTGCGGCCAACATGGTCGGTCTAATCCGGCCGGCCCTAGCCGTACCTCAGCCTCCCTTAGCCCATGCCGCGTCAGCCCATCGGGCGGCGGCGCGCTCGCCGCTAGGGTGCGGCAGACTGTGCCTCATGGCCGTCATTCAGACCCCCGAGGAGATCAAGACGATTTTGGCTCGCCTGGAGGGGCAGAGGATCGTCAACCTACAGGTGCTGGGGGTCAATTCGCTGAAGTCATTCTCGCCCCCACTTGATGCGCTGACTGACGATGCGATCGAGGGGTACGCAGTCTCGGATCGCCTCCTCACACTGACAACCACGCGTCATCGTGTGGCTTTTGACCTACAGCGCACAGGGAAGATTGTATGGCTCCCTAGAGCGGAGCCCTACAGCGTGGCTGCTGGCTCCGTCCGCCCGACGGTCCGCCTCTTGCTCGGTGACGGACAAGGTCTCGACCTCACGGAACCGGCCAAGACTAAGCGGATCACGGTGACCGTCTCGGCCCGGACGTGACGCGACCATTCAGGCGTGCTGGCAGTGTGACATTCGCCCATCCGAGGAGCTACTCTGAGCCGACGCACCATGCACTGAGGAGGACCATGAGCCGACACGCTCCCCGAGTCGACGATCTTCTGGTTTCCTCAAATTTCATCCGCGCTGTACGCGAGTCCGGATACCTCAGCATCTCGACTGCCCTCGCCGAACTGGTCGACAACTCCCTCCAGGCGTCGGCCTCCGAAGTGGCGATTTCTATCACCCGCGACGGGGCGGATGCCCTCCCCGAGATCGTGGTCGAGGACAACGGCTGTGGAATGTCGAAGGCCGAGTTGGAACTCTGCCTGCGGTTTGGCGGCTCTTCCCGCTTTGACGCCCGTCAGTCGTTCGGACGCTTCGGCATGGGGCTCCCGGCGGCGAGCCTCAGCCAGGCACGACGCGTCGAAGTGACCGCGTGGCGGGGTGGCGGCTATGAGCGCACAGTCGCTCTGGACGTGGATGCCATCGTGGCGGGGAGCGATCCGACGCCCGTCGCGAGCCGCGGATCACGCGGAACTTCCTCATCAGGCTGCCGCGTGCGCTGGATTCAATGCGACCGGATCGAATACCGGCGTCTGGTCTGGCTGCAGCGTTCACTGCATCGGGAGTTAGGGCGGATGTACCGCCGTTTCATCGCCTCCGGTTTACGCCTGACGATCAACGGAACGCCGGTCGAAGCGGTCGACCCCACCATGCTGACCACCGCGGTCGAGGGAGCATCGGCGCGCCTGGCATTTGAGGAACTCCACTACGAGTTGGAGACGGCCGGCGGAGGAACCGCCATCGTGACGGTTCGTTTCGCCATGCTCCCGGTCGAGCGCTGGCACCAACTCGACAACGTCACCAAGCGTCGGGTTGGCATCGTCGGCAATGGAGGCGTCTCGATTCTTCGCGCCGGAAGAGAGATCGCTAATGGTTGGTACCTGATGGGCGGCAAGCGCAAGGAGAATTACGACGACTGGTGGCGGTGCGAGATCGAGTT
This sequence comes from Dermacoccus abyssi, assembly GCF_003515945.1. GTDB lineage: Bacteria > Actinomycetota > Actinomycetes > Actinomycetales > Dermatophilaceae > Dermacoccus > Dermacoccus abyssi. The sequence goes on from NZ_QWLM01000012.1 coordinate 3,475, forward strand.
CGACCCGAGCCTTGATGAGCACTTCGGCATCACGATCAACAAGCAAGGGATCCGGCCCTCCGCGATGCTTCGCGAGGCGATTGAGTCGGAATTGGAATCCATCGCCCGGATGCTCAATGCCCGCGTCCGTCAGGCCTTCGAGGACGTCAAGTTCCAGGCAGCCGCCGAGGCCTCCTGTCGGATCGCGGCGGCAGCCGACCCGGATCTGCCAGTGATCCCGTCGCCAGGGCGGAGCGGTGCGATCCAGTATCGGTTGTGGTCGGAGGCGCTGCCCATGGAGGCGATGTTCCATTCGGCCTTGTCCGATCGCACTCTCGACCTGACCATGAACGCAGACCACCCGGCCTTCGCCGCGCTGTACCAGCCGCTCCAGGCCATTGAGGGTGAGGCGGCAGCCGAACTCCGCACCTCGCTCGAGCTATTCCTGCTGTCGTTCGCCCGCATTGCGGTCCAATTGGAGCGGGCCGGACAGCCGCTCGACGAACTCGTCCACGCATGGAGCAGTACGTACGGACGGATGCTGCAGAAGTCATGACTGACGACGCGAAAGGCGTTCCCCTGACCCTGCCCGCCGGTGCCACCCCAGCGGAACGCCGCGGCTTCACCAGCCTGTGCACCCTGCTGGCTCGTGCGCAGTTTGCTCCCGATACGCCGTTCGACCACGCGTTCTGGTTCACGGCTGCGGGACTGAAGGACCTCTATAACAAGCCGACGCTGGCCGCTGCTGCCCACACGGTCATCGACCTCGTCGACCAGGGTTGGACGGTTCAGGTCGATAAGTACGGTCCGCTGCTCAGCCCGCCCGATACGCATGCGGATCGGGATACGGAGAAGGCTCGCATCCGCCGTCAAGAACACCTGCGTCGCGACGCCCAGCTGCGGCAACCGAGCGTGCGGCGCTTCGTGAGCAGCATGGAGCGCAGCCATCAGCACGACGGCAAGCTGGTGTCGGTCTTCAACCTGATGCGCGACGGCCGGGAGCTAGCCGAGGCGCTCGCTGAGCACACTGAGGCAACCGACGCCATCCAGCCGTATGTACAAGTCGTAGACAGTGCCAGCATCTGCGAGCTGACCGGTTTCAAGCTGCACGACATCTGGCGGTACTTCCGCCACACGTGGTCGAACGCCTACTCGACGGTGCCCGGCCGCTCCATGCCAATCCTGATCCGGGATGCCGCTACCGAGCACCACGCCGTGATCGGGCTTGCCGCCATCTCTAGCCCGGTGGTCCAGATCGCCGAGCGCGACAACTGGATGGGGTGGGACACCAAGCAGTTCGTTAGTGCGATCGCGGTGGAGCCGACGGCCGCAGTCGCCCGGTGGCTGGCTCGCCGTATCGAGGCACAGCGCGACGAGATCTACGTTGACGACCTCCTGCGCGACGGCGTCCTGCAACCACGCGACCTGAAGGAGCCCGCGTCTGACGTCGTCGCTCGCCTGAAGGCGGATGCAGAGCGGCACCGCGCGAAGCACCACCGTGCGGGCGTGATCCGTGAGGTCCGCAACATCGAGACCGATGCATGGGTGGAGCGAGCTGAGACCCATCTGTTCCGGTCGAAGCGATCGGCGCTTCTCGCCGAGACGCTCGAGATCCAGTCACTAGTTGGCAGTTACCTCGGCACGACGGCCACCGTGGATGGACTCAAGAGGGCGCTGGATGACCCCAAGGCCAGGACGCAGATCGGGCGACTGGTTAGGCGGGCCCGTGGCGAGCGCGTAGGCACGGTTATCGCAGACCTAACGGTCTGCGGTGCCGTCGCACCGTATAACGCGCTGGCGGCAGGCAAGCTCGTCGGCGCCATGGCCACCTCTCCTACGGTGCTGTCTGCCTACCGGACGAAGTACGCGCGCCCCAGCGAGATCGCCTCGGCGATGGCGGGCCGCCCGATCACGCGTGAGGCCCGTTTGTCCTTCATTGGGACGACGTCGCTGTACGGAACAGGCTCCAGCCAGTACAACCGGCTGTTCTGGCCCGCCACTGCGATGGGGGGTGACGACGGTCAGCGGATGGGCTTCCACGAACTCGGCCGATCTCGCTCATTCGGAACGTCGCACTTCTCGGACGTGACTGTCGATGCACTGGTGCGACTGTCGCAACAAACCGGCGGCATGGTGCGGGTCAACAGCTTGTTCGGCGAAGGCGTAAGTCCTCGGCTGCGAAAGGTGCGGCTGGGTCTTGCAGCGCTGGGCTGGCCGACGAATGAGCTTCTCAGGCATGGCCGCGAACGAATCCTCTACGGCGTACCACTCGTTGCGAACGTCCGGGACTACTCGCTCGGCATCGACAGCGAGCCTGACTACCTGCTCGATCCGGAGTCTCAGGATCAAGGTCAAGGGGTCGCACGTTGGTGGCTGGAGCGATGGGCGCTGAAACGGGCCGGCCAGGAGCATGTGCGCGAGGCGATGCGTGGGCACCGGCTTGTTCGGCCGATCCGCCACGGTGCGCGTGTACCACTGCCGAGCGACGACGATGGCCCGTCTGGCTTCTCGACACAGGCAGCGGGTGGCTCGCGGGCGTAGTTACGACGACACCGCGTACCACTCCGACGTGCTGACCATCGCGATGACGAGACGCGTGTCCTTGTCGGGGTCGATCGTTCGCCTGACCCCGAGGAGGCGCACCTTGTCGCCCTGAGGGAACGGCACGTGGCTCTCCACAGTCCGGACAAGGACCTGTGTCGCGTCGTCGGTCTCGAGGAACCAGCTACGACTTCCTTGGGGACGAAGGACTCGCCCTTCGAAGTCAAACCATTCCTCGGTGGTCGCCTCGGACACGTTGGGCGGGATGCTCAGCCAGTAGCTGTCGCACAGGTGTTTGACCTGGCAGAACTGACAACCCTCGACGCTAGGCGTCGCCGACGGAGCGGTGGCCGCGGTGACTTCGTCGGCAGCCGCAATGCGTTCCACCATTCCGGCCTGGAGGGCATTGAGCGCGGCCGAGTCCGGTGGCTCGACTGAGAGTGTGTGAGATGGGTATGCAAGTTCGAGCTTCGTCGCTGGGCGAGAGTAGGGATTGGTCTGCTCGTCCAACTGCCACAGCAATGCGTAGAGGCGTACCTGATCGGCATGGCCATGGTCCTCGTCCCCTGTCTTGAAGTCGACCACGGCGACGTCTTTGTCATCGACGACGAGCAGATCGATTCGTCCCGTCAGACGCAGTTCTTCGGCGCACACTTCTCGCTCCGAATGGGTTCCTGACGTCACCGGGAGCCGCTTGTGGGATTGTTCCGACGACTCACCACCGGCTGACGTCCTCCCGGTAGGTAGCGCTCGCCGGCCGAGGAATGTCTTCACCTGATCCGCGGCCTGCGGTGCGCGGCGAATCAACTCTTCCCGCAGGCGATCGATCCGCTCACGACTGACGCGGGGGTTGTCATCGAACTGAGCCAACTGATGATCGATCTCTTTGAGAACGATGCCGCGCCAGCCACCCTGCTCACCCAGGACGCCGATCACGGCGCTCGGGCTGGCAAATTTGATGCCCGCGTCAGCGAGCGCCTCAGCGAGACGTTCGACGACGCCATGCACGACGTTGCCGAAGACACCGGCCGCAGCGGGCTGCTGTGGGTATCCGCGACGATCCCAGACATCTGGGTATGTGGCGCGCGACAGCATCCAACGACGAGGACACGCCTCCATCTCCTTTAGCGATGAATAACTCCACAACGCAGGCGTCACCGGCCAATAGCCCCAGATTCCGGGGACTTCCGTGTCGAACCGAGCGGCCAGAGCGTTCACCGGACGAACTCCAGCACCTCACGCGACGCACTCGGAAGGCTGCGAGCAATCACCAGATCGTCGATGAGCCTGACTCGCTCGAAGGTCTCCTGATTCACACGGTGGAGTTCGAGAGACGGAGCAACGTCGGGCGTCAGTGGGTTGTGGATACCGATGAGCGCTCGATCGCCGTTCGCCTTGTTGGCCAGGATCGGCACGAGGACTTCTCCGATGCCCTCGACAGGGACCGTCGCGTTGCGTTCGAAGGTCACGTCCTCGATGCCCGAACGGACGAGGTCCTCGAATAGACGATCGGCCGATCGACCGAGGCGTTGTTGCGACAGCATCGGCAGCGTCCCGTCGAGCAGGTAGCGCAGCAAACTCGCTCCGACGTGTCGATCAAGCTGCGTGTGCTCGAAGCGGTTGCGAAAGCTCCGCAGACAGCGGTAGCAGGACTCTTCGCAGTCGGCCGGACACTTCTCAAGGCGCTCCAGCGCGGCCTTGAAGATGTCCACGCCGAGCCTGCTGATCTGCTCGGTGAAGCCAGCGCCACCAGCCAGCGTGTCGTAGAGATAGATCTCTGCTTCGCGCCCATGTCCCCCAAGGGGAGTCAGCGCGGGCCGGAACTCTGCCTGGAGTTCGCTCGCCTCAATCTCAAGCATCTCGGTGGCGGCAATGGTCAGTGCTTCCGCCACAGTGCGGAGAGCGACCTGCGAGGACAGATACGAGGGCCGTAGCGTCACTGGGTCGGCAACGGCGAGTCGAATGAGGAGGACGTCCGAGATGAAGTCAGTGCCGAGCACCAAGCCACGTGTGGCCCGCCCGCCAGGGCACATGGCGTCCTTTGGATCAGTCGGGAACGGCTTGGCATGGGTTCCGGCGAGCAGCGGCGTCGGCATTGCTGTCGGCTCGATGAGACCGCACCAGGTGCAGAACGTGTAGCCCTCGTTGCGTGGACCCGTGTTGGAGACGAGAAGTGTCTGACGGTCAAAGTTCTGCTGTACGCGGTCCGTGATGGAATGCCACAGATTCTCGTCGCCAGGACCGTGTGCGATGAGCTTGGCCCGGGTCGCGTAGGAGATGGCTGGGGCATCGTCGGGGCTGGTGCCCGGCGGCTCCGTCACGGCATGCGCAAAGCCCGGCGGGCGTAGCCAGTTCATGCCGGGGCCGAATCGCTCGCCCTTACAGGCCGGACAGCAGACGGTGTGTCCGCGGTCGGCCTGCTCCCACGGAATATGGGTGGCGTGGTGGCAGTCCTGGCATTCGAAGTACATGAGGCGGTCACGCCAGGCATCGGCGAGTTCGCCACGCATCGGGGAGTAGAGCGCAGTCGATGTCCACTCGCGCTTGTCGACCCAGACGACCTTGCCCGGCGCGTACTGGCTCAACGCAACGCTCAGCCCTTGACTGGGTGCGTACTGGAAGACCGGACGGAACGGCGTTGATCGGTCGTCATCGAAGATATGGAAACTGACGACATCCGTTGGGAAGGCATAGCGCGGCAGCACGCCCTTGTAGAGCAGCCGGTCGAGCAGTTTGGTGCGTGCTCGCTGCGAGTCGAGGTCCTCGCCGCCATCCTCAGCCGGGTTGTCCGACTCCACGGTGGTATCTCCGTCTGTGACGGCCCGCTCGTCGTCCTCGTCGGCGATGTCACCCGGGCTCGACTCCGGTTGCGTCTCGCCCTCCTCGTCATCAGCGGTTCCGGCAGCCCCCGTGCCGGTTGTGAGGTCCAGCGCTTCGTCAATATCGCTGAGTGTTGTCTTGATCAGACCGTCAAGAAGGCCATTACGCTGGTTGCCACCGATTTCCTCGGGCAGCCAATCGTCGACCTCAGCCCGGAGCTTCGACTCATTGGACGCGAGCCACATCTCGAAGTCGGTTCGGTTCAGAGTCGCGGTGTCGGATAGGAAGTCAGTGACCGATCCGAGCACCTCGAACAGGTTGGCTGGCATGGTCTCGGGATCGAAGGTCTGGACTCGGTCCTGGTGATACCGCTGGAGCAGGAACGCCGTGACGTGACGCTTGGCGATGTCGATGTTGCCCATGGTCAGGATCGGGTCAGTGACGTCGCCGCTGATCATGTCCTGTGGCTCGCGGAAGTAGTGATCGTCGTGCGTGTCCGCGCTACCAAACGCCACAACCGTGGCGACGGCATTGCCGCGGCGTCCGGCACGTCCCGCCCGCTGCTGGTAGTTGGCGCGGGAGGGCGGCATGTTGCGTAGCGCGACGCCGCTCAGGCTGCCGATGTCGATTCCGACCTCCATCGTGGTGGTGCACGACAGCAGGTCAATCGCCACATCTTGCTGTTCGTCCCGTGCAGGCACAGCGATGTTCACGTCCTGGAACAGCAACTCGTACATCTCCGCTTTTGAAAAGATGTCGTCCGTCTGCGACGAGTTGAGCTGAGCGGTGTGCTCCGCTGCCACGATGCTCATTACCTCGCCTGCCGGTGTCGCTAGTGCCCGCATCGAACTCGCGCGGTAGTAGCCCTTCCGTGCGGTGAAGACCGCGTCCTCGGCGGGCTTGAGGTTCCGAACCTTGTCGGCGCCGCAGGAGATGCACGTTGACCTGCCTGGGAACGGGCGTTGCGTAAAGCGGCACTTGTCGCAATAGCCCCATTCCCCATCCAGTTCGAGCGCAACGTTTTGCGCCTGGAGTTGGTACTTGTCGCCCACCTTCTTGCAGAACTTGGCCTGTAGGACCGGCAGCCACTCGGTCTCGAAGGTCTTGCGGGCTTCCTTGGTCCCGAGCCACCTAGTCAGCTTCGTGAATTTGCCTGTCGCACTCTGAACCTTGGTTCCCTTCCACTCCGCACTCATCGCGGAGAACCAGATTCCCTGGCGGATCCAAAGCGAGAGCCACAGACGAACGAGCGCCAGCTTCTCCTCGGGAGTGACGGCCACACCAGGAATGTCGATCAGTTCGTCGAGGAACTCGTCGCGAAGGTTGCCGCGTTCGCGGAGCGAGGCCAGACCAAGCGCCGAGAAGTTGTAGTAGCGGCTGGTAAGGGTTGGTACGAGGCTTCGAAGGAGCGATTGCGGCGGATCATTCGGCACGGAGTACAACTGGATGAACTGGGCCGGATCGGTGAGCGCGCCCTTGTCGATGGACTTCGACACCTGCGCAAACGCCGTGAAGTCCTCGGTGCCGGTCAGTTCGGGGCGGAGTCGAACGCCGAGCAGTTTGGCGCCGACCATGGCGGCTAGATAGAGGTTCTCCAGACTCAGCGCCGGCGCGACCATCTGCTGCTTCGAGAGTTCAGCCCACCCCTTCAGCACGATCGGCCGGATCGCGTCCTGGAGCGAGTAGTTCTGCAGGTTCGGGGCAAGGCGGGCCGCGACCTGACGCGAGTCAGAGAACGCCAGCACCTTGCGTCCACGGAGGGGCGCGAAGCCATCGGCTGCCTGCGGGCCGGGCGGCTGCACCTCGATCTGTCGACTGACGAGCGCCTGAAACGGCTGATCGCCCTTCGTCTGGTGATCCTGAACGCTGGTTCGACCGAAGTTGGCTTTGTCGCCGCAAACCCCACACGGAATGAACTCGCCCGTGATTTTCGACTTCTCTGAGTCGTCATCGTCACCGATTGTCTGTTCACCGTGTCTCGGATACCGCAGCCAGACCTGTCGCCAGCGCTCTCCGAGGCCGTGGGGATTGAGTCGGCCGGTGATGAGGTCAAGTTCCTGCAACTGCGCGTAGTCAATGTCATCGGACGGAGGCTCAAGCAGCAGATCGATCGGCAGCAGTTCGGCGACCGGCCCAGATGCGGCGTTGAAGGCGCGGCCCGGTTCCTGCCAGAGGAAGGTCGGATTCTCCAGATCGTCGGTGTAGGCACGCGCATACGCGGCGCCGCATTGGCGGCAGGTGTAGAGCTCGAATACCCGAGCCCCGCAGTCGCAGGTCTGTTGCGGTTGTCCGTACATGGCACCAGTCGGGCCCTTCGGGATCCCGCCGCGATCAACGGTGCAGTTCTCGTCGAGGCAGGCCCAGAGGCCAGGGAGGCCACGGAAGAAGGCGTGTACACGGCACGGCAGGAGGCCCGCCTCGTCGTCGCTCAGTCGCGCGGCGCTCCCCAAGGAGATCAACGTCGAGACTGCCTGCTCTGCAATCGACTGTTCGGCGTCGGGAAAGACCAGCGCACCCAGATCGCTGACCGGCAACGCCTTCTTCATCGTCTCGTTGACCAGGCGCGCGAGTGGTGGAAACGCACGGAGCGCCTCATAGAGCGTTGCACTCGCAGTGGCGCCATCGTCGGGAACTGCGTCGAGGTAGTCGAGCAACTCGGCTAGGGCTGCGAGTCGAGTCGAGTCATCTTCGGCCGCGTAATACGAGTCCATGGGCACTGCGGCGAGTACCTCCGCATCGGAAGTCGACCCGGGGGCATCGGGCTTCCTCAGGTCGAGGTCACCCGTGACGGCTTCGGCGAAGTCGCTCACTTGCTTGCCGGTCAGCGCGGCCGCAAACTCGCGGGCGTAGTCCTTGCTTGAGAAGCTGGCGCTCGTCGCAATGACCTGCACACGATCGGCAGGGATGCCGAGTCGGGCACGAAGTCGCCGCATGAGGAGCGCGACCTCCGCCCCAGCCGCGCCGCGGTAGAGGTGCGCCTCGTCGATGATGAGGAGGAACTTCTCCTCCGGGTTGTCCTGGAGCCACTGACGGGTGGCATCAAAGATCGGCCGTTCGAGCGGCCGCATCAGCATGTACTCCAACATCGAGTAGTTGGTGATCAGGACGTCGGGCGGCCAGTTGAGAACCTCGTCGCGAGTCAGCAACTCGGCATCCTCCGGCCGCATCACCGCTCGGCGCGGCTTCTTGGTCTTGCGGTCGAACCACTCGCCCGAGCCGTACCACGCAGCGAGGTCTGGTTTCGCGGGCCACTTCCCCCGAGACCTCAGCTCCTTGATCAGTTGCTTCGATCGCTCTTGGCGAGGTGAGCCGTCCTTGGCCGCCTCCTCCAGCAGGGTGATGTAGTAACGCTTGATCGAGTTGAGTCGAAGTCCGTCCTTCTTGGCGGTTCGGACGCCGGGGTACAGCGTGCGGCTGGTATAGCGCGCGAAGCGGGCAGGTCGGTCTGCCCAGGCCGTGAACTGCGAGGTCACTCGGTCGTCGCCCAGCAGCAGACGCAGGCGGCCAAGCTGATCGTTGACGAGCGCGTTCATCGGGTACAGCACGAGTGCACGCACCGCTGGGGCGGCGAAGGAATCGGGTCGGTTCGCCGCCTCTTGAGCGAGCTTGGCCAGCATCGGCAATAGGAAAGACTCGGTCTTTCCCGAGCCGGTACCGGTCATGACGACCAGGCTCTTGCCGTCACGTGCTATTCCCTCTAGCGCGGTCGCCTGGTGGGTATACGGCGGGTCAAAGACGAGCGGCTTCTGACCGCCGTCCTTCGACGTCAACGTGGCGAACAACTGGTGCACAGCGGGATCGAGGTCGAGGTCGGCGAACCGCTTGCCGGGTGTGTAGCGTGGCGTGCTCTCCAGGAACGGCGACTGATACGTGTTGCCAGGTTGGTCAAGCAGCAACTGGCGCTGCCGGATCAGGGAGGGGTGACCGATGTGGTAAGTCGCCTCGATGTACTCGCGAAGAGCCTGGCGAATCTCACTGATCGTCTCGGCGATCGTCAGAGCACGCGTCGTCATGTCACTGATCTTCCTTGATTGAGGTCATCCAGAGGGAGTTGGAGAGAAACTGCTCGGCATCGTCTATCGCGCCGGCAGGCAGGCAGTAGGTGAAGAGCGACTTCGGCCCCTTCGGCGCCGACCATCCACTGATTGCCAAGTAGCGCTCGGCCCACGTAGGCAACGGCGCGAAGAAGTCCAAAAACGTGCCGCCAGTTGGCGACCCGTCGCGGCGACGTCGAAAGGTCTGCGGAGTGCCGCGCTCCGCATCGAGCGCGGCCTGAATGCGCCGAGCCTCGTCCCAGCCCGGCGCGATGCTTGAGTTCACCGGAAGGTCCAGCACTGATTGCGGCACACCCCCCGCCATCTCGATGGCGCACCAGATTGGCGCGCCGTAGGCCTGTGGACGGCGCCCGGTGAAGATGCCCGTGTGCTCCTCGGCCGGCTCGTTCCATCGGCCCTTGTAGAAGTGCATCGGCCGTGAGGGGTCGATGATCGTCAGTCCGGTGACGACACCCGGGGCTCGCTCAGCGGCAAATTGCTTGCGCAGGTGATCGAGCACCTGCGCGGCAGGCTCGATTCGCGGTGCCTTGGTCCACTGCTCCTTCGAGATTCGGTGCAGTCCGGCCGCGATAAGCGTCTCTTGGCCCGTTGTCGGGTCTAACAGGACGGACCGTGTGTGCCCATCGTGGATGACCTCGACATCCTCGGCAACTTGGTCGACGAGCGCAATATTTCGTGGCCGGACCCCGAGCAGCATGTATTCGCCGGGCTGCTTCTCAACGAAGGATGGTGGGCCGAGGAACAGGAGACGAGTTCGTTCGCCCGGCTGGCGGAGTTCCAGCAGATCGCCGGACATCAAGAGGGCATCAAGCGCCTCGACGACTGTGTCACGGTCGAGATCCTCGGCCAGTGGTGCGAGTGCATTCATGACGGTATCGACGATCTGACGAGGCGAAGCCGGACAGAGAAACGACGCGGTTCGTCGCAGTGAGGCGCACAGTGCCTCAGTCGAGAGAAGGTCGATCACCTCGTGATCCAGGCCGAGGATGGCCACCGCGCGGGCGGCGACCTCAGCCCGTTCGATCCGTTGGACGGTCATCCCACGCCTCCCGCTACTTCATCGATCGTTCCCAGCACCGCAAAGCGAGCAGATCGCACAAGCACTGGATCGGTGAGAACACAGCGCAGGTAGTGATTCAGCTCGTCCTCGTCCCAGTCGGCAAGCTCGCCAGGGGAACTAGCGAGTTGCAGCAGGAATCGAGCGCCCTTGCGGGTGTCCTTCATGCCGCTCGACGTCGCCAGGTCGGAGATCGCTGCGGTGAATCCCACGATCAGCGCCTCCGGAGTGTTCCACTCCCATAGGCGCGAGGCGATCGCTTGCGCCGTCGCCCGCTGCGGCGTCGTATCACCCACCAGCTTCTGGGCGCGATTCAGATCGACGTCCTCCGGTGCAAGGTCCGCGATCTGGTGCTCAAAGTGCGCCCACCGCCCGGGAGCCAGCATCACTGCCATCGCCGTGGTGAGCGTCTGAAGCACCCGCACCCGGTCTCGCACACCAAAGGGGTGGGCAGGCAGCTCGGCGGCACTCCAGCGGCGGTGGTGGTGGATGAGCGTGCAAACCTCGTCCAGTGACTTGGGGCGCGCAGGTAAGGACGGTGTTGTCGGCCCGATCCGAAGCAACTCGTTGGGGTCAGGCGGGATGATCTGTCCCGCAACCTGGTCACCGCTGGAAGCCCACAGCAGGCCGCCTCGGGGTGGGCCAATGAACTCCTGTTCTGGAGCGTGAGTTGTCGCACTGAGCGGACGATCCATCGGGTAGAAGTCAACCGAGACCGACTCGCCGTCGGTTCGGTCGATGAGGCGTGCCCGATAGCCGCTCTGGTGGTCCTTGTTGAGTACCCACCGAAGGCCGCGGAAGCCGCGTTCGCAGGCGATGCGGGCGAACCCGACCCCCGCCCGGCTGATCGTCACGTCGGCCACGTCGGCTTCGTCGTAGTGTCGCGCCAACTCGTTGCTCTCCCGAAGCTTCGAGAACACCCGGCGCCAGTCTTCTCCCGATACCGGCAACTCCAAAGTTCGCTTGAGCGTGTCGCCCAGCGGCTTCGCGTCCCCGTCTTGCAGCGTGATGAGCAGATCGGCTCGCGTCGCCTCGGGGCCGTCCACCTCGATAACGGCATGGCCGTCCCACAACTCCGGCAATGTCGGCTGTGCGGGGGAGGTTCGGACGCGGATGCCCTCGCCCGCCGAGAGACCTTCGGCCGGAGCTTGGGGGTCGACGATCGATACCGTGAGCGTCCCGCTGACCTGGCGCGCGTCGTGCTCGGGGTCGCCCAGTGACACCACAACCTCATGGGTGCCGGTTGCCAGCCCGTCGAGCGACAGGAACAGGTCGGTCTCACCGGACGGCCATTCAACGTAGTACGGGTCGCCATTGATCGTCAGGCGACAGTTCTGCGGCGAGTGTTCGGCGTGGATCATAACGAGGATCGGCTCACCGGCGAGCCACTCGGCCGCGCCCTCGCCGTCCCAACTGCTGGCTGCCACTCCCGCCGGCTGAATCGATAGATCCGACACAATCGAAAGTCCGGCCGCGACGAGCGCCCTTGACTCTTCCTCAGAGATTGCCTTTGGCACGTCCAGTGAGTACATGGTCGTGCCATTGACGGCAGGCTCGACAGGCTCGCACCACGCGACCTCCGGCGGATCCAGGTCCGGTGCTCCGAGGATGACGTACCGGCCGCCCGGGCGGACGAATTTGCCCTTGATCTCCGGCGCCGGCTGTCCCTGTTTGCGCCGGAAGACCCACCACGGGCCGCGCGTCATTCGGCACTGGTCTGCAATCAGGAGGTTCACTTCTTGCGGCGCGCCTGCCAACTGAAGGAACGGGTCCCGGGGCGACGGCCAGGTGGACAATTCGATGGGTGCGAGTGCATAGAGGAGGGCTCCGCTCCGGATGATGTCCTTTGACCCGGCCACGGAGGCTCGTGCGCGACGCATCTCGTCGTAGACGACATGCAGACGATGTTGCAGCGGCTTCAGGTCTGGGATGACCGCGTAGGCGTGCCAAACGCCGTCCAACTCCCTGAGTTGCAGCTTCGGGTCCGTCAGGGCAGGCGGACGTCGTTCGACCTTTCCTGTCCCTGCGTCACCGCCGCCTGACGCCGCCTTGAAGTTGCGAGTCCGGACCGTGCTGGCGCAGCGCCGCGCATCGTGCAGCCACCGCCGTGACTGGCGCTCGCTATTGAGGCTGTCGACGAGACGGTCAAGCGTTGACGACTCGATGTAAGGCGAGGGCGTGTCCTCGCCTGAGAGGAGGAGGGCGACCGCCACGTGGCCAAGCAGGGCGGTGTTCTGACAAAACTTCTCTAGCCGTTCGCCGTAGTAGCGCGACCAGGAGTGGAGCCGGATGCCCAGCGCTTGGGGATCGTCCAGCAGGCTCGGCCACGCCGTCCGATAGTCGAACAGCATCCGAGCCAGTTGCACTTGCAGGTAGCGAGGCAAAACGGCGTGGGTGATCGGCCAGGCGATCTTCCGGAACGTGGTCGCCCAGGCGCCACGGGGGATCGCGCCGCCGTACTCGCTGGAGAACTTGTTGAACCATGCGCGAACGCAGTCGCGCTCGTACTCGCTGTCGATCCAACCCGGCGTCGCCTTCGCATAGATCGGCCAGAACTCGATGCCATCGTAGATGTAGCCAACCTCAGCGGCGTGGACGACGAGCGGCAACCACCAGCGACTCGAAGCTCGGGTAATGATGCGCTCGGTATGCGCCGCCACGACGGCATCGTGGAGGAGCTTGCGGTCGTCCCCATCCAGTCCGTGTTCGAGCGCGAAGACCGGCGCCGGCGTGCCGAGTTGCTGGCGTCGCTCATGAATCGCGCGGAAGTGCGCATCGAGCAGACCGTGGAAGAACTCCAAGGTTTCGGCGGTGCTGCCCTTCCGGACTTCAACCATCCCGGAGCACCCCCTTTCTCACTCGACCCAGGCTGCGTGCATCAGTCTGGTGGATGGGACCGATAGTTTCAGGGGATACGGGATCAGATGTGTGGGAAGCGCAAAGTCCAACCCGGCATTGGCTACAGCGTCGGATAGATGACCGGCGATCGGCCTGCCAGAAGAATGGGAGTGCTGCAGCCCCCTCAAACATCGAGTCATGCGTCGCCACCGGATCAATGATCGTGCGCTGCGGCTTTGCCTCGCTCGTCATATGGACCCCCTTTCCCTTCTCGAATGACGCTAGACGGCGGTGGTGACAACCGCCTTCAGGGTTGGCCCTGGCCGTACGCGTTGGGCCGCGACTGCGCGTCACGTTCGGAGGACCAGCGCGCGGCCTGTGGCAGGTATTTGGGCGCGGCGCGTGGGTGGCGTTGTGGCCTGTTTTCGCGGTCAAGGTAGGTCGCTTGCGCGCTCCATCAGGCGTAACCACTCGTCCACTTCCAGGCGACCCCCTCGAACCGCTGAAAGCGCTTTCAGCGCGTCCTGACGGGTCCCGTTCGTCCCCGAAGTCGCTCACAACGCGCGACAGACCCTCCACGGAACGAGCCAACTCATGAGGCAACAGCATCCGCTCAATCTCCATTTCCATCGGGTGAGGCCGCACGAGCACCGCGCGTCCCTACCCCACGGCAGCATCCCTCAGCTACCCGCCCCAATGGCCGGTTCGACGTGAAGCGCCCTGGGTTTCTCTTCCAGCCGAGAGAAGATGAGCACATGAGCGACCTTGAATTAGGAACGCGCACTGCAACGCGTCTCTGCTTCGAGCACCAGGAGCTTTTGCTGCGGCTTATCCTGAGGCTCGGCGAGGCAGAGTTGCGCCGGCCTTCAGCGCTGCCAGGTTGGTCACGGGCTCACGTCGTCGCACATTTGGCGCGCAATGCAGATGCGACTGCGCGGCGGGTCCACGGAGCGTTACGAGGTATCGACGAGCCCAAGTACCCCGGTGGTGAGGGACAACGCACGAAGGAGATCGAAGTCAGCGTTCGACAGTCGCGCACAGATCTGCTTGCCGACGCAGAACGTTCCTTTCACGTCTTGGCGACCGCCTTCGGGAAGCGGAGGCAAACGGCTGGCCTAACGGGCAGTACATGGGAGGCGGAAGCTACCCAGTGACCGCCTGTCCTGCACACCGACTGCGTGAAATCTTGATGCATGGCGTGGACTTGGACATTGGCCTGACGCCGGTCTCGTGGCCAACGGAATATGTCGACTGGGAAATGGGAGTGGTGGCTCAAACGTTGACGGAACGGATCAGCGGCACCGAGCAACGCGCCGAAGTGCTCGCCTGGCTGACTGGCCGGGCCGAGTCCGCCGTGGGCTGGCGTATAGATCCTTGGGGATAATCGTGAGTTCTTGGACGCGACCTGGAGGGAACAACTCCACGTATGAATACCTTGAAGAATCGGCACATGACCACGCCTGAGGCTGTGGCGCACGTCGTGCGTGAAGAACGCACTGCGCAGGGGTGGACCCACACCGAACTCGGCCGTCGCGCGAACGTCGACGAGCAATTCGTCGCCCGACTCGAACACGGTCACGACCGCGCAGCACTCGCGCAAGTCCTCGCCGTGCTCAACGTCCATGCCACCGCGCTGCCGTCCACAGCACCGGAGGACAACATTCACGCGATCGATCTCGACGCGATCATTGACGCTCACGCCTGACCTGCTCCCGCTGAGCTTCGCTACCCGACACTCTGTGGTGGATGGACGTCGTCCATGAACCGTGCTGTCGTGAAAAGAAGCGGTCCGCCGCCTTGGAATCCTTGCGGCACACCGGCAGGGCGCGGCGGCGCCTGGTAGGCCTCGAGCTCATCGAGCAACGGGTCCAGTTCCTCGACCTCGGCACTGGACAGGCGTCGGTGGAAACGGGGCGCGTCTTGACGGTCCGCCAAAGTCACAAGCAGCGCGGGGTTCCCCAAGCCGTCGCGGTTCGTGACCAGGGCGATCATTGTGGGCGACGTCTCGTCATCCGGAGACGAGGGGTGCCACGCGAAGACCACGAAAGGGCTGTACGTCTCGCTCAACACGTTTCGCCAGTGGGTGACCCACCCGCGCGGCACGAGGAGGGCTTCCAACGAACAGGCCCTCTCGTACAGAACAGCCGCGTCGAGAGAACCGGCGATCTCACACAGGGCCACCTCGATGCCGACACGAGCCCGATCAGCGTCGGGCGGACTCTGCCCGGAGGGCCCGTCGTGGCGCTTGTGCAAGTTCGTGAGCATACGATTCGCGGCGCGGTGAAACCCCTTGTAGATCTCGTAAGTGACAAGGTCTCGCACCATGCTCACAAGCTACTTCCCGACCTGATCGATCACCGACTGCAAGTCACGCACGGCAGCCTGGTTCTTGCCGGTCCGGACCGCGTCGGCGAGCACCCCGAGCCCAGCGCGCTCGTTCCAAGCTGAAGCCGCGCGATCCGGCTCAGAAGCACTCTCAATATCCTGGCGTGCTTCGTAGTCGAAGTTCTCCCGGCCAGTCACGACAGTGAACCCGTCCCCAGCAAACTCGCCCTTCTTGTCGGTGACCGTGCACGTGAAAGACGGCCCCCGGGTGGCTTGCCCAATGGTCCCATCAACCTTGGTTCCACCATCGGTCGAGACATGGGTCAACCACCGCGCCTGCTTCATCCCATCCCCGACCAAGGCACGGCACGCCTCGGTCGCGGCCTGCTCCGACTTAATCGCCTCAGCGAAGCTCACCTTCACCGCCGGCGACGAGGACGAGGACGAGGCCTTATCACCCGCACCGCTGCCACCCCCGCAGGCAGTGAGCGATGCAAGGGCCACCAGGCAGGTAGCGACGGTGCGTGTTGGGTGGGCATTCATGGCCAAGGCCTCCGGTCGATGGTTAGGCAGATCCCACCCTACCGAAATGCCCAACTAGTAGGGCAGACATTCGCGCCCTTCTAGCGTGACATCAGGTGCATGCCCGCACGCCGTTCCGCCGCAACGCCTGAGCAGCAGGAACGGTGGCAAGCCAGCCGCATGCGAGTAGGCGCGAACATCCGCGCACAACGCGTACGGGCAGGCTTGACCCAGGAGGCTCTGGCGCTCGAATGCGGTCTGAGCCGCAATCAACTCATTGAAGTCGAGCACGGCCGCAGGGGCCTACTCTTCGAGCGGTTGGAAGACCTTGCGACTGCTCTTGTCGTCCAACCCTCCGATCTTCTCAAGTGACCAACTCCGGCTGAGCACCCCGCGGTGGGCGGCCAGTTTGCACTTCGAACTACTGACCCCACGTCGAATGACCCGAACTGCGGTCTAGGGGTGTCACCACAGGGCGACGTCTAATTGGGGTGTCCAACAGTCAACACCGGACCGCGTTCTCATGCGTCGACCTCGCCGTCATGACCTCCAATGGAGGGGCCGACCTTGCCTCGACGGCACCGACTGGCCACCTTCAGCGAAGCGATCATCCAAGCGCCGCGCTTGAGGGCAGGGTTTGGCGCACTACCCCTAGCTGACCGAGTTGGATCGGTCAGTTCGTCGAGGCCAGAGATCAACCCCAAGGGCGTCCTCCAGGCGGGCGATGGTGGCGAGGTCGGCCCACGTCTTGCCGTTCAACACCTTGCCGATAAGGGTGTGGTCAACGCCCGTCTCGGCGGCGACCGCACGTGCACTACGCCCGCCCATCGCTTTCCTGAGGTTCACGGCCAAGAGACGTGCCACTTCCCCAGCGGAATCACTTGCCGCAACGTCCGGCCAATTCGCCGACAGCTCCCACGGCTGAGGTCGGCTATAGCGGGGCATGGCCTGATGGTATCCCGAGGCCGAGCTTCTGATCTGAGGGCTGGCATGCGGCACAGTTTGGAGATTAGTATCCCCGATATGTCGTGTCAACCATCGCGGGCGCACTCCGGTGCAACCACCTTCGTCGACGCAGGGATAGAGGCAGGAAGCGGACCAGCCAAAGCACTAGGAGACTGACGTGTCGCCAGACGGAACTCCGACAAGATTTGAGTTTGACCAGGCCGTCGAGCGGGTTCGCGCAGAGCAGCGCATCGATCCCAGATGGCGCTCCTCCACCCAGCCCCCTCCTGTGAGAGCGGGTGGGGTGACGTGTAGGACCTCTGCTGAGGTGTACGCGGCCTACGTCCCGGGACCGCAACACGAAGTCTCGCGGGAACTGTGGGCGGAGATCGGCGCATTCGTTCGCCAGTGTGTGAGTCAGGCGCCTTGTACTTCGCCGGCGACAGCCCGAACACGAATGTCCTACGCGACATCCTTCGTCGCTTGGTGCCATGCACAGGATGTGCCCTTGGCCCCGGAAAGAGTGTTCACGCCAGAACGAGTCGAAACGTATGCAATCGGCGTACTCAGCGGTCGCGCTGATCGAAGCGTCGGATCTATCCGGGGCGCGTTGAGAACCATAGGCATCGCCTGCACGACGAAGGCGGCCTGGTCACGTCCCGTGACCCCGCTACGAAGAAACGCCTACCTCGCTCTCCCCTACACCGCAGACGAGACGCAAGCACTCTTCGAGGTAGCAGAAGCACAGCGCAACGCGAGAGCTCGTCGATACTTTCGGACGCTGCTAGTCGCGGGGCTGGGAGCCGGCCTGCTCAGTGGCGAAGTCGCGGTGGTGGCCGCCAAGCATGTTCTCCGACATCCTGTCAACCCCCGGTTGTGGGTCATCGTGTTGCCGGACCGTCTCGTACCCGTTCGCCAGGACGTCACCGCAGTGCTTGAGGAGTTGTGCGCATCACAGCCCGAGGGGCCCCTATTGGGAGAACGGGTGTCGGAGGCCGCGGCGGTGAAACACCGCAGTCACGCACTGCGACGCCACCTCGACATCCCGCGTGGTGTGCCGCAGCTATCCCTTTCGCGACTGCGAACGACCTGGGCAACCGCCGTTCTGTCGGAGGGCGTCACAATCGCTGAATTTCTTCAAATGGCCGGAACGACTAGTGCCAAGTCCCTTGAGCTTTACCTCCCCCACGTTCGTGTTCGCACCGATCTCGAGTGGATGTCGATCGCGTCAGGCCAGCCGCCCTGTGAGCAAAACCACCCTTCCGCGCGCCGGGAAGGTGTGAGCGCACACGCACCCAGGACCTCATGAACATGACACACCTTGGGCCTTCCCCCACCCCTTACCGGAGGCCACACTTGGCGGGCCGCATTGCGTGCAGTCCACAGCAAACCAGCAACACAAATACCGCGATACACCCGCCATTTTCCCCTAGATGGCGGGTGTATCTCGCGTTTTCACACCGGTCGGAGGACGAAGCGGACAGCGGCGAAAACCCCCCTGCCGCAGTCGTCACTTCGCTGTTTGGCTTGATTCAGGTCGAAAGACCAGCGCGATGCACGGACAGCCTCAGACCCCTGAGCCGCCGACAACGCGTTCCAGATCGGGGCCTGACCGCGCAACACGTAGGTCCTGAACCACACACCAGCAGAAATCAGACATGCGAGGGAGGTGACAGACACCAGACGGCATGCCGGCGCCGAGCAGACACGGCACCCATCCCGGGCGAGGCGCGAGCGTCACACCACGACACTCACGCCCCGCGACGCCGGGACCGACATATAGCGGCTCGCTGCTGCAACAGCGGCCACCACGATCAACCGCTCAGCGAAAGGACGCGGCTGATGAATTCAGTACACCCAAAAACTCTCAGCACTGAAACCCCCCACTGCTTCAGCGGCACACCTGACGACCGGGTGACGGCATTTCACAACGAGGTCGCACGTGTCCGGTCCCAGGTAGCACCGGAGTTGTTGTTTCACCCGGACCGGCCGAAGCCCATCGCAGTTGGTGGCGTGGTCTGTCACACCAGCGCAGAGGTCATCGCCGCGTACGAGCCGACTCGGAGAACCTGCACGGCCGGCGAGTGGAAGCGCATTGAAAGCCTCGTTCGTGAGAGTGTTCGGCTCGCCATCACGAACGGGCCTACGACAACTCAGAAGCGCTTGAAGGTGGTCACGGCGTTCTCGTTGTGGTGTTTGCGGCTCGACGTGCCTCTCTCAGCGGAGCTGATCTTCACGCCCGCCCGGGTCGAGCAGTACGTCGCGTCCTTGCGCGGAACACGATCGGATCGTTCCCGACGAGAAGTGCGGAGTGAACTCAGCAGCGTCGGGCGCGCGGCGACGACCCGAGCGGGGTGGGCACACCCGGGACCCAACCTTCGCGAGCACCCCACGGCCTGTCCGCCTTACACGTCGGGTGAATTGAAAGGCTTCTGGGCGGCTGCCGGCGCACAATCCACAGCGCGCAGGCGCGAGATTCTCACGAGTGTCCTGACCCTTGGGCTCGGCGCGGGTTTGCGACCGACGGAGATGCTCGAACTACGCGGCGAGCAGGTCCTGGAGCATCCGCTGCATGACAATCTCCTCGTCTTGGCGCTGGTGGACAGGCTCGTGCCGGTACGGCGCGACGTTTCGGACTCCTTGCGACTCCTGTGCCGGGCCCGCCCCGTCGGGCGCCTTCTTGGCGGATCGAGCACGGCGCCTAGCGTGTCGCGCGGTTGGAAAGACCTGAGCACATTCGCCCTGCCCGCTTCCTTGCCGCCTCTGACGTGGATGCGTTTGCGGACCACGTGGGCCGTGAAGTGTCTCTCGGGCGAGGTCACCATCGCGGAGTTCGCAGCGATGGCTGGCCTCCACCACAGTTCCGCAGTCTCGAACTACCTCGCGTACGTTCCGGTGCGCTCACAGCACGACGCATGGATGCCACTGGCCGCCGGGATGAGGTCCCGCCGTGGCGGCTCGCAGCCTGATGGACAGATCGGCTGACATCACGATGACCAACACGAGCAGGGCGAGCCGAACAGACGGGCTTACCGCCATAGTCATCACCGATGAAGAACACGGGATGGCACCGGCGACCGCTGTCCAGACGGGTTCGTGGGACTTTGATCGCGCCCTGGCCGCCGTCCGTCGAATGGAAACGGTCAAGATCGTCGCGACGGAGCTCGATGGTCACCGCCCCGGCCCCCGACGCTACCTTCCCTGGGAAGCGTGGTTCACCGCAATCGCATTGGCGGTCATGCACTCACGCGGCCAAGCTCACATGACAGGAGCGCTAGCCGTCATTAACGGACTTACGCCCACGCAACGGTGGCAGCTGGGGCTGCGAGGCCTCGACATCACCTACGCCCACGTGGAGTCAGGGCTCGAAACCATCATCAAAGCGTGCCGTCCATCCGTGAACGTGAAAACAGGACAGGTCCGGCCACCTCGACTCACCCTCACAGAACACGACATCGCCAATTCTCTGATCCGTGCCACCCACCCCCCAGGGATGGTCTTGTCAGACACGATCGCGATGGATTCGACCGACTTCGAAACCGATGCTGCGCGCCGCTCCCGCGCCAGCCTGAACGTCCTCGGACTGGCCGGCGAGGCCATCGCTGGCGACTCCGACAAAGAGACACCAACGGAAGTTGTCGACGGCAAGGTCATGCGCCGCTCGCGCCACCGGACCCGAGGCGCACAGGTGCGCGCCTTTCCCTACGTCGGTGCCGACAAGCGGCTCGTGCACTCACTCGACGAGGACGCTAGGGATGGCTACCGCTCGGGCAAACAAATGAAAGGCAAGGACACGTTCCTCGGCTATGACCTCCACATCGCGACCTCGACGCCCGTCAAAGGCTCAGACGCACGGGCAGCACTCGCCTACGGGATCGAAGTCGCGCCTGCTGGCTCATCGAAGGCCAGGGCCGGACTTAACCTGATCGAGCGTCTGAACCGAACATTCGAAGAAGACGGTCACAGGATCGCGGCCGTGTGCGTGGATCGTGGCTACTCCATGGCCAAACACGAGAACTGGGCGCTCCAACTGAGCAAGCAGGGCATCGTCCAGCACCACGACCTTGGCGAAAAAGAGACCCGTCTCGCCCCCGCTGACAAGCCGGGCATCATCTTTCTCGACGGCCACCCGTATATCGCGAACATGCCCAAACGCCTGAAAGAACTTCGCCGCCCGGGCCTAGGCGCTACCAAAGAGGAGAAGGCGGCCGCGGCGCGCGACTACGACGAACGCCGTGCCTACGCGTTCTCCGCCAACGGACCAGCCAAGTTGAGCCCACGCGATGAGAACGGCGAGGGAAAGGCAACAGATGGGGACCAGCGCTACCGTGGCCCCGTCCTCACGGGCAAGGTCCGCTGCCCCAACCACCCCCGCTCCATGCGTTGGGCAGAGCACAAGCCACTGACTAACTGCGACGCGGGCACGAAGTGTGCTTGCGGGGCCACGATCACCGTCAAGGCAGCCGACCCTCGCGCCAAGCACCGCCAGCCCGAACTATTCGGCACCAGCCGCTGGCACGAGGCCTACGGCGCCCGCAACATGTCCGAATCCTTCAACGCCTCCGTGAAGAAACACCACATGAGCCTGCAACGCCACAGTGCGCGCGTGTTCGGACTCGCGAAGAACACCATCATGCTGGGATTCATCGTCGCAGCGACCAACATCGCCGTCCTACGCACCTGCTACAACCACGACGACGGCAAACCCGAGCAGCTCCCACCCGCAGGCACCCCAGTCGAGCCCCAGCCAGCGGGCGAACTGACCGTCTTCAACGACGACCAACCACCCCGAGCCGGGCCGCAGCCAAGCAGCGAGCCTCCGCTTGAGCCCAAGACAAACCGAACACGCCCCACACGCAGCTGACACGCACAGCCAGCAATGGCCCCAGCCCGGAAACACCCGGACTGGGGCCATATTCATGCCACAAAACGCCACGTGCGCCCCAACCATGACTCAGGTGCCAACCCAAGCCACCCCCACCCCCTCAACGACGCTCCACATACCCCCGAAAAGCACGAATCCCGGTCCGAGATCTCTCTCAAACCGGGATTCGTGAACTCAAGCCCACCTATTTCGTGAACTACCCCGCGTGCGCGAGGGGGATTTGAACCCCCACGCCCTTTCGGACACTGGCACCTGAAGCCAGCGCGTCTGCCGTTCCGCCACTCGCGCGAGTGCTCAACTATCATTCCCTACCGCCACACGGTTCGCCAAATCGGCAGGGCGCGCGTCGCCCCGGCCACCGGACCGGGCGTCGAACCGGCTCCTCAGCAGGCGCACAGGCACGCGCGGAGGGCAGGAATTCAGCGGTTCCCCATGGCCGACGGCTACGATCGAATCCCTGGTTCACCCGACCAGACCGGCGTGCTGCCCGCACACCACCGACGCACAGGCCGCCGACCGACGGAACCACCGCGCCGCGAGGGGAGTCGAAGGCCGTGAGGCCCACCGGCCTCCACGCCGGCCACGACACAACGAGGAGGCACCCATGGGGTTGTTCGACAAGCTCGAGAGCAAACTCGAACAAGGTGTCAACGGCGCCTTCGCCCGCGCCTTCAAGAGCGAGGTGCAGCCGGTCGAGATCGCCTCCGGCATCCGCCGTGCCATGGACGACCGCGCAGCCTCCGTCGGCCGCGGCAAGCGCCCCATCGTGCCCAACCTCTTCACGATCGAGCTCTCCCCCACCGACTACGACCGCCTCTCGGCCTGGGGTGACGAACTCGACGACGAACTCATCGCGAGCGCCCAGGAGCACGCCGACGAGCAGCGCTACTCGCCCGGCGGCCCGTTCACCATCGTCCTGCAGGAATCCGAGACCCTCGAGACCGGCGTCTTCCGCCTGCGCCCCGCCACCGCGAAGGCCGCCGAAGCCCTCGCGCACCAGCGCGCGAACGTCCGTCCCCACAACCAACAGGACGAGCGCAACTCGCACGACTCCTCCAACCGCGGGCCCCGCCCCGGCCGCGACGCCGGCCGCCCGGCGACCGCTGCCGCCGGAACGGCCGCAGGCGCGGGCGCCGCAGCACCCGCCAGCCGTGGCTTCGGCTCTCGCATCAAGGACTACCTCACCGGCTACGCCCCCGACGACGCCGCGAAGCCGGCCCCGGGTGAGCAGCACCAGCCGCGTGAACCGCGCGAAGACATCCGCCGTGACCACCGTCAGGCACACGGCACCAACGGCGACTACGGATACGACGGCCGCTCGCACGCCCCCGATCCCTTCGAGGGCAACACCAACCGTGCGCCCTCGAGCCTCGGCGGCGCCTACTCGCGGGACGCTGCCGGGTCGGATGCGCCGCGCCGTCAGGAGCACGACGCACACGACGGCCACGACGAGTACGACGGCTTCGCCGACGAGCGTGGCGACGAGCGCGCCGGTCACGACGTCGACAACGGGTACGCCGACGACGCGTATGACAACAACGACTACGGCAACGGCTTCGACGACGCCCACCCCGACAACCGCGCCACCGGCCGCGGCCTCGCGTGGGACGACGATGACGACTACGGCGACCCCACCGGTTTCTCCCCGGCCGAGGAGCCGCAGGACTCCACGGCACGTCACATCCCCGCCGGCGTGCCGCACGCCCACCGCGCCCCGTCTCGCCGCGTGAGCGCCCCTGGCTCAAGATCGACGGCCAGCGTTACCCGCTGCTGGGCGCCATCACGGTGCTCGGCCGCGACGACGAGGCCGACATCATCATCGACGACCCGGGCGTCAGCCGAAGCCACAGCGAAATCCGCATCACCCACGACGGCCCCCACCTCGTGATGAGCGTGCGCGACCTCGCCTCCACCAACGGCACCTACGTCAACGGTGAACGCATCGACTCCACCCACGTCCACGACGGTGACCGGCTCACCCTGGGCCGCACGTCGATGACGATCCACCTGGGAGACCGCACGTGAACGAACTGACGCTGACGGCCATCCGCATCGGCCTCCTCGCCCTCCTGTGGTTCTTCGTGTTCGCCGTCGTCGGCGTCCTGCGCGGAGACCTCTACGGAGCGAAGACCGGTGGCGGACGCGCCTCGCGCGCCTCCTCGCGTGAGCGCGGCGCCAAGACGCCGCGCGCCGTGAAGAAGGGCCCGACGCACGTGGCCGTCATCGAGGGCGCCATGCGCGGCACGACACTGCCGCTCACCGAATCCGGCGTCCTGCTCGGGCGCAACCCCGAGTGCTCTCTCGTCCTGTCCGACGATTTCGCCTCCGGGCGTCACGCACGCATCTACCCCGAGGCCGACGGCTGGTACCTCGACGACCTCGGTTCCACCAACGGCACGTACATCGGCGCCGAACGCATCGGCGAGCACGTCCACGTCGACGCGGGAACCCGCATCCGTATCGGCCGCACCGTCCTCGAGCTGAGGAAGTGACCCCATGCCCATCGCCCTGAGATTCGCCGCTCGTTCCGACGTCGGCCTCGGCTCGAAGAAGCGCAACGAGGACTCCGGCTACGCGAGCAACACGATGCTCGTGCTCGCCGACGGCATGGGCGGCCACGCCGCCGGTGACATCGCCAGCTCCACCGTCGTCGGCCAGATCGTGCCCCTCGACGGTGACGACGTCGGCGCGGACGACGTCCTCGACCAGCTCGCGGACCGCATCCACCTCGCCAACGAGAAGCTGCGCAGCGAGATGGACGCCGACCCGACCCGCGAAGGCATGGGCACGACGCTCATCGTCCTCATGAAGGCCGGCCGTCAGCTCGCCATGGCCAACATCGGCGACAGCCGCGCCTACCAACTGCGTGACGGCAAGTTCACGCAGATCACGAAGGACCACTCCTTCGTCCAGAGCCTGCTCGACTCCGGCCGCATCACCCCCGACGAGGCCGTCCACCACCCGCAGCGCAGCCTCGTCACCCGCGTCCTCACCGGCCGCGAGAACGACGTTCCTGACCTTTCGCTGCGCGAGGCCCGCATCGGCGACCGCTTCCTCCTGTGCTCCGACGGCCTGTCGGACTACGTCGGCGGCCGCACGATCGAGGAGATCTTCACCTCCGGCAAGCCGATCGACCGCGTCGCCGACGAACTCATCGAAATCGCCCTCAAGGCCTCGACGCTCGACAACGTCACCGTCGTCGTCGGCGAGGTCGCCGACAGCGACGAGCTCGACCTCTCGAGCAAGCCGGCCGTCGTCGGCGCCGCCGTTGCACACGGCGTCACCGAGGCCGTGCCGGTGCGCGACCAGACGCCCGCCGAGAAGGCCCGCGCTCTCTCGCGCGAAGTTTCCGACGACGAGGACGAGGAGACCGAGGAGCACAGCGGCGCCCAGCTCGCCGAGGACGGCCCCCGCCGTCGCGGCCGGTTCTACGCCGCCATCGCCGCACTGGTCGTCCTCGCGGCCCTCGCCGTCGCCGCGATCTGGGGCTGGACGTGGTCGCAGAGCCAGTACTTCGTCAAGGATTCCGGCGGACGAGTCACCATCCACCAGGGCGTTGACGGCGGCTTCGGCCCGCTCGAGCTCAGCCATGTGGAGGAGAAGACGGACATCCCGACGGCCGACCTGCCCGAGTTCTGGCGCACCAAGGTCAAGGCCGGCCTCGAGGCCTCCAGCGACTCGGAAGCCGCGGCCACCGTCGAACGTCTCCGGGCGGAGATGGTGAAGTGCCTCGCCGCCTCACCGAACGGAAGCGAGTGCAAGCAGTGAGTCTCGGCCTCACCCGCACCACCTCCGGCACGAAACGCGGCACCGAGCTCTTCCTCCTCGGCTTCGCGGTCGTCGTCGTGCTGTTCGCCTACGCCAGCGTCGGCCTCGCCATCGACGGCACGATGCCGGCGGACATCATGACCCTCGGCATCGGTCTCGGAGTTCTCGCGCTCGTGTTCCACCTCGTCGTGCGCATCGTCGCGAGCTACGCCGACCCCGTCCTCCTGCCGACGGCGACGCTGCTCAACGGCCTCGGCCTCGTCATGATCCACCGCATCGACGTCGCCCGCGGCCGCGACATCATGGAGGGCGCCGCGCTGCGTCAGCTCATGTGGTCGACGATCGCCGTGGGCGCCGCCATCACGCTGCTGTTCCTCATCCGCGATCACCGCAAGCTGCGACGCTACACGTTCACGTTCGCCGCAGCCGGTCTCGCGCTGCTCATGATGCCGATGCTCCCGTTCATCGGTATGAACATCAACGGCAACCGCATCTGGATCCACATCGGCCCGCTCAGCTTCCAGCCGAGCGAGGTCGCCAAGATCCTCCTGACGATCTTCTTCGCCAGCTACCTCGTGCAGACGCGTGACGCGCTCTCCCTCGTCGGCAAGCGCTTCCTCGGCTTCCCCCTGCCGCGTGCCCGCGACATGGGCCCCATCATGTTCGCCTGGCTCATGTCCCTGGCCGTCCTCGTCTTCGAGAAGGACCTCGGCACCTCGCTGCTGTTCTTCGGCCTCTTCGTCGCGATGCTCTACGTCGCCACCGAGCGGCGCAGCTGGGTGGCCATCGGCCTCATCCTGTTCTTCACCGGCTGCTACGTGGCCTACCTGCTCTTCGCGAACTTCCAGAACCGCGTCGCGCTGTGGCTCGACCCCTTCACGCCCGGCCAGTCGGACCAGGTCGCGCGCTCCCTCATGGGCCTCGCGTTCGGCGGCATCACCGGCACCGGCCTGGGCCGCGGTTACCCGACCTTCAACTACTCCGAAGCGAACTCCGACTTCATCATGTCGAGCTTCGGTGAGGAGATCGGTCTCGCCGGCATCATGGCGATGATCGTGCTGTTCGCCATCATCGTCGAGCGCGGCCTGCGCATCGGCATCGCCTGCCGCGACGGCTTCGGCAAGCTGCTCGCCACCGGCCTCGCGTTCTCCGTGTGCCTCCAGTGCTTCGTCGTCCTCGGCGGCATCACCCGCGTCATCCCCCTCACCGGTCTGACGACACCGTTCCTCTCCGCCGGTGGTAGCTCGCTCCTCGCGAACTGGGCCATCATCGCCCTGCTGCTGCGCATCTCCGACCAGGCCCGGCGCCCGAGCGTCGCCGAGACCGACCCGACCCGTGGAAGCGACGACACCCAGGTGGTGAAGGTTCGATGAACACGCCCATCCGACGTCTCGGCTTCGTCGTCGCAGCCCTGTTCTGCTCCGTCCTGCTCGCCGCGAGCTACATCCAGGTGCTGCAGGCCAAGTCGCTCAACAACCGCCCGGGCAACACGCGCATCATCAACGCCGGGTACAAGATCGAGCGCGGCTCGATCCTCGTCGACGGCAAGGCCATCGCCACGAGCCGCAAGTCGAACGACAAGTACGTCTACGAGCGTCAGTACACGAACGGCAGCCTCTACGCCCCCGTCACCGGCTACAGCTCGCTCGTCTACGGCAACGGCGGCGGCCTCGAAGGTGCCGAGAACGAAGTGCTCACCGGCACGAGCGACTCGCTGTTCTACCGCCGCCTCGTCGACGTCGTCACCGGGAAGCCCAAGCAGGGCGCCAACCTCGAGCTGACGATCAACCCCAAGATCCAGCAGGCCGCCGCGCAGGCCCTCGGCAACCGCCGCGGCGCCGTCGTGGCGCTCGACCCGAAGACGGGCGCCGTGCTCGCCATGGTGACCTCGCCCTCCTACGACCCGAACAACCTCGCCTCGCATGACACCGAGGCCGTGACGAAGACGTGGACGCAGATGAACGCGGCCGCGAACCAGCCCATGGTCAACCGCACCATCGGCGGCACTCTCTACCCGCCGGGTTCGACCTTCAAGCTCGTCACCTCGGCCGCCGCGCTCGAATCCGGCAACTACTCGAACTCCTCGACGTTGCCCGGCCCGGCCACCCTGCGTCTGCCCCAGACGACGCACTCCCTGCCGAACGACGACGGGCGCGCGTGCGGCCCCAACGACGAGACGTCGCTCCTGCACGCCCTCGAGGTCAGCTGCAACACCGCCTACGCCCAGCTCGGCATGGACCTGGGCCAGGACAAGCTCGCCTCCCAGGCCAAGAAGTTCGGTTTCGGTGACGTCATGCGCGTGCCGATGCGGGTCACGCCCAGCACGTTCCCGACCCAGCTCAACGAGCCCCAGACGGCGATGTCGGCCATCGGCCAGTACGACGTGCGTGTCACGCCGCTGCAGATCGCGATGATCTCCGCCACCATCGCCAACGGAGGCAACCAGATGCAGCCGTACCTCGTGAAGAACGTCGTCGACTCCGACCTCGACGTCATCAAGTCGACCGACCCGAAGGTGCGCGCCAAGCCGATCTCCGGACAGACCGCCGACTCCCTCACCGAGATGATGGAAGCCGTCGTCAACAACGGCACCGGTAAGCAGGCCGCCGTCCCCGGCGTCCAGGTCGCCGGCAAGACGGGTACCGCGCAGGGCGACACGAAGAACGCCGCCGACCTGTGGTTCACCGGTTTCGCGCCCGCCAACGACCCGAAGATCGCCCTCGCCATCGTCCTCGAGAACGGCGGAGACCAGGGCGTCGAAGCCCTGGCCGGCTCCGTCGCCGCACCCGCTGCACGCCAGATCTTCGAGGCGGCCGTGCGATGACGGAGACCGCAGCCGCGAGCGCCGCGACGAACCACCCACCGGCGAACCACGCACGAACGACCCGACGACCGACCACCCCGACGAGATCTCAGGAGGAGACCGCATGAGCACGGCACCACGCATTCTCGGCGGGCGGTACGAGGTCGGTGAGCTCATCGGTCGCGGTGGCATGGCCGAGGTTCACGCCGGCCACGACACCCGTCTCGGACGCTCCGTCGCCATCAAGATCCTGCGCTCCGACCTCGCGCGCGACCCCTCCTTCCTCCAGCGCTTCCGCCGCGAGGCGCAGTCGTCGGCCGGGCTCAACCACGCCAACATCGTGGCCGTGTACGACTCGGGTGAAGACACCTTCGTCGAGGCCGGCGGCGGCACCGTCGACATCCCCTACATCGTCATGGAGTACGTCGACGGCCAGACGCTGCGCGAGATCCTCAACGACGAGAAGAAGCTCAGCTCGGACGAGGCCTGCCGTGTGACGATGGGCATCCTGTCGGCCCTCGAGTACAGCCACTCCAAGGGCATCGTCCACCGCGACATCAAGCCCGGAAACGTCATGGTGACGCGCGGCGGCAACATCAAGGTCATGGACTTCGGTATCGCGCGAGCCCTCGCCGACGTCGGCGCGACGATGACGTCGGCCCAGGCCGTCGTCGGTACCGCCCGCTACCTCTCCCCCGAGCAGGCCCAAGGCGAGAGCGTCGACCCGCGCACCGACCTGTACTCCGCAGGTTGCGTGCTCTTCGAGCTACTCACCGGGCGTGCGCCCTTCGTCGGTGAGCCGGTCAGCCTCGTCTACCAGCACATCGGTGAGCAGCCGCAGCCGCCGTCGCTGTACGAGCACTCGGTGTCACCCGAGCTCGACGCCGTCGTCCTGCACTCGCTCGAGAAGAAGCGGGACGCTCGCTACCAGAGCGCCGGCGAGTTCCGTTCGGACGTGCTCGCGGCTCGCTCCGGCCAGGAGATCTCCGCGGCCGCCCTCGCGAGTACCCAGGCCGCAGGCGACAGCACGGAGGTCGTCAACTACACGCGCCGCGGCGCAGCTCTCGCGGCGCCGACCACACGGCGGAACTCGACGAGCGTCACGAGCCGAAGCGTTCGCGCGGCGGTCTGTGGGCTCTCGCCGTCATCGCGGCCCTCGCCGCCATCCTCGGCATCGGCTACCTCTTCATGAACCCGAGCGGCACCACCGACCAGGTCACGGTGACGAAGGTCGAGGGCATGACCTACGACCAGGCCTTCTCGACTCTGTCGCAAGACTTCACGGTCGAGCGCAAGGAGACGTCCTCCGACCAGAGCGAAGGCACCGTCGTCGGGCAGGACCCGCCGGGCGGCACCAAGGCCGACCGCAACTCCACCGTCACGCTCACCGTCTCGACGGGCCCAGACTCCGTGAAGGTGCCCGACGTCGTGGGCGACTCGGTCGAGACAGCGCGCCAGACCCTCATCTCCGCAGGTATCGACGCCGACCGCATCAAGGTCTCCTCGGAGAAGAAGGACGACAGCGGCGTCGACTCGGGCAAGGTTGCCGAGACCAACCCCAAGGCCGGCTCGACGCTCGGTGCGAGCAACGAGATCACGCTCTACCCGAGCAGCGGCAAGGTCACCGTGCCCGATCTCGTCGGCAAGACCCAGGACGAGGCGACGCAGGCGCTCTACAAGGCGCACCTGTCGATCAGCGTGACCTACGAGCGCACGGACGACGAGACCAAGCAGGGCAAGGTCATCTCCGTGCCCGATCAGGGCAGGAAGGTGGACAACGGCACGGCCGTGGTCGTCGTGGTCGGCCAGAAGCCCGAGGCCACCGTCACGGCGACGCCCTCACCGACGTCGACACCGTCCTCCTCGTCGTCGAGCTCCAGCTCCTCGAGCAGTTCCACCTCCTCGAGCACCAAGCCGAGTTCGCCGAGTGACACGACCGAGCTCACGCCGTCGAACACGGCGAGCCCGCCGAACGAGGACGACTAGTCACGAAGACCTCGAAGGGCCACCCCGATTCGGCCGGGGTGGCCCTTCGACGTCGGTGTCGCGTGGCCGGGCGACGGCGGGTCAGCTCGCGCGCACGAGCGGCGCCATGTCGTGACTCGCCTCGACGGCCGTCGTGGAGCCGCACATCCGCAGCCAGTTGGCGAGCATGCGGTGACCACCGACCGTCATGACGCTCTCGGGGTGGAACTGCACGCCGTGCAACGGCAGGTCACGGTGATGGGCCGCCATGATGATTCCGGTGTCGGTGCGACCGTTGACGACGAGTTCGTCGGAGACGGTGGCCGGGTCGATCGTCAGCGAGTGGTAGCGCGTGGCGGTGAACGGGTCGGAGAGACCCTCGAGCACGCCCGTGCCGTCGTGGAAGACCTCGGACGTCTTGCCGTGCAGCAACTCCGGCGCACGCCCCACCGTCGCGCCCGTGACGACGCCGAGGGCCTGGTGGCCGAGACACACCCCGAGCATCGGCTGGTTGCGCTCGCCGCACGCCTCGATCATCTTCATGCTGACGCCGGCGTCCTCCGGGGTGCCGGGACCAGGCGAGACGAGCACGCCGTCGAAATCGGCGCCATCGGCCGCGCTGATCGCGTCGTTGCGCAGGACCGTCGTCTCGGCGCCCAACTGCTGGAGGTAGCCGACGATCGTGAAGAAGAAGCTGTCGTAGTTGTCGACGACGAGAATGCGCGGCGAGTCGGTCATGCCCACCAGTCTAGGTGCGCCCATCTCGCACGGCCCAGCGCCGCCGTCAGCGCTGGGCCCGGGCGTACTTCAGGGAGAGCGAGCCGGTGAACGCGGGGAAGGACGCGTTCTGCTCCGTCTTGACGTCATAGCCCAGCCCGACGAGGTCGACGTACTGCTTGTAGATCTTCACCGCTTCGTCGTCGTCGAGGGCTGCCTTGAGCTTCACCGGGTCGCCGATGGCCTTGATCGTGAACGGTGGGCTGTAGACACGACCCTGAAGGATGAGGGTGTTGCCGACGCAGCGCACCGCGCTGGTCGAGACGACGCGCTGATCCATGAGCATCATGCCGCGAGCGCCCGCGCGCCACAGCGCGTTGACCACGGCCTGGACGTCCTGCTGGTGGACGACGAGCCAGTCGGGAGTACCGTCTTCGGGCAGCTGGTCGACGCTCTTCTTGCTGTCGTCGAGGGTGACGGTGATCGCCTGCCCCGTCAGCGGCGCGAGACCGGCCGGGTCCTCCTCCTTCGACGCCTGAGCGTTGATCTTGGACGCCTGTGCGGCTGGTCCGTCCTTCTTCGCGGCGGCGCTCTGCGCCTGTTCGACCTGACGGCGCAGGCTAGCGACGGACTGCTGCTTCCCCTTGACGCGTCGGTCGGCTCCGGCGACGACGTCGCTGAGCTGTGTGTTGCCCGAGCGCAGATCGATGCCGTGGGCCGCACGCGAACTGACGGCGAACATGAGGCCGGCCACGAGCGTCACGATCGGGACGGCGACCTGCCAGAGCTTCACGCGGCGGCGCGAGGGCATCCGGACACTCTCGTTCTGCTCGACGCCGGGCGCTTCGTTCGGTGCGTCATTCGGCGCGTCGGTCGCGGGAGTGCTGGGCGAATCGGCCACGCGGACGCCTCCTTCATGCTGCGTACCGGCGAGTGAGTCAACTAGGCTCTCACCTTAGTTGACTCACCTCCAGAACGCCTGACACGGAAGGGGTACCCCGTGGCCCGTAAGAACTCCGACGCCGCTGCGCGCGCGCCTCCGGAGGCGGCCTCAACCCCAGGTGGTGGGTGCCGACCGCTCTCGGCCTCATGCTCCTCGGCCTCGTGTGGGTCATGACGTACTACATCAGTTCGGGCGCGTATCCGATCCCCAACGTCGATGCGATCAACATCGTCGTCGGCTTCGCCTTCATCATGGTGGGATTCATCATGATGACGCGCTGGAAGTAGCGCCCCTTCGACTTCGTCGGATGCCCTCGGCCCTATTGGGTCGAGGGCATCCGACGTTGTGGGATGTTTTCCCCAGAGTTATCCACAGCCTGTGTGTAATTACACGGCTGTCGTTTTCCACAACTGTGGACAAACTTGGGGACAACGCGTGGACGGCCCGGGGACAAGCATCCAGATCAGTGGAAAACCGGTGGTCCACCGGTGGAAAAGGGCAGGTCAGCTGGGGACAACTCATGTGACTCACCGGGCCCGGCCCCACGACACGCCGCCCATTCCGCGGGTTTCTCCACACCCATGCCTGTGGAAACTGTGGAAAACCCTGGTTTCGGACGCAGTTGAGGGGGTCTTCCACAGCTGGGGACGACGCTTGCTCGGTTTGTCTTGCCCCATCTGGAGCTGAGGCGAGAGATGTGGATAGGCTCTCATCGACGTTGCGGCGAACTGCGAGCGTTCACCACGCCATGGAACCGTCCTGATGACGAAAGAACTCACCTCTGGACGGCGGCGGCATCGCGGCGCACACTCAGGTCATGGGTACGTGACGCGGACGTCGGTGGCCATGCTGGGCCTGGCTGCCGTGGTGACGGGCTGGACCTACGCGACGCCCGGCGAGTCGCCCGGGCCGTTCAAGCTCTACACGCACTGCGGAGTGCGCGAACTCAACAACAACGGCACCTGGTATGTCCGCGAGGGCGGCCCTCTCGCGAGCGAGGCCGGGACGCCGAAGGGGTGGGACGACCCCTATCAGCGCGGCTGGGTCATCATCGACGGCAACCGTGCCACGTTCCAGGACAGCTCGGGCCACAAGGAGACCATCGTCGAGCGTCCAGGAGCCACGAACCCCCTCGCCGTCTGTTCGTGACCCGAGTTCGGCACGATGCATCACTCTGTCCGTATCTTGCACCTGACGTAGACAACACAAGAGGGCCTCATCGAACACTCGATGAAGCCCTCTTGGCGTGACGTCCTGGTATCAGCGCACGATTTGGATCCAGCTGAGGTCGGCCATCGCGAAACTGACGTAGGCAGCTGCGAACAGTAGCGCGGCGAGACCACCGAGCAGACCGAGCTGGATCGCCGCCGAGCGGCGGCGCACGGCGTACAAGAGGCCGGCGGCGATGCCTCCGACGATCGCGCCACCGAGGTGTGCCTGCCACGCCACGTTGCTCATCGTGAAGCCCAGCACGACGTTGATGGCGATGAGGGTGAGCATCGGGCCGATCTCGCGCCCCAGGTGTCGGTTGAGCACGATGACGGCGACGAACAGGCCGAACACACCACCGGACGCACCGACGAGCGGAGTCGCCCATCCCGACGCGTAGAGGTCGCCACCCCGAACGGGCGCCGAAGTCAGCAGTTGATAGCCGACCGACCCACCGAGCACCGCCACGAGGTAGAGGGCCGCGAAGCGGAGACGGCCCAACATCGGCTCGAGGTACTGCCCCATGAAGTACAGCGCCATCATGTTGAACAGCAGATGGATGACGTTGCTGCGGTCGTGCGCGAAGCCGCTCGTGATGTAACGCCACGGCTCGTCCTGTGCTGCCAGGGCGATGAAAGCGACGTTGCCGAAGAAGCTCCAGCTCATCAGCTCACCCACCCAGACGGCCACGCAGATGCCGATGATGCCGAAGGTCACGAGCGGGCGTCCCGGCGCGGCGGGCATGCCGAGCTCCGACCGCTGCATCGGCATCGGGTTCGCCTTGCGCTCGGCGGCGACGCAGTCGACGCACTGGAACCCGACCGAGGCCGGCACCTGGCACTGCGTGCATGCCGGACGTCCGCAGCGCTGGCAGCGCGTGTAGGCCGCGACCTCCGGGTGCCTCGGACACACCGGGATCCCTTGCTCGTCGTACGAACCGTTGTCCAGCGGAACGCTCATCGTTCTCGTCTCTGCCCTTCTCATGCGTGTGGCCCCGTCGTCATGACAACGACGGGGCCACACGATTGTCTCCCGCACCCTCACACCGTTCGGAGCGAGGGCACGGATGCGATCACTCGGAAATCGTGACGCTCTCGATGACGACGGGCTCGACCGGCTTGTCCTGGCCGCCCGTGCGGACGGCGGCGATCTCGTCGACGACCTTCTTGGACTCGTCGTCGGCCACCTCGCCGAAGATCGTGTGCTTGCCCTGCAGCCAGCTCGTGTCGGCAACCGTGATGAAGAACTGCGAGCCGTTCGTGCCCTTGCCCATGCGCTTACCGGCGTTGGCCATGGCGAGCATGTAGGGCGAGTTGAAGTTCAGCTCGGGCGAGATCTCGTCGTCGAACGTGTAGCCGGGGCCACCGATGCCGATGCCCTGCGGGCAGCCGCCCTGGATCATGAAGCCCGGGATGATGCGGTGGAACGTGAGGCCGTCGTAGAACGGCTGCGGGTTGGTGCGGCCGGCGTCGTCCTTGTACTCCTTCGTGCCCTTGGCGAGGCCGACGAAGTTCTCGACGGTCTTCGGCGCCTGGGTCGGGAAGAGGTTGATGTTGATGTCACCGTGGTTGGTGTGCAGTGTCGCGATCATGACACCCAGTGTTCCACGTGAAACGCACACGGGCACGGCGGCCTCGCGGGTGTTCGCACTCGGCGGAAGCCCGGGCGTCACGAGGCCGACGTCTCCGTCCCTTGGTGTGGGCCCGGCCGACATCCCCACCGTCCGACCTGCCGAACCGGTTGGTAAGCGGGCAGCGAACAAGGCAGGATAAGAGGCAGAAGAGTATCCACCCGCAGGAGAGGAACAGCCGTGCTGTGGAAATCCGAACCCACCAAGACCGAGAAGGCCAAGGAGGCTGCGCTCACCGCGGTCGACCTGGCTTCGACGAAGGCCGCTGAGGCCAAGGCGAAGACCGAGAAGGACATCGTCCCCACCCTCGCAGAGAAGGCCGAGGAGGCCCGCGACTTCATCATGGAGAAGGCAGAGGAAGCCCGCGAAGCCGCTGCGCCGCACCTCGAGAAGGTTGCCGACGCCACTGCCGACCAGCGTGAGGCTGCCGCCGACAAGGTGAGCGTGCCCAAGGCCGTCGCCGCCGCGAAGATCGCCGACGTCGCCGAGTCCGCTGCCGACGCGCGTGACGAGGCCGAGAAGAAGGGCCGCAAGGCTGCGAAGAAGGCCGACGAGAAGTCGTCCAAGTTCGCGAAGCAGGCCGACAAGGGCGCCGAGAAGAGGAAGAAGAAGGCCGACAAGAAGGCTGCCGCTCTGGCGGGCTTCCTCGGTGCCAAGGCATCGCGCGCGGAGAAGAAGGCGACGAAGAAGTTCGGCGTCGACACGCGCCAGGACGTCGCCTACAAGGCTGCTGCTCTGAAGGGCCAGGCCCAGCAGGTCGCCGAGGACAAGGGCCTCACGGCCGACAACGCTCGCGACTTCTACAAGGACGAGCTGCTCCCGCACCTCAAGGAGATCCTCGCGACGGCCGCCGCCGCCGGCACCGCCGCCTCGCACAACGTCGTGGGTCAGCTTCCCGACGGTGCGCAGGAGCAGGTCGCGCGTTACGCCCCGGCCCTCGCACCCAAGAAGAAGAAGGGTGGCTTCCTCATCGTTGTCGGTGCGGCCGCCCTCGCCGGTGCCGGCTACCTCGTGTACGCCGACCAGCAGAAGAAGAAGGCCAAGAACGCCCAGCTCTCCGAGGCTGCCATCGCGGACAGCAAGGCTGACCGTTCGGACGAGATGACGATCAACAACCCCGTCACCGACTTCAGCAAGGCCGACGACACCACGATGGTGCGCCCCGCGGGCGACGGCACGGCCGAGCCGGCAGGTGGGCCGGGCACCGCTGCCACGTGGACCGAGGCCGAGGAGTCGGGCCACATGTCCACCGAGGCACTCGAAGGTGAGACGCGCAGCTCGCGTCGCGCCGCGCGCGGCGACGTCTGAGACCAGTCGCTCCGCTCGAGGGGCCGCTTCCCTGCTGGGGGGCGGCCCCTCGTCGTGTGCCTGCTCCTGACGCGTCGTGTGAGCGCCTTCCCCGACGCCCGGGCCCGGCTTCGGCGCTGCGTTGCACCAAAGGTCGATCACTGCTTCTTTCGGTTGATAGACAAATAACTAGATTCTGCTAGCCGAGGGAATCGGCGCGTCCCATCGGGGTAACCCTGTTCGACGTCGTCGTCAGCGGAACGCCGCCTCGCGCCCACAGCGTGGGCAGGCACGCGCGGATTCGGTGGCGCCGGCCGTACAGTCCGTTCATGGCGCACTTCCTCAGCTCCGTCGTGTTCGCGACGGCCACCGCGGTGCACCGGGCCCGGACACGTTCCTCACGCTGCGCAACACCGTCATCGGTGGCCGCGCTCGAGGGCTGTGGACGACGCTCGGCATCGGGGTCGCCGGTGCCACCCAGGGCGTCCTCGCCGCGGCGGGGCTGGGCGCGATCATCGCCCGTTCGGAGCCTGTGTTCCAGACGATCCGCTGGCTCGGTGTCGCCTACCTCGTCCACCTCGGCGTCATGGCGCTGCGTACGGCCATCAAGGCGCGCAGCGAGGGCTGGGCCATGACGCCGGAAGCGACGCCGCGGAGCCCGCGCCGCTCGTTCCGTCAGGGATTCCTGTGCAACATCACGAACCCGAAGGTGCTCGCGTTCAACCTCGCGGTACTGCCGCAGTTCGCCGGCCCTGGCACAGGGATGCTCACGCTCCTCGCCTACGCCCTCACCCTGACGATCGTCGGCACGATCGTGCTGCTCGCCGTCGTGGGGCTGGCCACGCGTGCCCGCGATGCACTGGCACGTCCGCTCGTCAACCGCGGTGTCGAGGGCGGTACGGGCGTCGTCATGCTCGGTTTCGCGGGGGCTCTGGCCGCCGAGGGCTGACCTAAGGTCCCTTCGTGCCGCATGATTCACCGTCGGTGCGCGTCCCGCGCGGGGTACGGATAGGTTGAAGGCATGGCAACCAAGCGCATCACCTACGTGCTCATCGACGGCGAGAACATCGACGCGACGCTCGGCACGTCCATCCTCGGACGACGACCGCACCCGGACGAGCGGCCGCGCTGGGATCGGCTGCTGCGCTTCGCGGAGCAGGAGTGGCGTCAGGATGCCAAGGGTCTGTTCTTCCTCGCCGCGAACGGCCCCGAGCTGCCGATGTCGTTCATCCAGGCGCTGACGGCCCTGGGTTACCAGCCGATTCCGCTCTCCGGTGCGTCCGACGAAAAGGTCGTCGACATGGCCATCCAGAAGACGCTGGACGCGCTGCGGACCTACCAGGCCGACGTCATGCTCGTCAGCCACGACGGGGACTTCCTGCCGCAGGTGGAGCCGCTGCTCGGAGGCTCGCGCAAGGTGGGACTCATCGGCTTCAAGGAGTTCCGCAACTCGGGCTTCGCTCCCCTCGAGGCGCAGGGCATGGAGTTCTTCGACCTCGAGCACGACGTCAAGGCGTTCAACGCGACGCTGCCGCGGCTGCGCATCATCCCGATCGACGAGTTCGACCCGATCGCCTACCTCTGAGTGCTGGCCCGCCTCCGCGCAGGGAAAGCAGACTTCGCCGGAGAAGGGCCTCGTGGGAGCGTCACCGCGCCCACGAGGCCCTTCTTTCGTTACGGTCGCCGCGCCAATTGCTCCCGTGACGCGACGAAGGCCCTCACCTGTGCGGTGAGGGCCTTCGTCGTTCGGTGGAGGTAAGGGGACTCGAACCCCTAACCCCCTGCTTGCAAAGCAGGTGCGCTACCAATTGCGCCATACCCCCGAGGGGTGACGGTCAGTTCTTGCCCGGTGCGGTGTTCTCCGGCTGATCCGTCGCTTTCGCCCACAGCTCCTTGCCCAGTTGTTGCTTCTGGTACTCACTGTTCGCGTAGATGGCTGTCGCCGCGGCGGCGGCGGCGAGAAGAACCTTGTACATCGGGAACTCCCAAGCGAACTCGAGGGGCAGTGGTGGTGGGCCTAACTGGACTTGAACCAGTGACCTCTGTCTTATCAGGACAGCGCTCTAACCGACTGAGCTATAGGCCCCTGCACCGCTTCCGCGCCTGCTCGTTCACCGAGCGGCACGAGCGTTGAGATTACCCTACGCCGCGCGCGCCCCGCAAATCCGAGGGGCACCGGCGACGCAGGGGCCGTCGCGCAGACGAGCCCCACCCGGATCTGGGGAACTTCTGCCGATCTGACGGCGATATATCGCGGCCAGATCCAGACATCTGCACCGGCTGGAACCGAGGATGCCCGCAGACGCCCGAAGGCCCCCACCACGAGTGTGGTGAGTGCCTTCGAAAAGCAGCGACAGACCTCAGTCGCGGGTCTGAAAACCCTGCCAACAAACCAACCGGACCAGCGCAGACCTACGAGACCACGCTGGAAGCCGACCCGCCCCCGAAGGCCTGTCGCACCGAGGGATCTGACCGAGCTTGCGAGGTCATCACCGGAAGACAGGACAAGGGAGCTCACTCGTCGCTGAGGGTCAACTGCACGCCGCCGACGAGGGAGGCGCAGATGTTGTAGAGGAACGCGGTGAGGGTGGCGATGGCCGTCATGAGGATGATGTTGAGCACGCCGATGACGATGCTGAACGAGATGGCGCGTCCGAATCCGACGTAGTCGAGGATGTCGAACTGCGATCCCTGACGGTCGAGGGTGCGCAGCATGTCGTTGGCGGCGCTGAAGGTGCCCATGCCGGCGAGGACGGTCCACAGCGTCGCGACGAGCACGACGGACGCGATGGCGACGGCCACGGACAGCAGGAAGGCGATCTTCAGAACCGACCAGGTGTCGACGCGCGACAGGGTGAGGCGCACGCGACGAGGCGTGGTGC
This sequence comes from Dermacoccus abyssi, assembly GCF_003515945.1. Lineage (GTDB taxonomy): Bacteria > Actinomycetota > Actinomycetes > Actinomycetales > Dermatophilaceae > Dermacoccus > Dermacoccus abyssi. The sequence goes on from NZ_QWLM01000012.1 coordinate 42,646, forward strand.
GCCGCGGTGCCGGACGCCCCGCGCCGCCCTTCGGCGCTCCCGCGGCCGAGCGGCCGGCTGGTGACGCGACGCGCTGCTGCGGCGGGCGTCCCTGGCGTGGTGCCGCAGCAGTCGCCTCAGCGCCCGGCAGTTTGGTGCGCGGTTCTCGCGAGTTACTCACTCACTGTCTCCCGACTCGTCGTTCTCGGCGGTAACGGCATCCTCCGAGGGGTTTGTCACCTCTGCGTCATCTGCCGTATTCGCATCCGAACCTACCTGCTCGTCGGCAATTTCCTCGGCTTCCTTCTCGGCGTTGCGCGCAACCGCGACGATGGAGTCGCCCTTGCCCGGGGTGGCGAACTGGACGCCCTGGGTGTTGCGGCCGGTCTCGCGCACCTCGCTGACGGCGCTGCGCACGATCTTGCCCTTCTCCATGACGACCATGACCTCGTCACGGTTCTCGACGACGAGCGCGCCGACGAGGTCGCCGCCTCGTTCGGAGATCGTGGCGACCTTGACGCCGAGCGTCGCGCGGCCCTTCGTCGGGTACTCCTCGACGGGGGTGCGCTTCGCGAGGCCGTTCTCGAAGACGACGAAGACGTAGAGCTTCTCGGCGGCGCCGCGCTCCACCTCGTTCGAACCCTCGGGCACGACGCTGAGCGACAGCAGTTCGTCGCCGTCGCGGAACTTCATGCCGGTGACACCGGACGTGGAGCGGCCCATCGGGCGCAGCGAGTCGTCCGTGGCGGCGAAGCGCACGGCCTGACCCTTGCGCGAGACGAGCAGGACGTCGTCGCTCGCCTCGGCGAGCTTGGCGCCGACGAGTTCGTCACCGTCACGCAGGTTGACGGCGATGAGGCCGCCCGAACGCGGCGAGTCGTACTCGGACAGGCGCGTCTTCTTCACGAGGCCGTTGCGCGTGGCGAGCAGCAGGTACTCGTGGTCGGAGTACGTGCGCAGGCGCAGCACCTGGGCGATCTGCTCGCCCGGCTGGAACGCGAGCAGGTTCGCGACGTGCTGGCCCTTGCTCTCGCGCGAGCCCTCGGGCAGTTCGTAGCCCTTGGTGCGGTAGACGCGCCCGGCGTTCGTGAAGAACAGCAGCCAGTCGTGCGTCGACGTGGTGAAGAAGTGCCCGACCACGTCGTCGCCGCGCAGCGTCGCGCCGCGCACGCCCTTGCCGCCGCGACGCTGGCTGCGGTACTCGCTCACCTTCGTGCGCTTGACGTAGCCGCCGTGCGTGATGGTGACGACCACGTCCTCCTCGGGGATGAGGTCTTCCATGTTCATGTCGCCGTCGAACGGCACGATCTGGCTGCGACGGTCGTCGCCGTACTTGTCGACGATCTCGGCGAGCTCGTCGGAGACGAGCTGACGCTGACGCTCCGGCTTGGCCAGGATGTCCTTGTAGTCGTCGATCTGCGCCTGGATCTCGTCGTGCTGCTCGACGATCTTCTGACGCTCGAGGGCCGCGAGGCGGCGCAGTTGCATGTCGAGAATGGCGTTGGCCTGGATCTCGTCGACGTCGAGCAGGTCGATGAGGCCGGCGCGGGCCTCCTCGACCGTGGGGCTACGACGGATGAGGGCGATGACCTCGTCGAGCGCGTCGAGCGCCTTGAGGTAACCGCGCAGGATGTGGATGCGCTTCTCGGCCTCGTCGAGGCGGTACTGCGTGCGTCGCTGGATGACGTCGATCTGGTGCTCGACCCAGTAGCGGATGAACGCGCTGACCGGCAGCGTGCGGGGCACTCCGTCGACGAGGGCGAGCATGTTCGCGCCGAAGTTCTGCTGAAGCTGCGTGTGCTTGTAGAGGTTGTTGAGCACGACCTTCGCCACGGCGTCACGCTTGAGCACGATGACGAGGCGCTGGCCGGTACGACCCGACGTCTCGTCGCGGATGTCCGCGATGCCCGCCATCTTGCCGTCCTTGACGAGCATGGCGATCTTCTCGGCGAGGGCGTCGGGGTTGACCTGGTAGGGCAGCTCCGTGACGACGAGGCACTGCCGGCCCTGGATCTCCTCGACATTGACGACGGCGCGCATCGTGATGCTGCCGCGACCCGTGCGGTAGGCGTCCTCGATGCCCTTCTTGCCCATGATGAGGGCGCCCGTCGGGAAGTCGGGGCCGGGGATGCGGCGCAGGCACTCCTCGAGGAGCGCCTCACGACTCGCCTCGGGGTTGGCGAGCAGCCACTGTGCGGCGTCGGCGACCTCGCGCAGGTTGTGCGGCGGGATCTGGGTGGCCATACCGACGGCGATGCCGGCGCTGCCGTTGACGAGCAGGTTCGGGAAACGGCTCGGCAGCACGGTGGGCTGCATCGTCTTGCCGTCGTAGTTCGGCTCGAAGTCGACGGTGTTCTCGTGGATGTCGCGCACGAGTTCCAACGCGAGCGGCGCCATGCGGCACTCGGTGTATCGCGGGGCGGCGGCGCCGTCGTTACCCGGCGAACCGAAGTTGCCCTGGCCGTCGACGAGCGGGTAACGCATCGACCATGGCTGAACGAGGCGCACCATGGCGTCATAGATGGCCGAGTCACCGTGCGGGTGGTACTGACCCATGACGTCACCGACGACGCGGCTGCACTTGTTGTAGCCACGGTCAGGGCGGTAGCCACCGTCGTACATCGCGTAGACGATGCGGCGGTGCACGGGCTTGAGGCCGTCACGCACGTCCGGAAGCGCACGGGAGACGATGACGCTCATCGCGTACTCGATGTAGCTGCGCTGCATCTCGGCGTTGAGGTCGATGGGGTCGACGCGGTGGGCGACCGGGGCCTCGACGGCGGCGCGAGCCTCCGGAGTGTTCGGCACCTTCGGCGTCTCGACGTCACCGGGCGTGCCGGCGGTGGCCGCTGCGGCGTCGCTCACGGGCGCGTCGGGGTCTCCGGCGGGCACCTCGGGGAGGTCGGCCGCGTCGTCACCCGGCAGGTTCGTGTCGTCAGACATGGTTTCTTTCCTTCGACGAAGGGAAATTCATTGAGTTCTTAGGTGGTGTTTCACGTGAAACGAAGGACGGGAACGTCCGACCGTTCCACGTGAAACACGATGTTCAGTTGGCGAGGATTGCCCAACGCAAGTAGGTCGTCACGTCAGACCCGACCCCGGACGGCGACGCCCCCTACGGGAGCCGACCGCCCACGACGTCGCGCCGCCGATCAAGCGCGGGAAGCAGGGGATGCGACGAAGGAGCAGACCCTGAAGCCCGCGCGCTGAGAAGGCGCGACAGAGGTTAGATATCCAGGAAGCGGACGTCCTTGGCATTGCGCTGGATGAAGCTGCGGCGCGACTCGACGTCCTCCCCCATGAGCACGGCGAAGATCTCGTCGGCTGCCGCGGCGTCCTCGAGGGTGACCTGCAGGAGCGTGCGCGCCTCCGGGTCCATCGTGGTCTCCCACAGCTCCTGGTAGTTCATCTCGCCGAGACCCTTGTAGCGCTGGACGCCGTTGTCCTTCGGCAGGCGGCGGCCCTTCGACTGACCTTCGGCGATCATCGCGTCGCGCTCGCGGTCGGTGAACGCGAACTCGTGCTCGTGGTTGCTCCACTTGAGGCGGTAGAGCGGCGGCTGCGCGAGGTAGACGTAGCCGGCTTCGATGAGCGGGCGCATGAAGCGGAAGAGCAGCGTCAGCAGCAGCGTGCGGATGTGCATGCCGTCCACGTCGGCGTCGGCCATGAGCACGATCTTGTGGTAGCGCGCCTTGTCGATGTCGAAGTCCTCGCCGATGCCGGTACCGAAACCGGAGATGAGGGCCTGGACCTCCTGGTTGGCGAGCACCTTGTCGATGCGGGCCTTCTCGACGTTGAGGATCTTGCCTCGGATGGGCAGGATCGCCTGGTTGAACGGGTTGCGACCCTGCACGGCGGAGCCGCCTGCGGAGTCACCCTCGACGATGAAGACCTCGGACAGGCTCGGGTCCTTGCTCTGGCAGTCCTTGAGCTTGCCCGGCAGACCTCCGCCCTCGAGCAGGCCCTTACGGCGTGCGGTCTCGCGTGCCTTGCGGGCCGCCATGCGTGCCGACGCGGCAGCGATCGCCTTGTTGACGATGGCCTTGCCCTCGCGCGGGTGCATCTGCAGCCAGTGGTCGAACTCGTCGCGCACGGCGGCCTGGACGAAGCCCTTGATCTCGGAGTTGCCGAGCTTCGTCTTCGTCTGGCCCTCGAACTGCGGCTCGGCGAGCTTGACGGAGATAACGGCGGTGAGACCCTCGCGGATGTCGTCACCCGTGAGGTTGTCGTCCTTCTCCTTGAGCAGCTTCTCGCGGCGGGCGAAGTCGTTGACGAGCTTCGTCATCGCGGCGCGGAAGCCCTCTTCGTGCGTGCCACCCTCGTGCGTGTTGATCGTGTTGGCGTAGGTGTGGACCGACTCGTTGTACGCCGTCGTCCACTGCATCGCGACCTCGACGGAGAGGTAACGCTCGGTGTCCTCGGCCTCGAACGCGATGATGTCCTCGTTGACGACCTCGGCGCGCTTGCTCGAGTTGAGGTGCTTGACGTAGTCGAGCAGACCGTCGTCGTAGCGGTACGTGACCGACTTGCCCTTCTTCGCCTTCTCGGCTGCGGCGTCGGCCGTCTCCGCGTCGCCGCCCTCGGCTGCTGCGTCAGCGGCGGCCTCGTCGGCCGCGCCCTCGTCGAGCACCTCCGCACGCTCGTCGGTGAGCGCGATGGTGAGGCCCTTGTTGAGGAACGCCATCTGCTGGAAGCGAGCGCGCACCGTCTCGAAGTCGTACGTCGTCGTCTCGAAGATCTCGGGGCTGGCCCAGAACGTGATCGTCGTACCGGTCTCGTCGGTGGCCTCCTCCTCGCGCAGGGGGCCGAGCGGCACACCGCCCTCGAACTCCATGCGGTAGACGTGGCCCTTCTGGCGCACCTCGACCTCGAGGCGCGTGGAGAGCGCGTTGACGACGGAACTACCGACGCCGTGCAGACCACCGGAGACCTTGTAGCCGCCGCCGCCGAACTTTCCGCCGGCGTGCAACTGCGTGAGGACGAGCTCGACGGTCGACATGTCGTACTGCTCGTTGCGGCCGGTCGGGATGCCTCGACCGTTGTCGCTGACGCGTACACCGTTGTCCGGCAGGATCGTCACGTCGACGCGGTCGGCGTGGCCGGCGAGGGCCTCGTCGACAGAGTTGTCGACGATCTCCCACACGAGGTGGTGCAGGCCGCGTTCACCGGTCGAGCCGATGTACATACCGGGGCGCTTGCGAACCGCCTCGAGGCCTTCGAGGACCTGAATGGCGCTGGCGTCGTACTCGGTGTCGATCTGCGAGCGCACGTGTGCCTCGGGCGGAACCACCTGCTGTGCTTCGCCGCCGGGGATCGGCTCGTTCGTCGCGTCGTCGTGCGTGGGCTGGTCGGCCACTGTGCTCCTTCACCGTGCGGTGCCTGCCACGGTGGTGCGGACGCGACACGGGGTCGAACGTCACAGATCGGCGTACGAAGGCCGAGAGAGGGTGGCAGGTCCTGATCGTGTCCATTCTACCGGGTCAGTGGACGCAGGACTGCCCCGAAACATGCCCACACGGGCATTTTCCGCGATTTTCTCTCGCCCGGCGTGCCGGGGATCGTCCCTGGGGCCACCGAAGGCGCTCGGGGCCGTCTGCGACGTGTCGCGCGTCCGAGCTGAAGGGGATCAGGCGGCGCCTTCCTGAACCCAGATGTCAACGTCGGGATCGCTCGCCCGGAAGCAGTTGACGAGCCCACCCCGGCGCGAGCAGGTGAGGTCGATGTACCCGTCGGAACCGGCGACGTTCTCCTTGCGATAGGCGCTGTAGACCTTCAACGGGAAGGAGGAGGTGTCAGGCGTTCGCGCCACCTGGCTCAACGCTGCGTCACGCACGGTGACGAGGAAGGGGCAACTCGAATAGTGCCCCTGCCCCTGGCGCACCTGAACGGCGGTGTTGGTCTGCTGACTCGTGCGGTCGCCACACAGGTTCCACGTCGAGGCCGGGAACGGCGTCAGACCCGTGCGCGTGAGAGTCGGGGTGCTGGTCGAAGCCTCGGCCACGGAGCTTCGGCTCTCACTCTGCGCTGGGGACGACGGCGCAGGCGCCGCGGTTCGGGAGTCGCCACCGGTCTCGCTCGTCGTCGACGACGGCGCCGAGGACGAACTGCTCGAGGAACTCGAGGAGGAGGAACTCGAGGAGGAGGAACTCGACGTCGACCGCGCGTCGCTCGAGGTAGCGGGGTCGGAGGGCGGCGGGGATGCGTCCTTCTGTCCGCGCGTCAGGGCGAGCGCCCCCAGTGCCAGCGCGAGGACGAGCACGGATGTGAGCGCGACGGCAATGACAAGGCCACGTGAGGGCGATCGCCGCTCCGGCGTCTCGGCCTCTGGCTCGTTCCAGAACGCCGGGGTCTTCGGTTCCGTGTCGTGCTCGGGGCCCGACGCGCGCGTCTCCTCGTCGTGGGTCATGGCCCGACCGAGTCCTTCACCCACGCCCTCACAGCAGTGCCACCCGTGCAGAGGCTGAGGTGATCGGAGCGTTCACAGGTGAGCGGCACGTACGCGCGCTTCGAGACGCTGTAGGGGTTGATCGTGAACGAGGTAGCGCCCGAATCCTGGGCGAGGTGCGCCAGCACGTTGCTCCGGATCTCCACGACGTAAGCGCAGCTCGTGTTCGACTCGCGTGCAATGCGGATGTCGGGAACGGTGATGGGGTCGCCCTGGCCGCACGTCGTCACGCTGTCGTCGGGGAAGGTGGCCTCGGCAGCGCTCGGCTCGCTGGGCGTGGAGGACGGTGCCGAGGCAACGGTCGAGGACTGGGTGCTCGCCGGCGTCTCGTCGCCCCCGGACATGAAGAAGGTGACGACGGCGAAGCCGACGATCGCGGCAGCGACGAGCAACACCGGTACGAGCCACTGCTTCGGCCCGCGAGGGGGTTCTCCGTCGTACTGCTGCGACGCGCCCCCGCTGTCGGCCATCGTCCGGTCGGCCGTGACCCACGACGTCGGTGCTTCGTGTGGCTCCGGCGACTGCGGGTAGCCCCGCGTCTCGTCCTCGTACATGGTGATCGTCTTCCCCTCTCCGCCGTCAGTCTAGGTGGAGGAGGGACGCCGGTTGCCACAGTTCAGCCGACGCTGTCGCTCACCCAGAGACGAACGTTGGAACCACCGGTGCATTCGGAGAGGTGGTCGGCGCGGGTGCAGTGCAACGTCACGACCTTGCGCAACGAGGAGCTGTACGGACTGACCGTGTAGGTCGTGGCACCCGGATTCTCCGCGAGGTGCGCGTTGACCTTGGTCACGACGTCGGCGACGTAGGAGCAGGTGGAGTTCGTGCCGCGGGCGAGACGAACGCTGGACGTGGGTACGGCCTCGCCCGAGCCACACGTCGCCACGGTACCGGCAGGAAAGGATGCCTTGGTCGCCGCGGAGGACGAGGGCGTCGTCGACGAGGACGCCGGCGCCTCGGACGTCGATGGAGCGGCTGTCCTGGTCTGCGGCTGCGTCCTGGACGACGGTGTGTCGGAGGGAGCCGTGGCCGCCGACGGCTGAGCGACGGGTGGCCGGCTGCCCGATCCCCGGGTGATGAACCACGCCGTGGCGAACGCGAGGCTGGCGAGCACGATGACGAGCGCCGGCGCCAACCAGTCGGGTCGGCGTGAGGTGCGGTAGGGCACCGGTTCGCTGGCCTCACCCCACAGGTCGGCCACACCGGGCTCGGTTTCGGCACCCGGGTCGGAGCCACTGCCGCGTGACGGGGGTCGCTCGACGCCCCGATTCCACTCGTCGAAACCGTTCGGCTCGTTCATTCGTCACCTCTCGTTCCGTCCTCATGTTCCACGTGAAACGTGAGGTGAAGCGATCGCGCCCCCTATGGCGCCGGACATACCACGCTAGCGGTGGACTGCGTTGTGTCGGAAATGTCAGCCGTAGGTGTCCCGCGGACCACGCCCGGCGACACGTCGGGGACCTCGCACCCAACTGGGGGCAGAGGGACCGACGATCTTGAGCTCCGCCACCACGCCGTCACCGACGCCCTGCTCGATCGACCGGATGATCGTCGACGCAAGCAAGGTCAGCTGGGTCGCCCACGCCGTCGACTCCGCCCGTACCGTGAGAATTCCGTTCTCGAAGCTGACGGGAGAGGCGTGGTCCGCGACACCCGGTCCGACGAGATCGGCCCACCGTGACATCACGGTGCCCGCGGCGACATCGACATTCCATCCGCGGTCCTCGAGCAGTCGCTTCATGTTGTTGCCGAGCAGCAGCGGGTCGCGACCGTTGCGTCCGCCTCGTCCTTTGCGCGCGTCGTGTGTGTCCGTGGCGCGTGGGCTTCGACGCATGGGTCGAGACCCCGGACGGAACCCGCGTTCGGCGGCACCCCGTTGAGCGCGAGCCAACGCCGCTCGGGCTGCCGTCAGGGGGTCGTCCTCGACAGCAGACGTCGCGGGTGCCTCCACCGAACTCTCGTCGAGTGCCGCGTGCGTCGTCCGGGCGTCCGTGGACTCGTCCCCGCGGCTGTCGCCGTCGCCGGCAGTCATGATCGGCACCGCCGTCATCGGACGTTGCGTCGGCCGGCGACCCCGAGGTGGTGCCGGATTCGGTGAGCGGGGCAGCATCCGCCTCCTCGGCGGAGACCGACCCCTTCGTCACGTAGTACGTGCGCCCGCTGAGTGCGTCGGGGACGTCCTCGGCCACCGCGGCGGTGATGAGCACCTGCTCGGCGTCGGCCACCATGGCGGCCAGGCGCTCGCGTCGTCCCGCGTCGAGCTCGGCGAAGACGTCGTCGAGCACGAGAACCGGGTCGGTCTTGAGGTCGTTGCGCAGGAGGTGGAAGGCCGCAAGACGCAGGGCGAGGGCGAACGACCACGACTCACCGTGGCTGGCGTAGCCCTTCGCGGGCAGCTCACCGAGTGTCAGCGTGACGTCGTCGCGGTGCGGCCCGACGAGGGTCACGCCCCGGTCGATCTCGCGCTGACGCATCTCCTCGAACGCTTGGTGGAAGGCCTTCTCCAGTTCCTCGCGCTCGGGCACCTCACCGTCGGCGATCCGATGAGCGACGGCCTCCGGCAGCGACGAGACGTACGTGAGCCGAGCCTCCGAGCGGCCCGCGCTCACCTCGTCGTACGACGACGCCACGTGCGGTGCCAGATCGCGCAGCAGACGCAGGCGCGCATAGACGAGAGAGGCGCCCACTGCGGCAAGGTGGGTGTTCCACTCGACGAGGGTGTCGAGAGTCGTTTCACGTGAAACGGCCTCTTCGGGGGTCAGCGTGCCGCCCCGGCTTCCCTTTCGCAGGACGGGCTGCGCCGAACGGAGGAGGGCGTTGCGCTGCTTGAGTATCTTGTCGTAGTCGGAGCGTGCGCCAGCCCACCGAGGCTGGCGAGCCACGAGCAACTCGTCCAGGAAGCGGCGACGTTCTCCGGGGTCGCCCTTGACGAGAGCCAGATCTTCCGGCGCAAAGAGCACGGTACGCAGCGTGCCGAGGATGTCACGGGGGCGCGTGGCAGCCGATCGCCCTACGCGTGCCCGGTTCGCTCGGCCGGGCACGATTTCCAGTTCGAGCACTGTTTCACGGGAATCACGGACGACGGCCGCACGGACGAAGGCGCGTTCCGCACCGAACCGGACGAGGGGAGCGTCGTTCGAGACACGGTGCGACCCCAGGGACGCGAGGTAGCCGGCGGCTTCGACGAGATTCGTCTTGCCCTGGCCGTTGAGTCCCACGAATGTGGTGACTCCTTCGGTGAGATCGACTTCCGCCTCGCTGTAGGAGCGGAAGTCACGCAGCGACAGGTGACGCAGCCTCACGTCGAACTCGTGTGCCTGGGGTCGAAAGAGGAAGACTCAGTGCTCGCTCTTGGCGGCACCCGGACGCGACGCGCCGTCGTCCTGCTTGGGCTGGGCCGCGGGCGAGACCTCGGCCTGGCCCTCCTTGGTGACGTGGTAGGGCTCCTGGCCGAACTGCATGACCTCGTGACCGCCGAACTGTCCGCGCAGCGCGGCGACGGCCTGCATCTGCGGGCTGTTCTCCTGGCGCGACGTGAAGCGGGAGAAGAGAGCGGCGGCGAGCACCGGCATCGGCACGGCGTTCGCGATGGCCTCCTCGAGCGTCCACCGACCCTCACCGGAATCGGTCGAGTACTCGGAGATTCCCTCGAGGTGCGGCGTCTCCTCGAGCGCCTTGACCATGAGATCGAGCAGCCAGGACCGCACGACCGTGCCGCGCGTCCAGGCCTTGAAGCAACCGTGGACGTCGGTGACGATGTCCTTCGCCTCGAGCAGTTCCCAGCCCTCGGCGTACGCGTGCATGAGGCCGTACTCGATGCCGTTGTGAACCATCTTGGCGTAGTGACCGGCGCCCACCTTGCCCGCGTGGACGAAGCCCTCTTCGCGAGGTCCTTCGGGGCGCAGCGCGTCGAAGACGGGCATCATGCGCTCGACGTCCTCCTCGGCGCCACCACACATGAGGCCGTAGCCGTTCTCCTTGCCCCACACGCCACCGGACACGCCGCAGTCCATGAAGTGCACGCCGGTCTCGGCGAACTGCTCCGCGTGCCCCAGGTCATCGGACCACTTGCTGTTGCCGCCGTCGATGACGAGGTCACCCTCGGCGAGCAGGCCCTGCAGCTCGGACATGACCGAGTCCGTGATCTTGCCGGCCGGCACCATGACCCAGATGTTGCGGGGAGCCTCGAGCTTCTCGACGAGTTCCGCGAGATCGGCGACGTCGCTGATCTCGCGGTTGGTGTCGAAACCGATGACGTCGATGCCGGCGGCCTTCATGCGGTCACGCATGTTGCCGCCCATCTTGCCGAGGCCGATGAGTCCGAGCTGCATGGTCTTTAGCTCCTTGCTGAGGAAGTCTGGTTGCCGCACCCGAAGGCGCGGCGTTCGGTGCTCACGCTACGCCGCCGTCGCGGGAACGACCACATGCCGTCCGACACCGCCGGACGAGGCGGGTCAGTTGGCGAAGCGCACCGGCATGATGAGGTAGCGGTAGCTGTCGTCGGCCTCGCCGTCGAGCTCGTCCTGACCGGACAGCACGGCCGGACGCGTGGGCTGGGTGAAGCCCAGGCGCACGTACTTCGTGCCGACGACCCCGAGGCCGTCGAGGAGGAACTGGGGGCTGAAGGCGATCTCGAGTTCCGGCCCTTCGATGCGGGCTTCGAAGGTCTCCGAGGCCTGGGCGTCCTCGCCGGTACCGGCCTCGATGCGGACGGCGTCGTCACCGAAGCGCAGACGCACGGGCATGTTGCGCTCGGCGACGAGCGAGACACGCTTGGCGGCCTCGACGAGCATCGCCGTCTCGACGACCGCCGTCGTGTCGACGCTCGTGGGGAACAGGCTCGTCACCTTGGGGTAGTCGCCGTCGAGCAGGCGCGTCGTCATGCGGCGCTGGCCGGCCTCGAAACCGGCGAGGCCGGAGCCGGTCGACGCGCCGCTGAGCGACAGCGAGACGCTGCCCGCCGCACCGAGCGCCTTGGCCAGGGAGTCGAGCGTGCGAGCCGGGACGAGGGCCGCGTACTCCGCGTTCTCGTCACCGCCGTTCCACAGCACCTCACGCATGGCGAGGCGGTAGCGGTCGGTGGCCAGCAGGGTGAGCTTGTTTCCCTGAACCTCGATGCGAACACCCGTGAGGATCGGCAGGGTGTCGCCGCGGTCCGCGGCCACGCTCACCTGCGCGACGGCCTGGGTGAAGACGTCACCGCCGATGACGCCGGTGGGCTCGGGGTTCTCCGGCAGCGTCGGGTACTCGCCCGTCGGCATGCTCTGGAGGCTGAACTTGGCCGAACCGCAGGTGACCTGGACCTTGGAGCCCTCGCTCACGAGCTCGATCGGCTTGTGCGGCAGGCTCTTGCTGATGTCGGCGAGCAGGCGGCCGAGCACGAGCACGGTGCCGGGCTCCTCGACGTCGGCGTCGACGGTGACCTTGGCCGAGACCTCGTAGTCGAACGCGGAGAGCGTCAGGCCGTCCTCGGTGGCTTCGAGCAGGACACCCGCGAGCACCGGAACCGGCGGGCGCTGCGAGAGACCTCGAACGGCCCACGCCACAGCTTCGGCCAACACATCACGTTCAACCCGGAGCTTCACGTCCACCGTCCTCGTCACTTCGTGGTTCGCCTACGTCGTGGGGAAGCGAGCGCAGGAGCACAGGTATTCGCGGTGAGCTTAACGCAGGTGGAGCTGACGCCCCAAGCGTCGAGGAGCTGTCCGAGGCGGTCGCCGCAGTTGGCTTGGGTGTGGATTCGTGGGGCGCTTGATCGCGATGGAGAAAGAGTTGGTCGTCGTCATAGGGGGTGTGGATTCTGGGGACAACCACATCTGTGCCGGAGATCCCGCGGTTTCCGGTTGTGGGCAGCGTGGGGATGGTGGTTGGGGACGACACAGTGGGGGTGTGGACGGATTTTTCGCGTCCACAGACGCCGACGGCGCTCAAGGGGTGTTATCCCCTGATTTCGACCGTTGTCCACGGAGTTATCCCCAGATTCTGTGGAAAAGCGTGTGACGAAGGAGTCCTGTTCATGTGGGGCAGGTGAATCACAGTGGTGTTGTCCACAAATCCACAGGGATGTCCCCAGGCGGAGTTTCGCGGAATGTCGGGGCTGCCCCGGCTGTGATGGGACGTCCGAGCGGTCGTTGCACACAGCGTCCCCAGGGTTGTCCCCAGAACCTGTGGACAACCCCGAGTATCGGCCTCACGCTCAAGACCGACGGGACGAGCCGGGGACAGTGCGTCGGACGCTCTGACGGAGCGCGTTGACGGGGCGGGTCGAGACGAGGTGCCACAGCCACATCGCGGCCCCGAGCATGACGAGACCGAGCGCCGTGACCGCCATCGTCCAGGCGCTCTCGGCCGCGAAAGGAGCCACGAGACCTGCCACGAGAGCGCTTGTCACGAGGTTGACGAAGGTGCCTGCCGACGCCGCGCTTCCGCGGGCGTGGGGGAACTGGTCGAGCATGGCAATTTGCAGGGTGGGCAGGGACAGCCCGATCCCATAGGCGATGAGAGCGGGAGCCACGATGGCCCACGGCAGGACGTCGCCGACCGGCGTCACCGAGACAATGGCGCCCGCTGAGGCCGCGAGGAGGGCGAAGCCCAGGCCGTAGGTGATCTGGCGGTCGCTCGTCACCCGTCCGGCGAGCCGTCCACTCGTCCAGGATCCGGTGATCATGCAAGCCACCATCGGGACGAAGAACACCCAGAAGTCTGATTCGCCGAGACCGAGCAGTCCGATGAGGAACAACGGTGCGGCGGAGATGTAGAGGAACTGGCCCGCAAAGGAGAACGCGGCTGCGAAGGCCACGCGCATGAAGCGGCCGCTCCGCATTGCGGCGAGCAGCCCAGACACGAGTGAGCCCACGCGCAGCGGCGTCCGGTGCTCGGCGGGGAGGCTTTCCGGCAGAGAAAGAGCAACCGAGACGGCCATGATGATGCCGAAGGCGACGAGGAACCAGAAGATCGTGCGCCAGGAGCCCAGCTGGAGGAGGAGCCCGGACAGGACGGGCGCCACGGCCGGTGCGACACCGAAGATCATCGAGACCTGGCTCATGAGTCGCTGCGCTTCCGCTCCCTCGAAGAGGTCACGGATGACGGTTCGCGCGATGATCTGCCCTGCACCGGCCGCGAACCCTTGGAACATGCGGAAGACGAGCAGCATCGTCAGGGAGATCGACAGGGCGCACCCGATGGAAGCGACGACGTAGACGCCGATGCCGATGAGCATGACGGGACGCCTGCCCACGGCGTCGGAGATGGGGCCGTGGAGCAGGCTCATCAGAGCGAAGGCGAGGAGGTAGACGCTGACGACCAACTGCATCGCGGCTGGTTCCACGTGAAACTCCGCACCCATTTCGCCGAAGGCGGGCAGCGGCGCATCGACGTTGAACGGGCCGAACATCGACAGGCCGGCCAGGATGAGGGTCAGCAGGACGCCGGCGCGTCGTGGGGCGGAAGTCACCGGCCGAGCCTACGAGGGAGGGTGTGTTTCACGTGAAACACACCCTCGTGGATCAAGCGCTGCGGCGCCTGATCTGTGTCGTCAGCTCGGTGATCTGGTCGTAGATCGGCTGACGTTCGCCGATGAGCTGGCGGATCTTCTTCTCCGCGTGCATGACGGTGGTGTGGTCACGTCCACCGAAGTGCTGCCCCAGTTGGGGGAAGGAGTGCTCGGTCAGTTCACGGGAGAGATACATCGCGATCTGGCGCGCGGTGACGAGGTTGCGCGAGCGGGACGTGCCCTTGATGTCGTCCACCGTGACACCGAAATAGACGGCCGTCTCGGAGATGATCTGATGCACCGTGATCTGCCCGGTCTCACTCGGTACGACGTCCTTGAGGACGAACGCCGCCTTGGCCCGGTCGACCGGCTCCTTCTGGAGCGAGGCGTACGCAGCGACGCGGATGAGCGCGCCCTCGAGCTCTCGGATGTTCGTCGAGATCTTCGAGGCCACGAGTTCGAGGACGTCGTCGCCGATGTCCATGCGCTCGGCGTTGGCCTTCTTACGCAGGATCGCGATGCGGGTTTCCAGTTCGGGCGGGTGCACGTCCGTCGTGAGGCCGGACTTGAACCGGCTGCGCATGCGGTCGGCGAACGTGGTCAGCTTCTCCGGCGGCTGGTCGGAGGTGAGCACGATCTGCTTGCCCGAGGAGTGCAGAGCGTTGAACGTGTGGAAGAACTCCTCCTGCGTCTGCTCCTTGCCTTGGAGGAACTGGATGTCGTCGATGAGCAGGACGTCGACGTTGTCGCGGTAGCGGCGCTGGAAGGTGGCCGCACGGTCGTCACGGATGGAGTTGACGAAGTCGTTCGTGAACTCCTCGGAGCTGACGTAGCGCACCCGCAACTTGGGGTGGTAGTCGTGCACGTAGTGCCCGATGGCGTGCAGCAGGTGGGTCTTGCCGAGGCCCGAGTCACCGTGGATGAACAGCGGGTTGTAGGCCTGGCCGGGCTCCTCGGCGATCGCGATGGCGGCCGCGTGGGCGAAGCGGTTGCTGTCACCGATGACGAAAGTGTCGAAGGTGTACTTCGGGTTGAGTCGCGGCGAGTACTCCTCGTCGCTCGGCGGCGGAGCGTCCGTGCGGCCACCCACGGAACGGGGAGGCAGAACGACGTCGGGGTGCGCCGAGCGAGGACGCGGAACCTGCTCGGCCGCGATCTGGGAGCCGCCCGGCAGCGAGAAACCGAGTGTGCCGTCGGAGTGGTCGGGCTCCTGGGCGTTCGTGTCGGGATCCGCGTCTGTGCCAGTCTGTGCAGCACCGTGCGCATCGGCGCCCGCGCCGTCGAGTTCCTGGACTGCGGCCTGAAGGCTCTCGTCGACGGAGATGGCGACGCGAACCTGCTGTCCGAGCTGGTTCGAGAGTGCCTCGGCGACCTGGTCGCGCAGCGGACCTTCGAGCATGCGCTTGGTCTGCTCGAAGGGAACGGACAGCAGGACGTTCTCACCGATGAGGCCGACGAAGCGCGTGAGGTTGAGGAAGGCTCGGTCACGAGAACCGATGCCGTGCTTGCTCATTTCCGCCAGGGCGGCGTGCCACGTGCGTTCGTAGTCGACGGGTTCGTCGGTGGTCACGAAGGCTCCTCCTGGTGCGGTGCTCGTCTGTGGAACGCCCATACTAAGGGTGGTTTCCACAACGTTATCCACAGCCTGTGTACCGGAGTGTCGCGGCTTCGGGGCGCTTGAGAGGACAACGGGTTTGCTTTCCGGACACGTTAACGGCGTGTCGACTGGATTTCACCTCGCCCGTATGAATCACACATGTGTTATTTGCGCGTGTGCGCCGTTGAACATCGAGTCGCGCGTGTGTCGTTTTGACCGGCTTGGTCACGGCCCGTACAGTTGACGGCGATTGTCTGCGCCCCAAATGGGGCTCGGGTCGAGACGCGCACATCGCGACATTGCCCGAAACAACCGAGAAATCGGCGGCGCGACAACTAGACCACCAGTACGACGGCGACGCGTCAGCGCTCGCCCATTTCATCGGAGATCGACGTGAGCAAGCGCACCTTCCAGCCCAACAACCGTCGCCGCGCCAAGACGCACGGCTTCCGTCTGCGTATGCGTACCCGCGCCGGCCGCGCCATCCTGGCCAACCGCCGCGCCAAGGGCCGCAGCAAGCTCTCCGCCTGAGCCTCGGCGGCAACGGCCGTGCTGCCAGCGCCTCACCGTCTGCGTGACGCCGGGCAGTACCGCGCCGTTCTGCGGAATCGCCGCTCCGGTCGAGCCGGCGGTTCGCTGCTCGTGGTCCAGATGATCGACGCCGACGCGTCCGGCCTCGCGCACCCGGAAAGGGTGGGGCCGCGCGTCGGTTTTGTCGTATCCAAGGCCGTGGGAAACGCCGTGGTTCGCTCGCGCACGAAGCGGGTGCTGCGTCATCTCGTGCGTGACGAGTTGCCTCGCCTCGATCCGAGTCTCGACATCGTCGTGCGCGCCAACCCGGCCATCGCCGGCGCCGGCACGGACGCCGTCCGTGCCGAACTGCAGCGCATGCTCACGAAGGCGCACAAGCGGATTCGGACCGACGACGGCGTTCCACGTGAAACGGCGAGTGCCGGAGCGAAGCGATGACGGCGTCCACGGCCGACGATGTGACGGGTTGGCGACATGTTGCCGTCTGGCCCCTGCTCGTCATCGTGCGCTTCTATCGCCGCTGGATCTCGCCCGCGCTACCTGCCACCTGCCGGTTCTACCCGACGTGCTCGTCCTACGGCCTCACGGCGCTCACCCGGTTCGGGCCGATCAAGGGCACCTGGCTCACCCTGAAGCGTCTTGCGCGCTGTCACCCCTGGAACCCCGGCGGGGTCGACCACGTTCCACCGAAGGGCCACTCGGCCCACGGGGAGCACGGACCGTCCGACGCCGCACCTGCACCCGTCAAAGCGAAGGATGATTGATGCTTGACACCCTGCTCTATCCGCTCGAGTGGTTCGTCGCCGCCATCATGGTCGGCTGGCACAAGCTCTTCACCCTCGTCGGGCTGCCTGAAGCGTCGGGCTGGACCTGGGCCCTCTCGATCGCCGGACTCGTGATCGTCCTACGTATCCTGCTCATCCCGCTCTTCGTCAAGCAGATCCACGCCTCGCGCCGCATGCAGCTCGTGCAGCCCGAGATGCAGAAGATCCAGAAGAAGTACAAGGGCAAGAAGGACCCGGAGTCCCGCCAGAAGCAGCAAGAAGAAATGATGGAGTTGTACCGGACCACCGGTACCAACCCCATGGGTTCCTGCATGCCGATCCTGCTGCAGGCACCGTTCTTCTTCGCGCTCTTCCGCGTGCTCAACAACCTCGACGACATCGCCCGCGGTGACCGTGGGCCCATCGGCTTCCTCACGAAGGAGCTCGCGAGCCAGGCCGAGAGCTCGACTCTTCTCGGAGCGAAGCTCTCGTCCACCTTCATGGGAACGTCGGGTTGGGGTGCAGCCAAGTGGGTCGCCGTCCTGCTCATCATCCTCATGTCGGCGACGTCGTTCATCACGCAGCACCAGCTCATGCGCCGCAACATGCCGAAGGCCGCGCTCGAGGGCCCGATGGCCAAGCAGCAGCAGATCATCATCTACCTCATGCCGCTGTTCTTCGCGATCTCCGGTGTGAACTTCCCGATCGGTGTTCTCATCTACTGGTTCGTCACGAACCTGTGGACGATGTTCCAACAGTGGTACGTCATCCGTCGCATGCCGACCCCTGGTTCGGACGCCGAGAAGAAGCTCGAGGAGCGCAACCGTTCCAAGGGCCGTGAGCACAAGACCGTGACGATGGACGACCTGCGCAAGGAGAACGAGGGCAAGCCGAAGACGCGTTTCCAGCAGGCGATGGACCGCGCTCAGGAGCAGGCCAAGGCGCAGCAGGCCGCGAAGAGCGGTGCCACGCCGGCGTCCGCGAAGAAGGACAAGTCGGTGAAGACCTCGGACACCTCCACTGAGGTTTCCAGCCCGGTCAAGGAGAACGTCCGTCCGGCCAAGGCCCAGCAGACCGGCCCGCGTAACCAGCCCAAGAAGAACACCCCGCGCGCGAAGCGCAAGAAGAACTGAAAGCAGAGGTAGCAAGGATGTCCGAGAACACCTCCGCGCGTTCCGACGTGACGAACCTCGAGCGCGAGGGCGAGATCGCTGCCGACTTCCTCGAGAAGCTGCTCGACATCGCCGACCTCGACGGTGACATCGACGTCGAGGTCGACGGTGACCGCGCGTCCGTCTCCATCGTCGACTCCGAGGAGGGGCAGGTGCCCCGCTCGCTCGTCGGTTCGAACGGCAAGACCCTCGATGCGCTGCAGGAACTCATGCGCCTCGCCGTCCAGGCCGAGACGGGTGAGCGCAGCCGCGCGATGCTCGACATCGCCGGCCACCGCGCCGAGCGACGCTCGACGCTGGAGACCAAGGGCGCCGAGGCCGTCGCGCGCGTCAAGGAATCCGGCGAGAAGGTCGAGATGGAGCCGATGAGCGCGTTCGAGCGCAAGGTCGTCCACGACGTCGTGCTGGCCGCCGGTCTCACCTCCGAGTCCGAGGGCACCGAGCCGAACCGCTACGTCGTCGTTCTTCCGAACTGACGTTTCACGTGGAACGACCGGACGTGAACACCCCGGAGGAGCAGCCGACGATCGGTGAAGCGGCTCCACCGCCGCCCACTCCGGATGCCGCGCGAGAGTTCCTCGGTGCGCGTGTCGAGGTCATGGAGCGCTACGTCGCGCACCTGTGTGACACAGGGGTGACGCACGGCCTCGTCGGGCCACGTGAGGTTCCGCGCATGTGGGAACGACACGTGCTCAACTGCGCCGTCGTCCATCCCGGCATTGCGGACGAGAGCGCCGTCGCCGATATCGGCGCCGGGGCCGGACTGCCCGGCTTGGTGCTCGCCATCGCACGGCCGGACCTGCGCTTGACGCTCGTCGAGCCGTTGCTGCGCCGCACCGTCTGGCTCGAGCGCGTCATCGACGACCTCGAGCTCGGCAACGTCGAGGTGGTGCGGGCTCGGGCTGACGAATTGTGGGGCAAGCGTTCGTTCGACGTCGTCACCTCCCGTGCCGTGGCCCGGATAGGCGAACTCGCCCGATGGTCGTTGCCCCTCGTTCAGCGGGGTGGCGAGATGTTCGTGCTCAAGGGTTCGAGCGCGGCTCTCGAACGGGACGAGGACGCCTCGATCCTGCGCAAGCTCAAGGTTGTCGAGGCGGACGTCGAGACGTGGGGCGCCGGAATTGTCGACCCGGAGACCGTCACCCTGCGCCTGAGTGTCGAGGGCGTGGCACCGCAGCTCACCCGGAAGCAGGCTGGAACCGGCCCGTCAACGGCGAAGAAGAAGGCGGCGCGCAGACAGGGTCGTCGCGACTGAGCCCAGTTTTCTTGACGTTGTCCTCAGGTGTGCCGGCTAGCCGGAGCCTGGGGACAACTGCGTTCGGGGCCGTTCGCGAAGGTGACACAATGGGCGGGCTCGTCAACGCGACTTCAAGGAGAAACGGTGACAACGACCGCACCCGTGGGCTGGCCGGCGATCACGCCGGGCGCCGCTGAATCTGCCTCTTCACCGACACCGGTGGGATGGCAGGGGTTGCCGACGTCGGTCGTGGAGAAAGTCGTCGTCGAGACCGCTATCGACCTTGACGGCGCCCCTCGTGATTCACGTGAAACGAGGATGACGAACTCGGAAGGCGCAGAGACAGTAGTGCTCGACCCGCAGAAGCCGGTGCAGGCGGAGGCGCTCGAGCCGATCGCCGAGACCCCTGCTCCAGAGAACGATCCAGATGCCCGACGTGATGTTCCGGCGGCCGATGCTTCAGGCGTCGCGCCCTCCGAGGCGAAGGGCTACGACATTCTCCTCGGGGGCCACGATGTTTCCCGTGAAACACCGCAAGTGGATCAGCCTGCGATGACACAGCAGGACGCCGCTTCGATGCACGGGCTTGAGGAAGTCGCCGTCGAGGACGAGGCCGCGGTGGGTGACGCGGCAACGACCGTCACCGAGGTACCGGCGGCAGATCCGGCCGAGGCGAGCGGGCCCGCCTACGTTCCTCGGCATCACGCGTCGGGGGCCGACATTTCGGCCTCTTCGGAGGGTGCAACGGCACCGGTGTCGACCGAGTCGGCCACCGCGGCCGGCGCCCCCAGCGCACCTGCTTCCACTGACGACGATGCTGCGCAGATCCCGGCCGACACCGCCTTGGCCGCTCAGGCTCTGCCCTCCCGCAAGGCTCGCCGAGCCGGACGTCCGCGGGTGCCGAGTTTCGACCGCGTCACGGACGATGCCTGGCGTGAACAGGAACTGGACGAGGACGAGCCGGCGGTTCCCGTTTATGCCCCTCTCGGGTCGACCGTCACGCACGAGACCTCCGGCCAGGACACGACGACGAGCGAGGAACCCATGGAAACGCCGCTCGCGCAGAGCTCCGACGGGGAGCAGGAGGTCCGGGCCCGCGCGGCCCGCGCCGCCCTCACGGGTGTGGAACGACTTCCGCGTCCGGCCCACCCGCGGGTGCTGACTGTGGCCAACCAGAAGGGTGGCGTCGGCAAGACGACGACCACGGTCAACGTGGCCGCCGCCCTCGCCCAGGCCGGCCTCCAGGTCCTCGTCATCGACATCGACCCCCAGGGCAATGCGTCGACGGCACTGGGCATCGAGCACCACTCGGACGTGGCGAGTGTCTACGACGTCATCGTCGAGGGCACGCCCCTGGCCGACGTCGTCCAGGAGTGCCCGGAGATCCCGGGCCTGTGGTGCGCTCCTGCCACCATCGACCTGGCCGGCGCGGAGATCGAACTCGTCTCGCTCGTCGCGCGCGAATCGCGCCTGCACCGAGCGATCAACGCGCAACTTGCGGCGGCGAGTGACGAAGACCGCTACGACTACGTCTTCATCGACTGCCCGCCGAGCCTCGGTCTGCTCACGGTCAACGCCTTCGTTGCGGCGGACGAGGTCTTCATCCCGATCCAGTGCGAGTACTACGCGCTCGAGGGGCTGAGCCAGCTCCTCAAGAACATCGAGATGATCAAGATGCACCTCAACCCGGGCCTCCACGTCTCGACGATCCTGCTCACGATGTACGACGGACGCACCAACCTGTCCGCGCAGGTGGCCGAAGAGGTGCGCACGCACTTCCCGGACCAGGTGCTCGGCGCCCTGGTGCCGCGTTCGGTGCGAATCTCGGAGGCACCGAGCCACGGCGAGACGGTCATGACGTACGACCCGTCGAGTACCGGCGCTCTCAGCTACCGCGACGCTGCGAGGGAGATCGCGCGGCGCGGCACAGAGGTTCCGGAACCCTCCGGACGTATCGGCCGATGACGCCCACACACCACCCCGCCGGCTCGACCGGCATGTTCGGATCACGAGCCGTGAGCGGTTCGATCGACTCAGTAGGAAGTGGACTGCGATGAACGACAAGCGACGCGGCCTCGGGCGAGGTCTCGGTGCCCTCATCCCCAACGCGACCGAGCCGACACGGGTGACGCGACCCACCGACGTCTTCTTCACCGAGAGCAAGCGCGAGCAGGCTGCTCAGGAGGCCGCTGCGGCCCCCGCAGCCCGTGAGTCGCGCTTCAGCGAGGCCCTCACGCCCCGCCCTTCGTACAACCAGCCGCGCGAGACCGAGCCCCGCACGGCGCCGCGCTCGGCCACGCACCGACGTGATGACCTCGCGGCCGCGGCGGCCGCGGTGACGCAGCCCGCCGGCAAGGCGCCCACCGTTTCACGTGAAACGGAGATCGAGAAGCTCGAGAACGCCACGGCGAGCGAGACGCCGACCGAAAAGGAACAGCCGGAGCTCGCTCCCGTGCCCGGTGCCGAGTTCGCCGAGATTGCACCTGCGCTCATTCGCCCGAACCCGAAGCAGCCGCGGTCGGTGTTCGACGAGGAACACATGGCCGAGCTGGTCCACTCGATCGGCGAGATCGGCGTTCTCCAGCCCATCGTCGTGCGTCCCGTGCCGGCGGAAGACCCCGAGCACGCGACGACACCGTACGAGCTCATCATGGGTGAGCGCCGTTGGCGCGCCTCGCAGGAAGCCGGCCTCGAGGCCGTACCGGCCATCGTCCGTTCGACCACGGACGAGGACCTGCTGCGCGACGCGCTGCTCGAGAACCTCCACCGCAGCCAGCTCAACCCGCTCGAAGAGGCCGCCGCGTACGCGCAGCTGCTCGAGGACTTCGGCTGTACGCACGACGAACTCGCCTCGAAGATCGGTCGCAGCCGCCCGCAGATCTCCAATACGATCCGTCTGCTCAAGCTGCCCCCGGTCGTCCAGCGTCGTGTCGCAGCAGGCGTGCTGTCGGCCGGCCACGCCCGGGCCCTGCTCGGCATGAGCGACCCGGCCGCCATGGAGCGTCTCGCCCAGCGCATCGTCGCCGAGGGCCTCTCGGTGCGTGCCACCGAGGAGATCGTCGCGATCGGTGAGGACAAGAAGCCCCGCCGCACCGCCACGCCGCGGGAGCCCAACCCGGCGCTCGACGACCTCGCGTCGAACCTGTCGGACAAGCTCGATACGCGCGTCGGCATCACGATGGGCAAGAACAAGGGCAAGCTCACCGTCGAGTTCGCCTCCGTCGACGACCTCAACCGCATCATGGACGCCCTCGGGATCGATCGTGGCTGAGCGCAAGAACCCCACGCCGGACGGCGATCTGCCCGAGAACCCCGAAGCCAAGGGCGCTCAGGGGGAGCACCTGAACCCCGACGGCAGCAGTGCCCTCGACTCGACACAGGACGGACGCTTCACCCGCGACGACGTCGCGAACTCCCCGTTCCAGCAGGGCACGGACCCGTTGAGCGACCGGGCGATCGATCGGCGCACCGGTCGTCCCTCGATCCAGCTCATCGTCCTCGCGATCCTGGCCGTCGTATTCGGGTACTTCTTCGTCAGCGACCTCATCAACGGCGAGTGGCTGAAAGCCGTCCTCGGCGCGGCAGTGCTGGGCATCTGTGCGGTCGCAATCACCCGTGAGCTGCGGGGTGGGCGTCCCCGCGACTGACCGAACCATGCCCGCTCGAGCGGGCGAGCGCACCGGCCCCACGTCCGACATCGGGCGTGGGGCCGCTGTGCACACCCGCACAGACACACGGAACATCTGACGAAACACCGGCGACTTCAACCAGTTTCATTCCGCCATCGGCTCTCTGCGCACCGTAGGGTACGGGGCATGGAAGCAGCAGCCGACTTCATTGCGACGATCAACGACAAGTTCTGGTATCTCGTCATCGCCCTGCTCGTGGCTGCGGGCCTCTGGTATTCGGCGCGCACCCTGGTGGTCCAGGTGCGGCTGCTGCCGGAGATGTTCCGAGCCATCAAGGAGAAGCCCTCCGGTGCCGGCGAGAACGACGGGATCTCGGCGTTTCGCGCCTTCACCATCTCCGCGGCGTCCCGCGTGGGTACGGGCAACATCGCCGGTGTCGCGGTAGCCATCGCCATCGGTGGCCCCGGCGCCGTGTTCTGGATGTGGATGCTCGCCATCCTCGGTGGTGCCACCGCGTTCATCGAGTCCACGTTGGCGCAGCTCTACAAGGTGCGCGGCAAGGACGGCTACGTCGGTGGTCCGGCGTACTACATCCGCGAAGGCTTGGGCCGCAAGGGCATGGCCGCGACGTTCGCCGTCGTCATCACCGTGACGTACGGCTTCGTCTTCAACGCCGTGCAGGCCAACTCGATCAGCGCCTCGGTACAGGCCAACTTCGACGACGCCAAGGGCCTGGCCTGGATCATCGGGCTCATCGTCGCCGCGCTGACCGCAGCCGTCATCTTCGGCGGCGTGCGTCGCCTCTCGGCCGTCACGGAGATCATCGTGCCGGTCATGGCCGTCGCCTACGTCGGCGTGGCGCTCGTCGTCGTCGCGATGAACATCGGCGAGGTTCCGGCGATGATCGGCCACATCGTCGGTCACGCCCTCGGCTTCGAGCAGATCACGGGTGCTGCGTTCGGTGCGGCCCTCATGCAGGGCATGCGTCGTGGCCTGTTCTCCAACGAGGCCGGTATGGGTTCGGTGCCGAACGCCGCCGCAACCGCAGAGGTGTCGCACCCGGTCAAGCAGGGTCTCGTGCAGGCCTTGGGCGTCTACTTCGACACGATCATCGTGTGTTCGGCGACGGCGTTCATCATTCTGCTGACGCAGCCCAAGTACGGCGTGAGCGACCCGGAGGGCATCGGACTGACGCAGACCGCCCTCCAGTCGCAGGTCGGATCGTGGGCCGGGCCGTTCCTGTCGATCGTCATCTTCTTCCTCGCCTGGTCGTCGATCCTCGGCAACAGCTACTACGGCGAGGCGAACATCCGCTTCCTCACCGAGTCCAAGCCGGGCGAGGGCCTGCTCACGGCGTTCCGTGTCGGCGTCCTCGTGTGTGTCGTCGGCGGTGCTCTCGGTTCGGTGGCCCTCGTGTGGAACCTCGCGGACCTCGCGATGGGCATCATGGCCACGATCAACCTGCTCGCCCTGCTCCCGCTCGGCGGGCTGTCCGTGGCGCTGCTCAAGGACTTCCTCACGCAGCGTGCCGCCGGCAAGGATCCCGTGTTCGAACGCTCGAGCCTCCCGCAGGCGAAGAACGTCCAGCTCTGGGACGCGCCCCCGGCGCGCAGCGCAACACCCGAGTGATCGGCGCCTGACCTCCGTCAGCGCTCGACACAAAAGACTGCGGCCCCCGTCGATTCGACGGGGGCCGCAGTCTTTGCTGAAAGCGATGATCAGCCGATGAAGGGCTCAAGCTCGCGCAGGAGCTTCGGCTTCGGCATAGCGCCGACGATCGTCTTGACGACCTCGCCGTTCTGGTAGACGTTCATCGTCGGAATACCCGTGATGCCGTACTTGGCGGACGTCGCGGGGTTCTCGTCGGTGTTGAGCTTGAAGACCTCGATCTTGTCGCCGTTCGCGGCGGCGATCTCCTCGAGGATCGGCGCGATGGCGCGGCACGGGCCGCACCATTCGGCCCAGAAGTCGACGAGGACGGGCTTGTCGTTCTTGAGAACGTCAGCCTCGAACGTGGCGTCGGTGGTGGGCTTGGTGGTTGCCATGGGGCATTCCTTCCGGGACGTCGGTCAGTGCTGGTGAAGATAAACGGTGGGGACGACGCGCGTCAGCGCGGCTCGTCCGTGCCCTGCGGCTCTGCGGTGAGGGACGCGTCGGGCTTGGGCTCGCCGGCGGCGTCGAGCGAGGCGAGGAAACGCTCCGCG
Source organism: Dermacoccus abyssi (assembly GCF_003515945.1). Taxonomy (GTDB): domain Bacteria; phylum Actinomycetota; class Actinomycetes; order Actinomycetales; family Dermatophilaceae; genus Dermacoccus; species Dermacoccus abyssi. Next base: position 67,696 of record NZ_QWLM01000012.1, read on the forward strand.
TCGAGGGCGGCCGAACAGCCGGAACCGGCGGCCGTGATGGCCTGACGGTAGACGTGGTCGACGAGGTCGCCGCAGGCGAAGACGCCGTCGACGTTCGTGCGCGTCGTGCGGTCCTGGACGAGGACGTAGCCCTCGTCGTCAAGGTCGATCTGGCCGGTGACGAGTTCGTTGCGCGGCAGGTGGCCGATGGCGATGAACAGACCCGTGGTCTCCTGCTCGCGCTCCTCGCCGGTGACGGTGTCGCGCAGCGTGACGCTCGAGACCTTGGCGTCGCCGTGGATCGCGACGACCTCGCTGTTCCACGCGAAACGGATCTTCGGATCCTTCTCGGCGCGCTCGGCCATGATCTTGGAGGCGCGCAGCTCGTCGCGGCGGTGCACGAGGGTGACGCTGTTCGCGAAGCGCGTGAGGAACGTGGCCTCCTCGACGGCGGAGTCGCCGCCGCCGACGACCATGATGTCCTGGTTGCGGAAGAACGCGCCGTCACACGTGGCGCACCACGAGACGCCGTGACCCGACAGGCGCTTCTCGTCGGGCAGCCCCAGCTCGCGGTAGGCCGAGCCCATGGCCAGGATGACGGCGTTCGCCTTGTGAACGACGCCCTCACCGTCGGTGACGGTCTTGACATCGCCCGTGAGGTCGACGGCGGTGACGTCGTCACGCACGAGCTCGGCGCCGAATCGCTCGGCCTGGGCGCGCATGTTCTCCATGAGGTCCGGGCCCATGATGCCGTCGGAGAAACCGGGGAAGTTCTCCACCTCGGTGGTGTTCATGAGCGCGCCACCGGCCGTCACGGAGCCCTCGAACACGAGGGGCTCGAGGTTGGCGCGGGCCGCGTAGACGGCAGCGGTGTACCCGGCGGGGCCGGAGCCGATGATGATGAGGTTGCGCACGGCCTGGTCGCTCACGAAAGCTTCCTTCGTCGGTTTGTTGCGGTTCGCGTAGGTCAACGCACTCTATCCGCGCGTCATTCCCCGGCGCACACGCGCGCTCGGCATCAGGTGGAGATGGGCGTCGGCCCCGCCTTGAGGTCATCGGCCTTGCTGCACGTGCGCGAGACGACCCACGCCGTCTTCTTGCCGTCCTTGACCGTGACGACGATGACGGCGGGCTGGCCGTCGTAGGAACCGAAGTCGGCGTACACCTTGTCCGGCGCCTGCGCGAGGCCGGCGTCGACGGCGTCGAGGCAGGACTGTACACCGGTGCCGGTGGCCAGCGGGCCGAGCGACTGGGCGTCGGCCTGCTTGGGCTCGATCGGGGTGCTCGTCGAGGTGGGCAGCGAAGCCGCCTGCGTGGCGAGCGAGTCCGACGTGTACTGCGTCTCGGTCTGGGTGACGCGCACCCGCGAGGCGTAGTTCTGCGTGCCGTCGTTCGCTCCGCTGCTCACCGACGACGACGGGCTCGGGCCGTCAGCGACCTGGGCGTCGTCGTTGCCGCCGAGCGACTTCGAGACGCCGACGGCACCGATGGCGACGGCGGCCGCAGCACCGAGCGCGAGCGCGGCCTTGCCGAAGCCACCCTTCTTGCGGGCACGGTGCGCGTCGAGCGAGGCGACGGAGTGATCACGCTCGGAGTCGGCGCGTGCGGACGTCTCCGCTGCGGGACGCGACGGCGTCACGGACGCCGGGCGCGTGGCGTCGGGGTCGTACTCGGCACGCTGCGCGGATTCGGTGCGGCGCGGACGGGCCGGCAGCGGCACGACGGTGGAGCTGCCGGACGAGGCCCGCTTGCTCTCGTCGAATCCGGAGGCGCGGTCGCCGAACTCAGCCTTGAACGCCTCACGTATACGCGCCTCGACATCGCTGGGCATGGCGAGTTCGGGCCCGTCCTCGGCTGCGCTGCGGCGCAGCAGAGCCGAGATCTCGTCCTGGACGTGTTCGGGTGCGAGGTCGGCGGGCTGCTCGTCCTTCGAGCGGCCGCTGTTGGCCGCCTCCCACTCGTCACGGAAGTTCCGGGTCATCTCGGGCCTCCTTTCTGCTGGGCATACGTTCGCTTCATGGTCTCCGACGCGAGGGTCGGCGCTTCGGTTCCATCACGGTTCGAGAATTTTTCGGAACGTTGCGTGAGGAGCCGGCGAGGCGCGTTCAGGTGACCCCGAGGAGCTCGGCCAAAGCGGTGCGCCCACGGGCGCAGCGGGACTTGACGGTGCCTTCGGCGATGCCGAGTTGTTGGGCGACCTCGGCGACGGACAGGCCCTCCATCTCGAGCAACACGAGGCAGACGCGCTGGCCCTCGGGGAGCTTGTCGAGGGCCTCGCGCACGTCGAGGCGGACGTCGGTCTGTGCGTGTTCGTCGCGTTTGTCGGCGATGTCGTACTCCGGCCACTCCTGCGTGGGCTTGAGCCGGCGTAGTCGATCGAGGGAGGAATTGACGATGATGCGGTGCAGCCACGTGGAGAACTGGGCGTCGCCGCGGAAGGAGTCGATGCGTCGGAACGCAGCGATGAAGCCTTCCTGGACCGCGTCTGCGGCGAGCTCCTGGTCGCGGGTCGTGCGCAACGCCACGGCCCACATCTTGTCCTTGTAGCGCTCGAACAGCACTCCGAAAGCGTCGGCGTTGCCCTCGCGATACGCGTCGACGAGAGCGACGTCGCTCAACTCGCGAAGTTCGTAGCCGTTCACTTCTCTACCGAGACCTCGGAGACGGCCGACTGGTAGTAGGACGTGCCGGGCGCGAGACTCTGCGTCGTGATGAAGATCGTCACGTAGCTTCCCTTCGCAGTGGACGAGATCGTCTGCTGGCTCGTCGCATTCGAGACCGAACCCACCTTCTTGCCCGCGGTGCCGGGCGCGTCACCGACGTAGACGTCGGCGGTGAGCGGCTGGCCCTCGCCCGGCGTGATCTTGATGCTCTTCACGTCGGTCGAGGTGCCGAGGTTGAGTGCGAGGCCACCGTAACCCGGGTAACCGCCCCAGGGGCGGTTGCGATACAGAAGGCTCTTCCATGTTGTGCTGGTGTCACCGTCGACAGCCTGCGCCATGGAACTGGAGTCGTTGACGCGCATGCCGCGCTGATTGACGACGGAGGCGCTCTGGACCTTCACGGGAGTGCCGGCCCGACTGGCCGAGCCCGAGGGCGACGCGCCGGACGACGCAGCGCCCGAGGACGCGGAGGCGGAGTTGGACGCGGCAGGGGTGTCGGCATTACCACCGATGCCGCGGATGCCGAGGACAGCGAGCACGAGGGCACCGATGACGAAGAGCGCGACGATACCGAGCGCGAGCTTGCTGCTGCCCGCGTCGGGGTCGTCGGTGCCGCCGTGGAAACCGGGGACCGGCGGCTCGAGCTCCTCGAACGAGGGGTCGTACGTCGTGCGGTGGTAGGCCGCGTCCTCGTCATCGAGGGAGAACTGGGTGGTCTCGTCGGCGTCGAACTGGACCGGGCGGCCGATCATCGTCGCGTCCGCCGGATCCTGCTCATTCGCCGCACGGGGCGCGGGCTTGCGCGGCAGGGCTGCGCCCGGGCCCTCTGCCCGGGCGCCCGGATCGGTGTCGTCGTCGGCGTTGCTGAGTCGTCGAGCACCCTTGGCGGCGCCCGCGGTGCCTGCGGCGGCCAGGGCGGCCGCGCCGACGGCACCGACGCCGCGTCGGCCCTCACCCTCGGTGCGGTCGGCGGCACGACGCACGGTGAAGTTCTGGTCCTTCTCGTCCTCGTCGCTCGCGGCGTCGTCCGAGCGTCGTCCCTTGCCGGGAGCCGTGATCATCTGTGCCGACCAGGGGGCGAGCTGACGGGCGACCTCGCCTGGCGTGCGCGGTGTCTCGTCGTAGTTGAGCGACTGGCGGCACATCGTGTCGAGGTCGCTCGGGATGCCGTCGACGACCTCGGACGGGGTGGCGATCTGTCCGTCGGCGCGACGCTCGGCCACGGTGAGGCCCTTGAGGCCGGTGATCTCCTCGGCCTTGCCCGGCCACTCGCCCGTGAGCGCGGTGTAGAGCAGCTTGACGCACGCCGCCGCGTCACGCTTGGTGGCCTCGGCGGAGGAGATGTCGTCACGGCCGGCGAGGGCGCCTCCGACGGCCACCTGTGTGACGGCGATGGAACCGTCTGCGAGGCGCAGCACGTGGCGGGGGGAGAGCGTGAGGTGGTGCAGGCCCCGCTGACGCGCGGCTTCGAGGGCGCTCGCAGTCTCACCGACGATGCGGCGAGCCTCCTCCGGGTGCATGGCTTCGAAGCGGACGAGATCTGCGAGGCTGTGCGCGCCCGTGTGGGCCTCCTCGACGACGAAGGAGTGGTCGTCGTCGCTCCCTGCGTCGAGCACGCGCACGAGGCGGTCGTCCTCGACGCCGGCGGCGCGGCGGGCGCTGTCGAGCGCAGCCGCGGCATGGGAGGACTTGGAGCCGAATACCGTGATGGCGACCTCGCGGCCCAGCTTCTCGTCACGGGCGAGCCAGCGGGCGAGCCCGGGCGCGTCCGAGATCTCGGACGTCAGTTCGTACCGGTTTCCCAGCACTGTGCCCTTGGTGATGCCCTGCACTCGAACTCCTCGTCGTCGACGCCATCGATGTCGCTGCCGTCCGTGTACGACGCTGGACGTCGGGTGAGCGCGGGCGACAGCAGGCTCGGCTCATCCTAAGCAAGGGGCCTGACAACCGGCCGGTATCGCGGGGCGTTCGGCGCGCCGAACGCCGGGCCCCGTCGAGCGCGAAGCCCGCCGCCCCGAGGAGGGCCGGCGGGCTTCGAGGTCAGGAACGCTTGAGGCGCCGCGCGACGGGTCCGGTGAGGCTGTTGATCTCCTCCACCCGCAGGCGGTTCGCGACGAACAGGTACACCGCGAGGAAGATCGAGCCGACGACCGCGATCTCGAGGAAGTAACCGAAACGCGACACCGGCAGCGCGTCGTGCAACGGAAGCTGCGCGAGGAAGCCGACAGCCGTGGCGAGCAGTGAGGCGATCGCGAGACGTACGTACGTGCGTACCGTCTCGGACATCGGCACGTGACCAATCTTGCGCTTGAGCAGGACGAAACCGACGGATGCCTGGACGAGGTTAGACAACGTCTGCGCCAGGCCGACGCCGACGCCGACCCAGTGGACGCCGGGCTGGCCGAAGAAGTGGGCACCCTGCAGCCCGGTCCAGTCGGTCAGCGCACGCCCGAAGATCTCCTCGGTGAGGTTGTGCCAGTTGAACCACGGGAGGGTGAGCCCGATGGCGGTGCCGGTGCACAGGATCTGCATCCAGAAGGGCGTCTTGGCGTCACCGTAGGCGTAGAACACGCGCTGGATGATGAGGCAGAGGCTGAACGGCACGAGGCCGATCATCATCGTGATGGCGATCGATCCGATGGCCCACAGGCTCGACTCGACCGGCCCGACCCACAGGCCCACGAGGGGGAAGACGAGGACGAAGCAGCCGAACGTCAGCATGACGGACGCGATACCCGACAGGCGGATACCCGTCGTCATGTCGTCCTTGACCTTCTGCGTCTCGCCGCGACCGGCCGCCACCGACATGCGCGTGAACAGCGCCGTCACGAGGGAAAGCGTGATGAGCGAGTGGGGCAGGCTGAACAGGAGGAAGGCGTTGCTCTGGGCTGCCTTGTTCGGCTGGCCGTCGGGCTGGGAGGAGAGCAGCTGCGTCGTGACGACGAGGCCGATCTGCTGGACGATGACGGCGGCGAAGGCCCATCCGGCCATCGTCGAGGCGCTGCGCAGGCCGACGCCGCGGAACTGGAAGTTCGGCGAGTAGGTGTATCCCGCGCGCTTGAGGAGCGGGATGAGCACGACGGCCTGGGCGAAGATGCCCAACGTCGCGGGCAGAGCCAGCATGATCATCATTTGGGTCGTCATGCCACTGAAGCCAGGCGTGTTGGCGCCGTGCGGGTACATGAGGATGTAGGCTGCGAGGCCCGCAATGATGACGACGTTCGCGAGGGCCGGGCTCCACATGAAGGCACCGAAGCGACCCCGGGCGTTGAGCACCTGACCGAGGATTGTGTAGAGGCCGTAGAAGAAGATCTGCGGCAGACACAACAGGGTGAAGATCAAGGCCACGTGTGCCTTGTCGTCGGTCATGTTGTTGTTGTCGAAGAGGCGATAGACGAGTGGCGCCGCTGCCATGAAGACGACGGTGACGCCCGCCAGGATCATGAATGTCAGCGTGAGAATGCGGTCGGTGTACGCCTTGCCGCCGTCGGAATGCTCGAGCGCACGGGTGATCTGTGGAACGAGGACGGCGTTGATGACACCACCGGCGAGCAGCAGGTAGATGATGTTGGGCAGCGTGTTCGCGACGTCCCACGTGTTCGCCACGCCGGTGCTCAGACCGATGGCGGCCACCGTCATCGAGGTTCGCAGCAAGCCCAGAACGCGCGAGACGAGCGTGCCGGCCGCCATGATGGCCGAACTGCGCAGGATTCCGCCGCGCCCGCCCGTGTCGGCGGCCTGGTCGGCTGCGTTGCCACCGACCTCGCCGGGGGAGGTCTGTGGAAGCGCCTGGGTTGCGGGCGCACCCCCTGTTTCACGTGAAACGCCGGCCTCGCGGCGCGAACGGCTCGAGACGTTGAGCGCGGCGTCGGCGTCGGTGTCCCACGTCTTCTCGGCCTCACGACGCTCGCGGTAGGCGTCGACGTCGGAGCGGGAGATGACCTGCGTGTGGTCGCTGCTCGCGTGGCTTCGACTCTCGTCGAGGTTGCGCAGCCACTGAGCCTCTTGGTCGGCCTCGAACCAGGCGTCGTAGGCCGAGCCGATACTCGTGCCCGCGACGGAGGGCATCTGCGGCACGTGCCGTCGGGCGCTGGATTCGTACAGCGCGCCGAGAGAGCCGGGGCCGTCGTTCGACATGGGCAGGGTGCTCCTACAACTGGATGTCCCGCGCGAGCTCATCGCGTCGGCGGGTGCCCTTCTGCCTGTTGCGCACGAGGCCATAGCAGAAGACGAGCAACGCCACGATACCGAGCACCCAGAAGATCCAGGTACCCGTGGGACGCGCGTTGATCTCGATCTCGGCCCCGTGCTTGTCGCTCTCGCCGAGGCGGACGTCCCCCGGGCCAGTGACCTTCGCGTCGACGCTCACGCGTCCGGCGGCCTGCGCAACCGTGGGGACGCGCACCGACGTCTGTCCCTTGCCGGGGATGTCGACGGCGTCCGGCTGGCTGCGGAAACGCACGGCGTAGGTCCGCGGCGTGAGGTTGACCTCGATGCCGTGGACGGCGCGGGCCAGGCCGTTCTTGACGGTGACGCTGATGGGACCGGAATCGGAGAAGAAGTTGACGCGTGACGGCACGACGGCGATCTGTTGGGGGATGGCGGAGACGGTCGACGACGCGTGCTCGACGAGACCGTCGACGTCGGCCGGGTCGCCGCGCCAGCGGGTGCTCGTCACCTGGTCGAGGTTGCGAGTCCAGGCGGGAACGATGTCATCGCCGTCCACGACGATCTCGGCCATTTTCGTCAGGGTGGCGATGGTCTTGTCGGCAGTCGTGATGTCGCCGGCGTCGAAGGCGGGTGCGGCGACTCGCGGCCACACGGTTTCGGACGGCGGGGCCTGGGGTGTCAGATCGACGACGGGCGCCGAGGTGGATTCCTCGGTACTGAGAGCTGCCGGCTGCACCCAGGGTGCCTGCTCGAGAGCCGAGGCGATCGCCTTCAGCCGACCGACGGGGACGGTCTCGCGCCCGCCCATGATGACGAGCGAGCGCTCGGCGGTGGGCTGCTGCTGGTAGATCGCCAGACTCGATGCGCGCAGCGAGGCAGCGGCCTCGGCGTTGGACACGGACGCGTCGTTGAGCGTGCGGCTCAGCGGTGCGTTGTACCCGACCATCGTCACCTGATTCGTCGTACGTCGTGTCGCCGAGGTGACGGCAGCGACGTCGGTGCGGTCGAGGGAGACGTTCGGGGTGAGAACCACGGGCCGCGAGCCACGCGTCTTCTGCCACGCGGCGGTCAACCGGGCGGTGGAGCCGGCGTCCAGTGGCGCGACAGGTGCCGCGACGACCGTCTCGGACAGTTCGGACAGCTCACTCGAGAGCGGGCGCGAGAGCGAGCGTTCGAGGATCTTCTGCGACCCGGCGGGGCGCCGGGCGCTCGTCAGCGCGGAGAGGTCGGGGTCGCCGTAGGGCGTGAAGGCGATGCTCTGGTTGCCGGGACGCTCGGCGAGCTTGGCCCGCAGGTTCGCCGCCAGTTCGTCGACGCTCGCTGCGGCCTCACTCGGCTGGGTGCCGGGCGACGTGGATCCCGAGTCGGCGGAATCCGTCGACTCCGAACTCTCTGAAGGCTCCGACGTGCCCGAGGAGTTCGACTCCGTCGAACCTTCGCTCGACGGCGATGCGGAGCCGGACGCCGATTCGGACGGGCTCGACGTGCCGTCGGACGTGGGGGAGGCAGACGGTGACGCCGGGCTCGCCTCCGTCGTTTCCTGCTCGGCCGTGGGGAGAGTGCCGTCCTGAGCCGCAGCGGGGTCGAGCACCGTAGGGTCGATGAGCCACGTGACGGGCACGCCAGGGTCGGAGGTGATGAGCCGCTCGATCGTCGAACCCGGACCGATCGCCTTGCGCCACGCCTCGAGGCGTTCCTCGCCGGTGGCCGTGAGGAGCTTCGGGTCGTTCGGCAGGGTGACGGGCACGACGACGGACGCTGACATCCGCGTGAACGTGGCGTCCTTCGCAGCCCACGAGACAAAGCTGTGGAGCCTCGTCGTGGGTCGGCCGGCACCGCGCAGTTCGATACGCAGCGGCAGCGTCGCCATCGTGTAGCTGAGGTCGAGTTCGCTCGAGGTGAGGGACAGCTTCACCGTCTCGGAGGTGCCGGGCGGGATCGTCGGCACATCGGCGTCGGCGGACGCCGACGCTCCGAGCGGTAGCTTTCCCTCCTCCCACCGCTGCTGCGCGGCGAGGGAGTCGAGAGGCCGAGTACCCACACGAGCACGCAGAGTGGCTCCGTCGATGGGCGTGTCACCGGTGTTCTCGACGATGACGCTCACAGTGGTGCCGGAACCCGTCGTCGCTGTGGCCGGAGCGCCGCTCGTCATCCACATCCGGACGTCGCCGTTGGTGACGATTCCGGGCCGTGGGAGCGCGCTGACGTTCGAGCGGAGGCTCGGTGGTGCGGCGCTCACAGCAGGAGCGAGGCCGAGGAGCGCGAGCAGGCAGACGAGGGCCGCCACGAGCGCGTGGGTCGTCGCGGAGCGTGTCATCTGGGGGCCGGAACCGATCAATGTCCGGTGAGCCGGGCCCAGGCGGTGGCTGCGATGCGGCGCTCGTTGGGGAAGGTCAGCTGTTCGTGGGCGCGGTCGAGGCGGAACCAGCGCGCGTCGATGGCCTCGTGGTCGGGGTCACCTTCGATGCTGATCTCTCCGCCGACCGCTTCGAGCAGGTAGTGGTGGACCATTTTGTGGATGCGGAAGCCCGGAATCGAGAACCAGTAGTCGATGACGCCGAGCGTGACGAGGGCGCGGCCCTTGATGCCGGTCTCCTCCTCGACCTCGCGCTCGGCCGTCTGCACGAGCGTCTCGCCTTCTTCGATGTGGCCCTTGGGCAGGCACCACTCGACGCGTCCGGCTCGGTTGTGCCGCGCGATGAGAGCGAGATAGGCCTGCTGGTCACGAACGTCGACGACGACTCCGCCCGCAGAAATCTCCTCCAGCGAGCCCAGGCGTGAAGCCCGCTGCATGCGCGACGAGGAGACGGTCATTACTCCACCTTAACGAGAGCGGCTGGGAAATTCTGGTGCCGCCGGGCCCCTCGATACCCTTGGCCGGTGACGCCTACTCGAGCAGCCTCCGTTCAGCCCGCGCAAAACCGACCGAACGGGTCGGTACCGAGCGGAGCGACGATGCTGGCCGAGGCTGTCTCGCACCTCGAACCGGTCATGCCGATGTTGCGCGAACTGGGTGAACGCTTCACGTCGGCGGGCCACGAGATCGCCCTCGTCGGTGGGCCGGTGCGTGATGCTTTCCTCGCGCGCACGTCGCCCGATCTCGACTTCACGACGTCGGCGCGCCCTGAGGACACCGAGCGCATCGTCGCCGGATGGGCTGACGCCGTGTGGGATCTCGGGCGTGCTTTCGGGACGATCGGCGTCCGTAAGGGCGATTTTCAGGTCGAGATCACGACGTACCGCGCCGACGCCTACGACCGCGAGACGCGCAAGCCGGTCGTCGAGTTCGGCGACTCGCTCGACGACGACCTCGTGCGTCGCGACTTCACCGTCAACGCGATGGCGCTGCGACTGCCCGACCTCACCTTCGTCGACCCGTACGGCGGCCTCGCGGACATGGCGGCGCGGAGTCTGCGCACACCCACGTCGCCGGAGGTCTCGTTCGGTGACGACCCGCTGCGCATGATGCGCGCGGCACGGTTCAGCTCGCAGCTGTCGTTCGACATCGCTCCCGAGGCCTTCGCGGCGATGACGGAGATGGCGGGCTCGATCCGCATGATCTCCGCCGAGCGGGTGCGTGACGAGCTCGTGAAGATCCTCATGTCGCCGGCGCCGCGGCGCGGGCTGACGGCGCTCGTCGACTCGGGTATCTGCGAGTACGTGCTGCCCGAGGTGCCGGCGCTCGCGTTGGAGATCGACGAGCACCACCGTCACAAGGACGTGTACGAGCACTCCCTCACGGTGCTCGAGCAGGCGACGGACCTCGAGGGTCCGCGCGACGTTCCCGGGGTCGAGGAGGCGGAGGTCGTCGAAGGGCCCGACCTCGTGCTGCGCCTGGCCGCGCTGCTGCACGACATCGGCAAGCCGGACACGCGTCGCTTCGAATCGGGCGGCGGCGTCAGCTTCCACCACCACGAGCTCGTCGGTGCGAAGCTCGCACGAAAGCGGTTGCGGGAGCTGCGCTTCGACAAGGACACGATCAAGGCCGTGTGCCGGCTCGTCGAGCTGCACCTGCGCTTCCACGGCTACGGCAACGGGGAGTGGACGGACTCGGCGGTGCGCCGCTACGTCACGGACGCCGGACCGTTGCTCTCACGCTTGCATCTGCTGACGCGCGCCGATTCGACGACGAGAAACAAGCGCAAGGCAGCTCGCCTGCAGGCCACCTACGACGACCTCGAGGCCCGCATCGAGCGGTTGAAGGCCGAGGAGGAACTTGCTGCCGTTCGTCCGGAACTCAACGGGAACGAGATCGCCGAGGTGCTAGGCATCAAGCCCGGCCCGGTGCTCGGCAAGGCCTACCAGTACCTGTTGTCGGTGCGCCTCGACGAGGGCGTCATCGGCAAGGAGGCGGCGGCCGACCGGCTACGGACGTGGTGGGCCGAGCAGCCTGAGTCGCAGGGCTGAAACCGTGTGTTCTTCGGGTGCCGGCCGAGGTCGCGTGCGTAGCGTGATGGCTGCACGTGTCATCTGCTGATGCGAGAGGGAGTGGCGCGATGACGACGGTTGAGGTGGCTTGGCGCGGGCTGGACGACGAGGCGCGTCTCGACGTCGCGTCCGTTGAGTTCGACGCCGACGGCGGCTTCGTCGCCACGGGGCGGCAGTCGACGGAGTGCTACCGCGCCCAGTGGGACCTCGTCGTCGACTCGGCGTGGCGCACGCGCCTGTTCACCGTCGACGTCGAGGGCTACGAACCGTCGTCAGCGGCCGAGGAACTCGACGACCCGAACGAGTCCGGAGGCTCGCTCGAGCCGGTGTGGCAGCGCCACCTCAACCTGTGGCGTCGTGACGAAGGGTCGCGCTCCGTGTGGCGGTGCGAGAGCGGCGAATCCGGTGATGTACCGGGCGATTTCGGCCCGATCGGCATCGCAGATGACGCGCTGGAACTCTTCGTCGAGGCCCTCGACGTCGATCTCGCGGGGTGCCCGCTGACGAACACGATGCCGATCCGCCGGCTCGGCGTGGACGCGGCCGGCGTCGGGGAGCGTCCTATCACGACGGCGTGGGTGTCGTTGCCCGACCTCGCCGTCATCCCGTCGGCGCAGGTGTACTCCTCGGGCCCCGAGGGACTTTCGGACATCGCGTCGGCCCTCGACGATCGCGTCGTCTCCGTCGTGCACTACCGCTCGGCAACGCGTGAGGTGAGCGTCGACCTCGCCGTCGACGCTCACGGCCTCGTCGTCACCTACCCCGAACTCGCGGCGCGCATCGACGTCGACTGACCCGCTCTCGGTTGCAGCGTGACCACGTCTGAAGCCCGGCCGCTGGTGCGGCCGACGTCTCTCGTGCTCAGTCCGCCGGCGTCGAGCGTGCGGCGGACGCCGTCGGATTCCTCGTCGTAGAGCTCCTCGGGCAGATCGCGGCTCACTTCTCCTCGATCTTCACGCTCGTGATCGTGTGCTTCTTCACGGGCGTGCCTTCCTGCGAACCGTCCTGGTTGCCGTCGGCCTCGATCTTCTTCACAACGTTCATGCCCTTGCTCACCTGGCCGAAGAGCGTGTACTGCGGCGGCAGTGCCGTGCCGGAATCGCCGGTGACGATGAAGAACTGCGAGCCGCCCGAGTTCGGCTGACCCGTGTTCGCCATCGCGATCGAGCCCTCCTTGTACTCGCCCTGCTGCGGGAACTCGTCCTCGATCGTGTAGCCCGGCCCGCCCGTGCCGTCACCCTTCGGGTCGCCGCCCTGCGCCATGAAGCCCGGAATGACGCGGTGGAAGCTCACGCCGTCGTAGAAGTGGTAGCGGGAGAGAACGACGAAGTTGTTGACGGTCTTCGGTGCCTTCTTCGCATCCAGCGTGATGACGACATCACCGGCGTCGGTCGTCATCGTCGCGGTGTAGGTCTTGTTCGCGTCGATGCACATGGGCGGGGCGTCCTCGAAGCTCTGCTTCTTCTGCGCGGAACCGTCGGCCGGCGGGCACTGCGTCGACGCACTCGCACTGCCCGAGCCTCCCGAACTCGACGAGCCCGACGACGAGTCGTCCTTGCCGCATCCGGCGAGAGCGAGCGAACCGGCGAGCAGGCCGAGGGCAACGGTGCGGCGGGACAGCGAGAGGTTCATGCTGCGCAGGGTACTTCGCCGACGCGCGGGGGCGCCGAGAACTGCTGGGGCGACGACGTGTCGGGGCGGTCGCCGATCAGTCGACCGTCACGAGGTGCAGTAGCAGGCCCGCGTGACGCTCCGTTGCGCGGCGGGCCTCACGCAGCACCGCGAGCGGATCGTTCGGATCGTTGTTCGTCTCCGCCGACGACACGACCGACAGGCCGACCATCTCCATGCCGCGCTCGCGGGCTGCAAGGGCACCCAGCACGGTCGACATCCCGACGCAGTCCGCCCCGGCGTTGCGCAGCATCTTCACCTCGGACGGGGTCTGGTACTGAGGCCCGGGCACGAACGCGAAGCACGCGTCACGCAGCGACGGCTCGTGCTCACGGGCGAGTTCGGCAAGGTTCTGCGACCACATGCCGCGCAGATCCGCGAACTTCGCCGAGCCGACGAGCGGCGTCGCGAACGTTGGGTTGAGGTGGTCACGAATGATGAGCACGGTGCCGGGGGCGATGTCGTCGCGCAGCGAGCCGCAGTCACTCGTGAACACGACACGCTCGGCGTTGAGTGCCGCCGCAACCCGAATGGGGTGGACGACGGCGTGCACCCCGTACCCGTCGTAGAGGTGCGCTCGCCCGGTCTGGACGAGGACGTGGCGCACATCGCCGGCCACGTCGTCGGTATCGTCCGAACCGATCCGCACGAGGAGAAGTTCGGCACGGTTGTTCTCAGCCACGGGCTCGACGAAGCCCGGCACGGACGGTGCGTCGGCACGCCACAGCACCTCGACCGACGTCTCTGCGTCGATGTTTCCCGTGAAACCGTCGGCGTCGCTCTCGTCTGCGGCGGAAGTCCCCGTCAGCGCGTCCAAGGCTCCGCGCCATCCCGTGCCCAGGATGAGGAGAGCGTCGACGTACTCGACGCCGGAGGCGGCCCGAATGTAGGCGGCGGCCGAGTCGGCCAGCGTCATCGCGGCGTTGAACTCCGCGGCCGCGTCGGTGGGCCAAGAGGGCAATCCGTGGGTCTGGCTCTGCGTCATGTCTTCAACGTAGCGCGGCAGCGTGCGCACAGGAGGACTCCCCGGCGGACTCCGGATGTATCGAACCGAGACATTGCGTGGTGCACAATGGACGGCGATACCTCTGGCCGCACATGTGTTCGGCCTGTTCTGGAAGGAACGCCCATGCGTAAGTCCCTGTCGATGGCGGCCGTCGCCGTCCTCACCACGTCGCTCACCGCCTGCAGTGCGACGGGTGGCCGCAAGGCCGAGGAGCAGGCGTCGATGGACGCCGGCAAGGCCACGACGCCGCGCATGACGGTTGCGCTCATCACGCACTCCGGCCCGGGCGACACGTTCTGGGACATCGTCCGCAAGGGCGCCGAGGACGCGGCGGCCAAGGACAACGTCAAGCTCGAGTACACGGCCGACCCCGACGGCCCGAAGCAGGCGAACCTCGTGCAGCAGGCCATCGACAAGAAGGTCGACGGCATCGCCGTCACCCTGTCGAAGCCTGACGCTATGAAGAGCGCCGTCGACGCCGCCCGCACGGCCGGCATTCCGGTCGTCGCCCTCAACGGTGGTCTCGACGACTGGAAGAAGATGGGCGTCGAGAGCTACTACGGCCAGGACGAGAAGATCGCCGGTGAGGCCGCGGGCGACAAGCTCAAGTCCGGTGGCGCGAAGAAGGTTCTGTGCGTCATCCACGAGCAGGGCAACGTCGGCCACACCGACCGCTGCGCCGGTGTGAAGAGCAAGTTCGCGCAGACGGAGAACTTCTACGTCAACGGCAAGGACATGCCGAGCGTGCAGAGCGCCATCACGAGCAAGCTGCAGCAGGACAAGACGATCGACTCCGTGCTCGCCCTCGGTGGTCCGTACGCGATGACGGCGACGAAGTCGGTCAAGGAATCCGGTTCCAAGGCCAAGGTGTTCACGTTCGACACCTCGAGCGAGGTCATCGGCGCGATAAAGAACGGCTCCGTGCAGTGGGCTGTTGACCAGCAGCCGTACCTCCAGGGTTACCTCGCCGTCGACTCGCTGTGGCTGCGCAAGAACAACGGCAACATCGTCGGTGGTGGCCAGCCGGTGCTCACCGGCCCCGCGTTCATCGACAAGAACAACGTGGCCGACGTGGAGAAGTACGCCAAGAGCGGTCGCCGCTGATCCTCACCCGGACGCATCACGCCTGACGATGCCCGCCGCACCTCACGTCGAGGGCGGCGGGCATCGTCGTGGGTGAGGCTCGACGGGTTCGACGTCTCGCCTGCGCCTTGGGGTGTGACGCGTCCACAGTTACTCGTCGGTGGGACGCGCGGGTAACCGATCGGCTCTGCGACGATGCCAGCATGGCCGCCCAACACATCGCCTCCGACCTCGTCGCCAACGTTCACTCCGTCGCGGTGCGCGTCGGGCAGAAGGTCGAGGCCGGTGAGGAGCTCGTGCTCCTCGAGTCGATGAAGATGGAGATCCCGGTCGTGCCCGAGGAACCCGGCACGGTCGTCGAGATCCGCGTGGAGCCCGGTGACGTCGTGCAGGAAGGTGAAGTGCTCGTCGTCCTGCAGTGACACCGGCCGGGAGGCCGACCCGCTGACGACGAAATGTATCGAGTCGATACACGCGTGACCTACGATGAAGGACGGCGAGGGCGCCCCTTCGCCATGCCGCACATCCGAAAGGGAGTTCCGCGTGTCGACTCCTGCCACTTCGAGCGACTCGTCGAGCGCTGCCGACGACCGGGTGAGGAACCGCCACGTTCTGGCGCGATACCTCTCCCGCCCCGAGATCGGCTCGCTCTTCGGCGTTCTCGCGATCGCCCTGTTCTTCCTCATCGTGGCCGAGCCGTTCCGCCACATGGCGAACACCGGCACGATCCTCTACCAGGCCGCAACCATCGGCATCATGGCCGTGCCCGTCGCGCTGCTCATGGTCGCCGGCGAGTTCGACCTCTCCGCAGGTGTCGCCGTCACGACCGCCGGAATGTCGGCGTCGTTGCTCGCCTGGTACTTCAACTTCCACGTGTGGGCCGCCGTCGGGCTGAGCCTCCTCATCGCGCTCGCGATCGGCGCGATCAACGGTTTCATGCTCAACCGCAGCGGGTTGCCGAGCTTCCTCATCACCCTGGCGACGTTCTTCGTCCTCCAAGGCGTCAACCTCGGTCTGACGCGCGCCGTCACCGGCGGCGTGGCGAGCAACGACATCAGCGACATGGCCGGCTTCGACTCGGCGAAGGCGATCTTCGGAGCGTCGTTCTCGATCGGCCCCGTCAACATCAAGATCCCGATCATCTTCTGGATCATCCTCACCGTGATCGCCGCGTTCGTCCTGCTGCGCACCAAGATCGGCAACTGGATCTTCGCCATCGGTGACGACGAGAAGGCCGCTCGCGCGGTCGGCGTGCCGGTGTGGAAGGTTCGCATCGGCCTCTACATGTTCATCGGTTTCTGCGCCTGGCTGTCGGGCATGCACCTGCTCTTCGCGTTCAACCGCGTCCAGTCCGGTGAGGGCATCGGCAACGAGTTCATCTTCATCATCGCCGCAGTCGTCGGTGGCTGCCTGCTCACGGGCGGCTACGGCTCGGCGGTGGGCGCCAGCCTCGGTGCGCTCATGTTCGGCATGACGCAGCTCGGCATCAACTACGCGGGCTGGAACCCCGACTGGTTCAAGGCGTTCCTCGGCGTCATGCTCCTCGCGGCCACGCTGCTCAATACCTTCGTCAAGCGAAAGGCGGACTCACGATGATCCGCATCAAGACGGGGCAGCCCGAGAAGCCCGGCAAGGGTAGTGCCGGCGGCGAGCCCGCCGAGCGACCCGGAAGTCTGCCGGTCGACGGCACCGACGCGACGAAGCGCGACGCCGTTTCACGTGAAACTGCCGAGACGCCCGCGGAGCGTGAGAACGCGCTGATCGACTCGACGCCGGCTGGCCGGGCGACGAGCGACGACGTCGCCGATCCCGACGCGCTCTTGCAGCTCCTCGACGTCGGCAAGGCGTACGGGAACGTCGACGCACTGCGCGGCGTCGACCTCACCGTCCGCCCGGGCGAAGTGACGTGCGTGCTCGGCGACAACGGGGCCGGTAAGTCGACGCTCATCAAGATCATGTCGGGCCTGCACGACTACACGTCGGGCACGATGCTCGTGGCCGGCGACGAGCGGCACTTCAGCTCGCCGCGCCAGTCGCTGGCGTCGGGTATCGCAACGGTGTATCAGGATCTCGCGCTCGCTCCGCTGCAGTCGGTGTGGCGCAACTTCTTCCTCGGCAACGAGTTGACGCGCGGCCCGTTCGGCGTGCTCGACATCAAGAAGATGAAGGCCATCTGCGGCGAAGAGCTGACGAAGATGGGCATCGTCATCCCCGACCTCGACCGTCCGGTCGGTGGGCTTTCGGGTGGTCAGAAGCAGTGCATCGCCATTGCGCGTGCCATCTACTTCGGCGCGAAGGTCATCATCCTCGACGAGCCGACGGCGGCGCTCGGCGTCAAGCAGTCCGGCGTCGTGCTCAAGTACATCCAGGCGGCCCGCGACGCGGGCCTGGGCGTCGTCCTCATCACGCACAACCCGCACCACGCCTACCTCGTGGGCAACCACTTCGTCGTGCTCAAGCTCGGCCGTGTGGCGCTCGACGCGTCGAAGGACGAGGTCAGCCTCGACGAGCTGACCGCCCAGATGGCCGGCGTCTCCGAACTCGAGGCCCTCGAGCACGAACTGCGCAAGGACGACGTCACGGTGAGCACCTCACCCCTCGACGTCGACTGACGCCCCACACCGAAGCGCCCCGGATCGCTCGGCGATTCCGGGGCACTCGTGCGTTCGGGCCGCCGGCGTCAGCGCAGCACGTGCGAGTGGGCGAGGACGAAGTTGCGCTCGTCGTAGCCGTACGCGCCCGCAACGGCCGAGAGGATGCCCGAGAGCGGGTCGTGCTCGTGGCGGATGACGACGAACTCGTCCACCCGCGTCAGGGTCAGCCGCGGCCAGACGCCGAGGCTCGTGCCGCCGTCGATGGGGATGATGACCTGCGTCGAGCCGTTGCTCACGCGCAGTTCCGAGGCGGGCACAGGCATCGTGCCCTGCGTGCCCGTGGCGATGAGGACGCGGTTCATCGGCTGCGTGAGGTCGATCGTCAGGGTGTTGGCGCGGGCCGCCACGGTTGAACCGTCCTGCAGCGCCAGCAGGTCGAACCCGCGCTGACGCACGCGCCACTCGACCGTGAGGTAGCCGATGCCCGACGCCAACCGGTCGAGCGCCACGACGCGGTGCAGCTTCACGGTGCGCCCACCGACGAGGCTGATGCCCTGTGGCGGCCGCGACGGTCGACGGCGCGCAGGCACGACATCGACACTCTTGCGTCCAGTGTTGTGCCGGGGCGCAGCCACTGAACTGCTCGACGCAGGGGACGGCTCGCTGCCGCCCCACGACCCACCGAGGCTCTGCGTGGGCGCCGCGCTCGGTGCCTCCGCCTCGATCTCACCCGTCTCGACGCGCTCGCCCTGCTGACTGTCGGACAGATGCACCGGGCTCGGCTCCGCGCTGATGACGCGCAACCACGCGCCGTCAGGGTTGCCGAGCTGCGCGTCGGGGACGTCGCTCGGACGCGCGGCTGCCTCGGCGCCTGCGGCGGCACCGGGGCGGGCTGGGGTGAGGGCTCGTGACGCGCCGCGTCGCCCGAGTTGTAGCCAGGAGGGGGCTGCAGCGTCACAGCCGGCTCCCCGCCTGCTGCAGCGCGCCGTCGAGCCCGGCCTCGAAACCACGCGCCGAGACGTTGACGCGCCACCCGTCACCGTCTCGTACGACCTCGGCGACGGCGGCCGCCGTCACCGGACCGATGGCGCGCGCCAGGTTGTCCGTGCGCGCGATCTCGCGGCCGGACGCGTCGTCACGGAACGTGATCGACAGGTCGCTGACCTCGTCGAGGGTGCGCTTCGACGCGTTGGCTCGCGGGTGGACGAACGCAAGCACGACGACGCGCTCGACGTCCGCGGGCGCCGCGGCGAGGTCGACCTCGACCACGCCGTTCGACGCTCCGAGCCGCGTCGTCTCGTCCGGCGTGGCCGGCTGGTTCGAGTGGACGACGTGCTCGCGGCTCTCGACGCGGTCGCGCACGAGCGGCATGGCGGCCAGCCCGATGCGCTCCGACAGCGCCGTCTCGGTACCCGTGTTCCAGCGCACGTCGATCGACAGCACGCGCACACCCGCGTCAGGCCCGAGCGGGAGGCCGTCTCCGGGAGCCAGATTCGTCGTGTCAGCCATGTCCGAACTTCTCCTCGAGGAACGCGCCCTGGATCTCCAGGGCGTCACGGGCACTCTCGATCGAACGCTTCGCAGCCGACGCCGCGACGCCCTCGATCGTCGTCAGTTGCCGGATGAGCATGTCCTGCGCCCCGCTGACGCCGCGCGCGGCCAGGTAGGCGTTGATCGTGTCGGGCACGTGGGCACTCGCGGTGCGCTCCAACGTGACGAGCGTCTGCACGTCGAGCAACTTGGCCGACGGGTCGCCCACGACGTCCTCCAGGTGGTCGCCGATGAGCCGGCACAACACCATGGCCCGCCCGGGCACCTGACTGCCGAGCGAACGCAACCACCGCACGTACGGCACGAGCGCAGCACCGACGGCTTCGACGGTGCCGGGCGTCGGGCCGCTAGGGCGCTGCGGTTCGTCGCGCGAGAACCACCCCACGTCAGATCACCTCAGGAACGGCCCGGCAGCTGACCGCTGTTACGCGACTCGTTGCTCTCGATCTGCTCCTTGCGCGCACGCTCCATGTACGGCTCGGCGCGCTTGATCTGCGTCTGCAGCGACGAGATCGTCTGCGCCATCGAGTCGGTGGCGGCGGCGCGGTAGGAGTCGATGGCGTCCATCGTGGCGAAGACGTTGGTGAACGCGTTCTCCAACTTCTCCACCTCGACGAGCGACTCGGTCGACTTCGCGTTGATCTCCGCACCCTGCGTGCGCAGCTGCTTGCTCGTGGCCTCGATCATGTTCGACGTGGTCGAGCGCAGTGCATTGATCTGGTCGAGCACGAGCTTCTGGCGAGCCAGCGCCTCGGAGACGATGACGGCCGTGTACAGCGCGGCGACCGTGGTCGACTTCGCGCGGTCGACGGCCTGGATGAGCTGGTCGTTGTTCTGCAGCACGAGGCCGAGCGACATGTAGCCCTGCGTCGCGACGGCGATCTCCGTCGCGAGGTCCTGACGACGCTGGCGCACCGTGAAGAGCACCTGCGACTTCATGGCGTCGGCCTTCTCCGTGTCGCCACGCGCCTGCAGTTCGGCCACGCGCTGCTCGATCGCGCCGTCGAGCTGCGTCATCTTCTCGTCGAGTTCACGCAGACGCAGAAGCGCGTCCCACAGCCGCGTCTGCTCGAGCTGGATGCCCGCGTTGTCCTTGCGCAGGTCGTCCTGACCCGATTCCAGCGCGGCGATGATCGAGTTCAGGTGCGTCTGGCTCGACTGGTACTTCATGAAGTAGCGGTCGACCTTGTCGCCGCCCGGCAGCCACTTGAGCACCTTCTTCGCGCCCTTGAGGTCGGCGCGGTGCGGGTCGAGGTCGGTGATCGTCTGGCGCAGTTCGACGAGGGTGTTGCCCACCTTCGTCTGCGACGAGTCCTTACCCGCGAGGGAGGGGCGCTGCAGGATCGAGTTGCTCACCTGCGTCGCCTTCATGGACTCCTCGCGGCCCATGTTGGTGATCTCCTTGAGCCGCGCACGGAACTGCGGGTCGTTCGGGTCGATCTCCTCGAAGCGCGCGACCGTCTGCGTGGCCTCGGTGGTGGCCACCTGCTTGGCCTGCTCGTCGATGGGCACCATCGCCGCGGCCTTCTCCGGCTCGACGACGTCGACGGCCTTCGGCGGCGCCAGCATCGTCTCGGGCTCGGGGGCCTGCTGGGCCTGGGGAGCCTGCTGAGGCTGTGCCTGGGCCCCGCCGTACTGCTGATTCGGATCCTGGTACGGCTGCTGTCCGGGGTTCGTCATCGTGCCTCTCCTGCGAAGGTTCAGGGCGAATGAAGGAGCTCGTCTTCGAGCCTAGTCCACCCACCCGACAACGAGCCTGTGGCGCGGGGCGTTCCCGCAGGTGGAGCGGTTGTCCCGGTTCGACGCGTCTGCGTGGGAGCGCACATACATCGTCGGACGATGGGGCTCAGGCGTGTCGGCGCTACGCTGGGTGTTCAAGAGCCTCCGCACGCCCATTTCCCAGGGTCGGGTGTGCCCGGTTCGTGCCCGCTCCCCGGAAAGTGTTCTCCATGCTTCTCAAGACGTTCGGATGGTCGGTGGCCATCACGGTCGCCGGCCTCGTCGGCGGTTTCTTCCTCGGCGGAGCCTCCGGCCTGGCCATCGTCGCCATCCTCATCGTGCTCGAGGTCTCGCTCAGCTTCGACAACGCCGTCGTCAACGCGACGATCCTCAAGCGGATGAACGCGTTCTGGCAGAAGATCTTCCTCACGGTCGGCATCCTCATCGCCGTCTTCGGTATGCGCCTCATGTTCCCGCTGCTCATCGTCTGCCTGACGGGTGGCGTCGGCCCGATGAAGGCCATCGACCTCGCCATCAAGGGCGGTGACCAGGAGACGCCCGGCACGTACGCCTACATGCTGCACGAGGCTCACCCGAGCATTGCGGCATTCGGTGGTTCCTTCCTGCTCATGCTGTTCCTCAACTTCGTGTTCGAGGACCACAAGGTGAAGTGGCTGAAGCCCATCGAGCGTCCGCTCGCGAAGATCGGCAAGCTCGACCAGCTCTCCGTCGTCGTGGCGCTCCTCGTGCTCGTGCTCGCTTCGCAGTTCCTCGCCGAGGACGCAGGAACCGTCCTGTTCTCCGGGGTGCTCGGCGTCATGACGTACCTGCTCGTCGGTGGTCTGGGCGACCTGTTCGAGCAGCAGGGCCTGGCCGAACACGACGCCGCGGACGACGCCGACGAGGCGGAGGCCGACAGCAAGGAGAGTGCCGAAAACGGCAAGGACGGGAAGGAACTGCCCGGCGTCGGCAAGGCCGCGGGCAAGGCCGCGTTCTTCCTCTTCATGTACCTCGAGGTGCTCGACGCGTCGTTCTCGTTCGACGGCGTCATCGGCGCCTTCGCCATCAGCCAGGACATCTTCATCATCGCCGTCGGCCTCGGCGTCGGCGCCATGTGGATCCGTTCGCTCACGGTCTACCTCGTGCGTCAGGGCACGCTCGACGACTACGCCTACCTCGAGCACGGCGCCATGTGGGCCATCGGGGCGCTCGCGACGATCCTGTTCATCAGCATCAAGCACGAGGTTCCCGAGGTCATCACCGGCCTCATCGGCGTCGGTTTCATCGGTGCCGCTTTCCTTGCGTCGGTACGCCGCAACAAGCGGATTGCCGCCGAGGGTGGAGAGGTCGAACACGTCCACGCCTGACGGATCTCGAGGCTGGTCAACGACGGCCGCACCCCACATGGGGGTGCGGCCGCCGGTGTTTCTGCAGTGAAATCGCTTGTGGCCAAACGGCCAACGCGCCGACGGTCGCTGACACACTTCACGACATGCTCTGG
This sequence comes from Dermacoccus abyssi, assembly GCF_003515945.1. GTDB lineage: Bacteria > Actinomycetota > Actinomycetes > Actinomycetales > Dermatophilaceae > Dermacoccus > Dermacoccus abyssi. The sequence goes on from NZ_QWLM01000012.1 coordinate 90,061, forward strand.
GGCTGGGTGGGTGCTGCGTTGTTCCTTGCGGGCGCCCTCGCGCTCATGACGCGTCATGTCGTCCCGGAGGTCGCAATGCCCGGTTCGGAAGCGGCGTACGAGCGTCGACGCGACCGGGAGGCCCTGCTCGCGGTCGCTGCGCTCGTAGCCGCGGGGGGCATCGTCGGGCGCTGGTGGAACGAGGCGCCGGGTTTCGCCACGGCCCTGCTCCTCGTGCTGCCCCTCCTACTCGCGCTCACCCTCGTCGATCTCGACGAACACCGCCTGCCCAACCGCCTCACCCTGGCGTGCGTCGTCGTGACGACCTGCGGCCTCGCCCTCGCGACGCTGGCGACGTCATCCGCCGGCTGGCTCGAAGCACGGCGGGCGCTGGCCGGGGCAGCCTTGCTCGGGCTGTTCTACCTTGCGCTGGCGCTGCTCGGTGGTGGGCGTGGCATGGGCCTGGGAGACGTGAAGCTGGCCCCCTCCCTCGGTGGCCTGCTCGGTTGGGTCGGGTGGGAGACGTGGGCGGCGGGCGCGTTCGGCGCTTTCCTCCTCGGTGGCCTGTGGGGTGTTGTCCTCATGCTCCGGGGTCGAGGCCGGAGCGCGCGAATGCCCTTCGGGCCGTTCATGATCGGCGGCGCCCTGGCCGCGCTCTGCCTCGCCTGAGCGCAACGAGGCAACTCGCGGTCACCTGCGTCGCGCGTCGAGTTCACTCATCGCGGCGGACCGCGCTCACCCACCTCGATGAGGTTCGACATTGAGGGACTCAGCGAACGGCCAGGGACTCGGCGTCGCGTTTTCGATATGTCGAGTCGATATATCTGCTAGAACTGTCGACGAGCGTTCACCCGCTCGCCATTTCCCGTCAGTGGCCGTTCTTGAAAGAATGAGCGTTCGCATCGGACGCGGGAATGGCCACGCCACCCGGCCAGACGAAGGAGAAGCGCATGTCACGCCGTGGCACAGTGCTCGAATTCGCTGTTCTCGGGCTGCTGCACGAAGCACCGCTGCACGGGTACGAGCTGCGTAAGCGACTCACCGGTGTGCTCGGTGCCTTCCGTGTCGTGAGCTACGGGTCGCTGTACCCGTGCCTCGCGAAGCTGTCGCGCAAGGGCTTCATCACCGAAAGCGCGTCGTTCGCGCCCGGGGGGCGTCGCCCGCGTATCACGTACGAGATCACGGACGAGGGCCGTGACGTCTTCGCCGATCAGTTGTCGCGCTCCGGCCCGGCTTCCTGGGACGACGACAACTTCGACGTGCATTTCGCCTTCTTCTCCCGCGCGAGCGCCGAGGTGCGCCTGCGCATCCTGGAGGGGCGACGCCTGCGTCTGCAGGAGCGTCTCGAACGCTCCCGCGAACAGGCGCGTGACAGTCGCAGTACGCGTGACTCCTACATCGCGGAGCTGTTCCGCCACGACGTGGAGTCCACGGAGCGTGAGATGGGCTGGGTGAACGAACTCATCGAGATCGAGCGGAAGGCCGTTGCCGATCCGCGCCCGCTGTCCTCCGAGGTCTGACCACATTTCCTCTGGGGGCTCGTCCATCAGGAGTGAGTTCAATGGGTTCCATCCGCGTCGCCATCGTCGGCGTCGGCAACTGCGCCAGTTCGCTGGTTCAGGGCGTCGAGTACTACAAGAACGCTTCCCCGGACGCGCACGTGCCGGGTCTCATGCACGTGACGTTCGGTGACTACCACGTCGGTGACGTCGAGTTCGTCGCTGCGTTCGACGTCGACGCGAAGAAGGTCGGCTTCGACCTTTCCGAGGCGATCAACAACTCGGAGAACAACACGATCAAGATCGCCGACGTGCCGCCCACGGGCGTCACGGTGCAGCACGGTCACACCCTCGACGGCGTGGGCAAGTACTACGCGCTGACGATCGACGAGTCGGACGCCGAGCCGGTCGACGTCGTCCAGGCGCTCAAGGACGCGAAGGTCGACGTCCTCGTCTCCTACCTGCCGGTCGGCTCGGAGACGGCCGACAAGTTCTACGCGCAGTGCGCGATCGACGCGGGCGTCGCCTTCGTCAACGCGCTGCCGGTCTTCATCGCCTCCGACCCGGAGTGGGCGAAGAAGTTCGAGGACGCCGGTGTGCCGATCATCGGTGACGACATCAAGAGCCAGGTCGGCGCGACGATCACGCACCGCGTCATGGCGAAGCTGTTCGAAGACCGCGGCGTCGCCCTCGACCGCACGTACCAGCTGAACGTCGGCGGCAACATGGACTTCAAGAACATGCTCGAGCGCGAGCGCCTCGAGTCGAAGAAGGTCTCGAAGACGCAGGCCGTGACGTCGAACCTGTCGGGTTCGCTCGCCGGCAAGATCGACGACAAGAACGTGCACATCGGCCCGAGCGACTACGTCGCGTGGCTCGACGACCGCAAGTGGGCGTACGTGCGCCTCGAGGGTCGCGCGTTCGGTGACGTGCCCCTGAACCTCGAATACAAGCTCGAGGTGTGGGATTCGCCGAACTCGGCGGGCATCATCATCGACGCCATCCGCGCCGCGAAGATCGCGAAGGACCGCGGCGTCGGCGGCCCGCTGCTGTCGGCGTCGAGCTACCTCATGAAGAGCCCGCCCGAGCAGCGCGAGGACGGTGAGGGCCGCGCGAAGCTGGAGGCCTTCATCGCCGGCACCGAGGAGCGCTGACGAAGCATCGTGTGGTGCGCCTTCCGGCGTAGCGACTTCGCAGGCTCAGTCGCTGCGCTCGGTGCGGCGCATGTGCGCGAACGGAGGTAGGACCGCAGTGAAGCGAGGATCCTGCCGTAGTGAGCGTTGAGGAAGCGCTCCAAAAAAGGAGGAGCGCTGACGCGAGATTCTGTTGCCGATTCGCGCCGCAGAGTGCGCGAATCGACAGCAGATCGACCATCCCATCGACGACGACGGTGTCCTCTCGCCTGGGGTCGGGCATCATCGACTGGTGAGTGACGAACGCACGAACGCCTCGTGGACCGGAGTGACCATCGATTGCGTCGACCCCGCGCGGCTGGCCCGATTCTGGAGTGACCTGCTGGGTCGGCCCCGAACGGCGGAGATGGACGCGCCCGGCTGGGCCAGCGTCGGTTCTCGGCACGATACCGCGCCACGCTTGACCTTCCAGGCGGTCCCGGAGGCTCGAGCGGGAAAGGTGAGGATCCATCTCGACGTCTCCGTCGGTGACGTCGAAGAGGCCCGTAGACGGATCGAGGCGCTAGGCGGTTCCTGGGCCGGCGTGCGTCACGACTATGACGAAGGGTCAGTGCTCACGATGTGCGACCCGGAGGGCAACGAGTTCTGCATCGTGAGCTATGCCGAACGGTGACGTGAGTCGGTCGACCCCGACAGCGGAAAGTGCTTCGACGAGGAGGTGCCCTCGGGGATCGTTTCAGAAGTGGGCGCCGCCGAGTTCATGCGGATGAGGTACGGCGGCTACTCGCGCTGCCGGATCCGTGGTCGGCAGCACTCCCGCAGGAAGCGAGTTCCGGGGCCAGGGCGAGCCGGTGACGACCGGACCTGCTTTCCCAGGGCTTGGGGGCATGGCAGATGGCTGTGAATCGACTGAACCACTGGCCGCGCTGACGGTCCGCAAGCGGCACGAGCGCTGACCACCCCTCTCAACCGCCAGAAGGTGTGAGATCCTCCCTTCCGGCGCCCAAGCCCCGTGCTTGCGTGCAAGCGGAATCCTTCCGTTGAAGCGGCCATGGCGGCGCACTCTTCTCAGCGTGGTATCACGGCGATACCATCAGGACATGGCTATGACACTGCGGTTGACCGATGAACAGACCGAGGCTCTTCGTGCTGCCGCGGACCAGGACGGTCTCTCGATGCAGGCCGCCGCTGTGCGGGCGGTCGAGGAGTACTCCTTGCGTCGTCGCGAGCAGCGCGATCGTTTGCTGGAGCAGTTCTCCCGCGAGAACCGTGCCGTGCTCGACCGTCTGCGCGACTCGTGAGCGGCTTTCGCTTCCTCTCGATGGACGACTTCCTCGCCGCCAGCGAGGTAGCTCTCGAAGCCGTGCCTCAGATCCGCGACTGGGGGCTGGTGGACTCAGCGTTGAATCGACCGCGGGCCATTGTCTTCGGTGAAGACGTCTACCCCGGCCTGTTCTCGAAGGCCGCTGCGCTCTTGCACTCCCTCGTGACGAACCACGCGCTGGTCGACGGAAACAAGCGTTCGTCGCTCGGTGCGGTGTGGTTGTTCCTTGCCTTCAACGGTCAGCATCTCCAAGGAACCGACGACGACAGGTATCGACTCATCCTCGACGTCGCCGAGGGGCACCTGCGCGAGCTTGCCGACATCGCCGAGCGCCTCCAAGGCCTCTGTTCCCCTCTGAACGAGTAGAACTCCCGACGTCGGGAGTTCTGCCGCTGATCCCCTCCCACGGGGCTGCAAAACTCCCGACGTCGGGACTTCCGGCCGGAACCCCACGCCTGACCGCGCGAGGAACACGCACCGCTGATGGGAATGCTTCTCACCCCCGGTCGGCGTAGCGTAGCAAGCATGACGAACACCGTTGCCTGCTACCAGGCCGTTGCCGCCGACGCCCCCCTCGAGAAGGGCACCGTCGAGCGCCGAGACCTGCGTCCCGACGACGTCCGCATCGAAATCGAGTTCGCGGGAATCTGCCACTCCGACATCCACACCGTGCGCGAGGAGTGGGGGGAGATCACCTTCCCGATGGTGGCCGGCCACGAGATCATCGGTCGCGTCACCGAGGTCGGCTCCGACGTCACGAAGTTCACCGTCGGCGAGCGCGCCGGCGTCGGCTGCCTCGTCGACTCCTGCCGCGAGTGCGAGTGGTGCCTCGCCGGCGAGGAGAACAACTGCCCGAACTCCGTCGGCACCTACAACGGCATCGACCGCTTCGACGGCACGCCCACCGCCGGCGGCTACTCGACGCAGATCGTCGTCTCCGAAGCCTTCGCCATCCACATCCCCGAAAGCCTCGACGCCGCAGCCGCCACCCCGCTGCTGTGCGCCGGCATCACCACCTACTCGCCGCTTCGCACCTGGGGCGTCAAGGAAGGCTCCAAGGTCGCCGTCGTCGGGATGGGCGGGCTCGGCCACGTCGCCGTCAAGCTCGCCAAGGCCATGGGCGCCGACGTCACCGTCATCTCCCAGACCCGCTCCAAGGAAGAGGACGGACGCCGCTACGGCGCCACCGACTGGATCGCGACGGCCGAAGACCCCGACGCCGTCAAGAAGCGTCGCGGCGAATTCGATGTCATCCTCAACACCGTGTCCGCACCCATCAACGTGCGCCACTACCTCGCCGCGCTGCGCCCCCACGGCGCCCTCGTCATGCTCGGCCTGCCCATGGACAACCTCGAGTTCAACGCGGCCAACGTCATCCTCGGCCGCAAGTCCGTCACCGGCTCCAACATCGGCGGCATCCGCGAAACGCAGGAGATGATCGACTTCTGCGCCGAGCACGACGTCACCGCCGAAATCGAACTCATCAACGCCGACACCATCAACGAGGCCTACGACCGCGTCGTCCGATCCGACGTGAAGTACCGGTTCGTGATCGACGCCAAGACGTTTTGATTCTCCCTTGCCCCGTCTTCCGGCTGGCTCACTGACGGCGCTCGCAGGCTCGCGTCGTCAGTGAGCCAGCTCGGTGCGACAGGGCTTCGGGCCGCACGCTCCGACGAACCCCGTCAGGCCTCCTCGCAAGCTCGGAGGTCTGACGGGGTTCGTCGTCGGTGCGGAGTCCGCTTTCAGCGTGGTGCTGTTGAGGGGGAGTGTCTCGGCTTCGTGACCTGGCCGGGGGCTGCTCGGTAGTCGGCTGAGGTGCGTGGCGCGCCTCTAGCCGGTGCACTTGTGTCGATCTGGCCGCGATATATCGCCGCCAGATCGAGATAACTGCACCGGATGCGTCGGGGGCCTTGACACCGTCCCTACGACAGGTTGCCGAGGCGCTGCAGGCGGCCGCGCAGCGAATCCTGACGCTCGGCGTTGCCCGGCAGCTCGACGAAGCGCTCCCGGAACCGAGCCAGCAGGTCGTCCTCGAGCCGGCGCACCGCACCGGGCGGGAAGCTGTAGCCCATCGCACGGGACACCCGCTCGGACGAGACACCCTGCAACTCCACGCGCAGGTCGTGGATCGACTCGACGCCGAGTTCCGTCAGCAAGTCGGCCGTGTCGACGTAGTGATCGACGCGGGAGAAGCGCGAATCGGCGTAGCGGCCTGCGAGGAACGACGCGAGCTCGCGCGGGTCGATGCGCCCACCGGCATCGTCGAAGTCGCGCTCACGCACCCCCGACGCCAAGGTGTCGCGGATGACCGAGAACTCCCGGTCGGCCAACTCGATGAGCCCTGCCGCCAGTGTGAAGCGGCGGTCCAGCTCCGAAGCGTGCTCGCTCGGCACCTCACCCTTGTACCGCGCGTCGTGCTCGAACTCGGCCCACGCGTGCTGCAGCACCGTGCGCAACTGCACCGAGACGCACTTCGACGCCTCGTACCCCGTCGCGTCGGTGTCGGTCGAGATCAGCATGTGACGACTCGCGTACCCGAACCGTCCCTCGCTCGCGGTTTCGCGTCCCATGTCGCGATCCTCGAGGACGGTGTAGTGGTCGCCGAGCAACTGGGCGACCGGCTCGATGTCGCTGAGCGTGTACGTCACGATGCGCACGCCCACCTGGTCGGTGATCTCGACGAGCGGGTCGAAATCGGTGTGACCCAGCTGCTCCGCGCGGCGAACCACCTTGGCGGAGAAGGACGCAGGAGATTTCGCGCGACCCGTCACCGACAGGTAGTTGATGCCGGCGTCGTCGACGATCGCGCGGATGCGGCGCACCGTTTCGTCGGTGCGCCGCACGGTACGAGGGTGACGGGACGCGTACGTCGCGTTCGCTCGCTGCAGTGACTTGCGGCTCATGGGGGAATCCAAACAGAAACGACCGACGGCTGTCGGGAGGTGCGGGTTTCGAATCGGTGGGAAGGCGATGTCGGAGACAGTCGGTACCCTGGAAGGTAATATCCGCGCGTGCTCCGAGGCTCGCGCCGCACGAAGCGAGGCAAGTACGTGGTCAATGAGTCGGGCCAGGGGCGCGGTAACGCGGGTGGTCGCCCCGCCGCCGGAGGCAGGAAGCCGCAGGCTCCTTCGAAGGGTTCCTCGAAGAGCGCTGCGGCCGGGTGGATCGCCTCCCGCCGCGCCAAGGCGTCCAAGCGCTCGATGCCGGTGCGCATCCTGCGCGGTGCTCTCATCGGCTTCGCCAGCCTGTTCCTGCTCGCCGTCCTGGCTTTCGTCGTTCTCTACATGGCCATCGACATTCCCAAGGCCAACGCGCAGGCCACCCAGTCCGTCTCTGTCGTCTACTACGCCGACGGCAAGACGGAGATGGGTCGTTTCACCACGACGAACCGCGATCCCGTTGCCATCGAGAAGGTGCCCGAGCACGTCCAGCGCGCCTTCATCGCTGCGGAGGACCGCAGCTTCTATTCGAACCGAGGCATCTCACCGAAGGGCATCGCCCGAGCGTTCATCAACAACTTCAAGGGTGAGGGAAGCGGCAGTCAGGGTGGTTCGACCCTGACGCAGCAGTACGTCAAGAACTACTTCCTCACCCAGGACAAGACGATTACCCGCAAGGTCAAAGAGGTCGTCATCAGCCTCAAGGTCGACCAGGAGATGAGCAAGAACCAGATCCTGGAGGCCTACCTCAACAACGTCTACTTCGGACGTGGCGCGTACGGCGTCCAGGCTGCGGCCAAGTCCTACTTCCACAAGGACGTCTCGAAGCTGACGCCGGTCGAGGGCGCCTTCCTCGCGTCGGTGGTCAACAACCCGGAGAACATGGATCCGACGGTCGGTCCCAACTCCGAGAAGCGCGCCAACGCGCGTATGGCGTACACGCTCAACGGCATGGTGAGCATGGGGTGGCTCTCGGAGGCGGAACGCTCCAAGGCGACGATGCCCACGTTCTACAAGCGTGAGCCCGTCAAGTACGCCGACGGACCCGAGGGGTACGTCGTCGCATCGGTGCGTCAGGAGCTGTCGCGCAAGCTCAAGCTCTCGACCACCGACATCGACCGTGGCGGTCTGCGCATCACGACGACGATCGACAAGCGCACCCAGGACGCCGCCGTCCGCGCCGTCGAGGCCCACACGCCTGTCGTGTTGCAGGGCAAGTTGCACACGGGTCTCGTCGCGGAGAAGGCGAACAACGGTGCCGTCGTCGCCATGTACGGCGGAGCCGACTACGACCCCGTCAAGGCGCCCTACTCCGACGCCGACCGCTCGATGCTGCAGAGTGCCTCGACGATGAAGCTCTACGCAGCCATCGCTGCGCTGCGCGACGGCAAGACCATCGACACGCGGTACAACGGCAACAACTACATGCGGCTCGGGCCGAACTCGTTCGTGCAGAACGACCACAACAAGTCGTACGGCTTCCAGCCGATCACGAACATGCTCGCGTACTCGATCAACACGGCGTTCGTGCGGCTCAACCAGGACATCGGCCCGGAGAAGACCCTCAAGGCCGCACAGGATTCGGGCATGCCCAAGACCCTCGGTGGCATGAACGACACCAAGGAGATCCTCAACGTCCTCGGTACCGGTGACAGCCGCGTCGTCGACCAGGCCACGGGCTACAACACGCTCAACTCCGGCGGAAAGCGCTACGACCGCTACCTCATCTCGAAGGTGCGCACGTACGACGAGAGCTACAGCTACGACGTGAAGGTCGAGGGCGAGCAGGCCTATGACAAGGGCATCGCCGACGACGTCACGTGGGCTCTGGGCAAGACCGGCGTCTACGGAACGGCCGCCGGCACGCAGTACCAGCTGAACCGTCCGTTGGCCGCGAAGACGGGTACCGCGACGGGCAACAAGTACATCTGGTTCAACGGCTTCACGCCGGGCCAGCTCACCACGTCCGTCGGCATGTACTACAGCGAGGACGGACGCACGGCGAAGCCCATGCAGAACCTGCCCGGAATCCCGCCGGCAGACGTCTACGGTGCCGGCCTTCCGCGCAAGGTGTGGGTCGACTTCATGAAGGCCGCGCTCGAGGGCCAGGAGGTCACGAAGCTGCCGGAGCGCTCGTACTACAACCAGGACAAGCCGCAGACCCAGGATCCTCTGCCGAGCAGCACCTACGTGCCCCCGTCAACGGCACCGACGCCCTACCCGGAGCGCAGCACGTCCTCGAAGTCGTCGCCCTCGCCGGAGACGAGCGACTCCCCGGAGTCGTCCTCGAGCAGCTCCAGCAAGCTGCCCAGTTCGTCGAGTTCGTCCCCGAGTAGTTCCTCGAGTACGTCGCGTCCCAGGCCGTCGACGCCGCGGCCAACGTCGAGTTCTCCGCCGAGCCCGACGCCGACACCGAGTGGTTCCCTCACCTCGGCTCCGTGACCTAGCGGCCACGCTCTAGGGTTGGGCCCATGGGTTCAGGTGCGCAGAGGCAGAGCATGCGTCCTCAGCGTGTGCCGCGGCGCGCCGCGATGCCCTCGAGCACCGACTCCGTCGTCGCAGCGGCTTCGCACGTCATCGGAGGCCCGCTCGGGCGTCACGCCGTGCCGGGGGTGCGCGGATGGCGGCCCGCTGCGGCGGTTCTGTCTGCGCTCAGCTCGGTCTTCGTCGCGCTTGGCGTGCTCCAGAAGAACCACTGTGTCTCGACGGGCTGGGCCACGCCCGGATCGTTGTGGCGCGCCTGTTACTCGGATCTCCCCGTGGCCGTTGCGGGTGACGCAGGCAGCACGCCGTGGTCGTCACCGGGGAGTGCGGGGCAGCCACCGCTGACCGCGGCCATCACCTGGATTGTGAGGATCCTCGTGCCCGGTGGTTCGCAGCTGCGTCAGCAGCAGGGCATGTTCGCCTGGGGCGCAGCGCTCATCGCCCTGCTCATCGCCCTCGCCGTCTGCTTCACCGCGGCGTCGCTGCCGAAGGGACCGTGGGCTGCTGCGCACGTTGCCCTCTCGCCCGTCCTCATCACGACGGCTCTCATCTCGTTCGACGCGTTCGCCGTGCTGCTCGTTGCGGCCGGGCTGTGGGCCTGGAGCCGCAACCGGGCGGCGCTGAGTGGCGGGTTGCTCGCCGCAGCGCTTCTCACCAGGCCCGCGCTGGGCACCGTGTTGCTCGCCGTCATCCTCGTGGCTCTGGCTCGTCGGCGCACCCGCGATCTGGCCGGCGTCGCTCTCGGCGCAGCCGTGACGTTCGCCGTCGTCGGGGGTCTCATGCTGATCTCCGGGGCCAACCCGTTCGCGTCCTTCACGACGTGGAAGGCTCAGGGCGCGTCGTACGGCTCGTTGTGGCAGATCTTCTCGTTCGCCGGCTTCACCCTCTCGCCCACGTCCCTGACGGCGCTCGCTGTCATCGGCTGGATCCTCGCCATCGGTCTCGGCTGGCTTCTCGCGAGCCGCGACGAGACGATGACGCCCGCGGCCGTCGCGCTGCTCATGCTCGTCGTCGTCATGCTCACCTCGCGGGCGCTGCCGGTGCAGGCTGCTCTGTGGGTGCTTCCGCTCGTCGCCCTGTGCGCGATTCGTTGGCGCGACCACCTCGCGTGGGCGGGAGCAGAGTTCGCCTACTTCGTCGTCGTGTGGGGTTTCATCGCGCGTTCCTCGAACTCGGCCAAGGCGCTGCCGCAGGAGTGGTTCGCGGTCTTCGTCGCCGTGCGGCTCATCGCCGTTCTCTTCCTCGTGCGAGCCTGCATCGACTCCGTGGCCGGCCCCGCCCGCCGGGCGAAGTGATCGCCGCCCGAGCCGACGCACCGACTCATGGGCAGTCGTCCACAGATTTCGTCCGTCGTGACGGCAACGGGTAGTCTTGAGAGGCTTACGCCCTCTTGTCCACAACCCGTGGACGCCACTTTCTTTTCGAAAGCGCTCACGACGAGCACGATCGGGCCAGGAGGCGGTGAGGGCGAGCAACGCTGCAACCCTCCTGTCACGGAGAGACCGTGACCGCTTTAGACCAAAGGAGGTGGGTTACCGCATGCGTCACTACGAGATGATGATCATCCTCGACGGCGAGCTCGACGAGCGTACGGTCCAGCCCTCGCTGGAGAAGTTCCTCACCGTCGTCACGAAGGACGGTGGCACCGTCGACAACGTCGACACCTGGGGCCGTCGTCGCATGGCGTACGACATCAAGAAGAAGTCCGAAGGCATCTACGTCGTGGTCGACTTCACGTCCACCCCGGCCACCGCCGCAGAGCTTGACCGCCAGCTGGGCCTCAACGAGTCCATCCTGCGCACCAAGATCCTGCGCAAGGACGCCTGAGAACTCCCCACACTTAAGTAGGAGGAACCACCCATGGCTGCAGGCGACGTCAACATCACCGTGATCGGCAACCTCACCGCCGACCCCGAGCTTCGGTACACGCCGAACGGGGCAGCGGTCGCCAACTTCACCGTGGCCTCGACCCCCCGCCAGTTCGACCGTCAGTCGAACGAGTGGAAGGACGGCGAGACCCTCTTCATGCGTTGCTCCATCTGGCGCGAAGCGGCGGAGAACGTCTCCGAGTCCCTGCAGCGCGGCACTCGCGTCGTCGTCACCGGCCGACTGAAGTCTCGTTCGTACGAGACGAAGGAAGGCGAGAAGCGCACGACGACCGAGCTCGAGGTCGACGAGATCGGCCCCTCGCTGCGTTACGCCACGGCGAAGGTCAACAAGACCCAGCGCTCCGGCGGCCCCGGCGGCGGCTTCGGAGGAGGCCAGGGGGGCGGCAACGTCTCCCAGGGCAACTTCGGCGGCCAGCAGGGCGGCAACGGTGGTGGTTTCGGTGGCGGCCAGCAGGGCGGCAACTTCGGTGGCAGCCCCAACGACGACCCGTGGGCAACCGGTGGCAGCACCGGCGGCCAGCAGGGTGGTCAGGGCAACGCCGGCGGTCAGCAGGACGGCAATGGTGGCTGGTCCACCGGCCCGTCCTACGACGAGCCCCCGTTCTGATCGGCTCCTCCTCACACCGGTCGTGATTCGTCACGACCCACCTCGCACCGGCCGACGGCCGAGGCGAAACAAGACACTCGCTATCCCGAGTCACCCACTCGGGCTCTCATAGAAGGAGAGCACCACGATGGCAAAGCCCGTTGTGCGTAAGCCCAAGAAGAAGGCCAACCCGCTGAAGGCGGCGAAGGTCGAGAACATCGACTACAAGGACGCAGCCCTGCTGCGCAAGTTCATCTCCGACCGCGGCAAGATCCGTGCGCGTCGCGTCACGGGCGTCTCCGTCCAGGAGCAGCGCCTCATCGCCAACGCCGTCAAGAACGCCCGCGAGATGGCCCTGCTGCCGTACTCGAGCTCGGCTCGCTGATCAGGCGGAAAGGAACACCATCATGAAGGTCATCCTGACGCACGAGGTTTCCAAGCTCGGCACGGCCGGTGACGTCGTCGACGTCAAGCCCGGCTTCGCCCGCAACTACCTCCTGCCGAACAACCTCGCCACCGAATGGACGAAGGGCGGCCAGAAGCAGGTCGACTCCATCCAGAAGGCTCGCGAGTCCCGCGCCGTCAAGACGCTCGAAGAGGCTCAGTCCATCAAGGGCAACCTCGAGAACGCCAAGGTGACGCTGAAGGCGCGCTCCGGTGAGAACGGTCGCCTCTTCGGCGCCGTGACCACGCACGAGATCGCCGACGCCATCAAGGAAGCCGGCGCCGGCTCCGTCGACAAGCGCAAGATCGAGATCACCACCCCGATCCGCTCGCTCGGCGACCACAGCGTCCTCGTCCGCCTCCACCCGGAGGTTCAGGCGACGGTCAAGCTGAACGTCGCGCGCGCCTGACGCGTTCGCGTAGACCACGCAGAAGCTCCCACCCTCCTGGCGAGGGTGGGAGCTTCTGCATGTCGTGGGCAGAACTGTCCTCGACGACGTTCGATCTGGCGGACGCATGGCGAAGGCTCCGGCACATCCTCCTCGGATGTCCACGGGGCCTTCGCCGTCACACTTCGAGGACTGTCACAGTGGCGTCGCGAGGTGATCCCACATCGTCTTCGCGACGCGGTTGGCCACGCTCGTACCGATGGCCATCGTGGGGGTGCGCTGCAGGATGGCGAGCGTGTGGTTGCGTCCGTAGCCACCGACGTGGCCGACGCTGTTGATGCGCCACTGACCGTTGTAGGGCAGCCACCCGTTCTTGACCTGGGAGGTGCCGTACGTGCCGACACCCCAGCGCTGGCCGGAGGTCACCTGACCCATGAGCGTGCTGATGTAGCCGCGGTTGGTGCTGTTGAGCACCCGACCGAACCAGAAGATCTCGTCCATGAGCACCATCTGGTCGTAGGCGGACGTCGTCGTCAGGCCCCAGGCCTTGTTCGTCACCGTCTGGTACATGCGCAGCTTCGTGGCCATGGCCTGAACGGCCGGCGCGCCGCCGACGCTCTTCCACAGGTTCGTCGCAGCGTTGTTGTCGCTGTAGCGGATCATGATGCTCGCCTGCGACTTCTCCCACGCCGTCAGGGCGCGCCCGAGGCGCTGAGCACGGTCACACACCGTGGCGAGGATGAGCACCTTGACGATGCTGGCGCATTCGTTGCGCACTCCCGCGCTGTACTGCCAGAACCGGCCGGAGCGGCGATCGTAGACGGCGACCGACAGGGTTCCGGTCGTCGCCGCATCGATGGCGTAGATCTTGTCGCGAAGGCCCACGGTGGTGGCAGAGGCCTCAGCTGCGCCGACGAGACTCGGCAGCGCGAGAGCCGCGCCGGCGCCACCGGCGCCCAGGACGACGCCTCGTCGAGTGCACCCCTTGGGGGTTTCATGATGCTTTCCGACACGAGCCATCTGGCCTCCCGAACTTCTGTGGTGTGGCTCTCAGGGTACGTGCAGGCAAGCGTCGTTCTGTCGACTTCGGCATGTCGATTCGGTCACGGAACAGCCAGTTCCATCCACGCGTCCACGCGGCGGCGACGATCCAGCACGACGCAGCGAGCCGTCAGGTAGAGCGAGTAGCAGACCCACAGAGCGGTCAGCGGCGCCGCGACGTCCAGCCCCTCCAGCCACTCGTCGGCGAGCATGAGCACGCCCAGGACCGGGAGGTAGGCGAGCAGGAGGGCGACCTGTGCCTTGGCGAGGAATGGGCCGTCTCCGGCCCCCATGAGGACGCCGTCGAGGACGAAGAGGACCCCCGCGACCGGTTGGACGAGGGCGATGACGACCAGGGCGCCCGTGGTCGCGCGCAACACCGAGGGGTCGTCGGAGAACAGGTGGGGCAGGGGCCACGCGGCGGCGAGTGTCAGCAGGCCCGCTGCGGCACCGCTGTACCAGCCCCAGCGGGTGATGACGGCCGAGAGCTCGCGCGTCTCGTCGTGGTCGCCGCGCCCGAGCGACTCCCCGATGAGTGCCTGCGCGGCGATGGCAATGGCATCGAGGGCGAAGGTGAGGAAGGTGAAGATCGTCATCGCGACCTGGTGCGCGGCCAGCGTCGTGGCACCGAACGCGCCGGCCGCCGCCGTCGTCAGCAGCAGGACGGCGCGCAGCGCCACCGTGCGCACGAGCAGCGGCGCGCCGAAGCGGGCAGCCGTCAGGACGCGGGCGGGATGGGGACGCAGGTCGAGGTGGCGGGTGCGGCGCACGATGGAGACGAGTAGCGCCAGGGCCATGAGCCACTGTGCAACCACCGTTCCCGCGGCGGCACCGGCCAGCCCCCAGCCGACCACGAGGACGAGAAAGGCGTTGAGAGCGGCGTTGACCGCAAAACCGATGCCGGTCACCCACAGAGGCGTCTTCGTGTCCTGGAGGCCCCGGAGAAGGCCCTGTGCCGCGAGGGCGATGAGCATGGCCGGGATGCCGACGGAGCTGATCTGGAGGTAGGTCGTGGCTTGGTCGACCACGTCAGCCCCACCCGAGCCACTCATGGCGCGTGCTGCGGGACGGGCGAGGACTGCGGTGACGGCGGACAGCGGCAGGCCGAGAGCGAGGGCCAACCAGACACCGTCGAGGCCGGCCTGGACGGCGTCGTCCTGGTGGCCGCGGCCGAGGTGTCGTGCCACGACGGCGGTCGTCGCATAGGCGAGGAAGACGAAGATGCCGGTGGCGGTGAGGAGGATCGCGCTCGCGGCTCCGAGCGCGGCGAGCGCCGACGTTCCAAGGCGCCCCACGACGACCGAATCGGTGAGGAGAAACAGGGGCTCTGCGATCAGGGTGAAGAACGCAGGCACCGCGAGTCGAGCGATGGGGTGCGTCACACGGCTCCTAACGTCTCACGATGCGAGATGCACCACACATTTTTTCGCGGTGTGTCGGCGCGCCTTCCATGACGTTCGACCTGTATCTGATACGGGCCGAAATTCTGCAGAACCACGCACGATTAGGTGATTCACAGCGCGGTGCTTTTACGCGCATCCTGCTCGACGAGTCAAGCATCCACCTCTGCGTGTCGGCAACTTTCACTTTCTTCACAGGGTCCGGTCAGGCACAGTAAACGAGCACCTTTGTGAGCGGGGGCTGGCAGGGGTGTGGCAGTGACGTGCGCACGCACCCGACGTCCGAGACGTCGGGGGTGTGCACGTCGTGACGACTTCACCTAGGAAGGCTGCTCATTTGAGTACCCACGCTCCCTTGCACATGAGGCGGCGCCAACGCGCTACCTCCGCGCTGCCGCGCCTGACGGTCAAGCAAGCCGTCGGCGCCGGTGTTGCGCTCGCCATTCCGACGGGTGGCACGCTGATGGCGGCCGCGCCGGCGCTCGCCGCGCCCGGTGACGACACCACCAACGGCTCCGCCTCCACCCCCCGCCCGACGCTCTCGTACGGCTCGCGCGGCGCCGCCGTCAAGATCGTTCAGGCCCGCGTCGGTGTCACCGCCGACGGCATCTTCGGTCCGGCCACGCTGAGCGCGGTCAAGACGTTCCAGCGCGCCAACGGCCTCGTGCCGGACGGCATCGTGGGAGCGCGCACCTGGGCCAAGGTAGGCGGCTCGGCCGTCACGCCGACGCGTCCGACGACACCGACGCGCCCGACGACGCCCACCACGGGCGCGACGACGCCCACGGTGCCGACGACCACGACCCCCGCCTGCTCGCCGACGTCGACGACGTTGCGCATGGGCAACTCGGGCCAGCTCGTCAAGGTGCTGCAGGACCGTCTCGGCCTGCCCACGGACGGTTGGTTCGGTGCCAACACGAAGGCCAAGGTGCTCGCCTTCCAGCGCGCAACCGGTCTGTACGCGGACGGCATCGTCGGCCCGCGCACGTGGACGAAGCTCGGATGCGTCGGCCCGAACGCTCCGCAGCCGACGCCGCCGGTGTCGACGCCGTCCGTGCCGAGTACTCCGGCCACGGGTACCGCGGCGCAGGTCATCGCCTTCGCCCAGACGTTCACGGGAACGCCGTACGTGTGGGGCGGTTCGTCGCCTGCCGGCTTCGACTGCTCCGGCCTGACGAGCTACGTGTTCAAGAACTTCGGCTACTACATGCCGCGTACCGCGGCCCAGCAGCAGGCGTACTTCCCGCGTGTCTCCAACCCGCAGCCCGGTGACCTCGTCTTCTGGGGTTACCCGGCGTACCACATCGGTATCTACGTGGGGAACGGCATGATGATCGACTCGTCGCAGCCGGGCGTTCCGGTTGCGATGCGCAAGGTCTACGGATCGCCGTCGGGGTACGCACGCGTCATCAAGTAGGGATCACCAAAAGCCTCCGCGGTGTGACGGGGATGGCGCTCGGATCGGTTCGGTACCGGCAGTGGGGAAGCTGACACGGTCGACGAGCTGAGCGCCGTCCCACATCGTGGACAAATTTGAAGAAGAAATTTTCTGTCGAACATTTTTTCGAAGAGCGAAAGGATGTTCGATTCATGCTGCCCGAAAACTCGGACAACTCGCCCGAATTTCCCGTCATCACGGGCAGATCACGGCGGCTCTGAACGACACGCGTGTAATTTTTTCCGTGCTTTGAAGCGCTCATTCGGTGGGGCATCCTCGGTCATGTCACGCATTCAGCGTGGCCTCAGATCCCTGTGAGCGCGTTGTCGGCTTCGCCCGTGCGCTCCACGAACTCACGGAGTGCAGAAGCCATGACGAAGTACGTGCCCAAGCATCTCTCCTCGCATGCCGGCTACCTCGACTCGGCTCGTGTCGGTGCCGCAGCTGCGCGCAGTGGTCGTTCCGCCGTCGCGCTCGGTGTGAGTGCGGCCCTTCCGACCGGTGCGGCAGCCCTCATGGCGGCCCCCGCTCTCGCCGTCGAAGGCGACAAGGCCGCCGAGGCAGCTGCCGGTAACACCCCCAAGACGGTGGCGTTCGGCGCTCGCGGTGGTGACGTGACGCAGGTCCAGGCCCGCCTGCGCTCGTGCGTGACGGCATCTACGGCCCCATCACGACCGCCGCGGTCAAGGACTTCCAGCGCGCCAACAACCTTTCCGCCGACGGTGTCGTCGGATCGAAGACCTGGTCCGTTCTCAACGCCACGTCGACGAAGCCCGCCTCGAAGCCGGGTTCGAAGGACTCGGTCGTCAACATCGGCGACGAGGGCGCCGTCGTGCGCGCGGTGCAGAAGAAGCTCGGCATCACGGCCGACGGTGTCTTCGGCCCGAAGACGCTCACCGCCGTCAAGGCGTTCCAGACCGACAAGGGCCTCGCCGTCGACGGCATTGTCGGCGTCCGCACGACCTACGCGCTCGCCAAGACGGATGCTGCTTCCGCCAAGAAGAGCACGCCCAAGAGCTCGTCGAAGAAGGTGGCCCGCAAGGCTGCTCGTCCGACGCTCGTGAGCCCGAACGCCCCCTACGAACTGCCGTTCCCGAGCGGTTACGCGGCGCCGATCTCGCAGGGTCCGTACGGCTCGGCCAGCCACTACAAGTGGAACGACAAGCACCACGTTGACTTCGCGGTGCCCGCAGGGACGCCCGTCGTCGCGTCGGCCTCCGGCGTCGTCATCATGGCGGAGTACAACACCGGCGGCGGCAACACCATCCTCATCCGCGACGCCTCCGGTCACGCGATGGAGTACGCGCACCTGTCGTCCATGAACGTCGTTCCCGGTCAGCGTGTCGTCCAGGGTCAGCAGATCGCTCGCTCGGGCAACACGGGCAACTCCACCGGCCCGCACCTGCACTGGGGCATCGTGGACGGACGCAACTTCGTGAGCATCAAGATCGCGGAGTCGAAGGAGCTCGGTACGTCGTACGTGCCCGGCACACTCGCGATGTCGCGCAACGGCTGACCCGCCGTGTGCTCACCGACGGGCGCCTCTTCCGACTGGGAGAGGCGCCCGGCGGCGTTCGCGAGCGTAGGGGTCGGGGCGTGTCGTTGAACAGTCGTGAACGTGAAGTCACCGGTGAGCAGTTGCGTCGTCACGTCGAGGTGCTCGGGGTGAGCGAGCAGGCGCTGGCAGCCTGGCTTGACCTTTAACCGCAGGCGGTGGAGGACACCGTTGCCGTGCGGGGTGCGGATTCTGTGGTCGTGTGGCTCGTGCGGGACGGGCTGGACGCGCTGGCACGTCACCGCGGCGTGGACGCAGGTGGGTGGACGGTGTTGACGGACTCGTCCCGGCAAGCCGCGCAGCGCTGGTTCCGTCTGCGGGCGGTTCCACCGGTGGAGTCCTTCAAGGGGTGACGAAGGCCGCCGGGGCTTTACCGGTGGCCAGCTCCGACCCGGTGCTCCGAGCGCGGCGGCGTCGCCTCGGATTTCGGTCTGTGCCGGGTGGTTGCGTGTCGAAGCGTGCTGCACGGTCGGTTTCTTGATTTGGTGAGGGTGGCGTCTCGGTTCGTCAGCCCCCAACCGCTCGTCGCCGAAGGACGCAGGCTCGCTTCGCGGGTCGGCGTCCGGGGTTCGTCGGCGAGCACCATCGCGAGCCGGGGCGCCACCACGTCGCCTTCGCGTCCCGTAGGCCGATTTCACGTCGTGATTTCGCCCAGCCAGGTCGGGCGGACGGGGCCCGAACGGCTGTTGATCGTACGGTGAACGATCCCAACGCCTGTGGACGGCAATATTTCTTGTCGCACAGGACGGAAGAAATTTTCGTCCCCAGACTGGGGACGAAGAATGCGCCGTCATGACGGGGTTTTCGTGAGGGTCGGTTCGTTTCGTCCACAGGCTTGTGCCCGTGTTTCCCACAGGGGTGGACGGCGTTTCCAACACGTTGTGCACAACGTTGTCCACAGGCCGGTTGGTGAACGGACGGGGTTGCTCCGTACGGTTGTCGGTGCTGAGTGAGATGGTGCCTTCTGTGCCGCTCGAGGTGGCACCGACGGGCAGTGCGACGCGGCGAGTTCGCGCCGGGATGAGGAGTGGCGGCATGGCCGAGTTGGAGCCGTACGAGGCGCCGCCGGAGTTCGACGCACCCGGCGACGCGATGCCGCCCGGCAAGCTGCCGCCGCAGGATCTGCAGGCCGAGCAGAGCGTCATCGGCGGCATGATGCTGAGCAAGGACGCCATCGCCGACGTCATTGCAGAGGTCAAGGGCGTCGACTTCTACCGTCCGGCGCACGAGGTCGTCTTCGACGCCATCACCGACCTGTACGGGCGCGGCGAGCCGGTGGACGCCATCACCGTCGCCGACGAGCTGACGAAGCGCGGCGAACTCGGGCGCATCGGTGGGCAGGCGTACCTGCACCAGCTCATCTCGAGCGTGCCGACCGCGGCGAACGCCGGGTACTACGCGCAGATCGTCGCGGAGCGAGCGGTGCTGCGTCGCCTCGTCGACGCGGGTACGCGCATCGTGCAGATGGGCTACGGCGATGACGGCGGGGATGTCGAGGACATCGTCAACGCGGCGCAGGCAGAAGTTTATGCGGTCGCCGACAAGCGTGGCGGTGAGGACTACGTCCAGCTCGGTGACGTGCTGGAGCTGACGGTCGACGAGATCGAGCAGATTCAGGGTGGCGGGCAGGCGGCCGGCATCCTCACGGGCTTCGCCGACTTCGACGAACTGACGAACGGTCTGCACGCGGGCCAGATGATCGTCATCGCGGCGCGACCGGCGATGGGTAAGTCCACGCTGGGCATGGACTTCATCCGCAACGCGGCCATCCAGCACGGGCACTGCGCGGCCTTCTTCTCCCTGGAAATGGGGCGCACGGAGATCACCATGCGCATCCTGGCCGCCGAGGCGGGTATCCAGATGCAGAACATGCGCAAGGGCACGATGACCGACGACGAGTGGGTCAAGATCGCCACGACGATGGGGCGCATCAACGAGGCGCCGCTGTTCATCGACGATTCGCCGAACATGTCGCTCATGGAGATTCGGGCGAAGGCGCGCCGCCTCAAGCAGCGGCACAACCTGAAGATCTTGGCGATCGATTACCTGCAGCTCATGAGTTCGGGCAAGCGCGTCGAGTCGCGTCAGCAGGAGGTGTCGGAGTTCTCACGTGCGCTCAAGCTGCTCGCGAAGGAGCTCGAGGTTCCGGTCATCGCGATTTCGCAGCTGAACCGTGGCCCGGAGCAGCGCACCGACAAGCGTCCACAGATGTCGGACCTGCGTGAATCGGGTTCGATCGAGCAGGACGCCGACATGGTCATCCTGCTCCACCGAGACGACTACTTCGACAAGGACTCGCAGCGCCCCGGCGAGGCCGACATCATCGTCGCCAAGCACCGTGCCGGCGCAACGAAGGACATCACCGTCGCCTTCCAGGGCCACCTGTCGCGCTTCAAGGACATGGGCGGCCAGAACTTCTGATCGGAACCGCGCATCTGGGGATATTTGTCGAGATGCAGCGAACATTGCACGTATGACCGACTTGCGCAATGTTCGGCCCTCTAGGACCGTTGGATCTCACGATACGAGCGTCGTAGTGAATCAATTCGTCACTGAGAACGGTTCTCCCTGCGCGTCTTGACGCGGTCGGTATTCAGAATCGCGCGGGATCACAGGGGGGCCGTGAGAACAGTTCTCAGCGCATGGGTTACTGGCCAGTGTTTGCTGTGTGTGGGCCAACCCTGTACCTGACCCCTCCGCTTCACGAGCTGAGACGTCGTGCTGGTTCACCTCCCGCGGGATCGACAGGATGCTGAGCAGATCCCCTTCACTCGCGGTGCCTAGCGCACTTGGTCGCCTATCGCGCCAACCCTTCTGGTGCCCCATCCACCATCGCGCTGGACAGGTGCGGCCGCCGGTCTGTCTCGTTAGCGGTACCGCGTCCAGCCGTAGGTCATGTCCGGCTCGTTCTCTTCGTTGCGGCTGCCGTCGTTCTCGTCCAGGGGCTGGAAGCCGTGCCGCTCGTAGAAGGCGCGCGCGTCGGTGTTTCGCGTGAAGACCCGCAGGGTCAGCCGGTCCGGGCTCGCCCGGTAGGCCTGCTCGGGCAACTGGCTGCCGATTCCGCGTCGGCGATGCTCCGGGGACAGGTAGAGGTGCTCGAGAACGTCGTCCTTGACTGCGACGAACCCGAGAAGCTGCGGCGCGTCGAGTTCCTGAGCGACCCAGACCTGACACTCGGGCATGACGACGTGGGTGAGCCACCAGCGGGTTTCGTCATCGTCATGCAGGCGGGTCAGGTACGGCATCGCCGCTGCGCGGGAGGCCAGGAATACGGCGGTGATCGCGTCGGCGTCGTCGGTGCTTGCCGGGCGGACCACGGCAGGTGGCCGCACGCTCTCTCGAGTCATGCTCGGACCTTGCCATGAGTCTCCGAGATGCGCCACGAACTTCCCGAGCCCGCGCATGTGTGTGCGCAACCAGCTGTACTGACCGGACACGTAGATCAAATGGGACTGCTGAACGGATAGGTGACACCAAACCTGGCTGACCGCACCGGTTGGCCTGGAAGGATGATCACCGTGCCCAAGCCCTACCCCCAGGAGTTCCGTGACGATGTCGTGCGCGTGGCCCGCGCCCGCGAAGCGGGCGTCACCCTCGCCCAGATCGCGAAAGA
>NZ_QWLM01000013.1 GCF_003515945.1 Dermacoccus abyssi
AAAATCACTGGGCTGGAAGACCCCAGCGGAAGTCTTTAACGAGCATCTACTCTTGCACCAACAAGCTGGTGTTGCATCGACCGGTTGAACCTGGTCAATACACATCCGTAGTGCTGACCGATCACCTCGCGCTCGAGCAGATCGCACCCTCGATCGGAAGCATCGGCGACGCGTACGACAACGCCCTGATGGAGACGATCAACGGCGTCTACAAGGCCGAATGCGTCCGCACCACCATCTTCACGACGGCCCCTACAAGACGATCGCGGACGTCGAGTTCGCGACAGCTGGGTGGGTCGACTGGTACAACCACCGCAGGCTCCACGGTAGCCTCGGAATGGTCAGCCCCGACGAGTTCGAGGCGGCCTACTACGCGGCCCTCAACCCAGAGCCGCTCCCCGCATAGAAGCGGCCGAGAACCTGGGACGGTTCATTGCCTGTGAGCAGCTTCGCTTTATGTCGTCGTTTTCGCTGCGATCGGTGTCGGGTTAGGTGGTGGCGATGACGACGGTGCTGCGGGCGGCTTCGACGACGTCGATGGTAATGACGTCGAGCTCGTTGATCTTCAGGACGCGTTGGATCTGAGTAAGGAGGCGCTCAAGGAGCCGGAGGTTGCCGCGAGTGATGCGTTGGACGGCGGCGACGGCTTGCGCGTCGGTGAAGTCGTCGGGGTCGAGTGTCTTGCCGAGCTTGCGTCAAAGAGGTTCGAGGACGAGCGAAAGCTCCAGGAAGTCTGGGGCACGTCGCGGAACCGTTCCTAGCGTCGCACCGACTATTGAAGTGTGGGTGGTCGTTGTTCGACCGCCGCTGCGAGGGACCCTAGCCAGGACGAACCGCTGCTCGATGCGGGCAACACGCTCGTCGCCGCGGAGCTGGACACGCGCGTTGTCGCGGTGGCCGATCGCGTGATCGATCTTGGACCCGGCGCGGGCGACGCCGGCGGGGCCGTGGTTGCAGCTGGTACGCCCGCCTACGTCGCGGACAAGGGCGTCGGTGCTTCCGCTGGCTACCTTTCCAGCGCACTGCAGGCAGCCACCAACGCGACCCCAATGTGACGAGTGTGTCGCTGTGCGATCTGAACATCGCACAGCGACACACTCGACGAGGTCGTAGTCTCAGGCGGGGAGCTTAGAGGGCAGGACGTCCAACTTCTCGATCGTGGGATCGCTGAACAGTTTGCCGGCCAGAATCTCGGGTCCCCCGCGATTGGGAGACACGCCCTAGCTCTGGGCCTCGCCGAGGCGCGCTTCCGGCGTGAGCTCGGCGCGGAGACCGCCGCCGGTCGCAGCCTGGGCAAGAGCGCGACCCAGCGCAGGTGCCTGCTTGAACAAATTGTGACCAGCCACAAAAAGGACAGAGCCTGCCTCCCACACGGCCACGCCGTCCTCACTCCACGGGAGGTCGGTCACCCAGCAGTGAAGGAAGTCGCGCGGCTCTGGGTGGAGACCGGGCAGCGCCCGTGTCACGTATTCGCGTGCGCGTTCGTCCAGTGATCGAATCGCCGCCGGGTCGATGAACGTTCCGTCGTCGCGGACGCCGACGGTGTCGCTGAGTCCGACCGAATAGCTTCTGTTGCCCGGTAGCGGCGTCGCGTAGACGCCGACTTCACCGAAGACGTCGCTGCTGTCCTGCAGGCACGCGACTCGTGCCGGGGCGGCGACTTTCACGTCGAAGGTCAGCCGGACGTGTGCGGCAAGGCGAACCGGCAGCGACAGGCCGACGCTGCGTGCCAGGCGGGCGGTTTCGCGGCCGGCGCACACGACCACCTTGGAGTAGACAGCTCGGTCGGTGACGCTGCGCACCTCGACCGTCCCATCGGCGCGGGGATCGATGGAGATGACCTCTGCGGTGGTGACCGCATCGGCGAGGGCACCCGTGAGTGCCGTGATCGCGGCGCGGGTGCGGATCGCGCCGCCCGACTCGTCGAGCACCGCTGGCCCCGAATACCCAGCGAGCAGCGGCATTCGCTGGGCGACCTCGGTCGCGTCGATCTCGTGCGCTTCCACGCCGCCGACCTGGTCGAGCACCCGCAGCCGCGCCAGGGCGCTGTCTCCGATCGCCAGGACACCGTCCGATGAGACCAGCTCGACGTCGAAGTGTTCGGCCCACTCATCCCATATGCCGCGGCTTTCGCGCGCGAAAGCGACGAGTCGCGGGTCGTCGTGGGCATGCCGGAAGATCCGTGACTCGCCTGCGGACTGACCCGTCCCGGGCAGACCAGCCTCGTATAGGCGGACCGGCACGCCCTGCTCTCGCAGCGCGTACGCCGTCGACAGACCGACGATCCCGCCCCCGATCACCGCTACCTCGGGTGAACGCGTCGTGGCAACGCCGTCGTCAGTTCCTGTCATCACGGTTCCCCGATCTGTTGGTGATTAGCGATAGGCCGCAAGAGAAGGGGTAGCTGCCACGACGTCAGCGGGCTGCGTAAGCCCGAAGTCACCGTGCGCAGCGACCCCTCCTCTCTGGGCCAGTACTCCCGCTCTGTGGTGTCAGGCGGGGAGTTTGGAGCCCAGGACGTCCAATTTCTCGATCGTCGGCTCGCTGAACAGCTTGCCGGTCTGCTCGCCGAGAGCGGCAGCGACTGCACCGGACAGGTGCGCGTCGCGGCCGGCGTCATCCGGGAACACGTCGAAGATCCCGAAGGAGGACGGGCCGAGACGGATCGCGAACCACGCGATGGTGGCCGGTTCCTCCTCGACGAGCCCTCGCCCGAGGCCGAGAAATTCCTGCACCTCGTCTTCCTTGCCGGGCAGGGCCTCCAGCGTGACAAGCAGTCCTTTGGTCACGCTCATGACGTCACCTCTTCCTGGGCCGAACTGCTCGCAAAATTTCGCCACGATCGTATCGCAGAACGCAGGCAGGTCTTCGGGTGATCGGCTGGTGATCAGGTTCCCGTCGACCACGACATCCTGTTCGACGACCTCCGCACCGGCGTTGCGCAGATCCGTGCGGATGCTCGGGAAGGACGTCAAGGTGGGACCTTCGACCAAGCCGGCCTCGATCAACGTCCAGGGCCCGTGACAGATCGCCGCCTCGGGCTTGCCACTCTCGACGAAGTCGCGGACGAAGGAAAGGGCGTCCTTGTCGACCCGGAGCTGGTCAGGGTTCACCGTGCCGCCGGGAAGCAGCAGGGCGTCGTAATCGCCCGCCGAGGCGTCGGCGACCAACCCGTCGACGGTGAACGTGCCCGCTTCATCCAGGTCGTTCTTACGGGCCTCGATCTCGCCGTCGTGGATCTAGAGGACCTCGGTCTGAGCGCCGGCCCGATCCAGTGCTTCGCGGGGTTGCTCGAGCTCAACGCGTTCTACTCCGTCGGCGGCTGCCTCAGCGCTAACGCTGCTCGCGCACCATCCGGTGGGTCAGGAGGGCGTGCTGGACGCCGTCGCCCTTCGTCAGCGACTCGGGGCTGACGGAGCCGCCCAGGGGAAGCATCGGCGTGAAGTAGTAGAGCTCGCCGTCGCCCAGCGGGCCGAGCTTCGAGCGCGCACCCTGGTGCGGGCCTCGCAAGTCGGAAAGGTGCGAGCTCTGCGAGAGCAGGTGCTCGGTGAAGAACTCCTCGACCGACTCGGCGACGACCATGTTCGTGAGGAAGTGCGGGTCGAGGCACTCGACCTGGCCCGACGGAGCCACGTGGTACACGTGCCCGAAGCTCGTCACGGCGAACGGAATGCTCGACACGTCGGCGCCGAACCACTCGACGAGCACCGGCATCCACCGGCTCGGGTCGACGAGCAACAGTTCCTGCTGGCCGTACCAGCCGAGGCCGTGGCGGCGGTACAGCTCGACGAGCGACGAGGGCAGCTTGCCCTGCGCGTACTCGAGGAAGCCCTCCCCGACCGGCGTCACCTGGGTGGGGGCGTACCGCGAGACGAACGGCTCCAGCGCGAAGGACCCACGCGAGTCAAAGTTCATCGGACTTACTCCTTCTCGGGTTCACGCACCGACTCGCAGCCACTGCGCGAACGCCTCATCGTCGCGCGCCCGCGCTGTCGCGGGGCACGCCCATTCCGTCTAAGCCTAGGCGGACGCCGCGGAGGTTGTCGCATCGAGGGGAGAGAGCATGAAAACATAGCCGCATGACTGCTGAATCCACGCCTACCGCTCGTCCCATGCCGGACAAGCCCACCGTCGACGGACTCGAAGACACGTGGGGCGCGGTATGGAAGCAGAACGGCACGTACACCTTCGACCGTGAGCGTGCGCTCGGTCTGCCCCGCGAGCAGGTCTTCGCCATCGACACTCCCCCGCCGACAGCGTCGGGGTCGCTCCACGTGGGCCACGTCTTCAGTTACACCCACACCGACTGCATGGCGCGCTACCAGCGCATGCAGGGGCGTGAGGTCTTCTACCCGATCGGTTGGGACGACAACGGCCTGCCCACCGAGCGTCGTGTGCAGAACTACTACGGCGTGCGCGGTGACGCCACGAAGGCCTACATCCCCGACTACACCCCGCCGCTGCAGGGTGCCGAGGGCAAGAGCGTCAAGGCCGCCGACCAGGAACCGATCGGTCGTCAGAACTTCATCGAGCTGTGCGACATCCTCACCGTCAAGGACGAGGAGACGTTCGAGGATCTCTTCCGCCGCCTCGGCATCAGCGTCGACTGGAACGTCTCCTACCGCACGATCGACGAGCGTTCGCGCGCCGTCGCCCAGCAGGCCTTTTTGCGCAATCTGAAGCGCGGCGAGGCCTACCAGCAGGAGGCGCCGGGCCTGTGGGACGTCACGTTCCAGACGGCCGTCGCCCAGGCCGAACTCGAGGCGCGCGACTACCCGGGCGCCTACCACCGCGTCGCGTTCCACAGCGACGCCGCTGACGACGGCCGCGTCTACATCGAGACGACGCGCCCCGAGTTGCTGCCCGCCGTCGTCGCGCTCATCGCGCACCCGGACGACGAGCGCTACCAGCCGCTGTTCGGCACCACGGTCACGAGCCCGCTGTTCGGCGTCGAGATCCCCGTGCTCGCTCACCCCATGGCGGAGATGGACAAGGGCGCAGGCATCGCGATGTGCTGCACCTTCGGTGACCTCACCGACGTGCAGTGGTGGCGCGAACTGCAGTTGCCGACCCGCTCGATCATCACGCGCAGCGGCCGCATCACCGCCGAGACCCCCGAGTGGATCGCCGGCGGCCCGGGTGAGGAGCTCTTCGCCGAGAACCTCGCGACGAAGACGACGTTCACGGCCCGCGAGAACGTCGTCAAGGCGCTCATCGCCTCCGGCGACCTCGACGGCGAACCGAAGAAGACGCAGCGCAAGGCCAACTTCTTCGAGAAGGGCGACAAGCCCCTCGAGATCGTCACGAGCCGCCAGTGGTACATCAAGAACGGCGGTCGCGACAAGGATCTCCAGTCGGCGCTCGTCCAGCGCGGCAATGAGATGACCTGGCACCCGGGCTTCATGCAGAGCCGCTACACGAACTGGATCGAGGGCCTGCACGGCGACTGGCTCATCTCGCGCCAGCGCTTCTTCGGCGTGCCGTTCCCGATCTGGTACCCGGTCGACGCGCAGGGCGAGACCGACTACGACAACCCGATCGTGCCCGACGAGGCCGACCTGCCGATCGACCCGCAGGGTCAGGCGCCGAAGGGCTACGACGAGTCCCAGCGCGGTCAGGCGGGCGGCTTCGTCGCCGACCCGGACGTCATGGACACGTGGGCCACGTCGTCGCTTTCGCCGCAGATCGCCACCGGCTGGCCGATCGCCGACGGCAGCGCCCACGGCAGCGACGCCGAGCTGTTCGCCAAGATCTTCCCGATGGACATGCGCCCGCAGGGCCACGACATCATCCGTACCTGGCTGTTCGCGACCGCGGTGCGCGCGCACCACGAGAACGGCTCGGTGCCGTGGACGAACACGGCCATCTCCGGCTGGATCCTCGACCCGGACCGCAAGAAGATGTCGAAGTCGAAGGGCAACGCGCAGACGCCCGAGGACGTCGTCAAGGAGTTCGGCGCCGACGCCGTGCGCTACTGGGCCGCCTCCGGGCGCCTCGGCACCGACGCCGCGTACGACACGGGTCAGATGAAGGTCGGCCGTCGCCTCGCGATGAAGATCCTCAACGCCTCGAAGTTCGCGTACATGACGCCGGAGCCGAGCGCCGCCGACGGTGACCTGCTCGTGCTCGTGACGCAGCCGCTCGACACGTCGATGCTGGCCACGCTGCACGACGTCGTCGAACGCGCCACGAAGGGCTTCGAGGCCTGGGATTACACCCGCTCCCTCGAGCTGACCGAGACGTTCTTCTGGACGTTCTGTGACGACTACATCGAGCTCGTCAAGGAGCGCGCCAACAACCGTGACGGCACGTTCAGCGACGCCGAGGCCGCTTCGACCCAGGCTGCGGTCCGCATCGCTCTCGACGTGCTGCTGCGCCTCTTCGCGCCGGTGTTGCCGTACGCCACGGAGGAAGTGTGGTCGTGGACGCACGCGGACTCGATCCACCGCGCGCCGTGGCCGTCGGTCACAGGCTCGACGCTCCCGGCCGACGCCGACCCGAAGGTTCTCACGGCGGTCTCGCAGGCTCTCGCGGGTGTGCGCCGCGCCAAGTCGGACGCGAAGCTCGGCATGCGTGCCGAGGTCACGTCGATGACGCTCGCGGGCCCGGCTGACGCTCTCGCAGCCGCCGAGAAGGGTGAGGCCGATCTGCGCGCTGCAGGTCGCATCACCGGTATGACGACGGCGGTCGAGGAGACCGAGGGCGCAACGCTCGTCGTGCGCGACGCAGAGCTCACGCCTCCCCCGCCGAAGCAGAAGTGACGCAGTGACACGACGAAGCGGCCCTGACCTTTGAAAGGTCAGGGCCGCTTCGTTCGTTCTCGCCCTTAGCCGTGGCGGCGAGAGCGTGAATCAGGCGGCGCGGCGACGCACGATCGTCGGGTCGACGCGGTGGAGCACGACCTCGCGGGTGACGACGACCTTGTCGATGTCGTCCTCGCTCGGGACGTCAAACATCACCGGCAGGAGCACCTCTTCGAGGATGGCGCGCAGACCGCGAGCGCCGGTGCCGCGGCTCATCGCCTGCTCGGCGACGGCGTCCAGGGCATCGGGCGTGAACTCGAGCTTCACACCGTCGATCTCGAACATGCGCTTGTACTGCTTGACGAGGGCGTTCTTCGGCTCGGTGAGGATGCTCACCATGCCCTCACGGTCGAGCGGCTCGACGGTCGTGATGACGGGCAGACGACCGATGAACTCGGGGATGAGGCCGAACTTCATGAGGTCCTCGGGCTGCACCTCGGCCATCGAGGCATCGCCACCGGCGGGCGTGTGCAGCTGCGAGCCGAAGCCGAGGCCCTTCTTGCCGTTGCGGTCCTCGATGATCTTCTCGAGGCCCGCGAACGCACCACCGACGATGAACAGCACGTTCGTCGTGTCGATCTGGATGAACTCCTGGTGCGGGTGCTTGCGCCCACCCTGGGGCGGCACCGAGGCGGCCGTGCCCTCGAGGATCTTGAGCAGCGCCTGCTGCACGCCCTCACCGGAGACGTCGCGCGTGATCGACGGGTTCTCGCTCTTACGGGCCACCTTGTCGATCTCGTCGATGTAGATGATGCCGGTCTCGGCCTTCTTCGTGTCGAAATCGGAGGCCTGCAGTAGCTTGAGCAGGATGTTCTCGACGTCCTCGCCGACGTAGCCGGCCTCCGTCAGCGCCGTGGCGTCCGCGATGGCGAACGGGACGTTGAGCATCTTGGCCATCGTCTGGGCGAGGTAGGTCTTGCCACAGCCGGTGGGGCCGATGAGCAGGATGTTGGACTTGGCGATCTCCACCGGGTCCTTCGACGTCGAGTCGGACGCCTGGACGCGCTTGTAGTGGTTGTAGACCGCGACGGCGAGGGCGCGCTTGGCGGCGTCCTGGCCGATGACGTACTCGCGCAGGAAGTCGAAGATCTCGCGCGGCTTCGGCAGCTTCTCGAGGCCGAGATCGACCGAGTCGGTCAGCTCTTCCTCGATGATCTCGTTGCACAGGTCGATGCACTCGTCACAGATGTAGACGCCGGGGCCGGCAATCAGCTTCTTGACCGTCTTCTGGCTCTTGCCACAGAACGAACACTTGAGCAGATCGCTGCTCTCGCCCACGCGTGCCACCGGTCGTTCCCTTCGTCGTCCTACCTAGACAACACGGGGATCGCCCCCGTGAAGTGCACCGTACGACGGTAGTTCACCGCGCACGCCTCCCCCATCATTGAACCGCGCGTGGCGGCTCGACGCGAGCCTGTTCGCCACCGGCGGAAAGCTCGCGTCACCTACGCGAACGCGCCGGCACCCCCGAGGGGCACCGGCGCGTTCGTGTCGTCACGTCGCGTTCACAGCGCGAGGCATCACTGCTCGAGCGAGGCCTTGCGGCTCTGCAGCACCTCGTCGACGAGACCGTACTCCTTGGCCATCTCGGCCGTGAGGATCTTGTCGCGGTCGATGTCGGCTCGCACCTGCTCGACGCTGCGACCGGAGTGCTTCGCCAGCGTCTCCTCCAGCCAGTCACGCATACGCATGATCTCGTTGGCCTGGATCTCGACGTCGGAGGCCTGGCCACCCGAGCCCTCCATGGCCGGCTGGTGGATGAGAACGCGAGCGTTCGGCAGCGCGAAACGCTTGCCCGGCGCACCGGCGCCCAGCAGCACAGCGGCGGCCGAAGCGGCCTGGCCGAGCACGAACGTCTGCACGTCCGGGCGGATGTACTGCATCGTGTCGTAGATCGCCGTGAGGGCCGTGAACGAGCCACCGGGCGAGTTGATGTACATGAGGATGTCGCGGTCCGGGTCCTGCGATTCCAGGACGATGAGCTGCGCAATGATGTCGTCGGCCGACGCGTCGTCGACCTGGACGCCGAGGAAGATAATGCGGTCCTCGAACAGCTTCGTGTACGGGTCGAGGCGCTTCGTGCCGTAGGAGGTGCGCTCCTCGAACTGCGGCAGGATGTAGCGGCTCGTGGGCATCGGCGCCGTCACGCCGCCGTGAGCGCCCGTCGGGTTCGTGTAGTTCATTGAATTACTCCGTCAGTAGTCGCGGGCGGCGATCAGTTGGACGACTTCGTCGCGTCCGAGGAACGCTCGAAGACGTGGTCGACGAAGCCGTACTCCTTGGCCTCGTTCGCCGTGAACCAGCGGTCGCGGTCCGAGTCGGCCTCGATCTTCTCGACCGGCTGACCCGTGTGCTCTGCGATGAGCTCGGCCATCTGCTTCTTGATGTGCAGCAGCTGCTCGGCCTGAGTTTTGACGTCGGACGCCGTTCCCTGAATGCCACCGAGGGGCTGGTGCATCATGATGCGCGCGTGCGGCGTCGCGTAGCGCTTGCCCTGAGCGCCGGCGGACAGCAGGAACTGGCCCATCGAGGCAGCGAGGCCCATGGCCACGGTGCACACGTCGTTCGGCACCCACTGCATCGTGTCGAAGATGGCCATACCAGCGGTCACCGAACCACCCGGGGAGTTGATGTAGAGCCAGATGTCCTTCTCCGGGTCCTCGGCAGCGAGCAGGAGAAGCTGCGCGCAGATCGCGTTCGCGTTGTCGTCGCGCACGTCCGATCCGAGGAAGATGATGCGCTCCTTGAGGAGGCGGTTGTAGATCTGGTCGTCGAGACCGGCAGCCATCTGCTGGCTCGCCATGACCACGTCCGAGGACTTGGCTGTCGTCAAGGGATCACTCCATCCGAATCTGCCACCCGGCACGCGGATGACACCATGCTTGAACTCTTCACTGACCCTAACGCGCGGGCCCGCGACTTTCGTCCCCGTCCCGGCCGGTGTTCGCCCTGAGCGCAAGCGCGGGCGCTGACCGACTCACGCGAGGCACACGCAAAACTGCGGCCCGATGACGAGAGCGCGGCTCCGCTCGCACCGGGTGTGCGTGCGGAGCCGCGCTCCTGCTGGCGTTCAGGCCTGCGGCGACATCACTTGTCGTCGGCAGCCTTCTTCGTCGCGGTCTTCTTGGCCGTGCTCTTCTTGGCAGCTGCCTTCTTGGCCGGCTTCTCGTCGCCGTCCTTGGCAGCGGCCTTCTTGGCCGTGCTCTTCTTCGCGGCAGCCTTCTTGGCCGGCTTCTCGTCGCCGTCCTTGGCAGCGGCCTTCTTGGCCGTGCTCTTCTTCGCAGCTGCCTTCTTGACCGGCTTCTCCTCGGCGGGCTTCTCGTCCGCGTCGGCCTCGTCGTCACCGGTGTCGACGGCCTCGTTGAGGTCGACGACGTTGCCCGCGGTGTCCTTGACCTTGGCGGACTCGAGGACCGTGGCGAGCGCCTTGCGGCGAGCGACCTCACCCATGATGGCCGGCACCTGGCCCTGGGCGTCGAGCGCCTGGGCGAAGGTGTTCGGGTCCATGCCGTACTGCTGCGCCGACATGATGAGGTACTCGATGAGCTCCTCCTGGCCGACCTGGATCTCCTGCGTCTCGACGATCTCGTCGAGCAGGAGCTGCGTGGCGACCTGCTTGCGGGTGCTCTCGGTGACCTCAGCGCGGTGCTCGTCGTCGTCGAGGCGGTTCTCGCCCTCGAGGTGGTTGTGCACCTCTTCGTTGACGACGCCGTCCGGGACGGGGATGTCAATGGCCTCCAGCAGCGCGTCGAGCACCTTGTCACGGGCCTGAACGCCCTGCTCGAAGCGCTTCGTGCGCTCGACCTCGGAGCGAAGGTCGGCCTTCAGCTCGTCGAGCGTGTCGAAGGACGAGGCGAGCTGGGCGAACTCGTCGTCGAGCTCGGGGAGCTCGCGCTCCTTGACCGACTCGATCTTGACGGTGCACTCGGCGTCCTGGCCCTCGTGCTCGCCACCGGCCAGCGGCGACGTGAAGGTGGTCTCCTCGCCGGCCTTGAGGCCGGTGAGCGCCTTGTCGAGGCCTTCGAGCATCGTGCCCGAGCCGATCTCGTAGGAGACGCCGGAGACGGAGTCGATCTCGTTGCCGTCTATCGTGGCGGACAGGTCGATGGAGACGAAGTCGCCCTTCTTGGCCTTGCGCTCGACGCCCTTGAGCGTGCCGAAGCGCTCGCGCAGCTCGGTGATGCGCTCTTCCAGGTCGGCGTCGCTGACCTCGATCGGGTCGACCTCGACCTCGAGGGTGTCGAAGGCGGGGAGCTTGATCTCGGGGCGGACGTCGACCTCAGCGGTGAACGTCAGGCCCTGGCCCTCTTCGAGCGGGAAGTCGGTGATGTCGACCTCGGGCTGGCCGAGCGGCTTGATGTCGTTCTCGACGATCGCGTTGGTGTACAGCTCGGGGAGCGCCTCGTTGACGGCCTCCTGCACGACGGCTGCACGGCCGAAGCGCTGCTCGATGAGCTTCGCGGGAACCTTGCCCTTGCGGAAGCCGGGGATCTGAACCTGCTCGCCGATCGTCTTGTACGCCTTGTCCAGGCTCGGCTTGAGCTCCTCGGCAGTCACGTCGACGGTCAGCTTGACCCGC
Organism: Dermacoccus abyssi; assembly: GCF_003515945.1. GTDB lineage: Bacteria > Actinomycetota > Actinomycetes > Actinomycetales > Dermatophilaceae > Dermacoccus > Dermacoccus abyssi. The sequence continues at coordinate 11,383 of NZ_QWLM01000013.1, forward strand.
GTCGGGTTGAGGGTCTCGACAGCGCTCTTCACAGCGTGTACTCCAGTAGTCGATGGGATGGGTCACGAGCCGCGACCGGCGAGGCGGGACGCCTGCTGCGTCCTGGCGCCTCATTGCACGGCGCGGCTCGCCGTACATGAACTTCTGTCCATGCTAACGGTCGGGGTAACAGGATTCGAACCTGCGGCCTTCCGCTCCCAAAGCGGACGCGCTACCAAGCTGCGCCATACCCCGCTCACAACCTCGTGTGAACACCGCATTCTCGCACAAGCCGCGGCCTCACCGGCTCTGCCACCTGCCAGGAACGACGAACGGCGGCCCTCGTGGTGAGGGCCGCCGTTCGCGGTGTGGAGCGGGCGACGAGAATCGAACTCGCGTAATCAGTTTGGAAGACTGAGGCTCTACCATTGAGCTACGCCCGCATGTTCGGCCCACATGCTAGCGCACTCGATGCGCGCCTCGCGCACCGCACCTGCCCGCGCCGCGTCAGGTCGCAGTTTGCGCCATATGGTGAACGCGAACTCTCGACTCCGACCTGAATTTGTGTTGGGGTGGGAACCAAGTCCGGGAACCTCCGGCACAGTGTTCCGACCTACACAGGAGGATCAGCATGGGAATCTTCGACAGCGCCAAGGACAAGGCCAGGGACTTCGCCGAGCAGAACCCCGACAAGCTCGACCAGGGCGTCGAGAAGGCGGGTGACTTCGCCGACGACCGTACGGGCGGCGAGCACGCTGACAAGATCGACAAGGGTCAGGACTTCGCCAACGAGAAGCTCGACGGCCTCGGCGGCGGTCAGTGATCTCGGGCTGACGCCTGAAACTTCAAAAGGGCCCCTCGGACAACGCGTCCGAGGGGCCCTTTTGCTGTACGCCGGGGCGAGCGCGCCCGACCACGCCCCCTTGCGGCGAACGTTCCTGCGTGGCTCAGAGCATCGGACGTCGGTAGCGGCGGTTGCCGTCGCGCCAGATGACGACGACGGAGCGGTCGTCGTCGCCGCCCAGGGCGGCGGAGCTCGTGCAGATGCGGTGAGCGCCACCCGTGAGACCCTCGCTGATTGCCGACTGCGTCATGGCGAGCAGGCGCTGCGTCCCGGCGGTGATGTCGCCGCCGGGACCCTCGACGACGCCATCGCTGTAGAGCACGACGACATCACCCGGCGCGAGCATCCCTGCCGCACGGGAGAAGTCGTCACGTCCCTGCTCGAAGAGGCCGAGGAGCAACCCCTCGGCACCGGTGACCATCTCCCAGCGGCGCGAGTCCGCGTGGTAGTGCGCCGCACTGGGGTGGCCCGCGGTCCCGATGCTGTACGAGCCGGTCCGCAGGTCGAGGCCGATGTGGATGGCGGAGGCAAAACCGTCACGCCAGCCCTGACGAATGAGGTAGCGGTTGGCCGCCGGCAGGAAGCCGGCCGGGTCCGTTTCCCCGAGCAACCCGCTCATTGCACCCGAGAGGAGCAGCGCGCGCATCCCTGCGGAGTGGCCACTGCCGGAGACATCGGTGAGAGCCACGTCGAGCTGGTCGCCGTGTCGGGCGCAGACGACGAAGTCGCCGCTGAACGCGCCACCCTTCGCGGGCAGGACGCAGTGCTCCATACGCACGTCGTCGGGAAGTTCGGGGGCGAGTGCCTGACGGTCGAGCCGCTCGCGAAGGTCCTTGAGCATGCCGGAACCCACGCTGAGTGGCACACCGAGTGCCTGCACGTTGCGCGTCACGAAGAACACGAGGCCGACGACGGCGAGGACGACGCACGCCACCGACCACTCGACGGTGCGATCACCCCAGGCGTACGCGACGACCACGAGGTAACCCGCCACGACGACGGCGATGGCCCGAGCCAGGGTGCGCCCCGACAGGAGGAACCCGGCGCACACGATGAGCGGCACGAAAACCGATTGGGAAACCGTGCCGGGGAAGCTGATACCGGCCAGTGTCGCGACGAGGGTGAGGAACGTGATGACCGCCGCGAGCAGGCGCGAGGAGTTGCGCCGGGGCGTCACGATGCGGCGCACCGACCGCTGGGGGCGCACCCGCTCGCTCGTGACGTCAAGAACCACAGATGCCATTCTATCCGGGGTGACAAACGTCTCACGAGGCGCCTGTGGACAAAGCGCAAGCACCGGGCCCGCACGGCATGCGGGGCCCGGCGCTCGGGTGTCAGTGACTCACAGCGGCGGCAGCGTGCCGTCCGTCTCGTAGGCCTCGACCATGGCGATGCGGCGCGCGTGACGCTCGACGCCGGTGAACTGCGTCGTGATGAAGGTGCGGGCAATCTCCTTCGCCTGCTCGATCGTGACGAAGCGGCCACCGATCGAGGCGATCTGCGCACCGTTGTGCTCGCGCGCCAAGGAGGCGAACTCCGGCGTCAGACACAAGGCCGCACGAATGCCGTCGACCTTGTTCGCCGCCATCTGCTCGCCGTTGCCCGAACCGCCCAGGACGAAGCCGAGCGAGTCGGCGTCGTCACGCACGGCCTCGGCCGCGCGCAGCACGAACACCGGGTAGTCGTCCTCCGCGTCGTACTCGGTGGGCCCGTGGTTGACGACGTCGTGCCCCTCAGCGGTGAGGAAGTCGACGAGGGCCTGCTGGGTTTCAAAGGCGGCGTGGTCGCCACCGACGTGGATGCGCATGTCTCTCTCTCGGTCGAGCGGGTCGTGGAGCTGGTCGAGCACGTTCGAGCGCGGCACGCCGCGGCCCGCGGGCCGCACCGCGAAGAACGCTCGTGCAAACCATCCTGCCACCTTCACCCCCGTGCAAGGATGGTCGACGGCGACCACGCGGGCGCGAGCGCGCCTCAGCGAACTGCGTCGCCTCCCCTCATCGCCTTCAGGAAGGAACCGACGCCGTGACCGGCTCGAACCTCACACGCGAGGAAGCCCTGGAGCGCAGCGCCAACATCGCTGTCGACTCCTACGACATCACGCTCGACCTCACGACGGGAGCCGAGACGTTCACGACGTCGTCGACGGTCCGTTTCAGCGCCACGCCGGGCAGTGAGACCTGGCTCGACTTCCTCGGCGAGAGCGTGGACCGCGTGGTGGTCGGCGGTGAGGACATCGCCGTCGAGTGGGACGGCGCCCGCGTGCGCGTGCCGAACCTCGCGGCCGAGAACGAGGTTCGCGTCGATGCCGTCGGCCGGTACATGAACACGGGTGAGGGCCTCCACCGCTTCGTCGACCCGGCTGACAACGAGGTCTACCTCTACTCCCAGTTCGAGGTACCCGACGCGCGACGCATGTACCCCGTGTTCGAACAGCCGGACCTCAAGGCGAGCTTCACCTTCACCGTCACCGCCCCGGCCCGCTGGCAGGTGCTCTCCAACGAGCCGACGCCCGAGCCGCAGCCTGCGGAGACGACCTACACCGGCCCCAACGGTGAGACCGAGCCGGCGGCCACGTGGCGCTTCGGGGCGACGCCGCGCATCTCCTGCTACATCACGGCCCTCGTGGCCGGCCCGTACGAGAAGTACACCGACGAAGTGACGTCCCGCGCGGGCACCGTGCCGCTCGGCGTCTACTGCCGCAAGTCGCTCGCGCCCCACATGGACGCCGACGAGATCTTCGACATCACCAAGCGCGGCTTCGCGTTCTTCGAGAACGAGTTCGACCAGCCTTACCCGTTCACCAAGTACGACCAGATCTTCACGCCCGAGTACAACATGGGCGCCATGGAGAACGCGGGCTGCGTCACCTTCACGGAGATGTACGTCTTCCGCGCCAAGGTGAGCGAGGCCATCATCGAGCGCCGCGCCCTCACCGTGCTGCACGAGCTCGCCCACATGTGGTTCGGCAACCTCGTCACGATGAAGTGGTGGAACGACCTGTGGCTCAACGAGTCGTTCGCCGAGTGGGCCTCGACGACGGCGCAGGCCGAAGCCACCCGTTGGGAGAGCGCCTGGACGACGTTCGGCACCTCGGAGAAGGCGTGGGCGTACCGCCAGGACCAGCTGAGCTCCACACACCCGATCGTCGCCCCGATCCGTGACCTCGCCGACGTCGAGGTGAACTTCGACGGCATCACGTACGCCAAGGGCGCCTCGGTGCTCAAGCAACTCGTCGCCTACGTCGGGCGCGAGTCGTTCACCGCCGGCCTGCGCGCGTACTTCGCGAAGTACGCGTGGCAGAACACGACGTTGCCCCAGCTGCTCGGCGAGCTGGAGTCGACGAGTGGCCGCGACCTGTCGTCCTGGTCGAAGCAGTGGCTCGAGACGGCCGGCGTCAACACGCTGCGCCCGGTCGTCGAGGTCGACGGCTCCGGTGTCATGACGCGCGTGCTCATCGAACAGAGCGCGACGAACGAACTGCCGACGCTGCGTCCCCACCGTCTCGCCGTGGGGTGCTACCGCCTCGAGGGCGACACCCTCGTGCGTACGCAGCGGGTGGAGCTCGACGTCACGGGTGAGAGCACCGAGGTCACCGAGCTCGTCGGGGTGGAGCAGCCGGATCTGCTCCTCGTCAACGACGACGACCTCGCCTACGCCAAGATCCGTCTCGACGAGCGCAGCCTCGCCACCGCCATTGCTCACCCGCGCGCCTTCACCAGCTCCCTGCCGCGTGCGCTCGTGCTCGGTGCGGCCTGGGACATGACGCGCGATGCGCAGATGCCGGCGGGCGACTTCGTCCGCATGGCGCTTGCGACCCTGCCGGGCGAGGACGACTCGACGCTGCTGCGCACCCTGCTCGGCCAGATGTCCACCGCCGCACTCACGTACTCGGCGCCCGCCAAGCGCGAGAAGCTCGTCGCCGACATGACGGGCGGGCTGCGCTCCCTGGCCGAGGAAGCCGAAGCCGGCAGCGACGCCCAGCTGCAGCTCGTGCAGACGTTCGCATCCTTCGCCCAGAGCGAGGAAGATGTTGCGTTCGTTCGTGCGCTGCTCTCGGGTGAGCGCACCCTCGACGGCCTCACCGTCGACACCGAGATGCGCTGGACGCTGCTCACGTCGCTCGCCGCTGCAGGTGCCGCCGACGCCGCGGAGATCGACGCCGAACTGGCCCGCGACAACACGGCCACGGGTGCCGAACGCGCGGCACGAGCTCGCGCGTCGCTGCCGACGTCCGAGGCGAAGGCGGCCGCATGGTCGTCCGTCGTCGACTCCGACGAGCTGGCCAACCAGACGATCGCCGAGACGGCGGCGGGATTCGGACACGTTCACGACGTGAGCCTGCTCGAGCCGTACGTCGAGAAGTACTTCGCGATGGCCGAGGACTACTGGGCAGGGCGCACCCACCACATCGCGGAGCTGGGCATCTCGTCGCTGTTCCCGATGGCGCTGGCCGGACCGCAGCTGCTCGACGCCGCGCAGCAGTGGCTCTCGTCGCACAGCGACTCCCCCGCGGGTCTCGTGCGCACGGTCGCCGAGAACCGTGACGCCGTCGCCCGAGCCGTCACGGCGCAGGAGTTCGACGCTCGCGCCTGATCCGGACTGATTACCGGAAGGAGGCCCCCGACACGATTCGTGTCGGGGGCCCCTTCGTCGAGCCGTGCTCGAGGCTCAGCTGCGCGCCCGCAGCACCCGGATGACCCGCTTGGCACGACGCGAGGTCATGAGATCGTCCAAGCTCACCCCCGACTCGTCAGGGCCCGCGACGGGGCGACGCCACAGGGCATGCACGTGGGTGACGCCGTGCTCGCCCACGATGCGCTGATCGCCCACGAGATCGGCGACACGGACCGTGAGCAGCAGGCTCGGGGCCGATGCCAGATAACGGTGCAGGGCCCCCACCTGGTCTTCCACACTCGCGCGCGGCGTCATGAGACCGCGCGCCGCGAGGGCCTCGACGAGAGCCTTGCGACGCTTCCCGGCGCGCTCCTCGTAGGCAGCGTGGTCGTCGCGCAGACCGTATCGACGTGCCTCCTCGAGGTGAGATCCCGTGAGCAGTGCTGCGCTCGGGGGAGCGTCCTTGGCGCCGAGCGAGGTCATGGCGCGCTCGGGCAGCTTCTTCGGGTCTCGCGAGCCGCTCCCCTCGGTGTCGTCGAGGAGCACGGCCGAGGAAACGACACCGCGCTCGGCGAGGTAGTCGCGGATCCACGGCTCGGTTTCGTCCTCGTCACCGGCCACGACGAGCGCGCCCGCCCGATGCGCCTCGAGCAGCAGAATGCCGATGAGCGCTTCGTGGTCGAACTGAACGTAGGTACCCGCGTCCGCAGCGTTCTCGGCCGCCGACGGCTGCGGTATCCACCACTGGCGGAACAAGGTGCCGATGCGCTCCACCCGCAGTGCGCCACTGCGAGCGAGGGTGCGACGCACGATGTCACGCCACCGTGCGTGGCCGTTCTCGGCGAGCGCCGAGGGCTTCATCGCAGCAAGGCCGAGATCGACGACCGTGCCGTCCGCGGCGCGCGCTCCGAGACGCATGTCGGCGGCGAACGCCTCCGGCCAGGCCCACTCCTCGAAGCCACCGTCGATGACGCCAGGAGCGATGTCGTGCATGACACCGATGCGCATGCCGGCCGCTTTCACCTCACGCTGGGCGTCGGCGAACTGTGCGCCGGCGACCCACTGCAGCCACGCCTCGAACTCGACGTCGTCGGCGTGCTCCTCGCGGAAGGCGGCTACCTCGGGGCTGCGCGGATTCTGCAGTTCCTCGGGCCATGTGCTCGCCGGAAGACCGTGTTTCAGCGCAATGACGCACCACGTCGCGTAGTCGAACAGCCAACCCGCCTCGGACTCGACGAAGTGCCCGAAGTCGCGACGACGGCGGTGGGAACGCTCGACGTTGAAGATCATCCGCAGCGCGGCTCGCTTCGACTCCCAGACCGCGTCGCGGTCGACCTCGTCCGTGAGATTGAGGCGGCGGGCGTCGTCGCCGTGCCACTCGACGAGTTGGTGCTCCGCGGCCGAGAGATAGCCGATCTCGGGCACCTCCTCGACGCGGATTGCGAGGGGGTCGAGCGCCGTACGGCTCGCGGGGCGATACGGGTTGGGGTCGATCGTGGGCACGGGATCGGCCGCGTTGACCGGGCCGACGTTGACGTAGTCCGCACCGCTTCGGGCGGCCCATGTGCCGAGTTCGGCGAGGTCTGCTGCATCGCCGATGCCCCACGAGCGCTCGGACCGCACGGCGTAGAGCTGTCCCGCCACTCCCCAGCCGCGCTTGGCGGCCAGATCGGGCGGCAGGGTCATCGTCGCGGGCGTGACGACGACCGGACGGACGTGACGACGGCCCCCTGCGCTCACCTGAAGTTCGTGGTAGCCCAGAGGAAGATCGCCGGGCAGGTCGAGGTCGACGACCTGAGGAGATGTGCTGTCGCTCTCGCCGGCTGCGTCGCTCTCGTCCTCCCCACCTTCGCTCTTGTCCTCGTCCTCGCCGCCTTCGGACTCGCTGCTGGTGTCCGATGGAGCGTCGAGTTCCTCGCCACGCTCGAGGGGGACGATGCTGCCGTCCTCGAGCACGATGCGCGCCTCGAACTCAGTGGTCGCGGGCACGGTGAATGTGACACTCGGGGTCCAGGACTCGCGCAGGACGAGTGCGTCAGGAAGGCCCACCACGGAAGGCGTGCCTCCATCATGGCGATCGGCACTCGGCGCCGCGTCTTCGCTGCATTCGACGCCCAGCGAGGTGAGCACCGCCTCGACGACCTCGGGCGCGACCGCTCGGGCGCGTCCCGAGCCGTCCCGGACATGGGTGGCAACGCCGTGGGCGTTCGCGAGTTCGGTGAGCGAAGGAGTGCCGGGCATAGGGCAATTCTGGCAGACGCTCCTGGCCGTTCCAGCCGTTCGACGGGATGGTTGGATGGCAGGCATGGCTGCACCGTCCTTCGTCCCCCATGCCGCATCCCTGCCCGAGGGCTGGGAGTGGCTGGTCGGCACTCCGCTGCAGATCGTCGTGGTCGTCCTGGGAGCTCTGGCCGTGCGCTGGATCCTGCACCGGGCCATCACCCGCGCGGTCCACGCGATGGAGACGCGAGGCACCACGCCGGAGGTGGTCGGCAAGGAGGGCGCTCTCTCCCCCGCGAGGGCCCGTCTGCGGGCCGCCGCTGGCCTCGACGACGAGCGCCGCCGTCAGCGCGCGGCAACGATGGGCTCGCTCCTGCGGTCGGTGACGACGGTCGTCGTCCTCGCCGTCGCGACCCTCACGGTCGCCGCGCAGCTCGGCATCCAGCTCGGCCCGCTCATGGCGAGCGCCGGCGTGGCCGGTGTCGCCGTCGGCTTCGGCGCGCAGTCCCTCGTGAAGGACTATCTGTCCGGCATCTTCATGATCTTCGAGGACCAGTACGGCGTCGGCGATGTCATCGACACCGGAGAGGCCGTCGGCACCGTCGAGGAGGTGACGCTGCGCATCACTCGGCTGCGCGACGCCAACGGCGTCGTCTGGTACGTGCGCAACGGCGAGATCATCCGCGTCGCGAACCGCTCCCAGGGCTGGTCGACCTCGCTGGTCGACGTCCCGGTGTCGTACGACGCGGACATTCGCAAGGTCACCTCGGTGCTCGACGAGGTCGTCGACGCGCTGTGGCAGGACGAGACGTGGGGCGCCAAGCTCATCGAGCGCCCCGACGTCGCGGGTGTCGAATCGGTCGGAGGAGGCGCGATAACCTTTCGGGTCATCGCCAAGACGGCACCGAACGAGAACTTCGGTGTGACGCGCGAACTGCGACGCCGCGCCGTCATCGCCCTGGAAAACGCCGGAGTGAAAGCACCACCGGTCGTTCCGGGCTACGGCAACGTCAACCCGAACCTGCCGCCCGTGAAGTAGTCGGCCCCGGGTGCAAGACTGGTGACATGACTGAGGCAACCCTGTACGAGAGGTTCGGCGGCCACGAGACGTTCCACCGCCTCGTCGAAGTCTTCTACGACGGCGTGGCCTCGGACGAGAAGCTGCGGGCGTTGTACCCCGAGGAGGATCTCGAACCGGCGAAGCGCCGTTTCGAGATGTTCCTCGAGCAGTACTGGGGCGGCCCGACGACGTACTCCGAGGAGCGCGGACACCCACGTCTGCGGATGCGTCACATGCCGTTCGCCGTCACACCGGAGCAGCGTGACCGCTGGCTCACCCACATCATGGCTGCCTGCGACGCCGTCGATCTCGAGCCGGAACTCGATGCGCTCCTGCGCGACTACCTCGTGCGTGCTGCGTACAGCCTCGTCAACACCCCCGGCCCTGAACCGGAGAACCCGATCCGCTGAGTCTGGCCCTGCCGCCAACGGTGAAACGCGTTTCGCGTGGGCAGACCTCGGTTGGCACACTGGGTCGGTGAGCCAAACGACCACCTGGAACAGCCAGTCCGCACCCGCCCACGACCAGACGCCAGAGGCCGAGTGGTGGCGCTCGTCGACGATCTACCAGGTCTACCCGCGCTCGTGGGTCGACTCGAACGGTGACGGCGTCGGCGACCTGCCGGGCATCACCTCGAAGCTGCCCTACCTCCGCGACCTCGGTGTCGACGCCCTGTGGATCTCCCCCTTCTACCGCTCGCCCATGGCTGACGCGGGGTACGACGTCGCCGATTACCGCGACATCGATCCCCTCTTCGGTTCGCTGAGCGACGCCGATGACCTCATCAACCGCGCGCACGAACTCGACCTGCGCGTCATCGTCGACCTCGTGCCCAACCACTCCTCCGACGAGCACGAGTGGTTCAAGGCCGCCCTCGCGGCTGGCCCTGGTTCGCCGGAGCGTGAGCGCTACATGTTCCGCGACGGCAAGGGCGAGAACGGCGAGGAGCCACCGAACGACTGGAAGGCCATCTTCGGTGGCAACGCCTGGACGCGTGTCACGGACGCGGACGGCAACCCGGAGCAGTGGTACCTGCACTTGTTCGACCCCAAGCAGCCCGACTTCAACTGGAACAACGAGGCCGTGCGCGAGGAGTTCCTCAGCATCCTGAGGTTCTGGCTCGATCGGGGTGTCGACGGTTTCCGCGTCGATGTGGCCCACAGCCTCGTCAAGGCCGATGGCCTGCCCGACCACTCCGCTCACGCCAAGATGGCCGGCCTCTCCGACGCCAGCCACGACAACGGCGGCCCCATGTGGGACCAGGACGGCGTCCACGAGATCTACCGCGCGTGGCGTGAGGTGCTCGACTCCTACAACCCCGTCGACGCCGACGGCTACGACTCGGCCGGCGACCGGGCGATGTGCGCGGAGGCCTGGGTCAACCCGCCGGAGCGTCTCGCGCGCTACGTACGCCCGGACGAGTTCCACCAGGCCTTCAATTTCGCGTTCCTCGAGACCCCGTGGCGCGCCGCCGACATGCGCGAGAGCATCGCGTCGTCGTACGCCTCGAACGACGCTGTCGGCGCCCCGACGACGTGGGTGCTGAGCAACCACGACGTCGTGCGTCACGCTACGCGCTTGGCACTGCCGATCGGTGAACCACGCCCCAACGGCATCCGCGCCGAGGATCCGCAGCCGGATGCGGCCCTCGGCCTGCGCCGCGCGAAGGCGGCAACGGCGCTCGAACTGGCCCTGCCGGGCGGCGCCTACCTCTACCAGGGCGAGGAACTAGGCCTACCCGAGCACACGACGATGCCGGACGCAGCGCGTCAGGACCCGACATGGGCGCGTTCGGGCCACACCGAAGCAGGCCGCGACGGCTGCCGCGTCCCGATGCCCTGGGTCAAGGACGCTCCGTCGTTCGGTTTCGGCTCCGCAGACGCCCCCTGGCTGCCGCGGCCCGACGTCTACGGCGAGTTGGCCGTGGACCAGCAGGACGGCGTCGCGAGCTCGACCCTCGAGTTCTACCGCCGCATGTTGCGCGAGCGCCGCGCCCGCCGTCTCGGCGAAGGCGCACTGACGTGGGTCGACGGCCCGAAGGACACCGTCGCTCTCGTCAACTCGCGTGAGGGTCACGAGGATCTGTGGTGCGTGACGAACTTCGGTGCGGACACGACGCTGCCCGATGGTGCTGTCGTGGTCGTGCGCAGCGACGAGCGTGACGACCTCACGCTGCCGACCGACGTCACGGTGTGGTTCACCCGCGCCTGACCGACCCATCCCTCACGAACGTTGCCCCGGCCGAGACCGTTCTCCACCGGGGCAACGCTTACTCAGTTCCGTCCAGAGGCGAAGCGACGAGTCCGTGAGGTCACTCGCCGGGGTAGACGACGCCCAGCTGACGACGCACCTCGTCCATGAGGTCCATGACACGCAGCGTTTCGGCGTGGGTCATGAGCGGCGACTCGCGATCCCCCGCCGCGATGAGGCGCGCCGCCTCGGCGGCCTCGTAGTGGAGGGCGTGGATCGTGTCGGCGGAGCGGTACTCGTCGAGCAGCTGCCCATCGTTCGCGAGAAGCCGCACTCGCGTCGGGAAGTAGAACCAGCCGTCGATCTCGAGGCGTCCCTTCGTGCCGGCGACGACGGCCGTGTTCGGTGTCTGGGTGGCCATCGTCGTCGCAGCCTGGGCGACGACGCCGTCGGCAGCCGTGAGCACGATGACCTCGGACTCGTCGACGCCTTCAGCGGTGAGCGTTCCCCGGGCGCTCACCGTGGTGAACTCGGGTACGAGCATCGCGGCGAACGACAGGGGGTAGATCCCGAGGTCGAGCAGCGCCCCTCCGGCGAGAGCAGGATCGCTCAGCCGCTGCGGGCCGTCGGGGTGGAGAGCCTGGCCATGGTCGGCGGCGATCCACTTGAGGTCGCCGATGAGTCCGGTGTCCACCGCACGACGAACGACGTCGTAGTGGGGCAGGAAGCGTGACCACATTGCCTCCATGCAGAAGACACCCGCGTCGTGGGCCGCGTCGAGAACCTCCCGCGCCTCCCTGACGTTGCGCGTGAAGGCCTTCTCGACGAGCACGTGCTTGCCTGCGCGGATCGCGGCCAGCGCGTGCTCCCGGTGCTCGCTGTGCGGGGACGCCACATAGACGACGTCGACCGCGGGGTCAGCAACCAACGCGTCGTAAGAGCCGTACGCCGTTGCTGTCGGCGCGAATTCGTCGACGAAACTCTGCGCGCGCTCCAGGCTGCGCGACCCGACGGCGACGATGCGCTGCTGCGTCTCCGCGCCGATCGCGGACGCGAACGTTCGCGCGATACCCCCGGGGGCGACGACACCCCAGGCCAGCGCGGGAGCCTCGCGGGGATCGGGCGTCGTCGGTGCGGGCAGGCGTCGGACATCGGAGGAACGCGTCATACGAGCGAGCCTATCGACGCCTCACCGTACGAGCACGTGGCCCACGGACGTGGAGACGCGACGCCACCGGGCCGTGCCGTAGACGTGGGCCTCCGAACCAATGGCGAAGCCGAGCGCGTAGATGCCGAGCGCCGCGCCCGCCGGAAGCCCGTCGGCACCGCCCAGATCTCCCGCGATGGGCCGGTTCCAGACCTTCTCGCGCAGCTGCTCGACGGCGGCTGCGCCAGCTCCCTGCGGGGTGCCCTCGGCCACCTCGGCGATACCGTCACGGGCAACCTGGACGAGATCCGCCAGGGGTAGTCGCGCGAGCGGGGACCAGCCGGCTCGCGGGGGTGTCACCGCAGCCCACGTGGTACGCACGGTGGTGGGCGGCACCTCGAGCAGGCGCGTGTCGGCGTTCCGACGACGCGCCAAGCGGTCGCTGACGGCGCGCAGCGGCACGACGGTGTCGAGGGGGTGGTCGACCGGTTCGGCCAGCCGGAGGACTCGAAGCCCGACGACGGTTCCCTCTCCCATGAGCCCGCGCCCCTTGCGGACGCCCACCCACGTGGCAAGCGTCGCGCCGTCCGCCTGGAGACGGATGGCACCGTCGTCTTCGAGCGTGCGTGCGCGTGAGACGAAGGTGGCGAGGTCCTCGGCCGTCTCGTGGTCGGCGAGATGGAGCGGGCCCGTCACGACGACGAACGCTCCGCGCGCTTGGCGCTGTTGTGGCGGAAAGGCACCGCAGGTCCGAGAAACGTCGACAGGCTGTCGCGGTCGACAGGATCAAGACGACGAGGACGTTCGGCCTCGAAGTCGTACCCGACGAGCGTGGTCTCGGCCAGGGCGTACGCCGTGGAACCGACGCCACCGTCACGGACCTCGTAACCGATGTCGTACGACGCGCCGGTCAGCCGGGTCACCCACATGGCGACCTCGATCGGTTCGATGCGGAACACGAGAGGCGCGCGGTACTCGATCTCGTGGCGCGCCACGATGATTCCCTCACCGACGACCGATCGAGCACGCCCGAACCATTCGGCGAAGGCGAGGATGCGGGCGTCCTCGAGGAGCCGCAGGAACTGCACGTTGTTGACGTGCCCGTAGGCATCCATGTCGGACCAGCGCAAGGGCACGGGAACGACGGAGCAGCGTTCGGGAGCGAAACTCATACCTGCATTGTGGCGCGTCGGGTGACGTGCCGTGCACTCGCCGTCCACCAAACGTTCACGACCTCCCGTTCCCGATGGGTAACCTCTCCGGGTGAGCGAAAACAAGGATGAAGCGCAGGTTCCGGTCGACCCCATGAGTTCGCTGCTGCACGTACTCGATCTGCAGCCGGTGGGAAGCGCGACCGTGAGCGCCACGTTCAGCGCGCAGACGAGCCTGGCCGACCTCGGCCAGAGCGAGGCGGACGTCTTCATCGGAGAGTCCCAGCCGCAGCCCCACGGGCGCATCTTCGGCGGGCAGGTGCTGGCACAGTGCGTCATCGCGGCCGGTCGCACCGTGACCCCCGCGGACGGGCGCCCGCCACGCTTCATCCACTCACTGCACGGCTATTTCCTGCGCCCGGGCGACTCGATGCAGCCCGTTCACTTCGCCGTGGAGCGCCTGCGTGACGGCGGTTCCTTCTCCGCGCGCCGAGTTCACGCCATCCAGAAGGGCGCGCCCATCATGAGCGTCATCATGAGCTTCCAGGAAGAGGCCGAGGGCATCGACCACCAGGTGCCCATGCCCGAGGTCACCGACCCGCTCGACCTCCCGACGACAGCGGACGTCGTCGGCGACATCGACCACCCGATCGCGCAGCACTGGGCGCACGGTCGGGCTGTCGACGTCCGTCACGTCGAGGGCGCGCTGTACCTGCAGCCCGCATCCGAACGCACGCCGCAGCAGCACCTGTGGATGCGCACGTTGAGCGCCATCCCGGACGACCCGCTGCTCGGCGCCGCCGTGCTCGCCTACGCCTCCGACTACACGATGCTCGAGTCGGCGATGCGCGCGAACGGGGTTGCCTGGGTGACGCCGGGCTTCCGCGCTGCGAGCCTCGACCACGCGATGTGGTTCCACCGGCCGGTGCGCCTCGACGACTGGATCCTCTATGCCCAGGATTCCCCCTCCGCCCAGGGCGGACGCGGCCTCGGTACCGGGCGCATGTTCACGCGTGACGGCACCCTCGTCGCGACGGTCGCCCAGGAGGGCATGATGCGCGTCAAGGACCTCTCGGTTCTCGACTGAGGGCCCGCTTCGTGGCGATGTGACCACGCGCCGGAACGTGCGTGACTTCGGGCGAGGAACGGTGTGAGGTGGAGCCATGACGGACATCGATCGCGACATCACGCTCTCCGGCTCTCTCGTACGCCTAGAGCCCCTCTCCCACGACCACCACGACGGGCTCGTCGAGGCCACGAACGACGGGCAGATGTGGACGCGCTGGTACACCTCGGTGCCGCGCCCGGAGGGCATCGCCCAGATGATCGACGAGCGTCTGCGCCTCAAGGACGAGGGATCGATGGTGCCGTTCGTCGCGGTGCGTCAGTCGGACGGCACCGTGCTCGGCAGTACGGCGTTTTACGACATCCGGCCCGAGGTACCGCGCGTGTCGATCGGTTACACGTGGAATCGAGCGTCGACGCACGGCACGGGCACGAACGTGGAGAGCAAGCTTCTGCTCATGACCTACGCGTTCGAGACGGCTCAGTGCGCCGGCGTCCGGTACGAGACGAGTTGGTCGAACCAGCAGTCGCGCGCCGCGATCGAACGCCTGGGGGCGCACCTCGACGGCGTGCTGCGGGCGGATCGACTCGCAAGCAACGGCGCGCTGCGCGAAACCGTCGTCTACTCGATCCTGGCGCACGAATGGCCGAGCGCGAAGGCGAACCTCGAGCTGCGTCTCGCGCGCCACTGCGATTGAGTCAGCCCGCCGCGCTCCAGTACGCCTGGGCGTGGATCCGTTCCTTACCGACACCGTGATCCTTGCGCAGGGCTCGCACGACGGCTCGCGTGGCCGAGGCCTCAGTCGTGACCCAGAAGCGCGTCGTGGCTTCGCCCGCGAAGTCGTGCGTGCGAGTGAGCAGCGCCTCGTCGCCCATGGCGAACCACTCGACGTCTGTAGCGGCCGCTAGGCCGAGTGGAATGTCGCGGTCGTCGTCGTACTCGCTGTGCAGGAGCACCGTTGCCGGAGCCTCGGACCAGTGATCCAGCAATGACCGAATGGCAGGTACGCACGCCGTACCGCCGATGAGGACCGTTCGCTCCCAGGACGTTCCGGGCGCCGGCTTCTCGGACGGCCAGGGGCACTTGGAGCCGAGCAAGGACGCGCGAATGCGGGTGCCGGCGGTGACGTTCTGCGACCAACGAGCGGCCACGCCGTCGTGGAGCGCGAATTCGAGGGTGGCGCGGCCGCTCGCCTCGTCGGCGTCGACGAGGGTGAAGGCACGCTGGTGGTCCTTGCCGTCGTCGTCGAACCACAGGCGAAGCCACATCGACGGGTGCACCCCGTGGCTGCGCAGGAAGTCGCCGCAGTCGACGTGCACGCGGTGGTAGTGAGGCGTGAGGGGTTCGCTTTCGAGCACGACCAGCTCGGTGTTCTTGGCGCCGAAGGCGTTGACGACGAGGCGCTCGAACGAGGGTGACATGGTTCCCTTTCGCACGGGGTAGGACGCAGTCACCCTAACTTAGGTAACCCTCACACAGCCGTCTGCAGGGTCACTGACCCAATTTCGGCGGCTCCCCCTCGCCTGAACCTGTGAGGCCACGAGCCCAACACCCTCGGAGCCGCCCCGACAACACAAGCGGAACCACGCTGGAAGCGGACTCGGAGCGCACAAAAGCCCACGGTGTGACCCGAGCTTGCGAGGGTCACACCGTGGGCTTTTGTGAAGCGACGCCCGACGCGCTGTCGCACCGAGCGAACTGAGCGAGCTTGCGAGGTCAGTTCGCCGGAAGACGGCGCAAGGGAGAGGCTGCCTGTCGCACCGAGGTTGAGTTCCGAGCCCGCGAGGAACTCAACCCGGAAGACGGGCCAACGATCGGCTAATCGCGCGTGAGGCGGCGGTGCGTCACGCGGTGGGGGCGTGCGGCTTCGGCACCGAGGCGCTCGATCTTGTTCTTCTCGTAGTCGTCGAAGTTGCCTTCGAACCAGTACCACGCCGAGGGGTTCTCGTCGGTGCCTTCGTAGGCGAGGATGTGCGTCGCGACGCGGTCGAGGAACCAGCGATCGTGGCTGATGACCACGGCGCAGCCCGGGAAGTTGAGCAGCGCGTTCTCGAGGGAGCCGAGGGTTTCGACGTCGAGGTCGTTGGTCGGCTCGTCGAGAAGGAGCAGGTTGCCGCCCTGCTTGAGGGTGAGCGCGAGGTTGAGGCGGTTGCGCTCACCACCGGAGAGGACACCGGCCTTCTTCTGCTGGTCCGGCCCCTTGAAGCCGAACTGCGAGACATACGCACGGGCCGGGATCTCGACCTGACCGACCTGGATGTGGTCGTTTCCTTCGGAGACGACCTCGAACAGGGTGGCTTCGGAGTCGATGCCGCCGCGGTTCTGGTCGACGTAGCTGATCGAGACCGTGTCACCGATCTTGACGGTGCCCCCGTCGGGCTCTTCGAGGCCGACGATGGTCTTGAAGAGCGTCGTCTTGCCGACACCGTTCGGGCCGATGACGCCGACGATGCCGTTACGCGGAAGCGTGAACGACAGACCGTCGATGAGGACGCGGTCGCCGAAGCCCTTCTTGAGGTCGGTGACCTCGATGACCTGGGCGCCGAGGCGCGGGCCCGGCGGGATCTGGATTTCCTCGAAGTCGAGCTTGCGCGTGCGCTCGGCCTCGGCAGCCATCTCCTCGTAGCGGGCGAGGCGGGCCTTGCTCTTTGTCTGGCGAGCCTTGGCGTTGGAGCGGACCCACTCGAGCTCGTCCTTCAGGCGCTTCGCGAGCTTCTGATCCTTCTTGCCCTGGACCGTGAGGCGCTCCTGCTTCTTCTCCAGGTAGGTGGAGTAGTTGCCCTCGTACGGGTAGAGGCGGCCGCGGTCGACCTCGCAGATCCAGCCGGCGATGTTGTCGAGGAAGTACCGGTCGTGGGTCACGGCGAGCACAGCGCCGGCGTAGGAGGCGAGGTGCTGCTCGAGCCAGAGGACGGACTCCGCGTCGAGGTGGTTGGTGGGCTCGTCGAGCAGGAGAAGGTCGGGCTTCTGCAGCAGGAGCTTGCACAGGGCGACGCGGCGCTTCTCGCCACCGGAGAGCACGCTGACGTCTGCGTCACCGGGCGGGCACCGCAGGGCGTCCATGGCCTGCTCGAGCTGGCTGTCGAGATCCCACGCGTCAGCCGCGTCGATCTTCTCCTGGAGCTTGCCCATCTCCTCCATGAGGGCGTCGAAGTCGGCGTCCGGTTCGGCCATCTCGGCGGAGATCTCGTTGTAGCGGTCGAGATCCTGCTTGATCTGCCCGAGACCCTCTTCGACGTTGCCGCGCACGGTCTTGTCCTCGTTGAGCGGCGGCTCCTGGAGCAGGATGCCCACCGAGTAGCCGGGCGACAGGCGTGCTTCGCCGTTGCTCGGCTGGTCGAGGCCGGCCATGATCTTGAGGATGGTCGACTTGCCGGCGCCGTTCGGGCCGACGACGCCGATCTTCGCGCCCGGGTAGAACGACATCGAGACGTCGTCGAGGATCACCTTGTCGCCAACGGCCTTGCGTGCCTTGGTCATGGTGTAGATGAACTCTGCCATGGCTCAGAGGCTATCGGTTTCGCGCGGCACGGCGCGACTCGTCACTGCGCACCCGGCCTGTTCCGACGCCGGAGACCGGGCTCACGGCTCCGGGCTCGTGACACGCACGCCGTCGCGTTCGCTCACGAGGCGAGCCGCTCTCCCTGTTCTGTCGCGGCGTCACCGGTGCCCGCCTGGCCGTTGATGTCGGCCGCACCGACCTCCTTGCCCTCGGTCACCGCGTCCTGCCGCGCATCGCTGTCGCCCTCATCCGGCGCGAGGTCACCCTCCAGCTCACGCATGGCGAGGGTGACGGCGTCGTCGGCCAGACGGTCATTGCTCGGGATGACCGGCCGAACGCTCTTGGTGAACGTGCTCTGACCGAACTTCAACGACGGCCCGATGTCGTGGGCGTCGATCTGTGCGCTCGTGCGCAGTTCGCCGTCACGCGCTTCGTACTGCGTGAGCCGCAAGCGCCCGGTGACCATGACGTGCTGGCCCTTGGTGAGCGAGTGGTAGGCGTTGCCCGCGAGCGCCCGAAAGGCCGTGACGCTGAAGAACTGCGCTTCGCCGTCGCTCCACGAACCGTCCTCGGCGTTCCAGCGGCGCGGGTTGACCGCGATGCGGAA
Source organism: Dermacoccus abyssi (assembly GCF_003515945.1). Classification (GTDB taxonomy): domain Bacteria; phylum Actinomycetota; class Actinomycetes; order Actinomycetales; family Dermatophilaceae; genus Dermacoccus; species Dermacoccus abyssi. Next base: position 29,763 of record NZ_QWLM01000013.1, read on the forward strand.
ACTGACGAAGGGATCACCGGCCCGCGTTTCCCGCAGGACGGGGTCGCTCACCACGGTGCCGCTGACATCGACCTTCACTTCGTTCATGACTCTCTCCTCCTCGTGTGCACCGAACCGGGTTCGGCGACGGGCACTCACCCACGCCGACGACGCTAGGAACGTCGCCCGTCACCTGACCAGGGCAGAGCCTTCGAGGGTGTGGAAAGGCATCCCCGGAACGTGTCCGGGGAGGCCTTTCCACAGGTGAGAGTTACTCCGAGGCTTGTGCAAGCGCCTTCGCCGTGTCGTCGTGACGCGTCACGACTGCGGCGACCGGCGCCACAATGCGCTCCTGGGCAACCTCCGTGATGGCCGCGTACAGGCGCTCACGAGCGTCGACGCGAGCACGCGCCGCACCGGCGCGGGCAAGGGATCGCGCCAACAGGGCGAGCAGGAAGCCGAGCAACAGCCCGACCACGAGCATGACGAGCGGAATCGGCAACCAGTCGCCACCGAGCGTCGGCACTCCGACGTGGATCTGCATCATGCTGAAGCCGAAGAGCACGAGCAGCCACACGGCCCCCGCCAGCGCCACCGCGGCGAAGATCCACTGGAGTACGGCGGCAACGCGCCACCACGCGGGGAAACGTCCGCGCAACGGAGTACGCATCACGGCCTGGTCGAGCGCGTCGGTCATCGAGCCGTCCCGCGGCGTGGCGGCGGCGCGCACCTCGTCGGCCCACGGAGCAGGCATCCCGTCGGAGGCCCGCTCGCCGAGGCGCCTCGTCGCGAGATCGACGGCTGCGCGGGCAGCGGGGCTCGCCGGCGGCAGCGACGACTTTCCGAGAGCGATGCGGCGGTCCGCACGGCTGAGGTTCGCTTCGGCCTGGGTATCGAGACCCAGACGGGAGAGCGGCTTGGCCTTGAGGTTCTGCGTCCAGCGCGTGAACGGCCAACCGGTGCGGCGGGCCGCTTCGACCCGGTAGTCGCGTTCCACAGCGTCGAGCGCCACGTTGACACCGGCGGAGTCTGCGAGCGCCGAGACGAGTTCGTCGTTCGATCCGGTGACCCGCTGGGGACGAACGGCTCCGACGTGCGAGTTGAGGCGCTGTGCCTGGTGCCGCAGATCGCCGGCCAGACGTCGGTCGGAGGCGTTCTTCGACTGCACGAGGTCGGCGAGGGCGTCGATGAGCAACTCGCCGCCACCCGTGGCGATCGTCGAGGTCGGCAGAACGACAGCATCGGTCAGCCCGTCCTCCTCGAGCAGACGCGTGAGGTCGGCGAGGCAGCTCTGCGCGGCCTCGGGCGTGAGCCGGTCGACCTGGTTGAGGACGACGACGGACGTCGCCTTCGCGACGGCCAGCTGGCGCACGTACTGCTCGTGCAGGACGGCGTCGGCGTACTTCTGCGGGTCGGTGACCCACACGAACAGGTCACACATCTCGAGCACGCGGTCGGCCTCGGCACGGTGCTCGCGCACGCGGGAATCGAAGTCGGGAAGGTCGAGGAGCACGAGGCCGTCGAGCTCGGCGTAGCGCGGCATGCTCGGGTGCACCTGGTGACGTGCGGAGATGTCGAGCCAGTCGAGCAGTTCTCCCGGCACGCTCTCGCCCCAGATGGCGGCGGAGGCGCGCGAGGTCGTCGGACGTCGCGCACCGATGCGGGAGACGGGCTCCCCGACGAGGAGGTTGAACAAGCTCGACTTGCCGGAGCCCGTAGCGCCGGCCAAGGCGACGACGGTGTGGTCGCCCCCGAGGCGCGAACGTTCGGCGACGCGCGCCAGGAGCTTGCGAGCCACTGCGACGTCGTCGGCGGGCAGAGCCGCCCCGCCGAGCGTCAGCGCGCGCTGGAGAGCGCCGGCGCGGCCGTCGACCTCCTCGCGCGACACCGGGGCCACGACGGGGCGCTCCTCGCGCTTACCGCGGGCGAACGGGTTCCAACTCATCGTGCGTCCTTCACGGCCGCGAGGGCCTTCTCGATGCGCTCGGGGGCGCCTGGAGCGAGCGCGACCTCTGCGAGGGCTGCGTCGTAGCGCTGCTCCTCACGCTCGAACAGCTCGGTGATGCGCTCAAGCAGCATGCCGCGGGCCCGGTTCGCCAGGGTACGAACGGCCTGGTCGCCGAAAATCGCTTCGAGGAGGCGCTGCGCGAGAACGGCCGAGCCTCCCGCGATGCCGACCTCCGCACCGCTCAGACCGTACGTCGAGGCGAACGTGATGAGCATGAGCATGACGGCGATGCCGTTGACGCCGAAGGCGAGGAAGCGCGCTGTCGTGCGCTTGTCGCCTGCCTCTTCCCGCACGAGGTCGAGCACATCGCCCTGCCAGTCGCGGACGAGACGTTCGACCGTGGACGTGAGCTCGGGGCTCGCGGCGTTCAGTTCGGGGTGGCGGGCCATGATCGGCTTGCCCGCAGGGTCGAGTCGCCAGGCGCGGCCCGCGTCGAGGGCAGCCGATTCTCCGTGCGACGTGACGAGCTGTGCGACACCGGACTGGAGGGCCTCCCCCAGATCACGAGCCGGAGCAGCGGTCTCGGTGCGGGCGCGGAAGAAGCCGGTGACACGATCGCGGAGCTTGCTCACGCCGGCCTCGAACTGCTTGAGCAGCTCGCCGGTACCGACGAGTTCCTGCCAGCGCGCGAGCACCTCGCCGCGCAGCAGGGTGCCGTCCTTGAGGCCTTCCTCGACCGCGCGCAGCTGCTCGGAGTAAGCCTCGGACGCGGCGCCGGCCAACGTCGTCGCCGCCTCGTGCTGCGCGCGTCCGGCGGCGATAGCACCGCGGGCGCGCCCGTCGAGGGAGTCGAGTGCCCCGTCGAGCGTTCGACGGATGACGACCTGACGCGACAGGGCGTCGTCGGCCAGCGAGTGCAGCCAGCTGGAGATACGCTCGACCTCGATGTGCGGCAGCATGCCGTTCTCTTCGAGCGGCGATTCTGCGACGGCGAACACCGGCGACTGGCCGAGGCCCTGCGCCGCGAGCATGCGCGCGAGGTCGGCGCGCACCTCCTCCATCGCGTCACGAGGCACGCGGTCGAGCACGACGGCCACGGACGTCCCGCGGTCGATGGCCTGCTCGAGCATCTCCCACGGCACGGCGTCGGCGTAGCGGACAGCGGTCGTGACGAAGAGCCACAGATCAGCCGCGGAAAGCAGCTGGCGCGCAAGGTCGCGGTTGGCGGAGACGACCGAGTCGATGTCAGGGGCGTCGAGCAGCGCGAGACCGCGGGGCACGGAGGCGGACGCGACGAGGCGCAGCGACGACGGGTCGTCACCCTGCGTCGCAGCGCCGGTGATGCGCGAGAGACCCGGCAGGACGCGCTCGCCGGTGAACCATTGAGCGTCCGAGGGGTGGTGGATGAGCACCGAGGCTCGCGTCGTCGGGCGCAGGACGCCGGAGCGTGTCACCTGCTCACGCACGATGGAGTTGACCAGCGTCGACTTGCCTGCGCCCGTCGAGCCACCGATGACGGCGAGCAGCGGGGCGTCGAGGGATTCGAGGCGCGGCAGGACGTAGTCGTCGAGCTGCGACACGAGCTCCCCCTGCTCGCGGCGCTGCTTGGCGACGTCAGCCGTCTCGAAGGGGAGGGCGTTGGCGGCGACAGCGGCACGCAACTCGCCCACGGCGCGGTGCAGGCGCGCACCGTCGAAAACTTTGTTCACCCGTACAGTCTCGTATGCCGTTGGCGCGCACTCAACTTGGAACGCGTCAGGATGTGAAGAGTTGCTGACCCACGAAGCCGCCCTTGGGCACTCCCGGCGGCACGGCGAACAAGCCGGAACCTGTGTGCTTGAGGTACTCCATGAGCGCATCCTCACGCGACATCCGCATCTGCATGGGGATGTACTGGCGTGACGGCCGCCGCACGTAGGCGAGGAAGAAGAGCCCTGCGTCGAGTCGTCCCAAGGCATCGTTTCCGTCGGTGAAGTTGTAACCGCGTCGCAGCATCTGCGCGCCGCCGTTGTTCTTCGGGTGGGCGAGGAAGACGTGCGAGTTCTTCGCGATGAGCGGCTCGCCCCCGCGTCCCTTGACGTCGAACTTCGGCTCGTCGAACTCCTTGCCACCGGAAAGCGGCGCACCTTCGGGGCGGTCACGCCCGATGATGGCTTCCTGCTCGCGCAGGCTCGATCGGTCCCAGGTCTCGAGGTGCATCGTGATGCGACGTGCCACGAGGTAGGAGCCGCCTGCCATCCAGTCGGCCTTCGGGTCGTCACCCCGGCCCACCCACACGTGGTCGTCGACGACGTCACGGCTCTCGGCCTTGATGTTGGCCGTACCGTCCTTGAAGCCGAAGAGGTTGCGCGGCGTGGCCTGGCTCGTCGAGGTCGAGCTGGTACGCCCGAAACCGAGCTGCGCCCACCGGATGGCGGCCAGTCCGAAGGCGATGCGAGACAGGTTGCGGATGGCGTGCACGGCCACCTGGGGGTCGTCGGCACAGGCTTGAACGGCGATGTCGCCGCCACTGCGGCGCGGGTCGAGCTTGTCGGCCGGGAAGTGCGGCAGTTCGCGCAGTTCCTTGGGCTGCTTGTCCGCGAGCCCGAACCGGTCCTTGCCCTTCTCGTCGCGGAACAGCGTCGGACCGAAGCCGAAGGTGATCGTCAGGCCGGACGGCGGAAGGTCTTGGGCCTCACCCGTGTCGGCGGGTGGCGCGTCGTAGGCGGTGGCCTCGTCGGAGGCCGTCTCGCCGCGCATCATCCGCTCGGCGGCGAGGCTCCACGCCCGCAGGAGCGACTCGAGTTCGTCGCGCGTCGTGGCAGTGACGTCGAACGTCGCGAAGTAGAGCCTGTCCTGCGCAGGCGTGACGATGCCCGACTGGTGTTCACCGAAGAAGTCGTAGGTGCGCTCCCCCGGCGACGGCTTTTCATCGGCTGCGGCGTGAGAGGCACCCCAACCCCCCGCGAAACCGGCAGCACCGAGTGCCGCTCCACCACCGGCGAAGCCGAGCATCCCGCGGCGCGAGACGTTCGCCATGCTCACTCTCCTCCTTCGCGCGCGGCTTCCCGCGCGGTTGCCTTCGCCCCCACGCCGAGCGCGGGGGCGAAGGAACACCTTACAACGTGACGGCTGCGGTCAGCTTCGACAGCGGCTCACTCAGGGCGTTCACTGCATTCGACAGTTCCTTGACCTCGGCGTCACTCAGCTTGTCGTACGTCTTGAAGACGACGTCGTCACCCGAGCCCGAGACCTTGTGCTTGTCGAGCAGCTTCTGCAGCGCGGCGAACTTCGTCGCGATGCTCGAATCGAGCGACGCGTCCTTCTTCTTGAGCAGCGGACGCAGGTTCTCCCATGCGATGCGGGCGCCGTCGACGTTGCCCTGGAAGTCCCACAGGTCGGTGTGCGACCAGGCTTCTTCCTCGCCGGTGACCTTGCCGGTGGCAACCTCGTCCATGAGCGCCTTCGCACCGTTGCCGATCTTGTCGGCGGAGAACGTCGTCGTCTTCGTGCGCGTCTCGAGGGTCTTGGTGTCCTTGAGCAGCTGGTCGGCGATCTTCGTTCGATCGGCCTTCGACATGGCCGTGTAGCCGGTCTTCGGCGGCCAGAGGTCCTTCTCGATACGGTGCCAGCCGGTCCACTCCTGGCCCTTCTCGAGGTCGGCCTCGCGAAGGTCCATCTTCGGGTCGAGGTCGCCGAAGGATTCGGTCACGGGCTCGATGCGTTCCCAGTGCAGACGCGCCTTGGCGTAGAGGGCGCGGGCTTCGTCGTCCTTACCGGCCTTGTACAGGTTGACGAACTTCGTCGTCTGGGTCGTGAGCGAGCTGGCCTGGTCCTTGACGTACGACTGGTACTGCTTGTCGGCGGTCTCGACGAGCTGCTTGTCGGCTCCGCTGGGCGCGAGGTCCTTGCCGGAATCGGTGACCTTGAACTTGGCGGCGATGCCCTTGCCGACCATGCCCGGCTTGCACGCCGTGTAGTAGTCGCCCGGAGCCGCCTTGACGACGAGTTCACGCGTGAGACCCGGAGCGATGTTTTCGACCTCGCCGACGATGCGTAGCTTGTCCTCACCGAGGAGGTAGAACTCGGTGACCTTGTCGCCCTCGTTCTTCACGCTGAAGACGACGTTGCCCGACGGCGCCTCGGACTTGGAGACCGTGCACTCGGAGGCGGTCGAGGAGACGGTCAGCTTGCCGTCGCCGGACTTCGAGTCGGACGAGGACGAGTTGCTCGTGCAGCCTGCGAGTGCGAGGCCGGCGACGGCGAGCAGGGCGCCGCTGCGAGCGAGGGTGGGTCGGGTGGTCATGCCGTCACTTTCTGGGGAGTGGTCGAAGCCTGCGTCGCGGCCTTGGGGTTGTGGGAGGCACGCACGCGCTTGACGAAGATCGTCATGACGACGGCGACGTAACTGACCCACACGATGAGCTCCAGCCACGTCGTGGCCGGCGAGAAGTTGAGGGTGCCCTTGAGGAGCGTGCCGAGCCACGAGGTGGGCTCGATGGTGTCGCTCACGTCGAAGGCGAGGTTGTGCAGACCGGGCAGGATGCGCGCTTCCTGCAGGTCGTGGACGCCGTAGGCGAGAACACCCGCGGCGACGAGAATGAGGAAGCCACCCGTCCACGTGAAGAACTTCGACAGGTTGAGTTTGAGCGCCCCCTTGTAGAACGCGAAGGCGAGGACGACGGCCGTCGCGATACCGAGCGCGGCACCCACGAGCGGCGCGGTGGACGACGACGAGCCGGAGCTGGCCGCCTGCGTCGCGGCCCAGAGGAAGAGCGCGGTCTCGAGCCCTTCGCGGCCGACGGCGAGCATCGCGACGACGACGAGGGAGGCACGCGACGCTTCGGCTGCTCGATCGACGTGGCTCTTGAGGTCACCGGAGAGGGTGCGCGCCGAACGGGCCATCCAGAAGATCATCCAGGTGACGAAGCCGACGGCGACGATCGACAGGCCACCACCGATGGCTTCCTGCGCCTCGAACGTCAGGCCGTTGGGGCCGTACGTGAGGAGTGCGCCGAAGGCGAGGGAAACACCCACAGCCGCGGCAACGCCGAGCCAGATCCTCGGCAAGAGGTGTCGTCGATCCGACTTCACGAGATACGCGACGAGGATGACGACGACGAGCGACGCCTCCAGGCCTTCGCGAAGACCGACGAGATAGTTGCCGAACACGAGCACCCCCAGAGCGGGTTAGGTATACCTGAGCGAGGTAAACCTAACCTATCGTCGTGAAATAGCAGCCGCCAGCCCCACAGCTCGGGACTAAAGTCACGTTCGAGCGATGGCTCCCGGCCAGCCATCTGTTGGTGCGGCGCGGACCACTCGCTTCGCTCGGGCCCACCCGAGTGAACCGCACCCCGACAGGAACCGTCGCAGGCTCCTCCCGAATCCTGGCCAGCCATCTGTTGGTGCGGCGCGGACCACTCGCTTCGCTCGGGCCCACGCCGCACCAACGAGTACCCCCGACAGGATTCGAACCTGCGACCTAGAGATTAGAAGGCTCTTGCTCTATCCAACTGAGCTACGGGGGCTCACGCAGCACCCGCGCCTCACGAGGCGAAGGCCCTGCGAAAACACAAAACCCCCTGAAATGTCAGGGGGTTTCGCGTCTGGGGTGAGTAACGGGACTTGAACCCGCGACATCCTGGACCACAACCAGGTGCTCTACCTGCTGAGCTATACCCACCATGTGCGCGACCGGGGAACCCCGGGTCAGGCAGCGCGGACGAATATACCCGACGGCGCCGCCGAACCCCTAATCGCGCGCGGCCGAAGGTCAGCCCTCGACCTGGTACTTCTTCGCGATGACCTGGGCCTCGTTGGACGACGGCCCGGGCTGCTCGACGAAGACCGCTTCACGGTAGTAGCGCAACTCCGCGATCGACTCACGGATGTCGGCGAGAGCGCGGTGACCGCCGTTCTTGGCGGGGGCGTTGAAGTACGCCCGCGGGTACCAGCGGCGCGAGAGCTCCTTGATGGAGGAGACATCGATCGTGCGGTAGTGCAGGTGGCCGGCCAGCTGGGGCATGTCGCGCTCCAGGAAGCCACGGTCGGTGCTCACGGTGTTGCCGCCGAGCGGCGCCTTTCCAGCGTCCGGAGCGTGAGTCATGACGTACTCCAGGACGAGGGCTTGGGCTTCCTCCATGCTCACCCCGTGCTCGAGTTCCTCGAGCAGACCGGACTTGGTGTGCATCTCCCGCACGAAATCGCCCATCTGCTCCAGAGCCTCCGGCTCGGGGCGAATGACGACGTCGACGCCGTCGCCGAGTTGGTTGAGTTCGAAGTCGGTGACGAGCGCGGCGACCTCGATGAGGGCGTCGTTCTCGAGGTCGAGGCCCGTCATCTCGCAGTCGATCCAGACGATGCGGTCGGTGTGGGCGCGGTCGGAGTCAGTCACGACCCACATCCTAAGCGAGCCTTCAGAATGGCCAAATGCGTGCACCCCACCCCCGTGGCGGGGTGGGGTGCACGCATTTCGAGTCGGGAGATCAGCCCCGCTTGCCCTCGAACCACCGACGACGGCGGTCTTCACGCTCGGCGCTCACGGCACGGAACTCACGCGTGTTCGAGTGGTCGTAGCGAGCACGGTTGCTCTCGACCTCAGCCCACTTCTCCTCCAGCGGACGCTCCGCCTCCGCCTTCTTGGCCTCCTTGAGGCGCTCGGCCTCGACCTTCTTCTGCTCGGCCTTGACCTTCGCCTCCTGCGCGGCGAGACGCTCCCGCACGGCGCGCTTGTGCTGGCCCTCGGCGAGCGCACGGCGACGGCGCTGCTCACGGTCGGCGGCCACCTCGGCACGTTCGTGCTCGGCCTGCGCCGCGGCGTCGCGGCTCGGCTTGGCGTCGGCTCGACGCTGAGCCTTGGTGACGGTGGCGTCGTCGCTGAGGTCCGGCGCCTCGTCCTTCGTCGCGGCAGCGATCTTGGGCGCGCCCTCGAGCGTGCGGGTCGACGGCGTGACCGGCTGCTTCTCCGGGGAGCTGTTCTGCGCAGCGGTGGTGCGCTCGTTCGAACGCTCTGCCGGCACGACCGGCATCATGTTCTCGACCGCTTCATCCGGGACGCCCGAGTCGACGCGCAGTTGGTGCGCCGCCTCCACGAGGTCGTCGTACTTCTCGGCCTTCTTGTCGATGCCACTCTCGTCGCGCACGGGCAGGAGGATGAGTTCCTCGGCCGGGTAGCCCGTCTTGAGCTGACGGGTACGCAACGTCTCGGCGTCGAACTCGGCGCCGAACAGCATCGCGAGGTTCGTGATCCAAAGCCACAGCAGCACCATGATCGCCGTGGCGAGCTGGCCGTACTTGCCGTAGTTGCCCATGTTGGACACGTACCAGGCGAACGCCGCGGAGCCGATGACCCACACGAAGAACGCCAGCACGGCGCCAGGGTTCAAGACGCCCTGCTTGAAGGGGCGTCGCACGTTCGGCGTGGCCCAGAACATGAGGCCGATGATGAACATCACGATGAGGACGACGAAGGGCCACTTCGCGATGTCCCAGACCATGACGGCGGTGTCGCCGAGTCCGATCAGCGACCCCACTTCCTTCGCCACCGGGCCGGTCATGACGAGCGCCATCGCGGCGATGACGAGCAGGATGACCTGGATGATCGTCACGAGGTACAGCCACAGGCGCAGCTTGAAGACGGGACGGCCTTCCGCGACGTCGTAGATGCGGTTCTGCATGCGGGCGAAGGCCCCTACGTATCCGGAGGCCGACCAGAGCGAGAGCAGGATGCCGAAGAAGAACGCGAAGCCGGCGCCACCACTCGTCTGCAGGCCGTCGATGAAGTTGCGGATGCCGCCGAGTTCGCTCTCGTCCGTGCCGGCGATGGCGGCAATCGACGTGATGACGCTGTTCGTCGTCTTCTTGCCGTCGCCGAACAGCCCGAGCAGCGAGAGGCCGGCGATCATCGCGGGCACCATGGCCTGGATGGAGTAGTAGGTGAGCGCGGCGGCGAGGTCGGTGCACTGATCCTGCGAGAACTTCGCCAGGGTGCGCTTGAAGGCCACCTTGTAGTCGGGCTTGGCGTCGAGCACGGGCGGTTCGCCGTACGGACGCTCGACCCCGGTGTCAGGTAGGTCGGTCATGTTGTTCGTCTCCGAGATCTCGATGATCGAAAAGGTTCTCGCCAGAATCTATCGTCTGACGCCACCTGTGCAGTGCGCCCGTAGAGGTGAAGACCCCCGATGACCCGCGGCGCCCACCCCTCGGGAGGTGGGGTCGAACCGGCCCACGCCCCCTCTGCGGAAACCGATTTGGCCACCAGACGGCCCTGAGGTAGGTTTTCTCCTTGTTGCGCGCCAATAGCTCAATTGGCAGAGCAGCTGACTCTTAATCAGCGGGTTCGGGGTTCGAGTCCCTGTTGGCGCACCGAAGAAAGGCCCACCGGCAACGGTGGGCCTTTCGCTTTGCCCTCAGGCGGCCCCTCAGCGCGCATGACGAAGGCCCGGTCTTCCCACGTGGGAAGACCGGGCCTTCGTCATGCGATACGAATCAGGAACGCAGACGCTTCGCGAGGCCGACGAGAAGCATGAACGCGCCGACGCCACCGAGACCCATCGCGACGCGGTCCTGACGCAGGTCGCCGTCGGCGGTGCGCGTGGCGTCCGTCAGAGCGAGACGAGCGCTCTCCGTCTGACGCTTCGCGATCTCCTTGGGCTGGGCGCGGAAGGCCAGCTCGTCGATCGTGCCGGCGAGACGCGAACGCGACGCGGCCAGCTCGGCCTCGATCTGCTTGGCGGTCTTGGGTGCCATGGTGTGGATCTCCTTGCCACGTGAGGAAAACTAGGCTCTTGACCCACAGGTTAACGCACCGCGGCATCTTCACCGGAAGGACTTCCCATGACCCGCCTCGAGACCGGCACCCCTGCACCGTCGTTCACGCTCACGAGTGACAAGGGTGAAACCGTCAGCCTCGGCGACTTCTCCGGTCGCAAGCTCATCATCTTCTTCTACCCGGCCGCCATGACGCCGGGGTGCACGAAGGAAGCCTGCGACTTCCGTGACTCTCTCGAGCCGCTGCGCGCTGCTGGCTACGACATCGTCGGGATCAGCCCCGACTCCCCCGCCAAGCTGGCCCAGTTCGTGACGAAGGAATCGCTCACGTACCCGCTGCTCTCCGACGAGTCGAAGGAGACACTCGAGGCGTACGGCGCCTACGGCGAGAAGAAGCTGTACGGCAAGACCGTCGTCGGCGTCATCCGCTCGACGTTCGTCATCGACGAGGAGGGCAAGATCGAGGTGGCTCGGTACAACGTCAAAGCAACGGGCCACGTCGCCTCGTTGAAGAAGGCTCTCGGCCTCTCCGAGTGAGATGACCAACGAGCGGTGGCGGCCCCGGCGACGGTCACCACCGCTCGCGTACACTCGTGCGCGCTGCGCCTGTGGCGGAATTGGCAGACGCGCCAGATTTAGGTTCTGGTGTCTTAGGACGTGGGAGTTCAAGTCTCCCCAGGCGCACTCTCCCCAGCCCGTGCGAGGCAGCGTTGCCGCGCCCACACGTGGCTCGTCACAATCGAGATCGCACCGAGACCGAACATCCATGGAACCTTCGGGATGTCGGCCCTAAGGTGAGTCACCGGCCCGTGCTCGAGTCCGGCACGCGCGGGCGTCACCCGCAGTCGAGGGAGACGACGTGCGCCGTTCGCTCACCGCCTTCGCCACCACGTTCGCCTGTGTGGGCCTCGTGACCGGGTGCTCGGACGCCCAGGTCTTCAGTGCCTCGTCGACGAGCCGCATGCTCAAGCCGACCGCTACCGAAGACGTCTCCGTCGACGGCATGGATCCCACCGGCGAAGAGCCGAGTGTGGAGGACACCGACCACTCGATCGAGTGGACCGACATCCCTGGCGAAATCTGGGTGCGCGAGGCCGACTACTCCGGAGGGCAGTATTCCTTGACCGTCCTGTCGATGCCGGGCACTGAATTCGCCATCGCCGGCACCTGGTCCGACGACGGCAACACCCTGGTGATCTATCCGTGCGCGGTGCAACGTCGAGTTCGCCTCTCGGCGAAGGTGCCCGGTGCAATTGCAGGGGTGAACACCCGATACAGCGTCACCTGTCAGACCGACGCCGCACTTCGAGCCCCCTCCCTCGCAGGGTCGTGGACGCGGAGCGAAACGTCGGGCGGCGGCAGCGAAGCCGTGTTCGCTCTGGGTGGCCCCTCCGCGCAAGGGCGACCCCCGACCACGGAAACCGCACAAACCATCACCGACGTGACGATGCCGCCCACCGTCGTCTCCACCTCGCGGACCGCGAAGACACTCGTCGTTCGTGCCTGGGCTCCTGCCGGTGCAACCCTGAGCGTCGACCCGGCGCAGCCCGAGGCGAGCGCGCCTCAGGAGGGAACCTGCACGTCGAAACGCCTCGGACCTTCCCGAAAGCGCGCCGGGGCTCAGGAGAACCTCTACGAGATCGAGTGCTCCGCCGGGTACACACGCCTCGACCTCACCCTGGCGGCGATGAGAACCAGGGCCAAGGTCGGGGAGCCTCCGAGCTACGAAGCCGCCCAGGTATCGCTGCCACCCGCCAAGGAAGGGAAGTCGACCGCTTCCTCGACGGCGTCGACGCGATAGGCCGGTCGTCGCGGGTGGACGGGCGCCGTCGCTGACAGGACCTTCCGAACGTGCCTACGCTGAGCGCATCGAGGCACCACGGTCACGCTCGAACCGTCGGCCCCTCGGGTGACACTTCGGCAGACGGGGCGCGTATGACGTGGTCAGGGCACACGAAGCGCACGTTCCCGCGCACGGGAGTCTTCCTCGCCGCACTTGTCGGGCTCGTCGGCCTCGTGCCCCTTGTGGGCTGCACCTCTGCACCGAGCTTCCCCCGTTCGTCATCCAGCACCACTCGCATGGTCGTCCCGAGCGAGGTACCGCGGTTGGACGAGGGCTTCCTCGAGCGCCCCGTCGCCGAACCGCGGACTCGCGCCGATCGTCGCACCGAATTGTGGGTGCGGAGCGTGCACCTCACATCACGCGGCCGCGCCCACACGGTCACCGTCGCATCCGCTGCGAACGGATCGTTCTCCCTCACGGACGGGCGGCCGACGACAGCGACCACTCCCTTCGACCCGCCGGGCGACCATCCTGCCGGATCATGAGCGAACGTCCTCTCGCGGCTCCTGTCCGGGGTGCCGCCTCGACGACCGACACCCTCTACGTCCTGCACTGTGCCGGTGGCGCGATGAACCTGCCCATCCTCACCGGAACGTGGACTCAGGCGGTCGTCGGAATCGGTGGCCCTGAGGCACAGGGACAGCCCACGCCCGCAGCAGGACCCGATTCGACCACCCGTCCGACGATCGAAGTTGTCACGGCCACGCACCAAGGCAACCGCGCCACACTCGTCGTGCGAGCCACGGAGGGATCGGTGCTCACACTCTCGAGCTACGCGACGCGCTGCACGACGCGCCTTTCTGGCCCGGCTCAGAAGGCTCCGGGGTCCGACATCCGCACCCTGCAGTACCGAATGGACTGCATGAAGGTCACCGGACTGGCCAACGCCCAGGTGATGGCCACACGGACCACCGGCGTACCCGGCGCCGAGCCCCGTGTCGACGCCGCCTTCGCGCCCGTTCCGAACCGGTGACGGCCGTCAGCCCAGCGCTGCCACTGCCGGAAGGATGGAACGGAACGCCACGCCGCGGTGACTGATGGCCGCCTTCTCCTCGGGGCTGTGCTCGGCCATGGTCCGCCCGCTGGGCAACTCGAAGATCGGGTCGTACCCGAAACCGCCCTCACCGCGACGATCACGCGTGAGGCGTCCCTCGACGGCGCCGTCGGCCACCTGCGTCGCCTGACCGGGCACAGCGAGCGCAACGACGCAGTGGAAGCGCGCGGTCAGCCTCTCGAGGGGCACGTCGCCGGTCTGTGCGAGCAGGAGCTCCAGGTTCGCTTCGTCGTCGCCGTGGCGTCCGGCCCAGCGCGCCGAGAACACCCCGGGTGAGCCGCCGAGCACATCGACGGAGAGCCCGGAGTCATCGGCGAGCGCCGGCAGCCCCGTGGCTCGACTGACGTCGTCGGCCTTGAGACGAGCGTTCTCCTCGAAGGTGACGCCGCTCTCCACGGTGTCCACGAGATCCGGAAACTCACTCACGCCGACGACGTCGATGGCCAGGCGGGCGTCGTCGAGCAGGTGCTGGAACTCGGCGATCTTGCCGACGTTGCGCGTCGCGAGAACGATGCGCGTGCGCTCCCCCGTCACTGGATGCGCTCCCGCGCGTCGGCCTCGAGGGCTTCGCTCTGCTTCTGTGTGAGCGTCGTGATGCCACCCGCCGCGAGGTCGAGGAGCGCGTTCAGCTCGTCACGGCTGAACGGTGCGCCCTCGGCAGTTCCCTGCACCTCGACGATGCCGCCCGAACCCGTCATGACGACGTTCATGTCCGTCTCGGCCGTCGAGTCCTCTGGGTAGTCGAGGTCGAGGACGGGGCGCCCTTCGACGATGCCGACGCTGATGGCCGCGACCGAGTCGGTGAGCGGCTTCGCGGAGCTCTTGATGAGACCGCGCTCCTGCGCGTCGCGAATGGCGTCCGCGAGCGCCACGTAAGCACCCGTGATCGACGCGGTACGGGTACCGCCGTCCGCCTGGAGCACGTCGCAGTCGATGACGATGGTGTTCTCGCCCAGGGCCTTCGTGTCGATGACGGCGCGCAGGCTTCTGCCGATGAGGCGCGAGATCTCGTGCGTGCGCCCGCCGACCTTGCCCTTGCGGGCCTCACGGTCGCTGCGCGTGTTCGTCGAGCGCGGCAGCATCTCGTACTCACTCGTCACCCAGCCGGTGCCCTGGCCCTTGAGCCAGCGCGGCACGCCCTCGGTGAACGAGGCGGCGCACAGCACGCGCGTGCGACCGAAATCGACGAGGCAGCTGCCTTCGGCGTGGTCGAGCCAGTTGCGGGTGATGCGCACCTCGCGCAGCTGGTCGGGGGTACGTCCGTCGTGGCGGGGTGAGCTGGCGTCAGTCATGGGCACCACCCTATCGAGAGGACGCGAAGCTGCCGACGCCCTCGACGGGCGGACGGGGTCAGACGAAGCTCTGCCGGATCTCGTGACGCGGGCCGTCCATCGTCACGCGGGCGAGTGCTCCGTTGACGAGGACGTTCCCGGGCGGCACGTGGCCGAAGTCGACGTCACGCACGACGGGAACGTCCAGCTGTCCCAGGGCGTCCTCCACGGCGTCGTCCTGAGTGAAGTCGCCACTCGTCTTCGCTCCCGTTCGGCCGAGCAGCACGGCACGAGCGCCGTCGAACCAGCCCGCCAGCCGCAGGCCGTGCAGCATGCGTGCCGCGTCGAGAGCGGGGGCCTCGCAGTTCTCGAGGTAGACGATCGTGCCTTCCGGGCACCGCTCGGCGAACCGTGGCACGTCGCCGAACGGCGAGCCGGCCAGGTGACACACGACGTCGAGGCACCCGCCGATGAGCCTTCCCGTGACGTCGAGGCTTCCGCCGTCATAGCGCCAGCTCGCGGGTTCGCTCAGGTCGACGCGGGTGACGGCGGGCAGCCTCGACCAGTCGTCCCAACCACCGCGACGGCGCACACCCGGGTCCTGCTGCACGAACTCCTCGCCGCGCTCGCGTGCGACGACATCGAGCCAGTGCGCCGTTCCGCGCGGCAGGTCGTAGGGCGTGTCCATGAGGTTCTGGCCGTGGAGGGTCGCCACGCCCGAACGGAGCGTCAGCGGCAGGAGAAGCGTCGAGATGTCGCTCCACCCGACCACCCAGGTGGGGTCGGCTGCGAGCGCGTCGGCGTCGAGCAGATCGACGATGTCGATGGCTGTCTCCCCACCCCACGGTGGCACGACGGCGCGCACCGACGGATCGCGCACGAAGGCGTTGAACTCGTCCGCGCGATCCTGCGCGGACGCACTCACGACGCCCTCGCCGCGCAGACAGTCCCCTTCGACGACACGGTAGCCACGGTCACGAAGCCACCCGATGACGAAGTCGAGGCGCCCCTCGTGTTCGGGGCGCACGGGCGCGGACGATGCCGTCACCGCGATGGTGTCGCCGGGACGCAGGGGCCGCGGATAGGTGATGCCGGAAGGGGAACCGTTCATGCTTTCACCCTGTCAGAGGGGGCGGGCGCGGTCACCCGACTTTCCGGTCGGCTCAGAGGCCGGACAACTCGTAGACGTACGCCTCGACAACGCGCCCCTCGGCGCGTACCTCGACGACGACGCGGCGATACCGCGGCCCCTCGAAGTGATCGAGGCGCGGCCAGTGGCGCGGCAGCTCGGCCGACTCGAACAGGACACAGTTGACGTCGTCGGCGTCGTCGAGCGTCAGCCCCGGGTATCCGAACGCTGCGCCCCGGCCTCAGTCGACGCGCGTGCCGCGAACAACGGCGGGCGTCCATCTGCCGGGGATATCCGCCATGACGTGCTCGTTCGGCTCACCGGGCGCGAGCGTCCCGTAGACGACGAGGCGGTGTTCGACGTCGAGTTCCTCTGGCGTCGCGGACGAACTCGTCATGCACGCAGCTCGTAGCGCTGGCCCGCGCGAGCAACCTCGACCTCGCCCGCCCAGACGGTCTTGGCGTCGCGCACACAGTCCTCCACGGGCGTCCAGGCCGGAATGTGCGTGAGCACGAGTCGCTTCGCTCCGGCGTCCTGGGCGGCCTTCGCAGCGCGTGACCCGGTGAGGTGGACGTCCTTGAGGTCGTCGTCGCGTCCGTCGACGAAGGCGGAGTCCGTGAGCACGAGGTCGGCGTCGCGCTCGAGGTCGACGAGGGCGTCACACGCGTCGGTGTCGCCGGTGTAGGCGAGCACGGCTCCGTCGGCTTCGACGCGCAGGCCGTAGGCCTCGACGGGGTGGTTGACGAGGAACGGGGTGATGTTCAGCGGTCCGACCGAGAACGTGGCGCGGTCGGCGAGATCGACGAACTCGTACGCGCCCGAGAGGTCCTCGTACTTGTCCACCATGTAGGCGCGCGTGATGCGCTCCTCGGCGCCGGGCGGTGCGAACACGGGCAGACGCGAGCCGAAGCGGCCGTGCGGGTCGTAGTTGCGCACGACGAAGTAACTACACAGGTCGAGGCAGTGATCGGGGTGCAGATGGGAGATGACGACGGCATCGATGTCATCGACCTCGCGGTAGTTCTGCAAGGCGCCGAGCGAACCGTTGCCGAAGTCGAGCAACACCGACCAGGTACGGCCCTCGCTCTCGGCCTCGACGAGGTAGCAGGACGCGGGGGAATCGGGGCCCGGGAACGAACCCGAGCAGCCGACGACGGTCAGCTTCA
Organism: Dermacoccus abyssi; assembly: GCF_003515945.1. GTDB lineage: Bacteria > Actinomycetota > Actinomycetes > Actinomycetales > Dermatophilaceae > Dermacoccus > Dermacoccus abyssi. The sequence goes on from NZ_QWLM01000013.1 coordinate 46,904, forward strand.
CAGCACCGCCCCGTGCGTCACGGCGCTCACCTCGGGGCCGAGGAAGCGTCGGGCGAGATTTTCGAAGACCTGCGGATCGCCCGTCGTCGTCCACTGGTGCTGCGGCGGAGTGTCGTCCTCACGCAACTGACCGATGTCGGCCAGCACGCGGTAGACGTCCTTCGCCGTCTCCTCGGCGGAGGAGACGAGCGTGACCGTCGAGCCCATGACGTAGCTGATGACACCGGTGAGCAGCGGGTAGTGGGTGCAACCGAGGATGAGGGTGTCGACGCCCTGGTCGACGAGACCGTCGAGGTACTTGTGCGCCACGGTGAGGAGTTCGGGCCCGGACGTCGTGCCGGCCTCGACGAACTCGACGAAGCGCGGGCAGGGAACGCTGGCAACGTTCACCTGCGGTGCCGCGGCGAAACTGTCGACGTAGGCCGCGCTCTGGTGAGTGGCCTGTGTCGAGATGACGCCGACGCGGTTGTTGCGCGTCGCAGCGGCGGCGCGGCGGGTGGCGGGGCGGATCACCTCGACCACGGGAACGTCGTAGCGTTCGCGGGCGTCGTGCAGGACGGCGGCGCTCGCCGAATTACACGCGATGACGAGGGCCTTGACGCCCTGCTCGACGAGCGAGTCGAGGCACTCGAGCGCGTACTGGCGAACCTCGGCGATGGGACGCGGACCGTAGGGCGCCCGGGCGGTGTCACCCAGGTAGATGATCTTCTCGTGCGGCAGCTGGTCGAGCACCGCGCGGGCCACCGTGAGGCCGCCGTAGCCGGAGTCGAAGATGCCGATCGGTGCGTCATTCACGTCTTTCAGCGTAAGTCCAGAACGAGCGCCCAGCGAAAACCCAGGCATGTGACAACACTCATGTTCGCCGCCATAGCGCCGGACTTTCCTCCGTCACAGGCGGATTCGCGCCCGGCCAGCGGTTTCGTCAGGCTTCTTCCGACTCCTCGAGCGCGACGTAGGTGTTGGCCAGGACACCGATCTCCGGCACCTCGACCTCGACGCGCTGACCGGCCTTGACCGGACCGACACCCTCCGGCGTTCCGGTGAGGATGACGTCACCGGGCAGGAGGGTGAACGCGCGGCTCGCGTGCGAGATGAGTTCGGCGACGCCGAAGATCATGTCGGAGGTGGGGCCGTCCTGCACGACCTCGCCGTCGAGGCGGGTGGTGACTCGGCTGTCGGCCGGGTCGAGGTCGGTCTCGATCCACGGGCCGAGCGGGCAGAAGGTATCGAAGCCCTTGGCCCGTGACCACTGACCGTCGCTCTTCTGCAGGTCGCGCGCGGTGACGTCGTTGCTGATCGTGTAGCCGAGAACGACCTTCTTCGCCTCCTCGGGCGAGACGTCCTTGCACATCCGGCCGATGACGACGGCAAGTTCGCCCTCGTAGTCGACGCGCTCGCTGATCTCCGGCATGACGACGGGGTCACCCGGGCCGATGACGGCGGTGTTCGGGATGAGGAACATGAGGGGCTCGGCGGGCACCTCGTTGCCCATTTCCTTGGCGTGGTCGGCGTAGTTGCGGCCGATGCCGATGATCTTGCTGCGCGGGATGACCGGTGCGAGCAGGCGAACGTCCTCGACCTGGTGCACCGTGCCGGTCAGCTCGATCTTCGTGTAGAGCGGATCTCCGGTGATCTCGGCGATCTTCTCGCCGGCCCCGTCGACCAGACCGAACATCGGGTCGTCGCCCGTGGTGAACCTCGCGATACGCATGGAGTCATCCTATCGACGCGGCGCCGGTTGCCCACGTCCGCCGTAGTCGCGCAACGGCGGCGTCCCTACGATGGTCCGGTGCAGGACTCAGCCACCACCCGCTCCACGCAAGTGGACTCCCAGGACGTGAGAGCTGTTCTCACCCCGGACGAATGGAGCGCCTCCGAAGCGGCCCACGTCGCGCGCGTCGAACCGCACATCGCCCCTCACCTGGGACGCCGCAAGGAGAACCGCAAACACCCGGTCGAGGACTTCCTCTTCGTCTACTACTCGTACTCCCCAGGCAAGCTGCGCCGCTGGCATCCCGGCGCCGGCGTTGCGCTCCTCGTCGACGACGCAGGACGCACCCCGATCACGGACGGCAAGTACACACGTCGTGTCGACCTGGCGAACGGCCCCGCCGAGACTCTCGACGTCGGTGCTTTCTCGCAGGCGCGCGACCGCACCATCGCGTTCGTCCGCTCACTGTTGACGGCCACCCTCGACCGCCCTGCGCACCTCGGCTGCTTCGGCATGCACGAGTGGGCGATGGTCTACAAGCTGCAGCCCGGCGAGCAGCGTCACGAACAGCTCCCCCTGCGTCTGAGCCAGGCCGCGACCGACGCTGTCGTCGACGCCGCCGACATCCGCTGCACCCATTTCGACGCCTACCGCTTCTTCACGCCGGACGCCGTGGACCTCAACCGCGAGCACCCCACCCGCGAACGTCAGGTCGACTTCGAACAGCCCGCCTGTCTGCACGCCGGCATGGACGTCTACAAGTGGGCGCACAAGCTGTGGCCGCTCGTGCCGAGCGAACTCGTCGTCGATGCCTTCGAGTTGGCCAAGGAGATCCGCGCCCTCGACATGGAGGCGAGCCCGTACGACGTGCGCGACCTCGGCTATGGCGTCGTGCCGATCGAAACCCCTCGCGGTCGAGCCGAATACGTGCGTCGCCAAAGGGAGTTCGCCGACAGGTCACAAGCTCTGCGTCGTCGCTTGCGCGAAGCCCTTCCCAGCGACCGCGCCCAAGCCTGATCTCGCGTCACTCAGAGAAGGCGGCGGGCGGGGTACTCGGCCACGCCGTCCTCGTCGTTCGCAGCGCACCTGTCGTCGGCGGCCGCGAGCACGTCCTCGTGCGCGTTGGCCACGGCCACGCCGCGGCTCGCCCAGTCGAGCATCGGTAGGTCGTTGGGCATGTCGCCGAACGCCCAGACCGCCTCACGACCGATGCCGCGCTCGAGGCACCACGCCTCCAACCGGACGGCCTTCGTCACCCCGGGCGCCGAGATTTCTGCAAGCCCGCCCGCACCGGAGTAGGCCAGCACGCCACGCTCCCCCAGACACTGCGTGACGTCGGCGACGAACGCGTCGTCGCTCCAGGCCTCGTCGCGAATGAGGATCTTGCCGACGACGAGGTCGTCGGGCAGTTCCGCGAGCTCGCAGTCGGTGACGTCACCAACGGCTGTGTCATGGCCGGGCTCACCGACGTGCTGATCGGGATAGGCGCGCGTGCGATACATGCCCCGGTCGGTCTCCACGGCAGCACCCGCGTTCGGGAACTCCCGCAACAGATCACCGACGAGGCCGCGCGCCACGCCCGGTTCGAAGCCGTGCGACTCGAGCACGACGCGATCGGCGACGTCGTAGACGAAGGCGCCGTTACCACAGATCGCGACGCTGTGCGCGTCACGCGTACCGCCGACGATGTCGCTCAGGTGATGGAGCCATCGCGGCGGGCGCGCGGTGACGACGACCGTCTCCACGCCCGCACCCGCGAGCGCCGACCACACCTCGCCGGTGCGCGCGCTGACGGAGCCGTCGCTGCGCAGCAACGTTCCGTCGAGATCGCTCGCGACGAGATGCGGTCGCTCGTCGTCGTGTGAACTTGCCATGCCGATCAGGCCAGGCGCGTCATCCAGCCGCGCTTGTCCTCGACCTTGCCCTTCTGGATGGCGAGCAACGCCTCACGGATCTTCGTGGCCATCGGGCCGGCTTCGCCCTCGGGGCCGGACGTCACCTCACCGTCGGCCCACACGAGGCGACCGACCGGCGTGACGACGGCCGCGGTGCCGCAGGCGAAGATCTCGGTGATCGTGCCGTCGTTGCAGCCGTCGATCCACTCGTCGATCTTGATGCGACGCTCGATCGGCTTGAGGCCGAGGTCGGTGGCGAGTTCGAGGATGGAGTCACGCGTGACGCCCTCGAGGATGGTGCCCGTGAGCGCCGGCGTGATGAGTTCGCCGTCCTTCGTCACGAGGAAGAGGTTCATGCCGCCGAGCTCTTCGATGTAGGTGCCCTCGACCGAGTCGAGGAAGACGCTCTGGTCGCAGCCGCGCTCGTTCGCCTCGATCTGCGCCGCGAGGGAGCTGGCGTAGTTGCCACCGCACTTGGCAGCACCGGTGCCGCCGACGCCGGCGCGCGCGTAGTCACGCGAGAGCCACAGCGACACGGGCTTCACGCCGCCCTTGAAGTACGCACCGGCCGGCGAAGCGATGACCGAGTAGGTCACCTGCTTGCTCGGACGAACCCCGAGGAAGGCCTCGGACGCGAACATGAACGGACGCAGGTAGAGGCTCGCTTCGCCGTCCTCGAACGCGGGCACCCACGACTCGTCAGCCGCGACGATGGCCTTGAGCGACTCGACGAAGTCGGCCTCGTCGATCTTCGGCAGCGCGAGACGGTCGGCGCTGCGGTTGAAACGCTGAGCGTTCTTCTCGGGGCGGAAGGTCCAGACCGAACCGTCCTCGTGGCGGTAGGCCTTCATGCCCTCGAAGATCTCCTGCGCGTAGTGCAGAACAGCCGCGGCCGGGTCGATCTGGAAGGGGCCGTACTCCTTGACCTTGCCATCCCCCCAGCCCGACTCCTCACGCCACGTCGCGACGACCATGTGGTCGGTGAAGGACTGCCCGAAACCCGGGTTGCCCAGGATCTCGGCCCGCTCCGCGTCAGCGCGCGGGCTCGGGTTGGGCGTCATCGAAAAGGTCAGGGCCATGGCTCCTCCAGAGAAAGTGGTCCGGGTCACTGCGGATCAGGATATCGCCGCACGGGAGGTGTGCGGACAACGGGCAACGCGTGAAACGGCGGGCGGGGCGCCTCGTCCGAGGTTCCCGCCCGCCGCCGTCCGCGGATGGTGATGTCGCTCAGAGCCGCCGGGCGATCGCGTCGCCGATTTCGGTGGTCGAGCGCGGCTGCGAGCCGCGGGCTGCCAGGTCGGCGACGACGGCCTCCTCGATGCGTCGGGCCTCGTCCTCCCGGCCGAGGTGAGCCAGGAGCAACGACGTCGACAGGATGGTGGCCGTCGGGTCGGCCTTGCCCTGACCCGCGATGTCGGGGGCCGAGCCGTGCACGGGCTCGAACATGCTCGGCGCCGCGCCCTCGGGATTGATGTTTCCCGAGGCCGCAAGGCCGATGCCGCCGGTGACCGCGGCCGCCAGGTCCGTGACGATGTCGCCGAACAGGTTGTCCGTGACGATGACGTCGAAGCGCGACGGGTCGGTGACCATGTAGATCATCGCCGCGTCGATGTGCGCGTAGTCGTGCGTGACGTCGGGGTACTCGTGCCCTACCTCCTCGACCGTACGACGCCACAGGTGGCCCGCGTAGGAGAGCACGTTGTGCTTGTGCAGGAGCGTGACCTTCTTGCGCTCACGCTTGTTCGCGCGCTCGAACGCGTCACGAACCGTGCGCTCGATGCCGAATCGGCTGTTGACGCTCACCTCCGTCGCCATCTCGTGCGGGGTACCCACACGCAGGGCGCCGCCGTTGCCGGTGTACGGACCCTCGGTGCCTTCGCGCACGACGACGAAGTCGATTCCCTTGGCTGTGACGCTCTCGGCGAGCGGCGTCGTCACGCCCGGCAGCAACTTGGACGGACGCAGGTTGATGTAGTGGTCGAGTTCGAAGCGGATGCGCAGCAACAGCTCGCGCTCGAGCAGGCCGCTGGGGGCGCTCGGGTCGCCGATGGCGCCGAGGAGGATGACGTCGTGGCCGCGCAGCTCCTCGAGGACGGAATCCGGGAGCGTTTCACCGGTGGCGTTCCACCGACGGGCTCCGAGGTCGTACTCGGTTCGCTCGACGTCACCGTTCGTCACGGCGTCGAGCACCTTCAGCCCTTCGGCCACCACCTCGGGGCCGATTCCGTCACCTGCAATGACTGCCAGATCGATCGCGCTCATACGAGCAGAGTAGCGAACGTCTTGCAGTGTGAAACGCAAATCTCGCAATATGAGCAGACAAGGCGGGAGTGGCGCCTCGCGACACGACGAACGGGCCCCGCCGAGCCCGCCCGCGCACCTATGGCTGACGTAGCTCTTCCCCTTACTTCGAGGTAACCGCGTGACCCAGCTGACCACCACCGGGCAACAGCACCACGAGGTGCCCGCTCTGGCGCGCAGCAAGCGACGTCCCGCGCTGGACGGTATCCGCGCGCTGTCCGTCGTGGCCGCGATGATCTACCACGCCAACCCGGAGTGGATTCCGGGCGGCTACCTCTCGGTCAACGTCTTCTTCGTGCTCTCCGGCTACCTCATCACGGGGCTGCTGCTCAAGGAGGCGTCGCGCTGGGGCTCGATCGACCTCGTGAGCTTCTACAAGAACCGCGCCCGACGTCTGCTTCCGGCGCTGTTCGTCGTCGTGGCCGCCGTGACGCTCATCGGGGCGCGGATCCTCACCGAGAGCGCCAAGGCGAACCTGCGCGGCGACGGTCTCGCGACCCTCTTCTACGTCGCGAACTGGCGCTTCATCCTCGAGGGCGAGTCCTATTTCGCGAGCACCGGCGACCACAGCCCGTTCCGCCACATGTGGACGCTGGCCATCGAGGAGCAGTTCTACCTCGTCTTCCCGATCCTCCTTCTCGGCCTCATGACGATGGCGCACGGGCGCCGGCGGCGCATCGCGCAGGGGCTCGTCGTCCTCATCGTGCTGTCGGCCATCATCCAGGCCTGGATCTACACCTCGCAGATCAAGCCGACGCCGACGCCCGACCCGTCGCCCATCTACTACGGCACCGACACCCGCGCGAACGAGTTGCTGCTCGGCGCAGCGCTCGCCGTGGCCATGACGTACTGGCGCAAGCGCACCTTGCGCGCGAACGCCGAGAAGCTGACGTGGATCGGCATCGCCTCGTTCGGCGGCATGCTGGCCTTCTTCTTCGGCCCCAACGAGACGTCCGCCTGGGTCTTCCTCGGCGGCAGCATGCTCTTCTCGATCCTCATCTGCCTCATCATCGTGGCCATCGAGGTCTGGCCCGGGTCGGTCTTCGCCGAGTTCCTCAGCTGGAAGCCCATCGTCTGGATCGGTGAGCTGTCGTACGGCATTTACCGTGGCACTGGCCGATCTTCGTCTTCCTCAACGAGGAGCGAACGGGCTGGAACGAGCTCGTCCTGCTCGTCGTCCGCCTGGCGCTGACCGTCGGGCTCGCGACGATCTCCTACTACTTCATCGAGCAGCCGATCCGCACGCAGAAGCTGCAGAAGCGCCTCGGCCGCACGAAGTCGATCGCGGTGTGGAGCCTCGCCCTGCCGGTGACGGTCGCCGTCGTCGTTCTCGCCACGCTCGGTATCAAGCCGGTAACCGACGCCACGTCGGGTTCGCAGCTCGACACGACGACGGGATCGGGCGACAAGAAGATCGCGGTCGTCGGTGACTCGGTCGGCTACGGCCTCGCCTTCCAGTTCCCCGCCGGTTCCTACCCGGGTGTCTCCGTCACGGGTAGCGCGAAAATCGGGTGTGGTACCGCCGAGCAGTGGCTCGTCGTCAACGGCGTGCGTCAATCGCAGGACAACCCCGAGTGCCGCGACGTGTTCTCCGGGTGGGAGAACGCCGTGAAGAGTTCGAACGCGAAGGTCGTCGTCTGGTCGATGGGCGGCTGGGACGTCTACGACCACTACGTCGACGGCAAGGTGCTCAAGGAGCAGTCACCCTAGTACGCGCGCTACTACCGTTCGCGCCTCGAGAAGGGCCTCGCGGCGTTCGGCCCGAAGACGCAGGTCTTCATCCCGAAGATCGCCTGCTACGACCAGCCGAAGTTCGAGGTCGAAGGCCAGGATCTGGCGCTCGACCGCAACGACCCGGCGCGCGCCAAGGCGCTCAACGCCATCATCGACGACTTCGCGAAGGCGCACCCCGATCGCGTCCACGCCGTCGACCCGTCGTCGTGGCTGTGCAAGGACGGCAAGCCGATCGAGAAGATCGACGGCAAGGTCATGCGCGAGGACGGCGTCCACTGCACCTCGGACGGTGCGAAGAAGTTCTGGGCGTGGCTCATGCCGCAGCTCAAGAGCCATCTGTGACGCTGACGCCCACACACGCCGCTGCCCGCCCCGACCGATCAAAGGTTGAGGCGGGCAGCAGCTTACGGAGGGCGCTCCGGGGTGTCAGTCGACGACTCGTGCGGCGCCCTTGTCAGCGCTCTGCGCGAAGCGCGCGAAGATCTTGAGCGCAGCCGAGACGGGGCGGTGACGGCTCACCGGCTCCCAGCCCTTTTCGTCCTGCTCCGCGCGACGGCGCACGAGTTCCTCGTCGTCGACGAGCAGGTTGACGCGACGGTTCGGGATGTCGAACTCGATGACGTCACCCGTGCGCACGAGACCGATGGCGCCGCCCGCGGCTGCCTCGGGCGACACGTGGCCGACCGACAGACCCGACGAACCGCCGGAGAAGCGACCGTCGGTGATGAGCGCACACTTCGGGCCGAGGCCGACGCCCTTGAGGTAGCTCGTCGGGTACAGCATTTCCTGCATGCCCGGGCCGCCCTTGGGGCCCTCGTAGCGGACGACGACGACGTCACCGGCGTCGATCTCGCCCTTGAGAATCATCTCGACGGCCTCCTCCTGACTCTCGGCCACCTTGGCCGGGCCGGAGAAGTTCCACTGGTGCTCGGGCACGCCCGCGGTCTTGACGATGCAACCGTCGGGTGCGAGGTTGCCGGTGAGCACCGCGAGGCCGCCCTCGCTCGTGTACGCGTGCTCGACGGAGTGGATGCAGCCGTTCTCGCTGTCCTCGTCGAGCGACTTCCACCGGTTCGTCGAGCTGAACGCCTCCGTGGTGCGCACGCCACCGGGCGCCGCGAGGAAGAGCTCACGTGCCACCTCGGTGGCCTTGCCACCGCGGATGTCCCAGTCGGCGAGCCACTGCTCGAGCGACGGGCTGTGCACCGCGCGCACGTCACGGTTGAGCATGCCACCGCGGTCGAGCTCACCGAGGATGGCAGCGATACCGCCGGCCCGGTGCACGTCCTCCATGTAGAACTGCGCACTGTTCGGCGCCACCTTGACGAGGCACGGCGTCTCGCGCGACAGGGCGTCGATGTCGTGCTGATCGAAGTCGACCCCGGCTTCGTGGGCCGCGGCGAGCAGGTGCAGGATCGTGTTCGTCGAACCACCCATCGCGATGTCGAGGCGCATCGCGTTCTCGAAGGCCGGCTTGCCGGCGATGGCGCGCGGCAGCACCGAGTCGTCGTCGCCCTCGTAGTACGTCTTGCACAGCTCGACGACGAGCTTGCCCGCGTTGAGGAACAGATCGCGGCGAGCCGACGCCGTCGCGAGAGTCGAACCGTTGCCGGGCAGCGAAAGGCCGAGCGCCTCCGTGAGGCAGTTCATCGAGTTGGCCGTGAACATGCCCGAGCACGAACCACACGTGGGGCACGCGCTCTGCTCGATCTTGGTGATCTCCTCGTCGGAGACGTTGTCGTCGACCGACTTGATCATGGCGTCGATGAGGTCGAGGCGCGACTCGGCCTCGCCGTCCTTGATGACGGCCTTGCCGGCCTCCATCGGCCCACCGGAGACGAACACCGTCGGGATGTTGAGGCGCAAGGCGGCCAGCAGCATGCCGGGCGTGATCTTGTCGCAGTTGCTGATGCACACGAGCGCGTCGGCCTGATGGGCGTTGACCATGTACTCGACCGAGTCGGCGATGATCTCGCGGCTCGGCAGCGAGTAGAGCATGCCGTGGTGACCCATGGCGATGCCGTCGTCGACCGCAATCGTGTTGAACTCGCGGCCGACACCGCCGGCCTCGGCGATCGCGCCGGCGACGAGCGCACCCATGTCCTTGAGGTGGACGTGGCCGGGCACGAACTGGGTGAAGCTATTCGCGATGGCGACGATCGGCTTGCCGAAGTCACCCTCCCCCATTCCGGTGGCGCGCCAGAGCGCGCGAGCGCCGGCCATGTTGCGTCCGTGGGTTGTTGTGCGTGAGCGAAGTTCGGGCATGTCCCTATTCTCCCAGTCTTCGTCGTGTCGCCGAAGCGGCGTTCGTCAGATGAAAGCGACGTGCCCGGCTCCCCCAAGGAGAGCCGGGCATCGAACGTGAAGTCTGTGTACCAGCGTGACCCCAGAATCACGCTCCTACACCAACATCGGGTGGATCCTCAGCGGCACTGTTGTCTCGGCCGCTTCGTCAACGCTTACTTCGGCAGGATCCTCACTACGTTGCGGCCCTACCTCCGTGCGCTTGATCCTCAGCGGCCGGCAGATCCCTCGACGTAGTCACTGTCCGTGTCCGCATCCTTGAGCCAGCTCATGAGGCCGCGCAGTTCCTTGCCCGTCTTCTCGATCGGGTGCGAGGCACCCTTCTCGCGCAGACGCTTGAACTCCGGAGCACCGGCGTCCTGATCCTCGATGAAACGCTTGGCGAACGCACCGCTCTGGATGTCGGCGAGAACGCCCTTCATGTTCTCCTTGACTCGCTCGTCGATGACGCGCGGGCCCGAGACGTAGTCACCGAACTCGGCCGTGTCGGAGACCGACCAGCGCTGCTTGGCGATACCGCCCTCGACCATGAGGTCGACGATGAGCTTGAGCTCGTGGAGGCACTCGAAGTAGGCGACCTCCGGCTGGTAGCCGGCCTCGGTCAGCGTCTCGAAGCCGTACATGACGAGCTGCGACGCGCCACCGCAGAGGACGGCCTGCTCACCGAACAGGTCGGTCTCGGTCTCCTCGGTGAACGTCGTCTTGATGCCGCCCGCGCGCAGACCACCGATGGCCTTGGCGTAGGAGGCTGCAAGGTCCCAGGCGTTGCCCGAGGCGTCCTGCTCGACGGCGACGATGACCGGCACTCCACGGCCGTCGACGTACTCGCGACGCACGAGGTGACCCGGGCCCTTCGGGGCGACCATGACGACGTCCGCGTCCGACTCGGGCGTGATGTAGCCGAAGCGGATGTTGAAGCCGTGACCGAACAGCAGGGTCGTGCCCGGCTTGAGGTTCGGCTTGATGTCGTTGGAGTAGACGGTGCGCTGCACCTGGTCCGGCGTGAGGATGACGACGACGTCGGCCTCGGCGACGGCCTCGGCGACCGAGAGAACCTTGAGGCCCTCGTTCTCCGCCTTCTCCTTGGACTTGCTGCCCTCGGCGAGGCCGACGCGCACGTCGACACCGGAGTCGCGCAGGTTGAGCGCGTGGGCGTGACCCTGCGAGCCGTAGCCGATGACGGCCACCTTCTTGCCCTGGATCACCGAAAGGTCGGCGTTGTCGTCGTAGAACATTTCAGCCACGGGATCGCTCCTATTCATCGTGGTCGTCACCTCGCTGGGTGACGTCTGTTGGTTCGATTCTGCCCGCACGCGCCTTCGGCCCGAGCAGTGGGTTGAGGGAAAGCTCAGGCCTTCTTCTTGTCACGGGCGGTGATCGCCTTGGGCCCACGGCCCAGGGCGACGACACCCGACTGCACGAGTTCACGAATGCCGAACGGCTCCAGCGTCGCGAGCAACGCCTCGAGCTTCTCGAGCGTGCCGGTGGCTTCGATGACGACCGATTCGTTCGTCACGTCGATGATGTTCGCGCGGAACATCGTCACAAGGTCGATGATCTGCGAACGGGTGGCCGCATCGGCGCGCACCTTGAACAGCACGAGCTGACGTTCCACCGCAGAGCTGCGGTCGAGTTCGACGACCTTGAGCACCTCGACGAGCTTGTTGAGCTGCTTGGTCACCTGCTCGAGCACCTCGTCGTCTACGTCGACGACGACCGTCATGCGCGAGATCTTCTCGGACTCCGTCTCACCGACGGCGAGCGAGTAGATGTTGAAGCCGCGTCGGGAGATGAGGCCGGAGATGCGGGCGAGCACACCGGGCCGGTTCTCCACGAGCACGGACAGTGTGTGGCGGCTCATGCCTGCTCCTCCTCGTTGGGAATCTGCTCGTCGTCGGCGTCGTCGTCGTCGCGGTCCCACACCGGCGTGATGTCCCGCGCCATGGTGATGAGGTCGTTGCTCACGCCGGCGGGCACCATCGGCCACACCATGGCGTCACGCTCGACGACGAAGTCGATGACGACAGGGCGGTCGTTGATCTCGAGCGCCTTCTTGATCGTGTCGTCGACGTCGTCCGGGTGCTCGCAGCGCAACCCCACGCAGCCGTAGGCGTCGGCGAGCTTGACGAAGTCGGGCACCCGGCTACCGCCGTGACTGGTGTGCAGGTCGGTGTTCGAGTAGCGCTCGTTGTAGAAGAGCGTCTGCCACTGACGCACCATGCCGAGGCTCGAGTTGTTGATGATCGCGACCTTGATCGGGATGTTGTTGATGACGCAGGTGGCGAGCTCCTGGTTCGTCATCTGGAAGCAGCCGTCGCCGTCGATGGCCCACACGGTGCGCTCCGGATCGGCGGCCTTGGCGCCCATGGCCGCCGGCACCGAGTAACCCATCGTGCCGAGGCCACCGGAGTTGAGCCAGCTGTTGGGACGCTCGTACTGCACGAACTGCGCGGCCCACATCTGGTGCTGGCCGACACCGGCCACGTAGACACCCTCGGGGCCTGTCAGGGCCGACAGGCGTTCGATGACGTACTGGGGCGCGAGGAGCGACTCGTCCTCCGGCGGCGTGTAACCGAGGGGGAACTTGTCCTTCCACTCCGCCGTCGTCGCGTGCCAGGCGTCGTAGTTGCCCAGCTCGACGTTCTCGAGCGCCTTCGCCAGGTCGACGACGACCTCCTTGGCGTCCCCCACGATCGGCACGTCGGCGAGACGGTTCTTGCCGATCTCCGCAGGGTCGACATCCGCGTGGATGACCTTGGCGAACGGGGCGAAGCTGTCGAGTGCGCCGGTGACGCGGTCGTCGAAGCGGGCACCGATCGTGATGAGCAGGTCGGCGCGCTGCAGCGCCGTCACGGCCGGCACGCTGCCGTGCATTCCAGGCATACCGAGGTGCAGCTCATGGCTGTCCGGGAAGGCGCCGCGCGCCATGAGCGTCGTCACGACGGGGATCTGCGTCTGCTCGACGAGGGCGCGCAGTTCCTCGTGGGCACCGGCACGGATGACACCGCCGCCGATGTAGAACACGGGACGCTCGGCCTCGCGGATGAGCTCGGCCGCAGCCTTGATCTGCTTCGCGTGCGGCTTCGTCACCGGGCGGTAGCCCGGCAGATCGATCGCCGGAGGCCAGGAGAACGTCGTCTTCGCCGTCAGTGCGTCCTTCGTGATGTCGACGAGCACGGGGCCCGGTCGGCCGGTGGAGGCGATGTGGAACGCCTCGGCGATGGCGCGCGGGATGTCATCGGCACAGGTGACGAGGTAGTTGTGCTTCGTGATCGGCATCGTGATGCCGCGGATGTCCGCTTCTTGGAAGGCGTCCGTACCGATGGTCTTGGAGTTGACCTGTCCGGTGATGGCGACGATCGGCACCGAGTCCATGTAGGCATCAGCCAGCGGAGTGACCAGGTTCGTGGCGCCCGGCCCAGAGGTCGCCATGCACACGCCCACCTTGCCGGTGGCCGCGGCGTACCCCTGGGCGGCGTGGCCGGCGCCCTGCTCGTGGCGAACGAGGACGTGACGAACCTTGACGGAGTCGAGCAGCGGGTCGTACGCGGGAAGGATGGCCCCGCCCGGCAAGCCGAAGACCGTCTCGACACCCTGCGCCTCGAGCGCGAGGACGAGTGACTGAGCACCGGTCACGCTGGGCTTCTGGGGCTCTCGCCGCGCCAGATCACCCGGCGAAGGCGTGCGATCGGTCGTTGCCGCGTCGCTCATCTGTTGTCACCACTTTCGGCTGTTGGTAGCTGCACCGGTCTCGAACATCAAAAAATCCCTCAGCTCTGTGGGAGCGATGAGGGATCAGCGTGCGTCGTGAGTCGTGTTCGACTGCTCAGGACGCACGCTGCGTGAGTACGAGAATCTGTGCCATGCGAAACATTTTGTCGAGGTGAGCAGAGCGAGTCAAAGATGTGAGACACCGATCTCACTAAGTGAGATCGGTGTCTCACATCTGGTCACAGGCCACCGGCTCGCACATCGAGGAGATCGCCTGCGCCCCGCGCGACGTCCCCCCAGCCGCCCTCGAACGCGACAACGGCAACCGACGCCGGGACGAACCCACGCGTCAACGTTTCGAGATCACCGGCGTCACCAGCACCGGCCACCAGCTCGTACGCCAGCGCGGGGATCCCGGGTGCATGGCCGACGATGACCGCAGTCTGCGCCTCGGGGGCCGTCGCGTCGAGATCGCGCACGACGCTCAGAAGCGAATCGACATCCGCCTCGTAGATCGCCGGCTCCATGGTGATGAGGACGCCATGTCCGGTGGCTTCCTGGATGGCGGCCCAAGTCTGACGGGTTCGCGCGGCCGGCGAACAGAGAACGGCTTCGCCGAGCAGGTCGTTCTCGCGTAGCCACTCCCCTGCTCGGGCAGCCTCGTCGAGGCCGTGGGCCGTGAGCTCTCGGGATTCGTCGCCTTCCCGGCCGTCAGGTTCGGCGGTGGCGTGACGCAGGAGGACGAGTCGGCGCACATTCTCGGACATGCGCCCATCATCGCCCCTTCTACTGCCCGAGTGGAAACCGGAACCCTGACGCAACACCGCCGATGTCGGCCGACGCGTCGATCAGACGGGCTTCGCCCATACGACGTAGTTGTTCGACCGGTGTTGCGCGTTGACCCACTGGCTGTCGGCGTCGCAGGTCACGAGGGCCACCACGGGAGTCGAGCTCCCACCCCACACGCGCATGTCGTTCTGCAGAGCCGTCTTGCCGACGCTCGCCTTGTTCGTGACGACGAAATCCTTGTGGGTGCCGTCGGCGTAGCTGATCGTCACCTTGCCGCCCACGGGGGTGCGGTGCAGGGAGTAGAAGATGTCCGGCCCGTTGAGCGTCACGTGCCCGGCGAGCACGGCGATGCCCGGCATGCCCGGCTTGACGCGCCCGTATCCCGTGAACTGTTGGATGACGCCCCCGGGCGGATTGAGCACACCGTTGTTGAGGCCTCCCGGTGTGATCGCGTTGTTGAGCCCGATGCTCGGAATGGAGATGCGAACGGCCGCGGCTCGCGGCACACCGACAGACTTTCCGTTCGGCGTCTGCGTGCCGGAAGCCCTCGGCGCAGCGGCCGAGGTGGCAGCAGCCTTCTTCGATGCGGGACTCGAGGCGGAGCGCGATCCGGACGACGATGACGATGACGTTTTCGCAGACGGCCCGCTCGTCGTCGACGAACTGGACGAGGTGGACGCCGCCACGGGCTCGGACGACGAGTCGTCACTGCCGCCACAGCCGGAAAGACCGACAGCGCAGACAAGGGCGAGCGAGGCGAGGAACTTCCCCCGAGAGTTCTTCATGGCGATCATCCTACGGGTGAGCGGGACGCGTGATGCCCCACCGGAGCGAACTCCGGTGGGGCATCACGAGCGTCCGGTTCGGGACGGTGTCAGCGGGTCACTTACGGCCGCGGCGAACGGCGATCGTGCCGCCGGTGGCGACGATCGCGAACGCACCGAGACCCGCGGCCAGAGCGGCCGTGTTGTCCGACTGCGGTGCGACGCGGTCGGTCTCGACCTTCGGGCCGGCCGTCGAGGTCGGGGCCGACGAGGTCGGCATCGGCGACGTGGTCGTCGAGGTCGGAGCCGGGGTCGTCGTCGTGCTCGTCGGGGACGGCGACGTCGACGTCGGAACGGGCTCAGCCGTCGGCGTCCCGGCCGAAGCCCAGTTCATGACGGGCTGCGTCGTCGGCAGACCGGCGCAGGACGTGGGGACCTTGCCCGAGACGTTGAACGACGAGCCCGTGGTCGAGCCGGCGGCGTGGACCGTGATCGAGCGACCCGGAACGCGCGTCAGCGACTTGATCGAGCCACCCGAGGTGTAGGGGCTGACGTTCGTGCGCTCGAGCGGGCGGTAGCCCGACGCGGTGAACGTGACCTTGGCCTCGGTCTTGTTCAGCGTGCGGTAGCTGAACGAGAAGTTGGGGGTGCCGCTGTCGCACCAGTACTGCATGTTCGTGTACTGGAAGTTACCGCTGATGCTCGTCCGGAACGCCGCCTGCGACGGGGCTGCGGTCGTGGCGACCATGGCGCCGACTCCGACCAGAGCAAGGCCTGCGAACTTCTTCATCGTGTCGTCCCTCTCGTGTGATTTTCCCAATCGGCGGAACGCCCTGGTCGGGGCTTCACACCCACACGACCGAGACTCCCTCCCCGCCTCACATTGAGGCTAGAGCACATTCAGGGATCACACAGCAATACCCGGGGATAATTTAAAGGAACGGTCAGTTATCAGGTTTCGTCCACACGACGAAGTTGTTGACGTGGTGCACTCCGACGAGTTCGGAGGCCGAATCGCAGGTGATGAGGGCGAGCACCGGCGTCTTCGAGGAGCCCCACACACTCTGGTCGTGGCGCAGTTCCTCCTTGTCGACCGACTTGACTCGGGTGACCCGGAACTTCTGCGACGACTTGTCGGCAAAGCGGACGGTGAGGCGCTGCCCCACTTTGACCTCGGGCAGTTTGGCGAAGACGTCGGGGCCGTTGAACGTCACGTGCCCCGCGATGACCGAGATGCCGACCTGCCCTGGGCTGACCGTGGCGTTGTACCACTGCGTCACACCCGGGGGCGGCGAGATCTCGCCGCTCTTGGTCAGGCCCATACCCGTGACCTTGCGGTCGAAGCCGATGGACGGGATCGCGAGCGACACGGGCACGCTGCCGCCCCCCTTGGGTGCAGTCGCCGTCGGAGCAGGTGTCGTTGTCGGCGCCTGTGCCGTTTCGACGTCGCTCGCTTCGTCGTCGGAGTCACGCTTGCGTGAACAACCGGCCACGCCGAGCAGACCGACCCCGGCCAACGTCAGCGCGCTGCGGCGGCCCACCTCGTTCATCGTCAGGCCTGACCCAGCTGTTCGAGGATGATGGAACGCGCCTTGGCCGCGTCGGCCTGGCCCTTCATCTCCTTCATCACCTGACCGATGAGCGCACCAGCGGCCTGAACCTTGCCGTCGCGGACCTTCTGTGCGACGTCCGGGTTGGCCTCGATGACCTTCGTCACTGCGGCCTCCAGCGCACCGTCGTCCTGCACGAGTTCGAGACCGCGGGCGTCCGCAACCTCGGTCGGAGTACCTTCGCCGGCGAGGACGCCCTCGAGCGTCTGACGCGCCATCGAGTCGTTGAGACGACCGGACGTCACGAGCCCGTCGAGCTCAGCGATCGTCTTCGGCGTGACGTGACGCTGGGCAGCGAACTCGACAAAGGGTTCACCGGCCTTGTTGGCCAGGCGGGCGATTTCGCCCGTCCACCACTTGCGCGCGCCCGCGGCACTCGCACCCGCCGCGATGGTCTCCTCGATCGTCTCGACCGCGCCCGCGTTGTAGACGTCGCGCATCTCGAGGTCGGAGAAGCCCCACTCGCCCTGTAGACGCTTGCGGCGCTCGGCGGGCGGCTCGGGCAGTGTGGCGCGCAGCTGCTCGACGAGCTCACGGCTCGGAGCGACCGGCACGAGATCGGGCTCCGGGAAGTAGCGGTAGTCGTCGGCGTCCGACTTCGGGCGACCGGAGGTCGTGACGCCGGTGTCCTCGTGCCAATGGCGCGTCTCCTGCAGAATCGATCCGCCCTCGTTGAGGACGGCCGCGTGGCGCGTGATCTCGTACCGCACCGCTCGCTCGACCGAGCGCAGCGAGTTGACGTTCTTGGTCTCCGTGCGGGTACCGAACTTCTCGGCGCCCTTCGGCATGAGCGAGACGTTCGCGTCGCAACGCATCGAGCCCTGCTCCATGCGGGCGTCGGACACGTCGAGCGCACGCATCAGTTCGCGCAGCGCACCGACGTAGGCCTTCGCGATCTCGGGCGCGCGCTCCCCCGCACCCACGAGCGGCTTGGTGACGATCTCGATGAGCGGGATGCCGGCACGGTTGTAGTCGAGCAGCGAGTGATCGGCGCCGTGGATGCGCCCCGTGGCACCGCCGACGTGCAGCGACTTACCCGTGTCCTCCTCCATGTGCGCACGCTCGATCTCGACACGCCACGGCGTACCGTCCTCGAGTTCGACGTCGAGGTAACCCTCGAAGGCGATGGGCTCGTCGTACTGCGAGGTCTGGAAGTTCTTGGGCATGTCCGGGTAGAAGTAGTTCTTCCGGGCGAAGCGGCACCACTCGGCGATCTCGCAGTTGAGCGCGAGGCCGATGCGGATGGCGGACTCCACGCCCTTCGCGTTGACCACCGGCAGTGCGCCGGGCAGGCCCAGGCAGACCGGGCAGGTCTGAGTGTTCGGCTCGGCGCCGAACTCGGTGGCACAGCCGCAGAACATCTTCGTCTCGGTGTTCAGCTCGACGTGCACCTCGAGACCCATGACGGGGTCGTACGTGGCAATCGCCTCGTCGTAGTCGACAACGGCATCCATCAGTTGTTCTCCTTCAGTGCCGGTGCCTGCGCGAGGAGCGGTGCGCCCCACTTCTCTTCGAGTGCGCGCTCGAGCGCGGCACCGACGCCGTACATGCGCTCGTCCTTCGTTGCCGGGGCGAGAATCTGGAAGCCGACCGGAAGGCCGTCGTCCGAGAGACCCGCCGGCAGCGACATACCGGGCAGACCGGCGAGGTTGGCCGGGATGGTGGCGACGTCGTTGAGGTACATCGCCATCGGGTCCTCGAGCTTCTCGCCCAGCTTGAACGCGGTGGTGGGGCTCGTCGGGCTGACGAGCACGTCGGCTGACTCGAAGGCACGGGCGAAGTCGCGCGCGATGAGCGTGCGCACCTTCTGCGCCTGCCCGTAGTACGCGTCGTAGTAGCCGCTCGAGAGGGCGTAGGTGCCCAGGATGATGCGGCGCTTGACCTCGTTGCCGAAGCCCGCCTCACGCGAAGCGGCCATGACCTGCTCGGCCGACGGCGCGTCGACCCCCTCAGGCGCGACGCGCAGGCCGTAGCGCATGGCGTCGAACCTGGCCATGTTCGAACTGACTTCCGACGGCATGACGAGGTAGTAGGCAGCGAGCGCCTGCTCGAAGCTCGGGCAGGAGACGGTGACGACCTCGGCGCCGGCGTCGGTGAGCGCGGCGACGGCCTCGTCGAAGCGGGCCTTGACGCCAGGCTGGTACCCCTCGCCGTCGAGCTGGGAGATGATGCCGATCTTCATGCCCTTGACGTCACCGCGACGGGCCGCGTCGACGACCGGCGGCACCGGAGCATCGATCGAGGTGGAGTCCATGGGGTCGTGACCGGCCATGACCTCGTGGAAGAGCGCTGCGTCGAGGACGGAGCGCGTGCACGGGCCCGCCTGGTCGAGCGAGCTCGCCATCGCGATGAGGCCGTAACGGCTGATGCCGCCGTACGTCGGCTTCGAGCCGACGGTGCCCGTCACCGAAGCGGGCTGACGGATCGAACCACCGGTGTCGGTACCGACGGCCAGCGGCGCCTCGAAGGCGGCGACAGCCGCGGCGGAGCCACCGCCGGAGCCACCCGGGATGCGCTCGAGATCCCACGGGTTGTGCGTGGGGCCGTAGGCGCTGTGCTCGGTGGAACTGCCCATCGCGAACTCGTCCATGTTCGTCTTTCCGAGCAGCGGCATACCCGCTGCACGAAGGCGCGTGACGAGGGTGGCGTCGTACGGGGGCACCCAGCCCTCGAGGATCTTCGAACCGGCCGTCGTGGGCTGGCCCTTCGTCGTGACGACGTCCTTGACGGCCACCGGCACGCCGGCAAGTGCGTGCACCGGCTTGCCCGCGCTGCGGTCTTCGTCGACCTGCTTCGCCGCGGTGAGCGCCTCGGAGGTGTTGACGTGGAGGAAGGCGTGCACGTCACCGTCGACGGCAGCGATGCGGTCGAGGTGGGCCTGCGTCAGCTCCACGGCGCTGACGGAACCGTCGGCGAGCCGGGCCGCCATGTCGGCGGCGCTGAGGCGGATGATGTCGCTCAAAATCGAACCTTTGCTCGTCGTGTCAGTCTTCGCTGAGGATGCGCGGCACCAAGAAGCGCTGCTGCTCGCTCGCGGGGGCGCCCGACAGCGCCTCGTCCGCGGTGAGCGACGGGCGCACCTCGTCCGGTCGCGTCACGTTCGTCAGGGGCAGCGGGTGCGACATGGGCGGGATGTCGTCGGCCGCGGCCTCGTTGACACTGGCCACGAAGCCGACGATGGAGTCGAGCTGCCCGGCGAAGGTGTCGAGTTCCTCGTCCGACAGATGGATGCGCGCCAGGCCTGCGACGTGCGCGACCTCGTCACGGGAGAGAGAAGACATGGGCCTCATTCTAGGTGGTCGTCGTGCGTGGAACCGGCCCGGTGCCGCCGGGCGCTCGTCTCGCGAAGCCAGGCGCCGAAGGCTGGCCGAGCCGGGAGGTCGTCAGCCCTTGAGAGCACGCGCCACGAGCACGGGGTCGGGGTTGGTGTGGGGGCGGCGTCGATGACGACGGTGGGCACGATCTCGTTGCCGTCGTTGACCATGGCGACGAACTCGCGGGCCTCGTCGTCCTCCCAGATGTTGCGCCAGGTGGCCTTGTTCCTGCTCGCGCCAAGGGCGTTCTCCAGGCGCATGCAGAACACGCAGCCGGGGCGCCAGTAGATCGTCACGTCACTCATGCGTCGTCCTTCTCGTCGGTCGTGTTGTCGTTGTCGGCGATGGGCTGCGCGGTGGCGGCGTCCGCATCGTCATCGGTGTCGTCGGCGCCATCACCCAGAGCTGCGGGACCGCCCTCGAGCAGAATCTTGAACTGCTCCTCGTCGAGGATGCGCAGGCCCAGGTCCTCCGCCTTCGTCGCCTTGGAGCCGGCGTTGGCTCCGAGAACGACGTAGTCGGTCTTCTTGCTCACGCTTCCGGAGGCCTTGCCGCCGCGCGCGATGATGGCCTCCTTGACGCCGTCACGCGTGAAGTCGTCGAGGGAACCGGTGGCGACGATGGTGAGACCGTCGAGCGTCTTCGTGATCGACGCGTCGGTCTCGTCCTCCATGCGCACGCCGCTCGTCGCCCACGACGCAACGATGTTCTCGTGCCAGTCGACGCCGAACCATTCCTTCACGGAGCGGGCGATGACGGAGCCCACGCCGTCGGTGGCTGCGAGCGCCTCCTCGTCGGCCCCACGGATGGCGTCGATCGAGCCGAACTGCGTAGCCAGTGCACGGGCGGCCGTCGGGCCGACGTGCCGGATCGACAAGGCGACGATGACCCGCCAGAGCGGCTGGCCCTTCGCCTTCTCGAGGTTGTCGAGGAGCTTGAGCCCCGTGGCGGAGACGACGCGCCCGTCGCGCACCTTCTCCTCGGGGTCGTTCTTCTTCGCGGCCCGCGTGTAGATGCCTACCCGCGCAATGTCGTCGTAGGTGAGGTCGAAGAGGGTGGACTCGTCGGTGAGCACGCCCGACTCGAGCAGCGCGATGGAGCCCTCCCACCCGAGCGCCTCGATGTCGAACGCACCGCGACCGGCGAGGGAGAAGAGCCGCTCGCGCAACTGCGACGGGCAGGTGCGCGCGTTCGGACAGCGGATGTCCTTGTTGCCCTCACGCTCGTAGGCGAGCTCCGTGCCGCACGAGGGGCAGTGCGTGGGCATGACGAACTCACGCTCGTCACCGGTGCGCGCTTCGACGACCGGCCCGACGATTTCGGGGATGACGTCCCCTGCCTTGCGCAGGACGACCGTGTCGCCGATGAGAACGCCCTTGCGCTTCACCTCGAACGCGTTGTGGAGGGTGGCCATCTCGACGGTCGAGCCCGCCACGGTGACCGGCTCCATGACGCCGAACGGCGTCACGCGGCCGGTGCGCCCGACGTTGACGGCGATGTCGAGGAGTTTCGTGTTGACCTCCTCGGGCGGGTACTTGTACGCGATGGCCCAGCGCGGCGCACGCGAGGTGTTGCCCAGCTGACGCTGCACGGCGACCTCGTCGACCTTGACGACGACTCCGTCGATCTCGTGCTCGACGGAGTGACGCTGCTCGCCACCGTAAGCCGCGACGAACTCCTGCACCTGCTTCATCGTGTCGAGCACCTTGGCGTAGGGCGACGTCGGCAGACCCCATGCGGCGAGCAGTTCGTAGGCCTCGCTCTGACGTGTGATGTCGAAACCGGTGCGTGCGCCGATGCCGTGCACGAGCATCCGCAACGGCCGTCGTGCCGTCTTCGCCGGGTCCTTCTGCCGCAGGGATCCGGCAGCCGCGTTTCGCGGGTTCGCGAACGGCGACTTACCCTCCTCGACGAGGCCCTCGTTGAGCTTTTCGAATGCCGCGACGGGGAAGAACACCTCACCGCGGATCTCGACGAGCGCCGGCACGTCGTCACCCTTGAGTTCGTGCGGGATGCCGTCGATCGTGCGGACGTTGAGCGTGACGTCCTCACCGGTGCGTCCGTCACCGCGGGTCACGCCGCGCACGAGTTTGCCGTTCTCGTAGAGCAGGTTGATGGCGAGGCCGTCGATCTTGAGTTCACACAGGTAGTGGTAGGTGGTGTTCGCCTCTCGGGCGACGCGCTCACCCCACTCGGCCAGTTCCTCGGGGCTGAACGCGTTGTCGAGCGAGAGCATCCGTTCGACGTGGTCGACGGGGGTGAACTCCGTGGAGTAGGTGCCCCCGACACGCTGGGTCGGGCTCTGCGGTGAACGCAGTTCGGGGTGTTCGTCCTCGATCTGCTGCAGCTCACGAAGGAGCGTGTCGTAGGCGCCGTCGCTGACGGTCGGAGCGTCCTTGACGTAGTACGAGAACTGGTGGGCGTCGATCTGCTCGGTCAGCTCGGCTGCGCGCCGACGCACCTCGTCGGGCACCTCACTGCGCAGGGCGTCGGGAGCCTGTTTCGTCGTCTTCTCGCTCACGGGTCAATCCTGCCTCATGTCACCGACAGGGCCGGAACGGCGGGGCGTGATGCTCAGTCGGACGTGTCGGCGAGCATCTGGACCGCCTCGACGGCGAGGCGCTGCACCGTGACGGCCTGGTTCGGCGCCAAGCCGGCGAGGCCGCACGCAGGGGTGACGACGATGCGGTCGTACTCGCCCGCGCCGAAGCCAATGCGGCGCCACATCCGCTCGAAGGCCTCGACATGGGCGCGCGGGTGGCGCTCGGCCGTCGACGTCGGAACGAGCCCGGCCCAGAGCGTCAGACCGGAGTCGATCGCCTCGCCCAGCGGCTCGAAGGCCGCCTCCGTGAGCAACGACGTGTCGAGGGACACTCCGTCGACGCCGAGGCGGTGCAGCAGCGACACCGGTACGTGCGGCGCGCACGAGTGCACGACCACCTGAGCGCCCGCTGCTTTCACCGTGTCAACGACGTGGCCGAGAACATCACGCGCTTCACCTTCGTCGATGCGTCGAAGGCGCCCCACGCCCGAAAGGGTCTTGAGCCCGCCGGACAGCACGGCCGGAAGGGACGGCTCGTCGAGCTGGGCGATCGGCGACGCACCGGGTACGAGTGTTCGAACGTGCTCGAGGTGAGCAGCGAGTCCCGCCGCCAGAGACTGCCCGAGATCGCGGGTCGCCCCGTGGTCGCTGAGAACGCGGTCACCGCGCGGCAGCCACAGCGAAGCGGCGAGCGTCCAAGGTCCGACCACCTGAGTCTTGAGTGGTCCGGTGTAACCGTCGTAGGCCTCGGCCACCTCGTCGAGGTCTTCGCCCAGGTATCCCCCGGCGCGGCGCAGGTCGCGGCTGCGCGACGATCCGGGAGGCGTCAGTCGCCACCCGCTCGGCTGGAGGTCGGCGGACATCTCGACGAGCAGATCGGCGCCGCGCCCGATCATGTCCGCGCCGGGCCCACGGGTGGACTGCTCGGGCACGTACGGGATGCCGGTGCCGTCGGGAACGTCGCCGACGAGAAGATCACGCACTGCGCGTACCGCGTCGCGTGCACCCATCTCGGGCAACGAACCGACACCGCTCGCGCGAGGCCCCACCGTCTCGCGCGCGCTGACCTGCGTCGCCCTCATCGTCATCGAGGTGCCCGGGAGGTCGCCGTGATCGTGGCCGACCCGACGACGCGCGTGCCCTCGTAGAGCACGACCGACTGTCCTGGAGCTACACCACGCGTGCGCTCGTCGAGACGGACGGTGACGCGCTCCCCGTCAGCGCTGACCCACGCGGGAAACTCCTCGCCGTGGGCGCGCAGCTGCGCTCCGAGACGCACCTCACCGCGGGGCGGCGGGCCCGGCCAGCGCGCGTGCTCGGCCTCGATGACGTCGACGCCGAGCAGGTCGGCCGTGCCGACCACGACCGTGTTCGTCTTCGGCTGGACGTCGACGACGTACCGCTTGGCATGGTCCTCGCGCGGCACCTTGAGTCCGAGACCTCGCCGCTGACCGACGGTGAAGCCGTAGGCGCCCTCGTGCCGGCCGACCACCTCGCCGTCGCTGTCGACGATGTCGCCGGGCTGCTTGCCGAGACGCTTCGCGAGGTAACCCTGCGTGTCGCCGTCGGCGATGAAGCAGATGTCGTGGCTGTCCGGCTTGTTGGCGACGTAGAAGCCCTTGGAGGCGGCCTCCTCGCGGATCTGCGGCTTCGTCGTGTCACCGAGCGGGAAGAACGAGTGCGCGAGCTGATCGGCGTCGAGCACACCCAGCACGTACGACTGGTCCTTCGCCATGTCGACGGCGCGGTGCAGTTCGCGACCGTTCGGACCCTCCACGATCTGGGCGTAGTGGCCCGTCGCGACGGCGTCGAAGCCAAGAGCCAAAGCCTTGTCGAGCAGGGCGGCGAACTTGATCTTCTCGTTGCAGCGCAGGCACGGGTTGGGGGTGCGGCCCGCCTCGTACTCGGCGACGAAGTCCTCGACGACGTCGGCCTTGAACCGCTCGGCCATGTCCCACACGTAGAACGGGATGCCGAGCTTGTCGGCGACGCGGCGCGCGTCACCGGCATCCTCGATCGTGCAGCAGCCGCGCGCACTCTCACGGAGCGTCGCGGCGGACTGGGAGAGAGCGAGGTGCACCCCGACGACCTCGTGTCCGGCCTCGAGCATGCGCGAGGCGGCGACGGCCGAGTCGACTCCCCCGCTCATTGCAGCGACGACGCGCATCACGACACCTTCCGGGTTGCTTCCTGGGCACGGCGGGCACGCTCGGCGACCGCCGGCAACTCCCGCAGGAAGGCGTCAACGTCGTCATCGGTCGATGTATGCCCGAGCGTGAGTCGCAGCGCCCCGCGAGCCTGCTCCTCGGGGATACCCATGGCCAGCAGGACGTGGCTCGGGCGCGGCACGCCGGCCTGGCAGGCCGAACCGGTGGAGCACTCGACGCCCGCCGCGTCGAGGAGGTAGAGCATCGAGTCGCCGTCGCAGCCGGGCACGCGCAAGTGGGCGTTGCCCGGCAGGCGACGCTCCACGTCGCCCGCCTCGTAGAAGCCGCTCACCGAGACGCCGAGGTCGAGTGCGAGCGCACCCTCGACGAGTCGATCACGCAGCTTCGCGAGGCGCGCGGCCTCACCCTCACGCGTGGCGCAGGACTTCTCGACGGCCTCGGCGAGGCCGAGGATGCCTGCGACGTCCAGGGTGCCGCTACGCACCTGACGCTCCTGCCCGCCGCCGTGCGTCAACGGATCGAGCCGTGCGTCGCGCGCCAGGAGTAGCGCGCCGACGCCCTGGGGACCGCCGACCTTGTGACCGCTCAGGGCGAGCATCGTGGCACCGGAGGCGCCGAAGTCGACGTCGAGATGACCCACGGCCTGCACCGCGTCGGTGTGGAACGGGATGCCGAACTCCGCACAGACGGCGCCGATCTCGGCGATCGGCTGCACCGTGCCGACCTCGTTGTTCGCCCACATGACGCTGACGAGGGCGACCGTGCCCGCTCCCCCGTCGGCTTCGAGCGCCATGCGGACGGCATGCGCTGTGACGACCCCGTCAGCGTCGGGCTCCACCCACGTGACGCGGGCGTCCTCGGTCGCGACGAGTGCCTCGACAGCGTCGAGCACGGCATGGTGTTCGATGCCGCTCACAATGAGTCGGTCACGGGCGGCGTCGATGCGACGCGTGGCGCGGTAGGTGCCCTTGATCGCGAGGTTGTCGCCCTCGGTGCCACCGGAGGTGAAGATCACCTCGGACGGACGAGCTCCGAGGGCAGCTGCGATGCGCTCCCGCGATTCCTCGACGACGCTGCGGGCGTTGCGGCCGCTCGTGTGCAGGCTCGAGGCGTTGCCCACGACGGCCATCTGCTTCGCCATCGCTTCGATGACCTCGGCGTAGATGGGCGAGGTGGCGGCATGGTCGAGGTAGACGCGGTTCGGCACCGTACAAGTCTAGGCCTCGGTGCAAATGGGCCCAATCACGCGAGAGCGCCCGGCTCCCTTTCGAGGGGAACCGGGCGCTGTCGGTGAGAACGATCAGACGATCAGTTCTTGGCTTCCTTGACCGCGTCCGTGGCCTGCGGGAGCACGTTGAACAGGTCGCCGACGACGCCGAAGTCGACGAGCTCGAAGATCGGCGCCTCCTCGTCCTTGTTGATGGCGACGATCGTCTTCGACGTCTGCATACCGGCGCGGTGCTGGATGGCACCGGAGATACCCGCCGCGACGTACAGCTGCGGCGAGACCTGCTTACCGGTCTGACCGACCTGATTCGTGTGCGGGTACCAGCCGGCGTCGACGGCGGCGCGGGAGGCACCGACGGCAGCACCGAGAACGTCGGCGAACGCCTCGACCGGCGAGAAGTCACCGTTCGTACCGCGACCACCGGAGACGACGATCGGAGCCTCGGTGAGCTCGGGGCGACCCGACTTCTCCTTCTCCTTGCGCTCGGTGATCTTGGCGCCCTTGGCGGCGTCGGAGACCGAGACGTCGACCGTGACCGGCGCGGCCTGTGCCTGCGAGGCCTGCGGCGGCGTCGAGTTCGGCTTGACCGTGATGATCGACAGGCCCGTCGTGGCCTGCGACTTCAGGGTCCAGGAACCGGCGAAGACCGACTGCGTCGTGACCGGAGCGTCACCGTCGCCGGCCTCGACGTTTGCGGCATCCGTCGTCAGACCGGAGTTGGTCTTGACGGCGAGGCGCGCGGCGGCCTCGTTGTTCGTGCCCGAGGAGGGCAGGAGGATCGCGGACGGCGAGGCCTGCTCGACGACGGCGGCGAGCGCCTCGGCGAGCGGAGCCGGGTGACCGTCGAGGTCACCGTTGTCGACGACGTAGACCTTCTCGGCGCCGAACTGGGCCAGACGCGGACGAGCGGCGTCGACGTTCGAGCCGACGAAGACAGCGGACGGCGTGCCGATGCGACGAGCGAGCGTCAGCAGTTCGGCGGTCACCTTGCGGACCTGGCCATCGACGTGGTCGACCAGGACGAGAACTTCAGCCATGGTGTGTTTCTCCTAAGTCAGTGGGGTCGATGATCAGATGAGCTTCTGACCGGCGAGGAACTCGACGAGCTTCTTGCCGCCGTCGCCCTCGTCGGTGATGACCTCGCCCTGCTCACGCGGCGGGCGCTTGGTCGTGTCGAGCACCTTCGTCGAGGCGTTGTCGAGACCGACCTGGCCGGCGTCGACACCGAGGTCGCCGAGGCTCATCTCCTCGACCGGCTTCTTCTTCGCAGCCATGATGCCCTTGAAGGACGGGTAGCGCGGCTCGTTGATCTGGTCAGTGACCGAGACGACGGCCGGGATCGAGGCGACGAGCGTCTCGGAGGCGACGTCCGAGTCACGGCGACCGGTGACGTTGCCGTCGGCGACCTCGAGGGTGGAGACCTGCGTGACCTGCGGCAGGCCGAGGCGCTCGGCGACCATGGCCGGAACAACGCTCATGCCACCGTCGGTGGAGGCCAGACCGAACAGGACGATGTCGGGCTGACCGACCTTCTTGATGGCCTCGGCGAGGATGAGTGACGTCGCGAGGGCGTCGGAGCCGGCGATGGCGTCGTCGCTGACGTGGACGGCCTTGTCGGCGCCCATCTGCAGAGCCTTCTTCACGGCGTCCACGGCATCGGCCGGGCCGACGGTGAGCGCGGTGACCTCGCCGCCCTCGGCCTCGGTGATCTTCAGCGCAGCTTCGACCGCGTACTCGTCGAGCTCCGAGAGGAGACCGTCGACGTTCTCGCGGTCGGTGGTGTTGTCATCGGAGAACCCGCGCTCGCCCTGAGCGTCGGGAACGTGCTTGACACAGACGACGATGTTCATGCGTCTACCGTCCTTTTCGTAGGAGCTTGGTCCGTCTCGCGACACGTTACCCATCAGTAACGTGATCGTCGAGTCCTGGGTTGAGGTGATTTTGGTGACTGAGACCTGTGGCCTCAGCCGTGCGTCAGCTTCACGACGAGCATGCCGACGAGGGTGAGCGCGACGATGATCCACGGCAGGAGCCGGTTGAGAAGAGTCGAGCCCGCGTCGGCCCGGCCCTGCGTGAAGTCGGCGTGACGCCCGAGAACGGTGTCACCGACCGCCGCGGCAACCGCGATGATGAGGCCGAGAACGAACCAGATCGTGGGGTTCGCGCCCCAGACCTTCGTCGCGTCGGTCACCATGCCGGTCCAGCCGAGCAGAGCGAAGAACATGCCGACGAGGCCGGCGATCGCCAGCAGCA
Source organism: Dermacoccus abyssi (assembly GCF_003515945.1). Lineage (GTDB taxonomy): Bacteria > Actinomycetota > Actinomycetes > Actinomycetales > Dermatophilaceae > Dermacoccus > Dermacoccus abyssi. The sequence goes on from NZ_QWLM01000013.1 coordinate 75,228, forward strand.
GCGCTCGGGTGCGGGAAAGGCCCGCCTCGCGTGCCGTCATGGGCTCGGACACAGGGATTTCCTTTCCGTAGGCGACCGGGTCTCCGAAGAGCTCCTTCGCCATGGCGTTCTCACGGATGCAGGCCTCGTCCACCTCGCCGAGCGCGGCGTCGCAGGCCTGCGGGGAGGCGCCGCGAGCGCGCAGGGCCTCGAGAAAAGGCTCCTGCCATTCACGCTCGACCTTCCATTGCTTGATCATCGCCGTCAGCGACCCTCGAAGCGGGCCTTGCCCGGCCCGTGCTCGACGAACGACGCCATACCGATTTCGCGGTCCTTCGTGGCGAAGAGACCGGCGAAGAGCTGCGACTCCGTGGCCAGGCCCGTGGCGAGGTCGACGTCGGCGCTGCGGTTGATCAGTTCCTTCGCGAAGCGCAGCGCGATCCGCGGCATCTTCGCGTAGGTACGAGCACGCTCGAGGGCCGCCTCGTACGCCGTGCCGGCGTCGACGAGCTCGTCCACGAGGCCGATCTCGAGGGCCTCGTCTGCCTTGACGAAGCGGCCGCTGAAGACGAGGTCCTTGGCCTTGGACTGCCCGACGAGCCGGACGAGGCGCTGCGTACCGCCGGCACCCGGGATGAGGCCGAGGAGGATCTCGGGCTGGCCGAGCGTGGCCTCCTTGGAGGCAACGCGGAAGTCGCACGTCATGGCCAGTTCGCATCCGCCGCCGAGGGCGTAACCCTCGATGGCGGCGATCGTCGGGATCGGCAGTTCCGCCAGGGCGCGGTAGGCGTCCTGGATGAGGTGCGCGCGCTCGACCATGTCGACGTAGTCGAACGCCTGCATCTCCTTGATGTCGGCGCCCGCTGCGAAGACCTTGTCGCCGCCGGTGATGATCGCGGCGCGCACGCTCTCGTCGGCACCGATGTCGGCCGCGGCGCGCCCCAGGCTCTCCTGGACGTCAGCATCGATCGGGTTCATCTTCGGTCGGTCGAGGCGGATCGTGGCGATGCCCTCCGCGATCGTGACCTTGATCCACTGGCCGTACTCGCTCATGCGATCAGGCCTCCGGCGTGGGCTGCTCGCCGTCCGTCTGCGCGAACGCGGGCACGCCACCCTCGGCCGCGTGCGGGCCGTCGGAGTTGACGCTCTGGTGCCACAGCTGGGTGGCCTGCAGGATCATCTGCGTCGTCGACGGAAGAACCATCTGCAGGTCGAGGTCCGGCGTGACGAGGTGCTCACCGGAGACGACAACCATGTCGCGGGCGATGCCGACCTTGACGATGTTGAGGCTGAGCGTGACGTCGTTGGCCGCGTTGAGGCGCTTGGCGAGGTCGGACGTGATGTCGTCCGTGATCTGCCACTGGCCGAAGAGGCGGACGAGGTCGATCTCGCCCTCCATGACGCGCACGAAGAGGTTTTGGTCCTCGACCGTGTACATGACGTCGCCGTCGGAGTCGATCTGCGGGTTGAAGCCGAAGCCGTTCAGCACACCGACGACCTTGTCGGTGAGGGATGCGGACGCGCCGTCACCACCGGCTGCGGGGGTGGGCTGGCCGAAGTTCGGAAGCGCTGTGGGATCAGTCATACGGCAAACCTACCCACTCTTATCCTTGTTCGCATGACTGCCCCGCCACGAGTCTTCGCTCGTCCCCCCAAGCCCGGCGTCACACTCGAGCGCGGCGGCGTCACATTTTGCGTCTACGCAGGCCACGCCGAGCGGGTCTGGCTGTGTCTCTTCGACGGCGAGAACGAGACGCGTCACGCGATGAGCGACGTCGGCGGAGGCCAGTGGGCGATCTTCCGCGACGACGCGGGCTTGGGCACCCGCTACGGCTACCGCGTTCGCGGTCGCTGGGCCCCCGATCAGGGCTATCGCCACAACGAGGCCAAGCTGTTGCTCGACCCCTATGCGCAGGCGGTCGACGGTGAGGTCACCTGGCGCCCCGAGGTTTTCGGCCACGTCGTCGACGAGGCGTTCCACGGCGACGACGCCGTGCGCGACGAACGGGATTCGGCGCCCTACGTGCCGCGCTCGGTCGTCGTCGACGAGACCTATGACTGGGGTGACGATGCGTCCGGCCCCCGTGTGCCGATGGCCGACACGGTCTTCTACGAAACACACGTGGCCGGGTTCTCACGCCTCAACCCCGAGGTGCCCGAGCACCTGCGTGGCACCTACGCCGGTTTGGCTCACCCCGCCTCGATCGAACACCTGCGCTCGCTCGGCGTCACGTCGGTGGAGCTGCTGCCCGTGCACGCATTCACGGACGAACCGCACCTCGTGAAGCTCGGTCTGACGAACTACTGGGGCTACAACACGCTCGGATTCCTCGCCCCGCACGCGGCGTACGCGTCAGCAACCGATCCCCAGGCCGTGACTCGCGAGTTCAAGGACACGGTCAAGGCCCTGCACGCCGCGGGTCTCGAGGTGATCCTCGACGTCGTCTACAACCACACCGCCGAGCAAAGCGGCCACGAAGGCGCCACGTTCTCACTGCGCGGCCTCGACAACCGTGCGTACTACCGCCTCGACGAGCACGGGCGCGACATCGACGTCACCGGCTGCGGCAACAGCGTCGACGTCCGACACCCGGCCGCGATGCGGCTCGTGCTCGACTCGCTGCGCCACTGGGTGACGACCTACCACGTCGACGGCTTCCGCTTCGACCTCGCCGTGACGCTGGGTCGCGCGCCCGGGGACGACTTCGATCCGAACGCTGCCCTGCTCATGGCGATGCGCACCGACCCCGTCCTTTCGCAGGTCAAGCTCGTGGCAGAGCCGTGGGACATCGGCCCGAACGGTTGGCGGACCGGCCAGTTCCCCCCCGGCTTCAGCGAGTGGAACGACCGGTTCCGCAACACGGTGCGTGACTTCTGGCTCGGGGACGTGGCGCGCGCCGGCGCCGGGCAACCCGGCCAAGGCATCGCCGATCTCGCGACGCGCCTCGCCGGATCACGCGACCTGTTCGCCGGCCCGCTACGCCGCCCGCAGGCCGGGGTCAACTACGTCACGGCACACGACGGCTTCCCGATGGCCGACCTCACGGCGTACGACTCGAAGCACAACGAGGCCAACGGCGAGCACAACCACGACGGCACGAGCGACAACCGTTCGTGGAACCACGGCGTCGAGGGCCAGAGCGACGACCCGTCGATACGGGCTGCGCGCCTGCGGACGGTGCGCAACCTGCTCGGCACTTTGTTGCTGTCGGCCGGCGTCCCGATGATGACGGCCGGCGACGAGTTCGCCCGCACCCAGGGCGGTAACAACAATGCGTACTGCCAGGACAACGAAACCAGTTGGCTCTCCTGGGATCACGATGCCGACCAGCGTCAGCTCGTGGCAACGACCTGTCATCTCACAAGCCTGCGCGAACGCTTCTCCGTCCTGCGGCACACGACGTTCTTCCCCGGCGCGAGCGATGCCAGTGACGTGGCGGACCTGCGGTGGTTCGGAGCGCACGGCCGCACGCTCACGGCGGACGAGTGGAACGACCCGAGTGTCCACACGGTGCAGGCCCACTTCGACGGCTCACGCGAGCACGAGGAGTCGCTCCTACTGGTGCTGCACAACGGGCCGGGGGACGAGGTCACCCTGCCCGAATCGGCGGGAGTGAACGCGTGGGAGGTGCTGTGGGATTCGAGTGTGCCCGACCCCGCCCAACTCGCACCCGAGACGATCCCAGCTGGTTCTGCCAGGCCGGTGAACGGGCCGACGATGCTGGTCCTCACTCCGACGAGCTGACCGCTCGGCCGCGGACTGGCGAGCCCTCGCGACTCGACTGAGACGAGCGCCGGGCGTCAGGTCAGCGGGTCGGCGCGCTCCGGCGCAGCCAGAGCAGACCGATGATCGGCAACAGCAGGGGCACGAACCCGTAGCCCTGGCCGAAGTGCGACCACACGGTCTTGTCGTGGAACGCGTCGGGCTGGAGCACACTCCACAGCCCGACGATCAGGACACCGGCGAGTTCGAAACCGATCGTCGCCCGGGCGAGACGCACCGACGTCCGGTCACCGCGTGCCAGGGCCACTGTCGCGACGATGTAGACGATCGCCGCGAGCGCCGAGAGGAGGTAGGCGGCCGGCGCTTTCGAGAAGCTCTGGGACAACTGCATGATCGAGCGCCCCGTCGCGGCGAGCGCGAACAGGCCGTACACGGCCACGAGCATTCGTCCCGGTCCCGAGTTCACGGTTCGGGTGTTCCGGCTGGTCACGTCGCGCGCGTCCTTCGCCTCGTTCGGTGCGGGGTCGTTGTTGCTCGGGGTCACGGGTGACCGTTCCACAGCTGCAGAATGCGGCCGACCATGATGCCCAGGCCGACAGCGGCGAGCAGCAGCACCGCCGTCCCCCAGCGCGATTCCCGCTCGGCGATGGCCCAAAATCCTGCGACGGGCAGGACGATGAGCAGCCCGACGAGGTAGGCGATGAAGATTCCGGTGTTCATCCGCGGATCGGCCGAGCCCGACGTCGCGATACCGACGACGAGCTGCAGCACGAGCAGCACCTCGACCGCGATCACGAGATAGAAGATCGGGTTGTCGATGGGACGCCCGCGAACCGTCGCGACTGCGGCGAGCAGCGCGAGCAGGGTGGTGGCGCCGAGGACGACGACAGTCAGGGGGACGAACACCCCGTCATCGTAGGCGGGCCTCATCTCGGCCCGCGAACCGGGCGCAAGCTCCGCGAATGCCCATGTGAGGCCGGTCTCACGCGGCTGGCCGTCTCGCCGCCCCTCGCGCGAGAAGCGGTTGTCAGTGGTATTGGGTAGCGTGACGCACGTGACTGTTTCTCAGCCGGGCCGATCGCCCATGCCGAAACCGACCCCCGACACCTCTGCCGCGTCGCCCGCCTCCGCGCGAGACGACATCGACCTCGCCTCGAACCCGGCGAGCGCCGAGCCGGAAACCGGCCGGTACACCCCCGACACCACTGAGCACCGCCCCGAACCCGCGGCGAGCGCCCCCACGACGGCGCACGTGGAGATCGGTGGCGTGCGAGGCATCGGACGCATCCCGGTCACCGACGTCATGCCGATCGTGGACGGCGGCAACCTGCCGACCAAGTCGGTCGTCGACGAACCCTTCACCGTGCGCGCCACGGTGTTCCGTGAGGGCCACGACGTCGCCAACGCCTCCCTCGTCATGGTCTCCCCGCACGGTGCCGAGCGCATCGTCACCATGACCTGCGTCAACCCGGGCCTCGACCTGTGGACCGCCGAGGCCGAAGCCGACCACGAGGGGGTGTGGCACTTCCGTGTGGAGGGCTGGAGCGACCCGTACGGCACGTGGGAGCACGACGCCACGATCAAGGTGCCCGCCGGCATCGACGTCGAGGTGATGTTCGAGGAAGGCGCCCGCGTTCTCGACCGCTCGCTCGCCACGAACGACCACCCGGACGACGACGCCCGCGTGCTCGAGCACGCGGCCGCCACGATGCGCGACACGAGCCTGCCGCAGGACGAGCGCCTCGCCGCGGGCACGTCGCTCAGCGTCAAGGAGGTCATGGAGCGCCTGCCGCTGCGTGACTTCGTCTCTCCCAGCCCCGAGTACCCGTGGCTGGTGGAGCGAAAGCTCGCCCTGACCGGCGCGTGGTACGAGTTCTTCCCGCGCTCCGAGGGCGCCTACTTCGACGAGGCCACGGGCAAGTGGGTCTCCGGAACGCTGCGTACGGCCGCCGAGCGCCTTCCGGCCGTCGCCGACATGGGCTTCGACGTCGTCTACCTCACGCCGATCCACCCGATCGGCGCGATCAACCGCAAGGGTCCGAACAACTCGCTGACGGCCGGCCCCGAGGATCCGGGTTCGCCGTACGCCATCGGCAGCAAGGACGGTGGCCACGACGCCATCGAGCCGTCGCTGGGCACCTTCGACGATCTCGACGCCTTCGTCGCCCGCGCCGAGGAGCTCGGCCTGGAGGTCGCGCTCGACATCGCGCTGCAGTGCGCGCCTGACCACCCGTGGGTCACCGAGCACCCCGAGTGGTTCACGACGCGTAGCGACGGCACGATCGCCTACGCCGAGAACCCGCCGAAGAAGTACCAGGACATCTACCCCCTGAACTTCGACAACGACCCGGCCGGCATCTACGCCGAGATGCGCCGCGTCATGCAGGTGTGGATCGACCACGGCATCAAGATCTTCCGGGTCGACAACCCGCACACGAAGCCGGTCGAGTTCTGGCAGTGGCTCATCGCCGACGTCGCGAAGAACCACCCGGACGTCATCTGGCTCGCCGAGGCGTTCACGAAGCCCGCCATGATGCACAACCTCGGGCGCATCGGCTTCCAGCAGAGCTACACGTACTACGCGTGGCGCCACCAGCCGTGGGAGATCCGCGAGTACCTCGACGAGCTCATCGGCGACACGGCGAGCTACATGCGTCCGAGCTTCTGGCCGACGACACACGACATCCTCACGCCGTACATGCAGTTCGGCGGCCCGGCAGCGTGGAAGCTGCGCGCCGCTCTCGCCGCGACGCTCGTGCCCACCTACGGCATCTACGCCGGGTACGAGCTCATGGAAAGCGTCGCCCGACCGGGTGCCCAGGAGCAGATCGACAACGAGAAGTACCAGTTCAAGAACCGCGGGTGGGACGACTACCTTCCAGGCGGGCCCAAGGAAGGGCAGTCGATCGACTGGTACCTGCGCCGGATCAACGAGATCCGCCGCGCGCACCCGGCCCTCGAACACCTGCGGAACCTGCGCTGGCACGGCGTCGACGACGAGAACTTCCTTGTCTTCTCCAAGCGCCGTGTGCTGACCGACGGCAGCGAGGACACGATCCTCGTCGTGGCCAACACCGACCCGCACGCCACGCGTGAGACCTGGGTGCACCTCGACATGGGAGCGATCGGCCTGCGCGGCGACGAGGGCTTCGTGGCCCACGACCTCCTCAGCGATGCCACCTGGCACTGGGGCGAGCACAACTTCGTCCGGCTCGGACCGGACGCCGAAAACGTTCACATCATTCATGTAAGGCGGTTCTGAAGACATGCAGGGACTTGGACTCCACCAGCCCGGGCTCAAGCACGACCCCCAGTGGTTCCGTAAGGCCGTCTTCTACGAAGCGCTCGTGCGCGGTTTCAGCGACTCCACCGGCAACGGTTCGGGCGACTTCTCCGGCCTCATGGGCAAGCTCGACTACCTGCAGTGGCTGGGCGTCGACTGCCTGTGGCTGCCCCCGTTCTACGCCTCGCCGCTGCGCGACGGCGGCTACGACATCAGTGACTACAAGCAGGTGCTGCCCGAGTTCGGCACGCTGCCCGAGTTCCAGGAGCTCGTGGCGCAGGCCCACGCTCGCGGCATCCGCATCATCACGGACTTCGTCATGAACCACACGAGCGACCAGCACGCGTGGTTCCAGGCGAGCCGCGAGGATCCGGAAGGTCCGTACGGCGACTACTACGTGTGGTCGGACACGGACGAGAAGTACTCCGAGGCGCGCATCATCTTCGTCGACACCGAAGAGTCCAACTGGACCTTCGACTCCGTGCGCCGCCAGTTCTTCTGGCACCGCTTCTTCTCCCATCAGCCGGACCTCAACTTCGAGAACCCGGCCGTTCAGGAGGAGATGTTCGACATCGTCCGCTACTGGATGGACATGGGCATCGACGGTTTCCGTCTCGACGCCGTGCCGTACCTCTTCGAGGAGGAGGGCCACAACGGCGAGAACCACCCGAAGACGCACGAGTTCCTCGCGCGCCTTCGTCGGACGGTCGACGAGGAGTACCCCGGACGCGTTCTGCTCGCCGAGGCCAACCAGATGCCGCACGAGGTCGTCGACTACTTCGGCACCGAGGAAGACCCGGAGTGCCACATGTGCTTCCACTTCCCCGTCATGCCGCGCCTGTACTACTCGCTGCGCGAGGAGAAGGCCGCGCCGATCATCGACGTGCTCGCCGACACCCCGCCGATCCCCAAGGGCACGCAGTGGGGCACCTTCCTGCGCAACCACGACGAGTTGACCCTCGAGATGGTGACGAACGAGGAGCGCGCCGCCATGTACGGCTGGTACGCACCGGACCCGCGCATGCGCGCGAACGTCGGTATCCGCCGCCGTCTCGCTCCCCTGCTCGACAACAGCCGCGCCGAGATCGAACTCATCAACGCGCTCCTGCTGTCGCTGCCGGGCTCGCCGTGCCTGTACTACGGCGACGAGATCGGCATGGGGGACAACATCTGGCTCGACGACCGTGACGCCGTCCGCACGCCGATGCAGTGGACGCCGGACCGCAACGCGGGTTTCTCGACGGCCGACCCGGGAAAGCTGTACCTGCCCGTCATCCAGAACCTCGTGCACAACTACTCCGCGGTGAACGTCGAGGCGCAGATGGCCAGCAACTCCTCGCTGCTGCACTGGACGCGCGGCATGCTCGCCGTACGCTCGCGCCACGCGGCGTTCGGCATGGGCGACTTCGTCGTCACGCCGGCCGACAACGAGGCCGTGCTCGCCTACACCCGCTCGATGTCGGACGACGACGCGAAGTCCGAGGACTCGGCCAAGCACCTGCTGTGCGTCAACAACCTGTCGTCGCGCCCGCAGGGTGCTCGCATCGCGGTCGGTGAGAAGTTCGCCGGCGCCGAGCTCACCGACATCTTCGGCGGTCAGGGCTTCGGCGCGATCCGCGAGGACGGCACGCTCGAGGCCATGCTCGGTTCGCGCGGCTTCTACTGGCTCGCCATCGAGTCCGACGTGAGCGCGGACGCCGAGCTGCCCGCCGCCAAGGGCAGCGCCGAGGCCGACGCCTCCGAACTGCTCGACGTGCTCAAGGAGGACGGCTGATGGTGGCCGAGATCCACTCGAACGCTTCGATGGAGCCCGGCAAGATCGACCTCGTCGGCCCCTGGGTGGCGAAGCAGCGCTGGTTCCAGGGCAAGGGGCGCACGCCGCAGTTCCACCGGACGAGCGCCTTCCGGCTGGCCGACCCGAGCGGTCAGGTCGGCGTCGAGATCATGTTCCTGCGGGACGTCACGTCCGGCGAGAACACGACCTACCAGATCCCCGTCACCTACCGCGGCGAGCGGGTACCGGAGTTGGAGCACGCCCTCATCGGCACGTCCGAGCACTCCGTCCTCGGCACGCGGTACTTCTACGACGGCCCGCACGACCCGGTGTTCGCGGCAGCTTTGCTCGACGTCATGGTCAACGCCGGCACGGAGGAGGAGCGCAGCGACGGCGTCGTCGAGATGACCGTCAAGGGCCGCCCCAGCCCCCGCGGCGCGGGGCTGCCCCGCATGCGCAGCGCGAAGGTGCTCAGCGGCGAGCAGTCGAACACGTCGATCATCTACACGCTCGACGACGGCTCGCAGCTCATCGCCAAGGTCTTCCGCGTGCTCCACGTCGGCTCCAACCCCGACATCGAGATCACGAACGCCCTCACCGCGGCGGGCAACCAGCACGTGCCAGCCCTCTACGCGTCGCTGGCGGGCTCGTACAGCGAGGGTCGCCACAGCCGCGAGCGCGTGACGGCCGACCTCGCGTTCGCGCAGGAGTTCCTGCCGAACGTGCGTGACGCATGGCGCGAGGCCCTCGAGGCCGCTCGTGACAACCGTGACTTCACCGAGGGAGCCCGCGCCCTGGGCCGCACGACGGCTGAGGTCCACCGCACCCTCGCCGAGGTTCTGCCGACGGCCGAGCCCGACGCGAACCGCATCAGCGACCTCGTCGACGAGATGCACGAGCGCGCGGCCGCGGCCTTCCACGAGGCCGAGCACCTGGCACAGCACACGACGGCCGTCTCCGCACGCATCGAGGCGAGCCGCGGCGCGACGTGGCCGGCGTTCCAGCGCATCCACGGCGACTACCACCTCGGTCAGGTACTCGACGTAACCGAGCGCGGGTGGGTGCTGCTCGACTTCGAGGGCGAGCCTCTGCGTCCGCTCGACGAACGAACGAACCCCGACGTCACCGTGCGCGACGTCGCGGGCATGCTGCGTTCCTTCGACTACGCCGGAGGCACGATCGAGAACGAGCAACCGGGCGCCGACGGCGACCGCCGCGCCTGGGTCGGCGCGACGCAGGCGGCGTTTCTCGAAGGCTACGAGCGTGAGGCCGGCGCCTCCGTCCCCCGCGACCTGCTCGATCTGTTCGTGCTCGACAAGGCGCTCTACGAGATCTCCTACGAAGCCCGCAACCGTCCGGATTGGCTCAGCATCCCCGCGAACGCCGTCGTCCGGATCCTCGAGGCCGCACCGCAGGCCTCCGAAGTGCACGCCATGAGCGCGCACCCCGTCACGCCGCTCGCCGACACCGGCGACGCAGCTGCGGGCATCGACGAAAGGAGCACCATGAACTCCGAGAACACTCCCCCTCCCGTCACGACGCGCGGTGTCCCCGCAACCGATGACGCCACCGTCGCCGAGCCGGGCAGCAAGCCCGACGCAGCGGGAACCGGGGTCGTGAGCAGCGTCGTCGGTGCAACGAAGGACCTGGCGGCCCAGGCCGGTTCGGCCCTCGGAATGGACACCGAACGCTCCGGCGGCGAGGTGCGTCCCGCATCGGTCGACACGAACGAGTTGAACGTCGTCCTCGCTGGTGAACACCGCGACCCGCACCGCGTCCTCGGTGCTCACGTCGCCCACGGCGTCATCACGTTCCGTGTCGTGCGTCCGATGGCACGCACGGTCACCGTCGAGATGGGCGATCAGCGCGTCGAGCTCACACACGAGTACGAGGGCATCTGGGTGGGCGCCACGGCGGGCGAGCACATGCCCGACTACCGCATCCTCACAACCTACGAGGACGGCGCGGAGCAGCGCGGGGACGACCCGTACCGCTTCATGCCGACGCTCGGCGAGATCGACCTCCACCTCATCGGTGAGGGTCGTCACGAGGAGTTGTGGAACGTGCTCGGTGCGCACGTGCGCACCTACCCGAGCGTCATGGGTGACGTCACCGGCACGTCGTTCGCGGTCTGGGCGCCCAACGCCAAGGCCGTGCGCGTCGTCGGCGACTTCAACCACTGGGACGGCGTCGGCCACGGCATGCGCACGCTCTCCAATTCCGGTGTGTGGGAGCTCTTCGTGCCCGACGTGCATGAGGGCACCGCCTACAAGTTCGAGATCCTGTGCAGCGACGGCGTCCGTCGCGCCAAGGCCGACCCGATGGCGCGGCTCGCCGAGACGGCGCCCGCCACCGCCTCGAAGGTGACGAGTTCGCACTACGAGTGGAACGACTCGGCCTGGATGACGAAGCGCGCGGAGACCGACCCGCACCACGGCCCGATGTCGACCTACGAGGTCCACCTCGGCTCCTGGCGACAGGGTCAGAGCTACCGTGACCTCGCCGAACACCTCGTCAACTACGTCATGGACCTGGGCTTCACGCACGTGGAGTTCATGCCCGTCATGGAGCACCCCTACCCGCCGAGCTGGGGCTACCACGTCACGAGCTACTACGCGCCCAACAGTCGCTTCGGCGACCCTGACGACTTCAAGTTCCTCGTCGACCGCCTCCACCAGGAGGGCATCGGGGTCATCCTCGACTGGGTGCCAGGTCACTTCGCCACCGACGAGTGGGCGCTGGCCCGCTTCGACGGCCAGGCGCTGTACGAGCACCCGGACCCGCGCAAGGGCTGGCACCCCGAGTGGGGTTCCAACATCTTCGACTACGGCCGCCCGCAGGTGCGCAACTTCCTCGTCGCGAACGCGCTGTACTGGCTCGAGGAGTTCCACGCCGATGGTCTGCGCGTCGACGGCGTCGCCTCGATGCTCTACCTCAACTACGCCCGCAAGGACGGCGAGTGGGAGCCGAACAAGTTCGGCGGCCAGGAGAACCTCGAAGCGGTGCAGTTGCTTCAGGAGACGAACGCCACGGCGTACAAGCGCACCCCGGGCGTCGTCATCGTCGCCGAGGAGTCGACATCGTGGCCGGGCATCACCCGCTCGACCGATTCGGGCGGCCTTGGCTTCGGCCTGAAGTGGAACATGGGCTGGATGCACGACTCGCTCGACTACGTCGCGCGCGAGCCGATCTATCGCCAGCACCACCACCACGACCTCACGTTCGCGCTCGTCTACGCGTTCAGCGAGCAGTTCGTCCTTCCCATCAGTCACGACGAGGTCGTGCACGGCAAGGGCAGCCTGCTGCGCAAGATGCCCGGCGACCGTTGGCAGCAGCTCGCCGGTGTGCGCGCCTACCTCGCGTACATGTGGGCGCACCCGGGCAAGCCGCTGCTCTTCATGGGCTCGGAGTTCGCCCAGGAGGCCGAGTGGGCCGACGGGCGCAGCCTCGACTGGTGGCTCCTCGACCAGCCGGCACACTACGGCGTCCACGCGATGATGAAGGATCTCAACCGGGCCTACCGTGAGCGCCCGGCGATGTGGGCTCTCGACCACTCGGGTGAGGGCTTCCGCTGGATCAACGCCGACGACGCCGACCGCAACGCCTACACGTGGCTCCGCTTCGCCGAGGCGGAGTCCGACGGCTACCGCCCCGTCGTCGCCGTGGCGGCCAACTTTGCCGGATCGCCGCACGAGAACGTGCGCGTCGGTCTGCCACACGCGGGTACCTGGAACGAGATCCTCAACACCGATGCCCAGGCGTACGGTGGTTCCGGAGTCGGAAACCTCGGTTCCGTCGTCGCGGAGGAAATTCCGTGGGACGGGCAGCCGTACTCGGCCGAGATCACGATGCCGCCGCTCGGTGTCGTGTGGTTCGAGCCGGCGACGCGCCCCGACATGACGCAGGTGGCTGCGCACACCGCTACCGAGCAGGCCGGTGGCGCCGATTCATCGTCCACCGCAACGGCACGACAGGAGAACACGATGAGTGACCAGAACGCAGCGACGAGTTCGTCCGACAGGCAGCCGTCCGAGGCCCTCATCGCGGGCGCGCCGCTCGAGGACGCCGCAGGCAACCCGGGCGCACTCGATCAGCCGCTCGACGGTTCGCGTGGCGGCGCGCAGGCCGAGGACGCTCAGGGAGCGGCCGGCGACCAGCAGGCGAGTTCGCGTACCGGCGTCCCGGCGATGCACCCCGTCGACCACGCGGACGAGGGTGGTTTCGACATCGAGCAGACCGAGTCGAAGGCGCACGAGCGTGCCTTTACGCCGGCCGGCGAGGACGAGACGGGTGACGAGCCCGTCGAGCACCTCAAGGACATCACCGGCACGCCCGGTGGCGGCCTCGACGAGGACGTCGAGGGTGGCCGCTGGGGCCCCGACGACGAGGCTCGCGACGCCGCCGACGAGACGCGTCAGCGCGACTGACGACCCGCTCGATCGAGCGCATGAGGCCGGCCGTACCCGCCAGGGGTGCGGCCGGCCTCATCGCGTCCGCCCCGCCTCGCTCGGGGCATCGGTTCGGGCGTTTACGTCGCCGCTCAAAGAGGGCAGGATGAAGGCATGAGCAACCGCGCGGGCCAGTTGGCCGAACCTCGTGACCTGATCGACGTCCCCCACCTCGTCACGGCGTACTACACGCTCACGCCCGACCCTGAGAACGTCGACCAGCAGGTGGCGTTCGGCACGTCGGGGCACCGCGGTTCGAGCCTCAAGACCGCGTTCAACGAGGCGCACATCCTCGCGACGACGCAAGCGATCGTCGACTACCGCCGCTCGCAGGGCTTCGACGGCCCGTTGTTCCTCGGCCGCGACACCCACGCGCTGTCCGAGCCTGCGTGGGCGAGTGCACTCGAGGTGCTCGTCGCGAACGACGTCACGGTGCTCGTCGACGACCGTGACGGCTACACGCCGACGCCCGCCGTCAGCCACGCCATCCTGCGCGCGAACAAGGGCAAGGATCTGACGAACGGATCCGGCCTGGCCGACGGCATCGTCGTCACGCCGTCACACAACCCGCCGGCCGACGGTGGCTTCAAGTACAACCCGCCGCACGGTGGGCCGGCCGACTCGGATGCCACGAAGATCATCGCGGCACGCGCCAACGAGTACATCCGTGGTGGGCTCTCCGGTGTCAAGCGGGTGGCCTTCTCGAAGGCGTCGGAGAAGGCGCAGAAGTACGACTTCCTCGGCACGTACGTCGACGACCTGCCCAACGTCGTCGATCTGGCGGCGATCAAGAACGCCGGCGTGAGGATCGGCGCCGACCCACTCGGCGGCGCTGCCGTCGCCTACTGGGGCGAGATCGCCGAACGCCACGGCCTCGATCTCACGGTAGTCAATCCTCTCGTGGACCCGACATGGCGCTTCATGACGCTCGACTGGGACGAGAAGATCCGCATGGACTGCTCCTCCCCCAACGCCATGGCCTCCCTCATCGCCCAGCGCGAGAAGTACGACATCGCAACCGGCAACGATGCCGACTCCGACCGCCACGGCATCGTCACGCCCGACGCCGGCCTGATGAACCCGAACCACTACCTCGCCGTCGCGATCCAGTACCTCTACGGCGGCGCGCGCCCGCAGTGGGGCGACGGATTCATCGGCAAGACGCTCGTGAGCAGCTCGATGATCGACCGTGTGGCCGACGACCTCGGCCGCAAGCTCGTCGAGGTGCCCGTCGGCTTCAAGTGGTTCGTGCCCGGCCTGCTCGACGGCTCGGGCCCCTTCGGCGGTGAGGAGTCGGCCGGGGCGTCGTTCGTCCGCGTCGACGGCTCCGTGTGGACCACGGACAAGGACGGCATCCTGCTCGCCCTGCTCGCGGCGGAGATCAAGGCGACAACGGGCAAATCCCCGTCGGAGCTCTACGGCGAACTGACAGCGAAGCACGGCGCCCCCGCCTACGCCCGCGTGGACGCACCCGCATCGCGTGAGGAAAAGGCAAAGCTCGGCGCACTGACGCCCGACGCCGTCGCCGCGGACACGCTCGCCGGCGAGTCGATCACGGCGAAGCTGACGGAGGCGCCGGGCAACGGTGCGAAGATCGGGGGCCTCAAGGTCGTCACCGACAGCGCCTGGTTCGCGGCGCGCCCCTCGGGCACCGAGGACGTGTACAAGATCTACGCCGAGTCGTTCAAGGGCGAGGAGCACCTCGCCCAGGTGCAGGCCGAAGCCCGCGACGTGGTGTCAGCAGCGCTCGGAAGCTGACTCTCGCGGATTCATATGTCGCACCTGGCATGACCGCACGAATGGTGGGTGTGTGGTGATCTCCTTCACCAGACCCCCACCATTCGTGCATTACAGGACCGGTCTACGAATAGCGCCGCTGTTTCCCTCCATGCACGCGCAATTCCGCTGTCGTCAGTACAGCGCAGACATCAGCGCGGTGCGGGCCTTGTTGACGCGTGGGTCGCTCGACCCGACGACGTCGAAAAGCTCGATGAGGTGCTCGCGCACCGTGGTGCGCTCGTCGTCACGCGTGGCTTTGACGACATCGATGAGGCGCGCGAAAGCGTCCTCGACGTGCCCGCCGAGCAGGTCGAGGTCCGCGACGGTCATCTGCGCTTCGATGTCGGCCGGATTCGACGCCGCAGCCTCGCGCGCAGCGTTGAGGTCGGCACCCTGGGTGCGCTGCATGAGCTTGACCTGGCCACGCGCGAGGCGGGCCTCCTCGTCCTTGGGGTTCTGCTCGAGCGCCTGGTCGAACGCGGCGAGCGCCCCTTCGTAGTCGCCCTTCTCGATGGCGTCGTACGCCAACTGGTGAAGCGGCGGCAGTTCCGGCTCGGCTTCGTCCGCGCCTTCGTCAGTGTCGCTTGTAGGCGCAGCGTTCGGGTCGTACCCCTGCACACGCCCCGTCACGCCGTTCTGCACGGCGATCTGGACGATCTGGCCGAGAATCTCGTCAGCCATGGCGTCCTCGACGACGGGCGGAATCGGGATCGGCTGGCCCTGCACGAAGGCCGCCGCGAGGATCTGACCGGGCTGTCCCTGCTGCGCAGCCTGCTGTGACAGCTGCGCGAAGACCTGCCCGATCTCGGGGCTGTCGTCGAGATCCGCCACACCGAGGAGAACGCGTCCCTCCTGCTTGCGGACGGCGCGGGCAAGAACGTCGATCGGCTGCTGCGACGCAGGCTGCGAGCGCGCCCAGATCGCCACGATGACGGGGTGCGCAACCGACTGCTGAGCGAGGGCCTGGAAGTTGTCCGTCGTGACGTCGACGACCAGCCCGTCGTGACGGAACGTATCGGCAGCCTGCGCATCAGGCGACGCCGCAGGCGCCTCAGCGGCGCCCGGCAGAGGCGCCGACGTAGCGCCGGAGGTGTCGCTCGTCCGAGCGGCACCCGCAGGAGCGCCCTGCGGCTTCTTCAGGGAGGAGAGGTCGACGGCACCGCGCAGTGACGCGGCGTTCAGCGGCTGATTCGTCATACAGGCATTCTTGCAGGAACACGTGGTTCGCACCTACCTCGGGCGCACCAGCGACGGAGGTCCGTTCGGTGTGCCACAGTGCCACCGTGGGCGGCTCGACTAGAACGCGGCAGGCTCTCGGTACTCGCCCCACAGCTCCTTGAGAACCCCACAGATCTCGCCGAGGGTCGCCTCGGCGCGGGCCGCCTCGAGCATCGGCTCGATGAGGTTGGCGTCGGTCTTCGCCGCCGCCACGAGGGCGTCGAGCTTCTCCTGCACGACGGCGCCGTCGCGTCCGGCCTTGCGCTCCTTGAGTGACGCGACCTGGTCGCGCTCGACCTCGTGGCTGATGCGCAGGATCTCCAGCGGCTTGGCGTTCGTCTCCATGTGAGCGTTGACGCCGACGATGCGCTTGTCGCCCTTCTCCAGCGCCTGCTGGTAGCGGAAGGACGAATCCGCGATGTTGCCGGTGAACCACGCCTCCTCGATACCGCGCAGCAGACCACTTGTCATCGGCCCCACCTCGTGGCAAACCGCGCCGTCCTCGTCACGCGGTGCACCTGCCTCCCCGAGGTCACGGATCTGAGCGAAGATCTTCTCGGCCTCGGCCTCGATGTTGTCGGTGAGTGCCTCGACGTACCACGAGCCGCCGAGCGGGTCGGCGACGTTCGTGATGCCGGTCTCCTCCATGAGCACCTGTTGCGTACGCAGCGCGATCTCGGCCGACTCGTCCGTCGGCAGCGCCAGCGTCTCGTCGAGGGCATTCGTGTGGAGCGAGTTCGTTCCGCCGAGCACGGCGGAAAGCGCCTCCACCGCGGTGCGGACGACGTTGTTGATCGGCTGCTGCGCCGTGAGGGAGACACCCGCCGTCTGCGTGTGGAACCGCATCCACATCGCCTTCTCGGAGGTGGCGCCGTACTCCTCCTTCATCCAGCGCGCCCAGATACGGCGTGCCGCGCGGAACTTCGCGATCTCCTCGAAGAAATCGACGTGCGCGTCGAAGAAGAAGGACAACCCGGGCGCGAAGGTGTTGACGTCGAGACCACGGGAGAGGCCGAGTTCGACGTAGCCGAAGCCGTCGGCCAGCGTGTACGCCAACTCCTGCGCCGCCGTCGCTCCCGCCTCACGGATGTGGTACCCGGACACCGAGAGCGGCTTGTAGGCCGGCATCTTCTCGGTGGTGTACTCCATGAGGTCACCGATGAGGCGCAGGTGCGGCTCCGGAGCGAAGAGCCACTCCTTCTGCGCGATGTACTCCTTGAAGATGTCCGTCTGCAGCGTGCCGTTGAGCGTGCCAACGTCCACGCCTTGGCGCTCGGCCGCGACGACGTACATGCAGAACACCGGCACCGCAGGGCCGGAGATGGTCATCGACGTCGTGACGTCGCCGAGCGGAATGGAGTCGAAGAGGATCTCCATGTCGGCGACGGAGTCGATGGCGACACCGCAGTGGCCGACCTCACCGAGGGAGAGTTCCTCGTCGGAGTCGCGCCCCATGAGCGTCGGCATGTCGAACGCGACGGAAAGACCGCCGCCGCCACGACCGAGGATCATCCGGTAGCGCTCGTTCGTCTGCTTGGCGTTGCCGAAACCGGCGAACTGACGGATCGTCCAGGGGCGCCCGCGGTAGCCGGTCGAGTGCAGGCCGCGCGTGTATGGGTACTCACCCGGCCACCCGATGCGCGGGTCGACCCCACCGTCGGTGGGGCCGTAGACGGGGTCGACCTCCTCGCCCGAGAGGGTCGTGAAGTCGGCGTCTCGCACGAGACCCTTCGCGACAGCGTCGTCATAACGCTTCTGCCAGGCGCTGCGTCCGGTGCTCGGGGTGGTGGCACCGCCGTCCGCGCCGCTGCCGTGGGATGTGTCGGCATCGATGTAGGCGTTCATGGCGACCAAGGTACGCGACGAGTGTGACCTACTTCACGATAGTTGGGCGCGTCATCCGCAGATCGCGGTTGCCCTCGTCGTCCTGTTCCCTCCTGACGCCGTCGATGTCGAAACCGTGGCGGCGGTAGAACGCAATGGCGCGCTCATTGCCCTCGACCACCCACAGGTAAGCGGGCCGATCCGCCAGCTCGAGCCTCATGAGTTCCCGGGCAACGCCCGTCCCCTGGTGCTCGCGGGCGAGGTTGAGCACCCAGAGCTCCGTGGGCGCGGGAGCGTCCTCGTCGCGCGCCTGCCCGACGGTGATCCATCCAGCCAGGGCACCCGTGGCGCGTTCGATCGCCCCGACGACTCGGGGTGAGTCGTCACCGCCGAGGATCTGGCGCCACTTCACGGTGAAGCGCTCGACGTCGAGGGCATCGAGAGCCGCCTGTGCCATGAGTCCCGGGTAGGTCTCGCGCCAGACGCGGATGTGCACGGCCGCGATGTCCGCGGCGTCGTCAGCCGTAAGACGGCGGATGGCGTAGCGATCAGCGACGGCGGAGTAGTCGTTCATGGCAGAACGCTAACGTCTCAACCCCTGACGAAAGAGGTTGCATCCACTCACGCGAGGGGCGTTGCCTGGCGACATGACGAGTGATCTGCGCACGACATTGCGCGAAAGTCTGACGTCAGCCGTGCGAATGCGCGACTGCGATACCACGAACGTTCCGGGTTCTACGCTGGCAGCGATCGACAATGCCGAGGCCGTACCGCTCACGAAGCGAGTTGAGTCCCCGATAGTGGTGTAGCGCGGTAGCCGAGATCGTCACCGGCGTGTACGGCAGACGAAGCAGCGGCCACCGCGTGATCCTTCGAGTCAACC
>NZ_QWLM01000014.1 GCF_003515945.1 Dermacoccus abyssi
GGGATGGCGAGCGTGAAGAACTTCCATCATCCGGGAGACCTCGACCCCTACCCGGCCACCGACGCGCTCAACCGACTACACCCTCATCTGTGAAGAGCCGCTTTCGCGCGGTGCACGCCGTCGGACGCCTACGCGACGGCCGCCGCGAGCACCACTGTGCGCGCGGCGAGCGCGTCATCACGGCCGTCTCCGGCACCTACACAGGACGGCCACTCGGCAACCTGACGGACCTCACCGCGTGCGGCTTCGGCTTCAGTGACCCGCCGAGACGTCCTGCCGTCGGAGAGATGACCGCGCTGCGCCAGCGGTGACCCCCGGCACGCGGCTTGCCGTCAGGCCGAGAAGACCTTGCCCGGGTTGAAGATGCCCTTCGGGTCGAGTGCGCGCTTGATCGCGCGCTGCATGTCGATGACGACACCCGTCTGCTCCTGCTCGAGCCCCGGCATCTTGAGCAGGCCGACGCCGTGCTCGCCGGTAACGGTGCCACCGACGGCAAGGGCGGCGTCGATGATCTCGGCGAACGCCGCTTGGGCGCGTTCGCGGGCGGCGTCATCGCCGGGCTCGGTGATGAGCAGCGGGTGGAGGTTGCCGTCGCCGGCGTGCGCGATGTTGGCGATGACGGTGTCGTGCTTCGCGGCGATCTCCTCGATGCGCGAGAGCATGCCGGGCACCTCGGCCTTGGGCACGCAGACGTCTTCGGTGAGGGTGTCGCCGAGGCGTTCGAGCGCCGGGTAGGCCAGGCGGCGCGCCGCGAAGAACGTCTCCGCTTCCTCCTCGCTCGTCGAGCGGGCGGCGAAACTCGCTCCGGCGGAGGTGAACACGTCGACCATGCGGGTGGCCTCCTGCTCGCCGACGGCGCCCGGGTCGTCGATGCGGCCGAGCAGAACGGCAGCGCCGCCCCTACCCTCGCTCTTGCCGTCGAGGTGCTCGGAGCACATGTCGAGCAGGCCCATGTTCTTCCAGTCGTCCACAGCCTTGAGGCACACCTGGTCGACGAGTTCGAGTGCGAAGGGAGCGATTCCGGCGTCCGCGACGCCCTGGACGGCGTTTCCGGCGGAGACGACGTCCGGGAAGAACCCCACGACCGTCGTCTCGGGTGCGCGGGCCGCGCGCAGTTTGACGGTGATCTCGGTGATGATGCCGAGCGTGCCCTCGCTGCCGACCATGAGGCCGACGAGGTCGTAGCCGACGACGCCCTTCGCCGTTCGGCGTCCCACGCGCACGAGTTCGCCGGTGCCGGTGACGACTTCGAGGGCGAGGACGTAGTCGCGCGTGACGCCGTACTTGACGCAGCACAGGCCGCCGGCGTTGGTGGCGCAGTTGCCGCCGATCGTCGACCAGGGCGCGGAGGCCGGGTCCGGCGGGTACCACAGGCCCTGCTCTCCCGCAGCGGCGCGCAGGTGGTCGTTGACGACGCCGGGCTGCACGACCGCGAGGCGCTCCGTCGCGTTGATCTCGACGATGCGGTTCATCTTCTCGAGGCTGACGACGACGCAGCCGTCGAGTGCGTTCGCGCCACCCGACAGGCCCGTTCCGGCGCCCCGCGGCACGACGGCGACATCGTGTTCGAGGCAGGCCAGAACAACCTGCTGAACCTGCTCCGACGTCGTCGGTCGTACGACGGCGGCCGGGGTTCCGAACGGCGCCCACTCGGCCTCGTCGTGGGCGTAGGACGCGATGACGTCAGTGTCGGTCACGAGGACGTCGGCGGGCAGAACTCCACGCAGGGCTTCGACGATCGCAGGCATGGTCCGACCATACTCATCGGTAGCAGCCCATCGACAGAGTGCCCGCCGCGGCTCACGACGAGACCCAACATTCGCAAAGTCCAGTGGAGCCATCCAACTGTTCGGTGCGTCTCACCCTCAGCGTGGCCACAGAACCTGCCCCGCAACGCTTTCAGATCGCCGATGAAGGAATGAGACCGTTGACGACGTCACCGAACGCACCCTCCCGGACCACGCCGAACCTCAATGCCGTCCCCAACGCGTTCTGAGTCGGTCTGGCCATCGGTCTGCTCGGTTTCGGCGTCAAACTCAGTCAGACCTCAAATCAAACTCACGACGGCGAGGTCACCTCGTGCTCGTCCGTCGATCTGACCGGTTTCTTCGTTGCGATCGCTCTCGGTGTCTGCGCCTGGGTGACGTGGTCTCCGACCGTCCAGCGCCTTGCGGACAAGCCGCCGGTGGCGCTGCGCGCGGGCTTGGTTGCCATCCTGCTCGCCCTGGCCGCCGTCCACCTGCTGCGCGGCTTCGGGCTGATCCTCTCCCCCTGCTGATCGTGTGACGCTCCCACCGCGCACAACGAAGCGGCGGGCCGGTTCCGAAGAACCGGCCCGCCGCTTTCGTTCGGTCGATCAGCCGAAGACCTTGCGCAGCGGCGCCTGGTGCGTCTCGGCGAGCTCGGCCACCGGCACGGAGAACAGGTCGCCGACGGCGAGCGCTCCCCCGCCCGTTTCGCCGATCTTCGTCGCGGGCACGCCGTGCCCACCGGCCATGGCCTCGAAGGCCTCGACGTGCTCGGGCGCAACAGCGACGAGTGCACGTCCGGCCGACTCGGAGAACAGCGAGACGAACGCGTTGCCCTGCTCGAACTCGACGGACGCACCCACACCGTGACGCACCGCACCCTCAGCCAGTGCGACCGCGAGGCCACCGGACGAGAGGTCGTGCGCCGAGGCGAACAGGCCGTCACGCGCACCGTCGATGAGGACGGTGGCGAGTGCCTTCTCGTTGTCGAGGTGAATCTGCGGCGGCGTGCCACCGAGGTGGCCGTGCACGACGCACGCCCATTCGGAGCCGTTCAGCTCGTCGCGCGTCTCGCCTAGGACGTAGAGCGCGAGGCCAGCGTCCTTCCATGCCGACGGCGTGCGCTTGCTGACGTCGTCCATGACGCCGAGCACAGCGACGACTGGGGTCGGGTGGATGGCCACGTCACCGGTCTGGTTGTAGAACGACACGTTGCCGCCGGTCACCGGCGTACCGAACGAGCGGCACGCCTCGATGATGCCGTCGACCGCCTGGCTGAACTGCCACATGACACCCGCGTCCTCCGGCGAACCGAAGTTGAGGCAGTCGGAGACGGCGAGCGGCGTCGCACCCGTGGCCGCGACGTTGCGGTACGCCTCGGCGACGGCGTGCTGGGAGCCGATGAACGGGTCGAGCTTCGTGAAGCGTCCGTTGCAGTCGGTGGAAACGGCGACGCCCAGGCCGGTGCCTTCGTCGACGCGCACGACGCCCGCGTCGTCCGGCATCGCGAGCGCGGTGTTGCCCATGACGTAGCGGTCGTACTGGTCGGTGATCCACGACTTGTCGGCGATGTTCGGCGAACCGAGCACAGCGAGCAGCTGCTCGCGCAGCTCGTGACCCGACGACGGGCGCGTCAGCAGCGACGCGGAGTCGGACTGCAGTGCGTCGAGGTAGTCGGGGCGCGCGAGCGGACGCTCGTAGACGGGGCCGTCGTGAGCAACAGAACGCGGCGGAACGTCGACGACGACCTCGCCGTGCCACGTGATGACGAGGTGCTCGCCGTCCGTGACCTCGCCGAGAACGGTGGCCTCGACGTCCCACTTGTTCGCGATCGCCATGAACTCGTCGAGCTTCTCCGGCTCGACGACGGCCATCATGCGCTCCTGCGACTCGGACATGAGGATCTCCTCGGCCCGAAGGGAGCTGTCGCGCAGCGGAACACGGTCGAGCTCGATGCGCATGCCGCCGTCACCGGCCGAGGCCAGCTCGGAGGTCGCACACGAGAGGCCCGCGCCACCGAGATCCTGGATGCCCTCGACGACGCCCGCGGCGTACAGGTCGAGGCAGCACTCGATGAGCACCTTCTCGGCGAACGGGTCGCCGACCTGAACGGCCGGACGCTTGGCCGGGCCCTCGGCGTCGAACGTCTCCGAGGCGAGAACAGAGACGCCTCCGATACCGTCGCCGCCCGTCTTGGCGCCGAACAGGATGACCTTGTTGCCCTTGCCCGCAGCCTTCGCGAGGTGCAGGTCCTCGTGACGCAGCTTGCCGACGCACAGGGCGTTGACGAGCGGGTTGCCCTGGTAGCAGTCGTCGAAGACGACTTCGCCGCCGATGTTCGGCAGGCCGAGGCAGTTGCCGTACCCGCCGATGCCGGCGACGACGCCGGGCAGCACGCGGGCGGTGTCGGGGTGGTCGAGGGCGCCGAAGCGCAGCGGGTCCATGACGGCGATCGGGCGCGCGCCCATGGCCATGATGTCGCGCACGATGCCGCCGACGCCGGTGGCCGCGCCCTGGTAGGGCTCGATGTAGCTCGGGTGGTTGTGCGACTCCACCTTGAAGGTGACGGCCCAGCCCTGGCCGATGTCGATGACGCCGGCGTTCTCACCGATGCCGGCGAGCTGCTTGCCGCGCGGGGTCTCGCTCGGCAGGTCGCCGAAGCGGCGCAGGTGCACCTTCGAGCTCTTGTAGGAGCAGTGCTCGCTCCACATCACGGAGTACATGGCCAGTTCGGCGCTTGTCGGGCGGCGGCCGAGGATCTCGCGGATGCGGGCGTACTCGTCCTCCTTGAGGCCGAGTTCCGCCCACGGCTGCTCGACGTCGGGCGAGGCCTCGGCCTTCGTCACCGTGTCGAGGCCGTCGGTCTGTGGAGCAGCGATGATCTGGTTGCTGTCGGTGTGGTGTTCGCGGGCGCCGGCTTCGTGGCCGGGCTCGGGCGTCATGCTCAGGTCACTCATGTGTTCTCGTATCCCCTCAGACGTTCGCGAGCGCCTTGATCGCGCTCGTGAAGAACGCCAGGCCGTCGGTCGAGGGGCCGAAGCCCTCCTCGACGCAGTGTTCCGGGTGCGGCATGAGGCCGACGACGTTGCCGCGCTCGTTCGTCACGCCGGCGATGTCGCGGTAGGAGCCGTTCGGGTTGCCGTGCAGGTAGCGGAAGACGACGCGCCCCTCGCCCTCGAGTTCGTCGAGGGTCTTGGCGTCGGCGACGAAGCAGCCCTCACCGTTCTTGAGCGCGATGGTGATCTCCGCGCCCTGCTCGAAGTCGTTCGTCCACGCGGTGGAGGCGTTCTCGACGCGAAGCACCTGGTCGGTGCAGAAGAACTTCTGTTGCTCGTTGCGGATGAGCGCGCCGGGCAGGAGGTGGGACTCGCACAGGATCTGGAAGCCGTTGCAGATGCCGAGCACCGGCATGCCGCCCTGCGCGGCGGGCACGAGCTTCTCCATGACCGGCGCGAAGCGCGCGATGGCGCCGCAGCGCAGGTAGTCGCCGTAGCTGAACCCGCCGGGGACGACGACTGCGTCGACGCCCTTGAGGTCAGCGTCGCCGTGCCACAGGTCGACCGGGTCTCCGCCTGCGAGACGGACGGCGCGCTTGGCGTCGTGGTCGTCGAGCGAACCGGGGAAGGTGATGACGCCGATCTTCATCGGGCGTCCTCGTCGGCCAGGTCGTGGACGCTGACGACGTCCTCGATGACCGGGTTCGACAGGAGCTTGCCGGCGGCGTCGCGCGCCGCGGCGAGGTGGGCTTCGGTGACGTCACCCTCGACCTCGAGGACGAAGCGCTTGCCCTGGCGCACGTCGGTGAACTGCTCGAAACCGAGGCGCGGGAGCGCACCGGCGACGGCCTGACCCTGGGGGTCGAGGATCTCGGACTTCAGCATGACGTCGACGACGACGTGGCCCATGGGTTAACTCCTGCAGGTTTTCTTTGACACCGGCGTGGGCGTCGTTGGCTGGCTGAGGCGAACCTTTGCCCTTCCGAGTGTACGGGGGCGGCAGCCTCCGCCCGACGGCGAGATCGGGCTCGCTGTCCCACCGACGAGCCAGTTCTGCGACGTCGAGCGAGCCTGCCAGAGGCCGGTTGCCCGTACTCCGCCGGGCCGGCGTTGCCTCCACGCTCACGAGCGGTGTTTCTCTTCCGCCCGAAGGCCCGCCGCGCCCGATATCGTCCTGCGCAAAGCGACGGAATACGAGCTCCTCGACTCCGCGGGCAAGGTTCTCGAAACCACCGAGGACAAGATCAACGTCGGCTCGGGCACCGGAATGACGAAGGTCTCGAACAAGATCAGCAAAGCCCCCGCCGGCGCGAAGAAGGTCCGCATGAAGATCACCAAGGTGACCGAGGACGAGAACTCCCACGACATCTCGGTGAGCAACGTCAAGGTGACGAAGGACGGCCACGAGGGCCGTTGGCCGCTCATCACGGGCACGTTCAAGGCGCCCGAGGACATCGGCCCGGTCGGTCTCAGCGCCGTGTGCCACGACTCCACCGGTCGCGTCGTGGTCGGCAACGGCCTACCCACCGTCACCGGCGCCAAGAGCGGCGACTTCCGAGTCAAGCTCGGCGCGGCACCGGAGCACTGGGAACCCAGCAGCTGCTTCGTCGGACAGACGGGCTGACCGCAGCAGACATACGAAGCGCGGGCGACCCGGTGGAGGGCGCCCGCGCTTCGTGCGTCCCGGGGCTCAGGCGAAGATGCGACCCGTGAGGTTCTCGTACGCCTCGACGTACTTGGCGCGGGTGGCCTCGACGACGTCGGCCGGCAGCGCAGGCGGCTCCTCGCCACTCGCCTTGTCCCCCCAGCCCGATGCGTCGGAGGTGAGCCAGTCGCGTACGAACTGCTTGTCGAAGCTGTTCTGTGCGCGACCAGGCTGCCAGTCGTCGGCCGGCCAGAAGCGGGACGAGTCGGGCGTGAGCAGTTCGTCCGCGAGCACGAGCGTGCCGTCGGCGCGAACCCCGAACTCCACCTTCGTGTCGGCGATGAGGATGCCGCGCTCGGACGCGATCTCGTTGCCGCGCTGCAGGATCCGGACGGTGAGGTCCCGAATCTCCTCGGCTCGCTCGGCACCGATGAGATCGACGGCCTCGTCGTACGTCATGGGCTCGTCGTGCTCCCCCAGCTCGGCCTTCGACGTCGGCGTGAAGATCGGCTCGTCCAGCTTCGACGCGTCCTCGAGCCCCGCGGGCAGCGCGACGCCGCACACCGAACCCGTCTCGCGGTACTCGGCCAGCCCGCCACCGGTGAGGTAGGCGCGGGCGATCGCCTCGAGCGGCACCATGTCGAGACGCTCGACGAGCACCGCGCGCCCGGCGACTGCCTCCGGCACGTCCGTGGAGATGACGTGGTTGGGCACGAGGTCCGCCATCTGCTCGAACCACCACAGCGACAGCTGCGTCAGCACCGCGCCCTTGTCCGGAATCGGCGTCGACAGGACGTAGTCGAACGCCGAGATGCGGTCGCTCGCGACGAGCAGCACCTGGTCGTCGCGCGGGTTGCCCGCGTCGTCGAGCGGCGCGTAGAGGTCACGCACCTTGCCCGAGTAGACGTGCGCGTAACCCGGCAGGTTCGGGGCGTCGGTCATGGACTCTCCTTGGAGCGGTGCGGGTTCGTCGAGGGTGTGGGCGTGAGGCTCAGACGGTGATCTCGCCGCGCAGGGCCTTGAGTGCGATGTCGCTGCGGTGGTGCGAACCGGGCAGGTCGATCTTCTCGACGCCCGCGTAGGCCACCTCGCGGGCCTCGCCGAGGTCGGCGCCGAGGGCGACGACGGAGAGCACGCGGCCACCCGAGGAGACGAGCGTGCCGTCGTCGCCGGCCTTCGTGCCCGCGTGCAGGACGTAGGCGCCGCCACCGGCGCGCGAGCCGTCACCATCGACGTCCTCGAGCCCGCTGATGGGGTCACCGGTCTTGGGCTGAGCCGGGTAGCCGTCGCTCGCGACGACGACGGTC
Source organism: Dermacoccus abyssi (assembly GCF_003515945.1). Lineage (GTDB taxonomy): Bacteria > Actinomycetota > Actinomycetes > Actinomycetales > Dermatophilaceae > Dermacoccus > Dermacoccus abyssi. Next base: position 7,697 of record NZ_QWLM01000014.1, read on the forward strand.
ACCGCGGATTCGTCGCGCCACTCCAGCGCCGGGAAATCGGCGAGTTCGCCGCGTGCAGCCGCCCGCAGCAACTGGCCGAGCGGGGTGACAAGGCGCGCGAGGACGACCTGCGTCTCCGGGTCACCGAAACGCGCGTTGAACTCGACGACCTTCGGGCCCTTCGACGTCAGCGCGAGGCCGACGTAGAGCACACCCGCGAACGGGATGCCGCGCTGCGCCATCTCGTCGATCGTCGGCTGCGCGACGGAGCGCACGATCTCGTCGACGAGATCGTGCGGCGCCCACTCGAGGGGCGAGTAGGCGCCCATGCCACCGGTGTTCGGGCCGGCGTCGTCGTCGCCGACGCGCTTGAAATCCTGCGCCGGCTGCAGGGGAACAACACTCGTGCCGTCGGTGATGCAGAAGAGGGAGACCTCCGGGCCGTCGAGGTACTCCTCGATGACGACGGTCGAGCCCGCGTCGAGGCAGGCCTTCGCGTGGGCGAGCGCCTCGTCACGCTCGTCAGTGACGACGACGCCCTTGCCGGCAGCGAGCCCGTCGTCCTTGACGACGTGCGGGGCGCCGAACGCGTCGAGCGCTGCAGCGACGGCATCCAGATCGGTGCAGGTGTGAGCCCCCGCAGTGGGGACGTTCGCGGCGTTCATGACGTCCTTGGCGAACGACTTCGAACCTTCGAGGCGAGCGGCCTCGGCAGAGGGGCCGAACGTGTCGATTCCTGCAGCCCGCACCGCGTCAGCGACGCCCGCGACGAGCGGCGCCTCGGGCCCGATGACGACGAGGTCGGCCCCGGCCTCCTGCGCGAGCGCCGCGACGGCGTCGCCGTCGTTCGCATCGACCGGTCGGCAGTCAGCGATCTGCGCGATTCCGGGGTTTCCCGGCGCTGCGAGGACGGCTTCGACCTGCGGGTCTGCGGCCAGACCCCTGACGATCGCGTGCTCGCGCGCGCCCGTACCGACGACGAGTGTCTTCATGCGCCCAACCCTACCGGGGCTGCCCGCGACCGAACGGGGCGTAGGTGAGCCCGCAGAGCGCGCGGGCGTCCGTGCGACGAACATCGCAGGGCTCGTTGTCGAGATCGCAACACCTGAGCCTGCGGGAAAGGTACACGGTGTCTTGTTCCGACGCACGGTTCGCCGTCTGAGCGCGCATTGGATCAGAGCAAGTGCGGCCAGCTCCCGACGTTGCACTGACCATGCTCGTCGCTGCCCGTCGCGAGCACGACCCCGTCCGCTCGGAGCCCGAGGGTATGACGGGCGCCCGCGGCCACGGCGATGACATCCCGCCAATCCTGGACATCGCACTGGCCGTGGCTATTCGAACCGGCGGCCAAGACTCGCCCCGAGCCGGTGAGCCCCACGCTGTGGTGACTGCCTGCGGACACCTGGACGACGTTTCGCCACGTCAGGACGATGTCGACTCCGCTGTTTCTCGCCCCAACAGCCAACGAGCTTCCGTCGACCGTGCACGCAAGCGTGTGGAGGTAGCCCGCCGAGACCCCGACCACATCCCGCCAACCGACCACGTCCAACTGCCCCGCACGATTGTTCCCTGCAGCAAGAACCGTTCCGGCGGTCGTCACTCCCACGGAGTGCCAATCACCGCAGGTCACAGCCGTGACCCCACACCATTCATTGACGGCCGCCTGGCCCTCCGTGCTTCGGCCGGTCGCAACGACAGTCCCGTCCTGACAGACGCCCAACGTGAAGCGCCACCCGGCAGCAACAGTTCGAATACTGTTCCACGAGCTGACATCACACTGACCGTTCCCGTTCCAACCGACGGCGAGAACAGTGCCGTCAGACTTCAGACCCACGGTGTGAGACTTGCCGGTGTTGGTGAACGCGTGCACGTTCCCCGCCGCTACGGCCACGATGTCGCTCCACCCGCCCACGGCCCCTTCGCCGGCGGAATCACCCCCGGACGCGACCACCGTGCCGTCACTGCACAAACCCACAGAGTGGCGACACCCGGCAGCGAGGTGGTTCGCGAGGGAAACAGAATGGCTCGGCATGGTCCCAGTCTGCTGCGCCTAGCTGTGAAGACCAGGAACGTTGGTCCGGTCTGTGCGAAGCGGCGACGCACGATGATCTGATCGGGTGACAAACGAAGGCCTCGCTAGGTGCAATTGGAGTGTCTGGTTCCCACACCACGCCGGGAGGCCTTGAGTGCCCACGCTGCCCGCTCCAACACCGCTCTCACAGTCCGTACCCGCTTGTGTCTGGCCCGATGATCATCGACGACGGGTGGCACTCGCGCCGCGGAACGCTTGTGATGTGTCGTGGAGAACCGCCGCGAAATGGGCGATCCGTTACACGAGTGAAGGCGGTGACGGCCTACAGGATCGCTCCAGCCGTCCACCTCGCCAGCCTCGTTGGACTCGCAGACTCGAGCCGGGACGTGAGGCATCGAGTGAGGCCAGCGCCGCCATGAAGACACCTGAAGGGCCCTGCTACGCGGCGAAGCACGCGTGGGTCAGGCTACAGCCTCGAACGACAGGCGAAGCCCGAGCGCCTCGCTCACCTTCAGCACGGTCGTCCAGGTGGGGTTGCCCTGGTCGGACAGGGCCTTGTACAAGCCGTCGCGGCTCATGCCGACCCGGCGGGCGAGTTCGCTCATGTTGCCCGACCGGGCGATGACCCCCAGAGCGCGGGGCACCGCGGTGGGGTCCTCGTGAGACTCCTCGAGGGCGATTTGCAGGTAGCCGGCGACGTCCTCGATGTTCTCGAGGTAGCTCGCGGCGTCGAATCGGGTGTAGGTCTCAGTCATCGTGCCCCTCCTGCGTGTTCCAAGCGCTGGCCAGTTGCCGCGCCTTGGCGATGTCGTCGGTCTGGGTGGACTTGTCCCCGCCGCACAGCAGCAGGACCACCTGCTGACCTCGGCGCGTCAGGAAGATCCGGTATCCGGGACCGAAGGTGAGACGCAGCTCCAGGACGCCGCCACCGACCGGTTTCGCATCGCCGAGGTTGCCGGCGCTCAGACGATCGAGACGGGCCAAGATCCGCAGACGGCCTTGCCTGTCCTTCAGCCGACGCAGCCAACGATCGAAGTCCTGGGTGGTGAGAACCTCGAACATGTGTCGATTATAGTCGACAGAGGGGATTCGGGCCAGAGCTCTCCAAGAGGTCCGCTCCGCGGCAGGAGTGGGCGCGAAGGTCGGTCGTGCGCCGCGTGAGTACTTGCTTGCACAGGGCTGACGTCGCTCGACCCCGGGCGGGCCGCACAGGCGCGCGTGAGACGGGCGCCGGGCGGGGCGTGATCGCACACCGAGCGACGACTAAGCTGGAGTGCCACCCTGCGAGGGTGAACGGACCGCACGGCGATGGGAAACACTGCGTGAGCACAGCTCAGGGCACACGTTCGCACGAAGAACTGCCCGACGAGGTGAAGCACGAGATCGCGCACGAGCAGGCGCACGTCGATCGCGTGTACTCCGAACTGGCGAAGGCCGGCGAGCGCGTCCAGCTCGTCGAGAGCGAAGGCCTCGCGCGCGGGCGCGCGAGCCGCTCCGGCGACATGCGCGACGAGGAGAAGGCTGGTCTGTTCGAACGCGACGCCCTCATGTTCTCCGCGGGCAAGCGCCGCGCCACCCTCGAGCAGCAGTTCGAGGGGCTCGTCTTCGGGCGCCTCGACATGGACCACGCGATGAGTTCCGACGGGTCCGGTTCGGTCTCCACCGGCTCCGGCGACGACCTCGAGGTGCGCTACATCGGCCGCCTCGGCGTGCGTGACGACGAGTACGAGCCCCTCGTCATCGACTGGCGCGCCCCCGCGGCGTCGCCCTTCTACCGCGCGACGCCGGTGGCGCCCGAGAACGTCGTGCGCCGGCGTGTGCTGCGCTGCCGCGACGCGAACGTGCTCGGCGTCGAGGACGACCTCATGGTCGTCGAGGCGCCCGAGGGCATGACGGTCGTTGGCGACGGCGCGCTCATGGCGGCGCTCACCCGTTCGCGCGGCGCGCAGATGCGCGACATCGTCGCCACGATCCAGCGTCACCAGGACGAGGCCATCCGGGCCGACGCGCGCGGCGTCACCCTCATCACGGGAGGCCCGGGTACGGGCAAGACCGTCGTCGCGCTGCACCGCGCGGCGTACCTGCTCTACTCCGATCGCCGCCGCTTCGAGTCGGGCGGCATCCTCGTCGTCGGCCCGTCGTCCGCGTACACCGCCTACATCGAGCGCGTGCTGCCCTCACTCGGTGAGGACTCCGTCGCTCTCCGAGCCCTCGGCGACGTCGTGGGCGGCATGACGGCAACGCGCCTCGACACCCCGGAGGCCGCCCGCATCAAGGGCACGCTCAGCATCCGCACGGTGCTCTCGCGCGCGGCGAAGGACGTGGCACCCGACGCGCCGGGGAGCCTGCGCGCGATGGTCGCGGGCCTCGCCGTCAACCTCGACGAGCCGACGTTGCGTCGCATCCGCGGCCGCCTGCTCTCTCACCACCAGCACAACAAGCTCGCGGGCGACCCTAGCGATGTTGTCAGCGAACTCGCTTCTGCCGCATGGAATCAGGTGCGCACGCACACGAACATGGAGCGAACCGAGTTCATCGATCGGTTCGAGGACAGCCGTGACGTCGAGGCGTTCGTCGCCGACTGGTGGCGCCCGATCGACCCGCGTCAGGTGCTCCTGTGGCTCACCGACGCGGGCCGCCTGGCGCGCTTCGCCCGCGGCGTCCTCACCGACGCCGAACAGGCCGAGCTCGTCCGCTCGTTCGAGGCCGCCCTCGCCACCGGTGAGTGGTCCGTGGCCGACGTCGCCCTCGTCGACGACCTGCTCGCGCGCCTCGCCGAGGTGCCGGAGGCCCAGCGTGAGGAACGCGGCTTCTACGAGATCGAGGAGTTCGAGAGCCTCTCGGACTACGGCGTCACCGAGGTCGAGGTGACCGGTTCGCGCCGCCAGAGCCACGACGTCGGCTACGAGGTGACGCCGAAGGATGCCCGTGAGCGCCTGCTCGCCGGACGCCTGACGCGCGCGGACGAGTACAGCCACGTGCTCGTCGACGAGGCGCAGGACCTCTCCCCCATGCAGTGGCGGGCCGTCGGCCGCCGCGGGCGCTACGCGTCGTGGACCGTTGTGGGCGACCTCGCGCAGGCGTCGTGGCCGGACCTCGAAGAGGCCACTGCGGCGCGCGACGAAGCGTTCGGCTCCAAGAAGCGTCAGAGCTTCCACATGACAACGAACTACCGCAACGCGCGCGAGATCTTCGACTTCGCCGCCGAGCTCATCCGCCGCTACGTGCCGGACGCCGACATCCCGCAGGCCGTTCGCGAGACCGGCAATCACCCGACGTCGGTCACGGTGTCCCCGAACAACGTTCTCGCCCAGGCCCGCTCGGAGGTCGCCACGCTGCTCGAGCAGGTCGACGGCAGTGTCGCCGTCATCGCTCCTGCGAAGTGGCGTGAGGTTCTCGAGGAACTCGACGGACGTTCGGGACGCGTCGTCGTCATCGACCCGATGTCGACGAAGGGCCTGGAGTACGACGCGACGCTCGTTGTCGACCCCGATGAGATCACAGCTGAATCGCCTGGCGGCGCCCGGGTTCTCTATGTTGTGCTGACTCGTGCCGCGCATCGCATGACGGTGCTCGACGTTCGCTGACCCCGATGCGAAGGGCCCTGCCATGACGACCACCCCCGAGCCCGCCATGCCGCCGAGCGACGGCGGGCGTTCGCCACACAGTTCCGTGGCCGGTACGTCGGACGAGGTGCTGGGCGCTTACCGGCGCAGCATCGACAACATCGACGCGGCGATCATCCACATGCTCGCCGAGCGCTTCCGCATCACGCAGGCCGTGGGTGAGTACAAGGCGACGCACGAGCTGCCGCCGGCAGACCCGTCGCGCGAGGAACGTCAGGTTGCGCGGCTGCGCGCGCTGGCGACCGAGTCGGGCCTCGACCCGGAGTTCTCGGAGAAGTTCCTGCGCTTCGTGATCGACGAGGTCATCCACCACCACGTGCGCGCCGCCGAGCGTGGCTGACTCGTAGGACCGCAGCGAAGCGAGGATCCTGCGAGTCAGCCACGCGACAAAGGCGCGCCAAAAACACCGTGCCGCCGAGCGCACATGGATCGTAGGACCGCAGCGAAGCGAGGATCCTGCGAGACCGCCACGCGACAAAGGCGCGCCAAAAAAACACCGTGCCGCCGAGCGCACATGGATCGTAGGACCGCAGCGAAGCGAGGACCCTGCGAGACCGCCACGCGACAAAGGCGCGCAAAGTGCCTGAACTCAGCCGAAGACGGCCACCGTCTGGCAGCTGATGACGACGGGATCGCCGCTCGCCGTGTAGACCCGGGCGGCCGTGTGGCCGTAGCCGTCGTGAGCCGCATCGGTGGTCACTTCGTACCACCAGCGGTCGGCGCCGGTTCCGGTGACGGGCGCGACGAAGTCCATCGTCCACGTCATCGTCGACATCGGGACGACCTTGGTCAGCATCTGTCCTGCTGCGGGCGGCCAGCAGTCGACGAGTGCCACGAGGTGGGCGAGCCCGAAGTCGTCGGTGGGTTCGCGGAAGCTCATGTAGCCGTGCATGTCGCCGTCGGCGCCGCCGCTGAACGGTCCGTGGCCCTTCGCGAGGCGCATGTCGAGGCGCGCGATGAACTCGGGCGTGACGCCCTCGATGTACGGGATCGGCGTGAGCGAGTCGTGCTCGGGAAGGTCCTTGCCGAGCGGTGACGCCGCGAGGGAGAGCGACGACGGGCGCGCCGCACCGATCGTCACGAGCGCGACGGCCCGCACCGACTCGACGCCCGAGGCGTCGGCCTGCATCACGCGGGCCTCCACCTGCGTCGCGGACTTGCCCTGACGCAGCACCTCGGCCGTGACGCGTGCGTCACCGGCTTCGACGGGGCCGACGAAGTTGATCGTCATGGCCCGCACGTCCTGCTCCGGCAGGTCCACCGCGGCGAGAACGCGGCTGAGCATCGCGCCTGCGACGACGCCACCGAACGTGGCACGACCCTGTCCCCAACCGGGCGGAACGACGACGCTCTCACCGTCGCGGGCCGCTGTGAAGAGGACGTCGAGGGGGTGTTCGCTCATGAACGCGATGCTAGTGGCCGCCGTTGACGCCGAACACCCGCCGTTCATCGGCCGACCCGCCCCCACACTGCGCGAGGACGGGCCGATGCGAACGAACAGGAGGAACGTCAGCCGCCGACAGCCTTCAAGGCGTCGACGAGCCCAGCGCCGTAGTAACCACTGCCCCGCTTCTTGCCCTCGCACGTCGCGTCGTTCACGCCGTCACGGTCCTGGTCGTAGAACTCGGGGCACGCAAGAGGGTTCGCCTGGCGCTTCAGGGTGGAGATCGTCTGCTTGGCGTTGAGGCCTGTTTGCGTGCCGCGCAGCAGCGCCACGACGCCCGCCGCATGCGGCGAAGCCATGGAGGTGCCCTGCTTGTAGCCCCAGCCACCGCCGACAACGGTGGACAGGATGCGCCCGTTCTTGCTCGGAGTGTCAGCGGGAACGCGGCTGTCACCACCCGGTGCGGCCACGTCGACGACACCGCGACCGTAGTTGGAGAAGTAGGACTTCACCGCCGTGGGGCCGACCGAGGACACCGCAACGGTGTTGCCGGCCTCGGCGGGGATGTCGTAGCAGCGGTGGTCCGTTTCACGCGGCTGCGGGTCATCGGAGTTGTTCGGGCTGCCGGTGTCGGTGATGGGTTTCGACAGATCCCAGCCCGAATTGCCTGCTGCGGCGACGTTGACGACGTCCTTCTTCTCGCTGTACTTGAGTGCGCGATTCACGGCCTCGATGACGGGTCGCTGCTCGGGGTCTGCCTTGCACCACAGGAAGTACGGGTCGATGAAGTACGAGTTGTTCGTCACCTCCATGCCCTTGTCAGCCGCCCAGACGAAGCCGCAGATCGCGTACTCGGGGTAGATGTACCCGTCGTCGTCGACGACCTTGACCGCTGCCAGCTTGACGTTCGGCGCGACGCCGACGATACCCGTGCCGTTGCGGGCACCCGCGATGGTGCCGGCGACGTGTGTTCCGTGGTCGGATGTCGTGGGCTGCCAGGCCTTCGGGTTGGTGTTCGGCACCCCTCGGTCGTTGCAACTCACGGATTGAGAGGGGTCGACGTTGGCCGCGAGATCGCTGTGATCGGCTTCGATTCCGCTGTCGAGGACGCCGACGGTGATCGCCCGGTTGCCGTCGGTCTTGCGGTGGGCCTTGTCGGCGCCGATCTGACGCATGTCCCACTGGTCCGCGTTGAGGGCTTCCTTCGTGTCGTCGCCACCGGAGGTTCCGGGGCCCAGTCCCGTCACTTCGCCGTCAGGGACAACGTTGCCCGCTCCCGCGAGGGCGCTCATGGCGCGCGTTGGACCAGCTGCGACGACGCCCGGACGTTTGCGCGCCTTGTCGTCGAAGGCGCCGTCGGAGGCCTGAGCGATGACGACGCCGATCTGCGGCCATTCCTGAACGACAGTGCCGCCCGCCGCCTTCACTGCAGCGGTTGCCTTGTCGGTGCCCTTTCCCGCCTGAAGCACGACGAAGGACGTCGGCGAAGGGAGGGGTTCGGAGGGCACGGGCGGCGCAGCCTGAGCCGGTGCCGACAACAACGCGAAGCTTGCCGCGGCTCCGGTAGCCGCGCACGTGGCGACGGCCTTACGCATGAAGGTGTGGTTCACGAAGATCCTCCTGATTCGGGCCGCCCGGTTGCGACCGCTGTGAACTGTGCCATACCACAAGGGAATTGCTTCAGTTACTCGCCAGGAACTTTTCAGGAAGCGCTCAGGCGCGGGCCATGCGCCACCCCGCCGCGAGAGCTTCGCTTTCGGAACAGAACCAGCGCTCGCCCTTGCCCGTCGAGATCTTGGTGCGCTCGTACGCCGAGTCGCCCGGGCGATGAGCGATCTTCTCGCCGTCGGAGTTGATGTTGCCCTTGATCGAGCAGGCGCCCGGCTCACTCGTCGAGGCTGAGGGGGCGGCCGAGGGTTTCACCGCAGGCGCGGAGGCGGTAGGGGCCGGCTGCGCAGGCGCCGTGGTGGCGAGCCCCTCGTGGAACCCGTTGCACGGCGGCCCCCACGTGCCGCGCTTCGCCGTCTTCGCCCGGTTCATCGCCGCCAGGTATTCGAGCCGGTGCGCGTACGGCCCGTGGTAGGTGTACTCCTTGCCGAACCCGCCCTCGATCTGCGCGAGCGCGACGTTGGTCGAACCGCCGACGAAGACGTGGCGCAACAGGCGCCCGTACCGATCGCGCTCCCCCTGGCTCGGATCGGCCTCGAGCTGAACCTGCTTGCTCTGCACGAGCGACTGCATGTTGCTGCTCGCCTCCTTGCCGAAGCACTGGACCGGCGCGTTCGGCTTACGCGTCTCCGGGGTGTCGAGCCCGATGATGCGGATGCTCTCCTTCACCCCGTTGATGCGCACCTTGATGGTGTCCCCGTCCGAGATGCCGACGATGTCGTACAGCGGCCCCGCGCCTGTGCCCGCACCGATGCCGCGACGGTCGCCGTCCGCCCCTTCGGCCGCTGACGTGTTGCTCGGGTCGCTCGACGCGTCGCTGGAGTTGCCGGACTCGTGGGCGTCACCCGACGTGGTCGGTGTGGACGACGGAGCATCGCTCGGCGACGACGTCTCGGCGGTAGGCGTCTCAGTGCTGCTCGTGGTCGAGGCATCCGACGGTGATGGCGAAGAGTCGAGCGAGCCACACCCCGTCACGCCCAGCACGGCCGCCGAGAGAAACAACGAGCAGGCGGCAATGCGGGAGCGAGAACGAAGCACGCCCCGAACTCTAGGAGACGCCACCGACAACGTCGGGCCGTTTGCAGGAGAAACGAACCCCTCGGTCCGCAGGGTGCCCGATCGGGCGTGGTCGGGCGACACTCCCTTCCCGTCCAGCCGCCACCGAGGTGACGCTGGAATGATTGCGCCGTGAGAACGTCTCGTCGCTTCGCTGCCCTCGCCCTCGTCGTTGCCACTGCGGTTGCGGGGTGCACGACGGACGACCCGTCCGGCTCGTCGTCGGGCTCGAAGGGCGCCTCGGTGAAGCCGAGCGTCAGCGTCTCCTCGTCGGCGCCCAAGGTGTCGCCGGTGAAGCTCGAACTCGACGCCTCCGACGTTCGTGCCGAGAGCTCGTGGAACGCCCCCCGCTACTCGGCACAGTGGCCCGCGCTCCCGGGATCGGAGAAGCTCTCCGAAGCGCTCGAGCGCCAGATCCAGAGCTGGCGTCGCGATTACGTCGGCACGTACTCGGGGCCGCGTTCCGGCATGACGGTCGTGTGGGAGCCCGTCGTCAACGCCTCGGGGCTGTACGGCATCCGGCTCCGACACACCGTCACGGCAGCCGATTCTGCGGCCACCTCGACGACGCTGTACGGCGACGGTGACTCCTCCTTCACCTCGCTCCAGCTCATCGACGACTCGCAACGCGCCGCCCTCGTCAAGGAACTCGAACGTCAGGCCGTGCAGGTCAACGGCGGCGGCGAGCCGTTCGAAGGTGCCACACCCGAGGAAGTCTTCACCGACGTCAGCTTCACCCCCGACGGCACCCTCGTCGCCGCCGTCGCCGAGGGAACGATCGGGCCCATGTCGGCCGGGCAGCACTACGCCACGGTGAAGAACCCGGAGCGCTACCTCTCCGACGACGGGCGCCGCGTGCGCGAGGCCGCGATGAAGAGCCCGGCGTCGAGTACGTCACCGGCGCCGTCGACGTCCACCACCAAGCCGGAGAACGCCGGCAAGAAGACCGACTGCACCAAGGCCAAGTGCATCGCGCTGACCTTCGACGACGGCCCGGGCCCGTACACGAACTCGATCCTCGACACCCTCGAGAAGAAGAAAGCGCGCGCCACCTTCTTCACCCTCGGCCCGGCCGTCCAGGCCGCGCCCGCCACCGTGCGGCGCATGGTGAAGCTCGGCATGGGAGTCGGCAACCACAGTTGGTCGCACCCGCAGTTCACCACCCTCACCGACGCCCAGGTGACGAGCGAGATCACCCGCACCGCCGACGTTCTCAAGAAGATCACGGGCAGTGACCCGGTCGCCGTTCGCCCGCCCTACGGCGCCTACACCGAGGCGACGCCGCGCGCCGGCGCTCCCTCCGTCCTGTGGGACATCGACACCGAGGACTGGAAGAACCGCAACGCCGACACGACGACCAAGCGTGTCGTCGACGGCGCGCACCCGGGCGCCATCGTCCTCATGCACGACATTCACCCGTCGACGGCGAAGGCCGTGCCCGGCATCGTCGACGAGCTGCAGAAGCAGGGTTACACCCTCGTCACGATCGACGAGCTGATCCCGTCGATGACGAAGGACGGCGTCTACTCGAGCGCGCCGACGAAGTAGGCACGACATGACGAAGCCCGCTCACCTCGTGAGGTGAGCGGGCTTCGTCACGGCTCGATCAGGGCGTGACGAGTTCGCGCAGACGCTGCGGGCCGACGGCCAGCAGGAGCGTGGGAAGGCGCGGACCCGTGTCCTTGCCGATGAGCAGGTTGTAGAGCAGCTTGAAGAACTCCCTCTGGCTCGCACCGAGCTCGGCGGCCGTCTCGGGGTCGGCCTTGCGGTCGGGGCGGAAGTTCGCGTCCTTGCCCGCCTGCACCTTCGGCACGCCGTAGACCTGCGTGGTGAGTCCGTCGAGCGTCCACACGTCCTCGATGCGGCCGAGGCCCTCGGCGCCGTCGACGTCCTTGCCGTCGAGCAGGATCCGAAGCTGTTCGCGCTGCGAGTCGGTGGCCGCGGCAATGCCTGCCTCGTCCTTCGTCTCACGCACGACAGTGCGCTCGTCGTCGGGCATGTACCGCTCGACCCAGCGCTCCACACAGCTCAGGCGCGGACGCAGGACGTCGAGGCTCGACGGCGCGTTCGCCGGGTCGAGGTTGCCGACGATGCGAAGCGTCTGCTCCTCATCGCCCGTCGTGATGTCGTTGATGCTCGCGAGGGTGCGGTAGGCCACCGGGTGCGGCGTGGAGGGCAGCTCGCCCTCGGCCGTCGTCGAGGCGCGCACGAGCGCAGCCACGTCACCGGGCTGGCCCTTCTCGGAGCCCACCTTGGCCACGAGCGCGTCCCACTCGTCGTACATGCGCTGCACGTCGGAGTCGAACGCGACGGTGAAGCTCTGGTTGGGCTTCTTGCGCGCGTACAGCCAGCGCAGCAGCGCGGGCTCCATGATTGTCAGGGCGTCGGTGGGAATCGGCACGCCACCCTTGGACGAGCTCATCTTCGCCATGCCCTTGATGCCCACGAAGGCGTACATCGGGCCGAGGGGACGCTCCCACCCGAAGATGGGTGCCACGTCCTTGCCGACGACGAATGAACTGCCGGGGCTCTGGTGGTCGACGCCGGAGGGCTCGAAGACGACGCCCTCGTACTTCCAGCGCATCGGCCAGTCGATCTTCCACACGAGCTTGCCGTTGTGGTGCTCGCGCAGAACGACCGTCTCCTCGTGGCCGCAGCGGCACGTGTAGGTGAGGTCGGTGGTCTCGTCGTCGTAGGCGGTGACGGTGGTGAAGTCGGTGCCGCACTTCGAGCAGTAGGGCTTGTACGGGTAGTAGCCGCTCGAGCTGCCGCCGTCGTCCTCACCGGCCGCACCGGAACCTTCTTCGGCCTCGGCGGCCGCAGCCTGCTCCTCTTCCGACAGGACGGGCGCTTTCTTGCCACCCTTGACGGGCTTCGCAGCGGCGTCGTTCTTGGGGAGCGTGCGGTAGCGGGCGAGGATGGCGTCGAGCTCGTCGCGCTTGCTCATCGCGAAGAGGATCTCGTCGGTGTAGGCCCCGGACGTGTACTGCTCGGTCTGGCTGATGCCGCGGTAGACGACACCGAGGGCGTCGAGGCCGGCCTCGAACTCGGTGCGGAAGTGCTCGGCCCAGCTCGACGCGCTGGAACCCTTCGGCGCAGGCACGCGCGTGAGCGGCATGCCGATGTACTGCTGCCAGGAGTCGTCGACGTTCGGGACGTTGGGCACCTTGCGGTAGCGGTCGAAGTCGTCCCAGCTGATGATGTGCTCGCACTCGACGCCGCGGCGGCGGATCTCGTCGACGACGAGGTGCGGGGTCATGACCTCGCGCAGGTTGCCGAGGTGCACCGGGCCAGAGGGGCTGATGCCGGAGGCGACGACGACCTTCGTGCCGCGGCGTTCGGCCTCGGCGATCGTCTCGTCGGCAAGTCGGGAAACCCAGTCGGCGTCGGGCGGCAGCACAGTAGTCACCCGGCCAGTTTAGAGGGCGGCGGCGCGGCGGCTCGACCGGGTTTCGGCGCGTTTGGCGACGGAGGGGTCACCTCATGCCGTTGGGCGGAGTTTGCTGCGGTTGGGCCCAGGCAGCGACTACCCAACCGCAGGGAAGTCTGCCCAGCGCCGAGGGCGTCGAGCGGGCGTACTCGGCTCAAATCTTGGCGAGCCAGGCTCGGTGGGAGCCGTCGAAGGGCGCTTCACCGTTCTCGATCATCGAGCGGACGGCGTCGGCCGCTTCGCGAGCAGCCGTGACGAGCCGTGCCGGGTAGGCGAAGTCGCGCGTGTGCGCCTCGAACTCGTCCTCGTCGTCGATCTCGACGACGCCCGTCGTCCGCTTGATGACGTCGAGGTCGAGGTCGAGCGTGAAGGCTTCGCCCTGGTTGACGGTGGTCGGCGTCGTGATGTCGACGTAGACCTCGATCGTGCGGCTGCGCCCGGCGGGTTCGGCGTTGAACGTGGCGACCCACCACTGCTCGTCAGGAATGAGCACGACGTGGTTGCACGGCACCTTCTGGCTCGTGCCGGGCTTGCTCACCTCGGTGCCCTTGCGCCCGCCGAGCCACAGGCCGTTGGCGTCCTGGCCGAGGATCTCCAGTTCGCTGCCCCAGTGCTCGTCGCCGTTGTACTTGCCGAATTGAAGTCGTGTTTTCTCGCGCGCCACGTCGTCAGCCTACCGAGAGGGGTGGTTCGGAGCGTCCGATGCGAACTTCGGCGCGATGACGGACCGGACGGCACGACGAACGGGTGAGGGCAGCCGGGAGAACCGCGCGAGGGTTCGGTCGAGTTCGCGCAGTGTGGCGAAGGAGCCCGACAGGGCGCCCGGTTCGGCGCCGTCGACGAGCACTGTGCCGAGCATGCCCGACAGGGCTGCCTCGACGACGCTCGCGGGCGAGACGAGCCCCTCGACGGGACTGTCGACCATCGCTCGCTCGAGCGCCTCGCCGACGACCGTGCGCCACTCGCCGAGCAACTCCCGCGCCAGCTTCGCCAGCGCCTCGTCCTGCCCCGCAGCGGCGAGGAGCTGAGCCATGAGCGCCGCACCGCCGTCAGCGCGGTCGGTGCCGAGTTCGGCCTTCACGGCGTCGAGGACCTCGCCGAGCCCGTGGGCCGAGGCGAGGGCCTCGCGGTACCGCTCAAGCGCCTCGTCGACGGACTCGCGGTAGGCGGCCGCGACGAGGTCGCCCAGGGTGCCGAAGTGGTAGAAGATCAGCGCCTGGTTGACGCCTGCCTCGGCCGCCACGGATCGCGCCGTGACGGACGCGAGTCCGCGCCGTCCGACGATCGTGACGACGGCCGCACGAAGACGCCGCTGGGTGAGTGCGGCTGCTTCCCTCGCCATGGAACTCCTCCCCCGAAACCCTTGAGCAGTCGCTCAATGAGCCCTACATCAGCAATTGAGCAACCGCTCAAATGTGCGGAGAAGGGCGGAACGCCATGTCACAGCACGTCACCTCGGGTACGACGCGTCCGACGCACCCCTCACCCGGCTTCTCGCGGAACGACGCTCGACTCGTGGCGAGCCTGAGCGGAGGACTCGGCGCTCTCGGCGCAGTGGTCGGACTCGCCGTCGGTCTCAGGACGTACACGCCGACGGCGTGGTTTGCGGCGCTCGAGGTCGGTGCGCCCGCTGCCTGGCTCGGGTTGATGCTCGGACTCACCATCGTCGGAGTGCGCCGCCTGGCCGCCCGGCGCCGTCGCGCTCACTGATCACGGACCCGAAATCGTCCCTTCTTTTGCGCGACCGGATGCCCCGCCCACCACAAGCGCAGAAATCTTCCCCACGAGTGCGCAAGCAAGCGCCTTGCACACCACAAGGGAAGAGACCTTCCCTTCTTGCGCGCAAGCAGACGTCTTGGACACAAGAAGGGAAGAAAACATCCCAATTCGGACCGACCCGACCCGACGCGACGCAGGCCATGTCCGAAGACGCGGACGAGGTCACGTCCGAGCAGCAACGAGAGCCGCCCCCCAACGGCACCACGCTGGAGGCGGACGCCGTGAGGTCGAGCGCGGCGCGAAGCAGTGGCTGAGCTTGCGAAGCCGGTGCGAGCCCCGCGCCCGACCTCACGGCCCGAAGCCCTGTCGCACCGAGCGAAGGCCCCCGAATAGCGAGCTCGCTCGCAGTTCGGGGGCCTTCGCCGGAAGACGGGGCGAGGGAAGACTCAGACCAGCTCGTGGCGTTGAATGATCTCGTCGCGGCCGGGGCCGACGCCGATGGCGGAGATGCGTGCGCCGATCTGCTCCTCGACGAAGAGGATGTACTTCTGCGCGTTTTCCGGCAGGTCCTCGAAGGTGCGGCAGCCGGTGATGTCCTGCTTCCAACCGGGCAGCATTTCGTAGACGGGCTTCGCGTGGTGGAAGTCGGTCTGGTTCTCGGGCATCTCGTCGAAGCGCTTGCCGTCGACCTCGTAGGCGACGCAGACGGGGATCTCGTCGAAGGTGTCGAGGTTGTCGAGCTTCGTCACGACGAAGTCGGTGACGCCGTTGACGCGTGCGGCGTAGCGGCCGATGACGACGTCGAGCCAGCCGACGCGGCGCGGACGGCCGGTCGTCGTGCCGAACTCGTGGCCGATCTCGCGGAGGGTGTCGCCGACCTCGTCGTGCAATTCGGTGGGGAACGGGCCCTCGCCGACGCGCGTGGTGAACGCCTTGAGGATGGCGATGACGCGGTCGATGCTCGTGGGCGGGATGCCGGCGCCGGTGCAGGCGCCCGCGGAGATGGCGTTGGACGACGTCACGTACGGGTAGGTGCCGTGGTCGACGTCGAGCAGCGTGGCCTGGCCGGCCTCGCAGAGGACGACCTCGTCGGCGTCGAGTGCCTTGCTGAGGAGCAGGGACGTGTCGGCCACCATGGGGCGCAGGCGCTCGGCGTACTGCAGCAGGTCCTCGACGACCTCGTCGACCTCGATGGCGCGGCGGTTGTACGTCTTGACGAGCAGCTGGTTCTTCAGTTCGAGCGCCGCCTCGACTTTCTGGCGCAGGATCGACTCGTCGAAGATGTCCTGCACGCGGATGCCGATGCGGTTCATCTTGTCGGCGTACGTGGGGCCGATGCCGCGGCCGGTGGTGCCGATCTTGCGCTGGCCGAGGAAGCGCTCGGAAACCTGGTCGATGACCTTGTTGTAGCGCGGGATGAGGTGCGCGTTGGAGGACACGACAAGCTTGGACGTGTCGACGCCGCGGGCCTCGAGAGCGTCGAGCTCCTCGAAGAGGACGCCGAGGTCGACGACGACGCCGTTGGCGATGACGGGCGTGACGCCCGGCGTCAGGATGCCCGAGGGCAACAGGTGCAGGGCGTACTTCTCGCCGCCCACGACGACGGTGTGGCCGGCGTTGTTACCGCCGTTGAACTTCACGACGTAGTCGATGCGACTTCCGAGGAGGTCGGTGGCCTTGCCCTTGCCTTCGTCGCCCCACTGGGCACCGACGAGCACGATTGCCGGCATGCGGATCAACTGCCTTTGGTTGCTGCTGGGCCGACGCCCTCGGGCGCGGCGCGTGCCGTGCGGCACACCCGCGCGAGGCGTCGACTCTTACCGCCCAAGGGTACCCGCTCGCCCCGTCGGGGCCGTGATGACGCTCACGGCGGCATGGGGACGTTCAGGCTCCGGAGCTTCTTCGCGGAACTGAGCCGACGATTCCGCGCTCGGTCAGTTCGACCGCCAGCTGGAAGCGTGTCTCGACGTTGCACTCGTCCATGAGGGCAGCGATCCGACGGCGGACGGTGCGCAGGCTGACGCCGAGCACGCGGGCGATGGCCTCGTCCTTGAGGCCGGCCTGCATAAGCTCGACGAGACGCTCCGATGTCGTGTCGACGCCGTCGTCGACGGTGGTCGAGGCTGCCCAGAGGCGGTCGAACAGTTCGACGAAGGCCCGCACGACGACCGGGTCCCGCAGCACGGCGTATCGGCCCTCGTCACCACCCCACTCGGTGTTGGCGAGGACGAGATCGGTGCCGTAACAGACGAATTCGTTCGGAATGTGGTTGGCGAGGCGCTGACTCTCCCCCATGGCCGCCCACTGGGCCACCTCGAGGGTGCGGCTGCTCGCGGCGTCGAACTCGTGCAGTCCGTAGAGCCCGCGCCCCTCCTCGACGAGGCGGCACAGGACGGGCTGTTCGTCGGGCGTGAAGGCGACGGCGTCGGTGTGCGTCATGCGGATGGGGCCGGACGTCGACGCCGCAAGGTGCTCCATGACATCGGCAAGGCCGGAGGCGTCGATGTACTCGCGGACCGGCTCGTCGGACGACGAGTGCTCCTGCCCCGCACGGTGGTCGCCGGCGAATCCGTCGATGGCGTCACGCAGCCGGGCGAGGTCTCGGCGTCGCTCCGCGAGGCGCGCCTCCTCGGCCGAGAGGATGCGTTCGAGGCCGGCGCGCGGGTGGTCGGCCTGGACAAGGCCTTCCTCGTTGATACGCACGAGCCGCATGGCGCGCAGCGCCTCTGTGGCGTCGTCGATCTCGGCGGTGGACCGGTTGAGGCGCGCGGCATACACGGACGCGGGACGCGCCTGATCGCGCAGCACCTGGCGGTAGAGCTGTTCGGCAAGGTCGTCGAGGCCGAGGACGGCGAGGCGGTTCACGCGTCCACATTAGGACAGACGAGGGGGACATGACCCCTCCCGGCCATGTCCCCCTCGTCCCCGCCACCGCGGACGGTGGCAGACGATGCGCACGCTGTTCCCTCGTTCGCTCGTCCCCCAGAGACGAACGCTCCCTGAACGCGCCATCGCACACCTCTGACGCAGGCGGGTGACGATCGGTTCCCTCACGTGACGACGAATCGGGACAGCACCAACGCGAGTCGCGCCGGGGCTCGCTCAGCTGGTCAGAGGCCGAGCTCGCGAGCGCCCGTGGCCGAGGAGTCGCGCAGGAAGTCGGCGCAGCGACGCTGTTCGTCGGTTTCGCCGATGGCGCCGGCGGCCTTGCTCAGCGCGCCGAGTGCACGCAGGAAGCCGCGGTTCGGCTCGTGCTCCCACGGCACCGGGCCCTGGCCGCGCCAGCCGGCCTTGCGCAGCGAGTCGAGCCCGCGGTGGTAGCCGGTGCGGGCGTAGGCGTACCCCTCGACGGCCTCGCCGTCGTCGAGCGCGTCCTCGGCGAGCTGGGCCCACACGAGCGAGCTGGCCGGGTACATGCGGGCGACGTCGCGCGGGTGGACGCCGGCGTCGAGCTTCTCGGCGGCCGGGTCGACGTCGAGCTTGGTTTCGGGGATTCCGAGCAGGTTGTCCATGGCGCCATTCAAACATCGAGCGCCGACAACCTCGTCCACGGTGGTGACACCCACTCACGTCGTCGAAGAAGCCGCGCCCGCTGTCCCCACCACGCAACTCGCCGCTGTTAGGCTCCCGTCGTCGCCTCAAGATCGAGGAACCCGGTGAGAGTCCGGGACGGTCGCGCCACTGTGAGCGGGTTTTCCGCGAGTCAGGAACTCGAGGGCGAAGCATTGTCGGGACGCGTCATCCCGGGAAGGTGCATTGCGATGCATATTGCCGAGGGCTTCTTGCCACCCCTCCACGCGGCCGCTTGGACGGCCGTCTCCGCGCCGTTCGTCGTTCACGGCGTCCGCCGCATCACGCAGATCACGCGTGAACACCCTGATTCCAAACTCCTGCTCGCCGGCGTCGGTGCCTACTCGTTCGTGCTGTCGGCCATCAAGCTGCCGTCGGTCACGGGCAGTTCGTCGCACCCGACGGGCACGGGTGAGGGCGCCGTCATCTTCAAGCCACCCGTCATGGCCGCGTTGGGCACGATCGTGCTCATCTTCCAGGCGTTGCTGCTCGCGCACGGCGGCCTGACGACGTTGGGCGCCAACGTGTTCTCCATGGCGATCGTCGGGCCGTGGGTCGCCTACGGCACCTACCGTCTCCTGGGCCGGGCGCCGTTCTCGGTGGCCGTCTTCTTCGCCGTCGCCCTGGCCGACCTGGCCACGTACGTCGTCACCGCCACGCAGCTGGCCATCGCGTTCCCCGACGCCCAGAGCGGCTTCTTCGGCGCATGGTCGCGCTTCCTCGGCCTGTTCGCGCTCACTCAGATTCCGCTCGCCATCGTTGAGGGCCTCATCGGCGTGCTCCTCATGAACGCCCTGCGTTCGTGGGCGGGCCCGCAGCTGCAGGGCCTCGGCTTCGGCAAGGGCCGCCGCGATGTCTTCGACGACGAGCCTGGCGAATCCGACACTCCCGCCACGACCGACGACACCCTCAACACGCCCGCCGGAGGTGCCCGATGAAGCGCTCGACCGTGTGGAAGAACATCGCACTCCTTGCCCTGGCGGCCCTGGTGTTCGCCGTCGCACTGCTCATGGGCGCCCGCTCCGGAGGTGAGTTCGGCGGGACGGATGCCGCCGCCTCCGAGCAGATCGAGGCCTCGAACAAGGACTACGAGCCGTGGTTCTCGCCGATCTGGGAGCAGCCCGGCGGCGAGGTCGAATCCGGCCTCTTCGCGCTGCAGGCAGCGATCGGCGCCGGCGTTCTCGGCTTCGTGCTCGGCACGTTCCGCGAGCGCCGTAAGCGTTCGACGGAAACGGCGCCGAACGCCGACGACTCCCCGCAGAACGCCGCACGCGCCCCCCGAGTCGACAACCCGCAGCAGCTGACCGTGGGAGCCAGGACGGGCTCCGGCCCGGCCGTCGATCGCGCCGCCTGGAGCAACAGGTGGCGCGATCGCTCCGTTCTCGAGAAGTCGGTGCTCAGTCTCGGCCTGCTCGTCGTCGCCATGGTGACGAGGGCGCCCTGGCTCCACGCCGCCCTCGTCGTGGTCTGCCTGGTCGCCATCCTCGTCGGCGCCCGCGTCGAACCGAGGCTCGCCTCGCGCGTGCTCACGCTGCCGGTGGCGTTCATCGTGATCGGCGCACTCGCTGCCGCGGTGTCGATCGGCCACCCCGCTCCTGACGCCGTGTGGTCGTTCGGCCCGTTCTGGTCGGCGCCGGCGTCGATCGAGCGTTCCGTCGAGACAGTCGGCCGCTCACTCGCGGCGGCCTCGGCCCTCATGATGCTTGCCCTCACCACCCCGATGACCGACCTCCTGACGGCGGCCCGTCGCGCCAAGGTGCCCGCGACGATGGTGGAGATCGCGGGCCTCGTCTACCGGATGCTCTTCGTCCTCCTCGACGTGGCAGGGAACGTCCGCGCGACGCAGGAGGCCCGACTCGGGTACGCGTCTCCGCGCATCGCCCGGGCCAGCGTCGCGTCGTTGCTGTCCGCCACGCTCCGAACGGCCTGGGTGCGGGCTCAGCGTCTCGGCGAAGGGCTCGAAGGGCGCGGCTTCGACGGCGCGCTCGTCGTCACGCCCCGGGCGCAGAACGTCTCAGTGCCGTTCGTCGGCCTCAGCGCTTGCGTGGTCATGGTGCTGGGCGTCGTCGCGGTGATGACCCGATGAGTGCGCTCGCCCTGCACGGGGTCAGCGTCCGGTACGGCCGCGACGCGTGGGTGCTGCGCGACGCCGACGTGGAGGTCGAGGCGGGCCGTCGCCTCGCGCTCATCGGCGCCAATGGTGCGGGCAAGACGACGCTCCTGCGGACCTTGAGCGGCAGCCTGCGGCCCACCGCCGGCGAGGTCCTCGTCGACGAGACGCCCCTGAACTTCAAGCGCACAGCACTCACCGCCCACCGCCGCGCCGTGCAGCTCGTCCTACAGGATCCGGACGATCAGCTCTTCTCCGCCGATGTCCACGCCGAGATCTCCTACGGTCCCACCAACCTCGGCCTCGACCTCGACGCCGTCCGTGCGCGGGTGGCCGAGACCGCTGAACTGTTGGGCATCACCGAGCTGCTCACCCGCCCCGTGCATCACCTCTCGTACGGCCAGCGCAAACGCGTCGCCCTCGCCGGCGCCGTGGCGATGCAGCCGCGCTTCCTCCTGCTCGACGAGCCGACGGCCGGCCTCGACCCCGCCGGATGCGCGGCTCTCCTCGCGTGCCTCGGGCGGCTCGAAGGCGCGGGCACGACCGTCGTCCTGTCGACCCACGACATGGCGCTCGTGTGGGAGTGGGCCGACACCGTCACGCTGCTCGACGCCGGGCGTGCTGTCAGTGACGACGCCGGCGCCCTCCTGGGCGACGCCGACCTCCTGCGTCATGCGCAGCTCGATCGACCGTGGCAGGCGGACCTTCTCGATGCCGCAGGCCTCCCCGTCTCGGCAGCCGACCGCCCGCGTTCCCGCGCTGACGTTCTGGCGGCAGCCCTCCACCGCTGAACGCCGCACAACGAAACGAGCGGCCGGCCCACGATTGTTCGTGGACGGGCCGCTCGCGTCGAACGACTCGGGTGAGGCGTCAGGCCTTCTTGGCGCCCTGGCTCTTGCCGGCGGAGCCGAGGTGCTCACACGCCTCGACGACGCGCTTGGCCATGCCCTCTTCGCCAGCCTTGCCCCAGGCGCGCGGGTCGTACTGCTTCTTGTTGCCGACCTCGCCGTCGATCTTGAGGACGCCCTCGTAGTTGCCGAGCATCCAGCCGGCGATCGGGCGGGTGAAGGCGTACTGCGTGTCGGTGTCGACGTTCATCTTGACGACGCCGTATGACACGGCCTCCTTGATCTCCTCCTCCGACGAGCCCGAGCCACCGTGGAAGACGAGGTGGAACGGCTTGTCCTCGGCCTCGGAGAACTTGGCCTTGACGGCGTCCTGCGCGTCCTTGAGCACGGACGGGCGCAGCTGGACGTTGCCCGGCTTGTAGACGCCGTGCACGTTTCCGAAGGTGAGGGCCGTCATGTAGTACACGTCGGTACCGGCGCCGAGAGCCTCGGCCGTGGCGATGGCGTCCTCGGGCGTGGAGTACAGCTGGTCGTTGATCTCGTTGTCGACGCCGTCCTCTTCACCGCCGACGACACCGACCTCGATCTCGAGGATGATGTTCGCCTGCTGGCACTTGTCGAGCAGCTCCTTGGCGATCTCGAGGTTCTCCTCGAGCGGAACGGCCGAACCGTCCCACATGTGCGACTGGAAGTACGGCTGACCGCCGTCCTTGACGCGCTCGATCGAGGCGTCGACGAGCGGGCGGACGAAGCTGTCGAGCTTGTCCTTCGGGCAGTGGTCGGTGTGCAGGGCGATGTTGACGTCGTAGTTCTTCGCCACCTCGTGGGCGAAGGCCGACATCGCGAGGGCGCCGGTGACCATGTTCTTCACCGTGGGGCCCGAGAAGTACTCGGCGCCACCGGTGGAGACCTGGATGATGCCGTCCGAACCGGCCTCGGCGAAACCACGGATGGCGGCGTTCAGCGTCTGCGACGACGAAACGTTGATGGCCGGGTACGCGAAGCCCTCACGCTTCGCGCGGTCGAGCATCTCGCGGTAAACCTCGGGGGTTGCGATGGGCATGTCCACTCCCTTGTCGATCTGCGGTTCGTGGGCCGTACCGGGTGCTGGCACGGCCGTCCGATTCATCCTTTCACGCACCACACGGACGTGGGCGTTACGTCGCCGGACGGGCCGAGGAGTGAGCAGCGATGCTCAGCTTTCGGACACTGACACTGCGGGGTCATTCGCCGATGCGCTGGCCGAACACGTGCCGGCGGATCCAGGCGTGCATCGTGACGGCGGCCGCGGCGCCGGCGTTGATCGAGCGCGTCGAGCCGAACTGCGCGATGTCGAGAACGATGTCGGCCTTCTCGAGCGCTTCCGCGCTGACGCCAGGGCCCTCCTGACCGAACAGCAGGACGCAGTGTCGCGGCAGGTCGAACGTCTCGAGGGGCACGCTGCCCGCGACGTTGTCGATGGCGTAGACGGGGATGCGCGTCGCGTTACCCGCGGCGTCAGCCGGGCCGGCAGTCGCCGCCCACATGAGCAGGTCGTCGACCGACGGGTGGTGCATCTCGTGCTGGTACCGGTCGGTCACCATCGCGCCCCGACGGTTCCACCGGCGCCGGCCGACGATGTGGAACGCCTTGGCGTTGAACGCGTTGGCCGTGCGGATGACGGAGCCGATGTTGAAGTCGTGCTCCCAGTTCTCCACCGCCACGTGGAAGTCGTGCCGCGACTCGTCGAGGTGCCTGACAATGGCGTCGTGGCGCCAGTATCGGAACCGGTCCTCGACGTTGCGGCGGTCGCCGTCACGCAGGAGTTCCGGGTCGAAGCGAGCGTCGAGTTCACCGTCGTCATCGAGCGGCCACGGCCCCTGCCACGGTCCGACCCCGACGACGTGATCCGGACGTTCCCCGCTCGCTTCACCCACGAGCGTCAAGGGTAGTGGCCGCCCCGGCGGCCCGCGCGAACCTCTCATTTGCCCCTCACCGCCGCGGCGTTGCTCACAGGCCCCACACCGGCCACCCCGGTACGCTCGACAACGTGATGCATGCCCTCGGCCCCGACTTCATGGACCCGAACTACCTCCTCAGCCACTTCGGCGGAGCGTTCTTCTGGGTCTCCCTCGCCATCGTCTTCGTCGAGTGCGGACTGTTCTTCCCGCTCCTTCCCGGCGACTCCCTGCTCTTCGCCATCGGCATGTTCACCGCGACGTCGGCGACGAGCGGCTTCGACATCCCGCTCTACGTCTCGCTGCCCGCGCTGTGCATCGCGGCGTTCCTCGGCAACGTCGTCGGCTACGAACTCGGACGCCTGCTCGGCACACCGCTGTACGAACGCGACGGCAAGGTCCTCAAGAAGAAATACTTCGAACAGACCAACGCGTTCTTCGACAAGCACGGCAACAAGGCCCTCGTCATCGGCCGATTCGTGCCCATCGTGCGCACGTTCATCACCGTCGTTGCCGGCGCCAGCCACATGGAGCGCAAGCGCTTCTTCACGTGGTCGGCCGTGGGCGCCGTGCTGTGGGTCTTCTCCATCACGTTCGCCGGGTATTTCCTCGGTAAGGCCTTCCCCGGCCTCGGCAAGAACATCGACATCGCCATCATGGCCATCGTCCTCGTGAGCGTGCTGCCGATGGCCTACGAGTGGTTCGCCCACCGCCGTCGCACCAAGGCTCTCGTCAAGGAAGCCGGCGACATCATCGACCACGACCCGACGAACTGACTTGCTCGCCGCATTGCGCGGCTCGACCTCAGGCCCCCGAGAAGGTTCTCGGGGGCCTGAGGTTTTCTCGCGCGATACAACACGGTTCGGAAGATGCCCTCGTTTGCGTGTTGCACGCTCACGACGGCGACATCGCGGGCCCCCCGGGGCCACTAGGATCGGACGCGTGGATACCCAGGCCGTCCTGACCATGCTGCAAGAAGCCGCCGACGAGTTCATCAACCCCCGATTCGAATCCCTCGCCCGACACGAGGTCATGGAGAAGAACCCCGGCGACCTCGTGACGGTCGCCGACCGCGAGGCCGAGGTCGCCATCACCGCCCGCCTGCTGGACGCCTACCCGGACGCACTCATCGTCGGCGAGGAAGCGGTCGCCGCCGACCCGAGCATCCTCGGCCGAACCGAGCACGCCGATCACTGGTTCACCGTCGACCCGGTCGACGGCACGAAGAACTTCGTCCACGGCTCCCCCGACCACGGCGTCATGGTGGCCGAGATGCGCGGCGGCGACGTCGTCCGCAGTTGGATGTGGCAGCCGCAGCACGGCGTCGCCTACGTCGCGGAGAAGGGCGCAGGGGCGTTCCGCAACGGCGAGCGCATCGCCCCGCGCACCGTCGGCGAGGTTGCCCAGGGCGTCACGTCGCGCCCCACCCGCGTCGGTGAGTCGCTCGACGGCCTGCCGCCGCTCAAGCTCTCCTGGGTGTGCTGTGCCGTCGACTACCCCCAGATCGCCTCCGGCGGCGCCGACTACATCCTCTACGTCACGACGAAGCCCTGGGACCACGCACCCGGCGCGCTGTTCATCCGCGAATCGGGTGGTGTTTCCGCCTACGCCGACGGCACCGACTACGACCCGCGCTTCGAGCGCACTCCGACTCCGCTGCTCGTCGCCGCCGACCCGCAGCTGCACGAGCGCCTGCGCTCACACCTCTGACTCGGCGCCAGCGATGACGACGAAGGGGCGAGGACCACCACGGTCCTCGCCCCTTCGTCGTCATCGCGGGTTTTCCTGGGTGGACGCTCAGGCGAGCCGCTCCGACGCCGGCGCCTGGGCGACGGCCTCGGCGATCGGCACGTCACCGTCGGTGAACGGCAGCGCCTTGCCGATCGTGGAGTCGTCGGCGAGCACCGCGGCGATGACGCGGGCCACGTTGGCGCGCGACGCCTTCACGTCGCCGCGCGTCGTCGTGATCTCGATCGAACCGCTCGGCTCGTCCAGCGACAGCGCCGTCGGCCCGACGAGCGTCCACTTCAGCGACGTGCCGCGCAGGTGTTCGTCCGCCTCCGCCTTCGCCTGAGCGTAGGTGTGGAAGTCGTTGTCCTCGGGCACCCCGTGATCGAGCGATGCGCCGAGGTAGGACACCATGACGTAGCGCTCGGGCCCGACGGCGGACGCAGCGTCCATCGTGCGGATCGCGGCGTCGCGGTCGACGGCGATGGTGCGCTCCGGGTCACCTCCTCCGGCACCGGCCGACCACACGAGAGCGTCGAAGCCCTGCTCGGTGAAGAGCTCCTTGATCTCCTCGGTGCTGAGGGCGGAGATGTCGGCGACGAGCGCAGTGGCTCCGGTCGCCTCGACGTCGCCCACGTGGTCAGGGTTGCGCACGATGGACGTCACCTCGTGCCCTGCCTCGACGAGCAGCGGTGCGGTGAGCAGTGCGATCTTGCCGTGTCCTCCGACGATTCCGACGTGTGCCACGGGACCTCCTCGGTCGATTGCGTTGGTCCTTCCTGACAACGGCGACGGTGCCGTCTCTATGCCCACGCTGTCAATTCGCTCGCTCAGTGAGCGGCCAGCACCTCGTAGCTCGCGGCCACGCGCTCGCGCCACCACGCCTCGCGCTCGGCGCTCGCCCGGTAGCGCTCGAGGCGTTCTGGGTCGAGCGCACGCGCGTCGTCGATCTGAGCGACTGTGAGGTTGCCGCCCACCGGCACGAGCGACCGTTCGACGACGTCGCCGTCGAGCAGGTTGATCGTGCCCAGGCCACACGCGTGGTCAAGTTCCGGCAGTGCCGCCGCGAGCGCCAGGCCCGCCGCCATGCCGGGGCTCGAATCGAGCGCGGAACTGACGACCATGGGCAGGCCCGTCTCCTCCGCGATGCGCAGCGCGCCCGCCACCCCGCCGAGCGGTGCAACCTTGACGATGGCGAGGTCAGCGGCATGGAGTTCGACGACGCGCAGGGGGTCGTCGGCCTTGCGGATGGATTCGTCGGCGGCGATGCGCACGTCGACGCCCGATGCGGCGAGGCTTCGGCGCACGCGCGCCAGGTCGTCGACCGGCATGACGGGCTGCTCGACGTATTCGAGGTCGAAGGCCGCGAGCCGCGTGATGGCTGCGACGGCGTCGTCGACGCCCCAGCCGCCGTTCGCGTCGAGGCGCACTCTGCCTTCGGGCCCCAGCCCGTCACGCACCGCGGCGACGCGGGCAACGTCGTCGTCGAGCGCCTGCCCCTTCTCCGCCACCTTGACCTTGGCCGTCGAGCAGCCGTCGAAGCGCGCGAGCACCCGCGGCACGTCGGCCGCCGGGACGGCCGGCACGGTGGCGTTGACGGCGACGACGTCACGCACCGGCTCGGGCCACCCCACGTACGCAGCCTCGAGGGCGGCCGCGAGCCATCGTGATGCCTCGTCCGGCTCGTACTCGAGGAACGGGGCGAACTCCCCCACGCCGCAGGGCCCCTCGATGTAGGCGATCTCGCGGTGCTGCACGCCGCGAAAGCGCGTGTTGAGCGGCAGTGAGACGGCCTTGAGGCCGTCGAGCAGGTCGGAGAGCGGGGGCAACGCCATGATCGAAGCCTAGGACCAGGTCAGATGCGCGGCCCGTGGGACCCGACGCCCGCTCCAGTGCGAACGTGGCTGCCCGGCGTCATCGGCGAGGGCTCGCGTTCTCCTGCTGCGCGCAGCCGATGCACAGCGTCGCTGTCGGCCGCGCTTCGAGGCGCTCATCGCCGATTGGCCCACTACAGCGGGCACAGGTGCCGTACGCGCCGTCGTCCAGACGCCGCAGGGCCGCCTCGATTTCACGCAGCTGTTCGCGCCCCTCCTGCGCGAGCGACGCGACCTGGGCGCGTGAAACGGCCACTGTCGAGCCCTCCGGATCGTGCTCGTCGTCGAGGTTGCTGTCGCGCACCGACTCGACGATGTCGGCGAAGCTCTCGTCGAGCCCCTTGAGCCGCTGCGTCGTCTCGGCACGTTTGGTGAGCAGCGCGGCGCGTGCATCGAACGTCATCCCGTCAGCGTAGACAGGCGCCGCAGTCGAACCACGTGGGAGGTCGGCCGCCGTCCGGGTGACGTTCTGGTGAACAACGCCTTCGACCGCGTCACGGCGCGTCATACGCATTTAGGTTCTTGTCATCGGGGAACGCCATCTGAGGGAGCAATCGTCATGGAGTTTTCGACAACGTAGGAAATTCACGCGGACCTCGCGACGGTCTGGGCCGCACTCGGCGACCCGCAGAACCGGGTGAAGTGGATGGATGACCTCACCGACGTGAAACCTGAGGACGGTACGACGGCCCCCGGGCCCGGCGCTCGGTACAGGGCCTCCCAGGCCTGGTGGCGCTTCGACAATCAGCGCCTCACGATCCACGACCACCAGCCGAACGAGCGCCTCACGTACTCCGCGGAGACCACCGGCGGCGGCGTCACGTTCGAGTACACGCTGCGCCAGGTGGACGAGCGTCACGTCGCTGTCCACTTCCTGCTGCGCATGGACAGCACATTCGCCAAGGTGAACGCGTCCATGAGCGGCCCGCTGCTCGAGAAGAAGCTGAACGCCGAAGCCGCACAGCTTCGCGACTACTGCGAAGCGCAGGCGTCGACCCGCACCGCGTGAAGCGCGTCAGCGCACCCACGCGCGTTCGACGGCGTCGAGCAT
This sequence comes from Dermacoccus abyssi, assembly GCF_003515945.1. Lineage (GTDB taxonomy): Bacteria > Actinomycetota > Actinomycetes > Actinomycetales > Dermatophilaceae > Dermacoccus > Dermacoccus abyssi. The sequence continues at coordinate 35,709 of NZ_QWLM01000014.1, forward strand.
GACGTCGAACGCGCGAGCCGACTCCGCCTTCGGCTGATCGGGCCACAGTTCGAGTTCGAGCGACACGGCGCCGTGCACCGAGCCCCAGATGGCGAGCGCCGCCGCCTGCGGGTCGTCGCCGTGCAGTCGCCCCACCTCCGACAATCGCGTCACGGTGTCGAGCAGGGGCTCGAATGCCGCCGCTTCGTGCGTCTCGCCGGCGCTGCCTGCGCGGCCGGTGAAGATGACGGCGTACAGGCTCGGATGCTCGATCGCCCATGCCCGGTAGGCGACGCCGAGACGCCCGAAGTCGGTGTGGGCATCCTCGCCCGTGACGGCATTCGCCTGCGCTGTGGCGAACGACAGAGTGGCCTCGTGAACGACGGCTGCGATGACGGCGTCCTTGCCCCCGATGAGTGAGTAGACCGCCGTGGTCGAGACGCCGGAGTCGGCGGCAAGGGAGCGCAACGAGAGTCCCGAGGCGCCCTCCGTCGCGATGACACGGGCAGCGCGTTCGACGATGCGCGCACGGTCGGCGTCGTCGTAGGTCTTGGGTCGAGGCACTTGACGACGGTAACAAAACATCGTTTTATAACATTGTTACGGAACTCGGCGACCGGAGGCTGCCATGACCATCAACACTGCTCGCACGACGGCGACGACGGACGGCGACGTCACCGTCTTCCTCATCGGCATGCGCTTCAACTCGCTGTGGCGCCCTGACCGTTGGGGGCCTGTCGCCGTCGCGATGCCCCGGATGCTGAACCACCTCATGCGGGACCCGGACGCCGGTTTGCTCCACCACGAACAGTGGTTCGGGCGCACCACGATCTCGGTGCAGTACTGGCGTTCCCCTGAACACCTTCACGCCTTCGCCGCGAACGCCGACGCTCCCCACCTCAAGCCGTGGCGCGACTTCCGCAAGCTCGGGCGCGAGGGACACGTGGGCATCTGGCACGAGACCTACGTGTGCCCGCCCGAGGGGTACGAGTCGGTGTACGTCAACATGCCCGAGTTCGGCCTCGGGAAGGCGCTGGGAACCGTCCCGGTCGGACCGGGCCTGGCAACGGCCCGTCAGCGCCTGGCGCAGACCGGGGCACCTGTGGACGCCGCTGACGGCGAGATCCGATAGGGCTCACACTGGGGGCATGAATCGCGTCGCCGTCGTCACCGGAACCTCCAGCGGTATGGGCCTGCACGCCGCCGTGGCCCTCGCGAAGGCGGGGTGCACCGTCGTCGCGACGGTCCGCTCGAAGGAGCGCGCCGTCGCGCTCGAAGAGGCGGCGGGCGGCGCCGACGTCACACTCGACATCCGTGAACTCGACGTCACCGACCATGCCGCGAACGCCCGTTTCGTCGACGAGGTCATCGCCGATCACGGCAGCATCGACGTTCTCGTCAACAACGCGGGCCGTGGATGCGTCGGCACCGCCGAGACCCTGCCGATGGAGACCGTGCGCGAGCAGATGGAGACGAACTACTTCTCCGTCGTCGCCCTGACGCAGGCCGCCCTCCCGCACATGCGCGAGGCACGACGCGGAACGATCGTCACGGTCACCTCCGTCGGCGGCGTGGTCGGACAGCCGTTCGCCGACGCGTACTGCGCCGCGAAGTTCGCCGTCGAGGGCTTCATGCAGTCGCTCTCCACCGTCGCGGCACACCACGGCGTTCGCGTCTCCGTCATCGAGCCTGCCGCTGTTGCAACCCAGTTCGTCGACAACGTGGAGAAGATCGACGGCGGACCGTATCAGGAACAGCTCGACGCCTACCTCGCGCGCACGGCGGGCGCGTTCGCGAACGCGCAGTCGGCGGAGAGCGCCGGCGAGGCGATCGCGGGCGCGGCCCTCGCCGACGAGTACCGCTTCCGCTGGCAGACGAGCGACGCTGCCGCGACGTTCGCCGGGGTGTCGCTCGGCGACCTCGACGGCTCGCGGGTTCTCGGTATGACGACGCCCTGGACGCAGGCCTGATCGGCTCGACCGACCCCGCACCGCAGCGAGCGACGATGCCTTCGGGCTCGCCACACTGGCGTTGGTCCCCGCGACAGGAAAGCCGGCTCAGTGCGCGCCGCTGGCGCCGAGCTCGATGAGCAGCACACCCACGACGATGCAGCCGATGCCGACCCACATCGTCCGGGTGAGAGGCTCGTCGAAGAGCACGCGGCTCGCGAGCGCCGTGAGCGCGACGCCGCAGGCGGCCCACGTTCCGTAGGCGACGCCGAGCGGGACGCCTGCGGCCACCGTCAGGGCGAGCAGGGTGAACGCGGCGAGGTATCCCGCCACCACGGAGGCGTACCAGCGCCGACGCCCGGTGACGGTGGCCTGCCGCAGCGAAAGGGTTGCCGTCACCTCGCAGATGATGGCGACCGCCAGGTAAGCCCACCTCACGACGCTGCCTCCACCGTGTCGCTCGCGTTGGGGTGCGAGCCGAACTCGACGAGCAGAACACCTGCGATGACGAGGAGCACGCCGAGTCCCATGAGGGGCGTCAGAGGTTCACCGAAGATGGCGGCACTGAGAACGGCGGTGAGTGCGACGCCCGTGGCGCCCCAGATGCCGTAGGCCTTGCCGACGGTCATTCCCGTACGCAGCACGAGCGCGAGCAGAGCGAGCGACGCCGTGTACCCGACGGCGGTGAGGACGTACCAGGCGGGCACATCGACAGCCGCCTTCATGGCAAGCGAACCGGAGACCTCACACGCGACCGCAACGGCCAGCAACCACCATGCTCTCACCGCTCCAATGTATCACTCGGCGTCGATTTCTCGCTGGTTCGCTTGTCCGACAGGGCAGTACGAAATGCCGATCAGAAGTACCAGGGGAAGCCCGACCAGTCGGGGTCGCGCTTCTCGAGGAACTGGTCGCGCCCCTCGACAGCCTCGTCGGTCATGTACGCGAGGCGCGTGGCTTCGCCGGCGAAGACCTGCTGGCCCATGAGGCCGTCGTCGGAGAGGTTGAACGCGAACTTCAGCATGCGCTGCGCCTGCGGCGACTTGCTCATGATCTCGCGGGCCGCCTGGAGGGCATCCGACTCGAGTTCGTCGTGCGCGCTGACGATGTTGACCGCGCCCATGCGGTGCATGTCGTCGGCCGTGTACGTGCGGCCGAGGAAGAAGATCTCGCGCGCGAACTTCTGGCCCACCATCTTCGCGAGGTACGCGGAGCCGTAGCCGCCGTCGAAGGAACCCACGTCGGCGTCGGTCTGCTTGAAGCGCGCGTGTTCGCGGGAGGCCATCGTCAGGTCGCAGACGACGTGGAGGCTGTGGCCGCCACCGGCTGCCCAACCGTTGACGAGGCAGATGACGACCTTCGGCATCGTGCGGATGAGGCGCTGCACCTCGAGGATGTGAAGACGCCCACCCTCGGCCTTGACGCGTAGTTCGTCGACGCCGGACGCCGTCTGGTCGCCGTCGTGGTCGGCCGCGTACTGGTAGCCCGAGCGGCCGCGGATGCGCTGGTCGCCGCCCGAACAGAACGCCCACTTGCCGGCGCTGCCGGTGCCCTCCGGGCCGGGGCCGTTGCCGGTGAGAAGGACGACACCGACGTCCGGCGTGCGACGCGCGTGGTCGAGCACGCGGTACAGCTCGTCCACGGTGTGCGGGCGGAACGCGTTGAGCACCTCAGGGCGGTCGAACGCCACGCGCACGCAGCCGAGTTCGACGCTGCGGTGGTAGGTGATGTCCGTGAGATCCTCGAACCCCTCGACGACCTTCCAGGCCGTGGGGTCGAACGGGTTGCCCGGCTGCTTCTGCGTCTCGTCACTCACGCCGGTCAGCCTATCGGTGCCTCCTCGGCGTGGTGCGTCACGCGTGAACGGACGCCGTCACCTCGTCGGGGGTGTCCTCCGGCGGCGTGATGGTGCTGGCCGAGCGTGACGCAGTGATGGCGGAGCCGGCGCCGGCGATGACGACGAGCGCCACAGCGAGAGCACTGACCATGCCGAAACCCTGATCGAGCAACAGCCACCCGGCGAGCGCCGCGATGACGGGCTCGAGCGCCAGCAGCACCCCGAACACCGCCTTCGGCAACAGACGCAGCGCAGACAGTTCCAAGCCGTACGGAATGACCGACGACAGCATGCCGACGCCGAGCGCCAGCATGAAGAAGTGGGTGTCCGTGAGGCCCTCGACAGCCCCGGGAGCGCCGAACGGCATGATCGCGAGCGTGCCGATGACGAGTGCCATCGCGAGGCCACCCGCACCGTCGAGGAGCGAGCCGACGCGCTCGCTCGCCAGAATGTAGAGGGCCCAGAAGAAGCCCGCGCCTAGCACGAACGCGACGCCCACCGGGTCCAGCGAACCGCCCACGTCGTCGAGACCGAGCATCGCGACGCCGGCGAGGGCGAGGCCGATCCACGCGAAGTCGCGCAGCTTGCGCGAGAGCACCGCCGCGAGACCGAGTGGACCGAGGAACTCGATGGCCACGGCCGGACCGAGCGGAATACGCGCGATCGCCTCGTAGAACAGGCCGTTCATGCCGGCCAACGACAGACCGAACGCGACGACGGCGAACCACTGTTGCTTCGTCCAGGTACGCAGCTTCGGACGGGTGACGAGCAGCAGGAGCACGGCAGCGAAGCCGAGACGCAACGTCGTCACACCCGCGGCGCCGATCTCCGGGAAGAGCTGGACGGCGAGGCCGGCACCGAACTGCAGCGACGCGCAGGATCCGACGACCATGAGCACCGCGGGGGCTGTGCCGCCCCGGGTGCGCAGACGTGGGGTCGACAACGAGCCACCTCCTGAGAGCGCTTCGGGCCGACGCGTGGACCCGGTCAGTCATGAATGCTGCCATCCGATCGGGCCGCATTCACCCACCGTAGAGCCGCGGCACGCCGCGTTGGAAGAGGATCCGCCCGCCGAGCAGTTCGGCGGGTGGAACGCGCGTCGGGCGCGCCGGTCAAGACGTGCGGAACACCTTGTGCTGGGCCGCCTGAGCGCGCGGGCGCACGACCATCTGGTCGATGTTGACATGCTCCGGCAGCTCCGCGATGTACGTGACGGCGTCGGCGATGTCCTCCTGCGTCAGGGGCGCCTCGACACCTGCGTAGACGGCTGCGGCCTTCTCCTCGTCACCGTCGAAGCGCACGAGCGCGAACTCGTCGCTCTTGACCATGCCCGGGTCGATCTCGCACACGCGCACGGGCTTGTCGAACAGTTCGAGGCGCAGCGAACCCATCATGGCGCGCACCGCATGCTTGACGCCGCAGTACCCGCCGCCACCCTCGTACGAGACGAGCCCGGCCGTCGAGCCGATCGTGATGATGACGCCGTGCGCCGCTTCGAGGGCGGGCAGCGTCGTCTGGATCGTCGAGAGCGTGCCGAGCACGTTGATCTCGTACATGCGACGCCAGTCGTCGAGGTCGGCGCTCGCCACGGGGTCGGTGCCGAACGCTCCCCCGGCGTTCGCGACGAGGACGTCGACGCGGGGCCCGGCCTCGGCGGCGAGACGCTCGACGTCCTCGCGGTTCGTCACGTCGCACTGGACGGCGCGGCCGTCGATCTCGCGAGCGAGCTCCTCGATGCGATCGAGGCGACGGGCCGCGCACACGACCTCGTAGCCCTTCGCCGCGAGCGCGCGGGCGCTGGCCCGCCCGATGCCGCTGCTCGCACCCGTCACCACTGCCACCTTGCGATTCGTCATGGGCTCATTGTGTCGCGTGGTCTCCACAATGAGCGCTCAGGTCCGCGGTGGAGGGCTGCAGACGAGTACGGTCAGAACTGTGCGCCACGCGATCCTCCGCAGGCGATGAACTCACCGCCCGAAGGGGAGCGTTGGTCCGTATCGGCGTCGCCGTCATCGTCGTCGGCCTGGGCCTGTGGGGCCTCGTTCAGGCCCGACGAGACTGACCCCTCCCACAGTTGGTGACAGTTGGGGTAGTTGGTGACGGTCAAGCGTCACCAAGAACCCCAACCGTCACCATGTGCCCTGCGCGGGCTCGCCGACCGGCCTGGCTAGGGTGAAGGACATGCCCGAGCTCGTTCCGTTCCCCGTCGACCGCGCCGACATCACCGGCTACTACGAGGCCCTCGCCGCCGCCCTCGACGGCTCAGGACCTGGCCTCGCGCCGTACGAAGCAGGCACCCCGGAACCCGAGTTCGACGCCGCCGCACTCGCCGCCGCACCGGACGACCTCGCCCTCGTCGTCGCGACGAGCGGCTCCACCGGTACCCCCAAACGCGCGATGCTGACGCGCGGCGCTCTCGTCGCGAGTGCTACCGCCACCCACGACCGCATCGGCGCCGGGACGTGGCTTCTGCCACTGCCGCCCCACCACATCGCCGGCACCCAGGTGATCGTCCGCTCCATCGTCTCCGGCACGACGCCCACCGTCCTCGACGCCTGGAGCCTCGAGGGCTTTACGAAGGCGACCGGCCTCGTCGCCCGAAACGCTCCCCCGTTCTCGCCGATCCACACGAGCCTCGTGCCCACTCAGTTGCGCGACCTGCTCGACGGTGACGACGAAACACACACGCGCGCCCTCGCCGCGGCCCGGCGGTACCGCAGCATCCTCGTCGGCGGCTCGGCCACACCCCGCGCCTTGCTGGAGCGGGCCCGTGAGGGGGGCCTCTCCGTCGTCACGACGTACGGCTCGAGCGAGACCTCCGGCGGTTGCGTCTACGACGGCACCCCGCTGGACGGCGTCGGCGTACGCGTCATCGAGCCCGACGACGACGGTGTCGGTCGCATCGCCCTCACGGGCCCGATGCTCGCCGCCGGCTATCTCGGCGACCCCGAGCGCACCGCCGTCACGTTCGTCGACGAGGCCGGCGCACATCACTTCCTCACCGACGACCTCGGCAGCTTCGACGGCACCCTCGCCATCACCGGACGCATCGACGACGTCATCACGACCGGTGGCTACAAGGTGAGCCCGCGCGTCGTCGAGGAAGCCGTCCAACGCGTGCCCGGAGTACGCGACGCTGTGGTTGTCGCCCGCCCGCACGAGCGTTGGGGCCAGACCGTCGCTGTGGCAATCGTCACGGACGCGGCCGTCGATGCAACCGAGGAACTCTCCGAACGTCTGCTCATCGAGTGCCGAAGGTTGTTGCCGCCGTACGCGGTTCCACGATTGGTCCGCTACGAGGAGGCCCTGCCGCTGACGGGCGTGGGCAAGCCGGATCGCGCGTTCGTCGCTCGCCATGACCAGTGGCAGAATTTGCGCTAGCACTTCTGCTTCCTTGCCGATCCGACGGAGAAAAAGACACCGATGGCCACGCTCAACCAATGGGTCGAAGGCGCACGCCCCCGCACCCTGCCCGCCGCCGTTGCACCGGTCGCCGTGGGCACCGGCGCCGCGTACGCGCTGGACCGGGGCAACGCCGGCTTCGCGCTGCTCGCGCTATTCGTGGCGCTCTTCCTCCAGATCGGCGTCAACTACGCCAACGACTACTCCGACGGCATCCGCGGCACCGACGAGGACCGTGTGGGGCCCGTTCGACTCGTCGGTCAGGGCCTCGCGAACCCGTCCAACGTGAAGCTCGCCGCGTTCGCCAGTTTCTTCGTGGCCGCCTTCGTCGGGCTCGCGCTCATCACGCTGGCCAACACCCCATGGCTGCTGCTCGTCGGGGTTGCCGCGATCATCGCCGCGTGGAAGTACACCGGCGGTAAGAACCCGTACGGCTACCAGGGCCTCGGCGAGGTCTTCGTGTTCATCTTCTTCGGCCTCGTCGCAGTGCTCGGCACCACGTACACCCAGGCCAAGGAGATCTCCGTTCCGGCGATCGCCGGCGCTGTCGGCGTCGGTGCCATCGCCTGCGCGATCCTCGTGACGAACAACCTGCGCGACATCCCCTCGGACTCCGAGGTCGGTAAGAACACCCTCGCCGTCCGGCTCGGCGACCGCCCGACGCGCATCTTCTACGCCGTCCTCGTGGCTGTCGCGGCCCTCGCCGTCGGCGTCTGCGCCGTCTACCACCTGCCCGCAGCCGCCGGTTTCGTGTCCCTCGTCCTCGCGGTGCCGCCACTGCGTCGTGTTCTCGGCGGGGCCACGGGCCGCGACCTCGTACCCGCCCTCGCCGGCACCGGACGTTTCCAGCTCGCCTACGGCATCCTGCTCGGCGGGGGTCTCCTCGCCGCGCACTTCATGAACTGACCACGGTCACCGATGACGATCGGGCCGGGCACCTCAATGGAGAGTGCCCGGCCCGATCATCATCCGCGGACTTCACGCGTCAGAGCTGCGCCCCAACTGCACGAGCTGCGGCGTGGACGACTTCGAGTGCTCACCCGAGCAGCAGCCGTCTGCGCAGGCATCGACACGCTCGGGTCCGGTGGCAACGTTGCCGGAGCAGCAGTCGTCGACCGTGGAGGTTGCCGAGCAAGGGGTACCTGAGTTCCCAACGGCACAGCAGCCTTCCCCGTGCCATGCCCGCCAACCCTCCCGGGCGGCGACCGCAGCCAGGGCGAGGGCCGCGATCGGATCGGCCCACCACCATCCGAACAGTGCATTGAGCCCGAGTCCCACGAGGAGCACGACCGACAGATACGTGCACAGCAGCGTCTGTGTCGAATCGGCGACAACCGATCCCGAACCGAGCTCTCGACCCGTGGATCGCTGGGCGTAAGACAGGAACGGCATGATCACGACGCTCAACGCCGCGAGTAGCATGCCGACCCACGAGACATCCGGCGCCTCCCGCCGCACGAGCGCCGAGATGGCTTCGTAGCCGACGAACAGCGCCAACGCAGCAAACCCGAAGGCCATCGCCTTCTGCGCGGTCTGCTCCCTGGACTCTGGCATGGCATGACGGAACTGCCACAGGATGATGAGGCCGCTTGACACTTCGATGATCGAGTCGAGACCGAAACCGACAAGACCCACCGAGCCCGCAATCTTGCCGGCGGAAATGGCAATGAACGCTTCGACGGTGTTGTAGAGCACCGTCGCGAGCGCAAGCCACTGCGCCCGGCGCCCGAGGGCGGCCCGACGTTCAGCAGTCAATGTCGTCACCAATCCGCCCCTTCACAGTTCTCGACGCCGGTCTCCACCTGGAGCGTCGCGTGGGCAATGCTGAACTTCGTTCGCAGCAGGTCGCTCGCTTCTCGCAGGGCTACTCCGTCGCGGGCACCCGTTGGGGAGGCGACGACGTGAGCTGTAGCGACATTCATTCCGCTCGTGAGCTGCCACACGTGCAGGTCGTGCACGTCCTCGACCGACCCGAGGGCTTCGAGCGCCTCGAGGATCTCGCGCGGCTCGACGTCGGCAGGAGCGTGCTGGCCCAGCACAGCGAGCACCTCACGCCCGAGCATCACCGCGCGTACGGCAACGAAGGCCGCTATGGCGAGGGCGATTCCTGTGTCCCACCACGTTGCGCCGGTGAATCGAACGAGAAGTGCGGCGGCGATGACCCCGACGGAGCCCAGGCTGTCCGCGAGAACCTCGAGGTAGGCGCCGCGCACGTTCAGGCTCTCGCTCGCCCCGGCGCGCAACAGCGCGATGCTGATGAGGTTGATGACCAGCCCGATCGCACCGACGACGAGCATGACGCCCGAAGCCGGCTCGCCCGGGGACCCGAAACGTCCGATCGCCTCCACCGCGATGTAGATCGACACGCCAAGCATGACGAGCACTGCGAACCCGGAGGCGAAGACCTCAGCGCGGTAGGAGCCGAACGTGCGGCGGCCTGTCGTGTCCTTCCGTGTCGCGATGCGTGTGGCGACGAGCGCCGCACCCAACGTCACGACGTCGGCGGCCATGTGGCCGGCGTCGCTGATCAGAGCCAGTGAGTCCGAGAGCAGACCTGCGACGAGTTCGACGACGAAAAACGCGAGAACGAGGCCGAACGAGACCGCCAGGCGCCACCGATGACGCCCTGCGGCCGAAGTGCCTTCAGCGGCCGTGGGGCCGTGCGAGTGACCGTGCCCCATCTCAGGACTTACTCGTGTCGTGATCGATGTGCGCCCGCGTCACGTCGAGCAACATGCGCACGTGGCCGTCCGAAAGGCGGTAGAAGACGTTTCGGCCCGCTCGACGACCGATGACAACCCCGGACGACCTCATCAGACGTAAAGCCTGTGAGACAGTCGTTTCCGTCACCCCGGTCGCCTCCGCGAGATCACAGACGCAGAGCTCCCCCGCGTCGAGCAGTGTGTGGAGCAGACGGGTTCGAGTGGGATCGCCAAGCAGCTTGAAGACGCTGCTGATCTCCTCGATCACCTCGAGCGGCGGCAATGCCTCCATCGCCAAAGCGACCTTGTCGGGGCAGTCGGCCCCCGGCGCACAAGCATCGAGCGCTTCGACATTCGACGACACGAGCAACTCCTTAACATCTGATCAATTGAACAGATGTTAGCGTAATCCCACTGTCGCCCGCCGTACAAGGATGAGCATGAAGAAGCCCGCCCTCGCCGCCGCACTTGTCGTCGCGATCGTTGCCGCCGTCATCGTCGCAGTGATATTCCTCAACAGGACCCCAGAACCGAAGCCGACGCCGTCCGCATCCGGGGACACGGCCGTGTCCAACCTCGCCGCCCCTGACAGCCACCGGCTGCAAAAGGCACCCGACGGCTCACCGGTCCTCGTCGAATTCCTCGACTTCGAATGCGAGGCGTGCCGCGCCGCATACCCGTTCGTCGAGGAACTCCGCAAGGACTACAAGGGCAAGGTCACCTTCGTCATCCGCTACTTCCCGCTGCCGGGCCACAAGAACTCCATGACCGCCGCGCTCGCTGTGGAGGCCGCGGCACAGCAGGGCAAACTCCAGCAGATGTACTCCACGATGTACGAACGTCAGACACAGTGGGGCGAGAAGCAGACATCCCAAGCCTCCGTGTTCCGAGGCTACGCGCAAGAACTTGGCCTCGACATGGCCGCCTACGACAGGGCCGTGGCGTCCCCCGCCACCAAGGCCCGCGTCGAGAAGGACTACAAAGCCGGCCTGGAAGCGGGCGTCGAAGGCACCCCGACGTTCTTCCTCGACGGCGAAAAGGTCACCGTCGACTCCATGGAGGCTTTCCGTTCCCTCATCGATGAAGCGGTGAAGTGAGCAGCTCCGCGGGCGAGCGGCGGCAGAGCATCGCCCTCGTCGGCCTGTCTGCCGTCGGCCTCGTCTGCTCCGTCATTCTCCTGATGGAAAAGCTCGCACTGCTGGCCGATCCGGAGCACGTCCCGAGTTGCAGCATCAATCCCGTCGTCGCCTGCGGCTCGGTCATCACCTCGTGGCAGGCAAGTGTCGTGGCAGACCTGCCGAACCCTGTACTGGGGATCGTGGGTTTCAGCATCGTGATGACCGCCGGCGCCCTGGGCGCGGGCGGCCTCCACTTCAGCCGCTGGGTTTGGGTCGGCTTGCTCGCCGGCGTCCTCGTGGGGTTTGCCTTCGTCCACTGGCTCATCTGGCAGAGCCTCACCGTGATCGGGGCGCTCTGCCCCTACTGCATGGTGGTGTGGGTCGTCATGCTCGCGTTGGTCACCGTCGCAGTTCGGGCCGGCGCCTCGGAAGGCGCGGTACCCGCGGCGGTCAGCCGCTGGGCACCCAGCGCAGCTGTCATGTGGCTCGCACTCCTCGTGCTCGCCATCTTCCTACGATTCCAGGACTACTGGCTGACCCTGGTGTGACGGGTGGATGAGTCCGACGAACTACTCGTCGTTGTCCTCGGCCTCGCGCAGTTCCTTGGAGCGCTCGCGGCGACGCTCGACGCGGCTCTCCACGACGTCGACCGTCTCCTGACGGAAATGGTTGAGCGCGAAGAAGCTGATGACCGTCGAGGCGATGGCCGCCACGATGAGCAGCAGGAAACCACGGAGCCCTACGAGCCAGCCGACGCTGAGGCAGCCGAAGAAGACGAGGAGGCGCAGGACGGTGTAGCGCGCGACAGGTGCCATGGATCAGAGCCCCGAGTAGGAGTGCTGGCCGACGAAGTACACGTTGACGACGCCGTAGTTGATGAGGATGCAGGCGAAGCCGATGATGACGACGACGGCGGCCTTGCGACCGCTCCACCCGACCGTCACGCGGCTGTGCAGGTAGGCCGCGTACACGATGAAGATGACGAGGGACCACACTTCCTTCGGGTCCCAGTTCCAGTAGGCGCCCCAGGCCTCCTGGGCCCAGATGGCGCCGGCGAGGATCGTGAACATCCACAGCGGGAACGCGATGATGTGCACGCCGTACGCGAGACGGTCGAGGGTCTTGGAATCCGGCAGGGCCTTGAGGAAGCCGCCCGTCTTGCCCTTCTCCTCACGGTTGAGCTGCGCGAGGTAGAGGCAGGTGATGACGAAGCCGATGGTGAACAGACCGATCGACAGCGTTGCCACCGTCACGTGGATCGACAGCCAGTACGACTGCAGCGACGGCATGAGCTTGCTCGCCTCGGTGTAGTACACGAGGGCCGCGAGCATGATGAAGAGGACGGCGGGGAGCGTGACGAACGCACCGAGCCAGCGCACGTCCTTGCGCAGGCTCCAGCCGAGGAAGCACACGAGCAGGAACGCGGTGCCGACGAGGTCGAACTCGTACATGTTGCCCAGCGGCGGGCGACCGACGGCGAATCCGCGCAGCGCGATGCCGAGGACGAGCGCCGCCGTTCCGAGCCACGTCAGGGCCATGCCCGTGCCGGCCCACTTGCGCGGTGCCGGGTCGGCAGGAAGATCGCTCCCGCCGTCGCCGTCGAGGTCACGCTTGGAGGAGTGGGTCTCGGTACGCTCGAGGACGGCCGTGGCGCCGCCCGCCGACTTCTCCCTGCTCGAGGTCGTGGATGCACCCTCAGCGGCGTCCTCGTCCCCGGTATGGGCAGCGGCTTCGCCGGTACGCTCCTTGCGGCCCGGGGTCTGTGCCAGGTCGACACAGAACGCCAGCATGGCCAACGTCAGGACGAGCCCGGAGGCGTAGACGGCGTACGTCGAGTTCTGGGCGAGGGCGCTGTTGGCCTCGTCGATGAGGGCGAAAGCGGACATCATGCCTTACCTGTCGTTCCGGTCGTGACGGCGCGAGCCTGGATGCGTTCGAAGATTTCGTCGACCGCGAGAGCGAGCCTGGGGTCCTCGCCCTTGGCGAGGCCACCGATCTCCACCACTGTACGCGGTGCGCCCGAACCGTCTGCGTCCGAGGCCGGGCGCACCCGGACGAAGACGCGGCGGCGGCGAATCATGAGCGACAGCACGAGGCCTGCGAGGGCCGTGACGGAGAAGATGAGAGCGGGCAGCTTGCCCGGGTCGTGCCGGATCGAGAGACCCGCCCAACGCGGCACCGACTCGAAGGTGACCGAACCCATGTTGTTCGGCAGCTTCACCGTCTGACCGAGTGCGATCTGCAGACGAAGGGGCTGGCCCTTCTCGTCCTTGACCTGCGTCATCTTCTCGGTGTCGAGGCTGAAGACCGACTGCGGGCGGCCGTTCGGGTAGAGGTCACCCTTGTAGACGCCGAGGTAGAGCGCGGGAGCCTTCGCGTCCGGGAAGGCCGAGCTCGGGCCCTTGTTCGGGTCGACGTAGGCCGTGGGCAGGAAGAAGCCGAACAGACCCACCTGGTCCGGCGAGGCGCCGGGGATCTTGAACGCGCCCGTCGACTTGTACTGGTTGTCGACGGCGAGGAACGGCGTCGACTGGTCGTACAGGACGTTGCCCTTTGCGTCCTTGTACGTGATCTTCGGCGCGTAGCCGTTACCCAGGAGGTAGACCTCGCCGCCGCCGACCTTGAGCGGGTGGTTGACGCGGATCTGGTCCTGCTGCCACTTCGCCTCCGGCGACTCCTTGAAGTGGACGTCCGCGGTGAAGTCACGCGGCTGCCCCCACTGCGGGCTCGTGGGGTCGACCTTGTCCTCGAAGATGACCTTGAGGCTGTCCATCTTCAGCGACCAGTCGGGCAGATCCTCCTCGAGGTCGACCCAGGGGCCGAGCTTGAGGGTGTCGTAGCGGGTCATCGTCGATGTGAACCCACTCTTGTCGGGCACGATGACGTCGCCGCGCCAACCCCACACGTGGCCACCGGCAACGGCGACGATGATGCCGACGAGGCTGAGGTGGAACAGCAGGTTGCCGGTCTCACGCAGCATGCCGCCCTCGGAGGCAACCTCGAGGTCGCCCGTGTCCTTGCGGATCTTGAAGCGCTTGCGTCGGAGAACCTCGCGCGCGGCCTGCGCGACGGCCTCGGGGCTGGCGTCGAGCGTCTCGTTGCGGTGAGCCGGCAGGCGCTTGATGTTGCGCGGCATCTTCGGCGGCCCGGAACGCATCGCCTTCCAGTGCACCTTGGCGCGCGGGATGATGCAGCCGATGAGCGAGACGGCGAGCAACAGGTAGATCGCGGCGAACCACGGCGTGCTGTAGACGTTGAACATCCCGAGGCGATCGAGCCACGGGAACAGGTCGGGGTGGTCCTGCTCGTACTGGGTGACGCGGGTGGCGTCGATCGAGCGCTGCGGGAAGATCGAGCCCGGCACGGCCGCGATGGCCACGAGCAGCAGCAGGAATAGCGCCGTGCGCATCGTCGTCAGCTGGCGCCAGAACCAGCGCAGCATGCCGAGGACACCGATGCTCGCGCCGGCCTTGCCCGACGTGCCGGACTTGCCACCGGCCTTCGCGCCGCCTCGCGGCGACTTCTTGGCGGCTGCGCCCTTCGCTGCGTCGTCGCTGGTCTCGGGCCCGTTGTTGCCCGGGGCCTTCTTGGCTGCCACTAGATCACCGTTTCGAACTGGTTGACGAGGTTGGACTGGACGAGGGCCATGAGTTCCTCCCACAGCCCGCTCACCATGAGCAAGCCCATGGCGATCATGAGAGTGCCGCCGACGATCTGGATCGGACGGTGGTGGTCACGAAGCCACTTCGACGCCTTCTCGGCACGGCTCCACCCAGCGGCGATGAGGATGAACGGCAGGCCCATGCCGAGCGCGTAACAGACGGTGAGGAACAGAGCCCTCCCCTGGCTGTCCGCGTTGAGCGACGTATTGGCCGCCAGCAGCGTGCCGAGAACCGGCGAGATACAGGGAGCCATCCCGAGACCGAACGCGGCACCGAGCAACGGTGCCCCGACAAGGCCGGCGGCCGGGCGCCAGCGCACCGTGAAGCCGCGCTGACCCACGACGCCGAGGAACATGAGCCCCATGAGGATGACGACGACGCCGCCGATGCGCGTGAGCAGACTGCGGTGAGCTCCGACCGTGTCGTAGACGAGGCTGACGGCGGCCTGGATGCCGACGAAGACGACGGAGAATCCGAGCACGAACAGGCACGCGCCGAGCACGAGTCGGGTGCGTCGCTTCTCGTCCGTCAAGCCCGTGACGTAGGCGAGGAAGCCCGGCACGAGCGGCAGCACACACGGCGACGCGAATGAGACGACCCCCGCGAGCGCAGCGAAGAAGATCGCGAGCGGCAACGCGCCGTTCGCGACGATCTGTTCGGGGGAACTCGTCAGGTGAGCGAGCGCCGCAACGCCGGAGCTCAAGCCTTCTCCGCGAGCACCTTGTCGACCATGTTCCGCACCGTGGTCTCGGTGGTGGAACCGGAGACGCGTGCCGCGATGCGCCCCTGCTTGTCGAGCACGAGCGTCGTCGGCGTGGCCACGACCTTGCGCTGCAGACCCTGCAGGTTCTGCCCGTCGTCGTTCTTCAGCGACGGGTAGGTGGCGCCCCACTTCTTGAGCGTGGACTTGGCGACGGCGTCGGAGTCACGCTGGTCGAGGCCCATGAACACGACGGGCTTGTTCGCGTTGTCGTAGTTCTTCCACGCCTTCTCGAGGTGCGGCGTCTCGGCCTGACACGGGCCGCACCACGCACCCCACACGTTGAGGACGACGACCTTGCCGCGCTCGGACTCCACGTTCCACTTCTTGCCGTCCAGCGTCTCGCCGGTGAGCTTCACGGGCTCGGCACGCTTGGCGGCCGCAAGTTCTTCGACGGAACCGTCACCGGCCACATAGCCCTTGTTGTCTCCGGCTTGGGCCTGCTTGCTGATGCTGTCGTTCTGCTCGCTACCGCACGCACTCAGACCGAGGGTGACGGCAAGGGCGAGCGACGTCGCTGCGGTTGCCTTGAGCGATCGGGCACGGCGCGCCATCAGGCACCCACCGACTGCGTCGAGTTGGGCAGCAGACGACCCGCGGGTTCGGCGTACTGGACGCCGGTGATCTCGTCACCGGTGAACTCGATCGTCGTAACCGACGCCAGCGTGCACTCACGCGATCGCGGGTCGTGCCACAGGCGCTTGCCCTCGGCGAAGCGACGGGCCGTCCACACGGGCAGCTGGTGACTGACGACGGCGGCCTCGTGCCCGGCCGCGGCGTCACGTGCGTCGAGGATGGCGGTGTACATGCGCTCGGCTATCTCC
The DNA here is from genome assembly GCF_003515945.1 of Dermacoccus abyssi. Taxonomy (GTDB): domain Bacteria; phylum Actinomycetota; class Actinomycetes; order Actinomycetales; family Dermatophilaceae; genus Dermacoccus; species Dermacoccus abyssi. The sequence goes on from NZ_QWLM01000014.1 coordinate 51,942, forward strand.
TGGTACGGCTCGCCCCAGCTGGGCCGCAGCGGGTTGACGAGCTTCGGCCAGAAGCGGGGCTGGAGCAGTTGCTTGGGGTTCGATCCAACGGTCAGACCCTCGAAATCGTTCCCGGCCTCGATGACGCGCGGGTCGAGGACGACGGGCAGATCGAGCTTCTCCGCGAGCGGCGCGGCCGTCTCCTGCGCACGCTCGAGCGGCGAACTGACGAGGTAGGTGATGTCGCGCGGGGCGAGCCACTGGCTCGTCACTTCGGCCATCTCACGGCCGAGCTCGGAGAGGTGGTAGCCGTCGAGGCGCCCGTAGAGCACCTTCTTCGGGTTGAACACCTCGCCGTGACGCACGAGGTGCACCAGCGTCTTCGTCGTGGGGGTGGGGGCCTCGGTCGACGGGGAAAGCGGGACGTCGTTCGTCATGGTCAGAGTGTCGCAGCCGAGTCTGTGGAAGCGGCCGAGGCTCGCGCGGCGGCGGGCAGGGCGTCGATCACATGCGCGACAGCCTCGTCGTCGTGCGACGCGGAGACGAACCACGACTCGTAGGCCGAAGGCGGCAGGTGGACGCCCTGGTCGAGCATCGCGTTGAAGAAGCGCGAGAAGGCCTCGGTGTCCTGGCCCTTTGCGTCGTCGTAGTTCGTGACCGCTCCGTCACGGAAGAAGATCGAGAACATCGAGCTCGCCCACTGCACGGTGTGCGGCACCCCGGCCTTCGTCAGTTCGGCGGAGGCGGCGTCGGCGATGGCGTGCGCCGTGGAGTCGAGGTGGGCGTAGACCTCGTCGGTGCAGCCTTGCAGCGTGGCGAGGCCGGCGGCCGTGGCCACGGGGTTACCCGCCAGCGTGCCCGCCTGGTAGACGGGACCGTCGGGCGCCAGCATGCCCATGAGGTCGGCGCGGCCACCGAAGGCGGCCGCGGGGAAGCCACCGCCCATGACCTTGCCGAAGGTGAACAGGTCGGGGGCGCTCTCACCCTGCTGGCCCTCGTGGCCGAACCAGCCGGCGGCGGAGCAGCGGAAGCCCGTCATCACCTCGTCGGAGACGAGCAGGGCGCCGTGCTTGGTCGTGATGTCGCGCAGCGCCTTCGTGAAACCGGCTGCGGGCGGCACGACGCCCATGTTGCCGGGCGATGCCTCGGTGATCACGGCGGCGATCTCGTCACCGTGCTCGGCGAAGGCGGCCTCGAGCGCGGAGACGTCGTTGTACGGCAGGACGATGGTCTCGCCGGCGCTCGACTTCGGCACACCGGCCGTGTCGGGCAGGGCGAAGGTGGCGACGCCGGAGCCGGCCGCGGCGAGCAGCGCGTCGACGTGACCGTGGTAGCAGCCCGCGAACTTCACGATCTTGCTCCGGCCCGTGGCGCCGCGCGCGAGGCGGATGGCCGACATCGTGGCCTCGGTACCGGACGAGACAAGACGCACCTGCTCGACGGGCTCGACGCGGCGCACGATCTCGGTGGCGAGGGCGACCTCGTTCTCGCTCGGGGTGCCAAAGCTGAAACCGCGCGAGGCGGCGTCCTGAACGGCGGCCATGACGTCGGGGTGGGCGTGGCCGAGAATCATCGGCCCCCACGAGCAGATGAGGTCGACGTAGCGGTTGCCGTCGACGTCCGTGAGCCACGGCCCCTTCGCCTCGCGGATGAACCGCGGCGTGCCACCGACGGCGCGGAAGGCGCGCACTGGCGAGTTCACACCACCGGGCGTCACCGTGCGCGCGTGGGCCAGGAGTTCTGCGGACTTCGAGGTGCTTCCACTCATGTTGTCCATTCTCCCACCGCCCCCTGACAACGCCCTTGGCGGGCCTCAGCCCCGCTCGCCACCGACTTCCTCGTGCACGCGGCGCATGCCGTCACCGACGATGCTCAGTTGGTCGCCATCCATGGTGTCGACGAAGTATCGACGCACGCTCGCGACGTGAACGGGGGCTGCGAGCAGGAGGGCGTCGTAGCCGCCGTCGGTGAGGACGAGTTCGACCCCACGCGAATCGCTGGAACACGACTCCCGCGTCACCCACCCGCGTCGCTGCAGGCGCGTGGCGGTGTGCGTGATGCGGCTGCGGGACTGGACGACGAGGTCGGCGAGCGCCCCCATCCGCAGACGCCGCCCCTCGGCCTCGGACAGCATCGAGAGGATCTCGTACTCGGCCAGCGACATGCCGTGGTCGAGGAGTTCGCGATCGAGCGCGAGGCTCAGCGCGCGCGATGCCCGCAGGTAGTGACGCCATGCCGTCTGCTCGTCCTCATCGAGCCAGCGCGTCTCTTTCGTCATCCTCCACCGTCCGTTTCGTGCTTCGCCACCATTGCGCGCCCCTACCGTCCGGTATCCGACCGGAGGGTTGATTCGCACTTCGTTCAGTGTCAACGCTTTCGTGTGGACATCTTGTTTCCATCCACGTTTCTTCAGTGTAGTTGAATGTTCAACTATCTGCGTGTATCGTCTTTTCAGCACCGACCACACATCGCAACGGAAGGACCACAACCATGGTTTCCCTCAACGACATCGCTCCCGGCACCTGGAACATCGACGCCGACCACACGGAGATCGGCTTCGTCGCGCGCCACCTCGCCGTCACCAAGGTGAAGGGTCGCTTCACGGACGTCAGCGTCAACGCGGAGGTCGCCGAGGACCGCAAGAACTCGACGCTCGAGTTCACCGTGCAGACGGCATCGGTCCAGACCCGCAACGCCGACCGCGACGCTCACCTCAAGAGCGCTGACTTCTTCGACGTCGAGCAGTACCCGACGATGACGTTCAAGGCCACGAACATCGGCGACGACACCATCACGGGCGACCTGACGATCAAGGACGTGACGAAGCCCGTCACGTTCGACTACGAGTTCAACGGCATCTCCGACGACCCGTGGGGCGGCACCCGCGCCGGCTTCGAGGCCCAGGGCGAGATCAACCGCAAGGACTTCGGCCTCAGCTTCGACGCCGCAGCCCCCGGCGGCAACGCGCTCGTCTCCGACAAGATCAAGATCAACCTCGACCTCGAGTTCGTCAAGGCCTGATCACACCAGCCTTCACGAAGAGGCCGCGGTACTCGTTCGGGTACCGCGGCCTCTTCGTGAATCGCTCTTCGTCGCTCGCCCTTCATCGCGTACCGTCGCGCCTCAACCGAGAGGGCCGGAACCGCGAACGCGTTCGTAGATGAGGCTCGTCTCGGCGTGCACGACGCCGGGCAGCACCGCGAGGTGGTCGAGCACGATGTCGCGCAGGGCGTCCGCCGTCTGGGCGCACACATGGACGAGGAAGTCGTTCTCCCCGTCACGTGGAAGGCCGCGAGGACGCCGGGCACATCGGCGACGGCGGCACGGAAACCGTCGATGTCGTCTCGCGTGTGGCCCGTGAAACGCAGCGCGATCATGGCCTCGAGGGGCACGTCGAGCGAGCCGAGATCGACGTCGGCATGGACGCCCGCGATGACGCCGCGCTCGCGCAACACGCGCAGCCGGCCGCTGCACGTCGACTCCGGCACGCCGACCCGACGCGCGAGTTCGGCGTTCGACATTCGGCCGTCCTTGAGAAGTAGCTCGACGAGCCGACGATCGACGGCGTCAGGGCTCCACGCGGGGCCGAGAAACGGTCGTCGAACCAGATGGCAGGCCCGGGCGCGATGATGGCGTTCGCGGTCAAGGGCGGCTTCGACGCCGCTGCCGCCGTGGCGGAGCACGTGCGCCTCGTCGTCAATGCGGTGTCTCTGGGCGGCGTGGACACGCTCATCCAGCACCCGGCGGCACTGACCCACCGACCGGTCGCGTCCGAGGCGAAGCCCGGCGAGGACGTCCTGCGCCTGTCGATCGGTCTCGAGAACCCGGACGACGTCATCGCCGACCTGCGCCGGGCCCTCGAAGCGGCCCGGGACCTCTCCCCCGAGCCTGCGCGGGAGGAGCCGAACCTGCGCGTCGCCGTCCGCGCCTAGCAACCACAAGGGGCGTTTTCTTCCCTTCTTGTGCGCAAGGGGTCTCCTGAGGCGCAAGAAGGGAAGAAAACACCCCCACTCGTGTCACGCCACCGGCGCGAGCTGGACGAAGTGCTGCCGTCATGCGGTGTTGGGTGCGACTTTCACACCCCGCTGAGTCAGCGCGTCCGCCACTCGAGCCAATGTCGATGCCGGATCCCGGAAGATCCCGACCGAAACCACCCGGATGACGATCCATCCTGCGCAGCGAAGCTCATCCTCGCGCACGATGTCAGCCTGCTTCTTCTGTGCCTCACTCGCGTAGTGGTAGGAGCCGTCGTACTCCACGGCGATCTTGAGCTCGGGGTAGGCGAGATCGAATCGTCGTCGCCGCCCGGCCACGAAAGCCTCGTGTTGCACAACAGGCTCGGGCAAACCCGCGAGAACGAGAAGGAGGCGCGTCCGGCTCTCCGGTGGCGACTCAGCGCCTTCCCGCGCGCGGCGGGCGACCTCACGCAGCACTGCCGAATGCGGGCCCGCACCGTGCTTCCACACATCAATGGTTCGCCTGGCATCGACATCGTGACGGCTGAGCACCGCATCTGCGAGGACGACGAGATCAACGAGCCCCAGCGAGTCGGCGCATTCGGTGACGACGCCCGTCGGGTCGGAAACCGGCAAACGACCTACACCGGCGACGAACACCGATCTCGCCAGGCTTCCTGCTGGATGCCGATGAGCGATCGTGCCGACGAGCGTCTTGTTCGGCCTTCGCTCGTAGCTGAGATGGAGTCGGTCCGTCTCCGGGACGGGAAGGCCCCACAGCCGCGCGGCGGTGACGTGGGCGACGCGGGCGTCGGACTTGGTGACGCGCAGCGCCGCTCCACACCGCAGCCCGAGGGTGATCGGTGTCGTGGCGGTGACGTAGACATTGCGTCGGAGCGCGACGACAGCGTCACTGCGCAGATCGTTGATCGTCAGCCCGGCGGCACGAGCCTCGGCGGCGGTGAACAAGCATCCGTCCAGCGTGGCGACGGCAGCAGCTCGCCTGGAAAGCACACTCTCGTGGCGTCGGTTCGAGGTGACCATGCCCTCAGCCTGACGCGCGGAGCGGATCCGGCTCGAAAGTTATCCACAGGAACGAGGGGAGCATCCCGCACGAAAGACAGCGCCCACCACTACTCGGGAAGGTTTCTTCGGTTCTTGTGCGCAATCGAACCCCTTGCGCACAAGAAGGGAAGAAATCAGCCCGTCCTACGTCTAACGCCGCGCGTCAGAGGCCGCGGGCAAACTCCAGCGCGTAGTACGTCAGGACGATCGACGCGCCGGCGCGCTTGATGCTGGTGAGGGTCTCGCGGATCATGCGTTCGCGGTCGATCCAGCCGTTCGCGGCGGCCGCCTCGATCATCGCCATCTCGCCGGAGACCTGGTACGCCGCGACAGGCACCGTGGCGGCCTGGGCGACGTCGGAGAGCACGTCGAGGTACGGCAGAGCAGGCTTCACCATGAGCATGTCGGCGCCCTGCTCCTCGTCGAGCATCGCCTCGCGCAGCGACTCCGTGCGGTTGCGCGGGTCCTGCTGGTACGTCGCGCGGTCGCCCTGGAGCGAGCTCTGCACGGCCTCGCGGAACGGACCGTAAGCCGCCGACGCGTACTTCGCCGAGTACGCCATGACGGCGACGTCGTCGTGGCCGGAAAGGTCGAGCGCCGCACGGATGACGCCGATCTGGCCGTCCATCATGCCGCTCGGGCCGAGCACGTGAGCGCCCGCCTGAGCCTGCGCGGCGGCCATCTGCGCGTAGATATCGAGCGTCGCGTCGTTGTCGACACGACCCTGCGCGTCGAGCACGCCGCAGTGACCGTGGTCGGTGAACTCGTCGAGGCACAGGTCGCCCATGACGAGCAGATCGTCGCCCACGGCGTCACGCACGGCGCGCAAGCCGACGTTGAGGATGCCGTCGGGGTCGATCGAACCCGAACCCTGGGCGTCCTTCGTCTCCGGAACACCGAAGAGCATGACGCCCGCAACGCCCGCGTCGCGCGCCTGCTTCGAGACGTCGACGAGCGAGTCGAGCGTGTGCTGCACGACGCCCGGCATCGAACTGATGGGCGTGTTCTCGGTCGCGTTCTCGCGCACGAACACCGGCAGGATGAGGTCGGGCGGCGCCACGCACGTCTCGGCCACCATGTTGCGCATGACCGGTGACGTGCGCAGGCGGCGCGGACGGTGCGGTAGGTCGTACGTGCTCATCAGGCCTTCACCTTTCGACGGGCCGCCCCGCGACGCTCGCTGGGACGACGCACCTTCTCCCCCGCTTCCGCCGCAGCGGCGGCGAGGCACTGACCGTGAGCGGCGAGCGCATCGACGAGCGCAGCCGCAGAGGCCTCGGTCGCGAGGACGTCGACACGCAGACCGTGCTCCTCCGCCGTCTTCGCGGTGGCCGGGCCGATGCACGCGACGACGGTGGATGCGTGCGGCTTGCCGGCGATGCCGACGAGGTTGCGCACCGTCGAACTCGACGTGAAGCAGACGGCGTCGAACTCGCCGGACTTGATCGCCTCACGCACCTCGGGCGCCGGCGGCGCAGCGCGCACCGTGCGGTAGGCGGTGACGTCGTCGACCTCCCAGCCCATCTCCTCGAGGCCGGCGACGAGGGTCTCCGTCGCGATGTCGGCGCGCGGCAGGAAGACGCGGTTGATCGGGTCGAGCTGCTCGTCGTAGTCGGGCCACACCTCGAGCAGGCCCTTGGCCGACTGCTCGCCGCTCGGCATGAGGTCGGGCTCGATGCCCCACTCGCGCAGAGCGTCCGCCGTCACGCCACCGACGGCAGCGATCTTGAGGCCCGCGAAGGCACGCACGTCGAGACCGAACTCGGCGAACTTCTCACGCACGGCGCGCACGGCGTTGACCGACGTGAAGCCGACCCACTCGTAGCGGCCGGTGACGAGACCCTTGACGGCCTTCTCCATCTGCGCCGGCGTACGCGGCGGCTCGACGCTGATCGTCGGCACGATGGCGCTGCTCGCGCCGTACTCGGTGAGGCGGCGCGTCATGGAACCCGACTGCTCCTTGGTGCGCGGCACGAGCACCTTCCAGCCGAACAGCGGCTTGTTCTCCCACCACGACAGGGCGGTGCGGTGACCCACGGTCGAGCCGACGATGGCCATGACGGGCCCGTCGAACTCGGCGCGACGCAGTGCCGCGGGCACCTCGTCGAGCGTCAGCGTCGTCGTCTCCTGGGCGATCGTCGTGCCGTTCTGCGTCAGCGCGACCGGCGTGTTGCCACGGCGGCCGGCAGCGCGCAGCTCGACGAGCGAGTCGCGCAGCAGGTCGGCCTGGCCGAGGACGACGACGGTGGTGCAGGCGTCGATCGAACGCGCCCAGTCGACCTTCGGGTCGCCGGCGGTGACGACGTGGATGTTGCGGGCCTTGCTGTCGGTGAGCGGCACACCCGCGTAGGCGGGAACCGCGGAGACGGCCGAGACGCCCGGCACGATCTCGAACTCGATGCCGGCCTTCGCGCAGGCGCCGGCCTCCTCGGCCAGGCCGTGGAAGGTGGCCGGGTCGCCGTCCATGAGGCGCACGACGAGGGCGCGCCCGTCGTCGTGGCCCTCCGTCGCAGCCTTGGCGGCCTTGACGAGAAGCTTCGCGCGGCTGGCGTTGGTCAGTTCGGTGCCGGCCTCGCCGTAGCCGCCGTCGACGAACTCCACACCGTCGCTCACGAGGGAGGCGACGAACTGCTCACGGCACAGCTGATCGAGGACGACGACGTCCGCCTCGGCGAGAAGCTGCGCCGCGCGCATCGTGAGCAGGCCGGGATCGCCGGGCCCGGCGCCGACGAACGCGACTCGGGTGGCCGACTCGGCCTGCTTGGCTGCGGTGCTCACTTGGATCGCTCCGATTCGGTGGTGGTTTCGACGCGCGGCGTCTGCTGCCGCGGTTCGCGTGGGGGGATGACGGCGGCCGCGCCGTCGTCGAGCAGGGTGCGGGCGAGACGTTCGCCGATGCCCTGCGGATCGTCGTAGGGGCCGACTTCGCTGCGGCGCAGCTCGAGGGAGCCGTCCGTGGCGCCGACGAAGGCGCGCAGCGAGATCTCGAGGGTGCCGTCGGGCTCCTCGACGATCTCGGCGAGGGCGCCGACTGGTGCGGCACAGCCGGCCTCCAGGGCATCGAGCACGGCTCGCTCGGCCGTGACGGCGGCGCGGGTGTCGGCGTCGTCGAGCTCGGCGAGCACGGCACGCGTGAGGTCGTCGTCCTCGCGGCACTCGAGCGCGAGGGCGCCCTGGCCGGGGGCCGGCAACATCTGCAGCGGGTCGATGGTCTCGCTCGCCTCGTCGGTGCGGCCCACGCGGGCCAGGCCGGCGCGGGCGAGGATGACGGCGTCCATCTCACCCTTGGTCACGAAGCCCATGCGGGTGTCGATGTTGCCGCGGATGTCGCGGATTTCCAGCCCGAGGCCGAGGGCCTGCAGCTGGGCAGCACGTCGCGGAGAGCCGGTTCCGACCACGGCGCCCGCCGGCAGTTCACCGAGCGTCAGGCCGTCGCGGGCGACGAGGATGTCACGCGGGTCTTCACGCGTCGGGATACCGGCGACGACGAGGCCGGGCTCGGGTGCGACGGGCAGATCCTTGAGGGAGTGCACGGCCATGTCGATCTCGCCCGAGAGCAGTGCCTGACGCAGTGCGGCGGCGAAGACGCCCGTGCCACCCATCTGGGCCAGAGGGGCCAGGTTGATGTCGCCCTCGGTCGTGACCTCGACGAGCTCGACCTCGTGGCCGCGAGCGCGCAGGGCGTCCGCGACGTGGGTCGACTGGGTCACCGCGAGGTGGCTACGCCGCGTTCCGAGTCGGATCGGGCGCTCGTGGAGGGGGGCACTCATGGCAGCTCCGGGGGAACGGACACGACGCGCGTCTGCGCCGGATCGAGGTCGAAAAGCGTGGAAAGAACTGCCGCGTAGTCGCTTTCGCCGACGTTTCCGCCCTGGCCGGCAAGCTCCTTGATGCGCACGGTGGGCGTGTGGAGCAGCTTCTCCACGACGCGGTGCACCGTGAGCTGCACCTGGGCGCGGGTGGTCTCGTCGAGGTCGGGTACGCGGGTCTCGAGGCGGTTCAGCTCGGCGCTGACGATCTCCGCGGCGTTCGCGCGCAGCGCTGCCACCGTGGGGGCGACGCGCTCGGCGCGACGGGCGACGACGAAGTCGGCCACCTCGCTCGTCACGAGGTCCTGGACCGCCTTGATCTCGGCCTCTGCGCCGGGCTGGCCCTCGACCTGCGGGCCGAGATCCTCGAAGCCGAGCACGGCCACGCCGCGAACGGCCGCGACCTCGTCGGCGATGTCACGCGGCAGGGCGAGGTCGATGTAAACCTGAGGGCGGCCGTCAGGGTTGGCGCGGGCGGCCATCGTCGCGTCGATGACGTGACCGACGGCGCCCGTACACGACACGACGAGGTCGGCGGAGGCGAGGGCCGCGTCGAGCTCCTCGATGGGGCGCGCGTCGCACCCAGCGGCGTCCGCAAGACGACGAGCCGCGTCGTACGTGCGGTTGACGACGGTGACGGAGCCGAGGCCGTGGCGCACGAGCGTGTGCGTGGCGAGCGAACTCATCGCGCCGGCACCGACGACGACGGCGCGCACCCGCGTGAGGTCACCGAGCATGTTGCCCGACAGTTCGAGTGCCCGCTCGACGAGCGAGCGGCTGACCGAGTCGATGCCGGTCTCGGAGTGCACGCGCTTGCCGACGCGCAGCGCCTGCTGCACCAGGCGGCTCATGACGGGGCCGATACGGCCCGATTCCTGACCTTCGCGCAGGCTGTCGCGCATCTGGCCGAGGATCTGGCTCTCTCCGACGGCGAGCGAGTCGAGGCCGGCCGCGACGTTGAACAGGTGCGCGACGGCACGCTCGTCGAAGTGGACGTAGAGGTAGTCGCGCAGGTCGGCCATCGGCATTCCGGTGACGTCGGCGAGGGCGTCGCCGAGTTCGGTGACGGCACCGTGGAACGTCGTGGCGTCGGCGTAGACCTCGACGCGGTTGCACGTCGACAGCACGACGGGCTCGGTGAGGTTCTCGCCCTTGCCGAGGCGCTCGAGCAGATCGGCCTGGCCCTCGGCGTTGAGGGAGGCCTTCTCGAGCACGGCGAGCGGGGCCGAGCGGTGGGAAAGCCCCAGAACAATGACGCTCAAACCATGAGCTCCTTCATCTCGCGATCCCCCTGTGGCCCTCGCGCGTTCTGTTCACGAAACGCGAGGATCTGAAGTTCGGTTGCCATGTCGACGCCGCGCACCTGCACGTCGGAGGGCACGGTGAGCACCGCCGGCGCGAAGTTGAGGATGCTGCGTACCCCCGCGGCGATGAGGCGGTCGGCGACCTGCTGAGCGGACGGCGCCGGCGTCGCGATGACGCCGATGACGCCTTCGTCCACCTGCGGTACGAGCGCGTCGAAGTGGACGACCTTCTGGCCGCCCACGACGGAACCGACGACGCGCGGGTCGTCGTCGATGAGCCACTTGATCTCGAAACCCTTGACGCCGATGCCGCCGTACGTGGCGAGCGCGCGGCCGAGGTTTCCCATACCGACGATGGCGACGGCCCACTGCCGCTCGAGGCCGAGGGCTCCGGTGATGTGACCGGCGAGGGTGGCCACGTCGTACCCGACGCCGCGCACGCCGTAGGAGCCGAGCGCGGAAAGGTCCTTGCGCAGTTTCGCGGAGGAGACTCCGGACTGCTCGGCGAGCGTCTCGGAGGAGATGGTGGTGTGGCCGTCGGTGGCCACCTCGCGCAGCACCCGGAGGTACACCGGTAGGCGGTTCACAGTCGCGTCCGGGATATCCCGGCGCGCTGCGGCCTGCTCGGTGCTCACGGCGGCGCTACCTTTCGTCGGCGTCTGCGCCTGTCGGCGCGTATACCAAACGTCTGCAGAAGGCTCTGCAGGACCCCCCGAGCTTAGGACTTAGTGCAACCGTTCACAAAGTCGACCGGACCCCCTTTAGGGCGGAATGGCGCCCCAAACGTGGCACCGAACTGGACAAGGGACCTTTGTCCCTATGCGCCCCTCGGCGGCGCGGACAGTGCCTTGCGGAGCCGGTTCTCATCGACGCGCCAGTAGTCGTGCTGGCGTCCGTCGACCAGTGTGACGGGGATTTGCTCGGCATAGCGGGCAACCAGCTCGGGATCGTCGAGCATGTTGAGCTCCTCCCACTCGACGCCCTCCTCACGAGCCACGCGCTCGATGACGGCGCGGGCGTCGTCGCAGAGGTGGCATCCGGGCTTGCCGATCAATGTAATTCTTCTCACAGATACCTCCTGGTCACCGCTCGTCCACGTGCCGCCGACGTCCACGGCACACGCTGTTCGGGCGAGGCGCGGGGCATTCCTATCGCCTCGACGATACGCAAGGGCCCCTGCACGCCACGAGTGCGTGAGGGGCCCGAGTGCTCGAAGTGATCAGGTCACTTCTTGTTGCGACGCTGGTGACGCGTCTTGCGAAGCAGCTTGCGGTGCTTCTTCTTGGCCATGCGCTTGCGGCGCTTCTTGATGACGGAGCCCATGAGTGAACCGTTCCTTACCTTGTGTCCTTGGCGATGCCCGGGCCGACATTCGCCGATGAATACCAGCGGCGCCACGAGGACGCCCGGCCACGGGAATATCTGCACCATCCTATCGTCAGGCGATTTGTCGCGCGAAATCGCCATGCTCCCTTGCCCCGTCTTCCGACTCGGCGACCTCGCAGGCTCGGTCGCCGAGTTCGGTGCGACAGGGCTGCGGGGCGTCCGCTTCCAGCGTGGTTACGTCACCGAAGAGGGCTGCGGCTTTCGCAGCGGATCACCGCTCACTACCCGCGATGTTGCCTCAGATTCGCGGGACCGGTGCCCACTCCCCCGCTCAACATCGGATCAAGGGAGCCGCTACGCGGCTAGTCGAACCAGACGTCCAGCCCGTGGAGCGGGAACACGGCTTCGCGGGTGGCCATGACGGCTTGGTCGACGGTCGATTCGGGGTGCATTCCGGAAGCCCAGGACTGGAACCAGACGTCGTCCTTCTCGGCGACGCCGTCGCCCATGCGGCTGGGCGCGGTGCGGCCGGTGATCTCCTCGACGTGGGCGCGCCACTCGTCGGGCGTCTCGGTTTCGAGAGAGATGGGTCGGTCGGCGGCGATGGCCGTGAGGTGCGTCCAGGAGCGCGGCACGACGTCGACGAGTTCGTAGCCGCCGCCACCGAGGGCGACCCAGCGTCCGTCACACACGTCGTGCGCGAGTTCGTGCAGCGAGCGGTGCGCCATCTTCTGCGCATCGACGGTGAGCACCATGTGCGCGAGGGGATCGGAGTAGTGCGAGTCGCAGCCGTGCTGCGTGACCATGAACTGCGGTTTGAACGCCGTGACGACGGGGTGGACGACGGCGTGCAGGGCGCGCAGCCAGTCGGAGTCGCCGGTACCGGGCGGCAGGGAGATGTTGACGGCGCTGCCTTCGGCGTCGGGGCCGCCGATGTCGCGGGCGAAGCCGGTGCCCGGGAAGAGAACGGTGCCCGACTCGTGGATCGAGATCGTGAGCACCCGCGGGTCGTTCCAGAAGACCTTCTCGACGCCGTCACCGTGGTGAACGTCGATGTCGACGTAGGCGACCCGCTCGACGCCCTGGTCGAGCAGCCACTGGATGCCGACCGCAGCGTCGTTGTAGATGCAGAAACCGCTCGCCTTGTCGGGCATGGCGTGGTGCAGGCCCCCGGTGAAGTTGACCGCGTGGCGCGCCTCGCCTGAATGGACGGCCTGCACGGCTTGCAGCGTGCCGGCGGCGATCAGCGCGGACACGTCGTGCATGCCCGCGAACGCCGGGTCGTCCTCGGTGCCGATACCGAAGTTCTCATCGGCCGACGCCGGGTTCTGCGACGCCGCACGCACCGCGTCGAGGTACTCACGCGAGTGAACGGTCTCGAGGAAGGCGTCCGACCCGTCGGGCAGCGACGGCGCTTCGATGCGAACGTGCTCAAGAACGCCAAGACCCTCCGCGAGCTTCGCCGTGAGGGCGAGACGCAGAGGGTTCATGGGGTGACCCTCACCGAAGTCGTACCCCACGAGCGCGGGGTCCCAGATGACGAGGGCCGTGTCGTCCATGTCGGTCAGTGACGCGAGTCGATGACGGCGCTCGGAACGTGCTCAGAGTCCGTGGTGATCGGGTAGACGAAGGCGATCTCTTCGGTGGACTCGGTGTCGGGCGACGCCGGGTTCATCGGACGGCGGTAGTCGGTGGGGCGGAAACCGTGACCGGACGCGAAGGCCACACCGCGGGCGTTGTCGGTGCCGACCCAGTACAGAACGGCTCCGAGGTTGTCCTTGCGAGCCTGCTCGAGGAGCGCCTCGAGGAGGTTGACGGCCACACCGGTGCCGCGCTGCGAAGGAGCCACCCACAGGCCGAAGAGCTCTCCGTAGGGCTGGTCGACCTCGTCGTTGCTGTGGGTGCGCAGCGAAACGATGCCCACGCCGTCGCCGGCCTCGTTCTCGGCGAGAAGACGACGCGAGCGGCGCATACGTGCGCGCCACTCGTCCTCTTCGATCTGCTTCTCACCCGATGCCGTAGCCGCGAACGCCTCCGGGGATTCGTTCAGGGCGCTGAGGCGAACGTCGCGATAGGTCTCCCAGTCGTCTTCACCGAGGGTACGTACAGTCAACGCAGTCATGGCCATATCGAATCACGTTTGAACGTCGCTTGGCCTCTTGAAGCGCCTTCCGCATCACATCGCGGGCATACAGTTCGCCGGGCGACAACTGGGAATCGGCTGAAGGCGACGCGGCGTCAGTTCATCGATGCCGAGCGGTCGTGCGAGGCCTGCATGGCGGCCACCATCGCGGCGCGTACGGCCCGGCGATCCAGCTCTGCGAGGGCCATGATCGTCGTGCCGCCGGGGCTCGAGACCTTCTCGCGCAGCTGCACCGGGGAGTCACCGGATTCGGCGAGCATCGCACCCGCTCCGACGATGGTCTGGACGGCCAGACGGTGAGCGACGTCACGCTGGAGGCCGAGGAGCACACCCGCCTCGATCATGGCGTCGGCGATGTAGAAGAGGTAGGCCGGGCCGCTTCCGGAGACGGCGGTGACGGCGTCGTGATCCTTCTCGGCCACCGTCACGACGTCGCCCGAGGACGCGAGGAGCGACTTCGTACGGGCCAACTGCTCGTCGGTGCACGCCTCGTTCGGCGTGACGGCGTGCATGCCCTTGCCGACCATCGAAGGGGTGTTCGGCATGACGCGCACGACGGCGACGCCGTCGGGCAGCTTGGCCTCCATCGACTCGAGGGTGCGGCCGACGGCCAGGGAGACGACGACGGCGTCCTTCGTGAGGTGCTCGCCGATCTCGGTGAGGATGTCGTCGAGCTGGTACGGCTTCACGCCGAGCACGACGGTGTCGGCGTCCGCCACGGCTTCGGGGTTGGAGTTCGTCGCCTCGACGCCGTACTTCTCCTTGAGCGCGCTGATGCGCTCGTCACGGCGCGCGGTGGCGACGACGTCGGCGGCGTCGTAACCGCCCGCGAGGGCCCCGGCCATGACGGCCTCGTTCATGTTGCCCGTACCGATGAATGCGATGGTCATGAGGATCAGCCCTTTCGTCGAATGGGGTTCGGCAGGCTCAGCGCCAGCGAGGGGCGCGCGGCCACGAGGTTCGCGACGTACTCGACCCACCGGGGGCCGTAGGGCACGAGCAGGCGGGTGGCGAGCGTGTCGATCTCGCGCTGACGCGCACTCTGGGTACCCAAGGGCGCGATGACCTCGGCGCCTTCCGCTCCGTACCGTTGCACCAACGAGCCCACGATGTCGAGCAGCAGCGCGTCGTCGGTGTCGAAGCTGACCTGCGCGCCGCCGGCCAGCAGTTGCTTCGTGATGTCGACGAAGGCCGCGCCGCTCTCGCGCGCCGAGGTGAGGCCGATCGCGGCGTCGAGGCGACCGGTGGCGAGGCGCACCCGCTGCCCCTCATGCGCCAAGTCGGAGACCTCCGTGGGTAGGCGGCGAAGACGCGTCGGCAGGACGATACCGACCTCCGGGAAGTCCTGACGCAGCTCGTGACCGAGGACGTGGACGGCCTCGATGAGCGCGGCATCGGGGATGGTGAGCGTCAGGCTGACGCCGGCGTTGCGCGCCGCCTGACCGACCTCGCGCAGCGCGTTGAGCAGGATGCCGGGCGTGACATCGGGCGCGAGCACACCGAAGGTCGCGACGTCGAGTGTCAGGTCGGGCGCCTCGGTGCCCGCGGCGGCGAGCCAGTTGAGGGCGCCGATCGTCTCCTGGCGTGCGGTGATGATGTCGTCCGGGCTCGCGGCGTGGGTGAGCAACGGCATCCACGAGACGCGCTGCCCACCGACGACGACCTCACCGGTGACGCGGATGGCATCGTCGACGCTCTCCCCCGCAACGAGCACCTTCGAGGCCGCACGCGCGATCGGCCCACGCGACGTCAGCGCCAGCACACGCGAGGTCGCGACGGGAAGGCGAGGTGTCAGTGAACGAGGGTCCATGGCAAAGGTGTCGTCTCCGTAGCGCGATTTCGCTCAAGCCTACTCGGCGGCGTGTACGGGGCACGGCGCCCTCAGGGTGCGGACGCCTCCCCCGCTCCGATGGCGAGGTGGAGGCGGGCGAAGGCGAGGGCCTCGGCGAGATCGATGAGCCTGTCCTCGTCCGAAAGGCGCCGGGTGCCGACCTCGACGACGACGTCCCCGCTGAAGCCCGTTCGGGACAGGTGCTGGAGCAGTTCGGCGCACGGCTGGTTACCTCGGCCGGGCACGAGGTGTTCGTCCTTGTACGAGCCCAAGCCGTCGGCGAGGTGGATGTGCGTGAGGCGGTCACCGAGCTCGTCGGCGAGCGCCAGGGCATCGCTACCGGACGTGGCCGTGTGCGAGAGGTCGAGAGTGGTGTGGGAGTAGTGGTTGCGCCGCAGATCCCAGTGCGGCAGGTAGGCCTGAACCTCGCGGCCCCGGGCCCGCCACGGGAACATGTTCTCGACGGCGAGGCGGATCTGCGGGTGCTCGCGTTCGCGTTGCGCCACACCTTCGACGAAGCCCGTCGCGTACTCCTTCTGCCACCGGAACGGTGGGTGCAGGACGACGGTGGACGCACCGACGTCACGCGCGAGCGCCACGGAGCGGTCGACCTTGCCCCACGGCTCGTTGCCCATGACGCGCTGGGTGAGCAGGAGCGTCGGCGCGTGGACCGACAATACGGGCACACCCCAGCGCTCGACGAGATCCCGCAGGAACTCGGGGTCCTGACTCGCCGCCTCGTTCCACACCATGACCTCGACGCCGTCGTAACCGAGCTCGGCGGCGATACGGAAGGCCGCCGAGGTGCCGAGCGGGTAGCACGACGCCGTCGACAGGCCGACGCGGATGGGTGCGGGCACCGTCATCACTCCAGGGCGTCGAGGCGGCGCAGGATGAGGCCCTCGCGCAGGGCCCACGGGCAAACGTCGAGGCGCTCGACGCCGAAGATGTCCATCGTGGCCTCGATGACGACGGCGCCGGCAAGAACCTGGGCCGAGCGCTCGGGCGAGACGCCCGGTAGCGAGGTGCGCTCCTCGGCGGTCATGCTCGCGAGGCGCGGAACGAGGTCGGCGAGCGTCGCGCGTTCGAGGCTGCGGTGCACGAACGGGCCGTCGCTCGAGGGCGCCGCCCCACACATGCGGGCGAGCGATCGGATCGTCTTGCTCGTACCGACGTACCGATCGGGCGTGCCCCAGCGCGTCAGGGTGCGAGCCGACGACGCGATCTGAGTGCGCACCTGGGCACGCACGGCACGCAGGTCCTGGGCCGACGGCGGGTCGCCGTCGAGAGTGCGCGTGAGGCGGCCGGCACCCAGCGGAAGGCTGATGGCGGTGTCGGGCGTCTCGTCGATGCCGGTGGCGAGTTCGAGCGAACCGCCGCCGATGTCGATGCCGAACAGGCGTCCGCTCGACCACCCGAACCAGCGGCGGGTGGCGAGGAAGGTGACGCGGGCTTCGTCCTCGCCGGTGAGGACGCGCAGGCTCTGCCCGGTGACGTCGCGCACGTGGTCGAGAACGGCCTGGCCGTTCGGTGCCTCGCGGATGGCGGAGGTGACGAACGACATGAGCTCGGAGATGCCGAGGTCCTCTGCGATCTGGACGCATTCACCGACGAACTGCGTGAGGTCACGAATGCCCTCGTCGTCGATGAGCCCGTCGGCCGTCACGTGCTCGGACAGGCGCAACAGACGCTTGTGGGACGTGGCAGGAAGTGGCTGAGCCCCGGGATGGGCGTCGACCACGAGGAGGTGGACCGTGTTCGATCCCACGTCGATCACTCCGAGGCGCATGGTTGGCAGGGTATCGGTCTCAGCGGAACGTCGGATACCAGGCCACGTATCCGGACTCCAGCGCCGTGAGGCCCTTACCGAAGTGCTTGTTCAGCAAGGCCTCCAGCGGTTCCTTCGTGCGCACGGCCTCGGAGTAGAAGGCCATCACCTTGTCGTGTCCGTGGGTGTTGCGCAGGTACCGGGCGAACGTGAAGGCCGTGTAGTAGGCGTCCGCGGCGTTCGCTCCGCGCAATTCCTCGTCGCTCGGCACGTGGGGCGAGATGTCGTCGCGCTTGTGCGGCGCCTGGGGCACGGTGCGCTGCCCGACGTACTCGGCCCACCCTTCGAGCAGCCAGAGCGGACGCTCGGTGGCCAGCTTCTCGAGCGTGAGCGCGTGGAACGCCTCGTGCGCGAGAGTCTCGCGCGTGGTGAGGGTGTCAGGATTCTTCGTCGTCCAGCCGCTCATGACGACGTACGGAAGACGACCGCCACCGGTGACCGTGTTGGCCAGCTGAGAGGCTGCCTCCTGGCCGGTGTACTCCTTGAACTCGGCGTCGTCGCGCGGCACGAGGACAAGCAGGGCATTCTTCGAGGCCTGCGGGTCGAGGGCGCGTACCGACGCCGCGGCCTTGGCGCTGGCCTCGACGATTCCGTTCGGTATCCGGGTGCCGTTGGAGGCGACGATCATCGCGCCGCCCGACGTGCGTGCGTTCATGCCCGCGCCGACCTTGGTCTCGAGATCGCTCTGACGCACGCGTTGCGCCGGGTCGGTGACGGGCTGGGTGGTGGAGGGCGACGGCGACCGCTCCGCCTGTTGATCCAGGACGTGACGGACGGCGTCACAACCCGACACGAAGAGGCTCGCCGCGAGGACGCCTGCGGTGACACCCGCACGCACTCGTCGTGGCATCGGCATGCCTTCCTCGCTTCGGGGTTCGAACTCGCCGGGCGTCTGGGGCCGGGCGGGCCGGCTCGTCACCACAGTAGAGCCCGCCCCTGACAGCCCGCTCCGCCTCTGCTCGGAAGAGGCGACGAACACGCCACCTAAGATCGTGCAGTGACTGAATGTGACCTCGAGATCCCGCGCACGTGGGTGGAGTTCGACGATCCGGCGAGCGAGCCCGACACGGTCGAACGCTTCCGGTGCGACCTCACGTGGCTGACGTCGAGTTGGACGTGCACGTTCGGTTCCGGCTGCGCGGGCATCGACGCGTCGAAGCCCGACTTCGGGTGCTGCGTGTTGGGCGCCCACTTCACGGGTGACGAGGACGAGAAGCACGTGGCTGAGGTCGTCGCGACGCTGACGCCGGACGACGTCCAGTTCTACGACGAGATCGTCTCGGACGCCGGGTGGGTGGAGACCGACGACGAAGGTGACCGCAAGACACGCGTCGTCGAGGGCGCCTGCGTGTTCCTCAACCGGCCCGGTTTCGGCCAGGCCGTGGACGGCGGGGACGACGACGTCGACAACGGCGCCCCCGGGCTCGGGTGCGCGCTGCACCAGAAGGCGTGGGCGACCGGCGTCGAGCCGTGGACGCTGAAGCCCGAGGTGTGCTGGCAACTGCCGATCCGCCGTTCGTACCGGCGCGTGACGCTGCCCGACGGCGAGGAGTACCTCGAGACGACGATCGCCGAGTACGACCGGCGCGGTTGGGGCTCGGGCGGTCACGATCTCGACTGGTACTGCTCGGGAAACTCCGAGGCGCACATCGGCGCCGACCCCGTCTACGTCTCGCAGAAGCCCGAACTCGTCGAACTCATGGGCCAGCAGGCCTACGACGTCCTCGCCGAGTACTGCGAGGCACACCTCGCCGCCGCCCGGGCCTTGGCCGTGACACCGGCGGGTCGCGACCTGCTGCCGCTCTACGTCCACCCCGCGACGCTGGAGGCCGAGGGGCGCTGAGGCTCCGCGCAGGCGTCGCCGCTGGGCTGTGGAACGCCCGACGTTGGGAGTTTTTCGGCCGAAGGGGTGAGCGTTGGTCGCGAAACTCCCAAGGTTGGGGGTTTGTCCGCGACGACGCGTGTGGCGGCCACCCCGACCGACGTCCGGAGTTGGTGCACGAGATCAAGACATCGTGCTCGTCGCTCGCCCGGTCGGTCGACCACCGGCACCACCTCGTCACGACGGGGTTGTCAGTGCCGGCCTCTAGGGTTTGAGCCATGGCAAGCAAGGCTTCGAAGCGACCGACGTACCGGTGCACCGAGTGCGGCTGGCAGACCGTGAAGTGGGTCGGCCGCTGCGGCGAGTGCCAGGCGTGGGGAACCGTCGAGGAGACGGGCGCCGTCGCCGTGCGCACGCAGCCGGCCGCGAAGGTGATGAACCCGGCCAAGCCGATCGGTGACGTCGACGCCACGCGTGCCGCCGTCACGACAACAGGCGTCGGCGAGTTCGACCGCGTCCTCGGCGGCGGCCTCGTACCGGGGGCCGTCATGCTCGTCGCAGGTGAGCCCGGCATCGGCAAGTCCACGCTGCTGCTCGACGTCGCCGCCCGCACCGCGCGTACGGGCGCGAAGGTGCTCTACGTCAGCGGCGAGGAATCCGCTGCTCAGGTGCGTCTGCGCGCCGACCGCACCGACGCCGTGGCCGACACGCTCTACCTCGCGAGCGAAACCGACCTCGCCACCGTGCTCGCCCACATCGACTCCGTCTCCCCCACCCTGCTCGTCATCGACTCGGTCCAGACCATCGCGAGCGCCGAGATCGAGGGCAGCGCGGGCAACGTCTCGCAGGTACGCGAGGTGGCCGCCGCCGTCATCCAGGTGGCCAAGGCGCGCGGCATCTCCACGGTGCTCGTCGGGCACGTGACGAAGGACGGCTCCATCGCCGGCCCGCGTCTGCTCGAACACCTCGTCGACGTCGTCATCACCTTCGAGGGCGAACGCCACTCGCGGCTGCGTCTCGTGCGCGCCGTGAAGAACCGCTACGGCCCCACTGACGAGGTGGGCTGCTTCGACCTGTCCGACGGCGGCATCGAAGGTCTTGCCGACCCGAGCTCGCTGTTCCTCACGGCCCGCGACAAACCCGTCGCGGGCACGTGCGTCACCGTGACGCTCGAGGGCCGTCGGCCGCTCGTCACCGAAGTGCAGGCCCTTGTCGCACCGTCGGCCGGCGGGTCGCCGCGACGCACGACGTCGGGCGTCGATTCTTCGCGCACTGCGATGATCCTCGCCGTTCTCGAGCGCCGCGCGGGCGCGCCTGTCAGCCGGGCTGACTGCTACGTCTCCACCGTCGGCGGCGCGCGGTTGACGGAGCCCGCGGCCGACCTCGCCGTCGCGCTCTCGCTGCTCAGCTCGGCGCAGGAGAAGCCGCTACCCGGTGGCCTCATCGCCGTTGGAGAAGTGGGGCTCTCCGGCGACATCCGGGCTGTCAGCGGTGTCGCGCGTCGACTCGGCGAGGCCGCACGCATCGGCTTCGACAAGGCGATCATCCCTGCCGGCTCGCTCGGCACCGAGAAGCCGCCGGCCGGCATGCGCATCGCAGAATGCGCCGACCTCGGCTCGGCCATGCGCGCTGTCGGCACGGCCTCCTCCGCATCCCATCCGTCGGCCGATGCCGACGCGGCGCCCTCCCCCGGCTGACTCTTCCGACACGCGAACGTGTCCACCGCCGCCCATTCGTACTGCGGAGTACGCCCCGCCGACCCTTAGGGTGATGTACGTCGAGCGCGCCTTTCCGGCCGCGCCGACGAAACCGACGACGACTGAGGAACGAAACAAGACGTGTTTTCCGGACGCAATGCCCGCGCGGCCGCCCTCCCGGCCACCCTTTCCCGTAGCTGGCTGCTCGCCAGCGCCATGAAGCCCGAGCTGTTCGACACCGCTCTGGCATCCGAGGCCGACTCGGTCATCTTCGACATCGAGGACGCGGTGCCGGCCGAGCACAAGTCCTCCGCCCGTGACGCGGTGGTCAACGCCCTGCGCGACGGCATGACCGGCTGGGTGCGCATCAACGACATCAACACCGAGTACTGGGCCGACGACCTCGAGGCGCTCCACGGTGTACCCGGACTGCGCGGCGTCATGCTCGCCAAGACGGAGAAGCCGGAGCACGTCACGCTCACGGCCATGCGCCTGGCCGCCGGCACCCCGGTGCTCGCGCTCATCGAATCGGCCCTCGGCGTCGAGAGCGCCACGGCCATCGCCTCGGCCCCGGGCACGTTCCGCCTCGCCTTCGGCGTCGGCGACTTTCGTCGTGACACCGGCGCGAGCGACGACCCGATGGCCCTGGCCTACGCGCGCGCCAAACTCGTCGTGGCCTCCCGCGTCGGCCAGCTGCCCGGCCCGATCGACGGCCCCACGCTGACCGACTCCGACGACGCACTCCTCGAGGCTTGCAAGGTCACGCAGAGCATGGGTATGACCGGCAAGCTGACGCTGCGCGCCGAGCAGACCGACACGATCAACCAAGGCCTCGCCCCGAGCGACACCGAAATCAAGTGGGCCGCCGAACTGCTCGACGAGCACGAGCACGGCGGCGGTTCGCGTGACGGCAGCTACGCCCCGCGTCTGGCCCGCGCCCAGAAGATCCGCAACCTCGGCGAGTCCTACGGTCTGTGGACGTCCTGACCGTCCGGTGAACGCGGCCTCGGACGCACGTCACGAAGGTGTCACGACGTGTGTCCGAACTGCCTCGGCACGTTATGTTCAACATGGTGATTCACCGCCCGGTGTGAAGGAGAAGAGCGTGGCTGAGCGTTCCGACGAGACGCTCCTGTGGGAGACCCTCGCGGCCATCGCCCCCGGCACGGAGTTGCGTGACGCCCTGGAGCGCATCCTGCGTGGCCGCACGGGCGCACTCATCGTCGTCGGGCACGACGACGTGGTCGACTCGATCTCCACGGGGGGGTTCCCCATCGACATCGAGTTCTCGGCCACGCGACTTCGCGAGCTGGCCAAGATGGACGGCGGCATCGTCGTCTCGTCGGGTCTCGAACGCATCATTGGCGCCGCCATCCAGTTCGTGCCGGACAGCTCGATCGAGACCCGCGAATCCGGCACGCGTCACCGCACCGCCGAGCGCGTCGCGAAGCAGACCGGCTACCCCGTCATCTCCGTGAGCCAGTCGATGCAGATCATCGCCGTCTACGTCGGCAACCTGCGTCACGTTGTCGAGGGTTCCCCCGCCATCCTGTCGCGCGCCGGTCAGGCCCTGCAGACGCTCGAGCGGTACAAGAAGCGTCTCGACGAGGTCACCGGCTCGCTCTCCGCTCTCGAGATCGAAGACCTCGTGACCGTGCGCGACGTCGCCCAGGTGCTCCAGCGCCTCGAGATGGTGCGCCGGATCAACGACGA
Organism: Dermacoccus abyssi; assembly: GCF_003515945.1. Lineage (GTDB taxonomy): Bacteria > Actinomycetota > Actinomycetes > Actinomycetales > Dermatophilaceae > Dermacoccus > Dermacoccus abyssi. The sequence continues at coordinate 74,415 of NZ_QWLM01000014.1, forward strand.
GATCTCCGAGTACGTCGTCGAACTCGGTACCGACGGCCGCCTCATCGACCTGCAGCTGCAGGAACTCGTCGGCTCCCTCGGTGACGACCGTGAGCTCGTCATCCGCGACTACCTCGCCTCGGCCCGTGACGGGTTCACGTTCGAGCAGGCCGACGCCAACCTCGCCGCCCTCAGCTCCGCGGACCTCATCGACATCTCCGCCAACGCCCGCGCCGTCGGTTTCGCCGTGGTCGGCGACTCCCTCGACGCGCTCGTCACGCCTCGCGGATACCGCCTGCTGTCGAAGGTGCCGCGCCTGCCGGGCGCCATCATCGAGCGCCTCGTCGACAACTTCGGCAGCCTGCAGGCTCTGCTCGGTGCCGAGTTCGACGACCTGCTTCAGGTCGACGGCGTCGGCGAATCCCGCGCACGCGCTGTGCGCGAGGGGCTCTCCCGCCTCGCCGAGAGCAGCATCCTCGAACGCTACGTCTGAGCGCGTGAGCACCGACCTCGTCGTCCGGCTGAACGACTGGTTCCTCGCCCACTCGCGCCCGCTGCCGTGGCGTGAGCCCGGCACGACGCCCTGGGGCATCTTCCTCTCCGAAGTGATGAGCCAGCAGACCCCCGTCGCCCGCGTCGCGCCGCTGTGGCAGGAGTGGATGGATCGCTGGCCCACGCCCGCGGACCTCGCGGCCGCACCGGCCGGCGACGCCGTCCGTCACTGGGGTCGCCTCGGCTACCCGCGCCGGGCGCTGCGTCTGCACGCGGCGGCCGTTGCGATGGTCGAGCGACATGACGGCGACGTGCCGTCCACGTCCGACGAGCTTCTCGCACTTCCGGGGGTCGGCGAGTACACGGCAGCCGCGGTGGCGGCGTTCGCGTTCGGGGAGCGCATCCCCGTCATCGACACGAACATCCGACGCGTCGAAGCGCGCGCCGTCACGGGTGTTCAGTTCCCGCGCCCCAGCCTCAGCGCCGCCGAGCGGGCGTTGGCCGCCCAACTGCTCCCGCATGAGGACCACGTGTTGTGGAACGCCTCGTCGATGGAGTTCGGTGCGGTCGTGTGCACCGCGAAGGCGCCTGCCTGCGGCGAGTGCCCGGTCCTCGACCTGTGCGCGTGGCAGCAGGCCGGCGCTCCGGCGTACGACGGCCCCGCACGACGCGGACAGGCCTGGGCCGGAACGGATCGCATGGTTCGCGGCAAACTGCTCGCCGTCCTGCGCGAGCGTGACGGCGCGGTGCCGCACGACGACCTGCGTCAGGTCTGGGACGACGAGGTGCAGCGTGAGCGCTGCCTCGACTCGCTCGTAGCCGACGGGCTCGTCGACCTCGTGGGCGACGACTCGTTCGCCCTGCCGGGGCACGCCTAGCCGGTGACGTTCGTTGCGGTTGGTGACGGTGCACCGTGGCGTCTTCAGGTGGTGAGTGCAACATTCGGGGAAGGATCGGATGTTGCCAGCTAAGGCCTCGTGGGAAGTGCGCGGTGAAGCGCTGCGGTTATTGATGCTGGGTCACTCGGCGCGGCAGGTCGCTCGGATGATGGGTGTCAGCTCTATGGCGATCTCGCGGTGGGCGAAGACTGCTGGGGTGACGTTGAACATGGGCGCCCGTGGCGGCGTGACGCAGCTGGTGTACGAGCAACATCGTGACGACGAGTGGCTCGATTCCGCGGGACGGTTGACGCGTTCGGGACGCGTCATCCTTCACGTTCGTCGCCGTGAAGGGCGCTCGAATGGGGCGTGTCAGATGGTCTGTGTAAGCCGTACCGAGAGGAACGGTAAGAATCATGACCATGACCGACGAGAAGAACCCAGGCGAGCCCTCGGGCCAGGA
>NZ_QWLM01000015.1 GCF_003515945.1 Dermacoccus abyssi
AACTGGAAGCAGGCCCTCGCCCAGCTCGCCGCGGCCTACCCCGACCGGATCAACCCCTACCTGTGACCACCCCGCTTACACAGACAAGTTGACACGCCCGGGCAGGTGGCTCGCAACGCCCCTGGTCTGCTCGTGCGGCGGCCGACGACGAAGTCCTCCATCGGTGCCGTCTTCCAGGATCTTGCGGGCAAGCAGCCCGAGCGCACCTTCGTCATCGCCGACGAGGGCCGCCTCACCTACGGCGAGGCCAATGAACGCGTCAACCGGTACGCGTCTGTGCTGCGCGACGCCGGGGTGCAGCGCGGGGACGTCGTGGGGCTGCTCTCCCACAACTCCATCGACATGCTGCTCGTCATGCTCGCGACGGTGAAGCTCGGCGCGGTGAGCGGCCTGCTCAACTACAACCAGCGCGGGGACGTACTCGACCACAGCCTCGGCATTCTCGACGCCCGCGTCGTCGTCCTCGAGGAGTCGCTGCGCGAGAGCCTCGAGACCGCGCCCTCCGCGGGGCAGCAGAACGTCATGACGCTCGACGAGATGCGCGCCGCCGCCGATGGTGCGCCCGCACCTGCCGCGCAGAACCCTTCCGAGTGCGCCGAGACGCGTGGCCACGAGAAGGCCTACTACATCTTCACGTCGGGCACGACGGGCATGCCCAAGGCCTCGATCATGAGCCACCACCGCTGGCTCAAGTCCTACTCCGGTCTCGGCGGTCTCGGCGTGCGCCTGCGGGCGGACGACACGCTCTACTGCTGCCTCCCGCTGTACCACAACAACGCCGTGACGGTCGCGCTCGGTGCAGTGCTCAACGGCGGCGCGTCCATGGCCATTGCGGGCAAGTTCTCGGTCTCGAACTTCTGGGACGACATCGTCCGCTTCGACGCGAGCTCGTTCGTCTACATCGGTGAACTGTGCCGCTACCTGCTCGGCCAGCCCGAGCGTCCGATCGAGCGTCAGCATCGTGTGCGTGTCATCGTCGGCAACGGTCTGCGCACCGACATCTGGCGCGAGTTCCAGGAACGGTTCGGCATCGAGCGCATCGCCGAGTTCTACGGCGCCAGCGAGTGCAACATCGCGTTCATCAACGCCTACAACCTCGACGAGACCGCCGGCACGTGCCCGCTGCCGCACAAGGTCGTCCGCTACGACCCGGACACCGGCGACGCGCTGCGCAACGCGAAGGGCCGCCTCGAGCAGGTCAAGACCGGCGAAGTCGGCCTCCTACTCGCCAAGGTGACCTCCGGCCAGCCGTTCGACGGCTACACCGACGAGGGTGAGACCGAGAAGAAGCTGCTGCGTGACGGCTTCCGCAAGGGTGACTGCTGGTTCGTCACCGGCGACCTCGTGCGCCGTCAGGGCTTCCAACACGTGGCCTTCGTCGACCGCCTCGGCGACACCTTCCGCTGGAAGGGTGAGAACGTCGCGACGACCGAGGTCGAGGCTGCGCTCGAGCGCCTCCCGCAGGTGCAGGACTGTGCCGTCTACGGCGTCGAGGTTCCGGGGAGCGACGGCCGTGCGGGCATGGCTGCCGTCGTCCTGCGCGAGGACTTCGACTCCAGTGACGTGGCCGGCCGCCTCGCCGAGATGCTGCCCAAGTACGCCGTGCCGCTGTTCGTGCGTGAGGTCCAGTCGCTCGAGCAGACGTCGACGTTCAAGTCGCGAAAGGTCGAACTGCGCGACGCGGGCTACGCCGGTGCGGGCGACGACCGCGTCTGGGTGCTGACGAAGGAGGGCTACGTGCCGTTCTACGAGGGCTACCCCGAGGACGTCGCCGGCGCGCGTCAGCCCTGAGGCACGTCCAGCGGCTGCGCCTGGGCGTGCTCCTGACGTAGGTCACGCTTGAGGATCTTGCCGCTCGCGTTCTTCGGTAGCGCATCGACGATGACGATGACGGTCGGGGTCTTGAAGCCCGCCAGCCGTTCGCGGCAGTAGGCGCGCAACTCCTCGACCGTCACGTCGAGGCCCTCCTTGGGCGTGACGGCAGCGGCGACGGTCTCGATCCACGTCGGGTGCGGCACACCGAACACCGCGACCTCCGAGACGGCCGGGTGGGTGTAGATGGCCTCCTCGACCTCGCGGCTCGCGACGTTCTCGCCGCCGGTCTTGATCATGTCCTTCTTGCGGTCGACGATCGTGATGTAGCCCTCGTCGTCACGCGTGCCGAGATCGCCCGAGTGGAACCAGTCGCCCTCGAAGGCTGCGGCCGTCTTCTCCTCGTCGTTCCAGTATCCCCACGTCGCGTGCGGGCTGCGGTGGACGATCTCGCCCACCTCTCCGGGGGCCACGTCGTCGCCGGCGTCGTCGATCAGGCGCGTCTCGACGTAGATCGCCGCACGACCGGCGGATCCCGGCTTGCGCAGTTGGTCCTCCGGGCCGAGGACGAGGGCGAGTGCACTCATCTCCGTCTGGCCGTAGAAATTGAACAGGTCGATGTTCGGCAGCCGCTTGCTCAGCTCCTTGACGATCTCAACCGGCATGATCGATGCGCCGTAGTACCCACGCTTGAGCGACGACAGGTCACGCGTGTCGAAATCCGGGTGACGCAGGAGCGAGATCCAGACGGTCGGCGGGCAGAACAGGCTCGTGGCGCCGTGCCGCTCGATCGCCTCGAGCAACGCGCCCGGCTCCGGGCCGTCGAGGACGACGTTCGTCGCGCCGAGGGAGGCGTACGGCGTCAGCATGCAGTGCTGTGCGGCCACGTGGAAGAGCGGCAACGCGTGCAGGGCGACGTCGTCACGCGAGAAGCGCCCTTCGACGATGCAGCTCACGTACTGCGCAAGCAGGCTGCGGCTCGTCATGATCGTGCCCTTGGGGCGCGATTCGGTGCCGCTCGTGTACATGAGCTGCAGCGGGTCGTCGTCGGCGATGTCGACGACGGGTTCGCTCGTATCCTCGTGGGCGAGCAGCGTGTCGCTCGCCTCCCAACCCTCGGGAGCCGCGGCGCCGATGACGACGCGTAGGCCGATGTCGGTGCTCGCCTTGCCCATGGCGCGCTCCGCCGTCCGCACGAGAGCGTCCTCGACGATGAGGCCGCGGGCGCCCGAGTGCTCGAGGATGTAGGCGACCTCGTCGGCGTTGAGCATGAAGTTGACCGGAACGCAGATGGCACCGAGCTTGGCGAGCGCGAACGTCACGACGACGAACCCGGCGTTGTTGTGCGACAGCAGGGCGACGCGCTGGCCCTTCGTCACACCGCGTTCGGCCAAGGCGTTCGCGCACGCGTTGACACGCTCGTTCAGCTCGGCGTAGGTGTAGCTCGTGTCACGGTGGACGAGCGCGAGCTTGTTCGGCTCACGCGCAGCGCTGCGCCGCAGCACGTCTCCGAGGGCGTTGCGACGGGCGGTGGCGACGGACTCGGACACGGCGGCGCTGAACATGGCGGACCTCTCCACGGGGACGTGACCCGAGTCACATTACCGAGCGGCCTCGCCGTGCGGGCACCCACGCCGCAACCGTCTCAGAACGAGGCGGAGGCCAGCTTGATGGCGAAGAGGCAGAAGGCCGTTCCGGCGACGAGGTGAGCGCCGATCACCAGGCCCGGGCGGCCGCTCGCGCGGTGACCCAGCCGCGCACTCACCGCGATGACGGTGGCGAGGTAGGCGGCGCTGATGCACTGCATGATAACGGCCAGCACGCCGAAGTTGCTCCACAGGTGCGGATCGTCGGGGTGGACGAACTGCACGAAGAACGCCGCGAAGAAAAGGATCGCCTTGGGGTTGAGCAGGCTCGTCGCGAGCGAACGGCGGAACGGGGAGTAGCGCGCGTCGTGCATCGTGAGCGTCGTCTCCGTCGGCTCTGCTCCTGTCGCCGCGGCAGAAGGGCGAGCTTCGCGGCGCAGGGCGATGCCCTGGCGGATGAGACCGAAACCCAGCCACGCGAGGTAGGCGCCACCTGCGAGCGTCAGGAGGCGGAAGAAGACCGACCCGCCGGCCAGCAGCGTGCCGGCGCCGAGCACGGCCAGCACCATGAGCACGCCGTCACCGATGAAGACGCCGAGAGCGGCACGCCATCCCGCGGCGCGGGAAACCTTTGCGGCCGTCGTCGCGACGAAGAGGGAGTTCGGGCCGGGCAGCAGGGCGATGAGAACCGCCCCGAGCGTGAACTGTGCGAGCTGCGTCAGGGTGAGCGTCATGGACGCTCGAGCGACGCCTCGCCGGCGCCCAACTCCTGAATGGCCGAACGGCGTGCCAGGCGGTGCTCGCGACGCAGTTCGGCTGCGCGGTAGCGGCGGCGGTCCTCGTCGGTCTCCGGCACGAGTTCGGGCACGGTGCGCGGCGCTCCGTTCTCGTCGACCGCCACCATGACGAGGAAGGCCGTGGCGACGTGGACGGGTGCGGTGAGCTCGTCCCAGCGTGTCGTCTCGACGCGCACGCCCACCTCGACGGAGGTGCGGCCCGCCCAGTTGACCTGCGCCTTCACGGTAAGGAGATCACCGACGCGAACCGGCGCGAGGAACACCATCTCGTCCATCGCGGCCGTCACGGCGGGGCCGCCGCTGAACCGGGCCGCCGTGGAGCCGGCGGCCTCGTCGACGAACTTCATGACGTTGCCGCCGTGCACCGTTCCGAGAAGGTTCGTCTGCTGCGTCCCCATCATCTGGGTGAGCTGGAGCTGGGTCGTCGACGGTGCGGTCATGCCGCCATTGTCGCGCACTCGAACCTGGGCTCGGACAGGGCGTTCACCGCTCAGCGGTTCGTCACGAGATCCGGGCCGTCGAGGTGGGTGAACTCGTTGAACGTGAGCACGTGTGGGCCGTGACGGTCGATCGTGATGCGGGTGACGCCGGTGTTGACCGCCGCGAGGGTGAACTGCTTCCACGCGTCGAGGCTGTCGGCCGCGGCGAGGTGCGCCATCGTCCAGCACACCGGACCCGCCGACGTCACGACGACAACGTGCTCTTCGGTGCCGTCGACGATCGAGCCGAGAGCATCGTTGATGCGCGTCGCGAACTCGGTGAAGCTCTCCGGGTAGTCGTGGTCGAAGTCGCCGCTGCTCCAGCGGTCGACGGCCTTGGCGAAGGTGTCCTCGAAGGCGATGCGGGGGCGCAGCGTGCGCACCATGTCGGCCTTGAGCACGAGCATGTTCTTGTACGCCGGCTTGTAGGCCGTGAGCAGTGCGCGGTGGTCGAGCTCGTTCCACCGCTCGTCGAGGCGCCGACGAAGAACGGGCGGGGCGTGCGTGACGCTGATGTCGGCACCGAGGTCGGGAACGTCCGTCGTGGCGGACTTGGCCCTGTCGGCTTTGTCCTTCTTGGTCTTGTCACCCTTGGCCGATGCTTCGGCCGTCTCGGTGTCGTCCGTGACGTCGGTGAGCGTCCACCCTGCGCCGGCGGCGATCTCCGCGAGCGTCTGGCGATGTCTCTTCATGGATCCGCTCACGAGCAGGGACGGCGTGATGCCGCGGCGGGCGAAGTCCTTGCCGAGCAGGTAGGCCTGCTCGTGCCCGGCCTCGGAGAGGTTGTCGTAGTCGGACTTGCCGAACGACGCCTGCCCGTGGCGCACGAGCCACAACGAACGCGTTTCCATGACCCAATCTTGTCTCATGCCATGTGACTCGTCGGTAATGTTCGGCGAGTGAAGCTGGAATGGGCGCCCGGAGAGCACGTCGAGGTTACGTTCACCCCCGCCGAGGACGAGGCCGCACCGCTGCTCGTCGTCTGGCCGGCGTTCGGAACGCCCGCTCGCTTCTACCGTCATCTGGCGCCGGCGCTTGCCGCCGCGGGCCTCGCGAACGTCGTTGTCGAGTACCCGGGCCGGGAGACTCCGCGCGGCGTCGGGCGTCACTCCTCGTACGGGTACGACGCGCTCGCGACGAAGGTTCACGAAGCAGTGATGACGTACGCGCACCGGGAGCGCCCCGAGGCACCCGTCTACATCCTCGGTCACAGCTTGGGTGCCCACATCGCACTGTTCGCAGCGGCGATGCACGCCGGCGACGATGCCACCCGGGCCGGCTTCTCGCCGCGTGGCCTCGCCCTGGTCGCGACGGGCAGCCCCTACTGGCGAGGCTTCGAGCGCAACGGGTTCCTGCGCTCCTACCTGGGCACGGGTTTCATGGCGTTCGTGGCGCGCACCGTGGGGTACTGGCCCGGCGATCGACTCAAGTTCTGGGGGCGCCAGTCGGGCGTTCTCGTCGCGGATTGGGCCCGGTTGGCCCGAACGGGGCACGTGCGGCCCAAGGGCGCCGAGCGCAGCTACGACGATGCCCTCGCCGCCTACACCGGTGACGTGCTGGCCATCTCGTTGCCCGAGGACCCACTCGCGCCTGTCACGGCGCTCGAGGAATTGTTGAAAATCGTGCCGCGAGCCCGGGTGACGCGCCGTCACGCCGCCATCCGCGTTGGGCACATCCAATGGGTGCGCCGCCACGAGGAGATCGTCGGACTCATCGCCGAGTGGGTGCACACCCAGGAAGCCGAGCAGAGTCCGAACGCTCGGGCAACGACGGGCGTCGACGTGCAGGCCTGAACCGCGTCGCCCGATCCGCCATGCGCGCGGTCTTGTCCTCGCCGGAGTCAAGGATTCGAACGACCCGTGCTCGATACGATCGCGTCAGAAGGGGCGTGGTCAGAAATGGAATTCAGACTCGAAGAGCGGTGGTTCGTCATCTCGGATCCGGGCGGCGAGCCGTGGGCTCTCATCCGGCAACTCCCGAACAGCAACATCGAGCGCTACCTGCCCGGGCGCGGTGTGTGGGTGCCTCGTCAGGAGATGGCCGATTACCTGTTCGGTGAGCCCGGAGCGCCAGGTACTGCCGGAGAACCGGGAACTCGCGAAGAAGATTTCCACGCTGGTCGACGGTGTGGATCCCGACGCCGAGCCGAGCGAGAGCCCCGCGCCGGCGCCGCAGTCGAACCTCGCCCCCGAGTTCGTCGACGAGCGCGGGAGCGCGACCTCAGGTGGGAAGGTCCATCCGAACGCGCAGTCGCTCGGTGAGATGGAGTCGGGGCCGAAGTCCGCGGACGAGGGCGGATTCAGCGAGGAGTACACGCGTGTCATCAGCGGGGACATGACGCACGAGGAGTACACCGAGTGGTACGAGTCGACGCGTCGAGACGGACGCGCGTCCCCGCCTGACGCGACATGCCCGCCGACCCGCGTCCTGCCCTCGGGGGGCGAGCAGGTGCGAGCCGGCGGGGGCCGGTGAACGTCAGGCAGCGGCCTGTTCCGGGGCGTGAGCTGCCTTCGGCGACAGCGTGTTCGACGCCTTCTTCGCCGGCTTTGGCGTGTTCGGCTTCGCGTGATGCTTGCCGCCGTGTGCGTGCGGCGCGTGGTTGTTCGCGTCCTTGCCGTGCGGCTTCGCAGCCTTCTTCGCGGGGGCGTGGGCGTGCTTGGCCCCCGGCTTCTGGGCCTTCGGGGCGTGCGGCTTCGCGGCCTTGCCCGTTTGCGTCGTCGGTGAGGTGGACGACGTGGAGGAGGTCGTGGTCGTGCTCGTGGTCGCAGCGGTCGACGCGCTGGAGGTCGCAGTGGTGTTCGCGCTCGCGGTCGTGCTCGTCGACGACGTGGCCGGTGCGCTCGTCATGCTCGACCAGCAACTGCTGCTCGCGGCCCAGGGCGAGGTGCCCATCTGCGCGTAGAGCTCCTGAGCCGCAGCGTCCTGCACGGAGGCAGGCGCCGACGCGGCCGTCGAGTAGCCGGACGCGGCCGAGAGGCTGCGCCACGTCGAGTCGAGGAATTGGTAGGCGCCGGACGCGCCGCTCGAGGCGTTCACGGCCTGGTAGTTGCCGCCGCTCTCGCAGTACTTGATCTTGGCGAGCGTGGAACTCGCGGACGACGTGGTGGCGGCGTTCGCGGTGCCGGCGAGGCCGGCTCCGGTTGCACCGAGCAGGGCGATACCACCGGCGACCGTCATGGCTCGAACTCGCATGGGCTTCTTCATGGGGGACATCTGGTGTTCCTTTCATCGGTTGACGTCATCAACCGTGACGAGGCTTCGTTGCCCCCGCCTGACGTCCGGATGTCGCCGCCGACACGCTGTGTGCCTTCTGTGAGCAGCCGCGAGGCAGCGGGAGTGTGGCCGAAGTGGAGATGGAACCCGTTGATCTGCAGTGAGTTACGTGGGGAGGGCGCCGTCCGAGTGACGCCTTCGCAGCCTCGCCTCGCCGCCCGACGGCGCTCCTCAGCGCGGCGACCGTTCTTATCGAACTCAAAGCCGTGCTCCCTACGTTCTGCGGCATGAAAGCACTCATCGTGGACGAAGGCGGCCGTGTGGCCGAACGACTGCATCCGGCCCTCGAGCAGGAGGGGTACGTCGTCGAGTCGGCGCATGCGCGGGGCGAGGCGTTGTGGCTGGCGGGCGAGTCCGACGTCGACGTGGTCGTCGTCTGCTCCTCACGCCCGGGAGTTCACGACGTGCCCACGATTGCGGCGCTGCGCGAGGAGGGCGAGAGTGCGCCGATTCTCGTCATGGCTCGCCGCGGCAGCAGCAACGAGACGGTCGCGGCCCTCGATGCCGGCGCCGACGATGTCGTCGTCTCACCCGTGCCATTCGCGGAGGTGGCGGCACGCCTGCGGGCTCTGACGCGCCGCCCGCCGACGCTCCTGCCGGACGACCTCACCCTGGGCGACCTTCGCCTCGATCGCGCGGCACGCTGTGCCGTCCGCGAGGATAAGGGTGAGCCCGTGACGATCGCGCTGTCGGCGCGTGAGTTCGCCCTGCTCGAACTCCTCATGCGTCATCCCGGCCAGGTCATCTCGCGCGCTCGGATCGCCGATCACGTATGGGGCGCGGGCCACGAAGCGGGTTCCAACGTCGTCGACCAGGTCGTCAGTCACCTGCGTGCGAAGCTAGACCGTCCCTTCGGGCGCCGCGACATCGTGACGGTGCGTGGCGCGGGATACCGCATGACGAACGGCGCCCATCCCGCATCGGGGATGAGCGCCGCATCGTGAAGCGAGGGCTTTACTTGGCCCAGCAGCTGCTGCTGGCAGCCCAGGGCGAGGTGCCCATCTCGTTGTAGAGCTCGAGAGCAGCGGCGTCCTGCACCGAGGCCGGCGCGAACTTGGCGCGGGAGTACCCGGCCGAGGCGTCGAGGCTCTGCCACGTGGTGTCGAGGAACTGGTAGGCGCCCGAGGCGGTGCTCGTCGGGTTCTGTGCCTGGTAGTTGTTGGAGCTCTCGCAGAACTTGATGGCGTCAAGCGTCGGCTTGGCCTGGCTCCACGTCGCGGCGTTCGCGCCGCTCGCGAGACCCATGCCCGCCGTGCCGAGGAGGGCAAGGCCTCCGGCGACTCCGGCTGCGCGCTGACGAAGGTTTCGGCTCGAGTGGAACATGGGTCACCTCTCGTGTCGACGATGGGGGTGGGAGGGCACGTTCGCCCTCCCGGCTGATCTTCCTTCCTAACAAGGGCGCGGGGCGTGATGCAAAGGCAACCGCTACCCGAACAGCCACCACACCCCGTGAGAACCCCGCCCTGGCGCGGCAAACACAAAGTGGCGCCCGGCCGAAGCCGGACGCCACTTGCTCGCCTGGAGCGATCGATCAGCGCATCGCGCGACGGCGGCGTGCGACGAGGACGACGCCGGCACCTGCGATGAGCGCTGCCGCGGAGCCCGTGGCGGTCAGGGCGGTGGCGTTGGACGACTGCGGGACGACGCGGTCGGTCTGGACAATGGGGCCGGCGGCCGGCGGGGCCGTCTCGGCGGGCTGCGACGGGGTGGCGCCGGGCACGCTCGGCATCTCCCCTTCCATGCCGATGAGCTTGGTGAACCAGGCCTCCCACTCGGCTTCGGAAGCGTCCATGGAGGGCAGAGCCGGCAGACCGAACATCTTCGCGACCTTGTTCGCCCACGCCTCGAACTCGGCATCGGAGGCGTTCATGGCGGGCAGGGCCGGCAGGCCGAACATCTTCACGACAGCGTTGACGAAGGCGTAAGCCTCGGCCTCGGTGGCGTCGGCGCCCGGGAAGGCCGGCAGACCCATGGTCTTGGCGGCGTGCGTCAGCCACGCCTCGATCTCGGCGTCCGTGGCGTTCGCACCCGGGAACGGGGGAAGCTTCGTGGCGGCCTGGGCGACGGCCGGAGGCACCGTGGGTGTCGGCGTCGGAGCAGCGACGGCGGGGGCGGCGAAGGAGAGGGCCACAGCAGCGGTGCCGAGGCCCGCGAGCGCACGGGTCTTGAGCGACATGGGAGTCAACTTTCGTCGGGGCCCATATCGTTCCGATCGGAGCATGCGGGCGTGATACAGGTCATTATGCGGTACGCCACAGGAATCTTGCGATTCCTGTGGCGCGCCCATCGGGGAACTCAGGCAGCCCGGTAGGCGGCCCACTCCTCGCGGGTCGGCACGGCGAGCACGCAGATGTTCTTCCACGTCGAACCGAGCTGACGGCCGAAGCGTCCGGTGTTGTAGGGAAGCCCGTAGCGGCGGCAGATGTCGCGCACCTTCGGGGCTACCTCGATGTAGCGGTTGCTCGGCAGGTCCGGGAAGAGGTGGTGCTCGATCTGGTGGCTGAGGTTGCCGGTGAGGGTGTGGAAGACGCGGGTGCCGTCGATGTTGGCCGAGCCGAGCATCTGACGCACGTACCAGTCACCGCGCGTCTCTCCGTCGATCATCTCCTCCTCGAAGGTGTCGACGCCGTCGGGGAAGTGCCCGCAGAAGATGACCGAGTGCGCCCACACGTTGCGCAGCGCGTTGGCGGCCACCGTGCCCCCGAGGGCACGTGCGGCGATCGACGCGAACCGTGCGGGGCGTCCGAACGCCTTGCCGACGACGGCGCCGACCGCTGCTGCCGCGAGCGGCGTCGCGATGTAGTCCTTGAGCACCATGCCGACGGCCTTGTCGCGCAGGTCGCGCATGTCGGACATCATCTGCTCGCGGGTCTTGTACCCGGCCTTGTACTGATCCCATTCGATGTCGTAGCTCGCGATGCCCCACTCGAACGTGGGCGCGAGCAGCGCGTTGACGAGTGGGTTGAAGACGTCGCGCGGCTTCCACGGCTGGTCGTCGGAGACACGCAGGATGTTGTAGCCCACGTCGCGGTCCTTGCCGATGACGTTGGTCCACGTGTGGTGCAGGTCGTTGTGCGTGTGTTGCCAGCCCTTGGCCGGCGCCACGAAATCCCACTCCCACGTCGTGGAGTGGATGTCGGGGTCGCGCATCCAATCCCACTGCCCGTGCAGGATGTTGTGCCCGAGTTCCATGTTGTCGAGCACCTTGCCGAGCGCGATGAGCCCGACGCCCGCGCTCCACGCGATGCGGCTGCGCGCACCGATCATGGCGACGCGACCGGCGAGCTCTGTGACGCGCTGGATCTTGACCATCTTCTTGATGTAGGCCGCGTCCTTGGCGCCGCGCTGGGCGAGAACCTCGTCACGGATGGCGTCGAGTTCGGCGCCCAGGCGCTCGACGTCCTCGTCGGACAGGTGCGCCGCCGTCGGCGGGCGGACGGCGACGTGGCCGCTCGTGGGCAGAACGCCGGTACGACGTTCGGGGTTCGCCGCGGCGCGACCCGTTTTGCGGTCGAACGCCCCGGCCTTGGGCTCGGTGGTCGTGACAGTCATGACAACTCCTGAACTTACGCGTCGAGGTGCACAGGCCCAACGGCTGCGCTGATGCAGGTCTGGATGAGTTCACCTTCGTCGGAACACAGTTCGCCCGAAGCAAGGTTACGGACGGTGCCGCTGACGAGCGGCGTGAGGCACGTGCGGCAGATGCCCATGCGGCACCCGGAGGGAAGCAGGACGCCGGCGTCCTCGCCGACCTCGAGGAGGGAGGTGTTGCCCTCCGCCGTGGCTTCCTTGTCGGACTTCTCGAACGTGACGAGCCCGCCACGCGCGTTGGGGTCGGCGAACAGCGTCGGCATGAAGCGCTCGACCGTGAGCTCGTGCGGCAACTCTTCGGTGTGCCAGAGCTTCTCGGCGTCGTCGAGCATGGCTTGCGGGCCGCAGACGAACGTCTTGCGGGAGCGCCAGTCAGGGCACAGCTCGTCGAGCTCGTGCGTCGTCGCGAGATCGAGACGCCCCTCGTGTGCGGTGAAGCGGTGCACGAGCGTCAGGCTGTGGTGCTCGTCGTTCATGCGCTTCAACTCGTCGAGGAACAGCGTCTCGTCCGGCGTGCGTGAGGAGTGAACGACGACGACGTCCGCGTCGTGCCGCTTCGGCAGCAGGGTGCGCAGCATCGACATGACGGGCGTGAGGCCACTGCCGGCCGTCAGCATGAGGAGCGGACGCGGGCCGCTGGGCAGAAGGAAGTCGCCCTGCGGCGGCGCGAGGAAGAGCACATCACCGCGCTTCGTCGTGCGGACGAGGTGCGTCGACACGCGACCCACCGCGGTGACGGTGATGGCCGGGTCGTGGCCCTCGGCCGTGGCGAGGGAGTAGGAGCGCCAGTTACGGGCACCGTCGATCTCGACGCCGATGCGCGCGTATTGACCGGCCTTGTGCGGATCCCACCCGCCGCCCGGCTTGAACTCGATGGTGGCGGAGTTCGGCGTCTCGTGACGCACGGCCGTGACGACGCCGCGCAGCTGGCGGCTCGAGACGAGCGGGTTGAACAACCGCGCGAACTCCTGCGGCGGCACCGGCGAGGTGAAGACCTCGGCGGCACGCCAAGCGGCCCGCCGGAAGCGGGCAGGCTGCTGCGAAGCCGAAGGAGTCACTGAGCCATTGTCCAGTACGTCAGGATCACATTCCTCCGAGGAGGGGGTAAAACGCACTGGGCTTTTCGTCCCTTGAGCACAACCGGGGTCAGCGTCCGGTGCGTGCTCGCCACTCACGCCGCGTCTCACCGGGCCGAGGCAGGTCATCGGAGGAGGCGTCGGTTTCACCCTCGCTCGCACTGTCGTCGTGGCTCTCCGAGAAGCCCGACTCAGGATCCGCAGGGGCATCGGTCGGCGGGGGAGCGCTCGACGTGCTCTGACCCTCGACGGTTTCGGGAGCCTCGGGGTCGACCTCGAATTCGGGCACCTCACGGCGGGCATCGAACTCGTCCTCGGGGGAGGCGGGGTCGCGGGTGTCACGTGAGACGCCTGCCGGCGGGCGGGAACCCGCCTCGGTGTCACCGCCCTTCCAGGCGCGGTGTTCCTCGTCGGTCCGCACGACGCCGTCCTCGCCGAGCACGAGGCCCTCGGGCAGGTCTTCGTCAGCAGGCGGCAGGTCGGAGGGAATCTCGGGCTCTTCGTCGCGGAAGGTGGGGCCGACTCGCTCGTCGGGTGCCTGGTAGCTCGAGGTGTCTGCGACGCCGAACGGCGGGAACCCCGCGAGCAGTTCGACCTGACCCACGACGACGGACCCCGGCGTCGGGGCGCCTTCGAGAGGCAACGGGGTGCACAGGTCGACCTCACCGCACACCGTGGCGATTCGCGAGACGAGGAACTCGTGGCCCGTGAGGGAGTTCTTCTGCACCTCGGCGAACTGGACGGTGCCGCTCAACGTGGCGAGCGCGTCATCCGCGTTGTCGCTCGGGAGGAAGGTCTCGATCTCCATCGTGGGCGGCCACGCGAGCCCGAACTGCTTGACCTCGGCGGGCGGTTCGCCCTCGAAGCCGGGTAGTGCGCTGCGGGGCGAGTCGAAGAAGTCCTCGGCCGTCGGGAAGAACTCGGTGTCGATACCCATGGCCACGAGCGCCACACGTCCGACGGGCGCCCAGCCGACGGTGTAGCGGTTGTTGGGCACAACCGTGAACGGGTCGAGCTCGAAGCCCGAGACATCGGTGAAGACGACCTGCGCGAGCCCGTTCTCCATCGGCGTGATGCCGCGGTACGGCGTGCGAACAGGCGTTGAGAAGCCGGGGCGCGCGTACTGCGCGTTGCGGTCGAGGAACAGCGTTGCGCCGCTGGAGTCGACCCAGAGGTTGGTGCTCGACAGCTCGTGCACCGGCTCGCCCTTCTCACGGACGATGCTCGCCAACGACGAAGGGTCGGTGAAACCGATGCACGCGACTGTGGAACTCATGATCCAAAGGTAGGCGAGCGCCGTGCCCGGTGCCACCTATCGAGGGGCGATCAGTCGAGTCGCAGGGCGCGCCGGTCGGTGTCAGGCGACGGTGGAGAGGCGCTTCGCGTTCTCTGCTGAGGTGACGACGACGCCGTCCTCGTCGCTCCACAGGTGATCGCCCGGGGTGAACGTGGCGCCGCCGAAGCTGACGGGTACGTCTTTCTCGCCCTCGCCGGCCTTGGCCGACTTGCGCGGGTTGGTGCCGAGCGCCTTGACGCCGAGGTCGAGCTCGTCGACGGCAACGCTGTCGCGGATGGCTCCGTTGATGACGACGCCCGCCCAGCCGTTCTTCACCGCGGCCTCGGCGATCATGTCGCCCATGAGGGCGCTCTCGACGTTGGCGTCGCCGTCGACGACGAGCACCTTGCCCTCGCCGGGGGAGTTGAGGGTCTCCTTGACGATCTGGTTGTCGCGGAAGCAGCGGACCGTGACGATCGTGCCGTGGAAGCGGGCCTTGCGTCCGAAGCGGCGGAACTGCGTCGAGCACGAGTCGAGGGCGTCCTCGAGTTCGTCGTAGAGGTCAGCGGTCGTGATTTCGGCGTTCGTCTCGGACATGGGTGCCTCTCGTGTGGGTGCGGCCTGACGTGGGTACCACCGTAGAAGTCGAGCGCTCGTAATGGGGCGCAGTGCGCGCGATCGGTCAGGATGGTGACGTGACCCACTCGTCCGACGCACAGCTGCGTGCCCAACTCTTCGCTTCCGGCGTCCCGATGTTCGTGCGGCCGAAGGACCGGCTTCGGGGGCTGTCCGGGCGTTGCGCCGCGCCCTTGCTCACCGTGCTCGTCGTCCTTGTTGCTCTTGGACACCTCGTGGGCGTGGCGGAGGGTCTCGGGTCGACGCCTGTCGAGCAGGTCGCGGGGAGCACGCAGGCCGACATCCTCGTGACCATGAGCGTTCTCGTGCTTTCGCCTGTGTGGCTCGCCGTGTTCGCCTGGGTGCTACGGCGCCGTCGGGAGGGGGGGCTCGCGTCGGCGTATCCGCCGTGGCGGTGGTGGCACTCCTGGGGTCCAACGTCGTGCACGGTGTCTCCTGGGTGGCTTCCTTCCGCGAACGGCTCGTCCTCGTGATCCTTGTTGTGCTCGCCGCCTACGTCGGAGCCGGCGCCGTCGGCCTGTGGGCCTTGCGATGCGTGGGGCGCGAGCTCGACACCCTCGGGACGATGGTCGGACGCGTCCTTCCGGTGATGACGCTCACGACCCTTTTCATGTGCTTCAACGCCGAGGTGTGGCAGGTCGTCCGCCACCTCTCGATGGGCAGGACGTGGCTGTTGGCGCTCGTCGGCAACGGATTGGGCCTGGTGTTCGCACTGTTCGTCTCGCGCGACGTGCTCGGTGACCTTCAGGACCGTTTCGCGCGAGCCGAGCCCGGCGCCCCGCGCCTGCGTCCCGGCGAGCGAATCAACGTGCTCGTCCTCGGTTCGTCGTGACACTCGTGCAGAACGTCCTGCTCGCTGCCGTCGTCTTCTGCTTCTTCATCGGCATCGGGTGGCTCGCGGTGCCCGACGCGACGGCCACGGCCTGGATGGGGTCCGCGCCCGTGTCCTTCACCGGCACGTGGTCGGTGCTGCCGGTCAGTCAGAGTCTCGTGCAGGTGAGCCTCATCATGGCTGCAGTCAGTGGGCTGAACTTCACCGCCGTCTCCACGAGCGATGCGACGTACCGTCGCACGTTCGTCGACCCCGCCTTCGAGGAGGTCGAGGAGGCCCTGCGGGTGCGTCACGCCTATCTCGCGACGGGCCGCGACGACAACCCCGGCGCCCCCGACAACCCGGACAACATGGCGGAGAACTCGGCGTCGTGACGCCCGTTCGGCGTCACATGGACTTGCGGTAACGGCCCGGCGGGATGCCGACGAGGCGGGTGAACGTACGGCTGAACCCCGCCTGGTCGGCGTAGCCGCAGAGGTCGGCGATCTGGGCGAGCGGCATGTCGGAGCCGGTGAGCAGCCCGCGGGCCACGTCGATGCGCGTCGAGAGGATGAGTTGGCCGGGCGAACGCCCGAACACCCGACGGCAGCGGCGTTCGAGGGTGTCGACCGAGCATCCCGCCACGCGGGCGAGATCCTCGGACGTGACGTTCTCGCCGAGATGGGCGCGGATGTGCGCGACGACGGCACCGAGGGACGTCATCGTCCGGTCGTCCGCCGCACCTTCCCCGACGTCCTGCGACATGCTGACGACGCCCGTCACCCGCCCGTCCTCGTCACGCAGCGGCACCTTGGCGGTGACGTGCCAGCGGAACGGGCCGCCCGGAGCGCGGATGAGTTCCAACTCGTTGAACAGGGGGCGTCCGCTCGAGTGGACGCGGGCGTCCTGCTCCTCGTAGCGGTCGGCGAGTTCGGCGACGAACAGTTCACCGGCCCGGCGCCCGAGCACCTCGGCGCGGGAGCGCTTGTTCGTGCGTTCGACGAAGGTGGGGTTGACCGCGATGTAACGGCCGTCGGCGCCCTTGACGCAGAACATCGTGCCGGGAAGGTGGTCGACGAGTTCGAGCACCGCGGGCCCCAGAGCGCCTGCGAGGGCGCTGAGTTCGGGGCCGTCGGGCATGGATCAAGAATACGGGTGCTTCAGCCCGGGATTTTGTAGACGTTCCGCGCTGTATAGGACGCCGAATGTCTACAGAATCACCCGGACGCGACGCGCTCAGGGGACGAGGCCGGCGCGGCGGGCCGCAATGGCGGCCTGAACCCGGGTGGTGCACCCCAGCTTCGTCAGGATACGCGAGACGTGGGTCTTCACCGTCGACTCGGCGATGAAGAGCGACGACGCGATGTCGGCGTTCGACAATCCCTCGCCCAGCGCTGCGAGGATCTCGCGCTCGCGGTCGGTGAGATCGCTTGGCCATGTTGATCGTTCGTCAACTGCAGGCGGGCGCTCGGTCGCGACGAAGCCCGTGATGACGCGGCGCGTCACCTCAGGCGAGAGCACGGCTTCACCGGCGGCGACGCGACGCACCGCGTCGGCGAGAGGGCCGGCGTCGATCGTCTTGACGAGATAGCCGTCGGCGCCGGCGCCGAGGGCTCCGACGACGTACTCGTCGATCTCGAAACTCGTGAGCACCAGAACGCGTGACCAACCGTTCGCGACGATCTCGCGGGTCGCCGCGATGCCGTCCGTGCCCGGCATTCGCACGTCCATGAGCGTGACGTCGGGGCGCAGGCTGCGCGCCTGCGCGATGGCAACGGCGCCATCGCGCGCCTCGCCGACGACCTCGATGTCGTCGCATCCGTCGAGGATGAGGCGCAGCCCGGAGCGGATCGCCGTGTGGTCGTCGGCGAGCAGGACGCGAATGTCGGTCATGCCACCACCTCACCAGAGTCGAGCGGAATGACGGCGTGAACGCGCCACCCTCCGTCGTGCGGACCGGCCTCGAAAACGCCGCCGAGCGAGGTGACACGCTCCGACATCGACGTGAGGCCGTACCCGCCGTCGCTCCTCGGACCGACTCCACACGGCGAGTCGACGGTGATGGCGAGGTCGCCGTCACGCGTCACGACGAGCTCGGCTTGCCCTCCGGGGCAGTGACGCTCGACGTTGGTCAGCGACTCCTGGGCGACCCGGTAGGCCGCGTGCGCGACCTGGGGTGGCAGATCGCCGAGAAGTGCCGGCTCGTACCGGGCATCGATCTCGAGGCCGCGACCGCGGGCTGCGTCCACCGCATCCTCGAGGTTCGACGGCGGCATCGCCGGGCCCCCGTCAGGCCGCAGAACGGCGAGCATCGAGCGCAGTTCGCCCATGGCCTGCTTCGACGTCGTCCGGACCCCCTGCAGAGCCTGCGGTGCGACCTCCGGATTCGCGAGGCCCGCCTCGGCGTGGATCGTGATGGCCGCGAGGTTGCCCGACAGTGCGTCGTGAATCTCGCCGGCCATCGCCTCGCGCTCGCCTCGACGGGCCTGCTCCTCGCGAAGCGCCGCCATGCGCGCCAGATCCTCGGCGCGAGCTCGTTCGGCCTCGACGAGGTCGGCCTGCTGCTTCGCCGACTCGCCCCACCAGTACGACGTGCCGAGGACCGCGAAGACAGTGAGCGCCGCCATGATGGCGACGCGTAGGTCGCGGGTCGCCACGAGCGTCAGCACACCGACGGCTGCGATGACGGCGACGATGACGTGGGCGAGGTGGTCGGCGATCCGTCCCCGCCCGTAACGCCCGGCCGCGTGGACGAGTTCGATGAACACGAGCAACGACGCGAGGCTCCCGCCGAAGAACCCCTCGGCGACGAAGACGAGAACGCCGACGCCGATCGCGGTGAGCGGGCGCCCACGCCGAACGGCCATGAGCGCACAGAGCACCGCGAGGGGTGCGAGATGCCACCACCGTTCGAGTGTCCACGGCGTGTCCGTCCACGTCTCGACAAGACCGATCGGCACGAGGGCGACACCCAGCGCGAACATGCCGAATGCGCCGCGCAGGTCACGGCTCGTCACGTCAGCGGATGCAGGTTCGGCGGGGGCCACGTCAGTCATTGCAGCATGCCGCGGGGCGCGGTGCGTCCCTCGAAAGGATGACGCCGGTGTGCGCGAACGGCACTTCCTGCCGACGCGCGAGTACGGCGCGCGCGAGCACGCTGAGCGCATGGACCTCGAACTCGCTCTCACCCTCGTGGTGCTCGCGCTCGTCGACGCGACGAGTCTCGGTACCCTCGTCATCCCGGTGTGGTTTCTCCTCATGCCCGGACGGCCACGCGTGGGTCGGATGCTCACCTACCTTGCGGCCGTCGTCGGCTCGTACGTCGTGCTCGGTTTCGTGTTGCTCGCCGGTGCCCTCGTCTTCCTCGAACGGATCTCGGCCTGGTTCGCAGGGTCGAGCGGAGCCCACGTTCTGCTCGCCGTCGGAGCCGCCATGTTTCTCGTCGGCGTGTGCATGCCGACGAAGAAGGACGCCGAACCAGGACGCCTCATGCGCAGGATCACCACCTGGCGCGACCGGGCGATGGGCGCCGACGGCGACGCCGGCGTCAAGGCCGTCGTGGCGCTCGCCGTGGTGGCCGTCCTCGTCGAAGCGGCGTCGATGGTGCCCTATCTCGCGGCGATCGGTCTGCTCTCGGCGGCACCGATGTCGACGCCGGAGCGGGGCCTCGCGCTCGTCGCGTACTGCCTCGTCATGGTGGTGCCCGCCCTCCTGTGCCTGGCGGCGAGGCTCATCCTGCACGAGCGCATCGAGCGACCGCTCCAGCGCTTCGGGGCCTGGATCGAACGCACGAGCCACGAGAACCTCGCCTGGGCGCTCGCCATCATCGGGTTCCTCCTCGTGCGCCACGCGTGGATGGCCGGCGCCCGCCCGCCCTGGATGTGACCGGAACATTCGCTTCTGCCCCGTCATTGCGCGCAATCCGCGGCCACGCTGCGGCATTTGGGCAAGACATACGGACCGGTAGGGCGAACACTGACGGTATGAGCCAGATCACTGACGCGCCGCACACCCCCGCGGCGCCCGACATCGACCCCACCGCCGTCTTGCGCGACCTCGCGGACGAAGCCGTCGCCCTCGCCAAGAAGTGGGGCGACGCCACCGAAGCCGGCCAGACGAAGGCCGAGAAGCGCACGAGCGATCAGCTCGGCGCGCTGCTGCGTGACGAGAAGGGCCTCGACCTCGCGGTGAAGTTCGTCGACCGCGTCGCCCGTCCCGAGGACAACACGGCGGCCGCGCGCGAACTCGCGCGCCTGTCGTCCAACGAGGCCACCGGGTTCATGGGGCGCATCGACGCCGCGCTCATGGGCATCGGTTCGCGCGTCGCCACCCTCGCGCCGCCCGTCGTCGTGCCCGCCGCGCGCAAGCGCCTGCGTCAGCTCGTCGGTCACCTCGTCGTCGACGCCAGTGACCCGACGCTGGGCAAGCA
Source organism: Dermacoccus abyssi (assembly GCF_003515945.1). Taxonomy (GTDB): domain Bacteria; phylum Actinomycetota; class Actinomycetes; order Actinomycetales; family Dermatophilaceae; genus Dermacoccus; species Dermacoccus abyssi. The sequence goes on from NZ_QWLM01000015.1 coordinate 19,767, forward strand.
CCTCGCCAAGGCGCAGGCGGACGGGTTCCGCCTCAACATCAACCTGCTCGGCGAAGCCGTGCTCGGTGAGGCCGAGGCCGCTCGTCGCACCGAGTCGACCCGCAAGCTGCTCGCGCGCGACGACGTCGACTACGTCTCGATCAAGATCAGCTGCCTCGTCTCGCAGATCTCGACCTGGGACACGGAGGGAACGGTCGAGCGCGCCCTCGAGCGCCTGCGCCCGATCTACCGGGTGGCGAACGAGGCCTCGCCCAAGAAGTTCGTCAACCTCGACATGGAGGAATACCGCGACCTCGACCTGACGATCGAGCTGTTCACGCGACTCCTTTCCGAGCCCGAGTTCCATGACCTCGAGGCCGGCATCGTGCTGCAGGCCTACCTGCCCGACGCCGTGCCCGCGCTCGAGCGACTCATCGACTTCGCGAAGAAGCGCAAGGCGGCCGGTGGCGCCGGCATCAAGGTGCGTCTCGTCAAGGGGGCCAACCTCGCGATGGAGCGCGTCGAGGCCGAGGTGCACGACTGGGAGCAGGCACCGTACACCTCCAAGGAGGACGTGGACGCCAACTACCTCGCGTTCATCGAGCGCGCCACGCGCCCCGACGCGATGGAGGTTTGCCGACTCGGTGTCGCCTCGCACAACCTCTTCGACGTCGCCGTCGCGCACCTGCTGTCGGAGAAGCGTGGCGTGAGCGACCACCTCGACGTCGAGATGCTGCAGGGCATGGCGCCCTCGCAGGCGCGCGCCGTCAAGGCCGACGTGGGCACGGTGCTGCTCTACACGCCGGTCGTGAAGTCGGAGGACTTCGACGTCGCCGTCTCCTACCTCATCCGCCGTCTCGAGGAGAACGCGGCCGAGCAGAACTTCCTGCACGCCATGTTCAGCCACGACGACGAGGCCGACGACAAGTACAAGTACGTGCGCGACGGCCTCACCGGCACCGGTCGCCTCACGCCCATGGAGGATCAGGAGCGTCGTTTCCGCGAGTCCGTGGACGCTCTGGCCTCGACGCCCGTCGGGCCGCGCCGCAGCGCCGAGCGCAAGCCGATCGGCGACTACTTCGAGAACACCGCCGACTCCGACCCGGCGCTGCCGGCCGTGCGTGAGTGGGCGCTCGCGGCAGTGACGCGTGAACCCGCGCCGCTGACCTCGCCCGAACTCACGTCGCTCGAGGCCGTCGACGAGGTCGTGAGCCGTGGCGTCGGCGCGCACGAGGCCTGGGCCGCTCGCCCCAACGCGGAGCGTGCCGCGCTGCTGCGCGAGGCCGCACGCGAACTCGAGAAGCGTCGTGGTGACCTCATCACCGTCGCGGCCGCCGAGGGTGGCAAGACGATCGATCAGGTCGACCCCGAGGTCTCCGAAGCCATCGACTTCGCGCGCTACTACGCCGACAGGTGCGAAGACCTCGTCAGCGGAATGGCCTCGGACGGAGCGCGATTCGAGCCTCACAAGCTGACGCTGGTCACGCCGCCGTGGAACTTCCCCGTCGCCATTCCTATCGGTTCCGTGCTCGCGGCGCTCGCGAGCGGATCGGCCGTCATCATCAAGCCGGCGCCGCAGACGGTCGGCTGCGTCGAGGTCGCGATGGAGGCCCTGTGGGCCGCCGGCATCCCGCGCGAGGTGGCCCAGGTCGTGCGCGTCGAGGAGAACGAGAACGGCAAGGCGCTCGTGTCCCACGAGGACGTCGACACCGTCATCCTCACCGGCTCGATCGAGACGGGGCGCCTGTTCGCCGGCTGGCGTTCGCGTCACGCCGGTGGCCCGCGCGTGTTCGGCGAGACGAGCGGTAAGAACGCCCTCGTCGTCACGCCTGCGGCGGACCTCGACCTCGCGGCCGCCGACCTCATGAAGTCGGCGTTCGGCCACGCCGGGCAGAAGTGTTCGGCGGCCTCGCTCGGTATCCTCGTCGGCTCGGTCGGCTCCTCGCGTCGTTTCCGTGAGCAGCTCATCGACGCCGTGGAGTCGCTGCGCGTCGGCTGGCCGAGCGACCTCGGCACGACGATGGGCCCGGTCATCGAGCCGCCGTCGGGCAAGTTGCTCAAGGCGCTCACGACCCTCGAGGAGGGCGAGACGTGGCTCGTCGAGCCGAAGCAGCTCGACGAGACGGGTCGCCTGTGGTCGCCCGGCCTCAAGGACGGCGTGAAGCCCGGCTCCTTCTTCCACATGACCGAGGTCTTCGGGCCCGTGCTCGGCCTCATGCACGCCGACTCCCTCGAGGAGGCGCTCGAACTGCAGAACGCGACGCAGTTCGGCCTCACGGCAGGCATTCACAGCCTCGACGAGGACGAGATCGAGTACTGGCGCGAGCACGTCGAGGCCGGCAACGGCTACGTCAACCGGCACATCACCGGCGCCATCGTGCAGCGTCAGAGCTTCGGTGGCTGGAAGGAATCGGTCATGGGCCCGGGCGCCAAGGCCGGTGGCCCCAACTACGTCGCGCAGTTCGGTACGTGGGTGGCGGACGGCGTTGCTCGTCAGGGTGCGCCGGTCATGCCGCGCGTGCGGGACCTGCAGGAGATCCTCGCGCCCCTCGCGCGTGCCGAGGACGACGCGGCGTGGCTGCTCGCGTCGCTGCGTTCGGACGCCTACGCGTGGCGTGAGGAACTCGGTATCGAGTCCGACCCGTCGTCGCTGCGCGCGGAGAGCAACATCTTCCGTTACCGCCCGCAGCCGCGCGTCGTCGTGCGCGCGGAACTCAGCGAGGGTCTCGACGCCGATGACCGGGCAGCCGACCGCACCCTCGTCGAGGTGGCGCGTCTCGTGCTGGCCGCGCACCTCGTCGGTTCGTCGGTTCGCCTGTCGTGGGACATCGCTCTGCAGCCGGCGCTCAAGCGACTCGAGGAGACGGGTGAGGGCCGCCAGGCGCTCGCGTGGCTCGACCGCGTCGGCGAGGTGGAGAGCTCCGCGCAGTTCGTGTCGTGGGCTCGCGCGCAGGCGCTCGACGGCGAGTCGCTGCGTATCCGCATGGTCGGCGCGGACGCCGACGGTGAGACCGCTGCGGCGCTCGCCGAGGCACCTGCTGCCGACCAGGGCGCCAGCATCACGCCGCTGTTCGGCGAGGTGCTCTCGACCGGCCGTCGTGAGCTGCTGACGTTCCTGCGCGAGCAGGCGATCAGCCGCACCCTGCACCGCTTCGGTCACGTGCCGCCGGAGCTCGTGCGCTGATCGACGCCACGAAAGGACGCGCCTCGCAGTCGACGCTGTGGGGCGCGTTCTCGTGTCATCGGCCCGGTGTCGCGGCGTCGGGGAGTGACGGTGGCAGCCGCGCGGCCACCATCTCGTGTCGGGAATCGGGCACCATGAATCCGTGGCACTTCTTCAGTCGGACGTTCTCGTCATCGACCAGGTCACGAGCTTCATGGGTAACGACTTCGCCATCATGGACGCCGGTGGGCAGCCGATCGGGCGCATCGGCACCGACGGTGGTGCTCTGAAGCGCTTGGCCCTCGGCAACCGTGAACTCACCATTCTGGACACCGACGGCTCCCTGTTCATGCGCATCGACGACGTGATGAACTTCGGGCGCGACCGCTACGTGCTCTTAGACCCAAGCGGTCATCAGTTCGGCGAGGTGGTCAAGGAGTTCACGTTGTTCTCCAAGCGGCTCACCGTGAACCTCCCGGACGCGACGCTGCAGTTGTCGGGCAGCTTCTTCGAGCGCGAGTTCGAGGTGGTCGGCCCCGGTGGACCGGTGGCTCGCGTGTCGCGCCGGTGGCCGGGCATCGGCGCGGCGTTCCTCGGCAAGGAGCGTTACGTCCTCGGGTTCACTCCTGGGGTTCCCGGCCCGACTCGCGCCGCGACACTGGGCGCGGTCGTCGCGCTCGACCTCATCCGAGCCAAGGGCCAACAGGGTTAATCCGGCTTCTCCTCGGCTGAACCGGGTGAGCGTCCCCCGGGCGCCGGGTCAGGCGTCTCAGTCGAGGCCGGGCTTGCGACGCTGCTGCTTCGTCACGCTGCGCTGCTTCTTCGCCTCGAGGCGCCGCCGCTTCGAACCGCGCGTCGGCTGCGTCGGCCGGCGAGGCACCGGTGGGGCGACCGCCTCACGCAGGAGGGTAGCCAGGCGCTCGCGGGCGGCTGTGCGGTTACGGCGTTGCGAGCGGTGCTCGGCTGCGGTCACCGTCAGCACCCCGGCCGCGAGCCGCGCGTCGAGGGCTGCGAGCACGCGGGCGCGCTGGGTGTCGTCGAGCGCGCTCGTCGTCGTGAGGTCGAGGCTGAGCTGCACGCGCGAGTCGGTGGTGTTGACGCCCTGACCGCCCGGGCCGGAGGCGTGGGAGAACTGCTCCTGCAGCTCGGCGGCGGGGACGCGCAGGCCACGCGGGGCGCCAGGCCCCGGCATCACCGACAGATCGTCCACGTCAGAAGTCAGTGCTTCTCGACGAAGGCGACGAGGTCGGCGAGTTCTGGCTTTTCCCGGGCTGATTCGAGCGAGGCGGCGAGGACACGGTCGTGCGTGGGGCGGGCCTTCTCGTAGGCGGCGCGACCTTCCGGCGTCAGCTCCGTGTAGATGCCGCGCCGGTCGTCCGCGCAGATGATGCGCGTGAGGTAACCGCGGTCTTCGAGTCGGTTGACGAGCCTCGTGGTCGCGGAGGGGGAGAGGGCTGCTGCGCGCGCCACCTGCGCCATGCGGAGGTGGAACGTGCCGTCCTGGCGCGACAGGGCGTCGAGCACCGTGTACTCCACGACGGTCAGGCCGTGGCCCGCGACGAGCTCCTTCTCGAGACAGGTCTCGATGTGTCCGTGGAGTGCGGCGAGCGTGCGCCAGCCCGAGGCGCGGACCTCGACGGCGGTGTCAGCGATACCCATGAATTCAGTGTACGCCGCTTGCAATAGAGCGCGTGTGCAACTAACGTCACGCAAGTTAGTTGCACGCGCAATATTTTGCCGCATGGAATGAACCTCGAAAGGTTGCACTCATGCCTGTCGGACTGCTCGCCCTGGCCCTCGGTGGCTTCGGCATCGGGCTCACCGAATTCGTCATCGCCGGCCTGCTCACCCCGGTCGCGAACGACCTCGGGGTCTCCGTGCCCATGGCCGGCTACCTCGTGAGCGGTTACGCCCTCGCGGTCGTCTTCGGTGCGCTGGCGCTGCCGCCGCTCCTCGCGAAGTGGGCGCCGAAGCGTGCGCTGCTGCTCCTCATGGTGCTGTTCGTCGTGGGCAACGCGATCTCGACACTGGCACCCGGCTACGCCGCGCTCCTCGCCGGACGTGTCGTCGCGGCCCTCGCGCACGGCGCCTTCTTCGGCATCGGGTCCGTGCTCGCCTCGGCCCTCGTGGCCAAGGAGAAGCAGGCCGGCGCCATCAGCATCATGTTCGGTGGGCTGACGCTTGCCAACGTCCTCGGCGTGCCGATGGGCACCTTCGTCGGTCAACAGTGGGGCTGGCGCGCGACGTTCGCCACCATTGCCGTCGTCGGAGTCGTCTCCTTCGCCGGCATCGCAGCGCTCGTTCCGGACGCCCACGCCGAGTCGTCCGAACGTAGCCTCCGGGCCGAACTGGCCGTCTTCTCCCGGGCCCAGGTCTGGTACTCCCTCGGCATGACAGTGCTCGTCTTCGGCGGCATGTTCGGTGCGTTCATGTACATCGAGCCGCTGCTGACTCGCGTCACCGGTTTCGACGACGGCGCAGTGCCGTGGCTCCTCGTCCTCTTCGGCGTCGGGCTCTTCGGCGGCAATCTCCTCGGTGGGCGCCTCGCCGACGCAGCCCTGCGCCGCACCCTGACGACGTGGACGCTCGCGCTCGGCATCGTTCTCGTGGTCTTTGCGCTCGTGCCGGGCAACAAGGTGGCGGCGGCAGCACTCCTGCTCGCCATGGGCTTCTTCGGGTTCGGCACGGTGCCCGGCCTGCAGATGCGTGTCATGCGCTACGCCGACGAAGCGCCGACGCTCGCGAGCAGCGCGAACATCGCCGCGTTCAACGTGGGCAACTTCCTCGGCGTGTGGATCGGCGGCCTCGCCATCGCGGCCGGCCACGGCTTCGGTTCGCCGCTCTGGGTCGGCGCAGGCTTCGCGTTCGCGGGCCTCGGAGTGCTCCTGTTCGCCGACGCCCGCAGCAGCGCCCGCTCGACGGCAGCGGCGGCAGTGGCCTGCTGACCGCCGAGTTGCGCCTACTGGCGGCGAAGCTTGCCCTCGGCGAGTGCAATGCTCTGATGATCCTGCGGCGAGCAGCGCTGCGCTCTCAGCTCGAGCACGAGGCTGCGCACCCCCGTGACGTCGAGCGAGAGTGCTTTCGCCTTTTCGCTCGAGAAGTTCACGGTCTGCTTCGTGTCGCCGTCCAGGCGCACGACGACGGTGCCGGTGTCCCCCGAGGGGTTGGGGCGCGCGTTGAAGCCAGCGAGCAACTCCATCTGAGTGAACTCACCGTCGAGGGTGAAACGCACCGGACGTGTGCAGGTGGGGGGCGTGAGATCGCGGGCGACGACGGCGTCGTCGAAGTCACGCCCGTCGATCGTGGCGCTGTTCTTCTCCGCCTCGGAGCCGGCGAGACGACTGGACAGCGGAACCACCGTCGGTTGCGCCCGTGTCGTCGACGAGGAGGTGGTGGCCGATGGTTTCGCCTTCGTCTGCTCCGAGCCGGTGTCGCGCAACAACAGCCACGCGACGAGCGCGACGAGGCACAGCCCGACGACGAGCCCGACGCCGAGCGCGATGCTGCGACGGTGCGACGTGCTCTCGTCGTCATCGTCGGAGACGGTCTCGGGAGTGCTTCCGGAGGTCGGCAGTGCCGAACCGATGAGTCGCGTGGGGGGAGAGGCGTGCAGGGGAGCGGGGGCCGGCATCCCGGCGAAGCGCGGCACCATGTCGGCCAGCTGCGCCGCGACGGCGGAGGCGTCGTCGGGCCTGTCTCCCGGGTTCTTCGCCATGAGCGCCGCGACGAGGTGCCACAGCTCGTCCGGCATGCCGTCCGGGCGTCCGGGCGCGTGGTCGGCGTGCATCCGCAGGAGCGCGACCGGCGAATCGGAGCTGAACGGCACAATGCCGCACGCCATTTCGTACAGCGTGATGCCGAGGGCGTAGAGGTCGCTGGCACGTCCGCTCGGCAACCCGTCGCCGAGCTCGGGCGCGAGATACTGCGGGGTGCCGATGACGTTCGCCGTGCCGACGTGCCCCGTCGCCGTCACGGCGAGCGAGGCGATGCCGAAGTCCGCCAACTTCGGCTCGAGGCCGTTCGGGGTTTCGTCGAGAAGCACGTTCTCGGGCTTGAGGTCGCGGTGCAGGACGCCCGCGCCGTGCACCGCTGCGAGGCCGGCCGCGATCCGCGAACCGAGGGACGCCACCTCCGCAGGCGGAAGATTGCCGCGCTGCTGGAGCAGGCCGCGCAACGACGGCCCGCCGATGTAATCCATGACGATGGCGAGGCGCGGGCCCTCGACGACGAGGTCGTGGACGCGGATGACGTGAGGGCTGCGCAGATTGACGAGCAGGTTGCGTTCCTGGAGGAAACGCGCGACGACGGTGGGGTCGTCAGCCATCTCGGGGCGCAACAGCTTGAACGCGAGGGGGCGGCCGTCGACATCGCGACCGGCCCACACCTGACCCATCGCGCCCGCGCCGATTCGACGTTCGAGCACGTACCGGCTGCCCAGCTGCCAACTCTCCGACACGTGGTTTCCCTCCCTGCCCCGATCGCCTCGATCTTATGGTCTGCCCGGTGTCACTGGTGGCGAGTAGGCTCGAAGGCATGGCGATTTTCGCGGTCTCCTACCGCTACAGCGACGACGTCGCCGCGCGCGACACCCACCGCCCCGAGCATCGCGAGTTCCTCGCGCAGTGCAAGGGCCTCCTGCTCTCCGGGCCGCTCACCGACCCGCCCGGCGCGCTGCTGCTCGTCGCAGCCGACAGCGCCGAGCAGGTCGAGCAGCGTCTCGACGGCGACCCGTTCCGCCGTGAAGGGGTCATCGTCGAACGCGTCGTCCGCTCCTACGACCCGTTGCTCGGCAGCCTCGCGGGCGCCGTCGCCGCCCACCGCTGATGGCCACCCCCGACATCGAGGTGGGCAAGGTCCACACCGCGCGTGACGGTGAGGCGATGCGCGTGCTCGTCGACCGGTTGTGGCCCCGCGGAGTCTCGAAGGAACGAGCAGACCTCGACGAGTGGGCGAAGGACGCCTCCCCGAGCACGGACCTGCGCAAGGAGTTCCACGGCGGAGATCTGAGCTTCGAGCAGTTCGCCGACCGCTACCGAGCCGAGCTGGCCGACGGTGACGGTGCCGACGGGCTGGAGAAGCTCGCCGAGACCGTTCGCGGCGCCGACGGGCGCGTCCTCCTCCTCATCGCCGGTGACCCGACCGGTGACAACCACGCTCAGGTGCTCGCGCAGGCGCTGCGAGAGCAGATCGGAGAGAGCTCGTGAGTCCCGCCTCAGAAAACGAACCGGGCAACTCGAGCGCAGCCCTGGCCGCCGACGTCGACGTTCTCGACGCTGCCGCGGCCGAGGCGCTGCTCGCCGAGTCTCTCGCCACGAACGTCGACGAACCCGAACCCGACCTGCCGCCCATCACGACCGTCGAGGTCGACGGCGTCACGGTGCATCACCGCGACAGCGGCCACCACGTCTCGGGGCCCACCTACGTCCTCGTCCACGGCCTCGGCGGGAGCCTCGCGAACTGGGAGCCCGTCTGGCCCTACCTCGCGCGCCTCGGGCGGGTACTGACACCCGACCTCGCCGGCTTCGGGCGCACCGAGGCCGACGCCGGCCGTTCCGCGGTCGGCGACAACGTCGACCTGTTGAGCGCCTACCTCGACGTCGTGGACGCGCGAAACGTCGTGCTCGTCGGCAACTCGATGGGCGGGATGATCTCGCTGCTGCTCGCCGCGAAGGGCCACCCGCAGCTCGAGCGGCTCGTGCTCGTTGACGCGGTCGTGCCGTTCGGCCCCAAGGTGCGTCCGAACCCCCGGGTCGGTCTCACCTTCGCGCTCTACATGTGCCCGCCCCTCGCGCGCTTCGTCGTGCCGCGCTACGTCCAGCGTCGCGGCACCGACCAGATGGGCCTCGACGGCGTACTTGTTGTGGTGGCCGACCGTCGTCGCGTGCCGCGCTGGGTGTGGCGCCGGGCCGTCGAGGAGGCGCGGGCACTCACCGAGATCCAGAGCGCGGTGCCCTCCCTCGTGCGTGCTGCGCAGTCGATCGTCATCGCAGGAGCGTCGCGAAGCTACCGCCGCGCGCTGGCCGAGGTGACGGTGCCCGTCACGTTCCTCCAGGGAGACGCGGACGCGCTCGTGCCTGCCCGCGGCGTGCGCGCGGCGCTCGCGAGGGTTCCGGAGTGGAACTACGTCGAGGCCGAGGGCGTCGGCCACGTGCCGATGTTCGAGGCTGCGACCTGGACGGCTGCCGTCATTGCGGGCCGGATTCGCGGAAACATCACGAATATGTAACGGTGGGTGACTCGTGGGCGATGAACCCATGACCGAACGAGAGGCCAGAACCACGGGCCCGACGAGAGGAAAACCGTGCACCACCACGCTTTCACCCGAACTCGCCGCATCCTGCCGGCAACCGCGGCGAGCCTCGGGCTCGCGATGACGATGGCCGCCTGCGGCAGTGCGAACAGCGACGACGCCAGCCCCACTGTCACGACCTCCAGCGCGACGACGAACGCGGGCAAGCCCGGCGCGACGCCGGCCCTGCGCGCAGCCTGCATCGACACGAACGAGAAGGTCGTCTCGGCCAACTCCACCTGGAACAAGGCTGTCGACTCGCGCAAGGCGGCCGACCTCAGCAAGGCGTCGACCTCGATGGGCAAGCTCGCGCACGAACTGCGCGAGCAGGGCAAGAAGTCCGGTAACGCCAGCTTCAAGCAGAAGGCGGACGCCGTCGCCAAGAACGTTGACACGCTGACGAAGGCCAAGACGCCCTCGAAGACCGTCGACACGAACACCTACAACGACGCGGTCGACGACCTCACGTCCTACTGCGGCCAGATGTTCCCGTCGGCGACGAAGAAGTCGGCCTGACGCACTTCATCGGGCAGAGTTGAGCCGCTCGATTCCCGGGCCCCTCACCTCTCGTCGAGGGCTCTGATGCGAGTCTCCGCCACCGCGAGGGCGGCCTGTGCACTGTCACGGGCCGCCTTCGCGGCGGCATAAGCGTCTTCCGCAGCGCTCAACCGGCGGCGGGCCCGCTCGACCTCCTGCATCGCCGTGCGACGTTCGGCGTCCCGCGCGGCAGCCTCTCGCTCGGCCTCCCGGTCGGCTGAGTCGGTGTTCACGATGCGAAGAGCGGCACGGCCGCGCGCGGCTGCGTCCCGATGTGCGAGCGCGTCCGACAGGTCAACCTCACCCCACCCCGAATAGCGCAGGCCCCGCACCAGGGTGCGGCTCGCGACGGCGGCCTCGGCGCTGGGGTCGGCTGTCGCGGCGAGCAGCGTGCAGCGAACCTCGTCGCGCGCCGCCGGTGAGACGGAGACGGTTGCGAGGACGGCGTCGAGCAGGCGGTGACGTTCGGACGTGAGGCGTTTCATCTCGTCGGTGTCGAGGCGCGTCTGAGCAGCCCGTAGGGCGGTGCCGACGGCGAGGAGTTCACCGAGCGGCTGATCCTCCAGGTGATTGACGGTCTCCGCGGCCATCGTGGGTTTGCGCAGCGCCGTGATCGCGCGGGCGACATCGGCGGCGCCCTCACTCTTCGCCCGAGCCGCGAGTTCCTTGCGGACCCGCACGAAATCGGCTGCCGGTCCGTCGTAGAGGCGACGGACGGCGTCATCGAGGCTGATCGGCGCGGGCATGCTCACCATTGTGCGGCCCATGGGTTACGTTTGCTGTCTCGTCCCCGTCGCCTGACGAAAGTTACCCATGCCCGCGTTGCCCTCGGCGCAGGAGCGCCCCGCGATCGATCGCGTGCTCGTGCTCCTGCCGACTTACGACGAGCGCGAGAACCTTCCTCGGATCCTCGAGCGCGTCCATGCCGCTGTTCCGCATGCGGACATCCTCGTCATCGATGACAACTCGCCCGACGGCACCGGTGAGATGGCCGACGATTTCGCCGCCTCAAGCGCGCACATCCACGTGCTGCACCGTCGGGGCAAGGAGGGGCTCGGGAAGGCGTACCTCGCAGGATTCGCCTGGGGTCTCGAACGCGGTTACGACGCTCTTGTCGAGATCGATGCCGACGGCTCGCACCCCGCAGAGGAACTACCGGCGATGCTCGAGCTGGCTCGCCAAGCCGACCTCGTCATCGGCTCGCGCTGGATCAAGGGCGGGTCGGTGGTCAACTGGCCCAAGCAGCGCGAGGTCCTCAGCCGAGGAGCCAACCTCTACGTGCGCGCGTTGCTCGGTACGCACGTCCACGACGCCACGGCCGGGTACCGCGTGTACCGCGCCCCGATGTTGCGGGCCATCGACCTCGACGGGATCACGACGAGCGGATACGGCTTCCAGGTCGACCTCACCCTGCGTGTCCTCGAGGCTGGCGGCGTCGTCGTCGAGCACCCGATCTGCTTCGCGGAGCGAGAGTTCGGCGTCTCGAAGATGTCGCGCGACATCATCGCCGAGGCCTTCACGCTCGTGACGACGAGCGGTCTGCAGCATCGGGCCCGCCAGATGAAGGCGCTCCTGCCGGGGCGCTGATCGCGGTCGCCGGGCGCAGGTAGCGGCTGCGTCGCGGCTACTTCTCGTGTGCGTCGCGGTGCGTGGGCGGTGCACCCTGTTCGGCGGCCTTGCCAAAGACGACCGTGCGGTAGAGCACGAACCGCATGAGCGTGCCCAGGCCGATGCCCAGAACCACGTGCACGTTGACCCAGAACGGCTTCGTCACGTCGAGGACGTAGTGGGCGAACGCGACCCACGCCGAGGTGACCGCGAGCGCGACGCCGTTGACGCCGAAGAACAGGGCCACCTCGTGATGGACCGGGCGCCCCTCGCGTTCGCGGAACGTCCAGTACCGGTTGCCGAGCCAGGCGAAGACGGTGGCGACGGCACCCGAGAGGATCTTCGCCGTCGTGTACTTGTCGCTCAGCGCACCGTGGATGAGGACGTTGAACAGGCCGAGGTCGATGACGGCGGCGAAGGCGCCGACGAAACCGAATGTGCTTACCTCGCGCCAGAACGTCGACAAGGGGGACGACGAGGGCTCCTGTTCCGCTTCGGGTTTCGAAGCCGCGGTGTCCTGGGTCGTCATGGTGCCCGAGTCTAGCGGCGCCCCCTCGGCTCGACGGTAAACGGCCCGGGTGACAGGAGGCCTCACTTATCGTGACGGCAACGATGCAGAGGGAGTGATGGGGCATGACTGAACGAACGTTCGACACGATCGTCGTGGGAGCAGGGCTCGCCGGTCTCGTGGCGGCCGCGGAGCTGACGGCGCGGGGGCGCCGGGTCGCCGTCGTCGAGCAGGAGAACCGGGCGAACCTCGGTGGGCAGGCTCACTGGTCCTTCGGCGGTCTCTTCCTCGTCGACTCTCCTGAGCAGCGTCGCCTGCGTGTGCGCGACAGCCTCGAGCTGGCGTGGGCCGACTGGTGCAACAGTGCTCAGTGGGACCGCCTCGACGGCGAGAACGCCGAGGACACGTGGGGGCGCGCCTGGGCTCGTGCCTACGTCGAGTGGGCGGCCGGCGGCAAGCGCGAGTGGCTGCGCGAGAACGGCATCAACCTCACGCCGATGGTCGGCTGGGCCGAGCGCGGTGACGGGCGTGCCGACGGCCACGGCAACTCGGTGCCGCGCTTCCACATCGCCTGGGGGACGGGCACGGGCGTCAGCGGGCCCTTCGTCGAGAAGGCGCTCGACGCCGAGAAGCGCGGGCTGCTCACCTTCTTCCACCGCCACCGCGTCGACGACCTCGTGACGACGAGCGGCGCCGTCACCGGTGTGCGCGGCACGGTGCTCGCGCCGGACGACGCCGAGCGCGGCGTCGCCTCGAACCGCGATGCCGAAGGTGACTTCGAGCTCGAAGCACCCTCTGTGATCGTGGCGAGCGGCGGAATCGGTGGCAATCACGACCTCGTGCGTCGCTGGTGGCCCGAGAGCCTCGGCACCCCGCCGTCGTCGATGATCACCGGCGTGCCGGAATACGTGGACGGACGCATGCTCGACGTGGCCGAGAGTGCCGGCGCGCGCCTCGTCAACCGTGACCGCATGTGGCACTACACCGAGGGCATCCGCAACTGGAACCCCGTGTGGCCGCAGCACGCCATCCGTATCCTGCCCGGCCCGTCGCCGTTGTGGTTCGACGCGATCGGCCGACGCATGCCGCAGCCCTGCCTGCCCGGTTTCGACACGCTCGGCACGCTGCGCCACCTGCGTACCGACCCTGCGATCAGCGCGTTCGACCACTCCTGGTTCATCGTGACGAGCAAGATGCTGGAGAAGGAATTCGCGCTCTCGGGTTCGGAGCAGAATCTCGACCTCACCTCGGGCAGTCGCAAGGAAGTCGTCAAGGCCCGCCTGGCCTCCGGCGCGCCGAAGGCCGTGGCCGACTTCGTCGAACACGGCGCCGATTTCGTCGTCGCCGACACGATCGACGAACTCGTGGCGAAGATGAACACACTCACGGACGAACCGCTGCTCGACGCCGACGCTGTGCGCACGCAGATCGAGGAGCGGGACCGGCAAATGGGCAACCCGTACTCCAAGGACGTTCAGGTCATGACGATCCACAACGCCCGCAACTACCTCGGGGACAAGCTCGTCCGGGTGAGTTCGCCGCACCGGGTTCTCGACCCGAAGGCCGGCCCACTTGTCGGTATCAAGCTGCACGTCCTGACCCGCAAGAGCCTCGGCGGCATCCAGACCGACCTGCAGTCTCGCGTGTTGGACGCCGACGGGAACGCCGTCCCGGGTCTCTTCGCGGCCGGTGAAGCCGCTGGGTTCGGAGGTGGAGGCGTGCACGGATACAACGCACTCGAGGGGACGTTCCTCGGCGGCTGCCTTTTTTCCGGGCGCGCGGCCGGGCAAGCGGCGGCGGGGTGATTCGGCCTCTGGCCTAATAATCTGTACCTAGAAGTCTTTTTACGGCTTCAAACGCGTATGACAGGCGTCCGACTTGTCCTGTAATTGCACTACGCTGCGTAATTCAGGAAAGGGGAGTCCGTGGATCGCATGTCACGTCGCGAAATAAAACAGGATCGGGCCCATGAGACTCGAGCGCGAATCTCGAGGGTGCTACTGAAGCGTTCGCAGAGCGCGGGTTCGCCGGCGCGACGGTTGCTGACATGCTGAAGCGGTCGGGAGTCACGAAGGGCACCCGGTACTTCCACTTCGAGACGAAGGAAGAAGTCGCCGACGCGGTACTTGCGGCCCACGGAGATTGGATGGTGAAGGCCGCCGAGTCGGTGCCCGGACGCGGCGCGCAGAAGCTGATCAATCTCGGTTATGTCGTGTGCAACGCGCTGGCCACGGATGTCCTTTTCCAGGCCACGGCCCGGCTCGCCGTCGAGCGTGAAACCTACGGCGAGGGACGCCCGGCGTCCTTCCACATGTGGGAGTCGATGGCGCGCCACCTGATCGAGAGCCTGGACTGCGACGGCGCTTTTGCCAAGAGGATCGACGCCGAACGCGTGGCGCGGATGCTCACCGTGGCCCTGCTCGGGTTGCACCTCACGTGGCAGGCCGCCGGGCACGAGCAGGGCCTGCACGAGGAAGTGGAGTACTTCTGGCGAACCATCGCCCCGGTGCTCATTGCCCCCTCCGAGTACGAGGCCCTCGAACTGAGCCGTCCGGCCTGAGCTCTCGACGTGGGAAACTGGCCCGATGAACGAGCCGGTTTCCCCTGACAAGGCGCGCGCGAGCGTCCCGTTCGGCATCCGCCTCGCGGGTGCCTGGTCGGGCTACCTCCTGCTCATCGCAGCCGCAGTGGCGCTCGTGTTCTGGGCCCTGGCAAAGCTTGGCCTCGTGACCGTTGCGCTCGTCACCGGCATCATGGTGGCGGCGCTCCTGCAGCCGCTCGTGGCGTGGCTCGTGCGCCGAGGCCTCGGGCGCGGGCTCTCGGCCGTCATCTCCTTCTTCGTCGGATTCGGGTTCGTCGCGCTGCTCGTGTGGTTCGTCTGGGCCCAGGTGGCCGGTTCCAGCGGCGAGTTCGCGAGTCAGTTCGGCGGCGCCCAGCGCGGTGCGCGTGACTGGTTGGTCGACGGTCCGCTCGGCCTCGACCCGGCCACTGCGAACACCTACACCGTCGATCTGGCCAAAACGGTGAGCGAGCACTCCGGCGACATCACCGCACAGGCCGGCGGCTATCTCGGTCAGGCGGCAGGCGCGCTGTCGGGTTTCGTCCTGACGCTTTTCTGTGTTCTCTTCCTTCTCGCCGACGACGGCTCCATCTGGCGCTGGTGCGTGCGGGTGCTCCCGCGCCCCGCCCACAACTATGCGGATCTCGCCGGCGCGGCAGCATGGAGGACGCTCGTCGTCTACATGCGATCGCTCGTCCTGCTCGCCGTACTCAACGCCGGGGCGATGCTGCCGGTCATGTGGATCGCCGGTGTCCCACTGGCCGTCCCCCTCACCGTGGCGCTGTTCCTCGGCTCCCTGGTGCCGCTCGTCGGCGTGCTCGTCGCGGCGGTCCTGCTGTTCGTCATCGCTCTCGTCAGCAAGGGCATCGTCACCGCGATCGTGATGATGGTGGCGCTCGCCCTCGTCATCCAGCTGTTCGGCAATCTCGTCAACCCGATCATTCTGGGCAAGTTCGTCGATCTCCACCCGCTCGTCATCCTGCTCGGCGTCACCGCCGGCACCGTGCTCGGAGGGGCTTTCGGCGCCTTCACCGCGGTGCCGCTGATCGCCGTCGTCAACAACATGGTCAAGGTGATGCGCCGCTACCACGTCTCGGGAGAGGTGGACGAGGACCTCGACCACGTCCCGGAGGCGCGTCTTGAGAACCTCGTCGAGGAGTCACTGTGAACGCTGCGAACCCTTCACCCCTGCGGATGGCGGCGCTGCGCCTCTACAAGTGGCTGCCGGTCGGCATCAGCCACCGCATCGTCCACGCGATCCAGCCGACGTTCACGGCGGGTGCCGTTGCGATCATCGAGTACGACGGTCGGGTGCTCGCGCTGCGTCAGGTGCACCGCAAGGGCTGGTCGCTGCCCGGCGGGCTCATCGACGGCGGTGAACAGCCGCGCGACGCCGTCATCCGTGAGGTGCGCGAGGAGACCGGCCTGACGATCGAACCGGGTGGCGCGATGGCCACGTACTTCGTGCCGGAGATTCGGCACATCGACGTCATCTTCCGCGTCCACTGCGAAACGAAACCGCACGTCGAGGTGGCCAGTGAGGCCCTCGAATCGGGCTGGTTCGCCCTCGAGGAACTGCCCGAACCCGACGACTCGACGCGCCGCATCCAACACGCCGTGAAACTCGCGCGCGTGGCTCCGCAGCCGGGTCACCTCGTCGACCCCTCCTGAACTGACATGGTGATTGCCTCACCACATCGAATTCCGTCAGCGCAGGATGCCGGCAGTGCGGGCCTTGGCGACGGCGTCGGTGCGGGAGGTGGCCCCGAGCTTCTCGTTGATGTGCACGAGGTGGGTCTTCACGGTGGCCTCGGAAACGAAGAGTGCCTTGGCGATCGCGCGGTTCGTCGCGCCGTCGGCGACCCGTTCCAGAACGTCCACCTCGCGCGCCGTGAGAGAGGCTGTCGGCTGCGCGAGGCGGGTGACGAGGCGCTGCGCTACGGCCGGTGCGAGCACCGTCTCGCCGCGTGCCGCGCGGTGGACGGCGTCGACGAGGGTCTCCGGTGGGGCGTCCTTGAGCAGATAGCCGCCGGCGCCCGCCTCGACGGCGCGCAGGATGTCGGTGTCCGTGTCGTAGGTCGTGAGGATGAGCACCGCGGGGGCGCATCCGCGGCCACGGATGGCCGCCGTCGCACTCACACCGTCCATGCCGTCGCCCATCTGCAGGTCCATGAGGACGACGTCGGGCGGTGTTCCGGTGGCCGTGAGCCGATCGAGTTCGGCGATGGCCTCCGCGCCGTCACTCGCTTCGGCGAGAACGTCGATGCCCGACGCCACGAGCAGGGCCCGCAGGCCGGCGCGGACCACGGGATGGTCGTCGGTGAGCAGCACCGTGGTCACAGGGCGCCTCCGTTCGTCGTGACGGGCGATGGTGCGGCAGGCGAGGTGGCCGTCGGGATCCTGACGAAGAGCGCCGCCCCTTCACCGGGGGCCGACTCGACCTCGAGCTGCCCGCCGAGTTCGACGAGCGCTCGCGGATGGCACGCAGGCCGAATCCGCTGCCACCGAGCGGGGCGCGCTCGACGGCGGCCTCGTCGAAGCCGATACCGTCGTCGATGATCTCGAGCGTCACGTCGGTGGGCGAGTAGGCGAGCGTCACCCCGGTGCGCGAAGCCTGGGCATGGATGCGCACGTTGGCGAGACCGCTCTGTGCCATGCGCAGCAACGCGACCTCGACGGGGGACGGCAGCGGGCGGGCCTCTCCGTCGCACGTCGTGGACACCGCGATGCCCGTCTGTTCGCCGAGGCGCTCGGCGAGGCGGCGGAGGGCCGCGAACAGGGGAGCGTCGGCGAGTTCCGTCGGCGCGAGGGCGCGGACGACCTCGCGGGACTGCGTCAGCCCTTCCGCGGCCTGTTCCTCGATCTGACACAGCAGCGTGCGGTCGCCGTCCTCGCGCGCCAGCCCGGCGCGCGCGAGGAGCAGGATGCTGGAGAAGCGCTGGGCGAGGGTGTCGTGGATGTCGCGGGCGAGGCGCTCGCGCTCGGCGAGGACACCGGCGCGGTGCTGAGCGTGCGCCAGTTCCTCCTGGGCGGCGAGGACGGCGTCCTGCGCAGCGACGAGCTGGTCGACGAGGAGGTTGCGGGCGTCGTTCTCACGCCGCAGTTGACGTACACCCATGCGATACCGAGGGCGACGAGCATGCCCATGAACGGGCCGATGAGGCTGCCCGGTCCCCGCGTCGAGTTCGAGCTCGCGAGAGCGACGACGCTCGCAACGAGCACGACAGCGACCAGGGCCGCGGCGAGCGCGCGTCGCGCGACGTAGAGGACGAGGAAGTAGAACGCGAACGCCAGCCACGCAAAGTCGGCAGCCACGGCGAGGAGCGCGATCCACGCCACGACGAGCGCTGAGATCCACACCTGGGCGAGCTGTTCGCGGCGCGCGTCGGAGACCGGACGGCGCTCCAGCGTGAGGCCGAAACAGTAGAGGCCCATGAACAGCGCCGACGCGACGAACAGGAGCGCGAGGTGCGGCGCCGTCGTCGTCTGCGTGAGAAGCGCACGCGCGAGCCCGACGACGAAGAGCAGGACGAAGAGCACGTGCATGGCGGCCTGCATGGCGCGGATTGCGCGCGCCGTCTCGGGGCGTCGGGCTGTGGCGGACGGCGGCGGGTGGGCACTCATCGTCCCTTCATTCTGCCTTGGCGACGCGCGCGGCGGTGTCAACCGAACGGTTGAGGTGGGCCTCGCCGAGCGGTCGATGTGTGCGCGCGGGAACGGCGATGGAATGGAGATAGTCACTCCCGCACCGCTTGTTCGGAAAGGCTGAGATGTTTCTCGGATCCCGCGACCTGCGCCACGCCAAGGGCAGGTTCGCGCTCATCGGCGGCGTGGTCGCTCTCATCACGCTGCTCGTCGTCATGCTGACGGGGCTCGCGGCGGGCCTCGGGCGTGAGAGCGTTGCCGCCGTCTCGACGATGCCGGATCGCGGCGTCTCCCAAATCGCCTTCTCGCAGCCGGCCCAGGGGCAGAAGGTCGGCTTCGACTCCTCTCGCGTCGCGTCGTCCGCGGTGAAGGACGCGGCCGACCAGCCCGGCGTCACGGAGGCGACGTCACTGGCGATCGCGCAGAGCCGCGTCAGCGTCGACGGTGTCCGCTCGGCCGTCACGGTCTTCGTCGTCGAGGACGGATCGTTCGCCGCGCCGTCGGGCGTTCGTCCCGGCTCGGTCGTCGTCGGTTCGGGCCTCGGCAAGGACGCGAACGTCGCGGCCGGTGACTCGATCACGTTCGGCGACAAGTCCGTTCGCGTTCAGGCGGTGAGCGACGACGCGTCCTACCAGCACGTTCCCGTCGTCTGGATGACACAGGCCGACGCCAAGGCTGCGGGCGTCCAGACCGCGGGCGGCACCTCGCTCGCCCTGCTGAAGACCGACGGTTCGTTCGATGCTGCAGCGTTCGAGAAGCAGAGCGACCTCGTGGCGATGACACCGAACGATTCCCTGTCCACCATCTCCGCCTACCAGGCCGAGAACGGTTCGCTCACTCTCATGCGCGTCATGCTCATGCTCGTCTCGGCCCTCGTCGTCGGAGCGTTCTTCACGATCTGGACCATCCAGCGCACGAAGGACCTCGCCGTGCTCAAGGCGATCGGTGCCCGCACGAGCTACCTCGTGCGTGACGCCCTCGGCCAGGCCGCGATTCTCCTCCTCATCGGCGGTGGCCTGGGCACGCTCATCGCGACCGTCGGCGGGTTGCTCGCCCGAGACGTCGTCCCCTTCGTCGTCAGCCCGACGACGACCCTCGTCCCCCTCGTCCTTCTCATGGTTCTCGGTCTGCTCGGCGCGCTCGTCAGCCTGCGCCGCATCGCGACCGTCGACCCCAACTCAGCGCTAGGAGCTGCACGATGAGCCTCATCGTCGATGACGCCGTTCTCACCTTCCCCGACGGCGCCGGTCGCATCACCGCGGTCGACCACGTCAGCCTCAGCGTCGGACCCGGCGAGTTCGCCGCCGTCACCGGCCCGTCCGGTTCGGGTAAGTCGTCGCTCCTCGCCGTGGCGGGTCTGCTGCAGACGCCGGACTCGGGCAGCGTCGCGATCGGTGGCCGTGTCGTCTCGGGCCTGTCGCGCAAGGACGCGGCCGCGGTGCGCCTGTCGTCGATCGGCTTCGTCTTCCAGGAGAGCAACCTCATCGCGTCGCTCACCGCCGCGGAACAACTCGAAGCCGTGGCCCGCCTCGACGGGCGCAAGGGCAAGGCCGTCCAGGGTCGCGCGATGGAACTGCTCGAGGCAGTCGACCTCAAGGACGCCGCGAGCCGTCGTCCGGCGCAGCTGTCGGGCGGTCAGCGTCAGCGCGTGGGTATCGCCCGGGCGCTCATGAACTCACCCGAGCTGCTCCTCGTCGACGAACCGACGTCGGCGCTCGACTCCGAGCGCAGCTCTGCCGTCATGCGCCTCATCGGCGACGTGACGCGTGACTCCGGCGTCGCGACGCTCATGGTGACGCACGACCTGCCGACGCTCACCGCCGTCGACTCCGTGTACGAGATGGTCGACGGTCGGCTGAGCCGCTCCGAGCGGGCCGAGGCCGCCTGACGTACCACGAGTTCACAGGCGCACCGTACGCGCGGGAAGCGATCGTCGCTTCTCGCGCGTTCGTGCATCGGTCGGGAACACGTCGGGATCTCGCCCACCTCGTGGGCGCCGAGTGCCATCCTGGCGGCATGCAGCAGGTCGACTTCGCCGAGGGATACTTCGACGCCGTGAGCGTCGGCACGAAGGCCACCACCGTGCGATGGAAGGAGAACATCGCACCCGGCGCTGCCCGGTTCGCCTTCGGTGCTCGCAGTCTTCGTGGCCGGGTCGAGTCGGTCACGAGCCACGCGGCAGCGACCCTCACGGCCGAGCAGGCGGACGCTCCGCCCGGCACCGACATGCGGGAGTTCGTGGAAGCTCTGCGACGTAACTATTACGCCGAGATGCCGGACGACGCGGTGGTCGAGGTCGTACGGTTCGTCGTCGAGAGGGACGACGAGAACTCCGGGTAGTGCGTCAGCTGCGGCGCGCGAGCCCGACCGCGAGCACCTCGTCGAGGCCGGTGGCCACCGTGGTGGAGTCGACGACCTGCGTCGAGATCGGCGGCAGATCGTGGATGAGGCGCGTGAGGCGGGCGCTCATCGCTTCGGCGTCGAGCAGCTTGAGTGGGTCCGCGGTCCAGCACGCGGCGAGCGTCACGTAGGACGTGGAGTTGAGGCTGGCCTCCACCTCCTCCCAGGTTCCGAGGGTGTGCGGCAGATCGGTGGCCGCCATCGCGAGCACGTGGTCGGCCTCGAGCTGTTCGAAGACGAGATCCCGCCGGGCGGCGACGCCCCGGTCCGAATCCTGCTGGCCGTCGGCCATGAGCACGAGCACGCGCTGAAGCGCTCGCAGCGAGCGGCGGAACTGCCTGCGCACCAAACGGATCGGCAGACGTCGCGCGAACGCCCACAAGATGACGACACAGATGGCGCACGAGAGCGCCGTCTCGAAGACGCGGTCGAGCATCAACTCGGTCGTCGGTGCGTGCGACGAGCCGACGGAGGCCACGAGCAACGCCATCGGTGTGATGAACATCGAACCGAGCGCGTAGTTGCTCACGACCGACCACTGCAGGAGGAAGACGCACACGAGCGCGATGACGATGACCCACCAGTCGGTCGGTCCGGCCAGACTGACGAGGAAGAACAGGCCGACGCCGACGACGGTGCCGACGAAGCGGTGGCCGGCGCGGTGCGTCAGCGAGAGTCGGTCACCGTTGAGGGAGACGAGCAGCGCCGTTGTCATGACGGCCCAGTACGGGTGTGAGACGCCGAGGGCGTACGCGATGACGCAGGTGGCGAGCACCGCGAGCGCGGCCCGGCGCGCGATGAGCGAGGGCAGGGAAGAGCGGGACAGCCCCCACTCGAGCAGGTAACGCCGCGGCGGACGCCCGAGGTAGCGCGCCTGGAGCATCGTCGGGACGGCGATGTCGGCGTCGGGCAGGCGGGTGGCGGCGGTGCGTTGGACGACGGCGATGTGCATCTTGCGCACCTGCGCCGTGAGATCACGCAGGTGCGGGTTGCGGTTGCGGCGTCCCGCGGCGAACGCGACGGCCCACGCGGCGTTGAAGATCGAGCCGTATGCGGCGTCGCGCAGGCGGCCCGTCTCGACGAAGTCGCCGTCGGGGTCGCTGGCGAAGTATTCGTCACACGCCTCCTGTGCGTCCTCGACGGCTTCGTCCTCGGGCGTGTGCCGGAACGGCCACTGCAGCGCGAGGCTGAGTGTGCTCGACATCACGGCGCCCAGGGACGCGGCGAGTACGAACGTCGAACCGGCCACGCCTGTCGTGGGCAGGTAGGTGCCGATGGCCGGGCCGATCGTGAGGAACACCGGCCCGGGCGGGTCGCCGACGAGCGCGTGGTAGAGCAACACACTGACGCCGGCAATCGCCGTCAGGGCGAGGGTGGTGAGAAGCGCGTTGCCCGCGACGCTCACGCCGATGGTCAGGGCGAGGGCGTAGGCGAGTGTCATCGAGGCGAGGATCGTGACGCGGTGGCGCCACGTGCGTCGCACGCTGACGGTGCACAGGAACGTTCCGGTGAGGCCGAGCAAACCCATCTTCGGACCGAAGATCAGCGACAGCGTGAGCACGGTGAGGGTCACGCAGGTCGTGATGTGCGCAGCCACCTTCCAGCGTCCCGGAGAGGGCTTCACCTCGACGAAGGTGTGTAGCTCGTCGGCCACGCGCCTCTTCGTCACGCCACGGCGTCGCGCGACGCGCCGCACCTCGGGCGGGACGAGGAGCATGGTCAGCCGGGACATGACTCCTATTTTGTCGGCCCGGCGCCGTGCACGGCCACCGAGCGTGCACCGGATACCGAACACACGAACGCGGGCCCGGTGTGACCCGGACCCGCGCACGGTGTGGTTCGCGCAGGGGTCAGCTGCGCGCCAGTCGCTCCTCGACGTAATCGAGCCAGCGCAGTTCGGCCTCGTCGGCGAAGATGAGCGACTCGAGGACGAGCTCGTCGGCGCCCACACCAGGCGGGGTCTCACCGAACGACCGGCGCGGTTTCGAGCGGTTGAGTTCGCGCAGGTGCGTCAACGTCGCAGCCCGTTGCGCCGAGACGATAGCCCGAACGTCGACGCCCGGCATCGTCACGGCGAGGGCCAACTTGATGGCCAGTTCGTTGCGGGGCGTGACGTCCCGCGGCACCGCCTGATCCCACCAGCCGAGCACCTCGGCGCGGCCGGCGTCGGTGAGCCGGTAGGGGATGCGCCCGTCGGCGTCCGGCGTACCGGCGCCCTCGACGAGACCGTCGCGCTCGAGGCGCCCCAACGTCGTGTAGACCTGACCGATGTTCAGCGGCCACTGACCGCCGGTGCGAGCCTCGAACTCGGCCTTGAGCTGGGCGCCGTACATCGGCTGGGAGTCGAGAAGGGCGAGAAGACTGTTACGAACACTCATGACAGCCTCCTCATGCTTCGCGGCGGGTCAGCGGCGGCGTGCGCCGGGCGAACGTCATCGAGATCGCCGCGGCGAGCAGGGGCACGCCGACGAGCAGGATGAGCAGCAGCCACCAGGGAACCACATAGGTTCCGGGGACGCTCGTGGCGCCGGTCTCGGTGTAAGCCGTTCCGGTGGCGTCCCGCGCCAGGATGAGGCCAGGCACGAGACCGATGGCGATGCCGACCACGCTGCCGATGAATCCGATCGCCGCGGCGTGGGCGCCGACGATGCGGCGTCGCATCCCCAGCGGTGCTCCGACCGTGGCGAGCGTGGCCGCGTCGGCGCGTGACTCGGCATCGTTGAGCAGGGTCGAGATGACCGTTGTGATGATGACGAGCAGTCCGGCGAGCGCCGTCAGCGCGAGCAGAATCTGACTCATGGGGCTCGAGTAGCCGCGCTCGACATAGAGATCCAGGCCGAACGGGGCTGCAGCTTTGAGCTGCGCTTCCATCCGCGTGTCGATACCTCCTGCCGGCGCGACGTTCAGGGCATAGATCTCCGTCGGCACCTCGTGCTTCTCGGCGGTCGAACGCAACATGATCGCCGTCGTGCCACGGTCGGTCTTCATCGTGTCGTTGATCCGCTTCTCGGGAATCGGGGCCGCCTCGAGCGAAACCGGCGTGCACGAGCTGGTCTTGGTTCGGCCGGTGTCGCTCCACTCGGCCACGAAGCGCTTCAGCGTGATGGTGTGGGGGCCCTGACGGGCCGGAGTCAGGATCTTCGCCGAGACCGAGCTCTTGGCCCCTGTCGAGAGCAGTACCCCGCCGCTCTCGAGGACCGAGCGCTGTGTCTCGCTCAGACCGAGGCGGTCCATGCCGCTGGCGTCGATGTACGTGGTCTCCAGCGACGCCGAGTCACGGTAATCACCGGCCGTGGGACAACTCTCGGCGAAGCCGATGAATTTCATCCCGTTGTCCCTGTTCACCCACAGGGGGACGATCGGCGACGCGATGCGGCGTGCCGCGGCCAGGCCTGCGTCGACCTCCGCTTGCGTGCGGGGTTGTGTGCCGATGCCGCTGTAGTTCGTGAACTGTCCGGTCCCCATCGGGACGCTCGGCGTGTACGTGGCGCGCTCGTGCGCGTCAACGCTGGACGCGAGGACGGTGACGCCGGTGCACACGGCCACCGTGGCCAGCACGGCACCCACGGACGCGGTGGCCCGTGTGCGCTGACGGCTGACGTCACGCACGGCGATGCGTGCCGTGAGGGGAAGGTGCCCCGCCAGTTTGCCGGCGGCCATGAGAACGTACGGCACGGCGAGGACGGCGCCGCCGAAGAACAGTGGCACGCCGACGTAGGCGAGGAGCGTCTGCTGAGAGGTGTCGTCATTGTCGAGCGTGACGGCCCGGTAGAGGCACAGCGTCCCGATGACGACACCGATGACGCCGACGACCGGCAGGCGTCGCTTGACCGTGCGCGACGAGACCTGGCCGCGCAGAGCCGCGAGAAGGTTGGTGCGGCCGGCTGCCATCGCCGGTGCGAATGCCGCGACGAGCGAGGCGAACGTCGCGACGGCGACGATCGCGAGCATCCAGCTGACGCGGATGTCGATCGGTGGAGTGATGCCGTAGAAGCGGACCCGGATGAAGTGACCGGCAGCGGCGCCCAGCGCGGTGCCGAGCAGCGTGGCCACCACGGCCGTCAGGGCGCCGAGGAGCATCGCCTCGGCCATGACCACGCGGCGCAACATGCCGCGCGTACCACCGTTGGCGGCGACGAGCCCGAGCGTGCGGCGTTGACGCGTGGCACTCGCAGCGAAGGCGGGAGCGGCGAGCAGCGCCGTCACGGCGACGAACGCCATCGTGCCGACGGCAATGCCGAGAGCCATACCGGGGTCGGTGGCCGTGGGTGCGACTTCTTCCTCGATGGCGGTACCCGGTGCGCTCACGGTGAGGCCGTACTTCTGCCACGACCGAGCTTCTGAAGAACTCCACGCCCGGGAGTCGGAGACGAGGAAGCTCACGTTCGTCGGACGAACGCCCTCGGGTGCCGGCCCGACGACGGCGACGCCGGGCACTCCGGCGCTGGTCACCCCGACCACTGTCACGGGGCTGGCGCTACCGTCGTGCACGCGCATGCCCAGCGGGCCGCTGGTGGGCAGGCCGATGATCCGTCCGTAGTCGGTGATGACGACCTCACCCGGCCGCTGGGGAGCCCGCCCCTCCTTGATCCTGAACTGCTGGCGCAGGATGGGGCTGGTGAGGTCGGTGAGCACCACCGAGCCTCTCGTGGCCGTGAAACCTGACCCGTTCGGTACCGGCGAGAAGACGCCGTACTCCTCGCTGAGGCCGATGGCAGGCGCGTCGGCCTGGCGCGAGATCTCGGTTGCAGTGGGGGGCTCGGCCTGCGTGACTTTGCGACCCGAGGCCGGGAAGGCCGTGATCGCCCGCGCGCCGGATGCCTGCTCGTCGTTGACCGTCACGACGGCACTGACCCCCCGGGAGCGCATCGCGGCGTCCTCGTCGGGCGAGATGTCCACCGTGGCGATGGCCGTGAGTCCCGCGGCCATGACGACGACGGGCAGGAAGATGAGCAGTGCGGCGAGAGCGGAGCGGCCCTTGTAGCGCTTGAGGTCGCGTAAGGCGAGACGGAGGGGTAGGCGCCAACCGCTGAGGGGAGCAGACATGTCAGCCCTCCTTGCGGGTGGCGGCCCGGGCCGCCATGACGAGAGCGCCGGCGGCGGACGCAGCGAGCACGATCTGAGCGCTCGTGGAATCGAAAAGCACACCGTCGAGGTAGGTCGTGTCCTCGGCCGTCGCCGCCGACGGCGTGCCGTGGGTCGGTGCCCACGTGCTCACGGCGACGGGCCCGGCAGGCTCGGCGTGGGCGGGCTCGGCGCTCGCGGTAGCGACCTGGGCGCCGGCGCCCATCAGGGTGAGCAGCAGCGATGCGGCGGCGATGCGGCGGGCCGGGACGCGGGAGGACTTCGTCATGACGTCACCTGCTCGCTCGTCTCGGCGCCCTCCGGGAGGTCGCCCACGACGTCGACGACGGCACCGTCACGCAGGTTGACGATGCGGTCGGCCCACGAGGCGTGACGCGAGTCGTGGGTGACGAGCAGAACGGCAGCGCCAGCGTCACAGCGGTCACGCAGCACCATGAGCACCTCTTCGCCGGTGACGGAGTCGAGGGCACCGGTCGGCTCGTCGGCGAGCACGAGGCTGCGGTCGCCGACGAGCGACCGAGCGATCGCGACGCGCTGCTGCTGGCCGCCCGACATCTCCTCGGGGTAGCGGTCGGCGAGATCCTCGAGGCCGACCGACGCGAGCGCAGCGATGCCGGCCTTGCGGGCGTCGCGGGTGCTGAGGCCGTCGAGTTCGAGAGGCAGGGCGGCGTTCTCGGCGGCGGTCAGTGCCGGGACGAGGTTGAGGTCCTGAAAGACGAATCCGACGCGCGTACGGCGAAGCGCCGCCATCTCCCGCTGCGGCAGCCCGACGATCGAGGCGCCGCCGACGAGTACGTCACCGGAGGTCGGAGCGTCGAGGCCCCCGGCCATGTTGAGGAGCGTCGACTTGCCCGAGCCCGACGGCCCCATGACGGCGACGAGCTCGCCCGGGTAGAGCGCGAGGTCGACCTCGCGCAGAGCATGGACGTCACCGGCCGGTGACGTGTG
This sequence comes from Dermacoccus abyssi, assembly GCF_003515945.1. Lineage (GTDB taxonomy): Bacteria > Actinomycetota > Actinomycetes > Actinomycetales > Dermatophilaceae > Dermacoccus > Dermacoccus abyssi. The sequence continues at coordinate 46,489 of NZ_QWLM01000015.1, forward strand.
GGTCTTGCTGACGTGTCGCAACTCGAGTGTCGGCTTCATCTTCGTTCCCTCCGTGAGGATCGGTCCGGTTCGCCGTTCCCTCCCCGAGACAACGAGCCGGACCGGCTCCCGTTCCATCCGCGCATACGCAGTATGTATACCCGGTATGGAGATGTATACCGGGTATGTCGATGAGGGCGCAAGAGCGACACGCACGAGCCCACGGCGAGCAATGCGCTCGTCGTGGGCTCGGTCAACGGAGTGGCTGTGCGATCAGACGGTGAGGAGCACCTTGCCGATGTGCTGCGAGGCGGCGAGCTCGCGGTGGGCGTCTGCCGCCCGGGTGAGGGGGTAGGTGGCGTGCACGATCGGACGCACCGCGCCGGATTCGACGAGCGGCCAGACGTTTTCGCGCACGTGCGCGACGATGGCGGCCTTCTCCTCGCGCGGGCGTGAGCGCAGACCCGTCGCGGTGATCTGCGCGCGCTTGGCGAGCAGCTTCGACAGGTCGAGTTCGGCCTTCGTCCCGCCCTGCATGCCGATGACGACGAGCCGCCCGCTTGGCGCGAGAGCCGCGATGTTGCGTTCGAGGTACTTGGCTCCGACGACATCGAGGATGACGTTCGCACCGCCTTCGGCGTCCATCGCGTCGACGAAGTCGTCCTCGCGATAGTTGATGAGAATGTCTGCTCCGAGCGCCTTGCAGGCGGCGAGCTTCTCCGCCGAGCCGGCCGTCACGGCGACGCGGGCGCCGGACGCCTTGGCGAGCTGGATGGCCATCGTGCCGATGCCACTGCCGCCGCCGTGGACGAGGACGAGTTCGCCGGGTTGGAGGTCGGCCGTGAGGAAGACGTTCGACCAGACGGTGGAGGCAACCTCCGGGAGCGCTGCTGCGGTGACGAGGTCAATGCCGTGGGGGACCGGCAGGATCTGGCCGACCGGGGCCACGACGTACTCGGCGTAACCGCCTCCGGCAAGGAGCGCGCAGACCTCGTCGCCGACCTTCCACCCCAGCGTGTCGGTTCCGACGGCCTCGATCGTGCCGGAGACCTCGAGCCCCGGAAGCTCCGATTCGCCGGGCGGCGGCGGATAGAAACCCTGACGCTGCATGAGGTCCGCGCGGTTGACGCCTGCAGCCGCGACGCGGATGAGCACCTCGTCGCCGGCGAGGTCTGCGGGGCTGGGCGTGTCGACGTCGGCGGGAGTGAGGACGCTCTCGTCACCGAACTCGGGCAGCGTGATAGCGAGCATGTTTCGAGCCTATGTGACGAAGCTCCGCGCGGGACGGGGCGGTTGGTCAGGCTTGCCTCGTCTCACCTGCGCCACGCCGAATGAAGTGGCACGATGCAGATATGAAGCTCAGCGCAGATCTCGAAAAGGCATTCAACGACCAGATCACCCTCGAGTTCGAGGCCTCGATCGTCTACCGCCAGCTCGCCATCGAGCTCGACGCCATGGACCTCCCGGGCATGGCTGCGTGGCTGCGGCACCAGGCGGACGAGGAGATCGTCCACGCCAACAAGTTCATCGACCACTTGCTCGACCGCGACAACCACCCGAAGATCGGCTCCCAGATGGCTCCGAGCGTCGAGGTTTCGACCGTGCTCGACGCCTTCGAAGTGGCCTACGCGCACGAGAAGAAGGTCTCGGAATCGATCCGCGAGCTGTACCGCTCCGCCGATTCCGAGGGTGACCTCGACTCGCGTCCGCTGCTCAACTGGTTCCTCACCGAGCAGATCGAGGAAGAGGCGACGGTCAGCGAGATCGTCGGTCGCGTCGAACTCATCAAGGACGACGGCCCCGGCCTCCTGCGCCTCGACGAGGAGCTCGGTCAGCGCCCCACGCGTTCGACCGAGGGCTGATCCGCGGTTCCTCCGGACGCAGAAAGCGGCCGGTACCTGCTCATCCGAGCGGGTACCGGCCGCTTTTCACGAGCCGGAGAGGCGTCAGGCCGTGGCAGCCACGTGCACGCGGGGAAGCGTGCGTGCCTGATCGATGAGGTGGTGCTCGACGGTGTCGAGCGCTGCGGCCGTGCGGGCTGCGCGTGCCACGGTCGTGGCACCGTTGAGGGAGCAGAGGGCGAGGGTGGCGAAGGAGCGGGCAGCCTCGGGCTCGACGCCGCACTCGCGGAGGCCGTCGCTCAGGGTGTCGACGAACGTGGCGAAGACCACGGCGCATCGGTCGAGCTGTTCGGTGTTCTCCGCTGCGACGGTGACGGCGGTGGCGGCGCAACCCACTTCGAATTCGCCGTCGAGAACGTACGCGCGGTAGCCGTCGAGCACCGAACGAACGAACTGCTCGGGGTTGGCGCGGCGGATGGAGCCGATCTTCTCGACGAAGGTCTCTGCGTTTGCATCGAGAGCAGCAAGGACGAGTTCCTGCTTTCCCCCGGGGAAGTGGTGGTAGATCGAGCCGCGCGGGGTGCCCGTTGCCTGGGTGACCTCCGCGAACGAGGTGGATTGGAGGCCGCGTCGCGACAACAGGTCGCAAGCGCCCACGATCATGCGCCGACGCACGTTCTTGGCCATGAAACATCCTCCTGTGGGGCTTGCAGTGCGGTCGTGCCGCCTGCGAGCGATCATGCTGACTGGTGGTCCCACGCCGAGTGACGTTGGCATGGCACACGATACGCGAGTATTTGGACGGTTGTACGAATCCCAGTTGGGTCCTGAGCCTGGGCGAACAATGGGTGGCAGCCCGAGCGCAAGGCTCTGAAGAAACCAGATGGTTGTTGGTCAATATACCGGACGCCCGGGTTGGCGAGCGGAAGAGAGCACAGCGACTTCTTACTGAGATCGCCCGGATGCGCTGCGAAGCGGGTTCCGTTTCGCGGAGTTGGAAAATCGTCCAACTGTGGTGAGGTGGCCCGTTTTGCCCGTCACGTCGGGGGATCGTCGGCCCCGAGTGCGCGCAAAGCGGCGTGACGGGACCTTGGTCCCCACTTTTCGATCTGGTGGAAATGAGGGGCACTTTGGGGTGTGTGGCCCCTCCCTGTGGGTGGAGGGTGCGTCCTCAGTGGCTGGAGTGGGCGTCATCGGTTCGTCGAGTGGTCCGACCGACAGGCGGTGGGCCTTCTCCGTCTGGCGGTGGCGGTGGGAGCCGTCGTGACGCGCGGGGCTCGCTGTCGCTCGCTCGCGCGTCACTCCTCCCAAATCCCCCGTGCTTCATCAGATACGAATGGACCCCCACCCAGGGCGACTTCGTCGCTGGTCCTGGGTGGGGGTCATTCGTATCTGGCGGTGGCGGTGGGATTTGAACCCACGGTGGAGTCACCCCCACACACGCTTTCGAGGCGTGCTCCTTAGGCCGCTCGGACACGCCACCGCCAGAAAGATTACAACAGTGGGTCACTGAGTCAAAAACGGGATGACCGGGGCGTGAGGAATGTCGTAAGCCCGCTGGTGATCAGGAGCAGCTGGGTGAGGCGGACGGCTTCTCCGCGGCCTTCTCGAGCGTCGGGAACTGCGGGCCGACGACAACATCGACACCAGCGCCGTCGCGCCCGTCCTGGACGAGCTTCGCGCCCGGGACGCGTGGCTCGACGTACTTCTTGGCGTTCTGGGCTCCGCCCGGACCGAACCGAATCTCGCCCACGCTGGAGATCTTCTTCTTGTACGGGTCGTTGCTCACCGTGCCGACATTGAACTCGTACGTGCGCAAGGCGTCGGCGGCGTCACCGGCAGCGCCCTTCGGACCGCCCGCGTTGTAGACGTTGACGGGGAACGTGGCCTGAGGCGGCAGCGATGTCGTCGTGCCGCTGGGGCACTCGCCGGCCTTCGGCTTGCTCGGCTGGGACATGAACGTGGCGGCGAAGACGACGGAGCCGATGACCAGGAGGGCGCAGAGCGTCAGGATCGCCAACGAGCGCCGCTCGCGCCGACGGCGGGCACGCTCGAGACCGTTGTCGCGGACGTAGCTCACAGCGAAAGCACCCTGGCGTGGAACGTGGAACGCTGCTGCAACGCGGCGCGCAGGGCGCGGTGCAGGCCGTCCTCGAGGTACAGCTCGCCGCTGTAGGCGACGACGTGCGCGAAGATGTCCCCGTAGAAGGTCGAATCCTGCGAAAGCAGCGCCGAGAGATCGAGCGTGGCGCGGGTGGTCGTCAGATCTGCGAGGCGGACGACACGCGGCGTGATCGGCGACCAGTCCTTGGGCGTCACGAGGCCGTGGTCGGGGTAGGGGCGCGAGTCGCCGACGGCCTTGAAGATCACGGTCTCATTTTATGCGCGTCGTCTACTGCGCGTGCACACACGCGCCGGATATTGTCGCCGCGTGAGCGAAAACAATCAGCTTGAAGCCATCCGCACGGGTTACGCCTTCGAGGGCGGCTCGCTCGACCTCGGCGCTGCCGTCGACGCAGGCACCGCAGCACCAGACGTCCAGGTGCGTCTGCCGCTCGCGATGATGAACCGTCACGGACTCATCGCGGGAGCCACCGGTACCGGTAAGACCAAGACCCTCCAGCTCATGGCCGAGCAGCTCGCCACGAACGGCGTACCCGTCTTCATGGCCGACATCAAGGGCGACCTCTCGGGTCTGGCCGAGCCAGGCGAGTCGAACGACAAGGTCGCGCAGCGTGCGTCCGACGTGGGTCAGACGTGGGAGGCGAAGGGCTTCGAGGTCGAGTACCTCGCGCTGGGCGGTCAGGGCAAGGGTGTTCCCGTGCGCGCCACCGTCACATCGTTCGGCCCGACGCTGCTGTCGAAGGTGCTGGGCCTCAACTCGACCCAGGAGTCGAGCCTCGGGCTGATCTTCCACTATGCCGACAGCCAGGGTCTCGCGCTGCTCGACCTCAAGGATCTGCGCGCCGTCATCACTCACCTCACGTCCGACGAGGGGAAGGCCGACCTCAAGGAACTGGGCGGTCTCTCGTCGGCCACGGCCGGAGTCATCCTGCGCAATCTCATCGCGTTCGCCGACGGCGGCGCCGAGGCGTTCTTCGGTGAGCCGGAGTTCGAGACCTCGGACCTGCTGCGTACCGGCGCCGACGGTCGCGGCATCATCACCTGCCTCGAACTGCCGAGCGTCCAGGAGCAGCCGACGCTGTTCTCCACGTTCCTCATGTGGATGCTCGCCGATCTGTTCCAGGAGCTCCCGGAAGCCGGCGACCTCGACAAGCCGAAGCTCGTCTTCTTCTTCGACGAGGCGCACCTGCTCTTCGACGAGGCGAGCAAGGCGTTCGTCGACCAGATCGAGCAGACCGTTCGTCTCATCCGCTCCAAGGGCGTCGGTGTCTTCTTCGTCACGCAGACCCCGAAGGACGTGCCCGCCGGCGTTCTCGGTCAGCTCGGTAACCGGGTGCAGCACGCGCTGCGCGCGTTCACGCCGGACGATCAGAAGGCGCTCAACGCCACCGTACGTACCTTCCCGAAGAGTGGGTACGACCTCGAGGAGCTCCTCACGACGCTCGGCACCGGCGAGGCCGTCGTCACGGTGCTCTCCGAGAAGGGCGCGCCGACGCCCGTCGCGTGGACCCGCATGCTCGCACCGACGTCGAAGATGGCCCCGGCGAGCGAGGAGACGATGGACCGCGTCATCGGCGCCTCCGCCATCGCCTCGAAGTACTCCGAGGCCGTCGACCGCGAATCCGCGTACGAGCGTCTTCAGAACAAGTTCGCCCAGGCTCCCGCCGAGAGCGACAACGCCGAGGAAAAGCCCAAGGCCGCTCCGAAGGAAGCAGCGAAGCCGAAGGAGGAGCCCGGCATGGTGAGCCAGGTCGTGCGCTCCAGCGCGTTCAAGTCGTTCATGCGCTCCGCAGGCACACAGATCGGCCGCGAGATCACCCGCAGCCTGTTCGGCACGGGCCGCCGTCGCTGACGCGCCTTCCCCACGGACGAAGCGGGCCGCACCTTCGGGGGTGCGACTCGCTTCGTCCGTTGAACCGTCGAGGTGAGGCGTGAACTGCGACGTCAGCAGCTCGGTGTCGGTGAGGAGCCCGGGGCCTTCGTCGCCTGCGAGAGCGGGGCCACCTTGCCGCCCTTGAGCCACTTCGACCCGAGGTAGAGGCGTACGTCGCGTCCCGTCATGCTGACGTTCGCCTTCTCGTCCTGCAGAAGTCGCGAGCCGGGGATGCTCATCTGGACGCGCTGGGCGTCGGGCAGGCCCTCCTCGTCGTAGACGATGACGGCCGTGTCGTCGGGGTAGTAGGCGCGGTCGTTGGCCTTGGCCTCGCTGTGGAAGCCCTGCTTGGCCAGCTGGTTGCTCACCGTCGCAGCGAGTCCGCTCTGGAAGGTCGTATTGAACACGGCCACCTTGACGTCCTTGATGGGGCGCGGCGGCTGCGGCGTCAGCGTGAAGTCGTTGCCGATGACGACGTCGACCGTCGGGTCGGCCCGTTCGTCCTGGTACAGGTTGGCGTGCGGGATCTGAGTGGCGAGGTTGAGGGCGATCGTGCGCCCGGACTTGCCGTACCGGATCTCCGCGTACTTCGGTGTCGGCCGGTCGTCGGCGAGCGGGTCGTTCGCCACCTCGAGCAGATTGAGTCCTCGCCATCCGAGGCGCCTGGCGACTGTGGCCGCCTCACCCTTGGAGTCGCTCGCGTTGTACACGTTGGCGTACATCGTCGGCCAGGCGACGGTGCGAGACGGCTTCGGGTTGCCGGCCGGGCAGGTGGGCGCAGCCTTCTTCTTCGGCTCTTCCTTGCTGCTGCAGGCCCCCAACGTCACCGTGAGCGCCATGGCGAGGCAGGCGGCGCCCGCAGCGCGGTAACGAGGCATCGGCAGGCTCCTGATCGACCTTGGAGGGGCGGGTGTCATCGCATGCGCGATGCGTCGTCAGTCTACCGGCCCCAGGAGCGCTTCCCCGGGTGCGCCACGGCGGCACGATTGGGAGTTGAACGCAGGTTTGCAGTAAGATTTCCGGCGGAGGATTCGCATAGCGGCCTAGTGCGCACGATTGGAAATCGTGTTGGGGATGAAACCCCTCATGGGTTCAAATCCCATATCCTCCGCCACACAGCGATTGGCCCCGAGACTTCAGAGTCTCGGGGCCTTCGCGTGTCTTGGGGCGACATGGGAGCCGGGTGTCGCCAGAGGTCGCGGGGCTGGCATCATTGGTCGGTGCCCTCCGCTTCGATGTTCCGCGACTTGCCACGCCCCGCGAAGTGGATGCTCACCAGTCTCGTGTTCGACTTCGTCGGCACCGGCCTCATCATGCCGTTCGCCGTCGTCTACCTCCACGAGGTGCGCGACTTCTCACTCCAGACGGCCGGTGTTCTCCTCGCGCTACCCGCCATCGTCGGGTTGCTCGCTGTCGGACCGGGCGGTGTGCTCATCGACCGCTTCGGTGCGCGCCGCGTCGTCATCGCCGCGGTGTCACTCGAGATCGTGGCGCAGGTGCTCATGGCCAACGCGCTCACCGTGCCCGTGGCCGCGACGTCGCTCGTCTGCTCCGGTTTGGCTACAGGCGTCATCTTCCCGGCGGTGCAGGCGATGGTCGCCACCGTCATGCCCACCCACCAACGTCAGCACTACTTCGGGCTCAGCTTCACGCTGCTCAACCTCGGCCTCGGCATCGGCGGGATGCTGGGCGGTGCCGTCGTCGACGTGGAGCGTCCCGGGACGTTCGAGCGCATCTACTACATCGACGCGGTCACGTTCCTCATTCCGCTGATGCTCTACCTCGGCCCGCTGCGGCGCTACGGCGGCCCGGTGGCGCACGGCGCTTCGTCGGGCGACGACGGCGCGATGCCGGTCAGCGGCGGGTACCGACTCGTGCTGCGCGACCCGGCGATGCGGCTGCTCGTCGTGCTCGGGTTCGTCACGGCGTTCATCGGTTACGCCCAGTTCGGCGTCGGGTTCCAGGCGTTCTCGCGGACGGTCGCGCACATCTCCACCCAGGTGCTCGGGTGGGCGTACGCCGCCAACACGGCCGTCATCGTCGTGGCGCAGCTGTTCGTGCTGAAGTTCGTCGCCGGACGCCGACGCACCCGCGCGCTGCTCGTCATGTGTGTGCTGTGGGCGATCTCGTGGAGCGTGCTCGGCGTTGCCGGCCTGGCGGGGGAGTCGAACGTCGTGCTCGCCTCGGTGCTCGTGTGCGCGTCGGCCGCGATCTTCGGCGTCGGTGAGACCTTCCTGCAGCCGACGCTTCCCGCGATGGTCAACGACCTCGCCCCCGACCACCTGCGCGGCCGCTACAACTCGGCCTCTGCCGGTGCCTTCCACATCGCGGAGATCGTCGGTCCGCCGTTCGCCGGCCTGCTCATCGGGCACGCACTCGCCGGGTGGTACGCCGTCGCGCTCGTCGCGGGATGCGCCGTGGCTGCGTGGGTGACGATCGTCGTCGAGCGACAGCTGTCGCCGAAGGTCAACGGCGTCGGCGTGAGCGCGCCGGAAGAGATCGACGTCGAGGGCGAGATGGCGCTCGAGGTGCAGCGCGCGAAGCTCTCGACGGAGTGACGCTCGGCGTTGCCGTAGTGCGATGGCCCGGGCGGCGGTGTGCGCTCGCGCGCGGAGTCTGCCGGGGCATGTAAGCGCCCCCCACGTACCTGGAAGAGCTCTCCTACCCTTGCTGCATTCCTGCCCTGGGGGAGTTCGGAGAGGTACCACCACGTGGGGGGCTTGCCCGTACTCTACCGGGCACCCGGCGGCGTCCGCGAATCGCATTCCCCGCCCCGATGATGAGCGGTCGCCGCGGCCCCTGTGCCCGCATGTCCAGGAAACATCGGGTTGTCGGTGGCCACTACTAGGCTGACGCCATGACAACGGCCCTCTACCGCCGCTACCGCCCCGAGACGTTCGCCGACGTCATCGGCCAGGAGCACGTCACCGAACCGCTGATGCAGGCACTGCGCACCGGGCGGGTCAATCACGCCTACCTGTTCTCCGGCCCGCGCGGGTGCGGAAAGACGACGTCCGCGCGCATCCTCGCGCGCTGCCTCAACTGCGAGCAGGGCCCCACGCCCACGCCGTGCGGGGTGTGCGATTCGTGTAAGGCGCTGGCGCGCGGAGGTGCGGGTTCGGTCGACGTCATCGAGATCGACGCCGCGTCGCACGGTGGTGTCGACGACGCCCGTGACCTGCGTGAGCGCGCGTCGTTCGGTCCGGCGAGCAGCCGTTTCAAGATCTACATCATCGACGAGGCGCACATGGTGACGCCGCAGGGCTTCAACGCCCTGCTCAAGATCGTCGAGGAGCCGCCGGAGCACGTGAAGTTCGTCTTCGCGACCACGGAGCCGGAGAAGGTCATCGGCACCATTCGTTCGCGCACGCACCACTACCCGTTCCGGCTCGTGCCGCCGAAGAAGCTCACCGATTACATGGAGCAGCTTCTCGACGCCGAGGGCGTGGCTACGGAGCCGGGCGTGCTGTCGTTCGTCACGCGCGCGGGCGGCGGTTCGGTGCGTGACTCGCTGTCGGTGCTCGACCAGCTCATCGCGGGCTCCGGGCCCGAGGGCCTCACGTACTCGGGTGCTGCGGGCCTGCTGGGTTTCACCGACGACGAGCTGCTCGACGGCATCATCGAAGCCTTCGCGGCGGGCGATTCCGCGGCCGTGTTCCGTCAGATCGACCGCGTCATCGAGTCGGGTGCCGACCCGCGTCGGTTCGTCGAGGATCTTCTCGAGCGCCTGCGTGACCTCATCGTCGTGCGGGCCGTGGCCGAGGGGGCGGGCGCCGTTCTGCGTGCCGTCCCGGAGGACCAACTCGAGCGGATGCGCAGCCAGGCGGCGTCCTTCGGCGACGGCGCGCTCTCGCGGGCGGCCGACGTCATCAACGCGGGGCTGAGCGAGATGACGGGTGCCACCTCGCCTCGTCTGCAGCTCGAACTCATGTGTGCGCGCGTTCTGTTGCCGGGGATCGCGGGGCTCGACGGTTACGCGGCGCGCCTCGACCGCATGGAACGACGCCTCGACATGGGCGAACTGCCGCCGCGCTCGCCGGCCGGCCCGGTGCAGCACGCGCCGGCTGTTTCGCCAGGTGGCCCGGCTCCTGTGCGTCCGCCGAGTGGTGCTGCCGCTGAGGCACCGTCGGCTGCGCCGAGCGAAGAGCCACGCACCCGAGCCGACCAGGCCGATCGGGGCGCTGCCTCGCGTGACGAAGCCATGCGCGGTTCGGGCGACGAACGCGGGGGTGAGGCCGAGCGTCAGGGCCAGCGGGCCCAGGCCGCTGCGCGCGACGACGAGGCCGCGGGTGCTCCGTCGGGCACGAGCGGCGGTGTCGACGAGACCGAGCGCGAGCAGGTGCAGCGTCAGTTCGAGCAGTCCCAGCGGGCCGGTGGCCCGGGGTGGCAGGGCGAACAGGCGCAGCAGGCATCGCAGCCCCAGCAGTCGCAGGCGCCGCAGCAGCCGACGTCGGCATCCGGCGGCGGGCGCGGTGGCATGTCCACCGACGACATCCGTCGCGCATGGCCGGACGTACTCGATCGCATCTTCCGCATCAAGCGCGTCACGTGGACACTGCTGAGCCAGAACGCGCAGGTGCTCGAGTTCGACGGCGCTCGCCTCGTGCTCGGAGCGTCGAGCAGTGGCCTTGCGGCCACCATGTCGCGCGGGCAGCACCCCGAGGTCGTGCGTCAGGCCCTCATCGAGGCCATCGGTGTCGACGTCACGGTCGAAGCGCGCGCGATGAACGGCGGTGCGCCACAGGCGCAACCGCAGAGTGAGCAGCCCGCCGAGCCGTGGCAGTCGCCGTCACAGGGCGGGGGCTCGCAGGCACAGCGGGGGGCCGCCCAGTGGAATTCGCCTTCGGCGGGCTCCGACCAGGGCGGCCAGTGGAACTCCCCTTCGCAGGGCGAGCAATGGATTTCGCCGAGCGACGGCGCTCAGGCACGTGGGCAGCAGCCTGCTCCGGCCGAGCCGCCCTCGAGCGCCCCGGCGCAGTCGCAGGGCAAACCCGGCGGTTGGCGCGAACGGACGGGCTACCAGGGTTCGGGCACGACAGGTCACGTTCCTGTCGATCCCGCGCAGGCCGGTGACCCGCCCGCGCACGGCACACCGCGTGAGGCGGCCACGCCGTCACAGGACGCCGGTCTCGCCACGGCGGCCGCGCGCAGCAGCGCGTGGGGCTCCGACTCCGACGGCGACTGGTCGTCGCAGGCCGCGCCCGCACCGGACTGGGCAACCGGTAACGACGGGCCGGCGCAGCCGTCATCGACTGCCTCTGCCACGCCCTCACCGGCGCCCGAGGTCGACGCGGGCCCCGCTGACGCCGACGAGCCGACTCCTGACTGGATGGAGGAGGAGCCCGAAACCGACGTCGAGGCGGTCTACGACCCGCTGCCGCCCAAGTCGGAGCTCGGGGCCGGAGCCGCGCAGGAGACTGCTGGCGGCGAACCCTCCGGTGACTCGGCGTCCGACGAGGCGACCCCCGACGGTCAGGCGGCTGCCGCAGCCGACCCTCAGGCCACCGGGCACCTCGCGTCTCCCACGCCCCAGCCCACGCAGGGCGCGGTCGACGACGGACGAACTCTCACGCCGCGTCAGCGCGCTGAGAAGGCAGCCCGGGAGGCAGCGCAGAAGCAGGAGGATGCGCGTCGCGGCAACGGCGGCTCGGCGTACGACGACACGTCGGCGAGCATCGACGACGAAGACATCGAGAACTCCGATGCGGTCGGCCTGCCCGTCATCAAGTCGGTGCTCGGCGGCACGGTCATCAAGGAGGAAGGCCCCGACCAGGGCTCGTGATGATGAGGTCCGGGCGGCTCGGCACGCGGTTGATCGGAAGTCGGCGCAATCGTTCGCGCCGAACTGACCCGGTGAGGGGCAGAACCGATGCTCTGCTGCGCGACCGGGATGACGGCGGCGGCCCGCACGCGTGCTTTCCCAAAGCGGCTTTCACGTTCACGCTCGAGTGCGACCTCCCCGCGCCGGAGGCGTGGAGCCGTGTGGCCGACAGCGAACGTCACGGTGTGGCGGTGCCGTTCACGAACGTGAGCGGCCCGAAACCTGAGAACCTGCGCGTCGGTTCGCGGCTCGTGGCACGAACGGCGCTCGGTCCGTGTGGCTTCGACGACGTCATGATCGTGCGCGCCGCCGAACCCGGGCGCCTGCTCGTGTTCGAGAAGGTCGGCCGAGTCATCGGGGGAGTGGTCGACGTCCGTTTCACGCCGCTTCCCGCCCTTACCGATGCCCGCGGCATGACCCGTCCGGTTTCCACGGGCGGTGTTCGCCCGGACGCTCCGAGCGCTGACGGCGGGAACGAGCTCACCCGCGTCGAGTGGTGGCAGACGATCGCTGTGCCGTGGCTGCGAGGTCCGCTCACCCCGCTCGGCACGTTCGCGGCCACCCTGGCTTCCCCTCTCGCACGGCGGGGTTACGAGCGCGTCGTCGCGCGGGTGCTCACGGGTGTCGGTGGCGGCGCGTAACCTTTCTCCTTGTGTACGAAGGCGTTGTTCAAGACCTCATCGACGAGCTCGGTCGTCTGCCCGGCGTCGGCCCGAAGTCGGCTCAGCGCATCGCGTTCCACCTGCTCGAGGCCGACGAGGACGACGTGCGGCGCCTCGCCGAGGTGCTGCTACGCGTCAAGGAGACGGTGCACTTCTGCGAGATCTGCTTCAACGTGGCCGAGAGCAACCTGTGCCGCGTGTGCGCTGATCCGCAGCGCGACACGACGATGATCTGCGTCGTCGAGGAGAGCAAGGACGTCGTCGCCATCGAGCGCACCCGAGAGTTCCGTGGGCGCTACCACGTGCTCGGCGGCGCACTGAACCCGATCGAAGGCATCGGGCCGGGCGACCTCCACGTCACCGAACTCATGGCGCGACTCGGCGACAGCACGCTCACCGAGATCATCATCGCGACCAACCCGAACCACACCGGCGAAGCGACGGCGAGCTACCTCGCGCGCCAGATCGGGCCCATGGGCATCAAGGTGAGCAGGCTCGCGTCCGGCCTGCCGGTCGGCGGCGACCTCGAGTACGCCGACGAGGTGACGCTCGGCCGCGCTTTCGAGGGCCGACGCGTCTTTGCCTGACGCCCCCCGAACCGTCCGTTCGCGGACTTTCGCCGGTGTTGGCATCCGCGTTCTCGGGCGACCGATCGCTTACGCCCCTTCGAGGCACCGCGAACTCGTAGGTTGAGGTCAGGCGCGTCCGATCGGAGTGACGCATCTCGCACTCCGGGGGTTGTCGTGGAACAAGTTGCCGACGGTATGTGGCTGGGGCGCGGTACCGATGTCAACTGGATGCTCGTGCGCGACGGCTCCGATCTCACCCTCGTCGACGCCGGGTACCCCGCAGACATCGCGCGCCTCGAAGCGGACCTCCGCAGCATCGGCCACGGCCTCGGAGACATCCGGGCCGTCCTCGTCACGCACGCGCACATCGACCACATCGGTGGACTCCAGGGTTTGCTGAGCCGGCACGATGTTCCCGTCCTCATGGCCGCGCAGGAGCTACCGCTGGCCACCGGCGAGCAGGAGAAACCCGGCTCGCGCTCGGATCTCATACGGATGGCGTGGCGCCCCAACGTCGCCATGTGGCTGGGGCGTGTCATGCGAAGTGGCGTGCTGCACGAGGAGCCCCTGCGGGGCGCGCAGACGTGGAGTGACGGCGGCCCGCTCGACCTGCCCGGACGGCCGGTGCCCGTCGCGTCACCCGGGCACACGCCTGGTCACACGGCGTACTTCTTCCCCGAGCACGGCGTCCTCGCGACGGGTGACGCCCTCGTCACGGCGCACCCGCTCACCGCGGCGCACACCCCGCACCTCCTGCCGTCGGTTTTCAACGCCTCCGACGCCGGAGCTCTGGCCGCGCTGGACGTCCTCGCAGCCGTCGACGCGGACGTCATCGTCCCGGGCCACGGCGACGTGTGGCGCGGCCCGGTCGGCCGTGCCGCCGACCTGGCGCGTTCCGTACCAACCAGCATCTGAGCGTCGAAAAACCGCGCGGGGCGCCATCACTACACTCGAAAGCGCCCGAAGCAGTCGACCCCCGGAGCAGCACTGTGAGCCTCGTCGTCCAGAAGTACGGCGGTTCGTCTTTGGCGGACGCCGAGAGCATCAAGCGCGTCGCCCGCCGCATCGTCGACACGAAGAAGGCCGGCAACGACGTCGTCGTGGTCGTCTCGGCCATGGGTGACACGACGGACGAACTGCTCGACCTCGCCGCCGAGGTCAGCCCGGCGCCGCCGAGCCGCGAGATGGACATGCTCCTCACCGCCGGCGAGCGGATGTCGATGGCGCTCGTGTCGATGGCCATTTCCAACCTCGGCCACAGCGCACGCAGCTACACCGGTAGCCAGGCCGGCGTCATCACCGACGCGCAGCACGGCAAGGCCCGCATCATCGACGTCACGCCGGGCCGCATCACCGAGGCCATCGGCGAGGGCCACATCGTCATCGTCGCGGGCTTCCAAGGCGTCAGCCAGGCCACGAACGAGATCACCACCCTCGGCCGTGGCGGCTCCGACACCACCGCCGTCGCGCTCGCCGCCGGCATCAAGGCCGACGTGTGCGAGATCTACACGGACGTCGACGGCATCTTCACCGCCGACCCGCGCATCGTGCCGACGGCCCACAAGATCGACCGCATCACCAACGAGGAGATGCAGGAACTCGCCGCGTCCGGCGCGAAGGTGCTCATGCTCCGCTGCGTCGAGTACGCCCGCCGCTTCGACCTTCCCATCCACGTGCGCAGCTCGTTCAGCCATCACGAGGGCACGTGGGTCGTGAACCAGAAAGAAGGAGACTCCGTGGAAGACCCGATCATCGCCGGTGTGGCTCACGATCGCAGCGAAGGCAAGATCACGATCGTCGGCATCCCGGACAGCCCCGGCCGCGCCGCCGCCGTGTTCAAGGCGATCGCCGGTGTCGGCATCAACGTCGACATGATCGTCCAGAACGTCTCGGCCGGCACGGAGAAGAAGACCGACATCTCCTTCACGGTGCCCAAGGAGGACGCCGGGCGCGGCGTCGAGGTGCTCAAGGCGATGCAGGACGAGCTCGGTTTCGAGCAGCTGCAGTACGACGACCAGGTCGGCAAGCTCTCGCTCGTCGGCTCCGGCATGCGCAGCAACCCGGGCGTCTCGGCCACGCTGTTCCAGTCGCTCGCCGACGCCGGCATCAACATCGAGATGATCTCCACGTCCGAGATCCGCGTCTCCGTCGTCACGAGTGACGATGAACTGGACGAGGCCGTGCGCGTCGTCCATAGCGCCTTCGGCCTCGACGCCGACGGCGAAGCGGTCGTCTACGGCGGCACCGGCCGCTGAGGCGCCCACCCCAAGACTTGTGTGAGGGCGCGTCGCGCCCGGAGGAGAAGGAAATGGCGAAGGAACTCAACGTCGGCGTCGTCGGTGCCACCGGCCAGGTGGGCGGCGTCGTGCTCGAACTGCTCGAGGAACGAAACTTCCCGATCAAGAGCCTGCGCCTGTTCGCGTCGGCGCGCAGTGCGGGCAAGCACGTCACCTTCCGCGGCGAGGCCGTGACGATCGAGGATGCCGCCACGGCCGACCCGAGCGGCCTCGACATCGCCATCTTCTCCGCAGGTGGCGGTACGTCGAAGGAACTCGCGCCGAAGTTCGCGGCAGCGGGTGTCACCGTCATCGACAACAGCTCGGCGTGGCGCCTCGACCCCGACGTTCCGCTCGTCGTCTCCGAGGTCAACGGCGAGGAGATCGCGAACGCGACGAAGGGCATCATCGCCAACCCGAACTGCACGACGATGGCCGCGATGCCCGTGCTCAAGCCGCTGGCCGACGCCGCCGGCCTCAAGCGCCTCGTCGTCTCGACCTACCAAGCCGTCTCCGGCTCCGGTGTCGCGGGCGTGCGCGAGCTCGCCGAGCAGATCCGCAAGGGCGCGGAGGCCGACCTCGAGAGGCTAGCTCTCGACGGTGAGGCCGTCGACCTCGGCGCGCCGAACAAGTACGTCGCCAACATCGCCTACAACGTTCTCGCGATGGCCGGCTCGGTCGTCGACGACGGCACGAACGAGACGGACGAGGAGCAGAAACTGCGCAACGAGTCGCGCAAGATCCTCGGTCTGCCCGACCTCGCGGTCGCCGGCACCTGCGTGCGTGTGCCCGTGTTCAGCGGCCACTCGCTGTCGGTCAACGCCGAGTTCGAGCGCGACATCACGCCCGAGCAGGCGCGCGAACTTCTCGCCGACGCCCCCGGCGTCGAGTTGACCGAGGTGCCGATGCCGCTCGTCGCCGCCGGCAAGGACGCGAGCTACGTCGGGCGCATCCGCCAGGACGGTTCGGTCGACGGCAACAAGGGCCTCGTGCTATTCATCAGCAACGACAACCTGCGCAAGGGTGCCGCGCTCAACACGGTGCAGATCGCAGAACTCATCGCCGCCGGAGAGTAGTTTCCCAGGCTGCGCGCCTATGCTCGAAGGCGTGAACTCGACTCAGTCGCAACGTCCCACCCTGGCCGTCGTCGGCCCCACGGGGCTGGTCGGTCAGGCCGTGCTCGAGATCCTGTCGACTCGCGTCGACGCCTGGGAGGACGTGCGTCTGCTCGGCTCCGACAAGGACGCCGGGCGTCGCCTGCTCGTGGGTGCCGAGGAGGTCGAGGTCGAGGCGCTCGACAGCGAGAGCTTTTACGGCGTCGACGTCGTCATCTTCGCCACGCCGCCCGAGGTCTCGGCCAAGTGGGTGCCGTTCGCGACGGCGGCGGGCTCGCTCGTCGTCGACACGTCCGAGGCCTTCCGTGACGACCCCGAAGTGCCGCTCGTCGTGCCCGAGGTCAACGCGCGCGACATCGACAACCGGCCGCGCGGCATCGTCGCGATGCCCTGCGGCCCGGCCATCATCATGCTGCCGGTGCTCGCCACGCTGCACGAGCACTGGAATCTCACGCACGTGACGGCGACGTCGCTGCAGGCCGTCACGGGTGCCGGCCGCGTGGGCGCCGAGCGGCTCTTCGCGGAGGTGGGCGCCCTCACCGGCAACCCGCGCGTCGGGCAGATGCCAGGCGACGTGCGCCGATACGTCGCCGATCTACCGGACGACTCGCCGTTCCCGGCGCCCATCGTGAGCAACGTCGTGCCGTGGATCGGGCGACACTCCGGCCGCGGGTGGGCCAGCGAGGAAACCGACATCAAGCACGAGCTGCGTCATGTGCTGCAGCTGCCGAACCTCAAGGTGGCGGTGACGTGCGTGCAGATCCCGATCGTCACGACCCACATGTCGACGCTGCACGTCAGTTTCGACAAGAAGGTGACGCCGAGTGACGCTCGTCGTGCCATGACCGAGGGCGCGAACGGCGCCATCGTCATGCCCGACGAGGAGGGCGTCGACTGGCCCACGCCCGTCGACGCGATCGGTACCGACCCGGTGTGGGTGGGGCGCGTACGTCAGGTGGAGAACAACCCGCACACGCTCGACTTCATCGTCTGCGGCGACAACATCCGCAAGGGCGCTGCGCTCAACGCGCTGCAGTTGGCCGAGATGCTCATCGGCGTGGGCCCGTACGCCGTGCGTGAGGACGACGGAGCGGCGACGGCTCACTGAGCGGCGTCGCTCGCAGGCACAACCGCGTCAGGTCAGGTCAGTCTCCGGCGTTCGACCGAGTTGCCGTTCGAGTGAGCGCTGACGCCACAGTTGCCAGAACACGAACGGGGCGAGCGCGAGAACGATCACGGCCAGCGCGTCCCGCAGACCGAAGCTCTCGCCGTCGGCGACGGTGGTCACCAGGCTGAAAGGCATGACGAGAGGGCCGAGCGCCAGGAGGATCGCGGACAGACGCCGCGAACCGCGCTCCTCGAGGAGCATCGCGCGCTGAAGGTCGCGCTCGTGCGGGGCGTCGAGCCTGCGACCCGAGTGTGTCGCCCGCTTGATGCGCTGGCGTTCTGTGGTGGGCAACCGGTCACGCTCGCCGAGCAACCGCGACGCCTCCATCCGCGTCATCTCGCGGGGTGGGGTGGTGCCGTTCTCGACGGTCATCTGAAGTACTCCTTCGTCAGCCCGAGCTTGCGCTCGACGGCGTTCCGGCCAGCACCTTCTCGGAGGGTGAAAGCGGCCACGCCCATCATGCCCACGAAGGCGATCCACGCGGGGACGTCGGTCGGGTCCAGAGCGACGCGCCCGACCTGCAGCACCGCGAGGACGAGGAACACCCAGCGAGCCCAGATGCGCCACCAGCGGGCCTTTCCGAGAAGAGCGATCTGAGTGCGCAGATCGCCGGGGTCCGTGAGCACCTCACCGCGATTCAAGGCCCGGTTGATGCGGCCTTTCGTCGCGCTGTCCGCGCACGTGAATTCGTACTGAAGCGTGGCGATCTAGCCCTTGGACAACTGGGGAGATTCGGTGGGGCGTCACGCATGCCTCGACCATAGGCCCACGTCCTCGCTCAGAGCACGCCCCCGTCCAGAGACTGCGGTTCGAGGTGCGCCTCCCATAACGTCACGTTCTCGCATCTCAAATAGGAGATATGGGCGCGTGAGCGTACTCTCGACGGGTGAGAATGGCCGACCGTGACGGCCTCGGGGCGCTGCGAGCCCGAGGCATCTTCGTCGCGCTTCTGAGTTTCGTCGCAGCGATCCTGTTCGCCGGAGCGGCTGCTCCCGCAGCCCACGCCGCGGAGAACGACCAGCTGCCGAAGACGCTGCGCGTCGGCACCGAGGGTGTCTACCCGCCGTTCAGCTTTCACAAGGGTGGCGAACTGACGGGCTACGACGTCGATTACTTCCGCGAGGTCGGTAAGCGCCTCGGCGTGAAGGTGCAGTTCGTCGAGACGCCCTGGGATTCGATGTTCGCCGGCCTCAACTCGGGCCGCATCGACATCATCGCCAACCAGGTGACGAAGAACGAAGAGCGCATCGCCCAGTACGACCTGTCGTCGCCCTACGTCACGACCACGGGTGTCGTCGTGACCAAGAAGAGCGACAACAGCGTCAAGAAGCTGGCGGACCTCAAGGGCAAGAAGTCGGCCCAGAACATCACCTCGGACTGGGCCAACACGGCGAAGGGCGCCGGCGCGAACATCGTGTCGGTCGAGGGCATGGACAAGGCCGCCGCTCTCGTCGAACAGGGGCGGGCGGACGCCTTCGTCAACGACGAACTGGCCGTGAAGTACTACCTCGCCACGCACCCGAACTCGGATCTGAAGATCGCCCTGACGACCGAGGACAAGAGCGAGTCGGTCTTCACTGCCCGCAAGGACACGAACATCACTCCGGCCGTCAGCAAGGTCATCGACCAGATGGAAGCTGACGGCACGTCGAAGAAGCTCTACGACAAGTACTTCACGACGAAGGCCACCGGTCAGTCGACGTGGGACGTCATCAAGGAGAACTTCGGCTCGATGCTCCTGGCAACGGTCAAGGTGACGATCCCGCTCACCGCCGTCGCGTTCGTCGTCGGCCTCGTGCTCGCGCTTGGCGTCGCCCTCGCACGTCTCAGTTCAAACGCTGCCATCTCCTGGCTGGCCCGCGCGTTCATCTCGATCTTCCGCGGGACGCCGCTGCTCGTGCAGTTGTTCATCATCTTCTTCGGCCTGCCGGAGCTCGGCCTCAAGCTCAACCCGTGGATCTCGGCCGGGATCGCCCTGTCTCTCAACGTGGCTGCCTACGCCGCCGAGATCATCCGCTCGGCGATCCTGTCGGTGCCCAAGGGGCAGTGGGAGGCCGCGGAGACGATCGGCATGAGCCGCTCCACGGCACTCAAGCGCATCGTCCTGCCGCAGGCGTCACGCGTTGCTGTTCCGCCGCTGTCGAACACGCTCATCTCGCTCGTCAAGGACACGTCGCTCGCCGCGACGATCGGCGTGACCGAGGTGTTCCACCAGTCGCAGATTGCGGCCGCTCCGACAAGCAAGTTCCTCGGTCTCTACATCACGGCTGCACTCATCTACTGGGTTCTCTGCTTCGTCCTCAGCATCGTTCAGACCCGACTCGAAGACCGACTCGGAAGGCACGTGGCCCGATGACCGATCACACGACCACCCAAGCGACCGGCCCCCTCGTCGAGGTCACCGGTCTGCGCAAGGCCTTTGGCGGCACCACGGTGCTGCGCGACATCGACTTCACGGTGCCCAAAGGCTCGGTGACGGTGCTCCTCGGACCGTCCGGTTCGGGCAAGACGACGGTGCTGCGCTCTCTCAACGTGCTCGACCTGCCGGACGCCGGCGTCGTACGCATCGGAGACGCAAGCGTCGACTTCTCGGCGGTGACGCGCGGACGTGACGGCCGCGCCCGCGGCGAGTCGGCCAAGAGCGTCGCCGCGCTGCGTCGTCAGAGCGGAATGGTCTTCCAGCAGCACAACCTCTTCCCGCACAAGAGCGCGCTGGAGAACGTCATCGAGGGCCCGGTCGTCGTGCAGGGTGAGCCGGTGCGCGAGGCCGAGGAACGCGGACGCGAACTGCTCGCCAAGGTCGGCCTGGCCGACCAGGCGGACAAGTACCCGTACCAGCTCTCGGGCGGTCAGCAGCAGCGCGTCGGTATCGCCCGGGCGCTCGCCCTGCGACCCGAACTGCTGCTCTTCGACGAGCCGACGTCGGCCCTCGACCCCGAGCTCGTCGGGGGAGTGCTCTCCGTCATGCGTGAACTCGCCGACGAAGGGCGCACGATGTTCGTCGTCACGCACGAGATCCGCTTCGCCCGCGACGTGGCCGACCAGGTGCTCTTCATGGACGGCGGCGTCGTCGTCGAGCGCGGTACGCCCGCCGAGGTCATCGACGCCCCGCGGATGGAGCGCACGCAGATGTTCCTCAAGCGCATCCTCGATCCGCTCAGCTGACGCCGCGCCGACTGCGCGCGAACACCCCGACCCTGCTCGAACGAGCGGGCGGATTCTCGTGGTCCTCGCAACACCTGATTGATCACGTGGTTTGAAGTAGATCACGCAGGCGCTCGGCTGGGTTGTCCCAGTTGAGCGTTTTGCGT
>NZ_QWLM01000016.1 GCF_003515945.1 Dermacoccus abyssi
CTCGCCCTCGGCTTCCGCAACCTCACCCACTACATCGCCCGAGCACTCCTGGAAGCCGGGGGATTCAGACCCCAACTACACCCTCATCTGTGAAGAGCCCCGTTGGCCGTACTGGGTCTCGCAATCGGGATGGTCACCACCTACCGCTGGGCCGGGTTGTACCGACGCCGATTCAGTCAATCGGTGCTCGACGAACTGCCGTATCTCGTGCTCGGAATCCTCGTCGGTTTCGGCGTCGGTGCCCTCGCGCTTCTCGTCGACGACGCCCCGACGTGCGGCGAGTTGTTCGCGGGGTTCGTGCTGACCGTGACCGTCGTCATCGCCGGACGCACGCTCGTGTACCGCCTACGTCGCCGCCGCGCGCCCCGTCACGCCCAACGTGGCGGCACCCGGGTCCTCATCGTCGGTACGGGCGCCGGAGCCCGCGAGTTGGCCCGCCGCATCACCACAAGCGGTCAAGGCGCGGCGCTCGTGGGATTCCTCGGCGCCGAGCCGGACGACGGTGCGCTCGTCGAGCAGACGATCACCGCTCCCGTCATCGGCGACTACGCCGACTTCGGCGAGGTCGTCGAGACGTTCGGCGTCAACATCGTCGTCTGCGCCTTTCCCGAACTCCAGGAGTGGCAGCTCGCACACCTGCTGCGCCGCGATGCGCCGCCCGACGTCGAGGTGTACACCGTGCCGAACGGGTACAGCATGCGTCGCTGGGGCGGGCCGTGGGCCGATCACATCCGCGGTATCCCCATCATCCCCGTCGCCCCGGCCCAGATGCGGTGGGTGGACGTCGTCAGCAAGCGGGTTCTTGACATTGTTCTGGCGCTCGTCGCGCTCGTCCTTCTCTCGCCGGTACTGCTGGCCGTGGCGCTCGCGGTGCGCATCGAGCTCGGACGCGGCGTCATCTTCCGCCAGGAGCGCATCGGCAAGGGCGGAGAAACGTTCACCATGCTCAAGTTCCGGTCCATGCACCCGGCGCGCGAGGGGGACTCGCAGACCCGCTGGAGCATCGCAGGCGATCAACGCATCGGTGCCGTCGGCCGTTTCATCCGCGCCACGTCGCTCGATGAACTGCCGCAACTGTTCAACATTCTGCGCGGCGACATGAGCTTCGTCGGCCCGCGTCCCGAGCGCCCCTACTTCGTGGAGCGCTACTCGCAGATCTACCCCGACTACGAGGACAGGCACCGCGCGCCGGCCGGGCTCACCGGCTACGCGGCGGTGCAGGGCCTGCGCGGCGACAGCGACATCGCCGAGCGGGCGCACTTCGACAACCTCTACATCGACAACTGGTCGATGTGGCAGGACCTCAAGATCATCGTGAGGACGGTGGGCAGTGTTTTCGGACGCCACGGCAGTTGACGACGACGCGCGTTTCCCACGCCCCCTGCGGGTCGGCATCGTGTTGCCGACGCGCACCCGCGGCGGCGCCGAGGTGTGGCAGGAGCGGCTCGTCCGGGAAGAGGCGACGGCGGATGTCACGGTTCTCGCACCGCATGGCAGCGACGCCCTGCGCCGCTGGCAGGAACGGTCGGCGCGCACGCTCGACCTTCGCTCGGGGCGCCGCTTCCGCGGTGCTGCGGCGAGCGTCGTCGACCTGCGTGAATACCTGCGCACCTCCCGTCCCGACGTCGTCGTCGCGCACGGCGTGAAGGCCGCGCTGCTCACCCTGACCGCGGCCGCCGGCGCCGGAGCGCGCGTCGCCTGGGTGCGCCACGACGACAGTTTCCCGCGCCTCTCGCGCATCGTGAACACGCTGGCGGACGCTCGGCTGCTGGGCTCCGAGGGGGCCCGGCTCGCAGGTGACATCCGTGCGGTTGCCATCCAGGGGCCGCTTCCCGGTGCGCCACTGACGCGGGCGGCCGCGCGGCGGACCCTCGGGTTCGACGAGGGCTCCAGCGGCATCAGGCGTGCCGTCATGGCCACGCGACTCGCGCCCTACAAGGGGGTCGATGTCGCCATCCGTGCCCTCGCGTGCCTACCGACGTGGAAGCTGCACGTCTTCGGCGTCATCGATCACGCCTACCCGCAGGAGGCCGAGCGACTCACCGCACTCGCGGAACAACTCGGCGTGGGGGAACGGTTCGTGCTTCACCCTGCCCGTGACGACGCCTGGTCCCTCCTCGGTGCCTTCGATGCTGCGCTGATGCTCACGCGCACCGACGCGGGAGCCCACCTCAGCCGCGAGGCGTTCGGGTTGACGGCGTACGAGGCGGTGCGCGCGGGAGTGCCGGTCGTCGCGGCGTCACCTGTCGCCGAACAGCTCGGCGCTGCAGGCATTCTCGTCGGCTCCGAGGACGTCGACGCCGTCGTCGCCGCTCTGCGTGAGTGCGTGCGACCCGAGCGCCGCCGTGAACTGCTCGCCGCAGGCCCCGGTGTGCTCGCGACCACCGTTCTCGAACCCGACGAAGCCGCCGACCGCTTCACCCGCCTCCTCGCGGGGACCGCCCGCCGACCGGGGGCGGGCGTGCGAGGCGCCGAGCCGATGTCGGTCGTCACGACGGTGCTCGACGAGGCCGAGGCTCTCGCGCGCCTCCTCGACGACGTGGTGCCGCTGCTCGGTCCTGACGACGAACTCGTCGTCGTGGACGGCGGCTCACGCGACGGCACGTTCGAGGTGGCGCAGGAGGCCGGCCGCCGTGATGCGCGGGTACACGTGTTGCGGGCCGAGGGCGCCGGAATATCCGAGGGCAGGAATGCCGGGATCGCCGCCGCCGCCCACGAGCTCATCGCGTGTACCGATGTAGGGTGCACACCGGCCCCGACGTGGCTCGAGGCCTTCCGCAGCGCAGCGAGCGAGCACCCCGAGGCCTACCTCTTCACGGGTGTCTACACCGCGACGGCGAGGAATGCCGTCGATGACGCGTTCGCCGCCTGCGGCTACCCGGACGTCGCTGAACTGCACCACCCGAGCGCCGGTCAGCGCCTCTACGCGCGAGCGTTCGGCCGAGCGTTCCGCCCCGAGATGCCCACGGGGCGTTCCGTCGCCTTCAGGCGAGCCGCCTGGGCCGAGGTTGGCGGTTTCCCCGAGAACCTCCCGACGGGTGAGGACGTCACGTTCGGCATGCGGATCGCGGCCCGCCACCCGGCGCTGCTCGTCGCCGATGCCGCCGTTGAATGGGAGCAACGACCGAGCGTGCGCTCCACCCTGCGCATGTACTACCGGTACGGGCAGGGCTCGGCCGACTCGGGCAACACCCGGCTCGTCGTGCGTGACGGCCTGCGTCTGCTCGCCTACGGGGGTGGCGCCGTTCTCGCGACCAGAGGGCCCCTTGCCCGAACGGCACTCGCCGTCGGTGCGGTGGGCTATCTCGGCGTGCCGGTGCGGCGCGCGCTGCGGCGTCCGCGCGGCGTTCGCGCCGCAGCGCTCGTGCCCTTCGCGACGGCGGCTCGCGATGTCGCGAAGGTGGCCGGAGCACTCGAAGGCATGACGCGCCAGGCAAAGCGGGGCGCTCACTCGTGACTCGTGCACCCGCGACGCGCAGCTCGGCGCGGCGCCTCACCGTCGGAGCGCTCACCCTGAGCGTCGGCGAAGTCGTCGGCAAGCTCGGCACCCTCGGCATGCTCGGGCTGATGGCCCGGCAGCTGGGCGCGGCCGACTTCGGCCTCTTCAGCCTCGGCCTGGGCCTCGGACTGTTGCTCGCGTCGGTCGTGACGCTCGGCTTCGACCAGCGCCTCGTGCAACTCGTCGGCGCGGAACCGGAGTCGCTCGACGCCCGCCTGTCGGCCCTGCTGACACTGCGGATGGCGCTCGCGATCACCGTCGTCACCGTGTCCGCGATCGTCCTCATGACGCTCGACGAACCGGCCGCCTCCCGCGAGGTCATCGCCGTGCTTGTGGTCGCGGGATGTAGCGACACGCTCGTCGAGGCCTTCCGTACGGCCGCGAACGTGCGTGCCGTCCAGGTCGTGCCCGCCGCGGTGCTTGTCGTGCAACGGCTGCTGGCGCTGGGCCTCGTCGCCTGGGTCCTGGCCGAGGGACACGGGGTGGTCGCGGTCGCGTGGGCCTACTGCGCCGCGTCCCTCGGGAGTCTCGTCGTCATGGCGGGGGTGAGCCGTGTCGTGGCCGACGTCCGGCCGCGGGCGGCTCTCGTCACGCGCCACCACCTCGGCGACTTCCTCCGCGCCGTGCGGGTCACCGGGATCAATGACCTCGTCTCCATGACGCTCTTCCGCCTCGACGTCGTGTTGCTGGCCGTTCTGGCCGGTGAGGTCGCCGTCGGCCACTACACCGCGGCCTACCGGCTGCTCGAGACAGTGCTCTTCGTCAGCTGGTCGCTGTGCCGCGTCGTGCAGCCGAGCCTCGCCGACACCTCGGCCCCGATTGCGTCGCGCGCGGGCATCGTGCGCGCCTGCATCGTGCTGGTCGCAGCGGTCTACGTGCCTTACACCGCGCTCCTCGTGGTGCGCGGCGAAGACCTCATGCACCTGCTGTTCGGCGCCGAGTTCGCCTCGGCCCACGTGCTGTGGGGTCTGTGCCTCGCGCCCCTCGCATTCGGACTGGCACAGGTCGGTGCCACCGCGCTACTCGCCCTGCGTCCCGATCCCGCTGTGCTGTGGGCCAGCACCGCAGCCCTCGCGACCAACGTCGGGCTCAACCTCGCGCTCATTCCCGCGTTCGGCGCCGTGGCCGCCGCCGTGACGACGAGCCTGTCCTACGTCGTCCAGGCAGGCGTGACGGTGACGGCGCTGCGCCGTGTCATGCCGGTGCGTAGCGCGACTCGGCCCCTCGCAGTCGTCGCGCTCGCCGCGTTCGTGGCGGCCGCGGTCATGCTCGTCCCCATGGCGCCGCTCGTCGCGATGGCGTTCGGCGTGGGCGTCTACGTCCTCGTGTGGGGCGTCCTGACGTCGGTGTGGGATCGCCCCACGCTCGGTTTCCTCCGCTCTCTCGCGAGGCCGGCATGAGCGCCCAGCTACGAACCCGGCGCGAGGCACGCGAACACTGCACCGCAACCCGCCTGCGCAGCCTGCTTGCCGCGGCCGTCGCGACGACCCTCGCCGTCGCACCCTGGTCGGAGCGGGCCGTGGCGCCCCTCATGGCTCTCGTCTGCGTTTTCGCCGGAGTCGTGGTGCTCTTCGAGCGTCACGTGCACGTGCCCGTAGCCCTGCGCGCGAGCGCACTCGTACCGATCGGCCAGACGCTCACGCTGCCGTACGCCCCCGACCTGCCGTGGTCCTGGCGTCTTGTGGCCATGAGCTGGATGGGGTGGATCTGCGCCCTCGGTGTCGCCCAACTCGACGCGCGTCGCCGGGCCTGCATGCTCGTCGCTGTGAGCGCGTCCGCCGCCGTCGTGGCACTCGGGTCGCTCGCAGATCTCGGCGCGCTCTCGAGCCACGAGGGCGGCGGCGTCATCAACGGCCGCCTCCAGGGGCCGCTCGCGCAGCCCAACGAACTCGGTTCGCTCATGCAGATGGCCTTGCCGTTCGTCCTCCTCACGACGTTCGCCGCCTGGGCCCCGCGTGACGGCCGCATTCGTGCCCGGACGTGGCGAGTCACGAGCGTCGTCGGCCTCGCCGGCGTCGTCGCGGCACTCGTCTTCAGCCTCTCTCGCGGTGCTTGGATCGGAACGCTCGTCACGCTCACCCTGGTGGCGCTCGTGCGTCCCGCCGCCCGCCGCGGACTCATGACGTTCGGGCTCGCGCTCGTTCTCGTGGGGGCGCTCGCAGCCGCAGCGGGGGGATCGTTCGTCAGCGCCGTCAGCGCGCGGTTCGACTCCCTCACCTCGCCGACGCGCAGTGCGTCGGACGAGCGCCCGGCGATCTGGGCGTATGCCGGCGAGCTCGTTGACGGTCGTCCGTTCACCGGGGTCGGCGTCGGTGGCCTACCGGAAACCGCCGGCGACGCAACCTTCGGCATGATGAACGTCGCGCCGCTGCACGCGCACAGCATCGTGCTCACAGCGTTGGCCGAAGGCGGACTTCTCGCACTCGCGACCCTCAGCGTGCTGCTCGTCGTCGGCGTGCGCGTACTCGCGCGCATGAACGCGCGTGGTGCGCCGGTGGTCGAGGTGGCCGCCGCAGCCGCGCTCGCCGGCGCCTTCGTGCACGGCGTCATCGACTTCCCTTGGCGCGCACCGGCACTCACCGCCACCACCTGGCTTCTTGTCGGGCTTCTCCCGGTCGGCGTGACGCGCTCGCGCCGTTCCTCGACGAAAGGAAACCCATGACCGACCATCGCGAATCGACGGACCTGCCCGCTGCGGAAACCCGCGGCTCAGGTTCGTCACCGACCTCCAGGGACGCTGATGGCGCGTCCCGCACGGGCATCGGACGATGGCGCCTGCCGCTCGCCATCGTCGTCCTCGGCACTCTGGTCGTCGCTCTGACGGCGCTGCTCCTACCGGGTCGCTACGACGCGACATCCGTCGTCGGGCTGCGCGCCGCATCCGAGAGCGGGAAGCAGGCCGACATCGCGGCCAGCGCCGACAGCCTCAAGCAGGTTGCCCAGCAAGAAGCGGTGGCGAGCGGTGCGCCCGGACACGTCGAGAGCGTCGGTCGCTCCATCCCCGTGTCGCGTGACGCGAAAGCCACGGCCAACCTCGACCCCGACTCGACGACCATCCGCATCATCGCGCAGGGCGTGAGCGCACGTGAGTCCTCGGCTCTGGCCAACGCGCTCGCCGATGACGCTGTCAAGCGCGTCGGACGTGACGGCACGGCCCGCGCGGTCGTTCTCGAACGGGCCGAGCCGACCTATGCCGAGAAGAAGCCGAACCGGCTGCTCGTGGCCGGGGCGGGGGAGGCGGCCGTCCTTGCTGCGGCAGCGCTTGCCGGCGCAGCGCGGGGGCGGCGATGAAGGGCCCCACGCCGATCGTCCTCATGTACCACGGCGTGGCCCAGGTGCCGCGCTCGCTGGACCCGGCGAACATCTTCGTGACGAAGGAAGCGATCTCCCACCAGATCGCACGCCTCACCGAGCGTCACGGGTTCCGTCCGCTGACCGAGGCGCAATACCTCGACGCGCTGGCCGGTGAGCGCCGCGTGCCCTCGAACAGCTGCCTCATCACGTTCGACGACGGCTACGCCTCCGTGCTCGACGAGGCGGCGCCGTTGCTTGCCGCCGCGCGTGTCCCGGCCATCTGTTACGTCTCACCCGGGTTGCTCGGCGCGCAGCCCGACCGCAGTGAACCGGCCGCCTCGGCCCGCCTCGATCGCGACGGCGTGCAAGCACTGCGCGAGTACGGAGTCGAGATCGGTTGCCACAGCGACCTGCACGCGTCCATGCGCGGGATGAGCGCCGAGCGGCTCAGTGCTGCGACGAGCGTCGCGCGTGAGGAGATGAAGGCGCTGTTCGGCCACACCCCGCGCACGTTCGCCTACCCCTACGGCGATCACGACGCGGCGGCGCGAGCTGCTGTGCGCGAAGCCGGCTTCGAGTGCGCCTTCGCGACCTACGAGGGATACGGACGTTTCGCCCTGCCACGGGTCGACATCAACGCCACCGACACCCCGTTCACCTTCGACCTCAAGCTGCGGCGGCTGTACCCGTTCGTCCGTCGTTCGCTGGGGCGCGTTCCCGTGGTGCGACGAGCGACGCACCACGTCGTCGGCTACGCCCCGAGGCAGCCGTGACCCGGATCCTTCACGTCACCGAATGCTTCACCACCGGAGTTTCGCGCGCCATCCGCACGATCGCGCAACTCGCGCCGGAGCACGAACACCACCTGCTGTACACCGGCCTCGACGAGCCGGGCGAGTCCACGTTCGCCTCCTGCCGCGAGCTGCCGGACGGAACCTCGGCGCGCATTCGGGCGGTGCGTGAGGTCGCCGGCGCGCTCGGTGCCGATGTTGTTCACGCACATTCGAGTTGGGCCGGCGTCTACGCGCGGGCGCTGCCGTTGTCGGCCCGCGTCGTCTACCAGCCGCACGGGTACAAGCTCTCCGACACGAGTGCGTCACGGCCGGCGCGTTTCGCTGTGGCAGCCGCCGAGAGCCTGCTGGGGCTGAGGAGCGATGCCGTCGTCGTTCTCTCACCGCAGGAGGCACGGCTCGCCCGACGGCTGACACCGAGGGCGCAGGTCGTCGTCGTGCCGAACGTGCCGACGCTGCCGGTTCGTGAGGGATCACCGGAGAGCTCGGAGGCCCCGCGGGGCGGTGGCGAGATGGCCCATCCGACGATTGTCATGAGTGGCCGGGTCAGCCGGCAGAAGGATCCGGAGTGGTTCGTCGCCGCCGTCGAGCTCGTGCGTCGAGAGCGTCCGGACGTGCGGGCGGTGTGGCTCGGCAGCGACGACGACAAGGGCTTGACCGAGCGCCTCATGGCCGCCGACGTGACGGTGACCGGTTGGGTCGACGCCGACGAGGTGCGGCGCTTGGTGGGTGCGGCGGGCGTCTATCTCCACACGGCGCGGTACGAGGGGTTCCCGCTCAGCGTTCTCGACGCGCTCGCGCTCGGTACGCCGACGCTCGTGCGTGACATCCCCGCGTTCGAGGGAACACCGCTGTGGGCCGTCGACTCACCGGCGGTGGCCGCCGATCGTGCCCTGGCCCTGCTCACCTCGCGTGAACAGCGGGAGGCCAACCGTCGTGCGGGAGCACAGCTGCTGACCACCATGTCGCCGGACGCCCAACAGGCGGCCCTGGCCCAGCTCTACGGGTGAAGTCGCACCCCGTCACGGCGAGGCGAGGCGAAACAGACCCTTGGTCTCGATAGCCTTCCGGGGTGACGAACGACGACCGCAGCGCTCCTGAGGCCCACGCGAGCGTGCTCGACACCGAGCGCGCCCAGGCCGTGCGTGACGCTGCCGCTCTTTGGCAGCGTCACCTCGTCGACCTCGGCGGACGCAACTCGCTTCTGTGGCAGCGCACCGACGACACGGTCGAGCTCGATCTCACGACGGCGCACCCGGCCGGCGTCGCGAAGTTGCTCTCCGGCCGCAACGTGCTCTTGTCCGAGATCGTGCGCGAACCCAGCGCCTACCGTGCCGCGTACGAGCGGGCCATCGCCGTGCGCGATCTCTCGCGTGAGCTGCTCGAGGAGCGCGGCATCATCAGTTGCTTCCTCGCCCTCGGGCGTGCGACCTGGCAGCTCAGCGGTGACGCCGTCCCCGCCGCCCCGATCCTCCTGCGCCAGTGCGACATCCACTTCGGTGGTCGCGACGGTGACGACCTCGTGCTCGAGGTGTCGCGCACCGTCGAACTCAACTCGGCGCTGTCGACCTATTTCGCTTCGCGCGGCATCAACATCGACCAGGACTACCTGACGTCGCTCGCGTCCGGCCCCCACGGCTTCGACCCTGCTCCGACCTACGACATGATGCGCCGGGCCGGCGCGAGCATCCCCGGCTTCCGTGTCGACGAACGTCTCGTCGTCTCGACGTTCAGCTACGCCAAGCTCTCCATGGTCCGCGACATCTCCGACCAGTCGGCGTTGCTGCACCAACACCCCGTCATCGCTGCCATGGCGGGTGACGAGCAGGCCACGTTCGACGTCGGCGCGCAGATGCCCGAACCCGGCCTCGACGCCGACCCGCGCGATGAGTTCCTCGTCCTCGACGCCGACGCGCAGCAGCAGGCGGCGATCGACGCCGTCATGGGCGGCCAGCACCTCGTGCTCATGGGCCCGCCCGGTACGGGCAAGAGCCAGACGATCGCCAACCTCGTGGCCACCCTCACCGCACACGGCCGCAGCGCTCTCTTCGTTGCGGAGAAGCGCGCTGCGATCGATGCGGTCATCGGCCGGCTCGAGGGTCTCGGGCTGCGTGACCTCATGCTCGACGCCCATGCGGGCTCCGGCACCGCAGCCGACCTCGTCGACGCTCTCGCGCGCCGCCTCGTCACAGCGCCTGCCTCGGGGGCACCGCACGTCGGTGATGCCCTTCGTTCGAGTCACGACACCGGCCCGGGCCAGGACGCTCCTGACGAGGCCGTCATCGAGACGCTCGAGGAGCACCGCTTCACCCTGCTCGAGCACGTGCGCGCGCTGCACCGCGTGCGTGACCCGTTCGGCGTCAGCGCCAACGACGCGCAGGATCGCATCGCCGAACTCAACGCCCTGCCGGTGGCGCCGCGTTCGCGCGTGCGCCTCGAAGGCGAGCCGTTGCGGCGCCTCGACGAACAGGGCCGTGACGAGGTGGGCCGCCTGCTGAGCGACCTCGCGCGCCGCAACGCCTGGCGTGACGACGGGCAGCCCGACCCCTGGTTCGGCTCGCGCGTGCGCGGGCGTGACCACATGGAGCGCGCGAAGGCACTCGTCACCCGCCTCGCCGGCGAGAACGGGAACGACGGCGATCTCGCCGCTCACCGATCCCAACTCGACGAACTCTTCACGAAGGCGGGCCTCCCGCTGCCGGAATCGGCCACGCGTGCGGCCGAGGTCCTGGATCTCATGGAACAGGTGAACAAGACGCTCGACGTCTTCACCCCCGAAATCTTCGGTGTTCCGCTCGACATCGCCGTCACGGCGAGCGCCACCCGCGCCCAGCGGAAGGAAACGGGCGAGGCTCCCGGCGTCCTCGAACGACGCCGTGTACTCAAGCAGGCCCGTGCCACGTTGCGGCCGGGACGGCCCCCGGCCGATCTGCACGCCGCGCTCGAGCGGGCGTGTGTGCAGCAGACCCGTTGGAAGGAGCTCGGCGGTACCGGGCGCCCCAACGTTCCCATCGGTACGGAGGAGGCCCGCAGCGCCCACGCCCGCCTCACCGAGGAGCTCGACTGGCTCGGTGTGCGGCTCGAGGGCACGGCGGGCGCCACCGAACTGCTCACCACACACTTCGACGAGCTCGCGGAGCGAGTTGCCGATCTTGCCGCCAATGTCGATCGACTCGAGATCGTGCCGACCGTCGGAGGCGATCTCGAGCGCCTGCGCGCCCAGGGTCTCGGCGCCGTCATCGACGACTTCGCCGCTCGCGGTCTCGGCCCTGACGCGGTCGGCCCCGAGTGGGAGTTCATGTGGTGGACGAGCGTTCTCGGTCGTGTGCGCCGTCACGACCCGGCCTACGAGCAGCACCGCGGCAACGAACTGCGTGCATCTGCGGTGAAGTTCGCCGACGCCGATCGCCAGCACCTTGCTGCAGCCCCCGAGCGTGTGCGCGCCCGCGCCTACCGACGCATCGACGCCGTCGCGGAACACTTCCCCGAGCAGGTCGAGGCGATGGAATCGGCCCTCGTCTTCGGTCATCACGCAGGCAGCGCCGACGCGCTGCGCCACGCGTTCGCCGGCGCCCCCGACCTCATGACGGCGCTCGCTCCCTGCTGGGCCATGAGCCCCCTCGTCGTTGCGCAGACACTCCCGCCGGGGCAGTGGTTCGACGTCGTCATCTTCGACGAGGCGAGCCAGATCCCGCCGGCCGAGGCGATCTCCGCCATCAGCCGTGGTGCACAGGTCGTCGTCGCCGGAGACACCCAGCAGCTTGCGCCGACGAGCTTCTTCCAGCGCACGGCCGCGGGTGAGGACACGGCACACACGGGGGAGTCTGTGCTCGACGTGCTCTCCGCACTCCTGCCGGTGCGCCACCTGCGTTGGCACTACCGCTCGCTCGACGAGCGCCTCATCGCGTTCTCCAACGACGCGGTCTACGACGGTGAACTCGTGACGTTCCCGCGGGCACGTACCGAGAACGTCCTACGCTTGCACGTCGTCGGCGCGAACGCCGTGGCCTCCGACGACCTCCCGGTCGCCGCAGCTCAGGCAGCCTCGGTCGACGAGAACGCACCGGAGGTCGCGGCCGTCGTCGATCTCGTCTCACAGCACGCCCGTCAGCGGCCCGAGGAAAGCCTCGGCGTCATCGCGCTCGGTCTCACGCACGCACGCCGCGTCGAGCGCGCCGTGGCGGCGGCAGCCCGCACCGACGAGGCGCTCGCGGCCTACCTCGAGGCGCACGTCGACGAGCCGTTCTTCGTCAAGAACCTCGAACGCGTCCAGGGTGACGAGCGCGACGCGGTGGTCCTCACCCTGGGTATTGCCCCGACGAGTGGCAGCCTCGTGCGCCGCTTCGGGGCGCTCAACCACGTGGGTGGCGAACGACGCCTCAACGTTGCCATCTCGCGCGCCCGTCGCCGCATGGATGTCGTGAGCACGTTCGCCGGCGAGGACCTGGAACCCACGACTCTGCGCTCGCGCGGGGCGACGCTGCTCCGCGATTTCCTGCTCTACGTCGCCGAGTGCGACGAGCGCCTCGAACCTCGTGCCGAGGACGTCGACGGGGTCACCGTGGTCGGCGGCAAGCGTCGCCGTGCTGCAACGTCCGGATCCGTCGCGTTGCGCCGGGTCGGGGCCGACGCGGAGATCGTGCCCGTGCCGTTCGTCGTCGAGGACTTGGCGCGGCGCCTTCGCGCCGAGGGGCTCACGGTGCACACCGGCTACGGCCATTCGCGCATGCGCGTCGACCTCGCGATCGAGCATCCGCGCGAGCCGGGGCAGATGCTGCTCGCCGTCGAGAGCGACGGCGAGCACTACGCGGCGATGAACAGCGTGCGCGAACGCGACCGGCTCCGTCCCGACGCGCTGCAGCGTCTCGGCTGGGCGCACGACAGGGTGTGGACCGTCGACCTCTTCCGTGACCCGGCGCGCGACACCGCCCGCATTGTCGAGTTGGTTCACCGTCTCGCGGCGCAGGTCGACGTCGCAGGTGAAAGCGTGCCGCAGTGACCGACGTGTCAGGGCCCGACGGCGCTGACCGCCCGAAGGCTGCGGGAGGCGAGCGCCAGGGGAGTGGGCGGCCATCGCGTCGCGGTCCTCGTCGCGCCACGGCTGCCCAGACCGGATCGGTCATGCCCGCCGCCTCCGCCACGCCGGAGGCGGATTGGGCCGAGTGGCTCGCTCGCCGGGAACCCGAGACCCAGACGCCGCCTTCGCCCGTGAGCACGGACGAATCCGAGGCGAAGGGGGCAGCCGAGAAGCCGCGCCTGAACGAGCGGGATCGGTGGTTCCTCGAGCAGCGTCCACCGCACTGGGACTGAGTGGCCCGGGCGTCGCGAGCGAGTCGCGAAACGATCCGAGCGCGCGGTCACGAGAAGGGGCGTCGACACCGTGATGGTGTCGACGCCCTTTCGCGTCAGAGGGTCAGTGCCCTCGGGATGAGCGTGAAGCTCAGACGCGACGCTGCGCGCGCAGCTCGTCGCGGATCTCGGCGAGGACGGAGATCTCCGTGTCCTCGACGTCGGCCGGCTTCTCGAAGCGGGCCTTGGCAGCCTCGTACGGCTTGACCATGAAGAAGTACACGACGAAAGCGAGGATGAGGAAAGCGACGAGAACCGTGAGGAACGCGCCCACCGGAACGTCGCCCGGCTTCCAGTTGTTGAAGTCCGGCGTGCCGCCGAGCTTGCCGATGAGGCTCATGACGACGTTGACGAAGGCCTCGACGACCTTTGCGAAGGCGCCCGCCATGATGAACGCGACGGCAAGCTCGATGAGGTTGCCGCGCATGATGAAGTCCTTGAAGCCCTTCATGGCTTCTCCTTACTACTCAGTACCAGTGAAAAGGTGCGAGGTGAGCGTACCCATCCAGGTGAGACACAAAGAAATGCGGCAATCCCCCAGCGTGCCGGAATTCGTGATAACCGGGCGGTCAAGGACTGACCGTGAGGAACAGATCTGACCAGGACGAGTGTCCATCATTGGTATGGCGCGCAATTTTCATCACGTCGGGCGGCGTGAGGGCCACGAGAACAGGTGCTCGATCGACTCGATTCGACACGTCCGCGCTGCGGGACTTCGTCTCGAATGGTGGTACGACTGGCGCCGCCGAGGTGAGGCGCGTGCCGTCGGGTGCCCAGACGTCGACGCGTGAGGTGCGAGTCAGTCGGTCCGCTAGTGCGGCGTCCGCGTCGATCGTCACGAACTGTCGGCCGCGCAGCTCAGGGCGTTCGGAGTTGTCGGTTGTCGACGCGCCGGACGAGGGGGATGAGGAAGCAGGGACGTCGTGGGTTCCACCGCCGGTGCCACGAGTGCGGCAGCGGCGAGGCAGACGCAGGCGCCGAGTTTGCGGAGTCGACGTCGCCTCGTGGCGGCGGCTCGGGTGGGCGCATTGAGACGGTGGACGACGTCGAGATCGCGCAGGCTGGGCATATGTCGACGCTAGGCGCGTGGCAGTTACGCGTCACGCGGGACGCCCCGTGCCCTGTGGAAGAGGCCCACCGGCCGTCAGGGTTGGGGAGAAGTCAGTCGCTGGACGAACTCGACGAACCACTGTCGGCCGAGCCGGAACGGCTGTCCGTGCGGTAGAAACCGCTGCCCTTGAACGTCACGCCGACGCCGTCGAACACCTTGCGCAGGTCGCCCGAGCACACCGGGCACGTCGTCAACGCCGGGTCGGAGAAGGACTGCCGCTCCTCGAAGCGGTGGCCACAGTTCTTGCAGGCGTAGACATAGGTGGGCATGGTCTCCTCCAACGGGGCGAACGGCGGGCGCTCGTTCTTTCGAGCGTCATCGTAGGACAGGGGCGGGGGTGGCCGCTCTCGCCCCGCGAAGCTCAGGAGTGACCGGTCCCGGCATGCTCGGTGTCCGGGCCGGTGTCGGTACGCCAACCGGCCAGGCGGCCACCCGCGCTCACTTCACGAACGCGCTGGGCGGCGAGACCACGCACCGACTCCTTCGTCACGACGAGGAGTTGGTCGCCGGCGCGCAGGACGCTGCGCTCGTTCGGGACGTATCCCTCGTCACCGTTGACGACGAGGGTGACGTTGGCTCCGACCGGCAGGCGCAGTTCGTAGACGCGCACGCCTATGAGGCGTGAGGTCGGGCCCACCTTGACCTGGAGCATGTCGGCACCGAGGTCCGTCAGGGGCGTGTTCTCGACCTCCAGCTCGACGGTGTGGGCTTGCTCGTCGATGCCGAGGCGTTTGGCGACGAAGGGCAGGGTCGGCGCCTGCAACAGGGTGAAGACGATGACGAGCACGAAGACGAGGTCGAAGATCCATCGCGTGTCGGACGCGCCCAGCGTCAGCGGCACGGTCGCGAGAACGACGGGTACCGCGCCGCGCAGTCCGGCCCAGGACAGGAAGACCTGCTCACGCCACGAGAAGCCGAACGGTGTCATTGACACGAGAACAGACGCGGGGCGCGCGATGAGCAGGAGGACGAATCCGACGACGATCGCCGGCACGAGCTGGTCGGCGAGGCGTGACGGCGATGCGAGCAGCCCGAGGAGAACGAACAGACCGATCTGTGCGAGCCACCCGAGGGCCTGACCGAACCCGCGCACCGCCTGACGGTGTGGGATGTTCATGTTCCCCAGAACGAGCGCGGCGAGATAAGTGGCGATGAAGCCGCTCGTGTGGACCGTCGCGGCTGCGGCGTACGCGAAGACGCCACCCGCGACGACGCCGATGGCGAACAGGCCGGACGAGCCCGGCGCGATGCGTTGCGAGAGTGAGCCCAGCACCCAGCCGACGAGCAGGCCGACGAGCGCGCCGCCAGCAAGTTCGAAGACAGCCGTTCCGGCGAGTTCGAGAATGGTGTGGTGCTCGCCGCCGGGTACGACCTCGCTGGCCAGCGCCATCACGAGGAGGACGACGGGGGCGTCGTTGAAGCCCGACTCGGCTTCGAGCACGCCGGTGAGGCGGTGCGGGAGAGGGACCTTGCGCAGCACGGAGAAGACGGCCGCGGCGTCTGTAGAGCTGACGATGGCGCCGAGCAGGAGCGAGGTCGACCACCCCAGGTCGAGCAACCAGTGGGTGAGTGCGCCGACCACGCCGACGGACACGAGGACGCCGAGCGTCGACAGGAGCAGTGCCGGGGCCACGGACGAGCGGATGCTGCGCCATTCCGTCGTCAGGCCGCCCTCGATGAGAATGAGCACGAGTGCGGCGTAGCCGAGAACCTGAGTGAGGTTGTCGTTGGAGAAGTCGATGCCGAAGCCGCCCTCGCCGAGCACGACGCCGATCGCGAGGTAGATCAGCAGGGTCGGCAGCCCGGAGCGGTTGGCCAGGCGCACCGCGGCGACCGCGACGAGGAGAACCATAGAGCCGACGAGAAGAACGAAGGGAAGGTCGTCGGTACCGAAGCCCGTGCCGGCCGCTGATGCGATCATGCGCCGCCCCCTCCTACCCGCTCACCGTTCGTCGTCACTCGGCATTATCTCAGGGGCTCGCGCAACCACGTGAGCCCGTTCACGGTGAGCACGGCGTCGACGCGCTCGTCGTGGGCCTGCGTGGGGAAGTCGACGCCGAACTCGTCCGGAAAGACGACGGCGATGACGGGCGTTCCCTCACGGCGCCGGGGGAGCGCTCGGTCGTAGCAGCCGCCTCCTTGCCCGAGCCGTTCCCCGCGCGCTCCGATGGCAAGGGCGGGTGCCACGACGACGTCGGCGAGCGCGATGGCGTCCTTGCCGAGATCCTCACCGGTTGCGAGGTCGCGCCACGACAGATCGAGGTCCTCGAGGGTGATGGGGACGATGACTCGGCCGTTCTCCAACAGGCGCGCGTTGAGCGGTTCGAGATTCGACTCGGTGTCGAGCGGCTCGAAGGTGGCGACGCACGACGCGGCGCGCAACGCCGGTTCCGCGAGACGGAGCAATCGCCGCCCGTCGGCCTCACGCTCGGACGTCTCACCCATGTCACGGCGGGCCCGTCGCGCGGCGCGCAACGTGCGCCGGACGGCACGTTTAGCCTCCCGTGACGCCGCGTTCACCTCCGGCCCCGTGGAAGCGTCGTTGTCACCCATGACGAGTAGCCTAGGAGACATGACTGAATCGACGACGCCCGCCATCCGACGCCGTGCGCGCAAGGCCGTCATCCCGGCCGCCGGCCTCGGTACCCGCTTCCTGCCCGCCACGAAGGCCATCCCGAAGGAGATGCTGCCGGTGGTCGACAAGCCGGCCATCCAGTACGTGGTGGAAGAAGCCGTCCGTGCGGGCGTGCCCGACATCGTGACGATCACCGGCCGTTCCAAGGCCTCCCTGGAAGATCACTTCGACCGCCACTGGGAGCTCGAGCAGGCCCTCGAGCGCAAGGGCGACGAGAAGCGCCTCAAGCGCGTGCGCAAGTCCAACGATCTGGGCGACGTGCACTTCGTCCGTCAGGGCGAGCCGAAGGGGTTGGGCCATGCCGTGCTCATCGGCAAGAACCACGTGGGTAACGAGCCGTTCGCCGTGTTGCTCGGTGACGACCTCATCGACGAGGGTGATCACCTCCTCGAGGAGATGATCGAGGCGCAGTTCAAGCACGGCGGTTCCGTCGTGGCCCTCATGGAGGTTCCGGCCGAACAGATCAACCTCTACGGCTGTGCCGAGGTGGAGCAGATCGACGGTGAGACCTCGGGCGTCGTGCGCGTCAAGGGCCTCGTGGAGAAGCCCTCGCCCGAGGAAGCACCGAGCAACCTGGCCATCATCGGCCGGTACGTGCTCGACCCGTCGATCTTCGAGGTGCTCGAGCGCACCGAGCCGGGCCGCGGCGGCGAGATCCAGCTCACCGACGCTCTGCAGGAGCGTGCGAACGCCACGGGTGACGGCGCGGGCGTGGTCGGCGTCGTGTTCAAGGGCAACCGCTACGACACGGGTGACCGTCTCGACTACCTCAAGGCCGTCGTGCGACTCGGCGTTCGTCACCACGACTTCGGTGACGACTTCCGGTCGTGGCTGCAGGAGTGGGTCACCACGGACGAGGGCAAGGGCAACGAGAAGCGCGCCTGACCCCCTGCTTCGAGCCGCCCCGGCAGCGCCCCCGCGAGGGACGCCGCCGGGGCGGATCTCTTCGTGTGGCCCGTTGTCGGTGATGAGCGGCACAATGTAGGGGTGATCTCCCACGACGACCATCTCGCGCGCATCCTCGCGGCGGCGCCTGCGCCGCGGGTGGAGCGTCTCGCTGTGTCCGGCGGATCGCTGCTCGGACGCGTGCTCGCTGCGGACGTGAGGAGTGCCGTCGAGCTCCCGGCGTTCACCAACTCGGCGATGGACGGCTACGCCGTGCACTCCGCCGACGTGAACGAGCCCTGTGAGCTGCCCGTCGTCGGTGACATCGCTGCCGGAGACACTCGCTCCCTGAGCTGTGAGCCCGGCTCGACCTGGCGCATCATGACGGGCGCACCCATGCCCGAGGGAGCGGACGCCGTCGTGCCGGTGGAGCTGACCGACGGTGGCGTGGAGCGTGTGCGGTTCGAGGCGGCGGCCACGCCGGGCAACCACATCCGTCATGCCGGCGAGGACGTACGGGTGGGCGACCTGCTCCTGCCGCGGGGTACGCACGTGGCGCCGCACCACGTGGCGGTGCTCGCATCGAGCGGCGTCGCGCAGGTCGATGTCGTCGCGCGGCCGCGCGTTGTCGTCGTCTCCACCGGTGACGAACTGCGGGCGGCCGGAAGCGAACTCGCCCACGGCCAGATCCACGACTCCAACGGCCCGATGCTCGCCGCGCTCGTCGAGGCCGCGGGGGCGCAACTCGTCGAACAGGTTCACCTGCCCGACGATGCCCGGGCCGTCTCGCAACTGCTCGAGCGGGCCGTGGAGAGCGCCGACGTCGTCATCACGACCGGCGGTGTGAGCGCCGGCGCGTTCGACGTCGTCAAGGAGGCACTCATCGACGCCGGCGACGTGACGTTCGACAAGGTCGCGATGCAGCCGGGCAAGCCGCAGGGGTTCGGGCTGCTCGGCGAGCGCCGCGTACCCGTCTTCACCCTGCCCGGCAACCCGATGAGCACGCTGGTCTCCTTCCACGTCTTCGTCCTTCCGACGCTCGACGCCATGGGTGGGCGCCCTCCCCGCGAGTGCGAGCGCGCCGTGGTCGAGCGCGGTTGGACGTCGCCGCCCGGGCGTGCGCAGTTCGCGCGGGTCGCGGTGCGTCGTGACGGTTCGGGGCGCCTCGTCGTCCACCCGAACTCACGCCAGGGCTCGCATCACCTCGGCGAACTGGCCGAGGCGAACGCGCTCGCCCTCGTACCGGCCGACGTCGACGTGGTTCAGGCGGACGACGAGCTCGACATCCAGATGCTGCTGACGAAGGAGTGACATGAGCGATCTCACGCACGTGCGGGCCGACGGCAGCGCGCACATGGTCAACGTGGCGGGCAAGGCCGTGACGCAGCGCTCTGCCTCGGCCGCCGGGCGGGTGCTCCTGCACCCCGACGCCATTGCCGCTCTGCGGGACGGCGCAGTGCCCAAGGGTGACGCTATCGCCGTCGCGCGTATCGCGGGCCTTCAGGCGGCCAAGCGCACCCCGGAGCTCATCCCGCTCGCGCACCCCATCGCCGTGCACGGAGTCGAGGTCGATCTCGACGTCTCTGACGACGGCGTCGACATCCGCGCCACGGTGGTCACCGCCGACCGCACCGGCATCGAGATGGAGGCGCTCACCTGCGTCAGCGTCGCGGCGCTCGCGCTCATCGACATGGTCAAGGCCGTCGACAGGCACGCGCGCATCACGGACGTGCGGGTCGTCGCGAAGTCGGGTGGCCGAAGCGGTGACTGGCATGAGTGATGCTCGCGCCGTCGTCGTGACGTGCTCCACGCGCGCCGCCGCGGGGCAGTACGAGGACGAGACGGGGCCGGCCATCGTGAGCTGGCTCGAGGGCCGGGGATTCGAGGTCGCCTCCCAGGTCGTGCCCGACGGCGACGCGGTGGGCGCCGCGATCGGCGCGGCCCTCGGCGTGGGCGCCGACGTTGTCATCACCACGGGTGGCACCGGCGTCGCGCCGAGCGACGCCACCCCGGAGCAGACGCGCCCCCACCTGTTGGCCGACCTTCCAGGTCTCGCCGAGGCGGTGCGCGCTCGCGGTGTTGCGGCGGGCCTCCCGACGGCGGTTCTGTCGCGCGGTCTCGCCGGCGTTGCCGCGTCGGCCAACGCGACGGGCCGGGCGCTCGTCGTCAATCTGCCTGGGTCGAAGGGCGGCGTGAAGGACGGCCTCGCCGTGCTCGACGGTGTCATCGACCACGTTCTCGACCAGTTGCACGGCGGTGCGCATTGAGCCGACGTCCGTGGCCGGTGACGATCGGTGGCGCCTGGAGCGGTTCGCGCATCGAGTTGCGGCCCCTACATCCTCGTCGTGACCGCGAGGAGTGGAGCGCGTTGCGCCGCGAGAGCAGCGCGTGGACGGGGCCGTGGGATTCGACGAACCCCTACCCGCAGCAGGCGTTGAGTTACCGCAAGGCCATCGCCTTCCAGGACGCCGAAGGGCGCGCGGGACGGCTGCTGCCGTGGGTACTCACCGTCGACGGGCGCCTGGCGGGTCAGGTGCACGTGTTCAGTATCGTGCGCGGCGCCCAGCAAGGCGGCACCATCGGGTACTGGATCGCCGAGCGATACGCGGGCCGAGGCATCACGCCGGCCGCGGTGGCCATGGCGATCGACCACTGCTTCGGCGTCGAACGGTTGCACCGCATCGAGATCAACGTGCGCCCCGAGAACGTCAATTCGCTTCGGGTGGTGGAGAAACTCGGACTCCGCGACGAGGGCGTGCGCCGTTCTTTCCTTCACATCGCGGGGGAGTGGCGTGATCACCGCACCTTCGCGGTGACGGCCGACGAGGTCGGTGCGGGCGGTCTCGTGGGGCGACTTTCGGGCTGATACCCGAAACCCGTCAGGAACGAGGCGCGACACGCCCGGCGTGTCTCACTCGTTGTGATGTGTTCGACCCATAGCCTTTGTGACGTGAGATCCAGCAGCCTGATTTTCTTCGTCATCTTTGCCGTGTGGGCTGCCTCCATGCTCCAGCACTGGGTGCGGCGCCGCGAAGACCTCGCAACGGCCCGCACCGTCGACCGATTCTCGGAGGCGATGAGGATGCTCGAACGTCGAACGCCGGTGAAGGCGCAAGCGACTCGTCGCGACGAGGAGGCGAAGCCGACGCTGCTTCGCCCCCAGGTCTCGGTCAAGGGTGCCAAGCCCGCTGCTGACGCTGCTGGCACCGAATCGGTCGCTCCTGCTGCCACTTCCACGTCGAAGGCGACGAAGCGCGTCGGTGGTCTTTCCCTCTCTTCCCCGGAGGTGAAGGCCAGCGCGCTCCTCGCCGCTCTGGCACTCCTCGTGCTCACCGTCGTGCTCGCGCCGTTCGGTGTCGTGCCGGCGTGGACGCCGCTGCTCGGTCTCGCTGCTGTCGGTGGCGTCGTCGTGTGGCTGCGCCGCAGCGCCATCGCGGCACGTCAGGCTCGCGCGGCCAAGCCGGTCGCTCGTCCGGCGCACGCGCCCAAGGCGTCCGCCGAGGGTGCGACGAAGTCCGCCGCGGCGGCGCCGACCGCGAAGGCTGCCGCTCCGGCTGCCACCTCGACGAAGCGTTCGCCGCTCGTTGCGCAGACGCCGGTCGAGCGTGAGGAAGCTGTCGAGGTCGTCGAGACCGAGACGCACACGGACGCCGTCGCGAAGGCCGAGGCCGAGGTGTTCGACGCGCGCCAGTGGGCGCCGGTCGACGTCCCGCGCCCGACGTACACGATGAAGGCCAAGGCAGAGCGCGAGGAGGTTGCGCCTGCGGCCACGGTCGACGAGACAGACACCCGCCCGCTCGCCGCCCGCTACGAGAA
This sequence comes from Dermacoccus abyssi, assembly GCF_003515945.1. Lineage (GTDB taxonomy): Bacteria > Actinomycetota > Actinomycetes > Actinomycetales > Dermatophilaceae > Dermacoccus > Dermacoccus abyssi. Next base: position 21,381 of record NZ_QWLM01000016.1, read on the forward strand.
CGCACCCGTCGACGAGATTCCCTTCGATGGCATGGCCCTCGACGAGGACTACGACGAACTGCCCGAGGTCTACCGCGCCGGCTGACCCCGCCGCAACGTCCTGACGAAGGCGCCCATCGCTGTGAAGCGGTGGGCGCCTTCGTCTGTCGCGGGTCGGCTGCTGCGTGGGTCGCCCTGTGGCGGCGGAAAACTCCCAAGGTTGGGCGTTGTAGGCCTGCCGACGGCCATGTTCGGCGAACAAGGCCCAAGGTTGTGAGTTCTGCAGACGAGGGGTGCCTGAGTCGGGTGGCCGCGTCCAGGATTCGTAAGATTTCGGCCATGTCATCGTGCACGACGACCGACCCGCCGATGAAGCGATCGGCCGCAGTGTTCCTCATCGGGTTGCTCGCCTTCGCCACCGTGGCGTTCTGCGGCATCGGAGCGATGGCCTGGCTTCAGGCCGTGCAAGACCGCGCCACCGAGCCGGTGAAGGTGCACGGCGTGGTCACGGACCGGTTCTCGGGCGGCGGGGCAGGAAAGTCTCCGCGGCTGGCGATCTATCTCGATGATCGCCGGCTGGGGTTCATCGAGGGTGAGAGGCGGGTGGGGGAGGAAGTCGAGGTGAACCGTCTCGGCTCCGGCCAGTACAGCTGGGACCGGCCGAGTGCGTACGGCCACCTGCTCATCCCGCTGGCGCTACTCGTCCGGCTGATCCCCGAGACGTTCGCCGTGAGGAGCATCGTGCGCGGCCAGCGCGGGGCGACGTCCACGCGAAGATGACGCGGGTGTCTCGGAGATGTCGACCGGGTGTCTGACGCTCGCCCTCGCAGCTCCTGCACAGGGTGGCAAGGATCCTTCCCTTGTGGTGTCCAAGGGGCCGGGTTGCGCGCAAGAAGGGAAGTTTCGGCCCTTCTTGCGGGAGGCGGCCACTGGGGTGGGTTCCCCTCCGCGCGCTATGGGGACTCCGTCGGGCTCGCTGGCGCTCGCCCTCCTCCTCGAATCACAGAGTTCTTAGATGAACAGCACGAAGGCCCCGCGGCGAAAAGCGTGCCGCAGGGCCTTCGTGCTGTTCAAGTGGAGCTATGGGGATTCGAACCCCAGACCTTCTCATTGCGAACGAGACGCGCTACCAACTGCGCCATAGCCCCTTGAAGCGAGTGACACGTTACCACCGAGGTGAACACTCGGCCAACCGGTGTCGGCGAGCCGAGACCTCGCGCACACAACGGGGCCCGCCCTCCGCGAACGAGGAGCGGGCCCGCCCGAACGAGCAAGGCCGAGCGTCAGACCCTCGGCGGCCCGGACGTCGCGACGTCGTCGGCCACCTCGGCAGTATCGGCCGACTCGACGGCCCTGATGATCTCGTCCTCGCTGCCCCCACGGAAGCCGTGCTTCGCCACACCGACCCCGATGACGACGGCCGCGAGGCCGAGCGTCAGGAACAGGTTGAGCTGCTGGTCCTCGCGCAGCGCCATCGCGCTCAGCGTGAACACGATGAACGCGATCGTCAGGTACGTCAACACCGGGAACGCCCACATGCGGACGGCCGGGCGGCGCCCGCCTTGTCTATCGCCGCACGTGCGCGCAGCTGCGTCACGGCGATGACGATGTAGACGAACAGTGCGATCGCGCCAGACGTCGACAGCAGGTACGTGAAGATCTTCTCGGGCAGCAGATAGTTGCCGAACACCGCGAGGAAGCCCACCGCCACGGACGCCAGGATGGCCACCTGCGGCACGCCGCGCTTGTTCGTCGAGGCGAAGGCCTTCGGTGCGTCGCCGCGCTGACCGAGGCTGTAAACCATGCGGCTGGCCGTGTAGAGCGCCGAGTTCAGACACGACGCAACCGCCGTCAGGATGACGAACGCGAGCACCGTCGCCAACTTGCTCAACCCCATGTTGTTGAGCGCCTCCTGGTAGGATCCGTTCTCCTGCAGCGAAGCGCTGTTCCACTTCGTCAGCGCGATGACGACGAAGATCGAGCCCAGGTAGAACAGCGAAATACGCCAGATGACGGAGTTCACGGCTTTGCGGATGCCCTCGACGGGGTTGTTCGACTCCGCCGCGGCGATCGTCACGATCTCCGTGCCCATGAACGTGAACATCGTTGTGAGCATGGCCGCGAGCACGCCGCTCCAGCCGTCGGCGAAGAAGCCGTAGTCGATGAAGCCGCTCAAGCCGGATGTGTGTGAACCGGGGAGCAGCCCGAGAATCGCAAACATACCGAGGCCGATGAACCCGACGATGGCGAGCACCTTGACGAGCGCGAACCAGAACTCGAACTCGCCGTAGTTCGCGACGGAGAACAGGTTCGTCACCGTGAGCAGTGCCGTGATGATGAGCGCGAACACCCACTGGGGCCAGTCGATCCAGCCGGAGAGGATCTTCGCGCCGGCCGTGGCCTCGACCGGGATGACGAGCACCCAGAACCACCAGTACAGCCAGCCGATCGAGAACCCGGCCCAGCGCCCCAGCGCGCGGTCGGCGTAGACGGAGAAGGAACCCGAGTCGGGGTTCGCCGTCGCCATCTCGCCGAGCATGCGCATGACGAGGACGACGAGCGTCCCGGCGAGCGCGTAGGAGATGAGAACGGACGGGCCGGCGAGCTTGATCGCTGCGGCCGAACCGACGAAGAGGCCGGCGCCGATGACGCCCGCGATCGAGATCATCGTGACGTGCCGCGGCTTGAGGCCGCTGCTCAGGGCCGACGGTCCGTCGGAGACAGGCTGGGGTGCGTTCATGCGTCGCACTCTGCACCCGGCACCTGCACCACGGCAATATGCACAATCGAAGTTTCGGCGATCGTGCCGGGATCGTGACCTGACGTGCTCGGGCCCCGACGCCGAGGGCCCGTCAGATCCAGGACGGTAGCCACATCCGCCAGCTCCAGTGACTGTGCGGGATGACCTGGGCCGTGTAGATCGGCCAGAAGAAGATGAAGACGCCGACGGCCAGCACGACGTACGCGCCGACCACCCCCGCGCCGATACGTCGACGCTTGAGCGAGGCGTGCGCCGGGCCGAGGATGAGGCCGAGACAGTACGTCACCGCGAGGATGACGTAGGGCGCGAAAACGACGGCGTAGAACGTGAAGATCGTGCGCTCCTGGTAGCCGAACCAGGGCAGCCAGCCGGCCGCGATGAGGGCGAGCAGGACGCCGGGGCGCCAGTCGCGGCGCAGCGCCCACATGAACAGGCACACGAGGATGGCGCCGATACCGGCCCACCAGATGCTCACGTTGCCGAGCGACGTGATGGCCTTCGAGCACTCGTTGACGCCGCACCCCTCGACGCCCCTGGCCGGGCTCTCGTAGAAGAACGACGTGGGGCGCGTCTGCGCCATCCAGGTCCACGGGTTCGACTGGTAGGTGTGCGGCGAGGTGATGCTCTTCGCCGAGTCGTACATCTGGATGTGGTACTGCCACAGGCTCCGCAGGGCGTCCGGCATCCACCCGAAGAGGCTCGAGTCGGGCGAGAAGCCGGTGTCCTTCGTCGCGGGGTTCTGTTCGGCCCAGTGACGACCCCAACCGTCGGTGGAGCGCAGCCAGCCGGCCCAGGTGACCAGGTACGTCAGGCAGGCCACGGGCACCATGATGAGCGCGCCGGTGAAGCCGTCCTTGACGATCGTGCTCGAGAACCAGCGGCGCGCCCCGATGGCGCGGCGGGCGCCCAGATCCCAGAAGACGCTCACGAGCCCGAGGACGACGAGGTAGAAGCCGTCCGACCACTTCGTCGCCATGCCGAGGCCCAGGCAGACGGCGGCGACCCAACGCCACGGACGCAGACCGAGCGACGGCCCGCCGAGGCGCAGCCGCTGGCCGATCTTGTCGTCGCCGTCCCACGTGCCGTCGTTCTTGAGCGTGGCGACCTTGTGGGCGAGCAGGCGACGGGTGCGGTCGCGGTCGGCGAGGATCGCGACGAACGCGGCGAGCGCCCAGAAGCTGACGAGCCCGTCGAGCACCGACGTGCGCGACATGACGAACTCCATGCCCTCGAACGCGGTGAGGATCGCGGCGATCGTCGCGAGGGTGGCGGAACGGAACAGGTGCCAGGCGGCACGCCCGACGAGGAGCACCGCAAGCGTGCCGGCGAGCGCGACGGAGATGCGCCACCCGAACGACGATGTGATGCCGAACAGGTGCTCACCGGCGCCGATGACCCACTTGCCGAACGGCGGGTGGACGATGAAGTCCGGCTCCGGCCCGTAGACGGTGGCGACCTGGTTGTGCGTGAAGAACGCGTCGGGCTCGGGCATGTTCTCGGGCACCTTGCGCTCGTGCCCGTAGAGCATCATCGACCAGCCCTGCTTGACGTAATACGTCTCGTCGAACACGAGCTGGTGCGGTCGCCCGAGATCCCACAGGCGGAGGAACCCGGCCAGAACGGTGACGATCAGGGGGCCGATCCAGCCCCACAGCTTCGCCTTCGCGGTGAGCGGTTCGCCGAGCAGACGGCGGCGCAGATCGAGTTCTTCGCGCGAAACGCCGGTGGCGGGCTCGGCAGTCGCCGATTCGTCGTCGGGCTCGACGCTCGTGCTCGCATTCACCGTGGGCCGTCCTCAGAGGTCGTCCGGCGGCGTGCGCCGGGCGTGGAACCTTGCGCCCCGAGCCTAATCGGTGCGACCGGAGCGCGTGCACGAGCCGTGACACGATGGGCCGGTGAAGCAGATCTCGTCGTCCGAGGGCGCCCTCGTCTTGGCCGCCACCCCGATCGGTGACCCCGCAGACGCCGCGCCGCGCCTCGCGCAGGAACTCACCGATGCGCCGGTCGTCCTGGCCGAGGACACGCGCCGCACGAAGCGCCTGTGCGACGCCCTCGGCGTCACGCCGAGAGGCACGATGCTGAGCTACCACGAGCACAACGAAGCCCGCCGCACGCCGGAGATCGTCGAGCGCGTCGCCGCGGGCGAGCGCGTCCTGCTCGTCACGGACGCCGGTATGCCGAGCGTCTCCGACCCGGGGTATCGCCTCGTCGCGGCGTGTGTCGAGCGCGACCTCGCGGTGACGTGTGTGCCCGGGCCGTCAGCTGTGCTCATGGCGCTCGCGGTGTCGGGCCTGCCCGTCGATCGGTTCTGCTTCGAGGGGTTCCCGCCGCGCAAGGCGGGGGAGCGTTCGCGCATGCTGGCGGGCCTCGCGGACGAGCAGCGCACGATGGTCTTCTTCGAGGCGCCGCATCGCTTGGCCGCGACGCTCGAGGCGATGGCGGAGGCGTTCGGCGGCGAGCGTCGTGCCGCCGTCTGCCGTGAGCTGACGAAGACGTACGAGGAGGTGCGCCGCGGCGGGCTCGCGGAACTCGCCGAATGGGCCGTCGAGGGGGCGCGGGGTGAGATCACCGTCGTCGTCGAAGGCGGTGCTGCGAAGGAGGTTTCGCTCGAGGACGGCGTCGCCACCGTGCTCGATCTCGCAAGTGGCGGCGTGCGCCTCAAGGACGCGTGTGCCCAGGTCGCGGAGGCCACGGGCCTGTCGAAGAAGGCGCTCTACGACGCGAGCATCGCGGCTCGCTGATCAGTCGAGGTTCTTGACGAAGTTCGTGCAGTCGGGGTCGAGCGGAGTGCGCAGTTCACCGCGGTCGGGGTCGCTCGGCGGGTAGCACGCCCACAGCACCTTCGTCAGGTTCCACGTCGACGCCGGCACGACGCCCTCGAGTTCGTGCGAGGTGCCCGCAGGTGACGGCGCGTCGAGGCGGGCGCGGACGTGAACGTCGTCGCCCTTGCGCTCGGCGGAGATGACGGTGACCGTCTTCGTCGCCACGTGCGCCGTCGACTTCTCGTGGGTGAGGTTGCGCCACGTCTGCACGCCGGCAATGACGGTGACCGCCAAGACGGCTCCGACGAGGACGTTGCGGATACGCCGACGGCGTCGGATGCGACCTTCGATGTCAGGGTCGCGGTCGAGTCGGGGGAAGGCCATCGTCAGACCACCCCGGCGGCGCGGCGCCGATCGGCTCGTCGCTCACGCATGCGCACGACGCTGCGCCAGAGCATCCACGCGACGAGGAGCAGCAGGACGAGAGCCAGCACCGGCGCGAAGACGGCGGCGAGGCTCAGGGTGATGGCGGCGGCGTCCTCGGCGGTGGACAGGACAGGGGCGGCGAAGCCCGCCGTTCCGGCGTTCGCGACGGGTCGGGCCGCAGCCTTGCCGGTGTGGAAGATGCCCGCGACGATGGCGCCGCCGATGAGGCCGACCCACGGGTGATCGGTCATCCAGGCGGAGCTGTCGAGGTCGGCGGCCGCGGCGGTGGCGGCGAACACGACGGCGCCGGACGCGGGACGCACGACGGTGCCGAGGGCGTCATTGACGGAGTCGAGGGCCGGGATCTTGTCCACGACCACCTCGCCGATGAGAAGAACCGCCCCGATGACGATGGCCCACGTGCTCTCGACCCACTCGAATCCGGCGGGCAGGTTGACGACGTCCGTGAAGCGCGCGAGGAGCGCCACGAGGAGGAACGGGATGTAGGCGTTGAGGCCTGCCGCAGCGGAGAGTCCCGCACCGGTCAGTGCAGCGAACATGGGCGTTCCTTGTCGTCAAAGCGTCAAAACATTGCGACAACTGTGGCACACGCACCCCTATTCCCCGATTCTGTAGACGTTCGGCGTCTTATATGACGCGCAACGTCTACAGAATCCCTCGGTCCGTGAGGATTCGTTCGATCTGGGCGAAGAACGGTTCGGGATTGACCCGGAGCGCCAGGCGCGGGATGCGTAGCGCAGTGAGGTTCTGGAGCATCACGTCGTTCTGACGCAGCGCGTCCGCAATCGGGGCGTCGCCGACGAAGTGGTGCGCGCCGTCCACCTCGACGACGAGACCGGCCTCCTCCCAGAGCACATGGAGGTGGATCCGGCCACCGACGCCGTGACGCGTGACCTGACGGCTCGGCACAGGCAACCGTCGGCGGCGGCATGCGCGGACGAAGTCGAGCTCACCCATCGATTCACTCCCGCCCGTGATGTCGGCAAGGACCCCCGTGATGAGCGCGCGACGCGGCAGCTTCGGTAGGAGCGTGAGGGCGTCGACGAGCTGATCGGCGCGGACGATGCGCTGCTGCACCGTCATCGCGAGGAGCGTTGCGGCCTGCCGATCGCTCGCAGCCCACGCTGCAGCACGGAGTGCGGCAACGGACGGGTGCGCCCGGGCGACGGGGTGCGGCAGGAGTCGCGGAACGGCTGCCAGGCAGTGGTGGTGGATCGTCGCGCTGCGCGGCCCGCCGCGCGAGAACCCGGACTCGGCATCCGGCGGAACAGCGCCCTCGGCGCGCCCTCGTGAGCCTCGCGGAAGCCCGACGTCGATACGCGACGAGCGCCATCCCTCGAAGCCCGCGAGGACGAGGGCCGCCTCACCGTCGGCCCACGCCGAGGCGCGGCATTGAGAACGCTGCTGATGATCACGCTCCGAACCGGGCACCACGGTGCGTCGTGGATTCGAAGGGCGTGGGCGCCGTGGGGTGACCACCGCCCGGCACGAACCTGCGTCCGTATCGCGTGACGATCGATGCCGGCGGCGTTCAGTTGCCGCCGCGACACGACGCCGAACGTCGGCGTCGCCAACTCACGCGCGAGTTCGGCGACCAGCCGGGACGAGGACTCCATGCACCCCAGAGTGACCAGAGCAGCGGCCCGCCCGCAGAGCCCCTGTGGACAACCCGATTCTGTAGACGTTGCGCGTCATATATGACGCGCAACGTCTACAGAATCGGGTTGTCGTGAACGCCACGGAGCTGATTTGTCGGCGCCTCCTAGACTGGCCCGCATGACCAAGGTGCTTTCCGCTGTTGCCTGGCCGTATGCCAACGGCCCCCGTCACATCGGGCACGTCGCCGGATTCGGTGTGCCCTCCGATGTCTACAGCCGCTACATGCGGATGGCCGGCCACGACGTCCTCATGGTGTCGGGTACGGACGAGCACGGCACCCCGATCGTCATCATGGCGGAGAAGGCGGGCAAGACCCCGCAGGAGTTCGCGGACGAGAACGCGAGCATCATCGTCGACGACCTCGTCGGCCTCGGCCTGTCGTACGACCTGTTCACCCGCACGACGACGGCCAACCACTACGACGTCGTGCAGAAACTGTTCCTCGCCCTGTATGAGAACGGTTACATGGTGGAGCAGACGACGAGCGGCGCCATCAGCCCGTCGACCGGCCGCACGCTACCCGACCGCTACATCGAGGGCACCTGCCCGATCTGCAAGTACCCCGAGGCGCGCGGCGATCAGTGCGACAACTGCGGTAACCAGCTCGACCCCACCGATCTCATCGACCCGAAGTCGAAGATCAACGGCGAGACGCCGGAGTTCATCGAGACGCAACACTTCTTCCTCGACCTTCCGGCCCTCGCCGACGCCCTCGCGGCGTGGCTCGACGGCCGTGAGGCGGAGGGCTCGTGGCGCCCGAACGTCATCAAGTTCAGCCAGAACATCCTCAAGGAGATCCGTCCGCGCGCCATGACGCGCGACATCGACTGGGGTATCCCGGTGCCGCTCGACGGCTGGCGCGACCTGCCGACGAAGCGCCTCTACGTGTGGTTCGACGCCGTCGTCGGCTACCTGTCGGCGTCCATCGAGTGGGCGCGCCGTCTCGGCGAGCCCGACAAGTGGCGCGAGTGGTGGAACGCCGACGTGGCGGGCCAGCTCGTCGACCAGACCGCGGCCGCGAGCGAAGCGAGCACCGGTGACGCGACGAGCGCAGCGAGGAGCGGCGCCCAGAAGACATCAGAAGTACTTCGCATGATCGCGACGAAGGAGCGATCATCGCGAAGTACTTCATGGGGAAGGACAACATCACCTTCCACAGTCAGATCTGGCCCGCGGAGCTTCTCGGTGCGAACGGTGAGGGCTCGAAGGGCGGTTCGGTGAGCGAGTTCGGTCGCCTGGAGTTGCCCAGCGAGGTCGTGAGTTCCGAGTTCATGACGATGGAGGGCAAGCAGTTCTCCACGAGCCGCGGGCACGTCATCTACGTCAAGGACGTCGTGGAGCGTTACGGCCCGGATCCGCTGCGCTACTTCATCTGTGCGGCCGGGCCGGAGGCGCAGGACGCCGACTTCACGTGGGCAGAGTTCGTGCAGCGCAACAACTCCGAGCTCGTCGCGGGCTGGGGCAACCTCGTCAACCGCACGGCGAACATGATCCACAAGAACTTCGGTGAGATCCCGTCCCCGGGCGAGCTGGACGACGTCGATCGCGCCGTGCTCGAGCAGGTGCGCGGCGGCTTCGCCACCGTCGGATCGCTCATCGAGCGCAACCGACTCAAGGCGGCGCTCACGGAGACGATGCGCCTCGTCGGTGAGGCCAACCGCTACGTCACCGTGACGGAGCCGTTCAAGCTCAAGGGCGACGATCAGCGCGAACGTCTCGCGACGGTGCTGCACACGCTGGCTCAGTGTGTCGTCGACCTCAACACGATGATGGCGCCGTTCGTGCCGTTCTCGGCCAACCTCGTGCACGAGGTCATGGGCGGCGAGGGCGAGTTCATGCCGATGCCGGTGGCGAAGGAGGTCACCGACCTCGACGACGGCCGCCCGTACCGCATCATCACGGGCGAGTACTCGAACACGCCGTGCTGGCAGCCGCGCGACATCACGCCGGGCACGCCGGTCGCCAAGCCGAAGCCCGCGTTCAAGAAGTTCGACCCGTCGGTCGTCGACGAGGAACTCGAGCGGATGAACGCCTCGGCCTGAGCCGAGGGCGAACACCCCGCGAGGAGGGGCGATGAACGACGAGAACCGCACGTACCGCGACAAGCCGGAGGCGCCTCAACCGTTGCCGCTGGCCGTCGTCGACAACCACACGCACCTCGACATCAGCCGTGACGGGGCGCCGAAGCCCGACGTTCGCCGCACGATCGACGAAGCGGTGGCGGTCGGCGTCGACCGCATGGTGCAGGTCGGGTGCGATCTCGACGGAGCGCGCTTCACCGAACGCGTCATCGACGAGCACCCCGAGCTTCTCGGCGCGGTCGCGCTGCACCCCAACGAGGTGCCGAAGCTCGCCGAGGCGGGCGAGTTGGACGCGGCGTACGTCGAGATCGAGCGCATCGCCCAGCACTCCCGGGTGCGCGCGGTGGGGGAGACGGGCCTCGACTACTTCCGCACCGGCCCCGACGGCATCGCCGTGCAGCAGAGCGGTTTCCGCTGGCACATCGCCCTCGCGAAGAAGCTCGGCAAGGCACTGCAGATTCACGACCGTGACGCGCACGACGACGTCATGCGCATCCTCGCCGAGGATGGCGCGCCGGACGTCACGGTGCTGCACTGCTTCAGCGGTGACGTCGAGATGGCGCGCGAGTGCGTCGAGCGCGGGTACTACGTCTCGGTGGCGGGCGTCGTCACGTTCAAGAACGCGCGTGATCTGCGCGACGCCCTGGCCCAGGTGCCGCTCGAGAACCTGCTCGTCGAGACGGACGCTCCGTATCTGACGCCGTCGCCGCACCGTGGCGCGACGAACGCCCCCGCGCTCGTGCCCCTCACCGTCCGGGCCCTGGCCGAGGTCAAGAACGTCGACGTCTCGACGCTCTGCGCGGCCCTGAGCGAGAACTCGGAGCGCGTCTACGGACCGTGGTGAACGCCTCGTACCCCGGCAGGTCCGAGTCGCTCGAGGCACCGATAGGAGCCGATGATGTGACGAACGCCACACGCACGGCTTTTCGCCTGCGATAGCGCGTGTTTCAGAGTGGCCCCGCCTGACTCGCGTTACATTTTCGTTACCTTGGTTTGATCCGTGCCCGTGCTTCCGGCAAGGTGTATCGGGTTCGCCCGAGTCTGGATCACCGGACGCGCCGCCCCTCGAAGGGGGCTTCGGCCACGTTCTCCTAAGGAACGTCAGCCTCTTCCCGCTGTTACCGCAGCGTGCGCGTGCGCCCAGTGCCGGGACCTACGACATCGGAGCATGATGACCAACCTCACCAGCCGCACCACGTCCCGCTCGCTCGCCGCCGTCGCTGCTGTTGCGGCCGCCTCGACGCTCGCTGCCTGCGGCACGTCCGACTCGAACACGGCGTCCGACGTTCCCGCGATCAGCTCGAGCTCGTCGAGCACCTCCTCCTCCACGCCGTCCCCGAGCACGTCCTCGGCGAAGCCGTCGGAGAGCGCCACGTCCAAGCAGACGCAGGCCACCAAGAACGACTCGAAGCGCGCTTCGCGCTCGCAGGCCCGCCAGGCCGCCCCGGCTCTCACGTACGTGAACTGGACCCAGGTCGAGGCCGTCCCGAACAAGACGGTTTACGTCTACAGCAAGGACATGCCCAAGGGCACGTCCAAGGTGACGCAGGCCGGCCGCGACGGCGCCGCCACCGTCACCTACCGCTCCGCCAAGAAGGGCGAGCGTGTCGTCTCCTCGAAGGCGATCGACTCCAAGGTGACCAAGAGCGCCGTGCGCCGCGTCATCACGATCGGCACGGGTCAGGCCCAGGCCGCCCAGCCGCAGGCTCAGAAGCAGGTCTCGCGCTCGCAGGCCCGTCAGGCTGTGACGCAGCAGTCCGCACCGAAGAAGCAGCAGTCCGCTGCTCCCGGCGGCAGCTCGCGCTCCGGCTACTGGAACCGCATCGCCTCGTGCGAGTCGGGCAACAACTGGAGCATCAACACCGGTAACGGCTTCTACGGTGGTCTGCAGTTCACGCAGCAGACGTGGGCCGGCTTCGGCGGTACGGCGTACGCGCCGCGCGCCCACCTCGCCACCCCGGCGCAGCAGATGGCGATCGCCGACAAGGTCCTCGCCGTGCAGGGCCCGGGCGCTTGGCCGGTCTGCCACAAGCGCTGACCAACAGGTCGTTCGTGACGAAGCGGTCGTCTCCTTCGGGGGGCGGCCGCTTCTCGCATGCCCGATAGGGTGGGCGCATGGTTGACGACGCCGCGCAGGCTGCACGTACCGAGCCCGGCGAGACGCGGGGGTTGCTGTCGGCCGCTGACATTCGGGCGCTCGCCGAGCGTCTCGGGGTTCGCCCGACGAAGACGTGGGGGCAGAACTTCGTCATCGACCCGAACACGGTGCGCAAGATCGTGCGCCTCGCCGGGGTGGGGCCGGGCGACCACGTCGTCGAGGTCGGCCCGGGGCTCGGGTCCTTGACGCTCGCGTTGCTGCCGCAGGTCGCCGGCGTCACGGCCATCGAGGTGGATCCGAACCTCGCGGCGCAGCTACCCGCCACCGTCGAGACGTTCGCGCCGGCTGATGCCGACAAGCTCACCCTCGTCCAGGCCGACGCGCTCACGGTCACGTCGTTGCCGCACGAGCCGACGGCGCTCGTCGCGAACCTGCCGTACAACGTGTCGGTGCCGGTGGTGCTCAACTTCCTCGAGTTCTTCGCCTCCCTCGAGCGCGTGCTCGTCATGGTGCAGCTGGAGGTGGCGCAGCGCCTCGCGGCCGAGCCAGGCAGCAAGGTCTACGGTGTCCCGAGCGTCAAGGCGGCTTGGTACGCCGACGTTCGCCTCGCCGACCGTGTCGGACGCAACGTCTTCTGGCCCGCTCCCAACGTCGACTCCGGTCTCGTCGCGATGGCGCGCCGCGAGCCGCCGACGACGAGCGCGTCGCGCGAGAGCGTCTTCGCCTGCATCGACGCGGCATTCGCGCAGCGTCGCAAGACGCTGCGGGCGGCGCTGGCGGGGTGGGCGGGCGGTGCCGACAAGGCCGAGGCGGCGCTCGTCGCGGCCGGCATCGACCCGCGTACCCGCGGTGAACGCCTCGGCATCGAGGAGTTCGCGGCCATCGCCGCAGCGCGAGAGGCCATGGGCGACACGCCGCGTGCATAGGGTGGGGGCATGACCGCTGAGATCGCACGTGCCACCCGGGTCGTCGTTCGGGTTCCCGCCAAGGTGAATCTCGAGCTGCGGGTCGGTCCGTTGCGCGACGACGGTTTCCACGACCTCGCCACCACGTTCCACGCCGTCGACATCTTCGACGAGGTGACGGTGACGCCGGACGCCGAGTTCTCCGTCAGCGTCACGGGCGTGGGTGAGGACAAGGTGCCCACCGACGAGGCCAACCTCGCCTACCGCGCGGCGGCGTTGCTCGCCGAGCGCTTCGACGTCGAGGAGCGGTGCGCGATCAGTATCGTCAAGGCCATCCCGGTGGCGGGCGGCATGGCCGGCGGTTCGGCCGACGCGGCCGCCACCCTCGTCGCGTGCGACACCCTGTGGGGGCTCGGCCTGCGCCGACACGAGCTCGAGGAGATCGCCGCCGAGCTCGGATCCGACGTGCCGTTCGCCCTCACCGGGGGCACCGCGCTCGGTACGGGCCGCGGCGAGCAGATCGTCCCGGTGCTCGCCACCGGTACCTTCGAGTGGTTGTTCGCGCTCACGCACGAGGGGCTCTCGACGCCGTCCGTGTACGCCGAGTGTGACCGGCTGCGCGAGGGTGAGGACGTGCCCGAGCCGCAGCCGTCCGACGGTTTGCTCGCGAGCCTGCGTTCGGGTGACGTGCACGGCGTTGCGCTCGCCATGCACAACGACCTCGAGTCGGCCGCCCTGTCGCTCATGCCGTCACTGCGCCCGCTCATGGAGATGGGCCTCGAGATGGGGGCTCTGTGCGCGCTCGTGTCGGGCTCGGGCCCCACGGTCGCGTTCCTGCTCAAGGATCGGCAGGACGCCGTCGCCCTGCGGCGCGTGCTGGAAGCCGGTGGTCTGGCGGACGACTTCGTCCACGCCAGTTCGACGCCCCACGGCGCCCAGGTGCTCGTCGTCGACTGACGCAGGCCCTCAGGTTTGGGCGGCCCGCCGCGGTGGGGGAGAATCGCGGCCATGGTCAACCTCGTCTCCGCTGAGAAGATCTCACTCGCCCTCGGCACCCAGCAGTTGCTCGACGACGTGTCGCTGGGCATCTCCGGCGGCGACCGCATCGGCATCGTGGGCCGCAACGGTGGAGGCAAGTCGACGCTGCTCAAGGTGCTCGCGGGCGTGCACGCCGTCGACGGAGGCCGCCTCACCCGCACGAACGGCCTGACGCTCGGCATGCTGACCCAGACCGACACGATTCCGCCGGAATCGACCGTGCTCGACGCCGTCGTCGGCGACCGCGCGGAGCACGAGTGGGCCGGTGACGCGCGCATCCGAGACGTCATCAACGGACTCATTCCGGGCATGGAGCTCTCCGACGTCGTCGGCCCGAAGTCGGGTGGTGAGCGCCGCCGCATCGCGCTCGCGCGCCTCCTCGTCGACGACCCCGACCTCCTTCTGCTCGACGAGCCCACCAACCACCTCGACGTCGAGGGCGTCCAGTGGCTCGCCACCTTCCTGTCGACGCGCCGCAACCGGCCCGGTACGGCGCTCGTCACGATCACCCACGACCGGTGGTTCCTCGACGCCACGAGCACGAACACGTGGGAGGTCATCGACGGACGCGTCGAGCAGTACGAGGGTGGGTACGCCGCCTTCGTCCTCGCGAAGGCCGAGCGGGCGCGCATCGCCGCCGTCACGGAGGAGCGTCGGCAGAACCTGCTGCGCAAGGAACTCGCGTGGCTGCAGCGCGGGGCGCCGGCGCGCACGAGCAAGCCGAAGTTCCGCATCGACGCCGCGAACGAGCTCATCAAGAACGAGCCGGACCCGCGCAACGACGTCGAACTCGTGCGCTTCGCGACGACGCGCCTGGGCAAGGATGTCGTCGACCTCATCGACGCGTCGATCACCGTCGGCGGGCGGGAGCTGCTCGCCAAGCAGACGTGGCGCCTCGCTCCGGGTGAGCGCACGGGCATCGTCGGGGTGAACGGTGCGGGCAAGTCGACTCTGCTGCGCGCGATCGCCGGGCAGCAGGAGCTGTCGGCGGGCAAGCGCAAGGAGGGCAAGACCGTCAAGATCGCGTACCTCACGCAGGAGGTGCGCGAACTCGACACGGTGGAGGGCTGGCGCGTCATCGAGGCCATCACTGACGTGGCGAGCTACATCGTGCTCGACGGCAAGGAGACCTCCGCCTCGCAGCTGGCGAAGCGGCTCGGGTTTTCGGGCGGGCGTCAGCAGTCGCGCGTCTCCGAGCTGTCGGGTGGCGAGCGTCGGCGTTTGCAGTTCCTGCGGCTGCTCATGGCGGAGCCGAACGTCCTGCTCCTCGACGAGCCGACGAACGACCTCGACATCGAGACGCTGACGTCGATGGAGGACGTGCTCGACGGCTGGGCGGGCACCCTGCTCGTCGTCTCGCACGACCGCTACCTCCTCGAGCGTATGTGCGACCGTCAGGTCGCGCTGCTCGGCGACGGCAAGATTCTCGACCTCGTCGGTGGCGTCGAGCAGTACCTCGAACTGCGCAAGCACCACCTCGAGGCGCAGGCGGCGTTCGAGCGTCAGGGCGCCGCGGCCAAGGGCGTCGACGCGACATCGCTCGCTGAGGGCGACGCCGCTCCGGCGCGCCAGGTCTCGGCCGCCGAGGAGCGCGAGGCGCGCAAGACGGTGGCGCGCATCGAGCGTCAGCTCGCGAAGGTGGCCGACCGCGAGGCGAAGCTGCACGACGAACTCGCCGCCGCGGCGAGCGACTACGGCAGGGCCGCCGAGATCAACGTGAAGCTGCAGGCCGTGCTCGAGGAGAAGGAGGGCCTCGAGCTCGAGTGGCTCGAGGCGGCCGAACTCCTCAGCTGACGACGGCGCACGACGGCGATGCCCGGTCGGACCCCACGGTCCGACCGGGCATTCTCGTGCCTGTGCGCAAAGGTTTTGAACGTGTTCAAAAAGGCGTAGTGTTCCTCACATGACGACGAAGTCGGAAGCCACACGGGAGGTGCTCGTCGAAACGGCGCTGCGCCTGTTCCGGGAACGGGGCTACGAGAAGACGACAATGCGCCTCATTGCCACGGAGGCCGGTGTCTCGCAGGGCAACGCGTACTACTACTTCGACGGCAAGGACGCCTTCGTCCAGGAGCTGTACCGGCGCATCCAGGTCGAGCACCGGCGTCTCGCGGAGCCGCGTCTGCGCGAGGGGGCGCCGCTGGCGCAGAACCTGCGGGTCCTGTGGGAGGCGGGCATCGAGGTCAACGCGCCGTACCACGACTTCGGTTCGACGATGCTGCACGTCGCGCTGCGTCCGGGCGCCGGCGTCAGCCCGTTCTCGGCCGAGTCCGCGTCGCCGCGTGACGAGGCCATCGCCCTCGTGCGCCACGTGCTCGTCATCTCCTCCGAGGTGCCGAGGGGGCGACTCGGCGAACAGTTGCCGGTGCTGCTGTGGACGGCCTACCTCGGCGTGGTGCTCCACTGGGCCGTCGACGACTCGCCCGGTCTGAAACGGACGCAGACCCTTGTCGAGGGCGCGCCACCCATCGTGGGCAAGCTGCTGTCGCTCGCGCGCTTGCCCTTCGCCCGTGGCGTGACGGGTGACCTCACAGATCTCATCGACCGGCTGTCGAAGGAGCAGAAATGAACTCAGGCGTGATTGTCATGGCGGGGGCGTCGGGCTTCATGGGCCGACGGCTGCAGGAGGCGTTCCGGCGTGACGGGTTCGAGGTCCGCACGATCGGCCGCGGTGCGCAGAACGACGCGCAGTGGGACGACGACCTCGCGCCCGTGCTCGACGGCGCCGACGCGCTGCTCAACCTGGCCGGTCGCTCCGTCAGCTGTCGGTACACGAAGAAGACGGCCGACGAGATCTTCTCCTCGCGCACCGAGACGACGCGCAGCCTCGGCGAGGCATTGGCGCGGTGCCCGAACCCTCCGATCGTCTGGCTGAACGCGAGCACGGGCACGATCTACCGCGATGCCCGTGACCGGCCGCAGGACGAGGCCGACGGCGAGCTCGGCACGGGATTCTCGGTGTCGGTGGCCCGCGCCTGGGAGTGTGAGCTCTTCGACGCCCCGACGTCGGTGCGCAAGGTGGCGCTGCGAACGTCGATCGTGCTCGGCGCGGACGGCGGTGCCCTCAGCCCTCTCATCAACCTCGCTCGCGTCGGGTTCAGCGGTCCGCAGGGTGACGGCGACCAGGTGTTCAGCTGGATCCATCTCGATGACGTGTATGGCGCGGTACGGCACATCATGGCCGACGACCGGATCGCCGGGCCGGTGAATCTGGCCTCGCCGCATCCGGTGAGGAACCGGACGCTGACGGCGGCCGTGCGTCGTCACTTCGCCGGTCGACTTCCCGATCGTGGAGTGCCGCTGCCGCGGTGGTCGCTCGAGTTCGGCGGGCGCGTCATCCGCACGGAGCCCGAACTCGTGCTCAAGAGCCGGTGGGTGGAGCCCGGCGTTCTCACCGCGACGGGGTACGGGTTCGCGTTCCCGGGCCTTGATGAGGCGCTCGCCGATATCGCGAAGGAAACGCCAAGGGGGCTGTTGCGGGTGCAGCTCGGCTGAAGTCTTCGCGTCAGCGGGCGTCGAGCTGGGCGATGAGCCGCTTGCCGGCCGTCGCGCGGTAGGAGGAATCGATCAGCTCGTGCACCTCGCTCCAGTCGCCCGGGCCGCCGAGGCGACCGCTGAGGTCGTAGGCCAGCCAGCCGCGGGTGCCGAGGTAGGCGGGGACGAGGAAGCGGCCGTCGGCGAGGAGGGCGTCGCGCTCGTCGGGGCTGGGCAGGAACGTGATGGCCTGCGCGAGGGCGTCGTCAGGGACGCCGCGGGCGCGGTCGTCGCGGTGGACGTGGCCGGCCCACCAGCCGAACGTCTTCGTCGTGTAGAAAACGGGCGATCCGTGGGAGGTCTTCTCCTGGGCGCCGGGGAACGAGAGGCAGATGTCGCGGACGCGGGCGAGGAGGTGCGCGGAGTCGGCGGTCATCGTCAGGTCTCGACGGCGGCGAGAAGGGCGCGCAGGGAGTCGGCGAGGTCGGCGCGGCTCCGTTCGTCCATGCCGGACAGGAGGCGCCGCTCGTGGGCGAGTAGGGCGTCGAAGGCGGCGTCGACGACGGTGAGGCCGTCGGGTGTGAGGCGCACGAGCACGCCGCGGCGGTCGCTGGGGGAGGGTTCGCGGGCGACGTAGCCGCGCTTCTCGAGGCGGTCGACGCGGTTCGTCATCGTGCCGGACGTGACGAGGGTCTGCTGGACGAGCGCGCCGGGGGAGAGCTGGAAGGGCTCACCGGCGCGGCGCAGCGCGGACATGACGTCGAACTCCCAGCCTTCGAGCTGGTGCTCGGTGAAGACGGAGGAGCGGGCCTGGTCGAGGCGACGTGCGATGCGGCTGATGCGCGAGAGGACGTCGAGCGGGGTGGCGTCGAGATCGGGACGCACCGTGTTCCAGGCTGTGACGATCGCGTCGACCTCGTCGCCGCGCGTCTCGGGCTGGGGTTCGCGGTGGCCTGTCATGCGTGCAGTCTACCGACGCATCAAGAAACTTGACGTCGAGAGACTTTGGCGCGGTGCCGGCCCAGCTCGCGCCGGTTCAGGCGTCGGCCGACGCGGCGCCGTCCGCACCCTCGTCATCGAGACGCGTGACGAGCGACGAGTTGCCGCGCGGCGGCGCGGTGGCGTCGATGGCCGTGGTCTCGAGGCGGGGTGAGGCTTCGAGGCCGGTGAGGCCGTTCCAGCCGAGGTTGACCATGTGCGCGGCGATTTCTTCGGCGGTGAACTCGTGGCCGTGTTCGAGCCACCAGTCGCCGGTGAGGGCGACCATACCGACGAACATCTGCGCGTAGATGGGGGCGAAGCGCTCGTCGATCTCGCGGCGGCGCATGACGCGGGCGAGGTAGGTCTCGATCTGCGTTGCGAGGTCGGACATGAGGCTCGACAGGGGGCCGGTGGAGTGCCAGGACGGGGCGTCGCGGATGAGGACGCGGAAGCCGTCGGGGCGCGTGCTGATGTAGTGCAGTTCGGCGACGGTGGCGCGTTCGAAGAACTCGCGCGGGCTCATGTCTTCGGTGATGGCGTCGGCGATGGTTTCGAGCAGGGCGCGGGTCTCCCGATCGACGACGACGGCGTAGAGGCCCTCCTTGCCGCCGAAGTGCTCGTAGACGACGGGCTTCGTGACGCCGGCCGCGGCCGCGATCTCCTCGACGGTGGCGTCGGCGACGCCGCGCTCGGCGAAGACGCGTCGCCCGACGCCGATGAGTTGCTCCCGACGCTCGGTGCCGGTCATGCGGATCTTCGGCCGTGACGTCGTCATTCCCTCATTGTGCCCTGCTCACAGGCGAGTTCGGCGCTCGCGGGTCGGGCCGTGCGCCGATGTGCCGCAGGTGCGGGCGGTGAACTACTCTGGGGCGGTCCGTTCGCGGACGTTCCCCGGTTGCTCTGCTGGCAGGGGCCGCCTGACTTTGAATCAGGATTAGCGACGTTGGTTCGATTCCAACCCGGGGAGCCCGCCCAAGCTAGTTTGCGAGTAACTGCCCTCTCCGTTTGCGAATCTACGGTTCGCAGCGATTTCGGCGGCTGATTTCTCCCCGAGCGTGTCGAGATGAAGTCCCATCCGGCACTTCGGGCCTAGTGTGGCTGCCGGCGGATCGTCGGTGTGGTGATGGGGCACGCACAATGCCCCGCTCGGTGGTGAGCGAGGCATTGCAAGGTGGATTATCCACGGTGAATAAGGTTCAGGTTCTCCACTCGGTGGGACTTCCTTTTACGCCGCCCTCGCACAACTCGGGCTCCGGTGTTCCAGTGTGGGTTTCCCTGCTCCATTGGCGACAGCTACGACCACTACTGGTGGCCCGAAGATGCGCGCGGCATGACGGGGGCTCTGTTCCATGCTCCTGGGTAGCTGGTGCATCGCGGGCGGCGTTGGCATCCTCGTGGCCATGCTCGTCGTCCTGCCGATCAAGGCATTCACCTCGACCAGCGAGGTGATGGAGGGCACCGACCTCAGCCGCTCGCTCGAACATCTTTCGAGGAATGTCATCGCCGTCCGCGCCGCGTTCGCAGCCCTCGCCGTCGGCGTCGTCACGGTGGCACTCGCCGTGACGGAGGTGTCGCGCACCGCCACCACCATTGGGGCCGTCCTCACGTCAGCCCTACTTTCCCTCGTTCTGGTGACGCATGTGCGACGCCCGTAGGGCTCGTAAGCGTCAGGTGGCGGGTCGTGGTCTCACACCCTTGTTCCAAGCCATTGACACAAATGGTTGCCGGGTCGCACACTTGTTGTATCAATCACTTGAAACAAGGAGTCCGGGATGCCCATTCTGTTCATCGGCGCGGTCATGCTCGTCGTCGGCATTGTGGTTGTCGCCCTTTCTGCGCGGCGCGGTGACGACTCGGGCACATCCATCGAACGAAGCGCAGGGCGGCATCTTCGCGCCACTCGCCTCGTCGCCCTCGTCTGCGGGGTCGCGGCCTTCGCCGGGAGCGTGACCTTCGGCGGTTCGCTGGGGCGTGGCCTTGTCGTCGCTCCCGCCCTCGCGGGCGCGGTGGCCACCGTCGTCATGGCGGTCGGCGAAATGAGCGCGCCGCGCGAGGGAGCGCTCGAGCGTTCGGCGTCCCTGGCACGCCGAAACCCGTCCGACTTCGTCTCGCGTGCGGCAGCCACAACAATGCTCGTCACGCTCGGGGCGCTGGTCGGACTGCTCGTGCTCGCCGGCCTCACCGCGTCGGCGGACTACATGGGCCGCGATGGCCGCGCCGTCGAATGGGCGACGGCCCTGGGGGGCGAGGGCCGCAGCCCATGGCCGGGGGCTTACTACGGGGTGCCGCTCGGGGTCAGCCTGCTCGTCCTGTGCGTGGGCCTGCTCGTAGGACTCCGCGCGGCCGCTGCGCGTCCGCAACTCAACGCCGATCACGCCGAAGCCGTCAGCGACGACGCTCTGCGTCACCGCAGTGCTCGCTCGCTCCAGTGCATTGCCCTCCTGGCGCTCGGTCTCAGCCTTGCCGGCGTCGCGCTCCTCGTGACGGGCGGCACCCGAACGACCCAGCCTGGTGCGCCGACCTGGGTCTCCGTGGCGCACTGGTGCGGCGTCGCAGGGCTCCTGATCGCGCTCGTCGCCTGCCTCGTGGGCGTGCGCACCCAGCTCGCTCGGGCGGCCACGCGATGAGTGCACTGCGCGTCGACGCTGCCGACCCCACCCCGCCCTACGAACAGATCCGGCGGCAGCTGGCCCTCCTCATCGACACGGGCGAACTCGGGCAGGGCGAGAGGCTGCCGACAGTGCGACAACTCGCCGGCGACTTGCAGGTGGCCCCCGGCACGGTCTCGCGGGCGTTCAGGGAACTCGAGGCCGGGGGCTACGTCGAAACACGCCGCGCCGCAGGAACTCGAGTGAAGGCTCGACAACGTCGGAGTGACACGAGCGAACTCGACTCCCTCGCCGCAGGCTTCGTCGCTCGCGCGAGGACGCTGGGCGCCGACTCCGACGACGTGCGCGCTTCCCTCGAGAGGGTTCTGAGGAGAAGCTGATCGCCTGGCCGGCGTTCCGGTTGCGGCGATGCCGCGGCTGCTGCTGTCCGCCCGAGATACGGACGAGTAGCTGTTCGCGGGGGAGTGCGGCCGGAGAATCGATTTCGGCGAGACATCACGGCCACCGTCACGCGTGGATCGCGCACCCAGCAGCCACGACCTAGGATCGGAAGTGCCGCACGAGCGGGCCCGACCGACCTCGATTTCCCCCGGAGAGTTCATGTCCCACGACCCGTCCGATCGTCCCAGCGCAGGCTGGCTCGCCGACGAGACCCCGCGACTCGACAGCTCCGTCAAGGGCTCGGCGTTCGAGCCCACGAGCCCCCGGGCCACCGAGCCCGTTGTCGGCCCCGAGCGCACGGTCGACGGCTTCGCCAAGGCGTTCCTCGACGAACTCAACTTCGAGGCCGGCGTCGCGCTCAAGCGCTCGACGACCACCGACCAGTACCTCGCGCTGGCCCGCACCATCCGCGGCTACCTCATGGCCGACTGGCTGCGCACCGCGGAGCGTCGTCGTCAGAACCCGACGAAGATGGTCGGCTACCTCTCGGCCGAGTACCTGCTGGGCCGCCAGATGGGTAACTCGCTGCTCGCCACCGACCTCGGAGACATCGCCGAGCAGGCCATGACGTCGCTCGGCCTCGACTTCAATCTCCTGCGTGCCCAGGAGATCGAGCCCGGCCTCGGCAACGGTGGTCTCGGCCGCCTCGCCGCCTGCTTCATCGACTCGCTCGCGTCGATGGACGTGCCGAGCATCGGCTACGGCATCCGCTACGAGTACGGCATCTTCCGTCAGACCTTCGAAGAGGGGCGCCAGGTCGAGGTGCCCGACGCGTGGCTCTCCCTCGGCGCCCCCTGGGAGTTCCCGCACCCCGACCGCGCCGTCCAGGTCAACTTCGGCGGCACCACCGAGCAGTACATCGACGGCGATGGCCGCACCCGCCCCCGCTGGCTGCCGGCCTGGAACGTGCAGGGCATCCCGTACCACTACATGGTTCCCGGCTACCAGAACGGCGTCGTCAATACACTGCGTCTGTGGAGCGCCCGCGCCACGCAGGAGTTCGACCTCGAGATCTTCAACTCCGGCGACTACGCCGAGGCCGTGCGCGCCCAGACCTTCGCCGAGAACATCTCGAAGGTGCTCTACCCGGAGGACTCGACGCCGCAGGGGCGTGAACTGCGCCTGCAGCAGCAGTACTTCTTCGTCGCGTGCTCGCTCAAGGACTTCATCGACCGCACGCTCGAGGAGGACTTCGACCTCACGAGGCTCGACGAGCGCATCATCTTCCAGCTCAACGACACCCACCCCGTCATCGCCATTCCGGAGATGATGCGTCTGCTCATGGACGAGCACGACATGGAGTGGGCCGCCGCGTGGGAGGTCACGAGCAAGTGCTTCGCCTACACCTGCCACACCCTGCTGCCCGAGGCCCTCGAGGTGTGGCCCGTCGAGCTCATGACGCGCCTGCTGCCGCGCCACATGGAGATCATCTACCGCATCAACGAGGAGTTCCTCGACACCGTTCGCGAAGCCTTCCCCGGTGACGAACTGCGCGTTCGCCGCATGTCGGTCATCCAGGAGCACCCCGAGCGGGCCGTCCGCATGGCCAACCTCGCGACGGTCGCCGGCGTCAAGGTCAACGGCGTCGCCGCGCTCCACTCGGAACTGCTGCGCGACAAGCTGCTTCCCGACTTCGCGGCCCTGTGGCCGAACAAGTTCACCAACGTGACGAACGGCGTGACGCCGCGCCGCTTCATCCGCCTTGCGAACCAGCAGCTGTCCACTCTCATCACCGACACGATCGGCCCCGGCTGGGAGACCGATCTCGAGCGTCTGCGCGAACTCGAGCCCTACGCCGACGACGCCGCGTTCACCGAGAGCTTCCGCCAGGTGAAGCAGGCCAACAAGGATCGCCTGCGCTCCATCCTGAGCCAGCGTGACGGCATCGAACTGCCCGAGCACGCGATGCTCGACGTCATGGTCAAGCGCCTGCACGAGTACAAGCGTCAGACGCTCAAGCTGCTGCACATCGTCTCGATGTACGACGACATCACGAGCGGGCGTGTGCGCCGCGAGGACGTCGTGCCGCGCACTTTCGTCTTCGGCGCCAAGGCGGCGCCAGGTTACTTCATGGCGAAGGAGATCATCTTCCTCATCAACTCGGTGGCGAAGACGATCGCGCAGGACCCGCGCGTCACCGACCTCATGGCCGTCGCGTTCCCCGCGAACTACAACGTGACGCTCGCGAACAAGCTCATCCCCGCCGCCGACCTCTCCGAGCAGATCTCCCTCGCCGGCAAGGAGGCCTCCGGCACGGGCAACATGAAGTTCGCCCTCAACGGCGCGCTGACGATCGGCACCGACGACGGCGCGAACGTCGAGATCCGCGAACTCGTCGGCGACGAGAACTTCTTCCTCTTCGGCATGCTCGAGCCCGAGGTGGCGGCGCTCGCGGACCGCGGCTACACACCGTCGTCCTTCTACGAGTCGAACCCGGCGCTCAAGCGCGCCATCGACCTGCTCGCGAGCGGCCACTTCACCGGTGGCGACCGCTCGCTCGCGGCTCCGGTTGTCGATGATCTGCTCTACAAGGACAGGTTCATGGCGCTCGCCGATTTCCAGTCCTACCTCGACGCGCAGGCCCGCGTGGATGCCGCCTACCGCGACGTCGACGGCTGGACCCGCTCGGCGGTGCTCAACGTCGCGCGCTCCGGCTTCTTCTCATCCGATCGTTCGATGCGCGACTACCTCGACCGCATCTGGATGCCGAAGAGCTGACGCCCGAAACGCGAACGCCCGCGTCACCTGGCCGTTTCGGCCGGTGACGCGGGCGTTCGCGCTGTTGGTGACGTTCTCGCTGCTCGGTGGGTCGCGGCGTCAGGCGGTCTGCGCGGACGTGTCCGGGGTGCTCGGCGGCGTCATGTGGAAGCCGTAACCGACGCCCCACAGCACGGCTTCGGAGCGCGTCGTGACGCCCATCTTGCGGTAGGCGGTGCGGATGTAGCTCTTGAGGGTGTTGAGCGTGAGGTGCAGGTGCACGGCGATGATGTCGTTCGGCATGCCCTGGCAGATGAGCGCGACGACCTCGCTCTCACGCTCGGTGAGGCCCTGGCGGCGCCCCGGCCACGCGCCGCGCTCGAGCTCGATGGGGAGCGACTCCGACACGACGTGCTCGCCGGAGTCGATGGCGCGCAGGGACCGCACGAGTTCCTCGCCGCCCAGCGCCTTGGACAGGACGCCCGTCACCCCCATGTCGAGCATCGGGTCGACGAACGACTGCGGAATGCTCTTGGTGAACACGGCGATGCGCTTGACGTTCTCGTCGGCGCTCAAGACGTTGAGGGTCGACCAGCCGCGGTCGGCCATGGCGAAACAGTCGTACAACGCAATGTCGACGCCCTGGCTGATCTCGGTCTGCGCCACGAGCTCGACCTCGTCCGCGTACGGCCTGAGGAGAGCGTCGAGACCTTGGACGACAATCTCGAAGTCGTTGATGAGCGCAACGCGCAGTTTCTTGTGCTGGGTTGACACCTGTTGTCCTCCAACCCGATTCGCCCGAGGGCCCGACGATGGTTCTCGCGGGAGTCTATCGACGCGCCGACCGCTCGGGCGCAGGACCGGGTAGAAGGTCGATTTCACGCTTGCCGCGCGAGGGTGATCCGGGCCGGCGGAACGAGGTCAGCCGGCAGGTGTCATCCGGCCCAGGAGACCGTTGAGCGCGCGCACGAAGCCGTCCGGGTCCGCCACCATCGACAGGTGCCCGGCGTTCGCGACGGTCGCCGACGGCGGGTGGCCGAGGTTGCGCTCGGCGCCCTCGCGTGAGCCGCCACCGGTGGCGTCCTCCTCGCCCCACAGGACGGCGCGCGGCACCCGAATCGCGCGGACCTGCTCGGGCGTGAGGTGGAGCATCGGTCGATCCGCCGTGTCGAGCATCGCCTCCTCCGCGACGCGTTGCCGCAGCGGGCGGATCCACGCGTCGACGAGGGCATCGCCCTTCGCGCCATGCAGGCCGTGGCAGACACTTCCGCACTGTGCGTCGAAGATGCGCCGAGGGAACCAGTTCCAGTGCGTGCCGAGGCGGTACAGCGACAGGGCGTACGGAGTGCGTGCGATGAACGACGCGACGGCCGGCGGTTCGCCCTCGCGTCCGTCGAACGGGAGGGCGTCACCGTCGGCGAAGACGATGCCGGAGATCCGATCGGGGTGCTCGAGGGCGACCGCCCCGACGACGGCGGCCCCGAGTGAGTGCCCGACGAGCGTCGGCTTGTCGAGCTGCAGCGCCTCGACGACGCCGAGGACGAGGTCGCTCTGGTCATCGAGCGAGTAGCGCTCCGAGTACTGCGAGTACCCCGAGCCCGCGAGGTCGACGGCGACGACGGGCCGGTCCTTCGCCAACTGCGGTGCGACGAGAGACCACGACACGGTCGACTCGGCGAAACCGTGGACGAGAACGAGCGCAGTCTGCGTCGAAGCTGCGTCGCCCCAGCGTTCCTAATGGACGCTGATGGTTCGCCCGTCGCGCAGCTGAACGTCGACGTCGGCACCTGTCGGTGCGTCGAGGCGTTTCGGGGGAGTGGTGAGTGCGTTGAACGTCAGCGACAGCACCGTGACGACGAGAAACGTCGTGACCACGCCGCGCAGCACCCGGCGGCCGACGGAGCGCACACGCGTACGACGGACGGGTTGCTCGGCCGGTTCGGCCGAGGAGGGACAGACGCGTGGCTCATGCTCAGCCGAGCTCGCCGTTGCCGACGCTCGGCTCTGTCGTGCGCTTGGCCGCCGCGCCCATCCGCTCCTCAAAGCCACCCGATTCGACGAACGCCGTGATGCGCTTCGTGCCCATGGCCTGCAGAACGATGTCGGCGACGACGTTGGCGAAAAGTGCCACGAGGACGATCCACGGCACCCAGGGGTCACCGAAGACCCAGACGACGGCCACGGGCACGTGGAACACGAGGGGGCACAAGCAGGCGAGCGATCCGGAGTGCAGGTGCGCCGCGCCTTCCTCGGCCTGCGCCGAGTGGACGGCGTCGGCCATGCCGGCCGCCATGAGGACGAGCCCGGAGGCGATGCCGAGCTGGGCGCCGCCGATGAAGTCGGCGATCGAGGTGTCGTCGCGATCCATCGCGGCCTCGATCTTGGTACCGTCGCGTCGTAGACGAGCCACCACAGCGCGCACGACAGCGCCATGGCGCACGCCGCCGTCACCCAGTGCATCGGCTCGCGATGATCCTCGTCGAGGGCGTTGACGATCTGGACGACGCACTCACCGAGCAGAAGCATGAGCAGTAGGCCGATGCGCTCGACCATGTGCGGGCCGTGCAGGCGTCGGCCCTCCACGTCGCCGCGGCCGGCGAACGAGAAGCCGATCTCGGCGGTGGCCAGCACCACGAGAGCCACGACGAGGAGCCAGACCTGGTGGACGAAGCCGACGGCGAGGGTGGCGAGGAGGAACGGGGCGAAGGGTAGGGCGCGCGTCAGGTGGTTCGGGCGTTCGATGCGTCCGCGCAGCCACAGCGGCCACGTCGCGGCGCGTGCGATGGCGTACCCGATGACGAACAACCAGAAGTGGCCCTCGGTCACGCCCTCCACACCGATCGCTAGGACGCCCATCCCGGCCATCGAGAGGAAGAGCAGCGGGCGCCGCGCGGGCCGACCACACCCGACACGTTCGTCATGGCGCTGACGTTGGACCACGCGAGCCACACGACGAACGTCAGCCCGATGGAGGTCCAGATGAGCGACCACGACGGATCGCCGTGCACGAGATGGGTGAGGCGTACGATGACGACGACGAAGACGAGGTGGTAGAAGAGCTCGAGCCAGCCGACGCGCTGATGCAGGACGGCGGGCT
Source organism: Dermacoccus abyssi (assembly GCF_003515945.1). Lineage (GTDB taxonomy): Bacteria > Actinomycetota > Actinomycetes > Actinomycetales > Dermatophilaceae > Dermacoccus > Dermacoccus abyssi. The sequence goes on from NZ_QWLM01000016.1 coordinate 48,410, forward strand.
TCGCGCCGGTGTCGTTCATTCCGCAAGGATGAAGGACGCCGAGCCCCCCTCTCGCGCTCCAACGAGCGCCGCCCGGATGCCGGAACGGCGCCGCACGACACGCTGGCGAAGACGCCCATGGCGCCTTGCGTCCAGGCCGGGACAAGCGTTCCCCGGGGCGAGGCGGGAAGTGGGGCGGTAGAGTCGCTGTGCTACTGCTGCCCGTTCGTGATCCGAGGCGGGCCGCAGCTTCCAGACATCACCGAATCGCAGGGGAGCTTCACACGTGAGCGCACCGCGTCCCGCAGCCATCATCGTCCTCGCCGCCGGCGAGGGCACCCGCATGAAGTCAGACATCCCCAAGGTGCTGCACACGATCGGCGGACGTTCCCTCGTCGGGCACGCCGTCGCGGCCGCCCGGGGCACTGAGCCGTCGCACCTCGCCGTCGTCGTGCGCCATCAGCGTGAGAGGGTCGCGGCGCACATCGCAGAGATCGCTCCCGACGCGACGATCGCCGACCAGGACGAGGTCAAGGGCACCGGTCGCGCTGCGGAGTGCGCGCTCGAGATGTTGCCGAACGATCTCTCCGGCACCGTGCTCGTCACCTACGGCGACGTGCCGCTGCTCGCGACGCAGACCCTCACCGAGCTGACGACGGCGCACGAGCAGGGCGGCAACGCCGTCACCGTGCTCACCGCCGTTGTGCCGAACCCCACCGGCTACGGGCGCATCCTGCGTGACGCCGCGGGTTCCGTCGCGGGCATCATCGAGCACAAGGACGCGCTGAAGGCCCGCGAGGAGGGCACCGAGCACAAGGACGCCGTCGAGATCCGCGAGATCAACTCCGGCATCTACGCGTTCGACGCGGCGGTGCTGCGCGAGAGCCTCGCGAAGGTGACCACCGACAACGCCCAGGGCGAGAAGTACCTCACCGACGTCCTCGGGCTTGCCCGCGAGGCGGGCGGCCGCGTCGAGGCGCACACGATCGACGACCTCATGCAGACCGAGGGCGTCAACGACAAGGTTCAGCTCGCCGCCATGGGCCGCGAGCTCAACAAGCGCATCGTCGAGCAGGCCATGCGTGACGGCGCCATCGTCATCGATCCGGCGACGACGTTCGTCGACGTCGAGGTGACGATCGGGCGCGACACCGTCGTCCACCCGAACACGCAGTTGCGCGGCGCCACGACGATCGGCGCGAACTGCGCGATCGGCCCCGACACGACGCTGGTCGACACCGAGGTGGCCGACGACGCGTCCGTCGTGCGCACGCAGGCCAACCTCGCGACGATCGGCGCCGGCGCGAGCGTCGGCCCGTTCAGCTACCTGCGCCCGGGCACCGAGCTCGGCGCGAAGGGCAAGATCGGCGGGTTCGTCGAGACGAAGAACGCCCAGATCGGCGACGGCGCCAAGGTGCCGCACCTCACGTACTGCGGCGATGCCGTCATCGGTGAGGGCGCGAACATCGGCGCGGGCACGATCTTCGCCAACTACGACGGCGTCAACAAGCATGTGACGCACGTCGGCGCCCACAGCTTCGTCGGCTCCGACTCGGTGCTCATCGCACCCGTCACCATTGCGCCCGGCGCGTACGTCGCCGCCGGTTCCGCCGTCGACGGCGACGTCGGCTCCGGCCAGATCGCGGTCGCCCGCGGCCGGCAGCGCAACATCGACGGGTGGGTCGAGCGCCGCCGTGCCGGGACGAAGACGGCGGACGCCGCGCGTGACGTCGCGCACGCCTCGCCCCGGGCCGCCGCCGGTGAAGCGGCGTCCACTAGTGTTGACGAGGAATCCTCCGCAGACGAAGGGATCACGAAGTGAGCCTGTCCATGAAGCGCACGACCGAGAAGAACCTCATGGTCTTCTCCGGACGGGCCAACCCCGAACTCGCGCAGGCGGTGGCTGAGGGGCTCGGCACCCAGCTCGTGCCGACGCAGGCCTACGACTTCGCCAACTCGGAGACGTACGTGCGCTTCGACGAGTCGGTGCGCGGTTGCGACGCCTTCGTCATCCAGAGCCACACCGCTCCGGTGAACCAGTGGATCATGGAGCAGCTCATCATGGTCGACGCGCTCAAGCGCGCCTCGGCCAAGCGCATCACCGTCGTCGCGCCGTTCTACGGCTACGCACGTCAGGACAAGAAGTCGCGCGGCCGCGAGCCGATCTCGGCCCGCCTCGTCGCCGACATGTTCAAGACGGCCGGTGCCAACCGCCTCATGGCGGTCGACCTGCACACCGACCAGATCCAGGGCTTCTTCGACGGTCCCGTCGACCACCTGCAGGCCCTGCCGGTCATCACCGACTACGTCGCGAGCAAGTACGGCAACGAGAACCTCGCCGTCGTCTCGCCGGACGCCGGCCGCATCAAGGTCGCCGAGGCCTGGAGCAAGCGCCTCAACGGCGCACCGCTGGCCTTCATCCACAAGACGCGCGACGTGACGCGCCCCAACCAGTCGGTCGCCAACCGCGTCGTCGGCTCGGTCGAAGGCCGCACCTGCCTGCTCGTCGACGACATGATCGACTCGGGTGGCACCATCTGCCACGCGGCCGACGCGCTGCTGAACGACGGCGCCGCGTCCGTCGTCATCGCCTCGACGCACGCGATCTTCTCCGACCCGGCCGTTCAGCGCCTGAACGACTCGGTGGCCCGCGAGGTCATTGTCACGGACACCCTGCCGATCACGCCGGAGAAGAAGTTCGACAAGCTGACGGTGCTGTCCATCGCGCCGCTGCTGTCGCAGGCCATCCGTGAGGTCTTCGAGGACGGCTCGGTCACGAGCATGTTCGACGAGGCGCAGTAAGCACTTCGCCCGATGACGGCCTCGAACCCCGCACGTGCGGCGGTTCGGGGCCGTTTCGCCTCCGTGGCGTCGCTCGTTTAGACTGGTCGACGTTGCCTCGGCGAGGGATGCTGCACGGGCGCGCGACGAAAGTCGCCGTTCGGATCCAGGGTCCGTGATCGACGCGGTGGTTCTCCGTTCGACGTCCGCTCTGTGTGAGCGTGTGACGAAGTGGCGTACCCGCGCGAACTCGTGCCCGTACATCGCCCCGCGTCGAGGCCACCGCACCCGATACGTCGGTTCGCGCGCAAGCGCGAGCCCCTTCCGCTTGGAGGCCAGCCATGGCACAGGAGAAGACCTACCTCGACGCCACCATCCGCACGGAGTTCGGCAAGGGCGCTGCCCGCCGCATCCGCCGTGAGGACAAGATCCCCGCCGTTCTCTACGGCCACGGTGAGAAGCCGGTTCACCTCGAACTCGAGGGCCACGCCACGATGCTCGCCGTGAAGAACCCGAACAACCTGCTCACGATCCGCTACGACGGCAAGGAAGAGCTGGCGCTCGCCCGCGACGTCCAGCGCGAGATCCTGCGCCGCAACATCGAGCACGTCGATCTCGTCATCGTGAAGCGCGGCGAGAAGGTCGTCGTCGACGTCGCCGTCCACGTCGAGGGCGAGGCCGCTCCCGAGACCGTCGTCACGACGGAGAACGCGACGCTGTCCGTCGAGGCCCCGGCCACCGACATCCCCGAGTTCTTCACGGTTTCCGTCGAGGGCCTCGAGGCCGGTACGCAGATCCTCGCGAAGGACATCACGCTGCCCGAGGGCGTCACGCTCGACTCCGACGAGGAGCTGCTCGTCGTCAACATCACCGAGCAGATCTCCGCTGAGGCTCTCGAGGCCGAGCTCGCCGAGGCCGAGGCCGAGGCCGGCATCGAGCACGACGAGTCCGACGAGGAGGCCGCTGAGGCCGAGGCCGCCGAAGGTGCCGAGGGCGAGTCCGCCGAGGGCGACGCAGCCGAGGGGGACGACTCCGAGCAGGAGTGATCCCCGGTCCGAACAGGACTCTCTGACGAGGCCCCTCGTCGCCGTCGCAGGCGGCGGGGGGCCTTCGTCGTCACCGCCCTGCGGCATACTGGTCGCTCGTGGAAAGGACGCCCATGGACCCCTGGCTCGTCGTCGGCCTCGGCAACCCCGGCCCGAAGTATGCGGGCAACCGCCACAACGTCGGCGCCATGGTGGTCGAACGCATGGCAGCTGACGCAGGCGTCACGTTGCGCGCCCACAAAGCACGGGCCGCCGCAGCCGAAATCCGCCTCGGCACCATGCCGGGCGGCATGCCCGGGCCCAAGGCCGTCATCGCGGTGCCGAGCAGCTACATGAACGAGTCGGGTGGACCCGTCAGCGCGCTCATGAAGTTCTTCAAGATCCCGCCGGAGCGTCTCGTCGTCCTGCACGACGAACTCGACATCGACTTCGGCGCGGTGCGCCTCAAACTCGGCGGCGGAGAGGGCGGCCACAACGGCCTGCGCTCCATCAGCAAGAGCATCGGCACGAAGGACTACCTGCGCGTGCGTCTCGGCATCGGTCGTCCGCCCGGACGCATGGACGTGGCCGACTTCGTGCTCAAGGACTTCAACGCGAGCGAACGCAAGGAACTCGACTTCCTCGTTCCCGCAGGCAGCGACGCCGTCGAAGCCCTCGTCCACCGTGGGCTCACCGACGCGCAGAACATCGTGCATGCCCACTGAACGCGTCACCGAGCACGTCAGCCGACGTCTCGCGCTGCACGCCTGGTCCGCGACGGCCGTTGTCGCCGTCGGGGGCCTGCTCTTCGTCCTCATCGCGCCCGGAGTGGGCGACATGTGGGCCGCCCTCGCACGCGCCCAGGCCGCTCGTGACGGCGTGACGCTCGGGTACTGGTTCAGCTGGTACTCCGGAGCGCATCCGCCCGGCGGCTACTCGGTCATCGTGCCGTGGCTGTCGGCGCTGCTCGGTGCGCACCTCGTCGTCGCGCTCGCGGCCCTCGCGATTCCGTGGGCCGTGGCCCTCACTGTGACCCAGGTTCGCCGACCGATCGTCGCTGTCTGGGTGGCGACCATCAGCGCCCTCCTCACCCTCGGTGCCGGCCGGACGACGTTCCTCGTCGGTGCGGTCATCGCCATCGGAGCCCTCGACGCCGCCATCCGCGATCGGCGCTGGCTCGCGTCGTTCCTCGTCGTCCTCAGCGGCCTGGCGTCGCCAGTGGCCGTGGCGTTCGTGCTCGTCGGTCTGGGCGCGGGATTCCTCGGCAAACGCCTGTCGATCGTGCCGATCCTCGCGGGGCTGGCCTTCCTCGGTGTTTCGTCGTGGCTGTGGGGCAGCAGCGGCCCCGAAGGCTACGGCTGGGCTCGCGCGCTCATCTCCCTCGCCCTGCTCGCGGTCTTCCTCTTCGCGAACCCGGCGCGTCCGGTCAAGGTCGCCATCGTCATCGCAACGTTCGCCATCGTCGTGTTCTCGGCCGTGCCCAACGCGATGGGGTCGAACCTCGCGCGGCTCGTGTTCGCCGTCCTGCCCGTAGCAGTGGCCGCGACGGCCCGGCGCAGCAACCGCTTCACCGCGCTCGCCGTCGTCCCGTCACTCGTCTGGTCCGCCTACTTCACCGCGCACGATCTGGCCGATTCGCGCGCTTCGGCGTCGTCGGTCACGGTGTACCAACCGCTCGTGGACGCCCTGAAGCGCCAGCCCGGTATCGAGACGAGCCGCGTCGAGGTGGTCGCCGACGGCACGCACACCTCGGCCTTCGTCCTCGCCATGGGCTTCTGGCTCGCCCGCGGCTACGAGACGCAGGCCGACCGTAGCCTCTCCGATGCCTTCGTCGACCGGGAGGCGAGCATCTCGCCGGAGCACCTGAACGGCTGGTTGCGCGACTCGAGCGTCCGGTACGTCGCGCTCAACCGGCACCCGGTCAAGCGCACGGGGGAGTGGCGCACCGCCAACGCGCAGCCCGAGGGATGGCGCGAGGTCTGGTCGAACCGTGACTGGCGCCTGTTCGAGGTCTCGGGCACGAAACCGCTCATCGGTGACGGCGCCACGCTGCGCGGCAAGAGCGCCTCGCACCTCGTCCTCAACGTTCAGCCTGGGCGCGGCGTCGTGGTGCGCGTGCGCTGGTCGTCCTACTTGCACAGCCGCATCGTCGAGGAGAAGGGCCCGGGTGACGCGTCGGGTCACCCCGACGAGACGCCGCGCGTCATCCTCGAACCGTCGGGTGACGGGTGGACGATGCTGCGCCTCGAAGGCTCCTCGGTTGCTCGTGACGTCGAACTGTTCGGCCGCCCCTGAGCGGGATGATTCCGCGCGGTTCCGGGGTTGTCGCAGAGCGCACCTAGACTGAGGTCACGCCTTCGTCCGCCCCGGCGGCGCGCGAAGGTGTCACGGCTGCGCGCCCTGATCCAACCGCCCGCGAAGGAGTTCCGCGAATGCCCGAGGCCACCAATCTGCCGCTCATGCCGCTGCTCGAGCGGGTGTGCGCGGACGCCTCGGTCGGCAGGCTGCTCGCGTTGCGCGGCGAGGAGGGCCTCGTCGATGTTGCGGCCGCCTCCGGCCTGCGCGGACCGATCGCGGCGGCGCTCGCCGGCGCCTGCGCGCCCGGTGAGGGTGGCGTTCCGTTGCTCGTCGTCACGGCCACCGGTCGTGAGGCCGACGACGTCACGGCCGTCTTGCGCAGCTTCCTCGATTACGACGCCGTCGCCGACTTCCCGAGCTGGGAGACGCTCCCGCACGAGCGGATGTCGCCGCGCTCCGACACGGTCGGCAAGCGCCTGGCGGTGCTGCGACGCCTCGCGCACCCCGAATCCGGCGGCACCTACGGGCCGATCGAGGTCGTCGTCGCCTCCGTGCGGGCGCTCATGCAGCCGCTCGCCAAGGGGCTCGGTGATCTCGAACCGGTCAGCCTCGCGGCCGGCGACGAGCGCCCGCTCGAAGACATCGTCCAAGCCCTCGTCGGTGCTGCGTACACGCGCGTCGACATGGTGGAGAAGCGCGGTGAGTTCGCCGTGCGCGGTGGCATCCTCGACGTCTTCCCGCCCACCGAGGACCACCCGGTGCGCCTCGAGTTCTGGGGTGACGTCGTCGAGGAGATCCGCTGGTTCAAGGTGGCCGACCAGCGTTCGCTCGAGGTCAACCCGCACGGGCTGTGGGCGCCGCCGTGCCGTGAGCTGCTGCTGACGCCCGAGGTCCGTGAGCGCGCCGCCGAGCTCGCCCCGACACTGCCCGGCGTCACCGACATGCTCTCCAAGGTGGCCGAAGGCATCGCCGTCGAGGGCATGGAATCCCTCATGCCGGCACTTCTTCCCGCGGGGATGGAGACGCTCGTCGACGTCGTGCGCCCGGGAACCCACGTCGTCCTGCTCGACCCGGAGCGTGTGCGCACCCGCGCCCACGACCTCGTCAACACCTCCCAGGAGTTCCTCGACGCAAGTTGGGCCAACGCGGCTGCCGGCAACGCCATTCCGGTCGACCTGCGCTCGATCCTCGACGGCGGTTCCTACTGGGCGCTGTCGGATCTGCGCGACAAGGCGCTCGCAGGCGGGCGCGCGTGGTGGTCGTTCAGCTCCTTCGCTGCCGACAACGACCTGCAGGAGTTCCTCGAGGACGAGTTGCCCGGCACTCGCGTCACCATCGCGTCGGAGGACGTGCCCAACTACCGCGGTGACACGGAGAAGGCCTCGGCCGACATCAAAGCCCACGTCGACGCCGGGCGATCCGTCGCCGTCGTCACGGACGGGCCCGGCTTCGCCAAGCGCGTGACGCAGGTGCTCGGCGAGCACGATGTGGCCTCGCGCCCGATGACGCAGGTGCAGGCCGGCGTCGAGGTGGCCACCGGCGCGCTCGGGCACGGCTTCGAGATGCCCGACCTCGGTCTCGTCGTCCTCACCGAGGCCGACCTCACCGGTTCGGCCGGGGCGAGCACGAAGGACATGCGACGCATGCCGTCGCGCCGCCGCAACGTCGTCGACCCGCTGCAGCTCAAGCCGGGCGACCACGTCGTCCACGAACAGCACGGTGTCGGCCGCTTCGTCGAGATGATGCAGCGCACCGTCGGCGGAGCCACCCGTGAGTACCTCGTGCTTGAGTACGCCTCGAGCAAGCGGGGGCAGCCGGGCGACCGACTCTTCGTCCCCACCGATCAGCTCGACCAGGTCACCCGGTACGTCGGCGGCGAGATGCCCACCCTGTCGAAGATGGGTGGTTCCGACTGGGCCGCCACGAAGTCGAAGGCGCGCCGTCACGTCAAGCAGATCGCGGGTGAACTCATCCGCCTCTACTCCGCGCGCCAGGCCACGCCCGGTCACGCGTTCGCACCGGACACCCCATGGCAGCGTGAGTTGGAGGACGCATTCGCCTACGTCGAGACGCCGGATCAGTTGAGCAGTATCGACGAGGTCAAGGCTGACATGGAGAAGACGGTTCCGATGGACCGCCTCGTCTGCGGTGACGTCGGCTACGGCAAGACCGAGATCGCCGTGCGCGCCGCGTTCAAGGCGATTCAGGATTCCAAGCAGGTCGCCGTTCTCGTGCCGACCACGCTGCTCGTCAAGCAGCACTTCTCCACCTTCTCCGAGCGGTACGCGGGCTTCCCCGTCACGGTGCGTGCGCTCTCGCGCTTCCAGAGCGACAAGGAGGCCCGCGAGGTGCTCGCGGGCCTGAAGGACGGCTCGATCGATCTCGTCATCGGCACTCACCGCCTGCTGAGCAAGGAGGTCCAGTTCAAGGATCTCGGCCTCGTCATCGTCGACGAGGAACAGCGATTCGGTGTCGAACACAAGGAGCAGCTCAAGCAGCTGCGTACGGCCGTCGACGTGCTCGCGATGTCGGCCACGCCGATTCCGCGCACGCTCGAGATGGCGGTCACCGGCATCCGCGAGATGTCGACCCTGGCCACGCCGCCGGAGGAGCGCCACCCTGTCCTCACCTTCGTCGGTGCGTACGACGAGAAGCAGATCACGGCCGCCATCCGGCGCGAGCTGATGCGTGAGGGTCAGGTCTTCTACGTCCACAACAAGGTCGGCAGCATCGAGAAGCAGGCTGCTCGCATTCGCGAACTCGTGCCTGAGGCGCGTGTCGCCACGGCCCACGGAAAGATGGGCGAGGCCCGTCTCGAGGAGGTCGTCGTCGACTTCTGGGAGCGCAAGTTCGACGTGCTCATCTGTACGACGATCGTCGAGACCGGCCTCGACATCAGCAACGCCAACACGCTCATCGTCGAGCGGGCCGACCAGCTCGGCCTGAGCCAGCTGCACCAGTTGCGTGGACGTGTCGGCCGTGGCCGCGAACGCGCCTACGCGTACTTCATGTTCCCCGCGGAGAAGCCGCTCACGGAGACGGCACACGACCGACTCCAGACGATCGCGAGCCACACCGACCTCGGGGCGGGCATGCAGATCGCGATGAAGGACCTCGAGATCCGCGGCGCCGGAAACCTCCTCGGCGGTGAACAGTCCGGTCACATCGCCGGCGTCGGGTTCGACCTCTACGTGCGCATGGTGGGCGAGGCCGTGGCCGACTACCGCGGCGACGAGGGCAACACGATGCCGGTCGAGATCAAGATCGAACTGCCCGTCGACGCGCACCTGCCGCACGAGTACGTGCCGGGGGAGCGTCTGCGCCTCGAGGCGTACAAGAAGCTCGCGAGCGTCGAGGACGAGGCAGCTCTCGACGAGATCATCGCCGAGCTCAAGGACAGGTACGGCGAGCCGCCGCAGCCGGTGCTCAACCTCTTCGACGTGGCACGCCTGCGCACCGTCGCGCGCAAGGCGGGCATCAGCGATATCGGTGTGCAGGGCAAGTACGTGCGCTTCGGGCCGGTCACCGAGCTGCGCGAATCGCAGCAGCTGCGCCTCGAGCGGCTCTTCCCGGGCACCCTCGTCAAGAGTGCACAGGAGCGCCTGCTCGTGCCCACGCCCATGACGAAGCCCGTCGGCGGCAAGCCACTGCGCGACGAGGCGATCCTGCAGTGGGCCACGCAGCTCGTTCAGGCGGTGCTGCTCGACGACATCGCGGCCGCCGCTGCGGCGCAGGAACTTTCCCGAGGAGGACGCCGATGAGTGCCGACATGAACGCCGGATCGATCGGCCTCGTCGTCGTCAGCCCGCGCGTGCCGGCCGGGCTCATGACACGTGACGCTTGGAGCCGCATCGAGTCCGCGGGCCTCGTCCTCGGGCGTGACGCGGAGGAGCCGCTTGTCGAGGCCGTCACCGAGGCGGGCCTCGAGGTCGAACTCGTCGCAGACGTCACGGCGCCCGATCTGGCCCGGCGCCTCGTCGACGCGGCCGACGAGCAGGACGTCGTATGGCTCGGATCGTCGGACGCCGACCCAGGGCTCACCGACGCGCTCGCCGGTGAGCTGACGCGCCTCGACTCGCCGCCGCCCGTCGAGGTCGTCGTCGGGTCGTGGGACGCTCCCGGCGCACGGCTGCTCGACGCCGTCGCCGTCATGGACACGCTCCGCTCGCCGGGCGGGTGCCCGTGGGACGCGAAGCAGACGCACGCGAGCCTCGCGCCGTACCTCGTCGAGGAGGCCTTCGAGGTCCTCGAGGCGATCGGCGAGCAGGACAGTTCACACCTCGAGGAGGAGCTCGGTGACGTGCTCCTCCAGGTGCTCTTCCACGCGCGCGTTGCGTCCGAGCGCGCTGATGACGGCTTCGACATCGACGCCGTCGCGGGGCGCCTGGTGGACAAGCTCGTCCGCCGCCACCCGCACGTGTTCGCCGACGGCGCCGCGTCCTCGCCCGAGGAAGTCGAAGCGGAGTGGGCCCGCATCAAGGCCGACGAGAAGCCCGAGCGCGACGCCGACGACCCCCTGGCTGGTGTCCCGACCGGGTTGCCGCCGCTCGAGCGCGCCACGAAGTACGTGTCCCGCCTGACGAAGGCCGGCCACGGCGATCTCGTCGCGGACGTGACGAGCGGCGACTCCCTCGGTCCGGCACTGCTCGACCTCGTCGTTCAGGCTCGCGAACTCGGCGTCGATCCGAGCGTGGCCCTGGCCACGGCGTTGAGCGATCTCGACGCCCGCGTGGGCGCTCGACGCAGCGATCCGTCCACATGAGCTTCACCACGGCATTGCTACCGGCCAGTTCCTGCTCGGTTCGTTAGGCTCGGAGGTGAGCGGCCATCGCGTCGCACACAGCCTGCGGTCGAACGACGTGACCGTTCCCCTCACTGCATCGGAGAGATTCTGTGGCAACCATTGAAAGCATCGGCGCATTCGAGATTCTCGACTCGCGCGGCAACCCGACAGTGAGCACGGTCGTCGTGCTCGACGACGGCTCCGTCGGTGAGGCGGCCGTTCCCTCGGGCGCTTCCACCGGTCAGTTCGAGGCCGTCGAGCGTCGTGACGGCGACAAGGGCCGCTACCTCGGCAAGGGTGTCCAGAACGCGGTCAACTCGGTCATGGAGGAGATCCAGCCCGAGCTCCTCGGCGCCGAGGCCGACGACCAGCGCCTCATTGACGCCGAGATGATCGCTCTCGACGGCACGGACAACAAGGGCAAGCTCGGCGCGAACGCCATCCTCGGCGTCTCGCTCGCCGTGGCCCGCGCGGCCTCCCAGTCGGCAGGCCTGTCGCTCTACCGCTACGTCGGTGGCCCGAACGCCCACGTCCTGCCGGTTCCGATGATGAACATCCTCAACGGTGGTTCGCACGCCGACACGAACGTCGACATCCAGGAGTTCATGATCGCCCCGATCGGCGCCGAGTCGTTCAGCGAGGCGCTGCGCATGGGCACCGAGGTCTACCACGCGCTCAAGGCCGTGCTCCACGACAAGAAGCTCAGCACCGGCCTGGGCGACGAGGGCGGCTTCGCTCCGGACCTCGACTCCAACCGCGCTGCGCTCGACCTCATCGTCGACGCCATCAAGAAGGCCGGCTACGTCCCGGGCAAGGACGTTGCGCTCGCACTCGACGTCGCCGCGTCCGAGTTCTGCGAGAAGGGCATGTACACCTTCGAGAAGAAGAAGCGCGACGCCAAGTGGATGACGGACTACTACGCCGACCTCGTGAAGTCCTACCCGCTCGTCTCCATCGAGGACCCGCTGGACGAGGAGGACTGGGAAGGCTGGGCCCACATCACCGAGACCCTCGGTGACAAGGTTCAGCTCGTCGGTGACGACCTCTTTGTCACGAACCCTGAGCGTCTCCAGCGCGGTATCGACACGAAGACCGGCAACGCGCTGCTCGTCAAGGTCAACCAGATCGGTTCGCTCACCGAGACGCTCGACGCCGTCACGCTCGCGCAGACGAACGGCTACCGCTGCATGATGTCGCACCGTTCCGGTGAGACGGAGGACACGACGATCGCAGACCTCGCCGTCGCCACGAACTGCGGCCAGATCAAGACGGGTGCGCCGGCTCGCTCCGAGCGCGTCGCGAAGTACAACCGTCTGCTGCGCATCGAGTGGGAACTCGACGACGCCGCGGTGTACGCCGGCCGCAGCGCCTTCCCGCGTTTCGCAGGTAACTGAGCGGTTTGAAGCCGAAGAAGTCCCGCACCTCCCGTTCCGCCGCACGCGGTGGAACGGGAGGTGCGCGTCCTGCCCCGAACAGCCGCCCGGCACGCTCGGGGCATGACCGTTCGCGCCCGAGCGGCTCGACGCGCCCCAGCCTGCGTCAGCAGTTCGATGCGCCCATCGAGCGTCGGCGTCGGGCGAACCCGCGCACGGTCCGCCGTGCTCTTGCCCTCGGTGCGCTCTTCGCGCTCATGCTCGTCGTCCTGACGCCCACGCTGCGCAGCTACCTGCAGCAGCGCAGTGAGATCGCCGACCTGCGCCAGCAGAAGATCGACGGTCAGAAGCGGGTCGAGGCGCTCGAGGCGCAGAAGAAGCGCTGGGAGGATCCGGCGTACATCAAGAAGCAGGCGTCGCAGCGCCTCGGCTACGCCATGCCGGGGCAGAAGGTGACGGTCTACGTCGACGACCGCAACAAGCCGCATGCGGTGACGAAGTCCACGGGCGTCGCGAACGCGACGACGTTGTCGAGTCGCCCCTGGTACGGCCAGCTGTGGGGTTCGGTGAAGATGTCGTCCGACGAGAGTCAGCAGGGGAAGAAATGAGTGAGATCAGCTCGTCGGTGAGCGCCAGCGACACCGCGGCCATCGAGCGCCAGTTGGGGCGTGTGCCTCGCGGAACCGTCGAGGTCGCGGCGCGTTGTGCGTGCGGTTGCCCGACGGTGGTGCGCACCTTGCCGCGGCTGCCGGACGGAACCCCGTTCCCCACCTCCTTCTACGCCACGTGCCCGCGCCTGACCGGTGCCATCTCCACGCTCGAATCGCAGGGCGTCATGAAGGAGATGACCGACCGTCTTGCCGAGGACGAGGAACTTGCGGCCTCCTACCGCCGCGCGCACGAGGACTACCTGGCGCGTCGCGCCGAGCTCGGCGAGGTTCCCGAGATCGACGGCATCAGCGCCGGCGGTATGCCGACGCGCGTCAAGTGCCTCCACGTGCTCGTGGCGCACTCGCTCTCCGTCGGCCCCGGCATCAATCCGCTGGGTGACGAAGCCATCGCCTTGCTCGGCGACGACTGGTGGAAGAACGGCTGCTGCGGCGCAGTGCCCGCCGAAGAGGGGAAGTGACGATGCGCGTCGGTGCGATCGACTGCGGGACCAACTCGATCAGGCTTCTCGTCGCCGATCGTGACGGTGAGAACCTCACGTACCTCGCTCGCCGCACTGAGATCGTTCGCCTCGGCCAGGGTGTGGACGTGACCGGGCGTATCACCGACGAAGCGATGGCGCGCACCCTGCTCGTCGCGCGTGAGTACGCCCAGATCTGCCGCGAGCACAACGTGGACGCCGTGCGCTTCGTCGCGACGTCGGCGTCGCGTGACGCCGAGAACGCCGGCGAGTTCGTCGACGGCGTTCGATCGGCGTTCGGTTCCTACGACGTCGTGCCCGAGGTCGTCTCGGGGCACGAGGAGGCGTCGCTCAGCTTCACCGGTGCCACGGGGCCGCTGCGCGCGCAAAACGCAGATGCGCCCTTCCTCGTCGTCGACCTCGGGGGCGGCTCGACGGAGCTGGTGCTCGGTACCGACGACGTCGCGCAGTCGATCTCGCTCGACATCGGCTCGGTGCGCATGACGGAGCGCCATCTGCGTTCCGACCCACCGACTGCCGCAGAGATCGAATCGGCGATGGTCGACATCGACGCCGCGCTCGACGAGGCCGAGAAGATCGTCGACCTGTCTGCGGCGAAGACGTTGGTCGGCCTTGCCGGGTCGATCACGACCGTCACAGCCCACGCGCTTGGCCTGTCGTCTTACGACTCGTCGCGAATCCACGGAGCGGAACTCACGCTTGAGCAGGCGCTCACCTCGTGTGACGCCCTGCTCGGCGCCGGCCGCGACGAGCGGGCGGTGTACGGATTCATGCACCCTGGGCGCGTCGACGTCATCGGAGCGGGAGCTCTTATCTGGCGAGCCGTGGTGCAACGCGTCGCTGCACGCGCGGGGCTCACCGAGGTGCGCACGAGCGAGACCGACATCCTCGACGGCATCGCCCTCAGCATCACGGCCTGAGCGCTCATTCGTCGCACGGAACGGGAACAACCGATTCGCAGCGTTCGTTGACGCAGTCAAACATCTCGACGGCTAACTGCCCGACAGCTCCGCCCGACGGCCGGTGAGCACCCTCTCGCTACGATGGGGTGCCCTCGTAGCCCAACGGCAGAGGCAGGCGACTTAAAATCGCTGTGTTGCGGGTTCGACTCCCGTCGAGGGCACCAACCATTTCGTCCCTGGAGGGCACATGGCCGGTAATCCGGTTTTCAGCAACTTCGACAAGAACCTGCGTTCTGGTCAGTACGCCGGCTTCGGCTCCCAGCAGCAGGGTGCCCAGCCGGGTTACGGCCAGCAGCAGTTCGGCCAGCAGCCGGGTTACGGCCAGCCGGGCTTCCAGCAGCGGCCCTACGGTCAGCAGCCGTTCGGTCAGCAGGGCTTCGATCAGCAGTACGCGCCGCAGGCGCCGATGCAGCAGAGCAGCGGCCGCAGCATGACGATGGACGACGTCGTCATGAAGGCGATCGCCCTCTTCGGTCTGCTCATCGTCGTGGCAGGTGGCTCGTGGGTGTTCGCCCAGCGCGCCATCGACTCGCAGCAGAACACCACCGTGCTCGGCCTCTGGGCCGGTGGCGCCATCGTCAGCCTCGTCCTGTCGCTCATCATCGCCTTCCGCAAGACGATCTCGGTGCCTCTGATCATCGCCTTCACCCTCGCTGAGGGTGTGTTCGTCGGTGCCGTCAGTGCGTTCTTCAACACGGCTTACCCGGGCGTCGTCGTCCAGGCCGTTCTCGCCACGCTGTGTGTGTTCGCCGGTGTGCTTCTCGGCTACAAGACGGGCCTCATCCGCGTCACGGCTCGAAGCCGCCGCATCTTCATGTACATGCTCATCGGTTACATGCTCTTTGCGC
Source organism: Dermacoccus abyssi (assembly GCF_003515945.1). Classification (GTDB taxonomy): domain Bacteria; phylum Actinomycetota; class Actinomycetes; order Actinomycetales; family Dermatophilaceae; genus Dermacoccus; species Dermacoccus abyssi. Next base: position 63,609 of record NZ_QWLM01000016.1, read on the forward strand.
TCGTCAACTTCGTGCTCGTCCTGACGGGCCTGCAGGAAGGCTTCGGCATCGGCGGCTCGGGACCGCTCGGCATCGCGATCTCGATCTTCGCCGTGGCTCTCGCGTCGTACTCGCTGGCCATCGACTTCGACTCCATCTCGGACGGTGTGCGCGCCGGCGTCCCGGAGAAGACCTCCTGGCTGCTGGCCTACGGCCTGCTCGTCAGTGTCGTCTGGCTCTACATCGAGATGCTGCGCCTCCTGGCGCGTCTGCGTGACTGACACCCAGGCTGTGAACGACCCGTTCGAGGTGGAACTCGAGCGGGTCGTTCGGCGTTTGCGCGCCCTCAGCCCCGGTGACGAGGCTGGGCAGGGCAGCTCTTGGCGGAGTTCGCTGGGCTCGCTTGTCCAACGCCTGGGCGATGCCCACGCAGATGCGGCGGGCATCGAGCGTCGTGAGGTCCCAGGCGCTGGGGGAGCCGACGTGGCCCCTGCCCTCCTCGCCGAGATGCTGCGCGCCGTCTCGTTCGACGCTGCGCAGGTCAAGGACATCCACGGCTTCGCAGCGGAGCTGGCCGCCGTCCGACGCTCGCTCTGACGCGAGTCCCCGATCGGCGGGCTCTCGTGGGCTCGCGAGGGCAAGGGAACCGAGGGTCGACACGCTTGTGCTGTGGCCCATACGGCGCTCGCCGTTCCCTTTTGGCACTCTCGAGGAGTAACCATGGCTTCGCGCCTCAGCCCGTACCTGCAGTTTCGTGACACCGCCCGTCAGGCGCTGGAGTTCTACCACGGCGTCCTCGGTGGAGACCTCACGCTCTCCACCTTCGGCGACATGGGCGTCGAGGGCCAGGAGGCGCACAAGATCATGCACGGCATGCTGACGACGACGGACGAGTTCGTCCTCATGGGCTCCGACACCCCTGAGGAGATGAAGTACACGCCGGGCGGCAACATCTCGATCAGCCTCACCGGCGACGACGCCGAGTCGTTGCGACGCTACTTCGCCGACCTCTCCGAAGGTGGCGACGTGACGATGCCGCTCGCCGTCCAGATGTGGGGCGACGAGTTCGGCATGTTCACCGACAAGTTCGGCACCCGCTGGATGGTCAACATCGCCACGTCCGAGCACCGCGACCAGGCCTGAGCCTCACGTCACGAGAGAAGCGGCCGGCGCCCCATCGGGGACGCCGGCCGCTTCTGTCGGTATCAGAGCGATTAGTTGAGGCGCTCGTAGATGATGGCCATGCCCTGGCCGCCACCGACGCACATCGTCTCGAGACCGAACTGGCCGTCGCGGGCCTGCAGGCCGTTGAGCAGCGTCGTCGTGATGCGTGCACCCGTCGAACCGAAGGGGTGACCGAGCGCGATGGCGCCACCGTTGACGTTGAGCTTGTCGAGGTCCATGCCGAGGTCCTGGGCGCTCGGCAGAACCTGGGCGGCGAAGGCCTCGTTGATCTCGTAGAGGTCGATGTCACCGATGCTCATACCGGCGCGGGCGAGTGCCTGCTTGCTCGCCTCGACCGGGCCGAGGCCCATGATCTCGGGGGAGAGGCCGGAGACGCCCGTGGAGACGACGCGGGCGAGCGGCTTGAGGCCGAGCTGCTGTGCCTTGACGTCGCTCATGACGACGAGGGCGGCAGCACCGTCGTTGAGGGGGCAGCAGTTGCCCGCGGTGACGGTGCCGTTCTCGCGGAAGACGGGGTTGAGGCCCTGGAGTGCCTCGAGCGTGACGCCGGCGCGGGGGCCGTCGTCCGTGGAGACGACCGTGCCGTCCGCCAGCGTGACGGGCGCGATCTCCCGAGCGAAGAAACCGTCGGCGATGGCCTTCTCCGCACGGTTCTGCGAGCGGACGCCCCACTCGTCCTGCTCCGCGCGGGAGACACCGCGGTAGGTGGCGACGTTCTCGGCCGTCTGGCCCATGGCGATGTAGACATCGGGCAGGAGACCCTGCTCGCGCGGGTCGCTCCAGGTTGCGTTCGTCTTCGCGGTCTCCGCCGTGCGGGCCATGGCGTCGGCGAACTTGGGGTTGAGGTCGCTCGAGTCCGACTCACCAGCGCCGGAGAAGTTGGTGTACTGCGAGACGCACTCGACACCGGCTGAGATGAAGACATCGCCCTCACCGGCACGGATGGCGTGTGCGGCCATGCGGGTCGTCTGAACCGAGGAGGCGCAGAAGCGGTTCACCGTGGCGCCGGGAACGTGGTCCATTCCGGCGAGAACGGAGACGACTCGCGCCATGTTGTTGCCCTGGCGGCCCGACGGCTCGGCGCAGCCGAGGTAGAGGTCCTCGATGAGTGCACGGTCCAGTTCGGGAACCTTGGCCAGAGCAGCCTCGACGACCTGCGTGGCCAGGTCGTCCGGGCGGACGTCCTTGAGGGAGCCCTTGAAGGCTCGTCCGATCGGGGTGCGTGCGGCAGAGACGATCACTGCTTCGGGCATAAAAACTGCTCCTTTGCATGGCGCCCCACAGGGCGCGCTGACGGGCATGCGCTGTCTCCGCGATTGTAGGCATCGGCACCGCCGTAGGCGCCCGAACGAGGTGGACGGACGGTGCCGCGAGGGGTTGTGCCGACCCGATTTGCAGGGACGCGGCTCGGTCGACTAGTGTTTACGGAGTCAGCCCGGAAGGGCATCGCGGCAGGAGCCGCTCACACTGACTGTTTGGTTGGTGGTTGAGTGTGCGGGTCGGGTGCTTGGGTTTGATGGATTTGTCTGGAGCCAAGTGCGCGAGATGAAGATCCTCACTGGTCACGGTTGTGGCGGTGGCGGGTTGGATTTGACGCCCAAGAGCCGGATGGATTAAGTTAGAGAAGTTGCCCCGGAAACGGGCCGCCACGCAGTGTGGGGCTTGTTGATGGTGTGTGATGGTGTTTTGAGAACTCAACAGCGTGCCGATGTGATCATCGCCAAACAACAGTATTTTGCTGGCCTTATGGCTGGTGTTGTTCTGGCTGATGTTTGATGGATGGATACAAGACACACGATCACCTTTTTGTGGGTGGTGGTGTGGTGTCACCGTTTGATTTCGGCTGGGAT
>NZ_QWLM01000017.1 GCF_003515945.1 Dermacoccus abyssi
GTCCTGGCCCGAGGGCTCGCCTGGGTTCTTCTCGTCGGTCATGGTCATGATTCTTACCGTTCCTCTCGGTACGGCTTACACAGACCATCTGACACGCCCAGATCCTGAGACCGGCGTGAACTTGCCCTGGGCGCCGTTACCACTCAAGTACAGCAAAGAACCGTCGCCATTGGTGACAAGCTTGTGATCCTGCCCCATGAGCATGAACCAGCCCGAGCCGCCGGCGCCCGACGTCGCTTGGGAACCGGACGCAAGGGCCAAAGACTGATACGACAACCCGAAGTTCACCATGCCATTGATCCCCGGGGCCGAGCGATCAACGCTCGAGACCATGAGGTTACCCGTGCCTACATCGACCGAGGCAGACAACTCGTCGTTGATTGAGAACGGCACTCGAGTCGCGCCAGGGCGGACGCCCGTGGCCTTCGGCGTCGCCGTCGTCGCCGCCTCCGACGGCGCCGCAGCCGTCAGTCCGATTCCCGCCGTAAGTGTCGCCGCAGCGACGATGGAAGCGAACGAACGCCCCCTCATGGAAAGTGACATGAAATTCCGTCTCACTCATAGAACTCGTCAGCATGATTTACCCGGCTCTGCCGCGGGGCGTTGATTACCCCGAAGCCAACCCTCGAACCGAGCTGAGACGAGAGTCCCCCGCCATTCCGCCCACTCAAAGCGTTACCCACGGGTTGTGACAAAATCGTGACGAATAGAGGAAATTTCGTCGCTCAAAAGTCCACAATAGTGGACCCTCTGTCTCGTCGAACGTTCCGCCGCCGAAGTGCGATGAGTAGGCACGAAGCCCGGAGAATCATCCGAGGCATGATTCCTCAATGTGTTAGGGCATGCATCGACCGCGGTCACGCTTTGGCCGCGAAGTCAGGGCGATCGCCGGTGTCGACCAGTTATCTACGACCGCCCAATGGCGCGCCGAACATCGCTATAGATGGTCGCGGCGCTCTCTTCGCACTCTCATACGGTTCCGAACGGCGACTGTGCCGCGCTCCAGCGCGCCCTGTGGATGTGAGTCGGAGCAGAACTTTCGTCCGGAGACCACCCCTGATGGCGCGAACGAGAGACTCGTTCCCTTCTGCGCAGGGAGTGCACTGGAGGCTCGCGCGACATAGCCGACCACCGTCGCGACGTCCGAGACTCGTCGCATTGACTCGCGCACCCAGAGCGCCGCTGCGCCGTCGTCGTGGGCACACGTGTCATCGACCTTGGGGTTGCTTGACCGCCATGTCGGCGCACCGGGGTCGGCGACGGGGCGACTGAATGCCCCGTCAATGCGTAGCCACAAAGGCGACACATCGCTGCCTGTACTACAAGCGGCACCGAAAACCGCCCCGTCAACAACCCGGGGCGGTCTTCAATCAGTCTGCGCTGCTACCGCTCAACACGGCAGATTGCTCGGCAACGCAACCGGAGCCGTGTTGCCCACATATGCCTGACAGAACGACAAGCCACGCTTACCGAGACCAGCCTTCATCTGCGACAAGGCCGTCGGGTTGAACGCATTCCACCCCATGTGCGCCAGGATCGTGTCGCCTGGTTGAGACGTCGTCGACACGTAGTTCACGATGCTCGACTGGGACGCACCCGCCCAGTCGCCCGTGTCCCGCGTCCACGCCCACAACCGAACACCCTTGCTTCCCATGAGAGACGTCACGCGCCCATCCCACGACCCGAACGGAGGCCGCATGTAACCGGCACCTGCGGATGCCGGATCAATCTGGGCGAGCACCTCGGCATCCGACAACGTCCGCAAGTTCGGATGCGTCATCGAGTGCCCGATCACGATCTGACCCTTGCTGCGCGCGTACGACGAAGAGAACGTCGAACCCTTCTGGCAGTCCCCCGTCGCGGCCAACACGAGCGTCACCTTCTGTGCAGCCGCCCCGTCCACCATGCTCTTGAACGCCGTGTACGACTTCGGGCAATCATCGAACGACAACACGATGCGGTTCGTGTGATTCGGCCCGCGGTTCTCGAAGTACTGCGTGCTCGACGTATACGCGGGCGTCTCCTGAGCGTCTCCACCCATCAACTTCAACCACGTCGCCGAATTCACCACGCCGGTCGCAGAAATCCCTTTCTTCGTCTGAAAATTCTTCACGTAGCCCGCGGTGACGGGGCCGAAATAGCCCGTCTTGTTCGACGCGTAGCCGTTACGTGCAAGACGCGACTGCAGCTCCTTCACACACCATCCGTCATCGCCCTGATACAACGTCGGCCGTTGCGACAGCGGTGTCACCTCAGCGCAGTAGCGTGTCGCAGCTGCAGCCGAAGGGGCGAGCGCGATGCCGGGGCCGCACACGGCCACGGCGGAGGACACGGCGGCCAGTGCAGACGCGCGGCGCACGCGACGACCTATGAACATGAGAAATCCTTACCGATCCGCTCAGGGACCGAAATGTGCGGGTGATGTCAGACGATTCGCGACGGGGATCGCATGGGCACCAGCACCTCATCCTCGCGCACGTCTCGGTCGAACATTCCCTCTGAGCCGGGGCATCGTCCAGTGTCACACGGAGATTGTGACGCTACCGTGACCATCCAACGGCAGATTCCGTGCACCCGGGTCGCGTCATCGCCACCGAGGGCGCGTACTGACAGACGACCAGGCGGCCTCAGCGTGTCGGCAAGTCCCTCGCGACCGGACTCGCCGCGAGAACAACGTCGAGGGCCGCGAGCGTCGAGGGAACGTCGTGCACGCGCACGCCCCACGCGCCGTGCTGGGTGGCGAGGACGCTCGTGGCGGCCGTCGCGGCATCCCGCCCAGCCGGTTCGATGACGCCGTCCTGGGCAACGAGTGCAGGCGGACGACCGACACGTCCGAGGAACGTCTTGCGCGACGTGCCCCACAGCACCGGCAGGCCGAGTACGTCGAACTCCCCCATGCGCGAGAGCAGCTCCCAGTTCTGCTCGCCCGTCTTCGCGAACCCGAAACCGGGATCGACGACGAGCTTCTCGCGGGCCACCCCTGCGTCGAGCAGCGTCTCGACGCTCGTCGTCAGCTCCGCGACGACGTCGGCGACGATGTCGGCGTAGACGGTGCGCTGCTGCATGTCGACCGAGTGCCCCCGCCAGTGCATCGCGACGAACGCCGCCCCGGCCTGCGCGGCCACACTCGGCATCGCGGCGTCGGCCAGGGCCCCGCTCACGTCGTTGATGACGGCGGCACCCGCCTCCACGGCGGCCTCCGCCACACTCGCGCGCATCGTGTCGACGCTGACGCACGCGCCCGCGGCGGCCAGTTCACGCACGACGGGAACGACCCGGCGCAGTTCCTCGTCCTCGTCGGGGCGCTTCGCGCCGGGGCGCGTCGACTCACCGCCGACATCAAGGATGTCCGCGCCCTGCTCGAGCAGTTCCTGCCCGTGCGCCACGGCGGCCGCGGTGTCGAACCAGCGCCCGCCGTCGCTGAACGAATCGGGCGTCACGTTGACGACACCCATGACGAGCGGGCGCCCGGACGCCCCCGGTCGTGGCAACGAGTACATCGTCGTCACTTGGCCATGAGGAGGCTCATTGCCTCAGCGCGCGTGGCCGTGTTGCGCAGCTGCCCGCGCACCGCGGACGTGATGGTGCGCGCACCCGGCTTACGGATACCGCGCATCGACATGCACAGGTGCTCGGCCTCGATGACGACGATGACGCCCTGCGCGTCGAGGTGCTCGACGAGGGCGTCCGCGATCTGCGTCGTGAGGCGCTCCTGCACCTGCGGACGCTTGGCGTACACGTCGACGAGGCGTGCGAGCTTCGACAGGCCCGTCACGCGCCCCGAGGGCGACGGGATGTAGCCGACGTGCGCGACGCCGTGGAACGGCACGAGGTGGTGCTCGCACGTGGAGTAGACCTCGATGTCCCGCACGAGGATGAGCTCCTCGTGCTCGACGTCGAACGTCTTGTCGAGCACGTCGGCCGGCGTCCGGCGCAGGCCGGCGAAGGTCTCCGCGTAGGCGCGGGCGACGCGGGCCGGAGTGTCGAGCAGACCCTCACGATCCGGGTCCTCACCGACAGCGGCGAGGATCTCCCGAACCGCAGCCTCGATCCGCGGAAGGTCGACCTCGCCGCTCGGCACGGCGTTCGTGTCAGCCAAGACCCGGATCCGTGTCCGTGGGCCCCTGCGTTCCGGGGCCGGCCGGCGGCTGCGGCGGGTAGAGGGTGACCTCGTCCTTGGGCTCGTTGTCGTCGATGTTCTTGCCCGCCGCGAGCGCACGCTCCTCGGCAGGTGTCATGACCGGGCCACGGGTGCTCACGTGACGGTCGGCGCTCGAGAGCCACACGTCGCGCTTCGGCTCCTTGCGGACGTTCGCGAAGATCTCGGCGAGACGCGCGGCCTCGAGGGTCTCCTTCTCGAGCAGTTCGAGCACGAGCGCGTCGAGGATGTCGCGGTTGTTGCCCAGAGCGCGCCACGCCTCGTCGTGCGCCGCCTCGATGAGCTTGCGGACCTCGCGGTCGATGACCGAAGCGGTGTCCTCGGAGTACTCGCGGTTGTTGCCGCCCATGTCGCGACCGAGGAAGACCTCACCGCCGGAGTTGCCGAGGTGCACCGCGCCGACGTTCTCGCTCATGCCGAACTGCGTGACCATCTTGCGGGCAATGCTCGTGGCCTTCTCGATGTCGTTGCTCGCACCGGTGGACGGGTCGTGGAAGACCATCTCCTCGGCAACGCGACCGCCGAGTGCGTAGGCGAGCTGGTCGAGCAGCTCGTTGCGCGTCGTCGAGTACTTGTCGTCGGTGGGCAGCACCATCGTGTAACCGAGGGCGCGGCCACGCGGCATGATCGTGATCTTGCTGACCGGGTCGGTGTTGTTCATCGCCGCGGCGACGAGCGCATGTCCACCCTCGTGGTACGCGGTGACCTTGCGCTCCTTGGCGCTCATCGGGCGCGACTTCTTCTGCGGGCCGGCGATGACGCGGTCGATGGCCTCGTCGAGTGCCTCGTTCGTGATGATCGTGCCGTTCGTGCGCGCCGTGAGCAGCGCGGCCTCGTTGAGCACGTTCTCGAGCTCCGCACCGGAGAAGCCCGGCGTACGGCGCGCGACCGACATGAGGTCGACGTCCTTGGCCATCGGCTTGCCCTGTGCGTGCACCTGCAGGATGTGGTGGCGCCCGCCCATGTCGGGGGCCTCGACGGCGATCTGACGGTCGAAGCGGCCCGGGCGCAGCAGCGCCGGGTCGAGAATGTCGGGGCGGTTCGTCGCGGCGATGAGGATGACGCGCGTGCGGTCGTCGAAGCCGTCCATCTCGACGAGGAGCTGGTTGAGCGTCTGCTCGCGCTCGTCGTGGCCACCGCCGAGGCCGGCGCCACGGTGACGACCGACGGCGTCGATCTCGTCGACGAAGATGATCGCGGGCGAGTTCTCCTTGGCCTGCGTGAACAGGTCACGCACGCGGCTCGCACCGACACCGACGAACATCTCGACGAAGTCGGAGCCGGAGATCGTGTAGAACGGCACGTTGGCCTCACCGGCAACGGCGCGCGCGAGGAGCGTCTTACCCGTTCCGGGAGGACCGTAGAGCAGCACACCGCGCGGAATCTTGGCGCCGATGCGCTCGTACTTCTCCGGGTCGGCGAGGAAGTCCTTGATCTCCTTGAGTTCCTCGACGGCCTCGTCGGCACCGGCGACGTCGGCGAACTTCGTCGTCGGCATGTCCTTGCTGTGCAGCTTGGCCTTCGACTTGCCGAACTGCATCACCTTGGAGCCGCCGCCCTGCGCCTGGCTCATGAAGAACCAGAACAGACCGACGAGCAGCAGGATGGGCAGCAGGTTCATCAGCAGGCTGACGAAGATGCCCTGGCGCTGCGGGTCGTCGGTGAAGCCCTTGGGCGGCTGATGAGCGTTGAGCGCGTTGACGATCTGCTCGCCACGAGCGTCGACGTAGTCGGCCTCGACCCGCTCGACGCCCTTGAGGCTGCCGATGTCCTGCTTCTGCTTCAGCGTGAGGCTGACGCTGTCGGGCGTCACCTTGGCGCTTTCGACCTTGTCGCTGTTGATGAGCGACACAGCCTGGGACGTGTCGATGCGCGAGTACCCGCCGATGTTGCTCGCCATGTAGAAGAGCAGGGCAGCACCGAGCGCCACGATCATCCACAGGCCGGGGGCCCGGAGGAGCTTCTTACCGTTCATGTGATGCGGGGCGGGCCCCGATCCTCTCGTCGAGAATGCGTGTCAACACGTCGTCAACGTGTGGTGTGCGCCGGTTGTTCCGAACATGCGCACACCGATGCCGGCGGACGGGTCGATCGGATGCGCAGGTCAGGAGTAGACGTGCGGGGCGAGCGTGCCGATGTCGCGCAGGTTGCGGTACTTCTCGTCGAAGTCGAGGCCGTAGCCGACGACGAAGGCGTTCGGGATCTCGAAACCGACGTACTTGCAGTCGATCTCGACCTTCGCGGCCTCCGGCTTGCGCAACAGCGTGCAGATCTCGACGGACGCGGGGCTGCGCGACTCGAGGTTGCTGCGGATCCAGCTCAGCGTCAGGCCCGAGTCGATGATGTCCTCGACGATGAGCACGTGCTTGTTCGTGATGTCGGTGTCGAGGTCTTTGAGGATGCGCACGACCCCGGAACTCTTCGTGCCGGAACCGTAGGAGCTGACAGCCATCCAGTCCATGGGAACGCTGCCCGGAAGGGCGCGCATGAGGTCGGCCATGACGAGGATCGCGCCCTTGAGCACGCCGACGAGCAGAACGTCCTTGCCCTCGTAGTCACGCCCGATGTCCTGGGCGAGTTCGTCCAGACGCTGGTGAATCTGCTCCTCGGTGAACAGCACGTTCTCGAGGTCGTTTCCCATGTGGGAAGAGTCCATCGAAGGCTCCTTGTGCTCGTGGCGACTCATGCTCGATGCGGGCACGCCCACGTGGCGTGCTCCAGTCATTGTCCGACATTGCGCGGGCCGATGACGACCTCGCCCCCGATTCGGCTGACGACGACGTTGCCGGGCACGTCGATCGGGCCCTGACCGTGCCAGGCGACGAGCAGTCGCTCGACGTCGGCGAGGTGATGTTGAGCGAGCTCACTCGAGCGTGCACCGTGCAGCACGAGCAACCGACGCAGGGCACGTATGCGCAGCGCGGGGTCGAGTGTGCCGAGCGCTTCGACCGGCCAGTGCGCGGGCCACTGCGTCTCGTCCGGGGTTCCCGTGAGACGGGTGAGGGCCTCGTCGGTGAGGCGGGTGAGCAGGTCGGCGTCACGACCGGCCGCGGCCGCGCTCCGGAAGAGACTGCGGCGCAGCGTCGGGGCGTCGAGGTCGCGTTCGAGCAGGCCGAGTGCTCGCCGGGCCCGGACGCGGGCGTAGCGCAGGTCGTCGTTGTGGGGGTCGTGCCACGGCTCGAGATCGAGTGCCACGCAGGCCGCTTCCGTGTGTTCCCGGGTGACAGGGCCGCCGGGCACGACGTCGGAGCCGAGGAGGAAGGGGCGCAGCAGACCGTCACGGTCGGGGCGCATGCCGGCGAGGGCGGTGGTTCCGCTGCCCCGCAACAGCGCAAGAAGCACCTGTTCGGCTTGGTCGTCGGCCGTGTGAGCAAGGACGACGCGCGCGGCACCGACCTCGTCGGCCACGCTCAGGAGCGCCTCGTGACGAGCGATGCGGGCGGCGGCTTCGGGCCCGTCAGCGGACAATGCGTCGACCTCGACCCGCACGACACGCACCCGCTCCGGCGCGTACCCGAGCTGCTCGGTGCACGCGTTCGCCGCTCGAGCGGCGACCTCGGCCGAAGCCTTCTGCAGCCCGTGATCGACGATGACGACGTCGACCTCGACGTCCTGCTTGGGCGCCTCGAACGCGAGCGCCGCTGCCAGCGCAAGGGAGTCGGCTCCCCCGCTCACGCCCACGACGACGCGCGGCACTCCGTGGCGCGGGTTGTGACGCGCGAAAGCACGCCGCAGCCCGTGACGAACGGCGAGGCGCGTCAGCGCGACAGCAGGATGGGGGCCGGGCATGGAAGCTGACCTACTTGAACAGGGAGCCGTGGACGCGCTCGACCCACAGCTGCGGGCGCTGGATCTCCGCGGGCGTCGGCAGGTTGACCGGTTCCGCCCAGACAGCGTTGAAACCCTCGACCCCGACCTTGCTCTGCACCGATCGCACGAACGCCGCACCGTCCTTGTACTGACGCATCTTCGCTTCGAGTCCCATGAGGCGGCGCAGCAGGCGATCGACATTGCCGAGGCCGTCACGACGCTCACCGAACCGGGCGCGGATGGTCTCGACGCTCGGGACGACCTGCGGACCCACGTCGTCCATGACGACGTCGGCGTGCCCCTCGAGCAACGACATGACGGCCGTCAGCTGGGCCATACGTTCACGCTGCTCCGGCGTGGCGAACAGATCCGTGAGGCCCATCGAGCCCTCGCGGAAAACCTCGGGCAGCCGTTTGGCCATCTCGCCGACGCGCTCGGCCATCTCCTCGGGCGTGGGCGCCATCTCGACGAGGAGATCGCGGGCTCCGCTCACGACGTGCTCGCGCAGCCACGGCACGGCCGTGAACTGAACCCGGTGGGTCTCTTCGTGCAGACACACCCAGAGACGGAAGTCGTGGGGGTCGACATCGAGTTCGCGTTCCACCGCGACGACGTTCGGGGCCACGAGCATGAGTGACGGCGTGCCACCCGGTGCAAGGTCGTACTGGCCGAGCACCTTGCTCGACATGAACGCCATGAGGCCGCCGAGTTCGCCGCCACTGACCTTCGCCGTCACCGCGCGGGAAACCGGTCCGGCGAGGCGCTTGGCCGTGATCTTGTCGACGACCGGCGCCAGCATGCCCTCGAGCGAGACGACATTGACGTCGATCCACGTGGCCCTGTCGACGATGCGCACCGGCCCCAGGTCACCATCTGTGCCGAGCTGCGCCGTTTCGGCGACCGGATCGTGCGCACGCACGGCAGCGTCACGCAGCTCGGCAACGACCTCGGCCATCTCGTTCGCCTCGAGCCGGGGCCCTGCCGTACTCAGTCGGCGGCCCGACGATCGCGCGAATCGCCAGTCGATGTAGGTGCGGTCTGCCATGAATCTCAGGCTAGCGCCAACCTCCGACACCCCCGGAATCACACAGGTTTCCGGTCTGTGTCGATCGATTGTGGGAAAGAAGATCGTCAATCGGCGAAACCTCGACGGAGGTGATGCACGTCTCACTCCTGTAGCCGACGCACAAGGCGCCGCTCCCACCCAAGGAGTCATCATGTTCCGCACATCGCGCATGGCCCCCACCGTCGCTGCCGCGTCCGCCATGGGAATCATGGCCCTCGCCGCTCCGGCTCACGCAGGTACGAACGTTCCCGGCATCAACGTGGAAGTCACCACGAAGGTCAGCGGAAACACCGTCACCCTCACCTACCTCGGCGAGGGCTCCCAGTTCATGAAGATGGCCGACGGCAAGGCCTCCTCGGACGGTGAGTCCGCGGGCTTCGACATCGATTACGGCGACGGTACGCCGGTCACCGGAGGCGACGGCATGGGCGGCTCGACCTGCGCTTCGCCCGGTGAGACGACCACGTTCAAGGACAAGGTCACGAGCCTCAAGCACACCTACGCGAAGCCGGGAACGTACACGATCACGGTCACCGGCTACTACTGCGGCACCACGGGCAACGACGGGTTGACGAAGAAGTACAAGGTCACCGTCGGAGCCGACGGTACGACGACGACCACGCCGGCCAAGGTCGGCGTGACCCCGCACATCCGCTACACCGTCAAGGGCAACACCGCGACGCTCACGCCCTACCTCACCGGCACCCAGCACGAGATGCTCATCGGGGGAAAGCGCGAACGAGTGGCCCTGCCCATGACCTTCAACCTGGTGGCGCCCAAGGGTGCGACCCAGATCACCGGCAATGCGGCGGGTGACAGCGGCGTTGCCGCCTGCACGACATCGGGTTCGGTGCCGGTGAACACGTCGGCGTTGACCGGTGACCCCGCCACCTTCCGCTTCGCCGGCCCGGGCACCTACAAGGTGACGCTGAACGCCACCGTCTGCACCGGCGGCGCCGGTCAGCAGATCAGCAGATCAGTCAACGTGACGATCCCCGGAGCCACGAACGGCGGCTCGACCACGACGCCGCAGGCGACCACGGGTTCGACGCCGACGAAGTCGGGCGCTGCCCCCGCGCAGGGTTCCGCACCGAAGGCCTCGGAGGGCCCGAAGGTGAACACCGACTACAACGACGGTGACAACTCGACTGTCTGGGGTGTCGGCGCCCTCGCCGGAGCCGGTCTCATCGGAGCCGGAGCCTTCGCCACTCGCCGCCGCCACGGCTGACCCTCGCCTCGAGGGCCACGCACGAACGGCCGTCGATCACTTCAATGTCGTCAACTGGGCCACGAGGTGGTCGACGGCAGTTTTCGCGCCCACCGGCCCCTGGGGGAAGTCACCGTTCGTCGTCACGGCGAAGACGAGACGGTGACCACCGACCGTACGCAGTTCACCGGCCAGCGACGAGACGCCCGTCAACGAGCCCGTCTTCGCGTGCACGAGGCCCGCGCCGGCCTCGGACTCGGTACGCGTGTAGCGGTCGTGCAGCGTTCCGTTCCACGCCGAAACCGGCAGCCGCGAGACGACCTCCGCGTACTTCGCATCCTTGCCGCTCGTGGCTCGCGACAGGATGTCGCCGATGATGCGCACCGGCAGCGTCGTCCCCTTGGAGAGACCGCTCGCGTCGGCGAGCTTCATGCCGGAGACGTCGACACCCGCGTCCTTCAACTTCGTCGTCACCCAGGTTCCGACAACCGTGCTGTCGCCGTGGACTCCTTCGACTGCCGCGGCCTGGCGCGCGAGGGATTCGGTCATCGCGTTGTCCGAGTCCTGCAGTGCGAGCCCGAGCAGGTCGAGCACAGGAACCGATTCCACGGACGCGAGCTCCGTGCCGCTCGTCGCGGTCTTCACGTTCGTGCCGTAGGTGGCCTTGATGCCGCGCTTCGCGAGTTCACGCGTGAACGCGTCGGCGGCGTTCTTCGTCGGGTCGGCCACTGCCGGCGTGCGGTTGTCGGCGCGATCGTCCGCGAGCGCGAGCGTGGAGATGCGGGCGGTGAACCCGTAGGAGAGGAAGCCTTCCTCCCACCCCTTCGCCGTATCGGGGCCGTCGGCGTAGGAGGTGTTCGTGTCGAGGGTGACCGACGTCAGGCCGCGCTTCTTCAGCTGCGCCGCCGTCGACGCAGCGAGATCGCCGAGCCCCGCGTGCCCTGCGATCTTGGAGCCGTCGCCCGCACCCGGCGCGAGAACCATGTCCCCGCCGCCGACGAGCGTCAGGGTCGTCCCGCTCAGTGTGGTGCGGGTCTTCAGCCCCTTCTCGAGGGGAAGGTCGCTGTGAGCGACGGCGAACGCCGACGCCAGCTTCGTCACGGACGCGGGCGTCGTCGCCTTGTTCGAATCGTGCTCGTAGAGAACCTCACCCGTGTCGGCGTCCCGCACCGTGACGGCCGTCGTCGGCCCCAACCACGTGCTCTTGAGGGACGTCTCGACGCTCCTCTTGACTGCATCGGCCGACGGCGCCGGGCCGTTCGCGGCGGTGGGCAGCGCAGGCGCCGACGAGACGCCGCGCACAGGCTCGTACGTCGTGCCCTCGTGGGTGACGGTGCGCGGTTCGTTGCCACGCTCGAGAGTGAGGACGCCAGGCGCCACATCGAAGGCGTCCAGCGTGGCGTACCCGCCGAGAAGTGCGACGACGAGCCCAGCGCTCGCCCACTTCTTCGCCGACATCGACACCCTCGTTTCCCATTCGCCGTCCCAGTACGGAACACTGAGCAGGGACTATTACACCAGCTATCGGAGGGCCACGAACCATGGAGTTCGACGTCACCATCGAGATTCCGCGCGGCACGCGCAACAAGTACGAGATCGACCACGAGACCGGTCGCATCCGTCTGGACCGCATCCTCTTCACGGCGATGCACTACCCGGCCGACTACGGCTACATCGAGGACACCCTCGGTGAGGACGGCGACCCGCTGGATGCGCTGCTGCTCATCGACGAGCCCACGTTCCCCGGTTGTGTCGTGCGTGCCCGCTCGATCGGCGTCTTCAAGATGGTCGACGAGGCCGGTGGCGACGACAAGATCCTGTGCGTCCCCGCGGGTGACCCCCGCCAGGACCACGTCACGGACATCAAGGACATCTCGGACTTCACGCTCAGCGAGATGCAGCACTTCTTCGAGACCTACAAGGCGCTCGAGCCGGGCAAGTCCGTCGAGGAGGGCTCGCACTGGGTCGGTTCCGACGAGGCTGCCAAGACGGTCGAGGACGCTCTCGAGCGCGCCAAGGCCGAGGGCATGACGACGGCCCGCTGGGCGATGCCGGGTCACGGCGCCCACGAGACCGAGCGCTCGATCGACAAGGCACCCGGCGACAGCCAGGCGGACAAACCGGAGGCCTGACCCGCCGTCTTCGCTGCACCGACGACGCGGGGTGCCCCTCATCGATGAGGGGCACCCCGCGTCGCTCGTTGGGGCGCGCATGGCCCGACGGGGCCGATCCGGATTGGCCGCCCGACATCTCTTGCGCCTCAACCCTTCCCCCGTCACCGAAGATCCGTAGCCTTCAGGTATGGGGAGAACGACACGCAGCATCATCATGTCCACGGCCGTCCTCGCACTGACGGTCGCCTGCACTTCGGGCGACGGCGCGGATACCGCTCGCTCCGGTGACGGCACGAACACATCATCGGAGACGAACACCTCGGCGTCATCGTCGAGCGCGGGCCTGACGCACGGCGGGGTCGTCCACGTCGGCGGCTCGGGCGACATCCTCGTCCACGCGCCGGTGCGTGATCGAGCCAAGGCCAACGCGGGCGGCTCAGGGTACGACTTCGACCCGATGTTCGCCGCCGTGAAGAAGCCGATCAGCGAGCTCGACCTCGCGCTCTGTCACATGGAGACGCCGCTCTCGACCGACAACACCAACCTGTCCGTCCCGGCCACACTGTCGTTCAACGTGCCGCACGAGGTCGCGGGTTCGCTCAAGCGCGCCGGGTTCGACGGGTGCGACCGCGTCGGCAACCACGTCGTCGACCGCGGCCTCGCCGGCGTCGCGTCGACGAAGAAGGTTCTCGACGACGCGGGGCTGAAGAACCAGGGGCCCTCGCCCCATACGACGGACACCCAGAAGCCGGTGATCCACGACGTCAAGGGCCTCAAGGTGGCTCATCTCGCGTACTCGTACACGACGGGCAACGAGGCAGCGTCCAACACGAACGTGCCGCCGGACATGCCCTGGTTCAAGTACTGGCAGTTCCCGATCGTCAAGGCCGAAGGCATCCGCGCAGACGCCCGCAAGGCAAAGGCGGCAGGCGCGGACGCCGTCGTGCTGAGCATGCACTGGGGGCCGGAGTACAGCTCCGAGGCGAGCCCTGAGCAGCGGGAGCTGGCGAAGAAGCTCCTCGACTCCCCCGATGTCGACCTCATCCTCGGCACGCATGTTCACGTCGCCCAACCCTGCGAGAAGATCAACGGCAAGTACGTCGTCTACGGCATGGGCAACTTCATCAGCAACCAGAGCCACGACCAGAACCCGGACCTCAAGCCCGCGACCCAGGACGGCATGATCGTCGACGTCGCCTTCAGCCGCGGCTCGGACGGCAAGCTCGCGCAGAAGCTCCCCTACCAGCCCACGCACGTCCACCTCGGCGACTACGAGATCCAGCTCGCCACGCCGACGCAGAACGCCGAGGCGTACAAGCGCGTCACGTCGACGATGTCGGCCCTGCCGAGCTGTGACGCGAAGCCCGCGAGCTGAGCCGGCAGGTCACCGGGGCCAGATCCTTACCCACGCTATGGAATGCACCGACGGCGAGCACCCGCTCGCCTTACATTGAGCGGGTGAGCAGCGCCGACCACCGCGGACCCGAGGTCACCGCGAGGCACTCCCGGCTGGCGATCACCGGTGTCGGCGTGCTCGGGACGCTCGGCGTCGCTCTCGTCTCGATCAACCTGCGCCCCGGGGCCGCCTCCGTCGGACCGGTCCTCGAGGAGGTGCGTGACGACGTCGGGCTCAGCGCCACCGTCGCGGGGCTCATGACGGCTCTGCCCTGCCTGTGTTTCGGCCTCGTCGGCGCGCTCGCAGTCACGCTGGCCAAGCGCATCGGCGTGACGGCGGGTGTCGCTGCGGGCCTCGTCGCCATCACGACCGGCCTCCTTCTGCGTTCCCTCACGGGCAACGGCGTCGGTTTCCTCCTGTTGTCGACGCTCGCGCTCGCCGGCATGGCCCTCGGCAACATCCTCGTGCCGGCCTGGATCAAGCGGCATTCGAGCGACGGCGGCACCCGCGGCATGACGATCTACAGCACCGGCCTGGCGATCGGCGGCTCGCTCGGCTCGCTTTTCGCCGCGCCCGTCGCCCAGAGCGCGCCCGGCGGGTGGCGAGGATCCCTGGCGCTGTGGGGCCTCGTCGCGGGCATCGCCGTCATCCCCTGGCTGGCCCTGACCGCGCGCGAGCGACGAGCGTTCGCCCATCACACCGTGCCGCCGGCGGCGCCCCCGGTCCGCCTGCGAGCCTCGCGCACCGCCGTCTTGATGTGCGTGTACTTCGGGATGCAGTCGATGAATGCCTACGTCCAGTTCGGGGGCTTCCGCAGGTGTGGCGTGACGCCGGCCTGTCGAACGTCGAAGCGGGATCCTGGCTCGCGCTCATCGCCTCGCTCGGCATTTTCGGCGGGCTCATCATGCCCAGCGTCGTCAACCGACGTGGACTCATGACGGTGATGGTGCTCGTTCTCGGCGCGCTCCTGTTGGGCGGCTACTTCGGGCTGCTCCTCGCACCGGCCAGCACCCCGTGGCTGTGGGCGCTCATGCTCGGCATCTCCGGGTGGAGCTTCCCCGGTGCCATCGCCATGATCACCGCACGCACCCGCAATCCGCGCATCACCGCCCAGGTGAGCGGCTTCGTCCAGCCCATCGGGTACGTCATCGCCGGCGTCGGGCCCGTGGCTGTGGGAATCGTGCACGAACTCGTCGGCGGATGGACCCTCGTCCTGCTGCTCCTCATGGGGACCGGCGTCATCATGACCGCCGCCGGACTGGTGCTCGCCCGTTCGGGATACGTCGACGACGAGCTCGCCTGAGTCTCTGCGGCCGACGTGGGCCCGCGCCGATGGCGGGTCAGGCGCCCGTGCGTCGCCGCCTGCTCGGGACGCCCGCACGCAGGTGGGCGTAGGCGTCATCGGCGAGGACGACGGCATGCGTGCGACGCCGCGAGCGCCACATCATCGCGAGGCCGAAGGCCCAGACGAGATACTGCACGCTCATCGCTGCGCGGAAGGAGCCCGCGTCGTAGGTAGCCGGGCCGCCCGGGGCGACGTGGTCGAGCACGATGCCGATACCGACGATGCACGTCACCGACGCCACGTACCCGCCGACGTTGACGATGCCGTTCGCACTGCCGAGACGCGTCGGCGCGTTGAACGAGCGAGCCATGTCGAAGCCGACCATCGACCCGGGGCCGCCGAGCGCGACGACGATGCACAACAGGACGAGCAGCCACAGCGGTGCTCGTCCGGGCCAGACGAGCACCACCGTCCACAGCGTGATGGCGGCGCCGATGAGCACCATGACGGCCACCGAGCGGCGGTGCGGGCGGCGCGCGGTGAACATGCCGAGCATCGGGCTGGCGACGATGATCGTCACGACCATGAGCGACAGCAGCGTGCTCGCCGTGGCCTCCGAGAGGCCCTGGCCCTTGGTGAGGAACGGGAAGCCCCACAGGAGCACGAAGACGTTCATGGCGAACTGTGAGGTGAAGTGGCTCCACAGCCCGAGCTTCGTGCCGGGTTCGCGCCACACCTCACCGAGTGCCCGTGTGACGGCGCGCAGGCGCACGGCGTCGCGCTCCTCGTCGAGGTTCGGGCTGTCGACGACGACGAACCACATGACGAGCCCGAGCACGATGCCGAGGCCGGCGGCGACCAGGTACGTCGTCTCCCATCCCACGGAGTGCAATGCTGCTGCGAGCGGACCGGCCGCGAGCAACGCACCGATCTGGCCCGCGAAACCAGTGATCTGCGTGACGAGCGGCGCCCGCATCGGCGGGAACCACAAGGCTGCGATGCGCAGCACGCAGACGAAGATCATGGCGTCGCCCATGCCGACGAGAACGCGAGCGCCGAGGCCCGCGGCGAAGGTGTGGGCGAAGGCGAACGCGGCCTGGCCGGCGGTCATCGTCAGGACGCCGGCTGCGAGGAGGATGCGTGAGCCGTACTGGTCGAGCGCCGCGCCGACCGGCACCTGCATCGCGGCGTAGACGAGCAGCTGGACCATCGCGAACGTGGCGAGCTGCGAGGAGCTGATGCCGAAGCGCTCGGCCGCCATGATGCCGGCGACCCCGAGCGACGTGCGGTGGAAGACGGCGAGCACGTAGACGGCGACGGCCGCCGTCCAGATCGCCCATGCGCGGCGTCCGCCGAGCGGCGCGAGAAGGCGGGGTGCGGAGGCGGGCGTGCTCGTCATGACGCCTTCACTTTAATTCGGCTTCCGATATTCTCGCGTCGGCGTCTCACCGCGCCCGGCACGTTCGGGAGGTGCTCCCGACGCCATCAGCGCACGCCGCTTCGGGGCGGGCCCCGACAACCGATGGGATGACGATGGTGTCCGACCGCAGCGAAGCACCGTCCTCGACGGCCTCCACGTCAGGAGCCGAGGCCGTCGAAACGCCGAAGCAGCGTCGTGCGGCGCTCATCGCGGTGACGGCTCTGCCGATCGTCGTCGTCCTCGCGGGGCTGTGGGGCTACAACCAGCCCGACATCTTCACGCCGCACGCGCAGTGGGTGCCCTACCTGCTCGGCGGCGTGATGTTCACGATGGGTCTCACCCTCGCGCCGCAGGATTTCGCGGCCGTGCTGCGCCGCCCCTGGGCCGTGCTCATCGGCCTCGCCGCGCATTACGTCATCATGCCGGGCGCTGGGTGGGTCATCGCGCACGCGTTGTCGCTCTCCCCCGAACTGGCCGTCGGCCTCATCCTCGTCGGCTGCGCGCCGAGCGGTACGGCCTCGAACGTCATGACGTTCCTGTCGAAGGGTGACGTTGCACTCGGCGTTTCGGTGGCCACGGTCTCGACGCTCGTGGCGCCCGTCGTCACGCCCGCGCTGACGGCCCTGCTCGCCGGTTCCTACCTGCACGTCGACGCGGGCTCGATGATGGTGGACATCGTCAAGACGGTGCTCGTGCCGATCGTGCTCGGTGTCGTCGTGCGCCTCGTCATCAAGGACGCCGGTGTGCGCGCCATCGCGCCGGCCCTGCCGTGGATCAGCGCGATCGTCATCGCGTGGATCGTCGCCATCGTCGTCGCGGGCAGCGCCGGCAAGCTCGCGTCCGTCGGCGGCATCGTGTTCCTCGCCGTGCTGCTGCACAACGGCTTCGGCCTCGGCCTCGGCTACCTCGCGGCACGTCTCGCCGGCCTCGACGCGAAGGCCCGGCGCGCACTCGCCTTCGAAGTGGGGATGCAGAACTCGGGGCTCGCCGCGACACTCGCCAAGGTGCACTTCTCGCCGCTGGCCGCTCTGCCGTCCGCCGTGTTCTCGGTGTGGCACAACGTCTCCGGCGCCGTGCTGGCCGCCTGGTTCGCACGCCGTCCGGTGCGCGACTGAACGCGCACATCCCCTTCGGCCCTTGGTCTGGCGAGCATGCCCGGTCTGTTGCGCGTCCTTGCGAGGGCCGCGGGCCCCGAACGCACGGATCGGGCGAACCGCGACCTCGCGCTGCTCCTCGCGCTCATGGCGGGCATGCTCAACGGCGTCGGTTTCATCGCGACGAACGTCTACACCTCGCACATGACGGGTATCACCGCCGCGATCTCGCACTCGGTCGCGCGGGGCGAATGGCGGCTGGTGGCACTCGGCTTCGAGGCGTTCACGCTCTTCGTTCTCGGCGCGGCGTCGACGGCGATCGCCTTCAACTGGGCCCGACGACGGCGCCTGCGCAGCCGGTTCGCCGTGATCCTCGCCTTCGAGGCGGTGCTCGTGCTCGTCTTCGCGACGCTTGCGCAATTCCTCCACGGCTCCTTGCGGCCCCAGGTGTTCATCGCCGTGCTGGCGTACACGATGGGGCTGCAGAACGCCGTCATCACGAAGATGTCGAACGCGACGATCCGCACGACGCACGTGACGGGCATGGTGACCGACATCGGCATCGCCCTGGGCAAACTGCTCTACCGCAACACGCCGGGAGACCCCGACCCGGTGCGCGCCGACACCGCCAAGCTGCGCCTCCACCTCAGCGTCGTCACGGCGTTCTTCGTCGGGGGCGTCCTCGGGGTGGCGCTCTACGGCGTCGCGGGGTTCCGTTCCTTGCTCGTGCCCGCGCTCGTCCTGCTGGCCGCGGCGGCGCCGCCGATCATGGCTGACCTGCGCGGGCGGTCGGTGGCGACAACAACGCACAATCTGTGAGCTCCGGCCCGCTGCGTGAGCTGCGCCGGTCACAGACCGGGCCGTCACTCACACGTCGCGGGCCACGGCGCGTCATGACAGTTGTCACGGGCACCTCGTGACGTTCGGGCGAAGGCGGTTCGCCCTGCTCGCGACAGCCTGGAGGCATGAGCACACCTTCAGCCATCACGTTGCGCGAGGTCACGAAGACGTTCCGCGGCAATAACGGCCCCGTGGAGGCCGTCCGCGGGCTCGATCTCGACGTCCGTCCCGGTGAGGTCGTGGCCTTCCTCGGCCCGAACGGGGCGGGTAAGACCACCACCATCGATACGATCCTCGGCCTCGCCGAACCGACGTCCGGCACGGCCGAGGTGTTCGGCCTGGAGCCCCGCGACGCCGTGGCGCGCGGCCTCGTCTCCGCCGTCATGCAGACGGGTGGGCTGCTCAAGGACCTCAGCGTCCGCGAGACCGTCGCCTACACCGCCAACCTGTTCGCGCAGCCGCGCCCCGTCGACGAGGTCCTCTCCACCGCGGGCATCGAGAACATCACCGACCGCAGGGTCGGCAAGTGCTCCGGCGGCGAGCAGCAGCGGGTTCGTTTCGCGATGGCGCTCGTGCCCGATCCTGCACTGCTCATCCTCGACGAGCCGACGACCGGCATGGACGTCAACGCGCGTCGTTCGTTCTGGGAGGCCATCCGCGCCGACGCCGAACGGGGCCGCACCATCCTGTTCGCGACGCACTACCTCGAGGAGGCCGACGACTGGGCCGACCGTGTCGTCATGGTGCGTGACGGCGAAGTGGTCGCCGACGGGGGTGCCGCCGAGATCCGCGCCCGGGCCGGCGGACGCCGCGTCAGCTTCACGTTGCCGCAGGCGAGCGACGACGCCCTCGCCGCGCTGCGCGCCCTGCCGGGCGTCACGACGCTCGAAGGCACCGGGGAGCGCTTCCACCTCGTCACGGGCGATTCCGACGCCACAGCCCGTCACCTCCTCGCGAACACGGACGCCCACGACCTCCAAATCACCGCACGCGGCCTCGAGGACGCCTTCGTCTCCTTCACGTCCTCGCAAACCGACGCTCGATCCACCGAGTCGAACCGAACCCAGGGAGCCACGTCATGACAACCCTCGACATCACAGATCGGCGCCCCGCACGGGCGCGCCTTCTCGACCTTGGGCTGATGCGCTTCGAGTTCCTGCGCGTTCTGCGCAACAAGCAGAGCATCGCCTTCACCCTCGTCTTCCCCATCGCGATGTTCCTGTTCATCTCCAGTTCGATCCCGGAGAAGAGCCAGAAGCTCGGCGCCGACATGACGGCCAACGTGAGCGCCAGCGTCATGGTCAACATGGCGCTCTACGGCGCGATCATGGCCGCGACGAGCGCGGGTGCGGCGGTCGCCGTCGAGCGTGACCTCGGGTGGAGTCGTCAGTTGCGCCTCACGCCACTGCGGCCCGTGAGCTACATCGTCGCCAAGATGCTCGCGGCGCTCGTCATGTCGACCATCGCGACGGGCGTGACGTTTGCGACCGGCGCGATCTCCGGTATGGCGAAGGCCGACCCGATGTCCTGGGCTCTGTCCGGGGCCGTCGTCGTCGCGGGCTCGCTCGTGTTCGCCGCGTTCGGTCTGCTCATCGGCTACCTCCTGCCCAGCGACAGCGCCATGCAGTACCTCGGCGGGCTGCTCGCGCTCATGTCGATGCTCGGCGGCATCTTCTTCCAGATCGACGAGGGCACGACGTTCGACCGCATCGCGTCGTTCACCCCGATGTACGGTTTCGGCAAGGCCGCACAGTGGCCGCTGAGCCTCGACCACGCGGGGGGCTTCTCCGCGTTCCACGCCTCGTGGGCGATCAGCCTCGTCGTGTGGGCCTGCGTGTTCGTGTTCGGTGCCGCGTGGTGCTTCCGACGTGACACCCAGCGCGTGTGAGCCACCGACGGTCCGAGGTGACGATCGAGGAGGACGGCGTGACGACGCCCGAAGCGACGACGCAGAAACCGTCGCGCCCGCGGTCCGAACGCCTCAGCGCGACGACCTGGCTGTGGGTCGTCTTCTGGCTCATCTTCCTCGTCCAGCCGGTCACCTCGAACATCACCGCAGGGGGCGGACGCACCGCAGGAGCGTGCATTCTCATCGCCGGGGGCCTGCTCTACGGCATCCAGACGACCCGCATCATGCGGCGCATGTGGAGCGGGCGCCCCCTCACGACGACGGAACAGAGCATCACCGGCCTCGTCGCGATGGTCATGACGGGCGGAATGCTCGCCGCCGCGCCGCTGCTCGGTCAGAGCGCGTTCGCCCTCCTGCCCTACTGCGTCGTGGTGCTCGCGCTCGGGAGCGCCATCAAAGTGGGTGCCACGCTGGCTCTCTCCCTGTGCGCGGCGACGTACGCGCTGTCGCCGTCTCTGACCGGCAAGCCGCTCGAGACGGGACTGCTCTTCGCCGCCCTCGCCTCGGGCGCGGCAGCCGGCCTCGGGGCGTTCTCCGCCGCGCGCGGGCGTGAGGCCGAGGTTGCCCGCGAGGACGCCGCGCTCCTGCGGGTGCAGGAGGAACGCAACCGGATGGCCCGCGATCTGCACGACATCCTGGGCCACTCCCTCACCGTCATCACGATGAAGGCCGAACTCGCCGGCAAGCTCGTCGACCTCGACCCCGCCAAGGCGAAGGAACAGATCGCCGAACTCGAGCAGCTCTCGCGCAGCGCTCTGGCCGACGTGCGCACCACCGTCTCGGGCTACCGGGAGATGTCTCTCTCGGGTGAGATCGCCCGCGCCCGAACGGCACTCACCGACGCCAGCATTCGCGCCGACATGCCCATGAGCGTCGACGCCGTCTCCCCCGACCTGCGTGAACTGTTCGCCTGGGCCGTGCGCGAGGCGACGACGAACGTCATCCGCCACTCCGGCGCGAGCCGATGCACGGTGACGATCGAACCGACCCGCCTCGTCGTCGCCGACGACGGACGCGGTTCCGACGCGACACCCGGCACTGCTGCCGGCTCGGGCAACGGCCTCGCCGGGCTGCGCGAACGCGCCGAGGCCGTCGGCGCGAGCGTCGCCGTCGACACGTCCGACGGGTTCCGACTCACCGTCGGCGCCCCACCCCGCAACAACGGAGAGACCCGATGACGATTCGCCTGCTCATCGCCGACGACCAGGCCATGGTGCGCGGCGCACTCGCCGCCCTGCTCGACCTCGAGAACGACCTCGAGGTCGTCGGGCAGGTCGGACGAGGTGACGAGGTCGTGGACGCCTGCCGGGAGAACCGACCCGAGGTCGTCCTCATGGACGTCGAGATGCCTGGCATGGACGGCATCGCCGCGAGCGCCGCGCTGCGCCGGGCCATGCCCGAGGTGCGGGTTCTCGTCGTGACGACGTTCGGACGGCCGGGGTTCCTGCGCCGCGCCATGCAGGCCGGCGTGCAGGGCTTCGTCGTCAAGGACACCCCGGCTACGCAGCTCGCCGACGCTGTGCGCCGCGTCAACGAAGGGTTGCGCGTCGTCGATCCGCAGCTCGCGGCGGACAGCCTGGCCTTCGGCGAGTCGCCGCTGACCGCTCGTGAGGCGGAGGTCCTCAAGGCGGCCTCGGACGGCGGCACGGTGGCCGACATCGCGCGAAGCGTCCACCTCTCCGAGGGAACGGTGCGCAACCACCTGTCGTCGATCATCGGCAAGACCGGTGGGCGCACGCGGGCCGACGCCCTGCGCATCGCCGACGAGAACGGCTGGCTCTGAGCACTGGCGCTGTGACCCACCTCACGCGCACTGACTCTTACTCGCCCGTAACCCCCACCCGCTTTGGCAAGGTGCCGCACATGAGCGAGAACGTAGCCACCACCCGTTACCGCCAGGCTCGCGACGAGCTGCTCGCCCTGCGCGGCAAGCACGATGAGGCCGTCGCCTCCTTCACGTGGCCCGACCTGGGCGACCGGTTCAACTGGGCCCACGACTGGTTCGACGTCGTTGCGCGCGGCAAGGACGCGAAGGCGCTCGTCATCGTCGAGGAGGACGACTCCTCACAGGAGGTGACGTTCGACGAGATGGCGCGCCGCTCCGACGCGGTGGGTGCGTGGCTCGCCGAGCAGGGCGTCACGCGCGGCGATCCCGTCATCGTCATGCTGGGCAACCAGGTGGAGTTGTGGGACATCATGCTCGCCACGATGAAGCTCGGCGCCATCATCATGCCGACGACGACCGCCGTCGGGCCGAACGATCTCGTCGACCGCATCGAGCGCGGCGGCGTCAAGCACGTCATCGCGAACGCTGCGGACACCGACAAGTTCTCCTCCGTGCCCGGCACGTACACGCGCATCTCCGTCGGCGAGAGCGACGGCTGGCAGGACATGCGCGCCACCTACGCGAACGTCGAGGGCGCCACCCCGCTCGAGCACCCGGGCACCGCGCCGAGCGACCCGCTGCTCTACTACTTCACGTCCGGCACGACGAGCCGGCCGAAGCTCGTCGAGCACACGCAGTCGTCGTACCCGCTGGGTCACCTGTCGACGATGTACTGGCTCGGTCTCGAACCGGGCGACGTGCACCTCAACATCTCCAGTCCGGGGTGGGCCAAGCACGCGTGGTCGTGCTTCTTCGCGCCGTGGATCGCGGAGGCGACGATCTTCGTCCACAACTACACGCGCTTCTCCCCCGGCGCCCTGCTGGAGCAGCTGCGCAGCCGCGAGGTGACGACGTTCTGCGCCCCGCCGACGGTGTGGCGCATGCTCATCAACGCCGACCTCTCGGGCGGCAAGGGATCGCTGCGCGAACTCATCGGCGCGGGCGAGCCGCTCAACCCGGAGGTCATCTCCCGCGTGGAGAAGGCGTGGGGTCTCACGATCCGCGACGGCTACGGCCAGACCGAGATGACGGCGTCCGTCGGCAACACCCCCGGCTCCACGGTGAAGCCGGCGTCCATCGGCCGGGCGCTGCCGGGCATCCCGGTCGTCATCGTCGACCCAATGACGGGTGAGCGCGTCGAAGGCGCCGGCGAGGGTGAGATCTGCCTCGACCTGTCCGACCGGCCGCTCTCGCTCATGACCGGCTACCTCGGCGACGAGAAGCGCAACGCCGAGGCGATGGAGGGCGGTTTCTACCACACGGGTGATGTGGCGACGATCGACGACGAGGGCTACATCAGCTACGTCGGGCGCACCGACGACGTGTTCAAGGCGAGCGACTACAAGATCAGCCCGTTCGAGTTGGAGTCGGTGCTCATCGAACACCCGGCCGTCGCCGAGGCAGCCATCGTGCCGGCCCCCGACGCCGTCCGCCTCGCCGTACCGAAGGCTTACCTCGTCCTCGTCGACGGGCAGGAGGGTGACGAGGCGACGGCGGAGAGCATCTTCGCGTTCGCCCGCGAGCGCCTAGCGCCGTGGCAACGCGTGCGTCGCCTCGAGTTCGCCGAACTCCCGAAGACGATCTCGGGCAAGATCCGACGCGTCGAACTGCGCGGCCGCGAGAACGAGCTGGCCGACGCCGACGAGCGGCCCGAGGGCGAGTTCCGCGACGAGGACTTCCCCAGCCTGCGCGGCTGACGGCGCTGCGGCGACCCTCCCCGGGCCACGAAGACGGCTCGTGGGAGGGCCGCTTCATGTCGGGCGCCGACTGAGGTGCCAACGCGCCCCGCGACGAGATCCCTCACACACAAATCGCACTATCCGTCGAACGTAACGTTCGCTACAGTGAACGCATGGCCTACCTCAGCGAACGCGTCGGAGCGCAGATCAAGCTGCGCCGCGAGCAGCGAGGGTTCTCCCTCACCGAGCTCGCGCGACGCGCTGACCTCGGCAAGGGCACCCTGTCGAACCTCGAGGCGGGGCGCGGCAACCCCACGCTCGACACGCTCGACGCCCTGGCGCGAGCCCTCGGCGTCCCGCTCACCGACCTGCTGACGGTTCAGCCCACCGGCCAGGTCACCGTGGTGCGGGCCGAGCCGGTGCCGCACGAGGAGTTCAGCCGCCAGTTCCTCGCTCGCGTCGGCGGAGGCCGCAGCCTCGAGATCTGGCGTCTGCACATGCCGCCCGGCGACGTATTCGACGGCGTGCCGCACACCCCCGGCACGGTCGAACACATCATCCTCGTGAGCGGCTCGCTGCAGGCCGGCCCCACGGACGCCCCCGTTGATCTGGAGCCCGGCGACCTCGTCGCGTTCCCCGGGGACGCCCCCCACCGCTACATCGCCGGCCCCGAGGGTGCCGACATGCACTTCGTCTTCGCCACGCCCACGCTCGGCTGATCACCCAGAAGGAGCACCCTTGTCCCTCGCCACCTGGCTCACCCTGCTGTCGGCCTGGATCGTCGCCGTCGCCTCCCCCGGGCCCGACTTCCTCGCCGTCATGCGCACCTCGGCAACCTCGGGTCGCCGTAAAGGTTTGTTCGTCGCCGCCGGCGTGACGACCGGCATCGCCCTGTGGGTCGTGCTCGCCCTCACCGGCCTCGCCGTGGTCTTCGCCCAGTACGAGGCCGCCTACAAGGTCGTGCGTTACCTGGGCGCGGCGTTCCTCATCGGGTACGGCCTGCGCATCCTGTGGAGCCTGCGCCGCAGCAGCAACAATGACGACGGCGAGACTCCCGCAGCCAATGCGGCCGCTGCGTCAGCACCCCTCGCGACCCGCAGCGTGTGGAAGGCGTACCGCATCGGCCTCGTGACGAACGTCGCCAACCCGAAGGCCCTCGTCTTCTTCGGCGCCCTGCTCGCCTCGATCGTGCCGCACGGTTCGCCGTTGCTCGCCCAGCTCGAGGTCTTCGCCACCATCGTCGGCGTCGCGTTCGCGTGGTTCGCGAGCCTCGCGTGGATTGCGTCCGGCGAACGCGTCGCGAACGGCTATCGCCGCGCAGCCCGCCGCATCGACGGCGCGGTGGGTGGCGTGTTCACCGTCATCGGCGTCTCGCTCGCCGCGAAGGCGTGAGCTTCGCCGCAGCGGACGGAGGCGGTTGCCCCGACATGACGAAAGCCCCCAGGTGAGACCTGGAGGCTTTCGTGCGCTGAGCCGCTTGTCGGAATCGAACCGACGACCTTCTCATTACGAGTGAGACGCTCTGGCCGACTGAGCTAAAGCGGCACCGCTGGGCTCGGAGAATCTCCGGCAGCGAGGCTAGACATTACACGAGGACGCAGGCGAACGCGAATTGCGGGGGCCCTCCACGCGCTCGCCCACCCGTCGAACGGGTGTCGCGAAAAAAGCGTGAGGACAACCCTCAGCAGGTGGTCTTCTCCGGAAGGTTCTTACCTTCGAGCAAGTAGGAGTCGATGGCCGAGTCGACGCACTCGGAGCCGCGGCCGTAGGCCGTGTGACCGTCACCGTCGTAGCTCACGAGACGCCCGTTCTCGAGCTGCTTCTCGAGGCGTTCGCTCCACTCGTACGGTGTGGCCGGGTCGCGGGTCGTGCCGACGACGACGATCGGTCCGGAGCCCGCCGCCTTGACCGGCTTGGCCTCACCCGTGGCCTTGACCGGCCAGTCCGCGCAGATGGCGCCGGCCCAGGCGAGCTGCGAGCCCCAGGTCGGGGCGTCCTTGGCGAGCGCCTTCGTTTCCTTTTCGTACGTCGCGACGCCGCCCGTCGGGGCCGGGCGGTCGAGGCAGGTGACAGCGTTGATGACCTGCATGATGTTGCCGTTGTAGGTGCCGTCGTCGTTGCGCTCGGCGTACTGCTTGCCCGAGGCGAGCAGGAGCGTCCCGTCACCGTTCATCGCCCCGCGCAACGCATCCGTCAGGCCCGGCCAGCTGGCCTCGTCGTAGAGGCCCGCGGCGATGCCGTTGACGGCCCACCCCTCGGTGAGTCGATCGATGCGCGAGTCACCCTCGGCGCGAACGGTCTTGTCGTCGAGGCCCACGAGGAACTCCTGGAGTTTCTTCTTGCCGGCCGCCGGTTCCGAACCGAGCGGGCAGTCGGATTCCTTCGTGCAGGAGGCGAGGTAGGCGTCCAGTGCCGTTTCGAATCCCTTGGCCTGTCCGGCGTTGAGCTCGGCCATCGTGAGGTCGGGCGGCAGCACGCCGTCGAGCACCATGCGCCCGACCTTCTTCGGGAACTGCTCGGCGTAGGAGGCTCCGAGGAACGTTCCGTACGACTTTCCGAGGTAGTCGAGCTTGTCCTCGCCGAGGGCCGCGCGCAGAACGTCCATGTCCTTGGCCGCCTCCTCGGTGGAGACGTGGCCGAGCAGCGGGCCGGCGTTCTTCTTGCAGGCGTCGGCGAAGGACTTGTCGGCGGCGAGCAGTTCCTTCTGCTCTGCCGCGTTGTCGGGTGACGGATCGGCACCGAGAAGATCGTCGAGCTCGGCGTCGCCGACGCACGTGATGGCCGCCGAACGCTGAACGCCCCGCGGGTCGAAGCCCACGACGTCGAAGCTCTCGCGCACGCCCGCACTGACGATGCTGTCGGCGGCCGCGGCATAGTCGACACCCGAGGCGCCGGGTCCACCCGGGTTGACGACGAGCGACCCCTTCTTCGTGCCGGTGGCTTTCTGGCGGTTGACCGCGATCTCGATCGTGGCACCGTTCGGCTTGGCGTAGTCGATGGGCACGCGCAGTTTCGCGCACTCACCCTCGTCGCACTTCTCCCACTCGAGCTTCTGGGAGTAGAACGACTGCAGACCCGACGGAGCGGGCCCAGCCTTCGACGCCGACGTGGTGGCACTGCCCGCCCCGGTTGCCTCGGAGTGCGACGACGACGAGCTGCAGCCGGCCACCAGCGTCAGTGCAGCAGCCGCCGCGAGGGCCGTGCGCAGTGAGCGGGGGGTGGCGCGTCGGGTCATGGGGTCTCCTTGGGGCATCACAGGGGAAGTTCGAGCGCGATGCACATGGCTTCGAGCGCGAGAAGGGGTGGCACATTGGCGGCGATGCGTTCGCGTGCGGTGGCGATGGCGTCGAGGGCGAG
This sequence comes from Dermacoccus abyssi, assembly GCF_003515945.1. Taxonomy (GTDB): domain Bacteria; phylum Actinomycetota; class Actinomycetes; order Actinomycetales; family Dermatophilaceae; genus Dermacoccus; species Dermacoccus abyssi. The sequence continues at coordinate 27,222 of NZ_QWLM01000017.1, forward strand.
CAGCAGTTGCTCGGGTGTCAGCGCCCGCGCGAGCTGTTCGACCTCACCGACGATGTCGGCGTTGACGAGGTCGACCGGCTTGCCCCAGCGCACGACCATGGCGTCGCGGTACATCGAGGCGAGGTCGATGAGGGCACGGTCGACGACGTCACGCGCGAATCGCGTGGCCCGCGTCTTCTGCTCCTTCTCGAGCTGATTGATCGCCGAACGCACGTGCGGGGGTTGAGTTCTCGCCGACGTGTCGGCGCCCAACTGCTCGAGCAGCTTCGCTTTCTCCTGGGCGTTGCGCTCCCCCGACGACGCGCCGGATTCGTCCTCGGCGATCGACGCGAGGTCGGCGGCGGCCTTGAGTGCGTCACCGAGCCCGCGGATGGACAGGGCGAGCAGGAGGGTCTCCCGTCGGCGGATCCGAGCGCCTTCGTCACGCGCGAGTCGGCGAGCGATGCCGATGTGCGACTGCGCGGCGCGGGCCGCGTACGTGGCCATGGCCACGTCGACTCCGTCGCGGCGCACGAGAAGTTCGGCCACGGCTTCGACCGGAGGTATGCGCAGGCGCACGTGACGAGACCGGCTGCGGATCGTGACGATGACGTCCTCGACGCTCGGCGCACACAGCAGCCAGACGGTGCGCGGCACAGGCTCCTCGAGGGCCTTGAGCAGGGCGTCGGCGGCGCGTTCGGTGAGGCGGTCGGCGTCCTCGATGACGATGACGCGCCAGCGCCCCACCGACGGCGACGACTGTGCCGCGAGCGCCAGATCGCGGGCCTCGCGGACCTGGATCGTCAGCCCCTTCGTCGAGACGATCTGGACGTCGGCGTGAGAACCGTCGAACGTGGTGCGGCATTCGCGGCACTCACCACACCCGCCATGTGGGCACTCGAGCGCGGCGGCGAACGCGCGGGCCGCGTTGGAGCGCCCCGAGCCGGGCGGGCCGGTGAGGAGCCACGCGTGCGTCATGCGGCGCGGGTCGCGATCGCTTTCGAGAGCGTGCGGACGGCGTCGTCTTGACCGACGAGGTCACGCCACACGCCTTCGCCAATGCCGGGAACGGAGCGCACCTCGGGCGCCTGCACGCTCATCGACGCGCCGCCAAGGTCTGTTCGAGTCGGGTGCGAACCGCAGCTGCGATGTCCTCACGCGGCAGCGAAGCGTCGAGGACGAGGTAACGCTCCCCGTCGCGAGCGGCGAGTGCGAGGAAGTGTTCGCGCACGCGCGCGTGAAAGTCGTCAGCCTCGCGTTCGAGCCGGTCTTCGCCGCCGCGGCCACCACGGCGGGCGCGGCCGTCAGCCGGGTCGACGTCGAGCAGCACCGTGAGGTCGGGTGTGAGGCCCGTGGTCGCCCAGCGTGAGATGGACTCGATGTCGGCGGCGTCGAGCGCGCGGCCCGCGCCCTGGTAGGCGATGGACGAGTCGATGTAGCGATCCTGCAGGACGACGTCGCCGCGTTCCAGCGCCGGGCGCACGAGTGTCTCGACGTGGTGGGCCCGGTCGGCCGCGTAGAGCAGCGCCTCGGCGCGGGGCGCGACGTGGTCGCCGTGGAGGATGAGCTGCCGGATCGCGACTCCGAGTTCGGTGCCGCCCGGCTCGCGCGTCGTGACGACGGCGTGGCCCTGCTCCTCGAGCCAGGCCTGGGCGAGCGCGATCTGCGTCGTCTTGCCGGCGCCGTCGCCGCCTTCGAACGTGACGAAAAGACCTGCGCGTGCGCTGCCACTGACACCCTCGCAGGCCGCGCCGGGCACGGAAGCGAGCAGTTCCTCGTCACGCACGTCGTCAGCCATGCGCACACCCTACCGAGGCGCACGGACAACGCCGGATCGCCGCTCGGTCGCGGCGGCCCGACACGTCAGGACACAACGCGCCTGACGGCCCCGTCGGCACCTCAGCCACCCCGCTACGGGGACGCAAGGTGCCGCCGCGCCCCGCCCGCACCCGACGCCGGCGGAGGTCCGCCCTCACCCCGCGCCCGGGAAATTCACGAACCGCACGTCTCGTCCACACCCCGCTTGGCGCAGTAGGCCGTGATCACCGAGGTGACGTACGGCGCGAGGTCGGGCTCGACGTCGTCGTAGGTCTTCGCGAACCGCGGGTCAGCGCTGAACATCTCACCCATGCCGCGCAGCATCGGCAGCGGGACGTCGTTGAACCACGTCTCGATGTGGTCGCGGTGCGCCTGGACCGCGGCGTCCGCCTGCTCGGAGCCCGGTTCCGCGCCGTCACGCTTGGCCTGCGCGAACCGCTCCACGACGGCGTCGCCCTCGGCCTTGATGCGAACCCACTGTTCCTTCGTGTACGACTTCGCGCGGCGCTGCGACTCCTTGTACGCGTCGGTCTCGCCCCAGCGGGCCTCGGCTTCCGCGTCGTAGCTCTCGTCGTAGCCGGTGCCGAAGATCTCCTTCATCTCGCCTTCGGTGATGGCGTAGTCACTCATCGGTTCCTCCCTCGTCAGTGCGGTGTCGATGGCCCGCACGAGCCCGTTCAGCTCGTCGAGCCTGGCGATGACCGCCTCCCTGCGTCGGCGAAGCTGCTCGGTGAGCGCATCGTCGTCCGCCAACACGGCGCCGATGTCCGCCAGTGGCATCTCGAGACGCCGCAGCAAAACGACGCGGGCGAGACGTTGCACGTCGCCCGGCGAGTACAGCCGGTAGTCGGCCCAACTGCGCTCGCTCGGCGTGACGAGGCCGATCGCGTCGTAGTGGTGCAGGGTGCGCACCGTGATGCCGAAGCGTTCGGCCACTTGGCCCACCGTCAACAGGTCGTCGGTCATGTCACCACCCCACCGCCTCACGCAGCGTGAGGGTCAAACACGGGCGCGGAAAGTCACTGCGCCCAGCCGATCTCGGCGTCCTCAGCCTGCTCGTCGAGGCCGTAGACCGACCCCCGGTAGCTGGGAGGCGTCACGCCGGTCGCGGCATCGCGCCGCAGGAGTGGCTTGGCGATGGCGTGAAGAAAGATCGGTGCGAGCACGAAGAACCACAGCATGATGCCGCCGATCGTTCCGATGACACCGAACATGAGGGCCGCGGACCACGCGCCGTCCCGGAGGCCGAGGCGAACCACCGACACGAGCGTCCAGACGACGGGACTCAGCGCGCACCACAGCTGGCACGCCGTGACACGGTCGCCGAGCGACAACCCGGCCGAACGCCGAAGCGCCACCAGCGCCAGGCCCGTTGCGGCGAGGGCATGCACGCCGAAGATCCAGGCCGCAGCGATGAAGACCGCGCCGGCGCTCCAGCCGTCACCCGACGGGCCGTCGCCGAACGCCCCCGCTTGCCCCGCCAGGAGGACGACGAGGAGCCACAGCACCCCGACGACGCTGCTCGCCGCCACGGTGCCGACACCGATGGCGGCCGCCTTCGTCAGGTCGGCACTCAGCGGCGCCGTGCGAGCAGTCTGCTGCTCGGTCTTCGTTCCCGTTCCCACGGCGACATTGTTCACCGGCGACGAAGGCCGAACGAGTGCGTTTCCACAACGGTTCGGTGACGAACAGCCGCCGCGGCTCGTTCAGACACGCACGTCGGAGGGGACGCCACCGTCCGCCCCGAGCGCAGCCGAGCCATCCGAACGCCTCGCCGGAAGACGATGCCAATCGGAGCCATTCGACCGGACGCTCAGGGGCCTGCTGTCGCCCCGGTTGTCTGGGGAGATGACGGGTCGGTACCGGGCTCCTCCTGCGTGACGGGGTGACGACGCAGCAATCCCCGGACCACCAACGCGACGACGAGCGGTGCGAGGGTGACGCACCACATCGCCACCCCAGCAGCACTCATTCCGATCCCGAGACCGATCGCCGTGAGGCCTCCTCCGTCTGACGATCCGGTCGCGAGCCACCCGGTGAACACGAGCGCGCAGATGACCGGGCTCGCCGCCGTCCAGAGCACCATCGACAACACGCGTCCGCCCGCGCTCGCACCGCGGGTGGAGCGGAGCGACACGAATCCGAGAACCCACGCCACCAGTGCGCAAGGCACGGCGACCCACAGCGCCGAGCGGGCGAGTTCGCCCCCCGGAAAAGCGCCCGTCAGCCTGAGTGCCGAGGCCGAAGTCCGTGCCGAGGGTGAAGCCCACGACCGTCACGGCCACGACGCCCCACCCGACCGCAGCGGCGGCAGCCGCTCCGGCGAGCAGAAGATCGGCCCTGCGCGTGGCGCCCGCCGTCTCGGTTCGTTCCCCGGTGTCCATGCGCCTCGTTCTGTCACATCCGCCTGTGCGGTGCCCGAATGTGCCACGGTGAACGCATGGCACACGTCCTGCTCCTGCACTCCGCACTCGGCTTGCGCTCGGCCGTCCACGAGTTCGCTGCCGACCTGCGCGACCTCGGGCACACCGTCGAGACCCCCGATTACTACGACGGCCACGTCTTCGACTCCGAACGCGACGGCATTGCCTACCGCGACGAGGTCGGTGTTCCCACGCTGATGAAGCGGGCAAAGGGCTACCTCGACGGGCTGCCTGAGGACGCCGTTCTCGGCGGCTTCTCCCTCGGAGCGTTCTTCGCACAGGCTTTCGCTGCCAAACGGCCCGACGCCCGCGCCGCTCTCCTCCTGCACAGCGTGGCTCCGCCCCAGGGTGAGTGGAACGGTGTGCCCGTGCAGGTGCACCGCTACGCCGAGGACCACTGGATCGACGAACCCGACGTTGCGGCGCTGCGTGACGCGGTGGAGGCCTCGGGGGCGTCCTTCGAAGACATCGTCGTGCCCGGCCGCGGTCACTTGTTCACCGACGCCGGCACCCCGGACGGCGACGCTGACGCCACCCGTACCTCGCTCGAACGCATCGCCGCGCTGCTCAACGGCTGAACCTTCCGTCAGAGCGAACGAAGAGGTCGCCTCCCCGAGCGGGGAGGCGACCTCTTCGTCGTGACGTTCGGTTCAGGCCTTCTTGGCCGTCTTCGACGTGCTCTTGGCGGCCGTCTTCTTCGTGGCCGTCTTCGCCGTCGTCTTCTTGGCGGTCTTCTTGGTCGACTTCTTCGCTGCCTTCTTGCGCGTCGTCGGCCCCTTCGCCCGCTTCTCGGCGAGCAGTTCGAAAGCCCGCTCGGCCGTCAGGGTCTCGACGTCGTCGTCCTTGCGCAGCGTCGCGTTGGTCTCGCCGTCGGTGACGTACTCACCGAAGCGACCGTCCTTGACGACGACCGGCTTGCCCGACGCAGGGTCGGCGCCGAACTCCTTGAGCGGCGGCTTCGCGGCCGCACGCCCACGCTGCTTCGGCTGGGCGTAGATCGCCTCGGCCTCCTCGAGCGTGATGGAGAACAGCTGCGACTCCGTCTCGAGCGAACGGCTGTCGGTGCCCTTCTTGAGGTACGGGCCGTACCGGCCGTTCTGCGCGGTGATCTCGACCTTCTCGGTCTTCTCCGTGCCGTCCTCGGCCGTCTTCTTCTCCTCGACGACGCCGACGACGCGCGGCAGCGAGAGAAGCTTGAGCGCGGTCTCGAGGTCGATCGTCGCGAGATCCATGTCCTTGAACAGCGACGCCGTGCGCGGCTTCGGCTTGGCAGCCTTCTTCTTCGGCTTCTCGTCGGCGGCGGGGGCCTCGTCGGCCAGCACCTCCGTGACGTACGGGCCGTAACGACCGGCCTTCGCGACGATGTCGCGGCCCGTCTCCGGGTCCTGTCCGAGCACGCGACCGTCATCGTCGGCCGCTTCGAGCAGTTCGCGGATCTTCGCCGGCGTCATCTCGTCCGGCGCGATCTCGTCGGTGATCGACGCGCGGCGCGGCGTCGCCGACGCAGCGGCCTGCGCGTCCGCACCGTCCTTGACCTCGCCCGTGGCCGGGTCGACGCCCTCGGGCACGTCCTGCTCGACGTACGGCCCATAACGGCCGACGCGCACGACGTAGCCCTCACCGATCGGAATGGTCGAGATGCCACGGGCGTCGATCTCGCCGAGGTCATCGACGAGCTGACGCAGGCCCTCGGCCGATGCGCCTTCGTCACCGAAGTAAAAGCGCGACAGCCAGCGGGCGCGCTCCTCGTCACCGGCGGCGATGCGGTCGAGGCCCTCCTCCATCGAGGCGGTGAAGTCGTAGTCGACGAGGCTCGGGAAGTGCGTCTCGAGCAGGTTCGTGACGGCGAACGCGAGCCACGTCGGGATGAGCGCACTGCCGCGCGTTCGCACGTAACCGCGGTCCTGGATCGTGCCGACGGTGGCGGCGTACGTCGAGGGGCGGCCGATGCCGCGCTCCTCGAGCGCCTTGACGAGCGTGGCCTCGGTGAAACGAGCCGGCGGCGACGTCTCGTGGCCGAGCGCTTCGGCGCGCAGCACGTCGAGGGAAACGCCCTCGGAGAGCTTCGGCAGGCGACGCTCCGAGTCGTCGTTGGAGTAACGGTCGGCGTCGCGACCCTCCTCGTACGCGGCGAGGAAGCCGCGGAAGGTGATGACGGTGCCGCTGGCCGAGTACTCGGCCTGCTTGGCCACGCCGGAGCTCTCGACCGGCACGGTGAGCTTCACCGAAGCCGTCGAGCCCTTGGCGTCAGCCATCTGCGAGGCGACGGTGCGCTTCCAGATGAGTTCGTAGAGCGCGAACTCGGTGCCGCGCAGCTGGCCGGCCACCTGCGCCGGCGTGCGGAAGCGGTCACCCGCGGGACGGATCGCCTCGTGGGCCTCCTGCGCGTTCTTTGCCTTGCCCGCGTAGCGACGCGGCGCGTCCGGCACGTACTCGGCGCCGTACAGGTCGCGTGCCTGCTGGCGCGCAGCGCTGATGGCCGACTCCGACAGCGTCACCGAGTCGGTACGCATATAGGTGATGTAGCCGTTCTCGTAGAGGCGCTGCGCGACACGCATCGTGTCCTTCGAGCCGAGGCGCAGCTTGCGGCTCGCCTCCTGCTGCAGCGTCGAGGTGATGAACGGCGCGCTCGGCTTGCGTGAGTACGGCTTCTCGCTGACGGCGGAAACGCTCGCGTGCGACGAACGCGTCGACTCTGCGATCTTCTCGGCGGCAGCGCCGTCGAGGTGGCGCACGCCCTTGCTCTTGAGCACACCGTCGTCACCGAAGTCGCGGCCGGAGGCCACGCGCTCGCCGTCGACGGAGCTGAGCTTGGCGACGAACGACTGGCCGGCCTTGGCCTCGAACTCGCCCTCGACGTCCCAGTAGGACGCTGCGCGGAACGCCATGCGCTCGCGCTCACGCTCGACGACCATGCGCGTCGCGACCGACTGCACACGACCGGCCGACAGCCCGCGGCGCACCTTGCGCCACAGCACCGGCGAGACCTCGTAGCCGTAGAGGCGGTCGAGGATGCGGCGCGTCTCCTGCGCGTTGACCATCTGCATGTCGAGGTCGCGCGTGTTGTTGGCGGCACGCTGGATGGCTTCCTTGGTGATCTCGTGGAACACCATGCGCTTGACGGGCACCTTCGGCTTCAGCGTCTCGTACAGGTGCCACGCGATGGCCTCGCCCTCGCGGTCCTCATCGGTGGCGAGGTAGAGCTCGTCGGCGTCCTTGAGGGCCCGTTTGAGCTCGGCCACCTTCTTCTTCTTGTCCGCGTCGACGACGTAGTACGCGTCGAAGCCGTTGTCGACGTCGACGGCGAACTTGCCGTACGGCCCCTTCTTCATGTCGGCCGGGAGTTCGCTCGGCGTGGGCAGATCACGAATGTGACCGACGCTGGCGTCGACGACGTACTCGTCCCCCAGGTACGCGGCGATGTTCTTGACCTTGTTCGGCGACTCGACGATGACGAGTTTGCGGCCTGACGACACGTGTTGCTCCTTTGCTGTCGATCGCGCGGGCGCCGGATTCGTCGGCGCCGCCCCAGTGCGATCGCTATGACCGTACCCGACGCCTCCGAGTGCCCGAACAGGCCGATCGCCCGGACGACACGCCGTTCCCTGCCTGAGGGTGGAACAGTTGAACGCTCAACGGTGTTGCACCGTCATGACATCGCCCGTGGCCACGCCGCCCTCGTCCGACTCACGACCGCCCGTTCTCTACCTGAGCCACGGTGCTCCCCCGCTCGCCGACGACGCGACGTGGACTCGCGAACTGGCTTCGTGGTCAGGCGCGTTCACCAAGCCGAAGCAGATCCTCATGGTGTCGGCGCACTGGGAGAACGCCCCCGTCACAGTCTCCTCGACGACCGGTGCACCCCTCGTCTACGACTTCTGGGGCTTTCCGCAGAAGTACTACGAGGTCACCTACGACGCGCCTGCGGCGCCGGAGCTCGCCGAATCCGTGGCGCGCCTCCTCGGCACGCCCGACACCCCGATCTACCAGGACACCTCGCGCGGCCTCGACCACGGCGCCTACGTGCCGCTCGTCGAGATGTTCCCCGACGCCGACGTTCCCGTCCTGCAGATGTCGATGCCCACGCTCGACCCGCGTGAGCTCTTCGAGCTCGGGCGCAAGCTCGCGCCGTTGCGTGACGAGGGCACCCTGGTCGTCGGTTCGGGGTTCACGACGCACAACCTGTCGTGGTTCAACCCCGTGGCGGATTCGCCCGCCCCCTCGCCGTCCGTCGAGTTCGACCACTGGGCTGCGGAGACGATGGCGAGCGGCGACCTCGACGCGTTGTTCGACTTCATCCACAAGGCCCCGGCTGCTCACGAGGCGCACCCGCGCACCGAGCACTGGGCACCGCTCTACGTCGCCCTCGGCGCGGCGAACCCCGACGGAGCCGCGAGCGCCACATCACGCACGAGCATCGACGGCTTCTGGCACGGGCTGAGCAAGCGGAGCTGGCAGCTCGACTGAGGTGCGGCGGGTGGGCGACCAACCTCGAACTTCCGCAAGAACATTGGGTGGCAAACCACGCCAGGGGCACCCGAGAGGACGTACTGTTCTTCTCAGATGTCCAGGGGATTCAGAACTTTTTCCGAGGTGCAGGGTGAACGCCTGGAAAAACATGGAACCGAACGCCTCTGGGCTCCGTCACAAGAGCAGTTGACACCGCCCACAAGGAGGAATCCCATGTCACTCATTCGCAAGGCACTGCCGCTCACCTTCGCTGCTGCAGTCGGCCTTTCCGGCTGCACGATGAACGTCGGTTCCGAGGGCGAGTCGAGCTCCGGCTCGTCCACTCAGTCCCAGTCGTCGAGCGAGTCGCCCAGCTCGTCGGAAGAGTCGTCGGAGAGCCCCAGCTCCACCGAGAGCCCGAGCTCCGAGGAGTCGTCGGAAGAGTCGTCCGAGAGCCCCAGCTCCTCTGACAGCCCGAGCTCTGAAGGCTCCTCGTCGTCGAAGCGTCTCTCGTCGAGCGAGCTCGGCAACTACGCCTCGACGAACGCCGTCCGCGCCTGCGCCATCAAGGACATCGCCTACAACGGCACGGCCCGCTTCTGCGGCTCCGACCACGAGGACATCACGGCCGATTACAAGGGTCAGCAGCTGTGGGTCACGTTGGCCACGAAGTACGAGAAGGGCGCCACGTACAGCTACACCGTCTCGAACGGTCAGCAGTCGCAGACGAAGTCGCTCCCGTCGAGCAACCTCAACAACGGGGACAGCGCCACGGTCGCCGTCTACGTCCCGATGCGCGTCTCGGGTGACTACAAGGTGACCTACAAGAAGAACGGCGCCCAGATCGCCGAGAAGTCGGTCAAGGTCTCGGTCGACTGATCACCTCAAGCACGGCCGACGGCCCCGCTCCTCACATCGAGGGGCGGGGCCGTCGCTCGTCCTGCGGGCTCTCGGCGCGGCCGGTCAGCCTTCCACGCGTTCGAGCATCCCGTTGGCGATGAGCCGGCGCAGCAACGGCAGCGTCCCGGCGATGACCTCGTCGTCCGGCACACCGACGAGTGAGGCGATGGCGACGAGCGCGGTGCGGGCGCTCATCGAGCCGTCACAGACCGACAGGAACGCCGCGAGCACGGTGTCGGCCTGGATCGAGAGGCCCAGCCCACCGCCCTGACGGATCATGATGACGCTCGGGTCGTCCGCGCCCGGCTTCGTGTGGCGCTCCTCGGTGACGTCGGGTGCGGCCTGCCACGTGCCGTCGAGGAGGTCGTCGTCGCTCGTCTGGGCGAGCCAGGAGCGGGCTCGCAGCCCGGCGTCGATCGTCGGGCCCATGGCCGATGCCACCGGGCCGCGCTCGTCCATGAGGTCGACGAAGGGATCGCGCTCGGACTCGGGCCGCTGCAGCGTCACGATGCCGAATCCGATGCTCTCGACACCCCGCGCGGCGAAGTCGTCGAGCCACGCCGCGTACATGGCACCGTACTCAGGTGAGTTGACGCCGGCGCCGCCGTCACGGGCCCACAGTTCGGCGTACTCGAACGGATCCTGAACCTCGCGCTGGACGACCCACGCGTCGAGTCCGGTGCCCTCGAGCCATTCGGTCCAGACCTGCTCGAACCCGTGGCCTTCGCGCATCTCCCAGTTACCGAGGAATTGTGCGATACCGCCGGGCTCGAGGTGATCACCCACGGAACGCACGAGGTCGCGGATGACGGCGTCACCGACAGCGCCACCGTCGCGGTACTCGTAGCCGGGCATGCCCTCGGCGCGTGGCGTGATGACGAAGGGCGGGTTGCTCACGACGAGGTCGAAGCGGCGGCCCGCGACGGGCTCGAGCATCGAGCCGGCGAGCACTTCGAGCGGCAGGCGGTTGAGGGCGGCGTTGAAACGAACGAAGTCGAGGGCGCGCGTCGCGAGGTCGGTGGCGACGATGTGCTGCACGTGCCCCGCGAGGTGAACGGCCTGGACGCCGCAGCCAGTGCCGAGGTCGAGAGCAGCGGCCACCTCTCGGCGCGGGGTCCAACGTGCGAGCGTCGTGGACGCACCGCCGATGCCGAGCACGTGATCGGTGGCGAGGACGCTGCCCGTCGCGAGCTCCGACAGGTCGGAGGCGAGCCACCACGAGGAGTTCTCGTCGCCGTAGGGGCGCAGGTCGACGGCGGAGCGCAGCCCGGAGTCTGCCGGAACCGCGAGACCGAGACGTTCGAGTCCCTTGGCCCGTAGCGACGGGAAGGCCGCGTCGAGAGCGTCGAGGGTGTGAGTCTCGCCGAGGGTGAAGAAGCGGACCATCGTGGCCACCGGGTCGTCGCTGCCTGCGAGGGCACGACGCACGGGAAGAGGCTGCTCCCGGTGCAACGCGGCGGACGCGCCCGGGCCGAGAAGCTCTGCGACGTGCTCGACGGTGTAATCGGCGACGACGAGGTCGTCTCTCAGCGCTTCGACGAGGTCGGTGGCTTCTGCGTCGGGGACGGGCATCCGGGAAGACATGCCCCCAGTATGGCGTTGCCGTCTCCGGTCGAGCGCGGCGCGGCTCAGGCCGAGATGGCGGCGACCGACGAATCGACGTCCGGGTCGATGGCGAAGATGTTGTCGAGGCCGGTGATCTTGAAGTTGCGCAGCACGTGGGGGTTGGTGATGACGACGCGCATCTGTCCCTCGAGCAGGCGGACGGCTTTCAGACGTCCCACGAGGACGCCGAGGCCGGTGGAGTCGAGGAAGCCCACGTCACGCAGGTCGGCCACGATGTTGTGGTGTCCGGCCGCGAGTACCTTCGAGATCGCGTCACGCACCGTGGGTGCCGTGTACACGTCGACCTCACCGTCGAAGGCAACGACGACCACGTCACCTTCGCGATGCATGTTCACCTTGAGGTCCACGTGCGCGACCCTCCTGTTCGGTCGTGGTCTGGCAGGGGTGCGTCGAGCGTTAGTTTGTCATCTGGCCACCGAAAGTCAACGCCCGGCACCGCTTCTGGGCCCTGGGGAGGGACGCTCGCGATGACGTACGACGCCCGGCGCTCCCCGGATCAAATGCTCGACATCCTCGCCGGGCAGGGCACCGGGAAGTTGCGTCACGTACGTCGACGGCCCGCTCGCGAGGCCGTGACGGCGCCGTGGCCGGACTCTGTTCCGGCTCTCGTGCGGTCGACTTTCGAGGGCACCGGAATCCACGAACTCTGGTCGCACCAGAGTGAGGCCATCGCTCGGGTGATGGCCGGTGAGCACGTCGTCGTCGCGACGGGCACTGCGTCGGGAAAGTCCCTCGCCTACCAGGTGCCGATGCTGTCCGCCGCCACCGGTGCGCTCGACCCGGTGTCCGCCTCGATGTTCGCCTCGCTGCGCGGCGCGACGAGTCTCTACCTGTCGCCGACGAAGGCGCTGGCGGCCGATCAGCGCACCCGCCTCGAAGCCTTGGCCGTGCCGGGCGCGCGCCTGGCCACCCTCGACGGTGACACGCCTCCCGACGAACGACGTTGGATCCGCGACCACGCGAACGTCATCCTCACCAACCCTGACCTGCTCCATCACTCGATGCTGCCCGCGCACGAACGGTGGTCGATGTTCTGGCGCTCGTTGCGGCTCGTCGTCATCGACGAATGCCACATCTACCGAGGTGTATTCGGGGCGCACACGGCCGGCGTGCTGCGACGGCTGCGGCGTATCGCGGCCCGCTACGGGGCCGAGCCGACGTTCGTGCTCGCCTCGGCGACAGCAGCCGACCCTGCCAGGCACGCTCGCGCGCTCACGGGGCTCGACATCACCGCCGTCACGGACGACGGCTCGCCGCGCCCGGCGCTGACGTTCGGCCTGTGGGAGCCCGGGCCGCCGCCGGGCGCGAGGGCCGAGCACGAGGTTTCGGCAGCGCTCGACGGAGCTCGCGGCTCGGATGACCCCGCCGATTCCTCAGCCGACGTCACGGACGATCTCGGCCGCCGCAGCGCCGTGGCAGAGACCGGTGACCTCTTCGGCGCGCTCGTCGGTTCCGGGGTACAGACGCTCGCCTTCGCGCGCTCGCGGGTCGGCGTCGAGGTGGTGGCCGACATGGCCCGTCAGCGGCTGTGGAACGAGGGGCTCGACGAATCCGTCGTGGCTGCGTACCGCGGCGGATACCTGCCCGAGGAGCGCCGCGCCCTCGAGCGCGGACTGCGCACGGGAACGTTGCGGGGCATCGCCGCGACGAGCGCGCTCGAACTCGGCATCGACGTCAGCGGGCTCGACGCCGTGCTCCTCGCCGGCTGGCCGGGCACCGTGGCGTCGTTGCACCAGCAGGCGGGCCGGGCCGGACGGTCGGGGCGCGACGCCCTGGCCCTGTTCGTGGCCGCCGACGACCCGCTCGACACCTACCTCGTCCACCACCCCGACGTGTTTTTCGGCCGACCGGTGGAGGCCACCGTGATGGACCCGACGAACCCGTACGTCCTCGCTCCGCAACTCGCGTGCGCGGCCGCCGAGTTGCCTCTCACCGAGGACGACGAGGCCCTCTTCGGGCCGGGTATGTGGCCGCTCGTCGACTCGCTCGTGGAGCGCGCCGTCCTGCGGCGGCGCCCGACCGGTTGGTACTGGGCCCGCGACGACCGCCCCGGCGACCACGTGTCGCTGCGCGGCGAGGGTGGCGACGACGTGCGCATCGTCGAATCGCGCACCGGCCGAGTGCTCGGAACGGTCGACGGCGAACGGGCGCACTCGAGCGTCTTCAAGGGCGCGGTCTACGTGCACCAGGGCGTCTCGTACGTCTCCACGGAGTTGGACCTCGAGGACGGCAGCGCGCACGTCGTGCGCGGCAACCCCGGTTGGTCGACGGCCGCTCGCTCCGTCAGCGCGTTCGACATCATCGGCTCGAGCGCCAGCCGTGCGTGGGGCGCTGCGACACTGCACTACGGCGACGTCCGGGTGACGACGCGCGTCACGTCCTTCCTGCGGCGTCTGCCGTCGGGTGAGGTGATAGGCGAGCACCCGCTCGATCTGCCGGAGCGCACCCTCGTGACGAAGGGCGTGTGGTGGACCCTGCCCGAGGACGAGCTCGCCGATGCAGGCATCACCCCCGATGTGGCCCCGGGGGCCCTTCACGCCGCCGAGCACTGCTCGATCGGCCTCATCTCGCTCGTGGCGCAGGGTGATCGGTGGGATATCGGCGGCGTCTCGACGGCGCTGCATCCGGACACGGACATGCCGACGGTCGTCGTCTACGACGCCCTGCCCGGAGGGTCGGGCTTCGCCGAGCGCGCCTACGCGCGAGCTACGGAGTGGCTGACGGCGACGAAGGAAGCGATCGAGACGTGCGCGTGCGAGTCGGGCTGCCCGGCGTGCATCCAATCGCCGAAGTGCGGCAACGGCAACAGCCCCCTCGACAAGCACGGTGCGATCGCTCTGCTCGACCTGCTGTTGCGCGACGCCTACGACGACCCGGCCAACTGACGCGTGGCTGGCCCCGTGCTCGACGCAGGATGTGAGCTCTGGTCCGATCTGTGAGCGGCGCGGTCACACACCGGGCCGAAACTCACACCTTGGCGTCGATTCGCTGCGCCCGTCATGGTCCACGCCCCTCGGGGGCGCCGGCGCGGGCGAGACCGCGTGCTTCGCGTCCGAGCGGCGCGGCGCGCGTGACCGCGACCTGCACCGACGTCGAGCGCACGACACACGACGTGACGCGCGCACCGTTGCGCTCGGCCGTCGTGGCGGCCAGGGCGCAGGGCGACGACCCCGGTTGCGCCGACGAGCCGAGCAGCACACTGGCCGCGGCGAGTGCTGCCTGATCGGCCGCGAGGCGGGTGCGCTCGGTGTCGATCGCGGTGCGCGCGTACGTGACGATCACACCGGCGAGCAGGACGAGCACGACGATGACGCCAAGCATCGTCACCGTGACCGAGCCGCTGTCGTTCCGGGCCTTCGGAGATCCCTGACCTCCCCCGACGTGACCGTCTCGCACCCGGCCGAGTCGGCTCAACCAGCGTTCACGAGCCCGCAGTGGACGCGTGCGACCCCGCGCGGACCGCCCGGTCACGGCGAGCCTCCCGAGCTGTTCGCAGCGTCACCCTCGTCCCCGCGTTCTGCGGCAGCCACCGCGCCGGCGGTGATGTCGCCGAGCGCCCACCCGAACCCGCGTGGAGCGGGAACGGAGACGGCCACGCGCACCCATTGCGAGCTCCGCGTGATCGACGTGGCTCCGGAGACACCGCTCTGGCGGATGGCCGCGCGCACGGCATCGTCGCTCTCGGCCCGGGCGGCAACCCTCGCGCCCACGGACGCGGCATGCCACGCCCGATGGTGCAGCAGCAGCAACTGGGCAAGACCGACGACGAAGGCGAGCACGAGCGCAACCGCAGGCAAGGCCACGGCGAATTCGGCTGTTGCCATGCCCGATTCGCCGTCACGTTCGTGCGTTCCGTGCCTGCGGCGCGCTCGTGTCATCGTCACGTCAGCGGGTCGAGAGTGCCGACGAGATGATGCCCTCGAGGGCCGAGCGCACGGTCGCGGACTTCACGACGGCGATGAGCACGGCCGCGAAAGCAACCGCGGCGATGGTGCCCACCGCGTACTCGGCCGTGGACATGCCGGCCTCGGCGCGTTCGGCGGCCGCTTGCCAGCGGCGCAGCAGGGCGTTACGGGTACGACGGGTCACAGCGATCATGGCGATCTCCTCAGGGGTTGAGTTCTTTCGAGTGGTGCGCCGGAGGGCGCGCCGCCGGGGTTCCGGCGGGGTTCGGGGGGTGGCTGATGCCAGGTGTCAGCCGAGGGGTTCGACGAGACCCATGACGAGGGGGACGACGGTGAGCAGGACGAAGGCGGGCAGGAAACACAAACCGAGCGGCAGGACGATGCGGACTCCGGCCTTCGCTCCGGCGACAGCGATGCGCTCGCTCTCGCCGACGCGCAGGTCATCAGCGGCCCGCCGCAGAAGCGTGGACGGCGGAGCTCCCGCCCGAGCAGCGAGCGCGAAGGCTCCTGCGGCCGGACGCCAGGCTGAGGAGGCGCCGGCCCAGGCACCGTCTCCGTCGACGCCCCAGCGCATCGCGGCAGCCACACGGGCCAGCGGCTCGCGGACGCCCGGCCCGGTTGCCGCGGACACGGCTTCGAGGGCTGCGACGGTGGGGGCTCCACCCGCGAGCGCCAGGGCGAGCAGGTCCATCGCGTGGGCGACGACCATCGGCGACTCCTCGACCGTGTCGCGTTGCTTCGCCTCCCGTCGGGATGCACCGAAGGCACGTTCGGTCAGGGGCCGAGCGGGCCAGACGCCAACGGCGAGAACAACCAGTGCGAGGGCGATCACGGCGTCACCGCCGGATGCTTGAGGGCCGAGGCAACCATGCGCTGCGACCAGGTGGCGCCGGCCCACAAGAGGGCCAACCCGGGCCACAGGGTGAGCAGGCCCGATGTGCCGCTGTAGATCTCGAAGACATCCACGCCGAGCATCCACGCGAGCGCCATGCCCAGAACTGGCAGGAGGAGGAGGACACCCATCGTGGCCTTAGCGCCCGCGGTCGCTGCCTCCAGGGCTCGATCGTGGCGACGGCGTGCCCGTAGGTCCGCTGCCGCACTCGTCACGGCGTCGGCCAGCGGACACCCGTGTCGATCGGACATCTCCCACGCCGCCGCAATGTCGGCGCACGCCGGCAGCCTCCACATGACGCCCAGTTCGCGCCAGGTGTCCGCGAGATCTCCACCGGAGCAGGCCGCGTGACGCAACCGCTGCCACCCCTGGCTCGAGTGGGTGCCCCCGTCTGCGTAGGGGGCGACAACGAGCTCGACAGCATTCGACGTAGGAGCACCGGCTCGCAGAACGGCACCGAGCGCATCGAGAACGGCGAGACAT
This sequence comes from Dermacoccus abyssi, assembly GCF_003515945.1. Classification (GTDB taxonomy): domain Bacteria; phylum Actinomycetota; class Actinomycetes; order Actinomycetales; family Dermatophilaceae; genus Dermacoccus; species Dermacoccus abyssi. The sequence continues at coordinate 43,697 of NZ_QWLM01000017.1, forward strand.
TCGGCCTGGGGATCACTACGAGCGAGCAGACCGAAGCGCGACCCGGTTCGCGGGGTGGGCGTCAGCGCGAGCCATCTCGGGGCGGGCCACAGCCCAACGGCGACTGCGAGCGCGAGCGCGCACCACCACAGGGCGGTGTCGGACGGCCACGTCATGACGCCGCTCCGTCCATGAGCGCGCCGAGTTCGTCCCACGCCTCACCACGGCGCCCACCTCTCCAGGCGCTGCGCACCGTGAGGCCGCGGTGATCGCCGTCGAGGACCCCGATGCTCCCCACCCGACGTAGCCCGCCGGATCGCTCGAGGTGCACCACGACACGGAGCGCGGAGCGCAACTGCGTACGCACGGCCTCGGGGCTCAACCCGGCCAGCGCGCCGAGCGCTTCGAACCGGGCGGGGACGTCGCGTGGCGCGTTGGCGTGCACGGTGCCGCATCCACCCTGGTGGCCGGTGTTGAGCGCAGACATGAGTTCGCGCACCTCCGCGCCACGTACCTCGCCGACGACGATGCGATCCGGGCGCATGCGCAACGATTGGCGCACGAGCGTGGTGAGGCTGACCTCTCCCACGCCTTCGACGTTCGGACGACGTGCTTCGAGCCGCACCACGTGAGGGTGAGCAACAGACAGTTCACGGACGTCCTCGACGAGCAGAATGCGCTCCGAGATCGGCACACGGGCCAACATTGCGCCGAGCAGTGTCGTCTTGCCGGTTCCCGTGCCTCCGCTCACGACGAAGGCCGTTCGGCTCGTCACAAGTCGCGTGAGCAGGCTCTCGACCTCGGGGGAAACGCTCCCGAGCCGCACGAGGTCCTCGAGCAGCGGTCGTTCACTCGCCGGCACACGCAGGCTGAGGTGGGCAGCGCCTTCGACGAGCGGTGGCAGCAGCGCGTGCAACCGAGCACCGCCGGGCAGTACGGCGTCGACGAACGGGCTCGCGTCGTCGAGCCGCCGCCCGGCCACCGCGGCGAGCCGTACCGCGAGACGCCTCACCGCCTCCGCGTCCCCGAGGTCGACCCCGACTTCCTCGAGACCTTCTCCGCGGTCGATCCACACCCCGTCACAACCGTTGACGAGGACGTCGGTGACTCCCTCGAGCTCGATGACACCCTGGAGCGGTCCGGCCCCGAGCACGTCAGCTCCGAGGCGCTCACCCAGCACGGAGGTCTGCGCTCGTGAGTACACGGGAGCGTCCGCATCGACGATCGCCTCGAGCGCCGCAGCACTCGGTGCCCGTCCGGCGTAGATCTCCTTCCACATGCCTTCTGCTACGCCCATGCCATGCTCCGACCTCGCGAGCGGACATAGATGACGACATCCTGAACGAGGCGAGTCATCGTTCGCTCGTCCTCGCCCGGCCAGCGACCGGCGAGCACGTCGTCGGCTGCTCGGTGCCCCAGACGCCACCGGGTGGGCCCGGACGTCACGACCTCCAGATCGAGCGACTCGCCGAGTGCCACACGGGCCTGAGCGTCGGCCTCGAGCGTGACGAGCACCGGCATGAGTTCACCGTCCAGCTTGTCGACGTACTGCTGGGCGGCTGCCATGGAGCACACGGTTCCGCGCACGAGGAGGACGATGACGTCGCACTCTGTCGGTTCGGCGGGCTCGTGGGGCGCCAACGTGACGACCGACCACGCCGCTTCGCCCGCGAGCGCCCCGAGTACTGCGCTCCGCACGAGGCGATCGTGAACACGGGGTGCACCTCGTCCGTGCGAGAGCACCCGGACCCCGTCACGTTCCGGCAGTGCGGCGAGGAGCTTCTGTGCGTCGATGTCGGGGCCGGCGCCTCGCAGCGCGTCCCAGCGAGCGCCCGCCTCACGGTCGAGGTCGAGGACGACGTCGAGACCACCTGTGCCCGGTTGGCCGTCGACGAGGACGACCGGGCCTTGGTCCTGCGCCGTTCGATCCGTGCCTCGAGACCGTGCGAGATGCCGTGCCACGGCACAGGCGAAGTACGCGGCGTCGGCGGCTGAATCGGGGCAGACCACCCCGATACGGCGCAGTTCGCCGCGCTCGCTGCCCACCTCGGCGGGGGCTGGTGGGCCGAAGAAGTCGGCGTCGAACTCGTCCATGCACGCCAGCGTCGGCCCACAACCTCGACACCGTCCACGACGCGTCGGACGACCTTGTGGACGGGGCCGCCTGAACTACCGAAACGGCGCTCACCGCGTCGCAGATGTGGACGACGGCCCCCGTGCCGGGGGCCACCGCGGCCGCACGGGAGTAGGTGCAGGACATACGACAGCCCCCACCGGGGGGACGGTGGGGGCTGTCTTTACGTGCATACCCTTGGGGGTGCGGTATGCACGTCAGCGCTCGACCCGGAGGGAGCGCACGCCCCTAATGTGCCATGAGTGGCCACACGTTGCAACCGGCTCGCACATACCCGGCCAATACAATAGCAACGGTTCGATAAATGAGAAACCGACTCGCCGGACGTTTTTTATTTGTTCTTATCGCAGGCGGCCGGTCAAAACGGCGTCCGCAATGGCGCCTCCTTCGGCGGCGCCCCGCTCAAGCGCCCCAGCGCTGAACTGCAGCCACAGGGCCACGCCGTCGCGCGTTCCCGAGGCATAGGCGGCCAGGGCGCCCGCATATCCCGCGCTCGCTTCACGCAGGTAGCCCACCTCGGGCACGGCCACACCCGTCGGGTCGAGCCCACACGACTGGACGAGCGCACGCTCGAAAGCTCTTGCCACCACACCGTTTCCGCGCGCGAACGGACGCATGACGGCAATCTCCGCATGCGCAATGGCCCCGACGACGAGGGCCGGCACCTTCTCGTGGCACGCCACCACCTCGTAGAGCCCGGCCAGACGCCCCGGCAGGTCGAGCGGGTCGCACGCCGGGCCGGCCTCGACGAGTTCCTCGCACGTCTCCCCCGGCGACCGCGGGCGCCCCACCTCGTCGGCGGAGAGCAGTTGCGAACCGGCGGCCACATGCAGACGCGCCAACGCCTGCGCGGGCGACGACAGGATGATCGAACGAACGTGCTCACTCTCGAGCGTCCCCTGAACACTCGCACGAAGCACTCGCTCGAGCGGGTCGGGCTCGGGCGGCCACTCGGTCATCCCCATGACGAGTTCACGCACGACATCGACGGAGACCTCGGCGCCCTCCAGCGCCGCACCGGCCCGGGCGCCACGCACGCGCGACTCGGCGGCGGCCTGCGCCGTCCGTCGGCGCAACGCGTTGTGCCAGCGCAGCTGGGTACACGCCTCGCGGGCTCGCGTGAGGCCCGCCTCGACCTCGGGGATCGTCGCGAGCGATTGCAGAGCTTCGAGGGTGCCGGGCATGGGCATCAGCGTACTTGGACGCCGCCGGGAACTACCGGCGAGTATCCACCCCTGACTTCCCAACCCCACGCGACGATGGGGTAGAAAAGCAGCCAAGTGTTGTGACCTACGCCTCGTTTCGGCGTGGTCGAAGCCGACGGAAGGAAGACAAGACATGTCCGAGACCGCCGAAGAGTACGGCCCCTTCCCGCCGAGCCCGGAGTTCAGCCAGCAGGCCGTCGGGCAGAAGTCGCTCTACGAAGAGGCCGACGCCGACCGCGAGGCGTTCTGGGCCAAGCAGGCGCGCGAGCGCCTCACCTGGGCCAAGGACTTCGACAAGGTGCTCGACTGGAGCGAGGCCCCCGTCGCCAAGTGGTTCGTGGGCGGCGAGCTCAACGTGGCCTACAACTGCGCCGACCGTCACGTCGAGGCCGGCAACGGTGACCGCGTCGCATTGCACTTCGTCGGTGAGCCCGGCGACGAGCGCGACATCACGTACGCCGAACTCACCGAACTCGTGCAGAAGGCTGCCGGCGCGCTCAAGGCCGCGGGTGTCGAGAAGGGCGACCGCGTCGCCCTCTACCTGCCGATGATCCCCGAGGCCATCATCTCGATGCTGGCCTGCGCCCGTCTCGGCGCCGTGCACTCCGTCGTCTTCGGCGGCTTCTCCTCCGACGCCCTGCGCACGCGCATCGCCGACGGGGAGGCCAAGGTCGTCATCACGGCCGACGGTGGCTACCGCCGCGGCAAGCCGAGCGCTCTCAAGCCCGCCGTCGACGAGGCCATCAGCGGCGAGACGACGGTGCAGAAGGTCCTCGTCGTCAAGCGCACCGGCGAAGAGACGGAGATGACCGACAAGGACGTCTGGTGGGACGACGCCCTCGAGGCCGCCGAGCCCGCGGTCGACTTCGACACCTTCGATTCAGAACACCCGCTCTTCATCCTCTACACCTCCGGCACCACGGGTAAGCCGAAGGGCATCTTCCACACGACCGGTGGCTACCTCACGCAGGCGGCGTACACGAACGCCGTCGTCCACGACGTGCACCCGGGCGAGGACGTCTACTGGTGCACCGCCGACGTGGGCTGGGTCACCGGCCACAGCTACATCGTCTACGGCCCGCTGGCCAACGGCGTCACGCAGGTGCTCTACGAAGGCACGCCGGACAGCCCGCACCAGGGCCGCTGGTGGGAGATCGTGCAGAACAAGAAGGTCTCGATCTTCTACACGGCACCCACGGCCATCCGCACCTGCATGAAGTGGGGCAAGGAGATCCCCGCCGAGTACGACCTGTCGTCGGTCCGTGTGCTCGGCAGCGTCGGTGAGCCGATCAACCCCGAAGCGTGGATGTGGTTCCGCGACAACATCGGCGGGGGTTCGGCGCCGATCGTCGACACGTGGTGGCAGACGGAGACGGGCGCCATCATGATGTCGGCCCTGCCCGGCGTCACGTCGCTCGTGCCCGGTTCGGCCCAGGCGCCGGTGCCCGGCATCACGGCCGACGTCGTCGACGAGGAGGGCAAGTCCGTCGGCAACGGCGAGACCGGCTACCTCGTCATCCGCGACCCGTGGCCGTCGATGCTGCGCGGCATCTGGGGCGACCTGCAGCGCTACAAGGACACCTACTGGTCGCGCTTCGAGGACATGTACTTCGCCGGTGACGGCGCGAAGCGTGACGAGGACGGCAACATCTGGGTGCTCGGTCGTGTCGACGACGTCATGAACGTCTCGGGCCACCGCCTGTCGACGTCGGAGATCGAGTCGGCGCTCGTCTCGCACGACGCCGTCGCGGAGGCCGCAGTCGTCGGCGCCGCCGACGAGACGACCGGTCAGGCCGTGTGCGCCTTCGTCATCCTGCGCGAGGAGGCTCGCGACCAGGCCGCCGACGACGACAAGCGCGAGGAGCTCGTCCAGGCGATGCGCTCGCACGTCGGCAAGCAGATCGGCGCCATCGCGAAGCCGAAGACGATCCTCGTCGTCGACGAGCTGCCGAAGACACGTTCGGGCAAGATCATGCGTCGCCTGCTCAAGGACGTCGCCGAGGGCCGCGAGGCCGGTGACGCGACAACGCTCGCCGACCCGAGCGTCATGGAGAAGATCCAGGCAGGTCTGAAGAAGTAAGCAGCAGAGCGATCCGACGATGCGCGGGTGGGGCAGGCGCCCCGCCCGCGCATCTTTTCGCGAGAACGACGACAGCCGGTAAAATCGCGGGCGGTGTGCCGGGAAGTCTGGTCGGCCGTTCGCGTGAGGCGCGGATGACGACGACCACCCCTGCCCGAGGAGATTCACCATGGCCAAGCGCCACAAGAACAGCCTTCCGCCGATGAAGGACGAACAGCCGAGCTTCGAAGAGTTCAAGGAAGCCGCGCACGTCGCCCCCGTCGCCGTCGCAGGACGGCTGACCCGCCGCCTCTTCACCCGCGGCACGTGGCCCGAGGCCCAGCGCGTCAAGGAACTGCTGCGCACCGAGACCATCGGCGGCCTCATCCTGCTCGCCGCTGCGGTCGCCGCGATCGTCTGGGCGAACTCGCCCTGGCGTGACGGTTATGAGGCCCTGCGGGACGCGCACATCGGCCCCGACTCCCTCGGGCTCAACATGTCGGTGGCGCACTGGGCCGCCGACGGCCTGCTCGCCGTGTTCTTCCTCGTCGTCGGGCTCGAACTCAAGCACGAGTTCGTCGCCGGCGACCTGCGCAACCCGGCAGCCGCCGCAGTGCCCGTCATCGCTGCCGTCTGCGGTGTCGCAACGCCTGCGCTCGTCTACGTCGCGATCAACGCCGCAGCCGGCGGCGAAGGGCTCAAGGGGTGGGCCATCCCGGCCGCCACGGACATCGCGTTCGCCCTCGCGGTGCTCGCCGTCATCGGTTCGCACCTGCCCACGGCGCTGCGTTCGTTCCTCCTGACGCTCGCCGTCGTCGACGACCTCATCGCCATCACGATCATCGCGATCTTCTACAGCAAGGGCTTCTCGCTCGGCTGGCTGCTCGCCTCGATCGCGGTCGTCGCAGTCTTCGGCTTCCTCACCCAGCGCGGCATCAAGCACTGGGCGATCCTCGCGCCGCTCGCGATCGTGGCGTGGGTCTTCATGTACAAGTCCGGCGTTCACGCCACGATCGCTGGCGTGCTGCTCGGCCTCGTCGTTCCGGTCAAGGGCAAGCACGCCCTCGCCCACCGCATCGAACACCGTCTGCGCCCCTATTCGGCAGGGTTCGCCGTGCCGGTCTTCGCGTTCTTCTCCGCCGGCGTCACCGTCGTCGGTACGAGCATCACCGAGACGCTTGCGGACGCCGTCACGCTCGGCGTCATCGCCGGCCTCGTGCTCGGCAAGGTCGTCGGCATCTTCGGCAGCACGTTCCTCATCAGCAAGTTCACGAAGGCCAAGCTCGACGAGAACCTCTCGTGGGCCGACGTGTTCGGCCTCAGCCTCCTCGGTGGCATCGGCTTCACCGTCAGCCTCCTCATCGGCGAGCTCGCGTTCGGCACCGGAAGCGTCAAGGACGACCACGTCAAGGTCGGCGTGCTGCTCGGCAGCCTCCTGTCCGCGCTCCTCGCGAGCATCGTGCTCGGACGCCGCAACCGCATCTACCGCCGCATCGAGGAAGAGGAGACGCGCGACGCCGACCAAGACGGTGTGCCGGACGTCTACCAGCGCCCCGAACCGGCCTGAACCGCACCGAACCGAGGAGCCGGTAGGCGCGAATCGGCCGATATCGGTAGTGTGTCCATCGAACAGAAAACGTGTGATGCGACGGACGGCCGTCACCTCGACGAGGTGACGCCGCCTGCTGAACAGGAGATAACCATGGCCCTCAACACCCCCCGGGGCTCCGAGCGCACGCTCGGTCAGCTCGTTTCGGACGCTTCCGCTGACCTCTCGAACATCGTCAAGGGCGAGATCGACCTGGCGAAGATCGAGATCAAGGCTGACGTGCAGAAGGCCGGCAAGGGTGGCGGCATGCTCGCTGCCGCCGGTGTCGTCGCCCTGTTCTTCGTCGGCTTCCTCCTGACGGCCCTCGCCTGGGCCATCTCGGAGGTTCTCGACTGGCCGAACTGGGCCGGCTTCCTCATCGTCGCGGGCATCCTCGCGCTCGTCGCCGGAATCCTCGCCCTCGTCGGCATCAAGTCGATCAAGAAGGTCAAGGGCAAGCCGGTCAAGACGATCGACAACGCGCAGAAGACCGTCGCGGCCATCAAGCCCGCCAAGTGACGTTCTGACCTGCCGCACGAAGGCGGCTCACCCTCGAGGGTGGGCCGCCTTCGTCATGTTCGCCTTCCTCATGTTCCCGGCCGGGCGTTCAGCTGAGGAAGCGATCGGGCACCTGACGCTCGTCGTCGCGGTTCCACGAGCGCGCGACGCCCCCGGTGGTCAGGACCGCGTCGAGCACGAACGCCGTGAAGCCCCAGATGTAGAAACCGTCGACCTCGAACCCCGGCCCCTTGAAGCCGCGCGGGTGTGTGACCGTGTGGCGGTTCGCCGGGTCCACGAGATCGCGGACGGAGATGCGCGCGACGCGAGCGACCTCGACGGGGTCGAGCACTGAGATGTCGGACGGTACGTTCCACCAGGCGAGCACGGGGCAGACCTCGTAGTTCGTCACGGGCAACGCGACCGGCTGCAGTTCACCCATGACGTGGACGCCCTCGGGCACGAGCCCGATCTCCTCGTTGGCCTCACGCAGCGCGGTGTCGGTGAACGTGACGTCCTGCGGTTCGACCCCACCACCGGGAAAGGACACCTGCCCCGCGTGCTTGCGCAGGTTGGTGGCTCGCTCGGTGAGCACCACGTCTTCCCCGCCGTCGTCGTTCGGGCCGAAGAGCATGAGGATGGCAGAGGCCTTGGAGCCCTGCTCGGGACGCGGCCATCCCGCGCACAGGTCGCCGCGGCGACCGGCCTCGAGCACCGTGTTCAGCCAGGGCGGAGGCGGCGTGGCGTCGCCCACCGGCACGCTCATCGGGCCTCGCCCTGCGCCCCTGCACCGGAGTGACGTGGCACGACCGGCGTTCCTCGATGCCCGGTCGAGAAGGAGGCGTCGGGCACTCCCCCGTCGACGAGCAGCGGCACCGGCGCCTCACCACCCTTCGGGGCCGCGAGTTCGTACTTGAGCAGGGCGCGCGCCTTGTCCGGGTCGGTCTCGCCGTCACCGAAGGACGGGCACCAATGCGCCACCGGGCAAACGCCGCATGCGGGCTTGCGGGCGTGGCAGATACGTCGGCCGTGGAAGACGACGACGTGGCTGAGCATCGTCCAGTCCTTGCGCGGGAACATCTCGCCCACCTCGGCCTCGACAGCGACCGGGTCGGTCGACGTCGTCCAGCCGAAGCGGCGCGCGAGGCGCCCGAAGTGGGTGTCGACCGTGATGCCCGGAACACCGAACGCGTTGCCGAGCACGACGTTGGCCGTCTTGCGTCCGACGCCCGGCAGCGTCACGAGGTCGGCGAGCTTGCCCGGCACCTCGCCGTCGAAACGTTCGACGAGTTCCTGACCGAGCTTGATGACCGAGCGCGTCTTCGCCCGGTAGAACCCGGTGGGACGCAGGATCTCCTCCATCTCGCTTGGCTCCGCCGACGCCAGTGCCGCAGCGTCCGGGTAGCGACGGAAGAGCACCGGCGTGACCTTGTTGACCCCGACGTCTGTGGTCTGCGCCGAGAGGATGGTGGCCACGAGGAGTTCGAGCGGCGACTCGAAGTCGAGTTCGGCTCGCGCGTACGGGTACTGCTCCACGAGTCTGCGGTAGATGCGGCGTGCCTGACGCACCCGCCCCGTGGCGGTCTCGGGCACGCGCGCGGCCCGCTTCGGCGGCGTCTCGGCTTCGGAGGTCATGCCCACACCCTAGAACGCCCCACCGACACCACCGAGCACCTCATCTGCTGGACGAACGAGCGCCTTTTTCCGCGCTTTCCTGGGAGTGAACTGTGTGGAGCGTCACCCGAAACGTGGCAAGATGGAGGCGTGGACATTGAAGTAGTGCGTCAAGCTCCCCTTTTCGCCGCGCTGACGGACGCAGACGCCCAGGCTCTTCTGCAGCGCATGTCGCGCGCCCGTATCGAGCGCGGCGACATCCTCTTCGAAGAAGGGGAGGAGGGCGATCGCCTGTACATCATCACCTCCGGCAAGGTGAAGCTCGGCCGCCGCTCCCCCGACGGTCGCGAAAACCTGCTCGCGATCCTCGGCCCCGGTGAGATGTTCGGCGAGCTCAGCCTCTTCGACCCGGGCGCCCGCACGACCACGGCCACGGCCATCGCCGGCACCGACCTCGTCGCGCTGGGTCACACCGAACTCACCGAGTTCGTCTCGTCGCGCCCCGACGTGGCCGTCAAGATGCTCGGCTCCATCGCTCGCCGCCTGCGTCGCACGAACGAAGCGCTCGGCGATCTCGTCTTCACCGACGTTCCCGGCCGTGTCGCCAAGGCTCTACTCGACCTCGCGAGCCGCTTCGGCCGTCAGGTCGACGACGGGGTCCTCGTCGCGCACGACCTCACGCAGGAGGAGCTGGCTCAGCTCGTCGGCGCCTCCCGCGAGACCGTGAACAAGGCTCTCGCCGACTTCGCCAGCCGCGGCTGGCTCAAGCTCGAGGCCCGCGCCGTGACGCTGCTCGACGTCGAGCGCCTTCAGCGCCGCGCCCGCTGAGGCCGCACTCACCTCGGTTGACAGCGAAGCGCCCGTCCCCTGCGGGGGACGGGCGCTTCGCTATGTCGTGGGGCTGTTCTCAGAGGCGGCCGAGATGGGCCAGCTGCGCCTTGACGACGGCCTCCACCGCCGGGCGCAGCTGCGGGCCGATGTCGCTGTAGGCGCCGTCCACGACGGGGCCGACGAGCTCGTCACCCTGCGCCGGCGAGTCGCCATTCTCGGAGTCGACGTCGGCCAGCACGGTCCGCACCTCGTCGAGGCGCTCCTGACGGTGGGCGCGGTAACGCTCGACGACGGGAGCGGCGTTGGCTCCGACAGGTCCGTGCCCCGGCGCCAGGACGACGACTCGCTCCCCCGCCTGCGCGACGAGCGCCATGAGGACGTCGAGCGTCGCGAGATAGGCCGTGAGATCGCCGTCGGGGTAGGCGACGAAGCTGCTGCCCTCGCCGAGAATCGTGTCGCCGCTGAAGAGGACGTCGACGCCGTCGCGCTGGAGGACGAAGGCGGCTGAATCGCGCGTGTGGCCCGGCGCGAGCAGCACCTGGAGGTCGCCGATCATCTCGCCGTCGGTGAAGGCGTCGCCACCCGAGCCGCCACGCAACGCGACCGCGAGGCCGCGCCCACGAAGCGCCTCGACGAGCGCGCTCGCACCGCCCTCGTGGTCGTCGTGGTGATGGGTGAGCAGCACGACGACACGCGTGGCCTCGGCGCCCCGCACGGCGTCCATGATCGCGTCACGGTGGCCGGCGTCCTCGGGCCCCGGGTCGACGACGGCGACGAGCGAGCCGTCCCCGCCCGAGGCTTCCTCCAGGGCGATGACGTACGTGTTCGTGCCGGTGAGCGTCATCGGGCCGGGGTTGTCGCAGCGCAGGTGTCGCACGCCGCCGGGGAGTCGGTCGAGTTGATCGGTCACAGGTTCACCTCCGCGTGAAGGTAGGGCCCGTCGGGGCCCTTCAGCAGTTCGGGGCGCGTGGGGAGGAAGTGGAAGCCGCGTGCCTGCTCGAGCGCCTCGGTGGCACTCGATGCCCGGGAGAGGCGCTCGAGCGCCGTGCGCGTCGGGGGCAGGAGGCGGGCTCGCCCAGCCTCGGCTTCTGCCAGCATGGCTTCGGGCCGAACCCACTGACCTCGCTGCGACTCACGCGACACGGCATCGGCAGTGGCACCGTCCGGCAGCAGCGCCGTGAGGAACCAGGTGTCGAAGCGGCGGCTCTCGAACGCGGGCGTGATCCACCGGTCGACGGCCTCGACGAGGTCTCCACGCAGCGTCAGGCCCGCAGCAGCCTCGGTGAACGAGACCTCGTGAGCCTCGACCTGAGTGCGGCGCGCCCTCCACTCGTCGGTGGCGACGTCGACGATCGCGTCGCCGTCCCCCTCGGACGCGAGAAGCACTCCGGCCTCCTCGAACAGCTCGCGCAACGCGCACACGAGCACACTGAGCGCCTCGTCGTGCCCGACGCCGAGCCGATCGGCCCACGCCTGCTCGCCACCCGCGGGGCTGCGCAGGCGGTGCGCCGGAGCGTCGTCGACGCCGAGGTCGGCGGGGTCGACGCGTCCACCCGGGAAGACCCAGGTGGACGGCGCGAAATCCATCGTCGCGGCGCGTTCGATCATGAAGACCTCGACGGGCTCACCGCGCACCAACAGGACGGTGGCGGCCTGCGCCGGAACCGTCGGCTCCGGGCGCGGTTGCGTGTCGTCGAACCAGCGCTCGGCTGCCTTGGCGAAGGGACCGATCGGGAAGTCGCGAGGCTGCCTCGGGATGTCGCTCATCAGTCGGCGACGGCGACCGTGATCTCGACCTCGACCGGAGCGTCGAGCGGGAGCACCGCGACGCCAACAGCCGAACGGGCGTGGACACCGGCGTCACCGAAGGCCGCACCGAGCAGCTCGGAGGCGCCGTTGATGACACCGGGCTGACCGGTGAAGGAGGGGTCGCTGGCCACGAAGCCGACGACCTTGACGACGCGCGTCACCGTGTCGAGGTCACCGACGACACTCTTGACGGCGGCGATGGCGTTGAGGGCACATGTCCGCGCGAGTTCGGCCGCCTGCTCGGGCGTGACGTCGGCACCGACCTTGCCCGTGGCGGCGAGGTTGCCCGCCACCATCGGCAGCTGACCCGAGGTGTAGACGAGGTTGCCCTCACGCAGCGCGGGGACGTAGGCAGCCACCGGCTTGGCAACCTCGGGCACCTCCAGCCCGAGCTTCGCGAGGTTCCGCTCGACCTGAGCCATCGCCGATCAGGCCTTCGGACGCTTGAAGTAGCCGACGAGGCCGTTGCCGTCGGGGCCGGGAACGATCTGAACGAGCTCCCAGCCGTCCTCACCGAAGTTGTTGAGGATCTGCTGCGTCGCGTGAATCATGATCGGCGCGGTGAAGTATTCCCATTTCTGCATGCTCCCACCGTAGCCCGCAGACCCTGTTCGGGGACGACGAAGCCCGCCCCACATCTCGTGTGGAGCGGGCTTCGCTCGTGCCGGTCAGGGCTTGATGTACAGAGTGACCTTCTTGCCCTCGCCGATCTTCTGACCAGCTGCGGGGTCGGACTTCCAGACCTGGCCGGAGGAGACCTCGCCCGAGTCCTGCTTGACCACCGTGGCCTGCAGCTTCAGACGCGCGAGTTCGGCCTTCGCATCCGCCTCGCTGCGCCCCTTGAGCTGCGGGACGGTGATCTGATCGCCCTTGACGACGCCCGAGCCCGGCTCGGGGAACGCCTTCTTCGGAAGACCCTTGCTGATGGCATCCATCGTTTCCTTCCACACCGGCGCGGCGATGTCGCCACCGTAGAGGAAGTTACCGACGTGCTTGGGGCCGATGGTGACGTTCTTGATCGGGTTGGTGTTCTCGCCACCGCGTCCGACCCAGATCGCCGTCGAGTACTGCGGCGTCGAACCGACGAACCAGGTGTGCAACGAGCCGTCGACGGTACCCGTCTTGCCGAAGGCCTGACGCCCCTCGGCAAGAGCAGCCGACTTGGCCGTACCGTCCGGGCCGAGAACCGACTTGAAGATCTTGACGACTCCGCGCGCCTCTTCGGCCGGCATGGCCTGCTTGCACGCGTTCGGCGCGAGCTTGACCGGGCGACCGTTCGCCTGCTTGATCGAGACGACCGGGCGCGGTGCGCAGTACTTGCCGTCGGCCGCGACAGTGGCGAAGGCGTTCGCCATCATGACCGGGCTCGACGAACCGGAGCCGAGCACGATCGAGGAGGGGTCGGGGTTGATCTCGGACCAGCCGCCGCTCTTGAAGTCGGACGCATAGACGCCGAGACGCTTGTAGGCGTCGCGGACATTGCACGGGCCGAGCTGAGCGACGAGCACACCGAACGCCGTGTTCACCGACTCAGCCGTGGCCTTGGACAAGGACATCGGACCGGCGGGCACCTGGTGGTCGTTGCCGACCGACCACACGCCACTGCCCTGACCGCACTTGCCCGGGAAGTTCTGCGAGGTGAAGTTGTAGACCGGGCGCCCTTCCTTGCTGCTGTTCATGCGAGGAACGTTGACCGTCGAGTCGAGCGCGCGGCCCTGGTGCATGGCCTCGACGATGGCGAAGATCTTCGCCGTCGATCCGATCGGGAACCCGGAGCGCGGATAGCTGACCGACGTGTTGAACGAATCCGTACCCGCGACGGAGTACTTCGTGTTCTGCGCCATGGCCTCGACGTAACCCGTGCCGGGTTCGATGATGACGCCGGCGGCCTGGACGTCGGCGCCGTTCTCGACGGGCACGCGCTTCTTGAGGTTGGAGTCGAGCGCGGCCATCTTCTTCGGGTCGAGCGACGTCTGAATGACGAGGCCGCCGGTACGAAGCTTGCCGAGGCGCTCCTTGCGCGTCTTGCCGAGTGCAGGCTGCTGCGCAATCCACTGCGTCACGTAGTCGCAGTAGTAGGGGTACTTGCTCGTGGCGCAACCACCCGAGGAGTTCTCCTCGAGCTTGAGGTTGAGCGGCGAGTTGATCGCCTTGCGGCCCTGTGCCTCCGTGATGAAGCCCTGGTCGATCATCTTCTGGATACCGATGTTGCGACGCTTGACGGCCGCCTCGGGGTTCTTCACGGGGTTGGTGGCGTCCGGCAGGTTGACGACACCGGCGAGCGTGGCCGCTTCGGCGATCGTCAGGTCCTTGGCCGGGTGCCCGAAGTAGTGGCGCGACGCCGCTTCGACGCCGTACTGGAGCTGACCGAAGTAGACGAGGTTGAGGTAGCTCGTGAGGATCTGGTCCTTGGTGTGCGTCTTCTCGAGGTCGACGGCGTACTTGAGCTGCTTGAGCTTACGGATGTAAGCCTTCGCACCGCTCTGGGCGACCGCCTCCTTGGCGGCCTCCTTGTCACCACTTTCCAGCGCCTGACGCTGGGCAGCCACCTTGACGTACTGCTGCGTCAGGGTCGAGGCGCCCTGGGTGCTCGAGGAGAACAGGTTCGACGCGATGGCGCGCGCGATGCCCCGCTTGTCGAGGGCCCCGTGCTGGTAGAAGCGTTCGTCCTCGATGGCCACCTGGGCGTCTTTCATGACCTTCGGGATGGCACTGCTCGCGACGACGATGCGGTTCTCGTCGTACGGGGTCGCGATGACGCTGCCGTCCTTCGCCAGGATCTTGGACTGCTGGCTCAGAGCGTTCTCGGCGAACTCGGACGGGATGTTGTTGAACATCTTGACGCCGCTCTTGACACCCGCGCCACCCATGCCGGTGACCGGCAGGAGAACGCCCGCCAGGAGCAGACCGAGGGCCACAGAGGTCGCGACGAAGGCGCCGAGCAGACTGAGGACGTTGCTCGTCGTCGAATTGCTCCGGCGCTTCTTCTTCGCAGCAGGACGAACCGCTGCGGCAGAGGGCTTTCCACGCATACCGGCCAGAGTATCGGGGTAACCTGAGAATCTCGGCGAGGCAGGTGCGGCGTGCCCGACCCGATCCCAGGGGGCCCGCCACAATGTACTACCTCGATTTAGCACACCGAGAACATAGAAACTCGTCAGTAACTTTGCCTAGTCTGCGTATAGCTCAACAACGACGTGGTCTACGCCACAGCGTCATCCGCACCAACAGGGGAGGCACAGATGACGATCATGACCGAGGAAACCCAGACGCCCGTCTGGGACGAGAACTGGGCGGCTCGCGCCCAGTGCGCGGCCACCGCGCCGGACGATCTCTTCGCCAAGGGGGCTGCTCAGCAGACGGCGAAGGTGATCTGCCAGCGTTGCCCGGTCGTCGCGGAATGCCTCGCGGACGCGCTCGACAACCGCACCGAGTACGGCGTCTGGGGCGGCATGACGGAACGTGAGCGTCGCGCGTTGCTGCGCCGTCGCCCTGACGTGAAGTCGTGGACCACGCTCTTCAAGATAGCTCGCGCCGACGAGGTCGCTGCCGGCATCAACCGCAGCGCTTGACCGGCCGAAACGACGAGGGCCCCGCACCGATGGCGGATTCTCGTGGTCCTCGCAACACCTGATTGATCACGTGGTTTGAAGTAGATCACGCAGGCGCTCGGCTGGGTTGTCCCAGTTGAGCGTTTTGCGT
>NZ_QWLM01000018.1 GCF_003515945.1 Dermacoccus abyssi
CTGCCGAGCTCAACGGGCGCCCACGCAAAACGCTCAACTGGGACAACCCAGCCGAGCGCCTGCGTGATCTACTTCAAACCACGTGATCAATCAGGTGTTACGAGGACCACGAGAATCCGCCCTCGTGGGAGGGGGCTTTCGTCCCAGAAGGGCAGCCTTACGCGAGGCCGAGATCCTCCATCGAGAACGCGCTGACGTAGGTGAGGCCCTCGGCCTCGATCTTCTCCTTGGAGCCCGTGGCGCGGTCGGCGATCGTCGCGACACCGACCACCTCGGCGCCCTCCTCACGGCACGCCGCGACGGCTTCGAGCGGCGACGCGCCGGTCGTCGTCGTGTCCTCGACGACGAGCACGCGGCGGCCCTTGATCGAGGGGCCCTCGATGCGCTGCTGCAGACCGTGCGCCTTGCCCGCCTTGCGGACGACGAACGCGTCGACACGCTCACCTGCGGCGGCCGCGGCGTGGAGCATCGACGTGGCGACCGGGTCGGCGCCGAGCGTCAGGCCACCGACGGCGACGTAGTCGAAGTCGGACGTCAGGTCGCGCATGACGCGACCGACGAGAGGCGCGGCCTCACCGGAGAGTGAGATACGGCGCAGGTCGACGTAGTAGTCGGCCTCCTTGCCGGAGCTCAGCGTCACCTTTCCGTGGACGATGGCCTGGTCCTTGATGAGCTGCAGCAGCGCGGCGCGATCGGCGTCGATGTTCGTCATGGCAGCGATTCTAGGAAACGTCAGTCGCGCGGGCGGTGGCGGTTGCTCAGACGCGGACTGCGCACGAGCGGGCGCGGCACGACGCGCAGCAGGCCGGTAATGGCCTTGTACTGGCGGCCGGGTACGGAAACGACCTTGCCTGCGTCGACGTCGGCGAGGCCGTCGCGCACGAGCCGATCGACGTCGAGCCACAGCCGCTTGGCCAGCGGGCTGGTCTTGTCGACGGGGATCTCGCCGCGCTCGTGGAACTCCGTGTGTGTGAAGCCGGGGCACAGCGCGGTGACGGTGACACCCGTGCCGTGCAGCTGCGCCGCGATGGACTCGCTGAACACGGTGACGTACGACTTGGCGGCCGAGTACGTGCCGCTCGCCATGAAGCTCGCGACCGACGACACGTTGATGACGGTGCCGCGCCGGCGCTCGACCATCGCGCCCGCCGCGGCATGGGTGAGCACGACGACGGCCTTGACCATGACGTCGACCGACTCGATCTCCTTCTCGACAGGAGTGTCGAGGAACGAGGTCTTCACGCCGAAGCCGGCGTTGTTGACGAGGACGTCGACGGGTTCGTCACGTCGACCCACGCGCTCGGCGACGCGGCGCAGGTCGTCCGCGACGGCGAGGTCGGCTGCGAGCACCTCGACCTTCACGCCGTGGCGGGCCTCGATCTCGGCCTTGATCTCCTCGAGCCGCTCGGCCCGTCGGGCCACGACGACGAGGTCGTGCCCACGTGCGGCGAGTTGTTCGCAGAATTCCCGGCCGATCCCGGCGCTGGCTCCCGTGACGAGTGCTGTTGTCATGGCTTCACTCTGACATGCGAGAGGCGAGCGCAACGGGTCAATTCGGGTCATCCGGAACCCTAGACTTCGCCCATGACGCAGATCACATGAAAGGTCATTGAGCGGCATGCCCGCCGCTACCCACCTTGGATCGATGCCCTTGGGCGGCGGGGAGGAAGCCGAGGGAACCACCCGGAGGGAAGATGCCAACCAAATGACGGACCTTGACGACCTCGGGGACTACCAGCCGCACAAGTCTCCGACGGGAGCACTGCTCACCATTGGCGTCACGGACATCTCCCTGTCCACCTTCGTCGTCGAGGCGGCAAGGGTGACGGACTGCCTTGCGGCCATCCGCCGATCTCCCCATCAGGTGCGTTGCGCAGGAGTCGGTGACATGTATCTGACCCCGAACGCAGCTCGCTCGTGGCAACTCACCGTTTGGGCCGACATTCCCTTGTGCCCCTTCACCCCACAGGACGCCTGGGCAACACTGATTGCTTGGCGACACCCCGATCGAGGTGGGGAGCACGTGTACGGCCCGTGGATCCACAACCGCCCAGTGCGCATCCGGGATCCCCGAAAGGGAGCGTTCGCCGCGCATCCCCTCACCTATTTCCAGGAGAGCCTCCCCGTCACGGTCGATGGGGCGGATGGGACGGAGTACATGTAGGACACCTGCTTTTCGGGGGTGTCGGCGGCGCGTTCTAGGGTTGGGGCATGCGAATCGCCACGTGGAACGTCAACTCCATCCGCACCCGCGTCGACCGCGTCGTCGCCTTCCTCGAGCGTCACGACGTCGACGTGCTCGCCATGCAGGAGACGAAGTGCAAGGACGAGCAGTTCCCCATGGCGCGCTTCGAAGAGGCCGGCTACGAGGTGGCCCACCACGGCCTCAACCAGTGGAACGGCGTCGCCATCGCCTCCCGCGTCGGGCTCGAGGACATCTCGATCGGCTTCGAGGACATGCCGGGTTTCGGTGACCCGATCGCGGCCGAGGCCCGCGCCATCGGCGCGACCTGCGGCGGCGTGCGCGCCTGGTCGCTCTACGTGCCCAACGGCCGCGAGATCGACCACCCGCACTACTCCTACAAACTCGAGTGGCTCGAACGGCTCCGTCTCGACGGTGCGAAGTGGCTCGCCGAGGATCCGTTGGCCCAGATCGCGCTCATGGGCGACTGGAACATCGCCCCCACCGACGAGGACGTGTGGGACATGGGCTTCTTCGAAGGCAAGACCCACGTCACACCGCCCGAGCGGGACGCGTTCCAGGCCATGATCGACGCAGGTTTCAGCGACGTCGTGCGCCCCTTCACCCCCGGCCCGGGCACCTACACGTACTGGGACTACACGCAGCTCCGCTTCCCGAAGAAGCAGGGCATGCGCATCGACTTCGCCCTGTGCTCCCCCGCGCTCGCCGAACGCGTCGAGGGCGCGCAGATCGACCGTGACGAGCGCAAGGGCAAGGGCGCGAGCGACCACGCGCCTGTCATCGTCGATCTCGACTGACGCCGCACACATCGGGCGGCCACCGGGCAGTGTCGGTACCGTCCCCGGCGCGCACAGACCGTTAGGTTGGAATGCGTGAGTGCAGTGGCCGAAGTGGACGTCGTCGTCGTCGGAAGCGGGTTCTCCGGCATCGGCATGGCCGTTGCCCTGAAGGCCGCTGGACGCAGCTTCGTCATCCTCGAGAAGGGTGACGAGATCGGCGGCACGTGGCGCGAGAACCGCTACCCCGGCGTCGCTTGCGACGTGCCCAGCCATCTGTACTCGTTCAGCTTCGACCTCAACCCGTACTGGTCACACACGTACTCGAGCGGCGACGTCATCCAGGACTACCTGCTTTCGGTCGTCGAGAAGCACGGCCTGCGTGAGCACGTGCGGTTCGACTCGTGGATGCAGGCCGCGGCCTACGACGACGCCTCCGGCACGTGGCAGGTCACCTCGATGGGAAGCGACGGCTCCGTCTCCGTCGTCACGGCCCGAGCCCTCGTGCTCGGCGTCGGAGCACTGCACATGCCGCACATCCCGCTCATCGACGGTCTGCACACCTTCGGCGGCGAACTCATCCACACCGCGTCATGGCCGCAGGAGACGTCGATGTTCGGCCGCCGCGTCGGCATCATCGGCACCGGCGCGTCTGCCGTGCAGTGCATCCCGCCGCTCGCCGAGGACGCCGAGCACCTCACCGTCTTCCAGCGCAGCGCGCCGTGGATCATGCCGCAGAACAACGACGAGTACTCCGACGCGACGATCGACCGTTTCCGCCGCCACCCCGCCCTCATGCGCGTTCACCGTGAGGCGTTACGCCGAAAGAACGATCTGCGTGCCGTCGCGTTCGACAGCCAACCCAAGCTGCTCGAGATCGCCTCGCGCGAAGCGTCACGACACCTCAAGAACCAGGTGAAGGACCCGGACCTGCGCCGCAAACTCACCCCCGATTACACAATGGGGTGCAAGCGCGTGGTCCTCTCCGACACCTACTACCCCGCTCTCGTGCGCGAGGACGTCAGCGTCGTCACCGAGCCGATCGTCGCCGTCATGCCCGACGGCGTCGTCACCGAGGAGGGCACCGTCCACGAGCTCGACGCGCTCGTGCTCGCCACCGGCTTCGACCCCAAGGGTTCCTACGCGCACCTGCAGATCGCCGGACGTGACGGTCGTTCGTTCGCCGAGGAGTGGCAGAGCGGCGTCGAGTCCTACCTCGGCGTGACGATGGCGGGCTTCCCCAACCTCTTCATGCTGCTCGGACCGAACACCGGCCTCGGTCACACGAGCGTTCTGCTCATGGTCGAAGCGCAGATCGCCCACGTCATGCGGTTGCTCGACGAGCGCGACCGCCGCGGAGCGTCATCGGTCGAGGTGCGCCCCGAACTCGTGCCCGCCTTCACGCGCGAGATGCGCGATCGCAGCGAACGATCCGTGTGGCGCCAAGGCGGCTGCACGTCCTGGTACCTCGATGACGACGGAGAGAACCGCACCCTGTGGCCCGGGGGCGTCGGCGAGTACGAACAGCGCCTCACACGGCCCGACGCGATCGACTTCCTCTTCACCTGACCTGGCTTCCGTCGCTGGGCGGCTGCCACGGGTCGTTCGGTGCCGGTGGAACGGAGCCAGGGCGCGGGAGGTACCCCGGCGGCGGCTGCATCGGTGTCGGCGGCACGAAACCGCGGATCGGCGGCATGTCCGGAAACGGCTCACGCGCTGCCTCGAACTGCTCGGGCATCAGTTGCGAGCGACGAGACACCCAGGCGACGAAGTAGACGAGCGGGCCCAGCACCGGCAGTGCCCAGACGAGCGTGCGCCAGCGGCGCCACCCGTCGAACGTGTCGACGAGAAGCCTCGGCCGTTTGCGCAGGCTCGTCATCGCAGCATGTGACGTGATGAGCCAGAGCGTCAGGCCGCCGAACAGCACGACGGGGGCGAGGAAGAGCACACCGAACACAATGAAGTCGGCGCCGCCCTCCTGGATCTGGGTGTCGTCGAGGAACGTCATGGTCCGACGCTAGAGCGACGCGGCTCGTCGCTGCCGAGAGCAGCCTTCGGGCCTGTGGACAACGCTGCGCAGGCGTCGTTGTCCACAGGTGAGCGGCAATGTCAGCGCCTCAGGCGACGGTGCTTCCCGGGTCGATCTGGCTCCCTGCCACGACATCGGATCGCACCACACTGTCGTGCCCCACTACGGCGATCGCGTCGTCGTGGGCTCGCTTACCGGCGCTCGACGTTCCCACGCGAACGCCCGCGCGGACGGCGACGTTCGCGTCGAGGATGGACGTGCTCACCACGGCATCACGCTCGATGACGCACGCGTCGAAGATGACGCTGTCCTCGACCACGGCGCCTTCGCGCACGACGACGCCGGGGCCGAGCGTCGAGCCCCGCACCGTCCCGGCGATGTCGCATCCGGGCGAGATGACGCTCTCCGCGACCACGGCCCCCGCACGGACCCGCGCGGCGCCCCTGTTCGTCGCGAGCGTCCGCATCGGCCAGTCGACGTCGTCGAAGACACGCACGACGCCGCGCACGAGGTCACGGTGTGCCGCGAGGTACAGCTCCGGACGCCCCATGTCCTTCCAGTACCCCTCGAGCGGGTAGGTGCGCACCGGGCCGTCCGCGATGATCTGCGGCAGCAGGTGCTCCGCGAAGTCACCGAGGCCGGTCTCGTCGACGACGTCCTCACCCTTCCCGTCGTCAGGGCGGGTGGCCTTCTCGGCCTTGTCGAGGCCCGAGAGGAGTGCGTCCTTCTCGTACACGAAGATCTCCGCCGAGATGGTCGTGCTCTCCGGGTTCTCGGGCTTCTCCGCGACGCGCGTCACCTTGCCGGTGGCGTCCGTGATGACGACGGCCTTGTCGGAGGCCTGCGAGCGCGACACCTGCGTGGTGACGATGGTGCAGGCGGCCCCGGTCTCGAGGTGAGCCGCGATGACGTCGCGCAGGTCGAGGGCGAAGATCTGGTCGGCGCTCAGGACAACGACGACGTCGGCGTCCTCGCGCTCGATCTCCCGGCGGATGCGGTAGAGGTCGTCCGCGTTACCCGCTGCGAAGCCACCGGTGCGCACGGCGTCGACCTCGTCGGGCACGACGCGCCGGAAGCCGCCGACGTTGCGGTCGAGATCCCACGGCCGCCCGTGCTGGAGGTGCTCGTCGAGTGAACCGGCCTGGTACTGCACTGAAACCCACACCGAGCCGATGCCCGAGTTGGCGACGTTCGACAGGGTGATGTCGATGAGTTGGTGAGTACCTCCGAAAGGCAGAGCCGGCTTCGCGCGGTCGGCAGTGAGCGCTCCCATGCGGGAGCCCTTTCCGCCGGCTTGGACGATGGCGAGCACCTTGGGTGCGCGGGGCAGGGGCATCGAGTCGGCCATTCGCCAATCCTGCCAGGCGCCACCGGCGTTCACAACCACTCGCAGGGGTGGGCGACGCGAGTCGTGACAGCCTCAGTCGAGGGGCTGCGCCGCAATCGCCTCGATGCTCGTGGCCGCCCCGCCCGCTCCCTCGAAGCCGAGGTGACGCCACGCCTCGTAGGCGACGACGGCGACGGCATTTGCGAGGTTGAGGCTTCGGTTACCCGGCGCCATCGGCAGGTGCACACGCTCGCCCGTAGCGAAGGTAGCGAGCACTTCGTCAGGCAAACCGGTTGCCTCACAGCCGAAGACGAGAACGTCGTCGCTGCGGTAGTCGACCTCGTCATACCGACGAGCGCCACGGGAGGTCAGCGCCAACCACCGGCCCGGGCACGCCTCGCGGGCTGAATCGAGGTCGGCATGAACGTGCACCTCCGTCAGCTCGTGGTAGTCGAGCCCGCCGCGGCGCAGGAGACGGTGGTCCATCGAGAAGCCCAGCGGCTCGACGAGATGCAGGCTCGCCCCGACGTTCGCCGCAAGCCGGATGACGTTGCCCGTGTTGGGCGCGATCTGCGGGTGAACGAGGACGATCTGCACGCGGCGAACCTAGCGGATGCCGGCGCGCGAGCGAACCCAAAGGCTGCTCGCGCGCTGGCGACCGGCGTCACTTCATGTACTCCGAGGCCTGCTCGCGCAGCTCGATCTTGCGGATCTTGCCCGTCACCGTCATGGGGAACTCGTCCATGACACGCACGTAGCGCGGCACCTTGTAGTGGGCGAGCTTGCCGCTGCTGTACTCGCGTAGCGACTCCGCTGTGAGCTCCTCGGCGCCGTCCCGCAGGCGCACGCACGCCATGAGTTCCTCGCCGAAGCGCTCGTCGGGCACGCCGATGACCTGCGCGTCGACGATGTCCGGGTGGTTGTAGAGGAACTCCTCGATCTCACGCGGGTAGATGTTCTCGCCACCGCGGATCACCATGTCCTTGATGCGCCCGGTGATGGCGACGTAGCCGTCCTCGTCCATGACGCCGAGGTCGCCGGTGTGCATCCAGCCGTCGACGATCGCCTCGGCCGTCTTGTCGTCCTGCTCCCAGTAGCCGAGCATCACCGAGTAGCCCTTGGTGCACAGCTCGCCGGGCTCGCCGCGGCCGACGACCTCGTTGGTCACGGGGTCGACGATGCTCACCTCGAGGTGCGGACCGACGCGGCCGACCGTCTGCGTGCGCTGCGCGACGGTGTCGTTCTTACGCGTCTGCAGCGACACCGGCGAGGTCTCCGTCATGCCGTAACAGATGGAGACCTCCTCCATGTGCATCTTCTCCATCACCTGGCGCATCGTGTGCTCCGGGCACGGCGAGCCGGCCATGATGCCGGTGCGCAGGCTCGTGAGGTCGAACTCGTCGAAGTTGTCGAGGGCCAGTTCGGCGATGAACATCGTCGGGACGCCGTAGAGGCTCGTGCAGCGCTCGGCCTCGACGGTTCGCAGGGAGATGACCGGGTCGAAACCGGGCGCGGGGATGATCATGGCGGCGCCGTGCGTCGTGCACGCGAGGTTGCCCATGACCATGCCGAAGCAGTGGTAGAAGGGCACCGGGATGCAGACGCGGTCGTCGGCTGTGTAGCTGCACAGCTCGCCGACGAAGAAGCCGTTGTTGAGGATGTTGCGGTGGCTCAGCGTCGCGCCCTTGGGGAAGCCCGTCGTGCCGCTCGTGTACTGGATGTTGATGGCCTCGCCGTTGTCGAGACCGGCCTGTATCTCGCGGACGGCGGCGACGCCGCGCTCCCCCGCGTCGCGCCCGGCGGCGAAGAGGTCGTCCCAGGTCTGCTTACCGATGAAAACGATGCGCGCCAACTGCTCGGACTCGTCCTTGACCTGCTCGATCATGCGCGCGTAGTTGCTCGTCTTGAACTTCGGCATCGAGATGAGGGTGGAGATGCCCGCCTGCTCGAGCACGTACTTGAGTTCGTGGCTGCGGTAGGCCGGGTTGATGTTGACGAGGACGGCGCCGATCTTCGCGGTGGCGTACTGCGTCAAGGTCCATTCGGGACAGTTGGGCGCCCAGATACCGACGCGATCGCCCTTCTCGACGCCGGCTTCGAGCAGGCCCGCAGCGAGCGTCTCGACGTCGGCGAGGAACTCGCCGTAGGTCCAGCGACGGCCACTCTCGATGTCGACGAGCGCCTCGTGATCGGCGTAGGTCTCGACGGTGGCGTCGAGGTTGTCGCCGATCGTCTGCTCGATCAACGGGGTGTCCGTCTCACCGCGCGTGTGGCTGAGTGCGGCGTCCAGCGTTTCGGTCATCGTCAGCTCCCTTTCGGCGCGGCGTCCGGGCACGCGCACGGTGACGGGGGTCACAGGTCGGTCCGGCCAGTGAACCACATCACAAGGGTTCAGTTAATGGTTGTTAACCGAAATTCTTCGGCCGTCTCAGCGCGACGGCGTGAGCGCGGCGAGCGCCATCTGACGCAGGACGGCGCGGGTGCGCTCCCCCTGAGACTCGGCGAGGGGGGCCGTGCGGCCACTGGAATGCGGTGTCGAGTTGAGGGCGCCGAACCCGGCATGCGCCTTGATGCGTGCGCTCTCGACGGAGAGTTCGGGGTCGAGAGCGCACAGAACGCGCACCCAGATCTCGACATAGCGGCGCTGCAACTGACGCACCGTGTGGCGGGCGTCGGCGTCGAGGCTCGCGAGATCGCGCCCCTGCACCCGGATGAGTGCCGGCTTCGTCAAGGAGAAGTCGATGTGGAAGTCGACGAGCGATTCGAGCGCGGCCTGCGGCGTTGGTGCCGCCTCGACGACCGCAGAGCCGTGGGTGAGGAGGTACTCACTGATGCCGACAAGGAGCTCCTCGAGAACGGCTTCCTTGTTGGCGAAGTGTCGGTAGACCGCCGGGCCACTGATGCCGACGGCCTTGCCGAGGTCTTCGAGCCGGACGCCGGCGAGACCACGGTCGGCGATGAGTTCGGCCGCGGCGTCGAGGATCTGCTGACGACGCTCGGCCTTGCTGCGTTCGCGGGCGGTGCGCGTGTCCGCCGCCGCGTCGGTCGCCGTCATAGCCGTCTCGCTCTCGGTCGCTGGAGATTTCAGTTAAGCACAGTTAACCGAAACGACATGTGAACCGTGGACACGCCAGCGCGCGCCCAGGGGACCGAACGCCGTTGCGGGGGCGCGAAGAGGTTGTCTCACGAAGCACGCGAGCGCACGGAAGGCGGCGGACCATGGCCCTGACACATCGATCGTCCTCGGCGACGAGCAAGAGAACAGCGGAGGCCCGCACGGTCGAACTCGTGGCAACGACCCTGGCCCTGACGAGTTGCACCGCAGCGAGCAGCGACGGGCAGCCGCGAGCCCTCAAGGTTGACACTCCCACCGACGGATCGACGAGGCTGTCAGCACACGCATCGTCCGGCCCGGGCGCCGCAGGTCCGCTTTTGGACCTGAGCAAGGTGCGCAAGGGGGATGTGTTCACCGTGGACCAACTCGATCGGCTCGACGCGGCGGCCGCCCAGCGGGCCGGGACCGTCACGACGACGAAGATGTATCGCGACGACGCTCTCTCGCAGGACACCACGCTCGTGACATACGTCGACTGCTCACACACGAAGGCGTTCATCCAACGTGACGGCGAACTCCTCGTCGTAGAACGAGAGGGCAAGCCCTTGCGCGACCCCGATCACGTGGTCGCCTTCGCCACAGTCTCCGACGCCTGCTCACCCCCGCCGGGCAAGCGGTCAACGGAGGAGTTCGTCGTCACGGCCACCGACGACGGCAGCGTCACCCTGACGAGGCGGCAAGCGACCGACCACCCTGAGCGCATACGACTGGTTCGCCGTTACGCGCGCACAGAGGCTCGCCTCACCGAGATGCACGAGGAGAAGACTGTCGGCGACGAGAGACGGACACTGGGTCGATGGACGTTCGCGTACGGCGAGAAATTGCCAGTCCCCAGGCGCCCTCCGGGTGGGTGACCGCGTCGCAATCACGATGATCGAGGAATATTGACCGAAGCTGGTCTGCCCGTCACGGGCACCCTCGGCCCAACCCGCCCTCCGCGGTCCTCACCCGAGACGAGCGAAAGGCTCCGCGTAGGTGTACGTGCCGCTCGGAACGTCGGGTTCGACGCCGAGCGCGCACGCCTGGAAGTACGCACCCCACGCCGGGTCGGCGACGATGCCGAAACGCGACGCGGGAGCGAAACCGAAGCGGCTGTAATACGCGGGATCACCGAGCAGGACGACGACCCGCTCGCAGCGCTCGGCCGCCCGCCTCAAGAGCTCACGCATGAGCGACGAGCCTACGCCGCGCCCCTGGAAGGTCGGCGCGACGGCGATCGGGCCAACGCCGAGGACGGGCGCGCCGTCGAGGTCTCCCCACGTCGCGACGGCTTAGCCCACCGTCGCGCCTTCGTCGCTCGCAACGAGTGCGAACTCGGACTCGTACGCGTCGGTGTCTCGCAGCCAACCGACGAGCGTGGCCTCCCCCGGCACGCCGTCCGCCCCAACAGGCGGGGCGCTGTGCTCGGCGGCCGCGAACGCCTCGGCGGCGAGTTGCCGCACGGCGGGAGCGTCTGCCGCAGTCTCTTCGCGAATGTCGATGTCCACGCGGGCATCACACCATGTTCTACCGATGCTGCTGGACGGGGTCGGAGCGACAGCTCCACGAGCGGCGACCTTCCTCGCACCGCGTCGCCGCGCGGCTCCGAGCCGCGACAACGCGCACGTGGCGACACAAAACCGTGACCACTCGTACCGTTCCGCCCCGATCGCGACGGCGTTACGCTCCCCTCAAGAGCCGGTCGTGGTACCGGACACGAGGAAAGGCACACACCATGGTGTTCTGGTCGATCGTCATCGCCGCCATCGTGATCACACTCGCGCTCGCATGGAACAAGGACCGCAAGCGCCGCACGATTCGCTCCAGCCCAGACGGCTTCGGCAACGACGCCGAACAGCGCTTCCTCGAAGAGGATCACCCCGTCACCGTCCACTTCGGACCAGGTGGCGGCACGGGGCCGGCGAGCACCCGCCAAGGCGAGGGAAGCAGCATCAGTTACTACGGCACGCATAGTTCTGGCGGCAGCAGCGGCGGCTTCGGCATCACACCCTGAAGCCCACCCCCGGACGGCCCCTAACCCTCACGGTTCGGGGCCGTTTCGCATGCCCGTCGAGTCGACACTCGCGCGGAGTCCCACATTTCAGTTAATTGTGATTAACTGAGTTCGCGAGTGACCCACGTCACGACGTGCTCAACGGCGCGCACGGATGCGACGTGACGTCACTCGCCCCGACCGCCTTCCGACCCACCGACACCGGGGAGCGAACGCATGGCCCTCGATCAAGCCGCGAACCGAGCAGAGCACCAGCGCCTGCTCGAGGAGCTCGACGGCAAACTCCGCACCGCAGCACGCGGTGGCAGCGACCAGGCCCGCGAGCGTCACGTCAGCCGCGGCAAGCTGCTGCCGCGCGACCGCGTCGAAACGCTCCTCGACCCGGGCAGCCCCTTCCTCGAGATCGGCGCGCTCGCCGCCGACGGCATGTACGACGACGAGTGCCCCGGCGCTGGCGTCATCGGTGGCATCGGGCGCGTCGAGGGACGCGAGTGCGTCATCGTCGCCAACGACGCCACCGTCAAGGGCGGCACCTACTACCCGATGACGGTGAAGAAGCACCTGCGCGCACAGGAGATCGCCCGCGACAACCACCTGCCGTGCATCTACCTCGTCGACTCCGGCGGCGCGTTCCTGCCCAAGCAGGACGAGGTGTTCCCCGACCGCGAGCACTTCGGCCGCATCTTCTACAACCAGGCGACCCTGTCGGCAAAGGGCATTCCGCAGATCGCCTCGGTCATGGGCTCGTGCACCGCAGGCGGTGCCTACGTTCCGGCGATGAGCGACGAGACCGTCATCGTGCGCAATCAGGGCACGATCTTCCTCGGCGGTCCACCGCTGGTGAAGGCTGCCACGGGTGAAGTGGTCACGGCCGAGGATCTCGGCGGTGGCGACCTGCACTCCAAGACCTCCGGCGTCACCGACCACCTCGCCGACGACGACCACGACGCGCTGCGTCGCGTGCGCAGCATCGTGCGCACCCTGGGCCCGAAGGCCGAGGTTCCGTGGCGCATGGTGGAGCCGCGCCCCGCGAAGCACGACCAGGAGCGCCTCTACGACGTCGTGCCGGTCGACCTGCGCACGCCCTACGACGTGCACGACGTCATCGACACCATCGTCGACGACGGCGAGTTCCACGAGTTCAAGGCCGAGTACGGCAAGACGCTCGTCACGGGCTTCGCTCACATCCACGGCCACCCCGTCGCGATCATCGCGAACAACGGTGTTCTCTTCGGCGAGAGCGCCCAGAAGGGCGCGCACTTCATCGAACTCGCCGACAAGCGGAAGACGCCGCTGCTGTTCCTGCAGAACATCACCGGCTTCATGGTCGGGCGCGAGTACGAGGCCGGCGGCATCGCGAAACACGGCGCGAAGATGGTCACCGCCGTCGCGTGCGCCCGCGTGCCCAAGCTCACCGTCGTCATCGGCGGCTCGTACGGCGCGGGCAACTACTCGATGTGCGGTCGCGCGTACTCGCCGCGTTTCCTCTTCATGTGGCCGAACGCCCGCATCTCCGTCATGGGCGGCGAGCAGGCGGCGTCGGTGCTCGCGACGGTTCGCGGCGACCAGCTCGAAGCGGCCGGCACGCCGTGGAGCGACGAGGACGCCGACGCCTTCAAGGAGCCCATCCGTCAGCAGTACGAAGACCAGGGCAACCCCTACTACTCCACCGCGCGCCTGTGGGACGACGGCGTCATCGACCCGGCCGACACGCGCGACATCGTCGGCCTGGCCCTCGGCGCGTGCGCCCAGGCCCCGCTCGACGATGTTTCCTACGGCGTTTTCCGGATGTGATCTGAGATGAACGAGAGCACGACGACCACGGCCCAGGCGCCCGAGCAGCGCGCCATCACGAGCGTCCTCATCGCCAACCGCGGCGAGATCGCGGTGCGCGTCATCCGCACGCTGCGACACATGGGCATCCGCTCGATCGCGGTTTACTCCGACGCCGACGCAGGTGCACTGCACGTGCGTGAGGCCGACGACGCCGTCCGCCTCGCCTCCCCCGAACTGCTCGAGGGAGCCTCCGACGAGCGCTACCCCGACGGCCGGCCCAAGAACCCGTACCTCGACATCGACCGCGTCATCGCCGCGTGCCGCCTCACGGGCGCCGACGGCGTCCACCCCGGTTACGGCTTCCTCTCCGAGAACACGGCCTTTGCGGCCGCGTGCGAGGAGAACGGCATCGCCTTCCTCGGCCCGAGCGCGCACGCGATCGAGACGATGGGCGACAAGATCACCGCGAAGAACGCCGTCATGGCGTTCGACGTGCCGGTCGTGCCGGGCATCGCGCGCCCCGGTCTCACCGACGACGAACTCGTCGCCGCAGCGTCCGACGTCGGCTTCCCTGTGCTCATCAAGCCGAGCGCCGGCGGTGGCGGTAAGGGCATGCACGTCGTCGAGCGCGCCGAGAACATGGCCGACGCCGTGGCCCGCGCCCGACGCGAGGCCGCCACGAGCTTCGGCGACGACACGCTCTTCCTCGAACGCTTCGTCCTGCGCCCGCGACACATCGAGGTGCAGGTCATCGCGGACAAGCACGGCAACGTCATCCACCTCGGTGAGCGCGAGTGCTCGCTCCAGCGCCGGCACCAGAAGGTCATCGAGGAGGCGCCCTCGGCCCTGCTCGACGCCGAAACGCGTGCTCGGATCGGCGAAGCAGCCTGCAACACAGCGCGATCCGTCGCCTACGTCGGTGCGGGAACGGTGGAGTTCATCGTCTCGGCCGACGCACCGGACGAGTTCTTCTTCATGGAGATGAACACCCGCCTTCAGGTCGAACACCCCGTCACGGAGCTCGTCACGGGCCTCGACCTCGTCGAGCTCATGGTGCGTGTGGCCGCCGGCGAGGAACTGCCGTTCACCCAGGACGAGGTCACGCTCACCGGCCACGCGGTCGAGGCTCGCGTGTACGCCGAGGACCCGGCTCGCGGCTTCCTGCCCACCGGTGGCACGGTCGTCGGGCTCGAGGAACCGCAGGCCGCGAACCTGCGCATCGACTCCGGCATCGCCCGTGGCACCGTCGTCGGCTCCGACTACGACCCCATGCTGAGCAAGGTCATCGGCTTCGGCGAGGACCGCGCCGCTGCCCTGGCCGCGCTCGACGAGGGCCTGGCGAAGACCCACGTGCTCGGCGTGACGACGAACATCGACTTCGTCCGCTTCCTCCTCGCCGACGACGACGTTCAAGCCGGACGCCTCGACACCGGCCTGCTCGACGCCCGCGTCGGCGACTACGTGGCAGCCCCGGCCCCCGACGACGTGCTCGTCGCCGCTGCGGCGACGCTGCTCGCGCCTTCTTCCGACGCCGAAACCACCCCGACGGGCGCTCAGGCCGTGTGGCAGGGCATCGACGGCTGGCGCGTCCGCGGACGCCGCAGCGCACGGACGGTGCGCTTCGAGGTGGCCGACGCCGAGACCGAATCGGGCACGAGCGTCACCGAAGTCGCCCTCGCCTCGACGAAGGACGGCGGCGAGGACGTCACGCTGCGCCGTGGCCTTCCGCCCCAGCAGGCGAGCCAGCCGCAGGCCGACGCCGCGAGCAGTGACGCCACGCGCGCCACGATCACGCGCCGTGACGGCTCGGGCCGTCTCGTCGTGACGACGGTGGGGCTGCACCGCACGTTCACCACCGAGGTCGTCACCGACAAGCAGGGTGTGCGCACCGTGTGGGTCGGCTCGCCCGCGGGCACGTTCGCGGTCAAGGAGGCCAAGCACGTCAGCCTCCACGGTGACGCGGCGGCCGCGGCCGGCGGCGACATCAAGAGCCCGATGCCGGGCGCCGTCATCGCGGTGCAGGTGGAGAACGGCGACGAGGTGAGCGCGGGCCAGACGATCGTCATCGTCGAGGCCATGAAGATGGAGCACTCGCTCACCGCGCCCATCGACGGCACCGTCGAGATCCTCGCCCCCGCCGGCACCCAGGTGGCCGTCGACGAGGTGCTCGCCCGCATCACCCCACCCGTCGCCACCTGACCGATCACCCGCGGCGCGTCACGCGCGCCGATACCAGCACACCGACTTCCTCCCGAACGAAGGAGAAACCCATGAACACGTCGTTCCTCGCGGCCGACAATCTGACCGACGAGTACGCCGACCTGCAGAAGATGGTGCGCGACTTCAGCCAGAAGGTCGTCGCACCCGTCTCCGCCGAGCACGACAAGAACCACACGTTCCCGTACGAGGTCGTCAAGGGCATGGCCGAGATGGGCCTGTTCGGGCTGCCGTTCCCCGAGGAGTACGGCGGCATGGACGGCGACTACTTCGCCCTGTGCCTCGCCCTCGAGGAGCTCGCGAAGGTCGACCAGAGCGTCGCCATCACGCTCGAGGCCGGCGTCGGCCTGGGCGCCATGCCGATCTTCCGTTTCGGCAACGAGGAGCAGAAGACCGAGTGGCTGCCGCAGCTCGCCTCGGGTGAGGCCCTCGGTGGCTTCGGTCTGACGGAGGCCGGTGCCGGTTCCGATGCGTCGGGCACGAAGACGACGGCCCGCGAGGACGGCGACGAGTGGGTCATCAACGGCTCGAAGCAGTTCATCACCAACTCCGGCACGGACATCACGAAGCTCGTCACGGTCACCGCCGTCACGGGTGAGTCGCAGACGAGCGACGGCCGCACGAAGAAGGAGATCTCGACGATCATCGTCCCGACCTCCACGCCGGGCTTCACCGCAGAACCGGCCTACGACAAGGTGGGCTGGAACGCCTCCGACACGCACCCTCTCAGCTTCGACGACG
The DNA here is from genome assembly GCF_003515945.1 of Dermacoccus abyssi. Lineage (GTDB taxonomy): Bacteria > Actinomycetota > Actinomycetes > Actinomycetales > Dermatophilaceae > Dermacoccus > Dermacoccus abyssi. The sequence goes on from NZ_QWLM01000018.1 coordinate 16,178, forward strand.
TGCGCGTGCCCAAGGCCAACCTTCTCGGTGAGCGCGGCCGTGGCTACGCCAACTTCCTGCGCATCCTCGACGAGGGCCGCATCGCCATCGCGGCGCTTGCCGTCGGTGCTGCGCAGGGCTGCGTCGACGAGTCGGTGAAGTACGCGAAGGAGCGTCAGGCGTTCGGGCAGAACATCGGCGCCCATCAGGCCATCCAGTTCAAGATCGCCCGCATGGAGGCCCGCGCCCACGCCGCGCGTTCGGCCTACTACAACGCGGCAGCGCTCATGCTGGCCGGCAAGCCGTTCAAGAAGGCCGCGTCCGTCGCGAAGATGGTGGCCTCCGAGGCCGCCATGGACAACGCCCGCGACGCCACGCAGGTGCACGGCGGCTACGGCTTCATGAACGAGTACACGGTCTCGCGCCACTACCGCGACTCGAAGATCCTCGAGATCGGCGAGGGCACCACCGAGGTGCAGCTCATGCTCATCGCCCGGGAACTGGGACTCTGAATCACTCGTGAGGATCGGAGCGCAGCGCAGCGAGCACCGGACCGGAACGAGTGACCGAAGAGTCCCAAGAAAAACGATGACTCTGAATCACTCGTGAGGATCGGAGCGCAGCGCAGCGAGCACCGGACCGGAACGAGTGACCAAAGAGTCCCCATGAAAATGTTCCTGAACACGCCACACGCACGAGTGAGGACACTCCCATGACCCCCATCCCCGAGACGCTGGACGACGTCACGCGGGGCAAGACCGTCGAGCAGCGCGGCCTGTGGTTCGAGGAGTACGAGGTGGGTACGACGTACCTGCACCGCCCCGGACGCACGGCGACCGAAGCCGACAACACTCTGTTCACGACGCTGACGATGAACACGCAGGCACTGCACCTCGACGCCGCCTACGGCGCCGAGACGGAGTTCGGCGAGCGCCTCGTCAACTCGATGTGGACACTCTCGACCCTCGTCGGCCTCAGCGTCGCGCAGCTGACGATGGGCACCATCGTCGCGAATCTCGGCTTCAGCGAGATCTCGTTCCCGGCGCCGATGAAGGCCGGTGACACGCTCTACGCGGAGACGACCGTCGAGGACAAGCGCGAGTCGAAATCGCGCCCAGGCCAGGGCATCGTCACGCTGCGTCACACCGGGCGCAACCAGCACGGCGACGTCGTCGCAGTGGCGGTGCGTCAGACGCTCGTGAAGTGCGCACCGGCTTCCTGAACCAGCCGACCTCATGATCTGCACCTGGTGACGGATGGGGTACGTGGTGACGTCTGACCGTCACCACGTACCCCAACCGTCACCGTCTTCGACCCGGAGGAACCGATGGACACTGCAACCTCGTGGACGATGCCCGGCCCCGGCTGGCTCTTCTGCCCCGCCGACCGCCCTGAGCGTTACGCGAAGGCCGCGGCAGCCGCGGACGTCGTCATCCTCGACCTCGAGGACGCGGTGAGCCCGGACGCCAAGGCGGGCGCGCGTCAGTCGATCGTCGACGACCCGCAGGACGTCGAGCGCACGGTCGTGCGCGTCAACGCGGCCACCACGGACGAGTTCGCCGACGACCTCGCCGCGCTCGAGAAGACGCCTTACCGGCGCGTCATGCTCGCGAAGACGGAGACGCGCGCCGACGTCGACAAGCTCGACGGGCACGAGGTCATCGCCCTCGTCGAGTCGCCGCTCGGCGCGGTGAACGCCTCCCAGATCGCAGCGGCCGAGAACGTCGTCGGCTTCATGTGGGGTTCGGAAGACCTCACCGCAGGGCTCGGCGGGCGCCGTAGCCGCCTCGCCGAGGGCAGCTATCACCCGATCGTGACGCAGGTGCGCGGCAGCGTCCTGCTCGCCGCCAAGGCCCACGGCTGCTTCGCCCTCGACTCGGTCTTCATGGACATCGGCGATCTCGACGCCCTCGCCGCGGAGACCGACGACGCGGTGAACATCGGCTTCGACGCGAAGGTCGCGATCCATCCCAAGCAGGTCGCCGTCATCCGCGACGCCTACGCGCCCACCGACGAGCAGGTCGCCTGGGCCGAGGGCCTCCTCGCAGCCGCCGAGGGCGAGCGCGGCGTCTTCACGTACGAGGGTCAGATGGTCGACGGGCCGGTGTTCAAGCAGGCCCAGCAGATCCTGCGGCGCGCGGAGAACTGACGCCGCCCAATCACTCACATCGGAAGCCCCGACGTCGCCCCACCGGTGACGCCGGGGCTTCGTCGCATCCTGCGTCCACATCGACGAACAAGATGTTGGGAATAGAGAACCCATGGTTATGGTTGCGCCGGAACCCCGATCTCGACCAGGAGGCAATCCATGACCACGGTCAACGCCAAGCTCGGCGCTCCCGTTCTACATCGTCTCGCGGCTCATGCAGCGCGAGCGCTGAGTTCCGAGCGAACGTGAAGGAGGCAGGCACCTGGCTGGGGTGCCTGCCTCCTTCACGTTGTCGGACCTGAGCCGACATCGATCAGCTCTCCAGCGGATCCGCCACGTCGCGAGCGGCGATGACCGAGCGGCCGAGGAAGAACAGTGCGATCGCGGCAGCCACGAGTGCCGCGACGCCGGCGCCGATGAAGACGGTGTGCACCTGGACGACGCCGGCGTCGCGCACCGTCTGGGCGTTGGGCCGGTCGACCTTCTGCATCTCCGTCGAGAAGCGGTGGAGACCGACGGCCGTGAGCAGCGCGAGTCCGACGACCATGCCCATCATGCGGCCGACGACGACGAGCGCGGACGTCACGCCGTGTGCGCTCTCCGGGGCGTCGGCGAGCGCCGCGTCGTTGACGGGGGCGACGGCGAGACCGATGCCGAAGCCCGCGACGAGGAGCACGAGCGTCGAGATGACGAGATCGGAGAGGGCTCCGCTGCGCCACCCCGACATGACGAGGATGGCCCCGCCCGCGAGCACGAGCCCGGGAGCCGCGACGAACGCCGGGCCGATGCGGCGCAGCAGGAGACCGCCGACGAGCGCACCGATCGGCACGGCGACGAGGAAGCGCAGCAGGACGAAGGCTGCCGTCGTCTGCGAGTTCGTCATCGTGAGGCGCGCGAGTACCGGGATCTCGACGACGACCGCCACGAGGGCCGTCCCGACGAGGAACGACACGAGCAGCGCCGCAGGCACACGTCCGGCGAGCACGCCGCGCTCGATGAGCGGCTGCTTCGCCGTCAGGTGCCGCACGACGTAGCCGACGAGCAACACCCCGGCGACCGGCAGCAGCCAGACACCCGAGTCGCTCATGACCTGCTTCGAGGAGTCGGCGGTGGCGAACGTCCACACGACACACGCCAGCGCGCCGGTGAGCAGGGCCGCACCGAACACGTCGACCGCCCGAAGGCGCGGCCACCACACCGGAGCCGTGAGCACGACGAAGCCGGCGAGCAGGCCGAGACCCCAGAACCCGATCGGCGTGATGAGGCGGGACGTGTAGCCCTCGTACGGCACGAACGGCGGGCCGTACGTGACGTTGGACGTCAGCCTCTCCGGTGCCCACAGCGCCAACACGACGACGGCCGTGCCGAGAGCCCCGGCGACCCAACCGACGCGTGCGACCCACCTCGAGCGAGCGCCGAGATGCAGCGGTTCACCGGTCGGCGCGCCGCGGCCGAGCACGGCGATGACGACGGCCAGGACGACCGCCGCGCCGGCGTTGAGCCAGAAGATGGCCCGCCAGGACCAGAACGCGAGGACGGCTGCTCCGAGCAGCGGGCCGATGACGGCACCGATCTCCTGCACGGCCGAGACCATACCGAGGGCGACGCCGCGGCGTCCGCGCGGCAGGAGATCGGCCACCAGGGCGAGCGTGGCGGGCACGAGGCCGCCACCGCCAATGCCCTGAATGACACGGCCTCCGACGATGACTGGGAGGTCCACGGCGAGCGCCGTCACGACGCTGCCGAGGCCGAAGAGCACGAGGCACCACAGGAGCACGCGCTGGCGTGACACGAGGTCGGACAGCCGCCCGATGAGGGGAAGCACCGCGATGTAGCCGAGCAGGAAGCCCGAGACGATCGGCGCGGCACGCTGCAGCTGGTCGATACCGAGCCCGACGCCCGACATCATCTCCTCGAGCGCGAGGACGACGACGTAGGTGTCGGCAGCCGTCAACAGGACGGCGAGCGCTGCCGTGGCGAGCAGCGCCTTCGATCGAGGCGTCGGCTCGCTCACGGCGGGCGTCACGGTGGCATCCGTGCTCATGCGGGCTTGGAGATCGTCGCCTTCTGCCCGAACTTCGACATCTCGAGGTTGTACGTGGCGTCGGACGAGTCGAAGAACGAACCGTTGATCGACATCGAACGCATCTCGTTCTTGTCGTTGAGACCGACCTCGACCGTGTAGTCCTTACGCGTGCGCCCGAAACCCATGGCCTTCGTGGCGGTGGGTCCGTCGACCGTGCCCTTGAACAGGGTCACCTTCTCGCCGCCGACGAGCTTCTCGCCCGTCTTCTTCATGTCCTTGCTCAGCACCGGCAGTGCCGGGAGGCCCTTCGAGGCGTTGAACAGCGACGACGGCAGCGGCACACCCATGTCGTCGAGGTTGACGGCGATGTACGTCGACGAGAAGCCGGGCTTGACCCAGCTCTCCTTCTCGATGCTGATGACCTCGGCCTTGACGTCGCTGCCGCCGGTGTTCGCGGTGACCGTGCCCTTGAACGACTGCGGCGAGTTGACGACGTCACCCTCACCGGACTTCAGGGACGACTCCTGGTCCGGCGTCCCCCAGGAGGTGAGCTTGACGTGGTAACCCGCCGTCTTCGCCATGACGTCCTGCGCGGCCTTGAGGCGCGTGCTGGCGTCGCTGTCGTCCGACGTGTCGGACTTCTTCGTCGACGAGCACCCGGCGAGGGCCAGCGTGGCGAAAGCTCCGGCGAGCGCGATGCGGCGGGAGGGCAACTGTGCGGTCATGCGGTCAACCTATCCATCGGGGGCGCGCGAGCGCCCCATTTGTGCGCATTGGCGTTTCCCGATTGAGACGCTCGCCGGAGCCTTCCCGGTTCCGACCACCTGACGGCGGAAGCGTGTGTTTGGGTGTGTTCATGGCCCGCATCGACTGGAACACCCGCGAAGTGACTGCGCCCGACGGCGCCCGACTTGCCGTCTTCGTCCACGAACCGGCCGGTCTCGCCCCGGACGCGACGACGATCGTCATGTCGCACGGGTGGACGCTGGATCACCGCTCCTGGGAGCCCGTCGCCGAGCGGCTCGCCGCCGAGGGCAGACGTCGCATCGTGGCGTGGGATCAGCGTGGACACGGCGGCTCCAGCGTGGCCGGTGGCGCACGACGCGGCGGCGAGGCGAGTGTGCACGTGCTCGGGGACGACCTCGCCCTCGTCATCGAGAAGGCCGTTCCGGAGGGCTCACCGATCATCCTGGCGGGCCACTCGATGGGCGGCATGACGATCATGGCGTTCGCGGGCATGCACCCCGACGTCGTGCGTGAGCGGGTCACGTCCGTCGTCCTCGTGGCGACCTCGGCCGGGCAGCTGCGCGGTCTGCGCATCCCCGGCGAAGCCCTCGCCATGCGGGCCCTGAGCCACATCCCGTGGCGCCCGGGTGTTTTCGCGACGACGCGTTCGCAGCGCATCGCGTTCGGCCAGGACGCCCGCAAGGAGGACGTCATCGCCGCGCGCGCCCAGATGCGCGGCACCCGCCTGTCGACGACGGGCAGTTACTACAAGGCCCTCATGGCCCACGACGAACTCGCGGCCCTTGAGTCACTCAAGGACACCCCGGTGACGATTCTCGTCGGCACGCGCGACATGCTCACCCCGCCGCGTCACGCCAAGGCGCTCGCCGAGGCACTGCCGGACGCCGACGCTCAGTTCCTCGAGGGCAAGGGGCACATGCTCACCTACGAGGCGCCCGACGAGGTGGCCGCCGCCATCCTCCGATCCTGAGCGGCCGCCGGGGCACTGGTCCCGCGTTTCCCAGGCAACTTCCCGGGGCGCTTGCCGTCAGGCGAGCCCCGCCTGACGCTCCAACCCCGCGAGGATGAGGTCGAGGCCGGCAACGAACTGCTCGAAGTCGTCGTGGTCGCGGAAGATCGGCGCCATCGAGCGCGCGAAGGGGAACACCTCGGGGTCGCGCTGCATCCACGTGTCGGCCCACTCGCCGAGATAGCGCTCGCGCATCTCGTCGGGGTTCTCGCCCGGTTCGGGTTCGGGCGCCTGCTCGATCGCCATCTGCGCGCCCATGCCGACGACGTAGTTGACGACGGCCGAGACGGCCTGGAAGCGCTGGCGATCCGTGAGGTCGAGGCGTAGCAGGTGTTGGCCGATGCCCTCCCAGAACACGAGTGAGTTCTCCTGCAGCTCCATGTCGTGCATGAAATGCGCCGCCGTCCACGGGTGCGCCTGGCGGAACGCTCGGCGACATGTTCGGTCGCCGCCGCAGCCTCCTGCTCGGACTCAGCGCCTTCGGCGCCGTCAGCCTCGGCGTCCTCTTCATCGACGCGGCGTGGCAGCTCGTCGCCATCCGCGCCCTGCTCGGCATGGCGGCGGCCTTCATGGCCCCCGCCACGATGTCACTCACCTTCCGCCTCTTCGACGACGTCAAGCTGCGCGGCAAGGCGATCGGACTCATCGTCACCGTCGCGATGATCGGCTTCGCCATCGGCCCGGTGCTCTCGGGCCTCGCCGTCGAGCACATGAGCTGGCACGTCCTGCTCCTGCTCAACGCGCCCGTCGCCCTCATCGCCGTGCTCGGTGTTGCCTGGGGCATCCCGGCCGACGAGAAGAGCGAACTTCGCGCCGGCAGCCTCGACACCGTCGGCGCCTTCTTCTCCATCACGACGCTCGCCGTCGGCCTCTACTCCTTCACCAGCGGCGTCCAGAACGGCTGGGCCTCGACGACGACGCTCACCTGCTTCGCCGTCGCCATAGCGGCCGGCATCGGCTTCTACCGTCGTGAGCGCAGCGCCGCCAACCCGATGGTCGACCTCAACCTGCTCGCTCGCCCCACCGTCCGCGGCAGCGCCCTCATCCAGACCGTCGTCATGCTCGCCATGGTCGGCACGATGTACGGCACCTCGCAGCAGTTCCAGTTCGCCTGGGGCTGGAGCCCGGTCGAGGCCGGTTTCGCCAACCTGCCGTTCGTCTTCGCGATGCTCGCCGCGTCGCCCCTGGCCGACAAGCTCATCGCGACGATCGGTCAGCGCAAGACGTCGGTCTTCGGCGGCTCGATGGCGGTGCTCGGCCTCGTCCTCATGACGTTCGCCGTCGCGCAGAACTTCATCGCCATCGCGGCAGCCACGATGATCCTCGTCGTCGGCGTCCGCTGCACCATGAGCAGCGCCGCCCTCGCCCTCATGGGCGACCTGCCCGAGGACCAGACGTCCTTCGGTGCCGCGCTCAACGACACCGTGCAGGAGCTCGGTAACTCGGTCGGCGTCGCCATCATCGGCACCGTCATGGCCATCATCGTCGTCATCAACCTTCCCGGTGGCCAGTGGCCGCAGGCGCTCGTCGACAACTTCATCCACGCCGAGCAGGTCAGCTTCGCCATCATGGCCGTCGTCGTCGCCGGCTTCGTGGCCCTGGGCGCCCGCTCCCTCACGGACTCGAAGGCCACCGACGAGCACTGAGCCACGACCCCCTCACGATGTTGAGCGATGAGCGCGACACCGATGCCGCGCTCACCGCTCAACATCGTCATGGGGTGGGGCGGTTTCGGCACGGGGCGCCGGGCCTCGGTCGTAGCGTGAGCCCATGTCGAACCACGACCCTGCCCAGGCGATGACGGACGACGACGCGGTCGCCGCTTTCCGTGCCGCGTTGCGCCACCCGACCGTCGCCGGGAGCGCCTACGACGCCGCGGTGTTCAGCGCGTTTCACGAGACGCTGCGCTCGTCGTTCTCCTTGCTGTTCGCTGCAGCGGAGTCGGTCGAGGTGCCGGGCGACGCTCTGCTCCTGCGCGTCGGCGGAACCACCGACGCCGATCCGCTCGTCCTCATGGCTCACCAGGACGTCGTCCCGATCGAACCGAGCGACACGTGGACCCACCCGCCCTTCGACGCCCATGACGACGGGGAGTTCCTCTGGGGCCGAGGAACACTCGACGACAAGGGTTCCCTCGTCGCCATCTGCGTGGCGATCGAGCGGTTGCTCGGCCGCGGGGTCACGCCCCGTCGCGACGTATGGCTCTCCTTCGGCGCCGACGAGGAAGTCATGGGTCATCACGCCGCGGCCGCCGTCGAGGCGTTGCAGGCGCGCGGCGTCACGCCGTTCGTCGTGCTCGACGAGGGCGGCGCCGTGGCTTCCGAGGTCTTCCCCGGCGTGACGAAGCCCGTCGCGATGATCGGCGTCGCCGAGAAGGGCACGGCCGATCTCCGGCTCGTCGCACACGGCGACGGCGGGCACGCCTCGACCCCGAAGAGGGGCGGCGCCACGGCGAAACTGGCCCGCGCCATCTCGGCACTCGACGCCAACCCCGCCCCCGCGCGGCTGACGCCGACCGCCGTCGCGATGTTCGATGCGGTCGCCGAGGTGGCGGCCCGCCCGCTCTCCCTCGTCCTGGGCCGGATCGGGTCGGCGAGCGGCCTCTTCGCCCGGGTTCTCACGCGCCTCGGCCCCGAAACCGCCGCCATCGTCCGCACGACGCGTGCCGTCACGATGCTCGAAGGCTCCAAGGCCCAGAACGTCATCGCGACCACCGCGACAGCCGGCGTCAACATGCGCATCGGCGTCGGCGAGAGCCTCGACGAAGCGGTGCGCGCCGTCGAGCGGGCCGTCGCGCCCCACGCGCAGGTGGAGCTCATCGGCGGCAGCGGCCCGACGCAGGTGGCACCCGTCGATCACCCGGCGTTCGAGACGCTGCGCCGCGTGACACGCGAGGTGCTGGCCGACGCACACGTCGCTCCCTACGTCATGAACCAGGCCACGGACGCCCGTCACTTCCACGCCGTGTGGCCGCACGTCTATCGCTTCACCCCGTTCCATATGTCGAAAGCGCAGCGCGAGAGTCTGCACAACGTCGACGAGCGCATCACGCGGGCCTCGTGGCTCGAGGGCGTGCGCTGGTACGAGCGTCTCGTCGAGGAGGCCTGATTTCCGTGGAGCAGAGCACGCGATCGGGCGGCGACGTCGTTCCGAAGATCGCCGCCGTCGTCGGCTTCCTCGTCGTGGTGGAACTGACGTCCGGCGTCATCCAGGGCTACTTCACGCCGCTCTACACCGATATCGCGCGGCATCTGGGCATCCACGACGCCGACGTCAACTGGTTCGAGGCGGCGCAGTTGCTCGTCTCCGCGGTCACGGTGCCGGTGTTGGCGCGCCTCGGCGACATGGTCGGGCACAAACGCGTGCTTATGCTCTCCAGTGCGATCACGGCGTGCGCCGCATGGGGCGTCGCCTTCGCGCCGAACTTCTGGCTCTTCCTCATCGCCTGGGCGCTCATGGGGCCGTACGTCGTGTGGCTGCCGCTCGAGATCGCGCTCGTTCACCGGCGCACGAAGGGCGATAGCTCGCGCACCCGGACGGCTGCTGCCGTGCTCGTCCTCGCGCTCGAGGTCGGCGTCATCGCGGGAGCGCTGACGTCAGGCGCCCTCCAACCGGTGTTCGGCATGACGGGTCTGCTCGCCATCCCGGCATTCGCGATCACGGCGTGCTTCGTCGTCATCTGGTTCGGGGTGCCCGAGACGCCCCCGACGGGCTCGCACCGCCTCGACCTGCCGGGTGCCGCGCTGCTGTGCGGGTTGTTGCTCGCCGTCATGGCCGGGCTGATGCTCGTGCGCTTCGTCGGGCCGGGAAGCCCGTGGCCGTGGTTGGCCCTCGTCGTCGGAGCCGGCCTTGTCGTGCCGTTCGGGCGCCACGAGATGCGCCACCCCGACCCCGTCATCGACGTACGCCTCCTGCGTGAGCGCCGTCAGTTGTCGGTGCAGCTGGCCACCGGCCTGTTCGGATTCAGCGTGCTCGGCGCCCAGATCCCGCTGTCGACGTTCGCCCGCACCGACCCGGACGTCACGGGCTCCGGCCTCGGCGCCAGCGCGGGTGGGGTCTCGATGCTCATCGGCGGCTACGTGCTGTCCATGGGGCTCGGTGCCGTGACGGCGCCCGCGCTCGCGAAGCGGCTCGGCGAGTTCGGCGCGTTGGCGGTGGCCGCGTGCTTCGTGGCGCTCGGGTACGGGCTCAACGTCGTCAGTCACGGTTCGGTCTTCGGCCTGCTCGTCAACATGATGATCGCCGGAATCGGAAGCGGCGCCCTCGTGGCGGCGCTCCCGGTGGCCGCCGCCGGTGCGGCACCGGCGTCGCACACGGGCCAGATGACGGGGCTGACGAACATGGCGAAGACGGTGGGCGGCGCGATCGCGTCCAGCATCTTCGCCCTGTGCCTGGCCTCGGCCGGGCAGACGGAGGACGTGGGCGACCACGCGCCACTGGGCGGCTACCTCGCCGTCTGGGCGATCTGCTCGGCCACGGCCGTCGGCGCGGCCCTCCTGCTGTGGCGCGCCCGCCGAATGAGCGGTGGCCTCAAACCTGACTGATGCAGAAAGTGGAGGTTGTGCACGAAGTATCGTGCACAACCTCCATTTTTCGCGGTCAACCAGGCGTCAGCCTCAGCGGGCGTCGCTGCGGGGAACGATGATCATCGGCACCGGCAGAGCGGCGAGCATGCGCGTGGCCGACGTGCCGAGGAACGTCGTGCGCCCGCGCGCCAGGCGCGAGGAGCCGACCATGAGGGCGGTGCGCTCGTCCCAGTCCATCTTCTTGACGGCGTGCTTGAGCGAGACGAGCGAGATGAGAACGAGCGGCAGGCCGACGCGGGCAACACCCTCGGCTGCCTCGAGCACGATCTCCTGCGCGCCCGGGCGCGGGCCGATGGCCGCCGACAGCGACGAGAGGGTGTCGAACTTCTTCTTGCGGTAGTTGCGCGGCGCCATCGCGACCGGGACGGGGCTCGCGTGGAGCAGACCGCCGACGATCGGGTTGGCGGCGACGGGCTGGCCGGGGCCCGAACCTGCACCGATGACGATCATGGCCGAGCCAAGTTGTTCGGCCGTGCGCAGGATGCCCTGCGTGACCGAGGTGTCGTGCGCGACGTGCGTCTCGACGTTCAGATCCTTGTCCACCGACTTCGCGGCCTTCTTCAGCCAGCCGCGAGCCTCCTTCTCCACCCCCTTCTCGAAGCTCGTATCGCCGATGGCCAGCGTCGCCGTGTGCGTGGGGTGGTGCACGACGTAGACGATGTCGAGCGTGGCGTCGAAGGTGCGCGCCAGCACGGAGCCCAGCTTGAGGGCGTCCTGGGAGCGCTTGTCGCCACCCCAGGCGACAAGGTAGCGGGAGCCGCCCGCGGGCACTGCAGAGTCGTTGGTTGCCATGAGTCGAACTTACCGCCCATCGGGTGAGATTGGTCCCCTCCCAAGGGTGCTCCCCTGAACGAGAAACCGTGGCCGACACGAAGAGAGGCGGCGGCTCCCAGGGGAACCGCCGCCTCTCGCGAGGGAACGTGTCAGCTCACGGCACCGGGCACGACCTTGAGGCCCGTGACCGGAGCCTCCATACCCTCCGGCGCCTCGACACCCTCGGGCATCTTCAGCGCCTCGCCGCGCTCGACGTCGATGACGACGTTCTGCCCGTCGAGCACCTCGCCGGCGAGGAGTGCACGAGCCAGACGGTCGCCGATCTCCTTCTGCACGAGGCGACGCAGCGGGCGCGCACCGTACGCCGGGTCGTACCCCGTCTCGGCGAGCCACTCGCGCGCGGCCGGCGTCACCTCGAGGGTGATGCGGCGATCGGCGAGCCGCTTGCTCAGCGACGCGACCTGCAGCTCGACGATGTGCGACAGCTCGTCCCGCGTCAGCGGGTCGAAGATGACGATCTCGTCGAGACGGTTGAGGAACTCGGGCTTGAACTGCGCGCGCACCGCACCCATGACGGCGCCATGCTTGGCCTCCGGCGCCATCGTCGGGTCGACGAGGAACTGGCTGCCCAGGTTCGACGTCATGACGAGGATGACGTTGCGGAAGTCGACCGTGCGGCCCTGACCGTCCGTGAGGCGTCCGTCGTCGAGCACCTGCAGGAGGATGTCGAACGTCTCCGGGTGCGCCTTCTCGACCTCGTCGAGCAGCACGACCGAGTACGGGCGACGGCGCACGGCCTCGGTCAGCTGACCGCCCTCTTCGTACCCGACGTAGCCGGGGGGCGAACCGATGAGGCGCGCGACGGCGTGACGCTCGGAGTACTCCGACATGTCGATGCGCACCATGGCGCGCTCATCGTCGAAGAGGAAGTCGGCGAGCGACTTCGCGAGCTCCGTCTTGCCCACACCCGTCGGGCCGAGGAACAGGAACGAACCGGTCGGACGATCAGGGTCGGCGATGCCGGAGCGCGAACGGCGCACGGCGTCGCTGACAGCCTGGACCGCGGCCTTCTGACCGATGAGGCGCTCGCCGAGGAAGTCCTCCATGCGCAGCAGCTTCTCGGTCTCGCCCTCGAGCAGACGCCCGGCGGGGATGCCGGTCCAGCTGGCGATGACCTCGGCGATGTCGTCGGCGGTCACCTCGTCGGAGACCATCGGCGCCTCGCCGCCGGCCTTCGAGGACGTCGCCTCGGCTGCCTGCGCCTCGTCGAGCTGCTTCTCAAGAGCCGGGATGTCGCCGTAGAGCAACTTCGAGGCGTTGCCGTAGTCACCTTCGCGCTGCAGCTTCTCGGCCTGCGTGCGCAGGTCGTCGATCTGGGCCTTGAGATCACCGACCTTGTTGAGGCTGGCCTTCTCGGCCTCCCAACGCGCCGTCAGCGCGGCGAGCTGCTCCTCGGTGTCGGCGCGGTCGGCCCGCAGCTTCGCGAGTCGGTCGCGCGAGGCCGGGTCGGTCTCGCTCTCGAGGTGCAGTTCTTCCATGTTCATGCGGTCGACGCTGCGGCGCAGCTGGTCGATCTCGACAGGGCTCGAGTCGATCTCCATGCGCAGACGCGACGCGGCCTCGTCGATGAGATCGATCGCCTTGTCGGGCAGCTGTCGGCTCGTGATGTAGCGGTCACTCAACGTCGCAGCGGCGACGAGCGCCTGGTCGGCGATGGCGACCTTGTGGTGCGCCTCGTAGCGCTCCTTGAGGCCGCGCAGGATCGCGATCGTGTCCTCGACGCTCGGCTCACCGACGAACACCTGCTGGAAACGACGCTCCAGCGCCGGGTCCTTCTCGATGTTCTCGCGGTACTCGTCGAGCGTCGTCGCACCGACGAGACGCAGCTCGCCGCGCGCGAGCATCGGCTTGAGCATGTTGCCGGCGTCCATCGACGAGTCGCCACCGGCGCCCGCGCCGACGACGGTGTGGATCTCGTCGATGAACGTGACGATCTCGCCGTCGGAGTTCTTGATCTCCTCGAGGACGGCCTTGAGGCGCTCCTCGAACTCGCCGCGGTACTTGGCACCGGCGACCATCGCGCCGAGGTCGAGGGAGATGAGGCGCTTGTCGCGCAGGCTCTCCGGCACGTCCCCGGCGACGATGCGCTGCGCGAGACCCTCGACGACGGCCGTCTTGCCGACGCCGGGCTCACCGATGAGCACCGGGTTGTTCTTCGTTCGGCGGCTGAGCACCTGCACGACGCGACGGATCTCGCTGTCTCGGCCGATGACCGGGTCGAGCTTGCCCTCGCGGGCGACGGCGGTGAGGTCAGTACCGAACTTCTCGAGCGCCTCGAAGGTGCCCTCCGGGTCGGCGTTCGTCACCTTGCGCCCGCCACGTGTGCCCGGGATCGCGGCCTCGATGCCCTCGGCGTCGAGCGATGAGAAACGGCCGGTGCGCGCGAGCGCGAGAAGGATGTGGTCGGTGGAGGTGAACGAGTCACCCATCGACGACATGATCGTGCGCGCCTGCTCGAGGATGTTCAGCAGTTCGCGGCTCATGCCCGGCTGGCCGACGCTGGCGCCGCTCGAGCTGGGGTACGTGGCGAGCACGCGGCCGGCCTCCGCCGTGACGGCGGCCGGGCTGGACGCCGAGGCTTCGAGCAGAGGACGCGTCGTCGTGTCGGTCTGCTCGACGAGCGCCTTGAGCATGTGGGCAGGCTCGATCGACGGATTGCCCGCCGTCTGCGCTGCGGTGACGGCGTCGGAGAGGGCCTCCTGAGCCTTCGTGGTCAGTTGAAGATCCACTGGCTGACTCCTTGCTCTTGAAACGTGTGCGATGCGTGCTGCTTTCATCGTGTCACTGGGAACAGCCCTACTGGGTGCAACACTGCTTGTCATCGTCAACGACAGGAAAGTTGAGTCTATTCCGCTCAAGTCGGGCACCTCCGACGAACCGGTCGGCAACCGTTCGCGCAGGGCCCAGATTCCGCGCGTGACACAGGAAAAGCGCGAGGCGCCGACGCAACCCGCGACTCGGACGGGCGTCTTACCTAGCGATGGTCGCCAAGAGTGGTTGAAAATGGGACGACCAAGTTATGCTACTGGCCAGAAACATCGTGGATGCGATATCTGCTGCCCACGACCGACTTCAAGGAGACCCACGTGACGTCGACCCCTTCCGGTCGTCGAGCACCGCTCTAGGCCGTCGTCGGAACGGCGATCAGCCATCAGGTCGCGTTCTGCGGCCCCCTCGGCGTCGGCAAGACGACCGCAGTCCTCGCGGCCTCGACGGGCGAGGTGGCGAGCACCGAGGCTCAGTGGAGCGTCACGAGCACGATGGTCGGACGGGGCATGCCGAAGCGCACCACGACGGTCGGCATCGACTACGGCGAGTGGAAGGCCGACGACGGCTCCACCTACGCGATCTACGGCACGCCTGGCCAGGAGCGGTTCGCCGAGGCCCGCAGCGGCGCCATCAGCCCCGGCGCCAAGATCGTTCTGTGGCTGTTCGGCAACAGCCCCAGCGCCCTCGACGAGGCCGCCGAGTGGCTCGACCTCCTCGACGCCGCCGACAACCACGGTCGCATGACGGTCGCCGTGACGCGCACCGAGGAAGAGGGTTCGCGACCCGTCGCCGAGTTCGAATCGTTCATCCACGAGCGTCACCCCGACATCGCGGTGGTCGTCGCCGACCCCCGCTCCAGCGAAGACGTGCGTCGCGTCGTGCGCGTGGCCACGGGAGGTTCACGATGACCCAGCAGCAGTCAGGCGTCGTCGGTTCGGCAATGACCGACGTCCACGCCGAGCCCGGACTCAACGACGAGATCGCCGCGGACTGGGCCACCTGGTCGCGCAGCCTCGGCATGATCGCGCTGCCACACCTGCGCCGCCTGGCCGAGGAGGTGCCCGAGCTCACGGCCGGGATGGTCTGCTCCGGCGACGGCCTCAACCTCGCCGCCATCGGCGTCGACGGCGCCTTGACCGGCCGCCTCGCAGCGCTGTCGTCGTCCCTGTTCGGCGTGGCGGGCGCGCACCGTCAGGTCACGAGTGGTAACGAGGACGACGGTTCGACGATGGTCAACATCGCAGGCGACCACCAGCAGGCCGTTCTGCTCCGCATGGAGGTGAAGAACGTGGGCCAGCTCGTCGTCGTGGCCGCGGCGGAGGACGTGACGCTCGGCGTCCTCGTCGTCGCCGTGCGCAACACGGCTGACGCCCTGCGACAGTTCCTGGAGGGCAGTTGACGCCTCCTGACGGTGGCGAACGGCTCTCGCTGACCGACCGCGCTCTGGCGTGGATGGGTCTGCTCCCCCAGCAGCCGACCGGACCTCATCGGTCCACTCCGGCCGCACGTCCGCCGCTGAGGCCGGACACTTCGAAACTTCCGCCCCCAGCGGCGGACGACCTGTCGTCACCGGCCCCGGTGACGTCGACCCCTACCGCACCGCCGAACCAGGCGGTGGCAACACAAGGAGAACCCGTGGCTGACTACAACGCACTCGTGGGCGACATCGCCTCCGAGGTGAACGGCTTCATCGGCGCGTCCGTCGTCGACCTCAACTCGGGCATGACGCTCGCAACCCGCTCCGCTCGCCCCGACTTCGACCTCGAGGTCGCGAGCGCCTACAACTCCGAGATGGTGAAGGGCAAGTTCCGCACCGTCGAGGCCCTCGGCCTCTCCAGCGAGCTCGAGGACATGCTGCTCACGCTGAGCGACCAGCTCCACCTCATCAAGCTCATCAACAAGGAGACGTTCATCTACGTCGCTGCCGAGAAGAGCAAGACGAACCTCGCGCTCCTGCGCACCGCCGTCGTCCTGCAGTTCAAGAAGCACGGCGTCTGAGACCTTTCAGGTGAGCCGCGCTCACTCGTGACGGCCCCGGCCCCGCCCCACCTGGGCGGTCCGGGGCCGTTCGCGTGCACCGCGCCCGCTCGTCCAGCGGGACTGGTGCATATTCCCGTCCTGGGGGTGGTGAACGTCCCACCTCCAGGATTTCCGCGTTGTCGGACCCCGGTGAGACTCTGACGTGTGCGAAGTCTCGGCAAGATCTTGTCCTCCACGCGAGCGTTGTGGCCTTACTACGGTGCGATCCTCGTCAGTTCGATCCTCGTCACCATCACCTCGCTCCTCATGCCGTTCATCATCTCGGGCGCGACCGATCAGGTCGTCGAGGTGGTCAAGAACGGTGGGCACAGCGACAGTCACGTCCGCACGATCATGTGGTTCGCCGTCGCGCTGCTGGCGGCCGACGTCGCGAACACGATCATCAGCAACATCGGCGGGTACTTCGGTGACGTCGCCGCCGTGCGGATGCGACGCATCCTGTCGACGCGGTACTACGAGAAGCTGCTGACGCTGCCGCAGAGCTACTTCGACCGTGAACTGACCGGCACGATCATCAACCGGTTGTCGCGCAACATCTCCGAGACGACGCAGTTCCTCAACATGTTCGCGAACAACTTCCTGCCGATGTTGCTCACGACGTTCGCGGTGCTCATCATCTCGGCGGTCTACTCGTGGCCACTCGCGCTCTTGCTGCTCATCGTCTTCCCGGTCTACATGCACCTGACGACGCTCACGAGCAAGAAGTGGCAGGTCCTCGAGCAACAGAAGAACGAGCAGTTCGACATCGCCGGCGGCCGCTTCGCGGAGGTCGTCGGGCAGATCCGTGTCGTCAAGAGCTTCGGGCAGGAGAAGCGCGAGCTCACGTCCTTCGACGACCGGTACGCCAGCACCGTCGCGACCACGCGCGTGCAGTCGCGCTACTGGCACCTCATGGACGCCGCCCGCCGCGGCTCGCTCAACGTCATCTTCTTCGGCGTGTACGCCATCGTGTTCGTGCAGACGGTGCGCGGCGTCTTCACCATCGGCGACATGGTGCTGCTCATCCAGCTCGTCAACATGGCCCGCCAGCCCGTCATGATGATGAGTTACCTCGTCGACTCGGGCCAGCGCGCCGTCGCGGGCAGCCGCGACTACTTCAAGGTGCTCGACGAGATGCCCGAGCGTGACATCGCCGCCCTCGCTGCCGACGATGCGCCGGCGTCGCGAGCGAGCAGCGCGACGGCTCGTGGGAGCGACGACGGCCGCGACGACACCGTGATCGAGTTCGACGACGCGACCTTCGGCTACGACGACGATCGCGCGGTGCTCGAGCACATCGACCTCTCCATCCGACACGGTGAGCGCATCGCGTTCGTCGGTGAGTCGGGCGGCGGCAAGACGACGCTCATCAGCCTGCTGCTCGGCTTCTACCGCCTGCGCGAGGGCCGCCTCAGCGTCTTCGGTCGCGACGTCGACGAGACGCCGCTCGCGCAGCTGCGCTCGGACTTCGGCGTGGTCTTCCAGGACAGCTCGCTGTTCAGCGGGACGATCCGGGAGAACATCGCCTACGGGCGGCCCGACGCGAGCGAGGAAGAGATCGTCGACGCCGCGAAGCGCGCCAACGCCGACATCTTCATCCGCCGTTTCGACGACGGCTACGACACGACGATCGGCGAACGCGGCCTCAAGCTCTCGGGTGGGCAGAAGCAGCGCATCGCCGTGGCGCGAGCGATGCTCAAGGACGCCCCGATCCTCATTCTCGACGAGGCGACGAGCGCGCTCGACACGAAGTCGGAGCGCCTCGTGCAGGCCGGCCTCGACGAGCTGATGGAGGGGCGCACGTCGCTCATCATCGCCCACCGCCTCTCGACGATCAGCACGGTCGACCGCATCGTCACGCTACGTGACGGGCGCATCGACGAGGTCGGGCCCCCTGAGGAACTCGCCGTCTCCGGCGGCATCTATGCGGAGCTTTTGGCCCTCCAGGCCTCGGGGCGCAAGACCGACAAGAAGCGCCTCAAGGAATACGACATCGCGGGCTGACAAGAACGGAGCCGGCGTGGGCACCGCAGCGAAGCGCAGCGAGGATGTCCGCGCCTGCTGAGGGCGCAGGAGGCGCGGACTCGCCTCTTCAGCGGGTGATGTCGGGGTAGGTGTCACCGTCGAGGTCGAAGTCGACGACCTCGCGGCGCACGCTGTCGGTGTAGGTCATCGTCTGCGTCTCGCGCTCGACATCGAGACGGAGTCGTTCGACGGCGTACACCTCGGTGCTGATGACGGGGCGCTCCTCGTGGAGCACGATGTCGTATCCGTTCGTCGCAGCCGCGTCGTCGGCCCCGGCGCGTTCCTGCTCATCACGCAGACCGTCGTACACCTCGTCACGACGCCCCGAGCGAGCTTCCTCGCTCTCGCGCCGCTCGTCGTGCCCGTCACGCTCGACGGCGTCGTACGGGCCCTCGTTGGGGGTGTTCTTCTCCCCGTACGGCATGCCGCCGGTACGGTCCTCGATGCGCGGCTCCCAGTACGACGGAGGCAGATCGAGCACCTCCTCGCTGCCGTCGTCGTAGACCCGCACGAGGTCAGCCACCTCACGGCGCACGGGCAGCGTCACCGTCAGTTCCTCGACGATGATGCGCTTGCGCACCTCGACCCGCCCCACCTCGTAGCGTTCGACGCCGGGCGTCAGGCGCTCCTCGTGCACCACCATGCCGTCCGCCTCGTCGCGGCGCCCGTCTAAGGGGCGCTCGACGCCTCGCTGGTCGCTCATCTGTGACTCCTTCGTCCGTGGCGCGGTGCGCGCCACCCGGTTTCACGTTCACGCTACCGGAGCGGTCGAAGGCACGCTCCCCTGCGGCCACCCCTTGCGGAGCGCTGCCGAGTGAGAAAGGGTGAAGGCATGACTGACAACCAGAAGATCACCGTCACCCGCACGATCGAGGCTCCGGCCCAGAGCGTGTTCAATGTGCTCACCAACCCGGCCGAGCACGTCAAGCTCGACGGCTCGGGCTTCATCCGCAGCGTCGACCACGGCGACCGCATCCAGAAGGTCGGCCAGGTGTTCACCATGAACATGGAGGGCGAGCACATGGGCGGCGAGTACCAGACCGACAACCACGTCACGGGTTACGTCGACGACAAGCTCGTCGCGTGGCAGACGGCTCCGGCGGGCACCGAGCCCAAGGGCTGGGAGTGGGTGTACGAGCTCGACGCCAAGGGTCCGAACGAGACCGAGGTGACGCTCACGTACGACTGGAGCAAGGTCACCGACAAGGAACTGCTCAAGAAGGTGCACTTCCCGCTCGTCCAGGAGCATGCGCTCGAGGAGAGCCTGCAGAAGCTCTCCGAGCTGGCCGCAAGCTGACGTCTGAAGCGCACAACGCGAAGCGCCGCACGCCCGAAAGGGGGTGCGGCGCTTCGTCGCGTCGGTCAGCGGGTGGCCTGCTGCGCGGGGTTGTCGTCGAGCCAGCCGCCGTTCTCCTCGGCCAGTTTCTCGAAGCGCTCGGCGAGCGCCTGCGCGACGGCGGAGGCGGGGTCGTCGATCGTCGCCTGACGCACGTAGACGCCCCAGTCGTGGTCTTCGTCGTCCTCTTCACCGGCGAGCGCCTCGCGAACGACGCGCACCTCGGTGAAGTCGTCCTCCTCGAGCAGGTCTTCAGCGATCTCGTCGGCGATCTCGCGTTCGGGGAAGATCATGAGGTACTCGGTCATGCCACCACTGTGCCAAGCGTGCTCGCCGATTGCCACAGGACGCGCCGCCGGTAGATTGGGCGGCGTTCCCCCACTCAAGGAGTCCCCCGAATGACTTGGGCGTTCGTCATCGCGCTGATCCTTCTCGTGCTCGTCGCGCTGAGCAACTTCGCGCTGCAGAAGCGCGTGCGCCAGCTGGAGCAGGAGGTGACCGATCTGCGCAGCGGCCAGGACATCTCCCAGCGCGTCAGCTACCTCGTGAACAACGGCCGCGAGGTCGAGGCGATCGCTGTGTACCGCAAGGCCACCGGGCTCGGTCTCGTCGAGAGCAAGAGCGCCGTCGAGGTCATCGCGAGGAACAACCCGCAGATCTGACGACGGCTCGGTTCACCCGGTTTTCACGACGTCGTCGCACGCCGGTCGTCGGGGCGCCACGACGACGTCGGCCGTCGGCCCTAGGTTCGCGGCGATGAACGGACGTTATGTGGCGGTGGGTGACTCGTTCACCGAGGGCGTCGGCGACGCCAATCTCATGTACCCGAACGGCGTGCGCGGGTGGGCCGATCGTATGGCCCGCCAGATGGGGCGCGCGGACGCGACGTGGGAGTACGCGAACTTCGCCATCCGCAGCAAGCGTCTCGACGAGATCGTCGACGAGCAGTTCGACGCCGCCCTCGCGCTCGAACCGACGCTCATCTCGTTCTACGCCGGCGGCAACGACATCCTCGCCGTCCGCTCCGACATGCCCGCCATCATGGAGCGTTACGAGGCCGCGCTGCAGCGCCTCGTCGGATCGGGCGCGCAGGTGCTGCTGTTCACGACGTTCGACGTGAAGATCTCGACGGCGCTCGAGCCGCTGCGGCGGCGCATCGTCTTCTACAACGACGCCGTGCGCGAACTGGCCCGCCAGTACGGCTGCCTGCTCGTCGATCACACCCAGTTTCGCGAGTTCGACGACCCGCGCATGTGGGCGTTCGACCGCATCCACATGAGCCGGCTCGGGCACAAGCACCTCGCCGCCTACGTGCTCGCCGAACTCGGCATCCCCCACACCCTCAAACTGCCGGAGCTGCCTCCGTTCGAGGCGCCGCACTGGCGCGAGAGCATCCGCACCGAGAGCCGATGGCTCGCCACCGAGGTGATCCCTCTCCTCCGGCGCCGCGTCAACGGCGTCCGTGAGGGCGACACGCTCCCCCCGAAGTGGCCCGAACCGATCCGGCCCGCGGACGGCATGAAGCGACTGGCCCGTGCGCGCGCGGGCGACGCCGTCGAGGTCAGGGCACGCGCAGGTGAACGCCACGCCGGCTGAGCGCCCGCGTCACGGGCGATCAGACGCCCGCGCCGCGCACCGCGACGTCGACGAGATCCCCGAGGCGGCGCGCCACGGATTCGACCTCGGCGCGCCCGGTACGCGTGCGGTTCAGCTCGAGCACCCCACCGGAGACGATGAGGCCCGCGGCGACGACGCTGCGCTCCGCGTCACCCCCCGCTGCGACGAGCAGCGCCGCGATGGCGTCCTCGAGACCAGCGACCAGCGCGACGACCTTCTCGCGATACGGTCCGGGCGCACCGAACAGCACCTCCCGTCCGACGACCATCGCGTTCTCGGGGTAGTCACGGGCCTGCTGCGCGAACGGTTCGAGCAGACGCAGGACGTGCTCGCGCACCCCACCGTCACCGGCGTCGTCGGGCAGGTGATCGACGACGAGATCACGCCACTCGTGTTCGACGACCATCATGAGCAGTTCCGCCTTCGTCGGGGCGTACTGGAACACGGTGCCGGCGGCGACGTTGGCGCGCTTGGCCACCTCGGCCGTCGTCATGCGCTCGTACCCCACCTCACCGAGCAGGCTCTCGGCAGCCGCGAGGATGCGGGCCTGTTTGTCGGCCTTGTTGCGTGCGCGACGACCCTGCTGGTCCGCGCCGCTCACGACGGGACGTCGGCAGGTCACGACCGTGGCGTCAGGCGTACCCGGCGTGGGGGCCGGCCTCGTCGGGGCCGTCGAGGCCGTCGAATCGGTCGACGGTGTCGCGGAGGCGGCCGTGGCGCTGAGGGGAAGCGTCATGGATCGAAACCTTACCCGGGCCGAAAGGCCCTGGTGGCGCCGCAAAAAATGAGTACAGTCAAAAATAGCCGGAAACGAAGGAGACACCATGGACACCATGAAGGCCGCACGCCTCGACGTCACGCACCACACCCTGAACGTCGAGGAGGTACCCGTCCCGACGCCAGGGCCGGGCCAAGCCGTCATCGAGGTGAAGGCGGCGGGCGTCTGCCTGTCGGACGTGCACCTGCTCGAAGGGCTCATCGCGCCGCAGTTCCTCGACAGCGAGAAGGTGACGCTCGGTCACGAGGTCGCGGGCGTCGTCACCGCCCTCGGTGACGGCGTGCCGACACTGCCCGGCATCGAGGTGGGCAGCCGCGTCCTGCTGCAGGCCGGCCACCGCCTCCCGAACGGCCGCATCCTGACGCGCGGCGTCGACTACGACGGCGGGTACGCCGAATACGCCCTCGCGCAGGCCGAGACGCTCGTCCCGATCCCCGACGACCTCCCGTTCGAGCAGGCCGCCATCATCCCCGACGCCGTCTCGACGCCGTGGGCAGCCATCCAGACGAGCGGGCGCGTGCGCGCCGGCGAGGCCGTCGGCGTCTGGGGCCTCGGCGGGCTGGGCATTCACGCCGTGCAGTTGCTGCGTCTCATCGGCGCCTCCCCCATCGTCGCGATCGACCCGCTCGAGGCCGCCCGCGAACGGGCGCTCGCCGTCGGCGCCGACGTGGCGTGCGCCCCTGAAGACGCGGAGGACGCCATCCGTCAGCTCTCGCCCCGCGGTCTCGACGTCGCGTTCGACTTCGCGGGCGTGGCCCCCGTGCGAGCCCAGGCGATGGCCTCCCTCGCGCCCCAGGGACGTCTCGTCATCGTCGGCCTCGCCGGGCGGCCCATCGAGATTCCGTCCGACACCGCATTCGCCTACAAGCAGCTGACGCTGCGCGGCCACTACGGCAGCGAGGGAACGGACGTCCACCAGCTCGTCGCGTTGACCCGCACGAAGCGGCTCGACCTGTCGACGTCGATCAGCGGGGTCTTCCCGCTCGAGGAAGCGCCCGAGGTGCTCGAGCGGCTCGCGCGCAAGGACGGCAACCCGATCCGCTTCATCCTGCAGCCCTGACGGCGCACGCAACCGTCCGCTCACCCATCGTCCCGCGCGATGATCTCGCGCACCCGACCTCGAGGAGGTCCCATGTACTACAGCAGTGGAAACTACGAAGCCTTCGCCCGTCCTCGCCCGCCGAAGGACGCCGCGAGCAAGCACGCCTGGATCGTCGGCAGCGGCCTCGCGGGCCTCGCGGCGGCCGTCTTCATGATCCGTGACGCCGCCGTCCCCGGCGAGAACATCACGATCCTCGAGAAGGGCTCCCTCGCCGGTGGCGCCCTCGACGGGATCGAGGAGCCCGAGAAGGGGTTCGTCATCCGCGGTGGACGCGAGATGGAGAACCACTTCGAGTGCCTGTGGGATTGCTTCCGCACGATCCCCAGCCTCGAGGTCGAGGGCGCGTCCGTGCTCGACGAGTTCTACTGGCTCAACAAGGACGACCCGAACTACTCGCTGCAGCGCGCCACCGTCGAACGCGGCCAGGACGCGCACACCGACGGGTTGTTCACGCTGAACAAGAAGGCGCAGAAGGATCTCGTCAAGGTGTTCCTCGCGACGCGCGAGGAGATGGAGAACAAGCGCATCGACGAGGTGTTCGGCCGCGACTTCCTCGACAGCAACTTCTGGCTCTACTGGCGCACGATGTTCGCGTTCGAGGAATGGCACAGCGCACTCGAGATGAAGCTGTACCTGCACCGCTTCATCCACCACATCGGCGGACTTCCGGACTTCTCGGCGCTCAAGTTCACCAAGTACAACCAGTACGAGTCGCTCGTGCTGCCGATGACGAAGTGGCTGAGCGAGCAGGGCGTGCGTTTCCAGTACGACACGGAGGTGACGGACGTCGAGTTCGACCTGACGGCGTCGGCCGAGCGCGCGACCCGCATCGAGTGGACCCGCTCCGGCGAGCACGCCGGTGACACGGGCGTCGACCTCGGGGACGACGATTACGTCCTGATGACGATCGGCTCGCTCGTCGACAACTCCGACGAGGGCGATCACCGCACCGCCGCGACGCTGAACCGCGGCCCTGCGTCGGCGTGGGACTTGTGGAAGAAGATCGCGCGCAAGGATCCGTCGTTCGGGCGCCCCGAGGTGTTCTGCAGCTCCATCGACGAGACGAAGTGGGAGTCGGCGACCGTCACGACGCTCGATGAGCGCATCCCCGAGTACATCCGGCGCATCGCCAAGCGCGACCCCTTCAGCGGACGGGTCGTGACGGGCGGCATCGTCACCGTCAAGGATTCGAGCTGGCTCATGAGCTGGACGGTGAACCGCCAGCCGCACTTCAAGAAGCAGCCGAAGGACCAGATCGTCGTGTGGGTCTACAGCCTGTTCGTCGACACGCCCGGCGACTACGTCAAGAAGCCGATGAGCGAGTGCACCGGCGAGGAGATCACCGCCGAGTGGCTCTACCACCTCGGCGTGCCCGAGGCTGACATCCCCGAACTCGCGGCGACGGGCGCGAAGTGCGTACCGGTCATGATGCCGTACGTGACGTCGTTCTTCATGCCCCGCAAGGCCGGTGACCGCCCTGACGTCGTGCCGGAGGGCGCGGAGAACTTCGCCTTCATCGGCCAGTTCGCCGAGACGAGCCGCGACTGCATCTTCACGACCGAGTACTCGGTGCGCACCGGCATGGAAGCCACCTACCAGTTGTTCGGCGTCGAGCGCGGTGTGCCCGAGGTGTTCAACTCGACCTACGACGTGCGGACGCTGCTCGACGCCTCGGCGCGCCTCAAGGACGGCGAGAAGACCGAGCTGCCCGGCCCCGCCGTACTGCGCCGCAAGATCGCGAAGGGGCTCGACTCCACCGAGATCGGCGTGCTGCTGCGCGAGCACGGCATCATGTGACGGCGACCTGACGCCCGCATCGCGCGCCGAGGCCCTCATCCCCGAGTCGGGGATGAGGGCCTCGTCCATGCAGGTGTTGTGCGACAACGGTGTGGCGCTGCGTCGCGCCGCCGCTGGAGGGTGCGACGTGCGTCGTGACGAGCTCGGGCTCAGCGGGTGCCGTACGGCACGAGCGAACGCCCGGTCGAGCGCGGCTGCGGTCGTTCGCCGGGCCGCAGCGCGATGATGCCGTCGCGCCCGGCCGCGAAGACGCGCTTGTGAGAGCGCGATCCGAGCGCGTCGCGGTACTGCGCGTTCTGCTCGCTCAGCTCCTCGATCCGCGCCCGTAGCGCCGTGACCTGGTGCTCGAGCTCCATGATGCGTTGGATGCCGGCGAGCGAGACTCCCTCCGACGACAGCTCCTGCACCCGACGCAGCTGCGCGATGTTGCGCATCGAGTAGCGGCGACCGCCGCCACCCGTGCGTTCGGGGGTGACGAGCCCCAGACGGTCGTACTGGCGCAGCGTCTGGGCGTGCATCCCGGCCAGTTCGGCGGCGACGGAGATGACGTACACCGGCTTCGCCGGATCGTCGAGGCCGCGCAGCCGCTCGTCAGCGACGCGTCCGTTGTGGTCGTCGACGATCTCGCCGAGCCGCCGTTCGACCCGTGACGGCGTCACGACGCGGCCTGACGCGCCTTCGCGAGCAGCTCTTCGCGCGGGTCGGCTTCGCCCGCGGCGAGGGTCTCGACGGCCTGACGCTGCTCGTCGGTGAGCTCCTTCGGCACGACGACGTGAACCTTCGCGATGAGGTCGCCGGTCGCCTTCTTCGTCTTCACGCCACGGCCCTTGACGCGCAGGCTGCGGCCCGAGGGCGTGCCGGGCGCGACGCGGACCTTGACGCTCTTGCCGTCGAAGGTGGGCACCTGCACCGTGGCGCCGAGGGTGGCCTCGGCGAACGTCACGGGCAGCTCGACGGTGAGGTTGTCACCGTCGCGGCCGAAGACCGGGTCGGTGCCGACGCTGACGTGCAGGATCATGTCGCCGTTCGGGCCACCGCCGAAGCCGGGACGGCCCTTGCCGCGCAACCGGATCTTCTGCCCGTCCTTCACCCCGGCCGGAATGCGCGCGGTGAAGCTCTGACCATCGGCGTCGCTGATGCGCACCTCGCTGCCCTCGACGGCCTGGCGGAACGTGATCGACGCGCGCGCCTCGACGTCCTCGCCTCTCTGGGCGGCACGCTGACGGGGGCCGCCGAAGCCGGAGCTGAACCCGCCGCCCCCGAAGCCTCCGCCGGCGCCACCGAACTGGGCGAGCAGATCTTCGAGGTTGATGCCCTGCTGGCCACCCGCCCCGCTCGAATAGGTGCGGTAACCGCTACCGCCGCCCCCGCCGAACATCGACGAGAAAACGTCCTCGGCGCCGCCGGCACCGCCGCTGAAGCGGGCGCCGCCTCGCGCCATCTGACGCACGGCGTCGTACTCCTGACGCTGCTGCGGATCGGAGAGCACCTGGTTGGCCTCGCCGATCTCCTTGAACTTCTGCTCGGCGGAGGTGTCACCGGGGTTCTTGTCCGGGTGATACTTGCGGGCCAGCTTGCGGTAGGCCTTCTTGATGTCCTCCTCGCTCGCGTCCTGCGCGACACCGAGGGTGGCGTAAAAGTCTTTTTCGAACCAGTCCTGACTGGCCATGCGCACCTCCTTCGTGGTTTCACGCCCGCCGGTTGCGGACCGGGCGTGCATCGCGTGCGCGTGCGAATGGGGTTTTCAGTTGTGTGTCGGCGGCGCCCGGTGGGGGCGCCGCCGCGACGTCAGCGAAGCAGGTTGCCCCGCGGCACGAAGCGACTCGGCTCGGCCGCGGCGCGCTCGATCAGCCTGCGACCGAGACGCGGGCGGGACGCACGACGCGCTCGCCCACCTTGTAACCCGGCTGCAGCACCTGCACGACGAAGGTTCCGTCGACGCCCTCGGGCGCCTCGGCCTCGACGTGCATGAGCGCCTCGTGGACGCTGGGGTCGAACGCCTCGTCGACCGCGCCGAAGCGTGCCACACCGAACCGGTTGAGCGTCGATTCGATCTTGTCGGCGATCTTGCTCATCGGGCCCTCGGTGAGGTCGCCGTGCTGGCGCGCGAGCTCGATGTCGTCGAGCACCGGGATGAGGGATTCGACGACCGAGCCGATCGTCGCATCCTTCTCACGAGCCCGGTCGCGCTCGACGCGGTTGCGATAGTTGACGTACTCGGCCTGGATGCGCTGCAGGTCGGACAGGCGCTCCGCAGCGAGCTTCGTGTCCGGGTGCTCGGCGACCGCGGTGTCAGCGCTCGTCGCGTCGGAGCCGGCCTGCGTGGCGGCCTCGTCGGAACGCGTCTGCAGGTTCTCGGGCTGCTCATCGCCGGGCAGGTCGGAACCCACACCGCCGGCGAACGAGTTGTCGGTCTCGCCCTGCGTGACGCCGTCAGCGTTGTCGGGCGTCGCGCCGCTCGTGTTCTGGTCCGACATGACGGACTCCTTCCTGCCACCTCCTGGTGGCGAAGCGGCCGGTGGGCTCCCCGTGGGCAGCCCACCGGCCGTACTCGTGTCAGGGGCCGACCGGGGTGCGCGTGGCACCCCGGTCAAACACTCACTTGGAGGTGTCGTCGTCGTCCTCGACGACCTCGGCGTCGACGACGTCGTCGCCACCCTGCTTCTGCTCGCCTGCAGCGCCCTCGGCACCGGCCGCACCCGCGGCGTCGCCGTTCTCGGCCTGCGCGGCGTACATCGCGGCGCCCATCTTCTGGCTGGCCTCGGACAGCGCCGTGGCCTTCGCGTTGATGTCCTCCGGCGACGCGGACGACTCCGGCTTCAGGGCCTCCTTGAGCTCGGCGAGGGCGCTCTCGGTGGCCGACTTTTCGTCAGCGGGCACCTTGTCGCCGTTCTCCTCGAGGAACTTCTCAGTCGAGTAGACGAGAGCCTCGCCCGTGTTGCGGGCCTCGGCCTCCTCGCGACGCTTCGCGTCCTCGGCGGCGTGCTCCTCGGCTTCGCGGACCATGCGCTCGATGTCCTCCTTCGGCAGCGCGGAGCCACCGGAGATCGTCATCGACTGCTCCTTGTTCGTGCCACGGTCCTTCGCGGAGACGTGCACGATGCCGTTGGCGTCGATGTCGAACGTGACTTCGATCTGCGGCACGCCACGCGGCGCGGGAGCGATGCCCGTGAGCTCGAAGTTGCCGAGAGCCTTGTTGGCCTTGGCGATCTCGCGCTCACCCTGGAACACCTGGATGTCGACGGACGGCTGGTTGTCCTCAGCCGTCGAGAACACCTCGGTGCGCTTCGTCGGGATGGCCGTGTTGCGCTCGATGAGCTTGGTGAACAGCCCACCCTTCGTCTCGATGCCGAGGCTCAGCGGCGTGACGTCGATGAGCAGCACGTCCTTGCGCTCACCCTTGAGCACACCGGCCTGCAGCGCGGCGCCGACGGCGACGACCTCGTCCGGGTTGACGCCCTTGTTCGGCTCCTTGCCACCGCACATCTGCTTGACGAGCTCGACGACGGCCGGCATGCGGGTCGAGCCACCGACGAGGACGACGTGGTCGATGTCGGAGATCTTGACGCCCGCGTCCTTGATGACGTTCTCGAACGGGTTCTTCAAGCGCTCGAGCAGGTCCTTCGTCATCTGCTCGAACTGAGCACGCGTGATCGTCTCGTCGACGTGGATCGGGCCGTTCTCGCCCATCGACAGGTACTGGAGGGAGACGTTCGTCGAGGTCGAGCTCGACAGCTCCTTCTTCGCCTGCTCCGCGGCGTCACGCAGACGCTGCATGGCGATCTTGTCCTTGCCCAGGTCGACGCCCGACTCGCTCTTCACCTTGTTGATGAGGTGGTCGACGATGCGGTTGTCCCAGTCGTCACCACCGAGCTTGTTGTCACCGGAGGTGGCGCGCACCTGGATGGTGGAGAAGCCATCCTCCGCGTCCTTGCCCACCTCGAGCAGGGAGACGTCGAACGTACCGCCGCCGAGGTCGAAGACGAGGATGAGCTCGTCCTCCTTGCCCTTGTCGAGGCCGTAGGCGAGGGCCGCGGCGGTGGGCTCGTTGACGATGCGCAGGACGTTGAGGCCCGCGATCTCGCCGGCCTCCTTCGTGGCCTGACGCTCGGCGTCGTCGAAGTAGGCGGGAACCGTGATGACGGCGTCCGTGACCTCTTCGCCGAGGTAGGCCTCGGAGTCACGCTTGAGCTTCATGAGAATACGGGCCGAGATCTCCTGCGGCGTGTACTTCTTGCCGTCGATCTCCGTCGTCCAGTCCGTGCCCATGTGGCGCTTGACGGAACGGATGGTGCGATCGACGTTCGTGACCGCCTGACGCTTCGCGATCTCGCCGACGAGGATCTCGCCGTTCTTCGTGAACGCGACGACGGATGGGGTGGTGCGACCGCCCTCGGCGTTCGCGATGATCTTGGGCTCGTTGCCTTCGAGAACGGCAACGGCCGAGTTGGTGGTACCGAGGTCAATACCTACTGCGCGACCCATGAGGGATGCTCCTTCGTGTTGCTCACGACGACGCCGGGCCGCATGACCCGAGCCGTCAGGTTGACTGATGCTGACTCAACTCCGGTTGGTCTGCAGTGTCAATCCCAGACTCACCAAAGTTGCTCTTATCTGACTCAACTTTCGCGAGCGGTGGATCATTCCCGGGTGCCGAAGGATCTTTTTCAAGAAAATTTTGTGGGTTCCGGCGTAACTTGTCATTCTCCTATCTTCTTGTCACGGCGTGTCACGTTCCTGCCAAGTTGTCACCAGAGGATGCTGTGGGCGTGGTCACAGCACGTGACGTTGACGTGATCGTCGAGTTCGCGCCCGCCGACGGGGCGCCGATCGGAACTGCCTTGGCAGATGCCTCGGCAACGGCCATCGTCCAAGGCATGCCAGTGCGGCGGTTCGGCTCCTACGCCGGGATGCGCCACTACCCCGGCTGGTGATGGTCCTCAACCAACAAGGACCTGGTGGGCTACGAGAGCCTGCTGGAGCGAGACCGATTACTCGTCGCAGACTTCGATCCAGCCGTGAAGGGCATCGCGAGCCAGCCTTTCGGCATCACCGGACTGGTGTCCGGCAGCGAGCGTCGACACGTGCCTGACTACCTCTTGGTAGGGACGGACGATCCAACGGTCGTCGACGTCAAGCCAGCTCGACTGCTCGACCGACCGGAAGTCAGCGAGATCATGGAATGGACGGCAACAGTCATAGCGCAACGGGGATGGCGCTACGAGATATGGAGCGGGGAAGATCCACGGCTCCTCGAAAATCTGCGCTTTCTCGCGCAGGGGCGCCGTTCCCAGGTCGACGAGGAAGCGCTCTGCGCGCTCCGCGAGTCAGGGCTGGTGGGCCTGTCCTTGAAGGCGACCTTGGCCCGGGCAATGCGTCAAGGTGCCGCCTCGCCCGGCCTTTTGCGCGCTGCGTTGCTGCGTCTGCTGTGGCTCCAGGAGTGGGTGATCGACCTTTCCGTGCCACTCACGCACGAGGCCATCATCAGCCAGATCGAGGAGCCAGCATGAGTGGCGACGTACTGGACGTTCGGGTGGGTTCACGCCTGTGGTTCGACGGCGCTGTCTGGACGGTGTGCCGCCTGAGCGGGGCGACCGTGCAGCTCACAGACGACGGCCAGTATCGGACGGTCGCTATCGATGATCTGATGCATCACGCACACGGCATCGACGACCCCAGCGCCACGCCGCCTGCCCGAGACGAGACGTTGTCCTCGACGACACTTGCCTCGCTGACGACCAAGCAGCGACAGGCCATCGAGGAGCAGTTCGAGGTACTCGGCCCACTTCTAGCCGCGCATGAGGACAGCGGACGCATCGAAGGACTGGACGAAGCCGCCGCCCGACTTCGTATTTCCACGCGCACGGTCCGGAGGCGCCTGGAACGGCTGCGTCAGTTGGGCCCGGCCGGCCTGCTGGATGAACGTCTGATCAATCAGAGACGCACCTCTGTTGACCCTCGCTGGGACGAGGCCTGCATCGCCGTGCTCGATGACTTCACGAACCGCGCCAACCCTTCACGCCAGACCGTCATCCGGCGCGCCAATTCGGCGTTCCTTGAACAAGTGCCTGACGGGCGCACGCCCAGCCAGTCGGTCGCCTACGTGCGGGTCGCAGAACTCGACAAGGGGCGGTACACCTTCGGTGAGGCGAAGCAGCGACGGTCGGTGTCGAAGCGCCCGCAGGGGGTGCTGGGGCAGCTGCGGCCCAAGCGTCCGGGTGAGTACATCCTGATGGACGGCTACAGGCTGGATGTGTTCGCGATGGAGCCGGTGACGATGCGGTGGGTCAACACCGAGCTGACGGTGGCGATGGACCTGTACGACCGGTCGATCAAGGGCATCCGGCTGCGTCCCGTGGCTGCGAAGTCGGCGGACGTGGCCAGCGTGCTCTTCCAGTGCCTGACCCCGCAGGTCTGGGGTCGAGGCGCAGAGGCGGCCAAGGGTCCGTTCAGCGGTGTCCCGGAGCACGTCGTCTTGGGCTCGGAAGGGGTCTTCCCGGACACGATCGTGATCGATCACGGCAAGGTGTACATGTCGCAGCACACGTTCGGGGTGTGCCGCCGTCTGGGGATCTCGATCCAGCCGGCCATCCCGAACAAGCCGACCGACAAACCCGCACTGGAACGATTTTTCCGCACCCTTCGCCTGTCCCTGCTGGACCAGCTGGAGGGCTACAAGGGCCCCAACGTGTACGAGCGGGGCAAGGACGTGGAGAAGGGCGCGTTCTACTACGTCAGCGAGCTGGAACAGCTCATCCGCGAGTGGATCGGGGAGGTCTACCACCGCACCGCGCACCGGGGGCTACGAGACCCCCTGCTGCCGAAGGTTGACCTGTCACCGGAGGAGATGTTCAACCGCGGGATCGAGGTCTCCGGGTTATTGCGGCTACCGGCGGCGGAGGATCTGCGCTACGAGCTGCTGGAGGTGGCGTGGCGCCAGATCCACCACTACGGCATCGACATCGACGGACGCCGTTACGACGGCGAGGCATTGAACCTTTACCGCGGACGCCGTTCCGACCACGGCGGCGCGCATGCCGGCAAGTGGCCCTTCCACGTCGATGTCGACGACATCCGCAAGGTCTACTTCCAAGACCCCGAGGACAAGGCCTGGCACCCGTTGCAGTGGCGTCTGGCCCCGGGCATTACAGCCCCGTTCAGCAAGGACGCTGCGGACTACACCCGCCGGGTCAGTGTCCGCGCCAACCGGCACGTCGACCCGCAGCAGGCCGTCCAGGACCTGCTGGTGCGGTGGCAACGCGACGAGGTGCTCGGGCGGCGCGAGAAGGTCCTGGCCCAGCGCCTAGCGGCCCAAGAGGACGTCGAATCCAGGCTCCCGACACAGACAGACAGCCAGTCACCGGACGTCATCGACTTCATGACCCGACGAGCCGAGCGCGACCGGGATCGACATGACCACCCTTCCGATCTGGACGTCTTCGAGCGGTACTACGAGGAGCGCCCGAACGACGGCGGCCTGGAGGTGTTCGACGAATGAGCAAGGACCAGCCCTCCCCCATCCCCGTGGGCTCGCTGGAACGGCGGACCCACGAGGACGGAGGAGATGATGCCTCTTCGGCGAACCCGTGGGCTGAATGGCTGACGCTGCACGGCACCTCCAGGTACAGCCTCGGCACGAAGCGCGGCTGGATTGACTTCGTGAACGGCGCCCCCCCGCGAGGACTTCGCCACTCTTTCGCGCTCTGAGATGGATGAGCTCGACGGCGAGTCCTTGGTGGACTACAACGAGGTCCGAGGCGTGTGGCACGCCAACGCACCCGTGATCAAGACGCCACAACTTCAGCGTGTGAACGGCATCTTCGAGCAGGTCTTGGCGTCATCGCATCGTGACGGGGACAGCCTGCGCGGGTCGGTGTTGTTAGACTCGCTCCCGGGCCTCGGAAAGACGACCGCTGCCACGCGCTTCGGTCGCACCTTTGATCGTCGACAGCGCCGTCGCTACGGGCATCTCACAGCCTACGGGAGCCCGCGTCTGCCTGTCGCGTTCATCGCCCTCACGGCGAACATGTCCCTGAAGAACCTCAACCAGAAACTGCTGCGCTTCTACGACCACCCAGCAGCAGGACGCGCTACCCGCGCCGAATTGGGAGACCTCGCGGTGGACTGCGTTGCCACGGCCGAGACCCGCTTGATCATCCTGGATGACCTGCACTTCATCAACTTCAACCATCGCAACGGGATGGACCTGAGCAACCACCTCAAGTGGCTCGCCAACGAGATGCCAGCCACCTTCGTCTACGTCGGCGTCGGGCTCTCCCAGAAGCAGTTCTTCGACGAAGGACTGCACCACAGCGAGGCGGCCTACGCCCAGACGAGTCGCCGGGCTACGCGGTGCACGATGGCCCCCCTTCAACATCAAGACCGACGGTGGGATGCGGGCCTGGGTAGCGATGCTTCAGGTCTTTGAGGGTCGCATCAAGCTCGCAGACGCCCAGCCCGGTTGTCTCACCGAGCAGGCGCAAGAGATCCTCCGCCGCACCCAGGGCTACATGGTCTCTGTCACCAACTTGATCGACCGTGCTTGCAGTCTCGCGATCAGCACAGGAGCCGAAACCATTGACTCGCGAATCCTCGCTTCCGTCGTCGTCGACAACGCCGCCGAGGACGCCAGTACGGGCTGACCCGGCCACAGAGCCAGCCACAGAATACCTCCGAGATCTTGTCCCGGCCACTCACCGCTCGCAGTGGCCGATATGCGTCCCGCCCCAGCCGAACGAACAGCCACGCAGTTGGCTGGTCAGTGCGAGCCACCGGTACGGGCTCACCCCGCGCCAGTTCCTCACTGCAATGCACATCCCCGGCAATCCCCCAGGGAGCGGCCTAGAGCGAGTACTGCTCGACAAGCGTTCGGGATTTTATGCCGTGCTCGGCACCGAGCCACCCGAGCCCGTGAAGATCCCGCTGATCGACGACGGGCGTCTCTCAGAGTCGGTGCCCAAGAACACCTCCAGCAGATACTGCCCCGAATGCCTCGCGTCAGGGTTCGGTTGGTCGACACTCTGGCAGCAGCCCTGGACATTCGCATGCCCCCACCACCACATCGCCCTCATCGCAACCTGTCCATCCTGCGGTCAGCGGCCGTGGTCGTCATCGTCTTGGGGCGGACGCTTGGCTGGCCAAGCGTGCTGCACCGAACGTGAGCCCAGGCCCAAGGGCGGCACATCGCAACGGAGCATCCGTCCCTGGTGCAACGGCAACCTCGGCGACGCAGCCCAGATCCCGGTTCACGATGCGGCCCTGCACGCCCAGCAACGACTCCTCGTTCTCGTGGACGCGGCGCACCGGGACCCGGGCGGCCCAAGGAGCCTTGGGCCGTGGTCAGCCACCGCCAGTCAGCACCTACACACGTTTTGCGCACTCCTGCGACTGTCCGTCGCTCAGGCCCGCTCAGCCTCCTCCTGGGCCGACCACCTCGCCCGAGCCAGCGCGGCATTTGACGATCTCAACCAGACCGACGGCAGCGGACCGACCATCAACCTCATGCTCTCGGACCACCAGACCACCGGGCTACTCGGACCCCGATCACAGGCGCTCCGCAGTGACCTCGGCCCCATCCTGGTCGCCGCCGGGATTCGCAACATCGCATCCGCCATCCCACCGAGCTCCCGACTCACCTTCCGAACAGCCCGCGCATGGGCCGCCCACCCACCGGAGTGGACCTCACCTCGGGACCACGGGCAGCACATCCTCCAAGAACACCAGACAGAGAGAGCCCCTCCTGCCGCCCGCAAGCTGGGTCCCGCAGTCTCTCTGGACTATCGCCCTACGCGCCCACGACGTCCAAGAAGACGACGGGCCCGTGCTATCCATGATCTTGCTGCGACTAGGGCGGACTACGCCATGGAGCCACATCGCACTCGAACTCGGACTGCCCGCCACATTCCAACGCTCCGCCGGAACCCGACTCCGGTCCCTCCACCATCATCGTTGGCCAAATGTCCTGCAGGACATGGAGGATCTCTTCACCCAGTTGCGACAGGCACCGCCGCCGATCAACTACAGCGCACGGCGGCGCGCTGCTCACAGCGTGGCCGAACTTGCGAAGGTGGTCGGCGCGCACCGCGATGATGATCTCGCTGGCCTTCGCCGATTCTGGGAGGTGTTCACGGGAGGCGACATCCGCTTGGCCCCCCATCCGCTGGGGACGCCAGGAGGAACCTCAGCGCATCTGGAACATGTCGCACAAAGGCAGCACCTCGACGACGCACACGACGTCCTATTTCGGCAGTACCACGAACGCCTAATCGGTCATCACGGGAACACCGTCGATGGCCCCCTCACCTGGACGCCGCCTTGAAGAGGTCGCCCGGGACTACCCAGCAGACGCAGCGCAGGCCGCGACCATGACGCGTACTGCCAGAACGTCCGACAACTGATCAGCCGTCTGGTTCCCATCATTTCCGCGAATGGACGCGAGCAGGACCTTGGGGTCATGGACCCAGCGACGAACCTGCGAGAAGACGGATGGGCCCACCAGCGATTGACTTGGAGTAGTCAACGCAACGACTTGCGCGAAGCGCTCATCCACACCTGCGGGCCGCTCTCGAAACTGGAGGACCTCAACGGCGCAGTTCCCCGACAAAACCTCCGGACGACCTGGAACCTCACCCCCGACGATCTGTTCCCATACGAGCCTCTCCCCCGCCGCCTTCCAGGCGAATTCCCGCGGACAGTCGGTTGAGGCGTCAGCCAGCATCCGACTCCCTGGCCTGTCCAGAGTCTCCGGCGCAGGCTGCACTCTCGTCGTCGATGAACTTCGCGGTACTGGTGGCCGGTGACAGGTCGAGGCGGCGTAGGAGCTGGGCATTGAGCGCGACAACGACGGTAGAGGCGGACATGAGGATCGCTCCGACGCTCATTGGGAGAACGAATCCGATGGGGGCGAGGACGCCTGCTGCCAGGGGCACGGAGATCAGGTTGTAGCCGGCGGCCCACCACAGGTTCTGCTTCATCTTGCGGTAGGAAGAGCGGGAGAGGTCGATGACCGAGAGCACGGAGCGTGGATCCGAGCTGGCGAGGATCACCCCTGCGGAGCCGATGGCCACGTCGGTGCCAGCGCCGATGGCGATGCCGACATCGGCTTGAGCCAAGGCCGGGGCGTCGTTGACGCCGTCGCCGACCATCGCGACCTTCCTCCCTTCGTCCTGGAGCGCGGCGACCTTGGCGGCCTTGTCCTCTGGACGGACGCCTGCGAACACGCGGTCGATGCCCAGCTCGGCGGCGACGGTCTGGGCCACGGCCTCAGCGTCCCCGGTGATCATCACGACCTGGGCGCCGGCAGCGTGGAGGGCGTCGACGGCAACGCGGGACTCGGGCCGGATCTCATCGGCCAGGCGCAGTGCGCCGATGACTGCGCCGTCCGCCACGACGTGCAGGATGATCGCGCCCTCCTCGCGCCAGGCGTCCGCGACGGGGAGCTCGTCGAGGCCGTGCTGCTCCAGGAGGTGGGGGCCACCAACTTCAACTGTCTTCCCGTCCACGATGGCCCGCACCCCCACCGCGGGTGAGGAGGAAAAGTCACCTGCTCGCGGGACCTCGAGCTCATGGGCGCGAGCGGCGCTGACGATGGCGCGGGCCAGCGGGTGCTCGCTGTCACTCTCGGCGGCCGCGGCCAAGGCGAGCACCTCGTCGTCGTCGCGACCCTCAAACGCCTGGATGGCGGTGACGGTGGGCTCGCCCTTGGTCAGCGTGCCGGTCTTGTCGAACAGAACGGCATCGACGGTGCGCATGGACTCCAGCGCCAACCGATCCTTGATGAGAACACCGCCACGGGCGGCACGTTCGGTCGCGATGGAGACCACGAGCGGGATCGCCAAGCCGAGCGCGTGGGGGCAGGCGATGACCAGGACGGTGATAGTGCGCACCACCGCGTCATCGGGCATGCCGAGCAGCGACCAGACAACGGCGGTGATCGCTGCGGCGCCGAGGGCAAACCAGAACAGCCACCCGGCCGCGGTGTCGGCGATGCGCTGAGCGCGGGAGGAAGACGCCTGGGCGTCGGCCACAAGCTTTTGGATCCCGGCCAGGGCGGTGTCTTCGCCGGTCGCTGTCACCTCCACGCGCAGACCGGAGTCGGTGGCCACCGTGCCCGCCACGACGCTCTCGCCCTTGCCGCGGCGCACGGTCTTGGACTCGCCCGTGACCATCGACTCGTCCATGCTCGCGGAACCATCGACGATCCGTCCGTCAGCAGGCACAGCTGCACCGGGACGAACGATCACGACGTCACCGACCACCAGCTCGGCAGGGTCGACCGTGACCACGTCGTCGCCCTCAAGACGCTCGGCCTCGTCGGGCAGGAGCGCTGCCAGAGAATCCAGAGCCGAGGTCGTCTGGGCTAGGGACCGCATCTCGATCCAGTGACCCAGGAGCATGATCACCACCAGCAGGGCCAGCTCCCACCAGAAGTTCAGCTCGTGGTGGAGGACGTTCAGGCTGGCGCCCCAGGAGGAGATGAAGGCCACGGTGATGGCCAGTCCGATGAGCAGCATCATCCCCGGCTTGCGGCTGCGGATTTCGCTGACGGCGCCGGTCAGGAAGGGCCAACCACCCCAGAGGTACATAACGGTGCCGAGCACGGGCGAGACCCAACGAACCCATTCCCCACTGGGGAGGTCATAACCGACGAGGTCGGCAAACATGTCGTTAAAGCCGACGACCGGGACTGCCAGGACGAGCATGATCCAAAACAGGCGACGGAACTGCCCGACATGGTCACCGTGACCTGCATGCCCGCCGTGATCAGCTTGGCTATGGCCTGTGTCGTGATTCTGATGGCCCGCGTGTGTGTGCCCGGGACTGTCCGCTTGGTGCGAGTTGCGCTTCTCGCGCTCGTCTAATCCCGGTGCTGACATGTGGTCATGGCTCGAGCTCATACGTGGAAGTTATACCCCCTAGGGGTATTAGTCAACGCGCGGTATCCCGCTCCCCGACGGCGGTCGCCACCGGGGAGCGGGTCGGGTGAACATGGCTTGGTGCAGCTACTGACGTGCGCGGGGAATCACCACGCCAGCGACAACTGCGCCAACCAGAGCCGCGACCGCAGCGACGAGGAAGGCCGTCTGAAATCCAGACGCGTCGGTGCCGGCAAGGCTGGCAGCGGCCACGCTGGAGACGGTGGCCACTCCGATGGAGGCGCCGAACTCGTGGAAGGTGCTCAGCAGGCCGGAGGCGACGCCGGCCTCGCTGGGATCAACCTGGCTCAGGGCGGTGGCCGCGGCGACGACGAAGATGGCGCCGATGCCCAGGGCGCCGACGGAGACCCCGAGGACGGTGGCCAGCGTGGTGGACCACACAGCAGGGACGAGGAGCCCTGCGGCAGCGACGCCCAGTCCGGCCACGCCGAGCCGCCGAGCGCCCACGGTCGCGATGAGACGGCCAGCGAGGTTTGCGCCGAGCATCGTGGTCAGCGCGATCGGCAGGAACAGCAGCCCGGTGATCAGAGGCCCGTGACCTTCTCGACCCTGGAAGTAGAACGTCCCCAGGAAGAACACCGCGACCATCAGGGCCGTGCCGATGAGGATGACGAAGACCCCTGCGGCCACTGAGCGGCGACCGATCAGGGCGAGATCCATGAGCGGACTGCTCGTCGTGCGCTGCCACACGGCGAAGGCGAGGTAGAGCACGACGGAACCAGCCACGAAGCCACCGGCAGCACCAGCGCCCCCGGGCTCACCCGCACGCACCAAGCCATAGATGAGCGAGGCCGTTGCCGCGGTGACCAGCACAGCGCCCAGCACATCCAGACGAGCCCGCTCCTGCGTAGCGCGCGGCATGGCGGGCAACAGCAGGACGAGCGCGACGAGGATGACCAGGCCGACCGGGATATTGACGAAGAAGACCCACTGCCACCCCGGTCCGGCGGCGATCAGCCCCCCAAGGAGCACACCGATCGCCGCCCCGCCGCCACCAAGGGCCGACCAGATCCCCAGGGCGCGGTTGCGCTCCTGGCCCTCGAAGAGGCGAACGACCACCGACAGTTGCCGCGGGCGAGAGCAGCGCGGCACCCACCCCCTGTCCGACCCGGCCGGACAGCAGGACCTGCCCGCTGCCTGCCAGCCCGCACACGAGCCTCCGACATCACCCTGGTACGCGGCGATCTGCGCGCCGCGGCCGATGCGATCCGCCTCTCCCGGCGCACCCTAGGCACGATCAAGGGCAACCTGTTCTGGGCGTTCGCCTACAACGTGGCCGCCCTGCCTCTGGCCGCGGCCGGGCTGCTCAACCCGATGCTCGCCGGCGCCGCGATGGCCTTCTCCTCGGTCTTCGTCGTCACCAACAGCCTGCGCCTGCGCGGTTTCACACCGACTCATGACCCGGCAGAGCTGCCCGGGGATGCCTCAGAGCCAGCAACCAGCGCCAGCGGCGACCCGCGCACCCCAATCCGCGCCTGACCATCCATCTCGCAAGCGCACCCGAACCCTCCGGGACGAAGTGTCCCGGAAACCACAGAGAAATGAGGCCATCCCATGGCCACCAACAGCACCTACACCGTCTCCGGCATGACCTGCGGAAGCTGCGCGAGCAAGGTCACCGACCACGTCGAGCAGATCGACGGCGTTACTGATGTCGCCGTCGACACCTCCACAGGGAGTCTGATGGTGACCACCGACGCGCCGGTGACCGATGACGCCGTCCACACGGCGATCAAATGAGCCGGTTACACCGTGGACACCGACCACGCCTGACCCTATGGCGATACCTACCTTGCGTGCCCGACGGCGCAGTTCCTAGACTGGTGGGCATGGTCCCCGACAGCAGTGTCGCGTTCACCCGCAGGGTGGCCGCACACTGTCGGTCCGGTGGGCCCTGGTTCTGGTGGCATTGGCGACCGCGGTTATTGCTGGCCTGCTCGCTATGCACGGGTTCTCCATCGGCCACCATTCCCCGGTCGTCGGATCCGAGCAGCACGCAAGTGCATCGATCGACCACGCGGCAGAGTCGCCGCCCGCCAATACGGGAGGCGAGCACTGCCCGCCCCTCGCCTGCGATGGCCCCGGCGCCATGGCTGCGATGTGCATATTCATGCTGCTGTTCTTGACGTTCGTGATGCGCGGACGACGTGGCTCCCCGTGGCGCTGGCGTCCCTCGTGGCTACGCGCAGGGACCGATCATCCGTGGCTCCGGCCGGGAACCATGGCAGGCGTGTCATTGATCCGTTTGTGCACAAGCCGAACGTGAGGCATTGATCTCCGCTTGATGACGCACCTCGCGACATCAAGCGGAGCACTCCTGCCCACTCAATCGGAACTCAAGACAAGGAACGATGACACATGCGCAAGAACACCACGATCAAGGCACTGACGACCGCCGCTGCGGCCGCGCTCGTCGTCACCGGCTGCTCCAACGGCGCAGGCGGCTCGCACGACGGACACGACGCCACCAGTACCAGCAGTAAGCCCTCGGCACAGTTCAACGACGCCGACGTCCAATACGCCAAGGGCATGACGATGCACCACGAGCAGGCCGTCGAGATGTCCGACATCATCCTCGAGAAGTCGGGAATAGACCCCGACGTCGTGAAGCTGGCCAAGCAGATCAAGAAGGCCCAGGGCCCCGAGATCAAAGAAATGCAGTCCTGGCTCAAGGACTGGGGCCAAGACGGCTCCACCATGGACCACGGCGGCTCCGACGGCATGGGCATGGACCATGACGGGATGCTGAGTCCCAAGGACCTGACGAAGCTGAAGAATGCCAACGGCGAACAGGCTTCCAAGCTCTTCCTCGACCAGATGATCGAGCACCACCGAGGGGCCGTGAAGATGGCCAAGGAGCACCGTAAGGACGGCAAGAACTCGGACGCCATGCAACTGTCGGCCGACGTCATCCGCGACCAGAACGCAGAGATCAAGGAGATGCGCGAGCTGCGCGCCTCCCTCTGATCAGCCCCTGCCAGTGGGCCCGGCCGAGCATGGCTTGCCGGCCCACTGGCAACGACACAGAAAGTTCTGATCGATGCCTCCCGAAACATCCACAGCCGGTCGCCAGCTCAGCCGCCGGACACTCTTCCTCCTGACCGGCGCAGGGTCGGTGTCACTACTGACCGCTTGCGCAGATGACCGTTCAACGTCCTCCGCAAGGGAGACGACCTCACCCCCGGCGAAATCGGCCGGCCATGGCGTTAACCCGACGCGGTTGTCGATGACCGTCTACAAGGACCCCTCGTGTGGATGCTGCGGCGGCTGGGTCGAGCATGCTGAGAACAACGGGTTCTCCATCACCACCGAGCAATCCACGGCCCTCCACGAGGTGTGGGCGCGCCACGACATCCCCCTGGACCTTCAGTCATGCCACCTGGCCCTCAACTCAAATGGCGAGGTCTTCGTTGGGCACGTCCCGGCACGCTTCGTGCTGGAGTACTTGGCTGACCCACCGAAGGGCAGCCGTGGCCTCAGCGTGCCAGCGATGCCTACGGGCAGCCCAGGCATGGAGCATGGAGATCAGTTCGACCCCTACGAGGTGCTGTTGGTCACCGACGGCAAGCCGCGCGTCTTCGCGGACGTACGAAAGCAATCACAACAGCAGGCCTGACGAGAGCAGCTCCCTTGTCACTCACGTGAAGTCAGGCCGTCCACGACCAGCCGAACTGCGTGCTGCACGATCACGGCTAACTGGAAGAAGTCAGTCGCCCAATGGCCCGGGGCCACGTCGTGATCGTCATCGTCGAGGCCCGGCACGTGCTTTGGCCAGGCCCATCCGTGTGCCGTGCCGGACCAGACATGCCACACCCATGCGAGGTGTTCACGCAGCGCGCCAAGGTCTCCGGACTCTTGGTACTCGGAGCCAACCAGCACTCGCGCCATGCTGTCAGCCATTTCCAGGACCATCGCCCCCTCACCAGCGCCAGATCCCCCGATATTGCGGCGTGCTGTCTCCAGCGTGAGCACCAGATCGGCCGGCGGGCGCAGACCGATCAGACTCTCGAACTCCGCGAACTCCCGGGTTGACGACAGATGGCTGCCCGCTTGGCGTCGCAGTACAGTTCTGGCATTCGCAACCCGGATGTCCGGATCGGGAGCCCCGAGCACATAGACGATGTGCGCGCTGCTGACCAAGGCCGTACGCGAGAGTGACACCGCAACTGAAGCTCGGGGCTCAATACCCTGACGGAAAAGTTCAGCCAGGTGTAAGAGGCTCATCACAAACGAGGGTGTAGCGGTGGGGTGAGCGGGATCGGCGCGTCGGTGCGGGGGTAGGGGTGGTCGCGTTGGACGGGTTCACCGGCTTCCAA
>NZ_QWLM01000019.1 GCF_003515945.1 Dermacoccus abyssi
GGGACCGCTGCACGGATAGGTGACACGGTGGTCACGCGGCCTGAGTGACCGGTGCGGTCATGATGGTCTCGTATTCGACGGGGGTCAATCGGCCGAGGGCGTCTTGCCGTCGGCGTCGGTGGTAGGTCCGCCTCACCCCGACACCGACGCGCCGCCCCAGGTCACACCACCGCTACACCCTCATCTGTGAAGAGCCACGTTATGGGGTTACCCGTGAACGCATCCGCCAGATCGAGAGCAACGCTCTGAAGGCGCTACGCGAACATGGGGGCTTCACGGAGCCTTCGACCTGGCTTTCATCCTGACGATGAGCGAAGGCCAGGACGATGTCACTAGCAGCTACAGCTGAGCAGCGTGCAGCGCTGCGGGTGCACGGGCGAACCAATGACGAGCGGAAAAGC
The DNA here is from genome assembly GCF_003515945.1 of Dermacoccus abyssi. GTDB lineage: Bacteria > Actinomycetota > Actinomycetes > Actinomycetales > Dermatophilaceae > Dermacoccus > Dermacoccus abyssi. The sequence goes on from NZ_QWLM01000019.1 coordinate 402, forward strand.
ACCTACTTGCCTACATCGGTAAGGAACTCGGACGCGTGAGCTGCCCAGTTGACGCACTTCGTCGTGCGCTCACAGGTTCGCCTTCAACTCGCGGTAGAGCAGCCGCCCGATGATGTTGAGCAGTGTCGTCTCGACAGCGTCGTCGGTGCTCAACAGTTCGCCCATGCGCTCCTGCGCGTCGTGCGAGTCGCTGACAGCGAGCACGAGCGCATCGCGCAGGGTCGTGGACTCGAGGAACTGGTCTTCCGAGTTGGCCTGTGCCTGATCGCGCAGGTCGTCGTCGGCTTCCATCTCCGCGAGGATGCCTCCGGCCCACGCCTTGATCTGATCGTCTTTGAAGCCCTCACCGGCGAAGCGCTCGTTGAGTCGCTCCACCAGCTCATCGAGCAGCACCATCTTCGGATCCCGCTGCTGCCCTGTGCCGGCCGAGCCGGCCGGCTTCAACTTGATCTTTTCCCCCGCCGCCAGGTCGAGCTTCGTATCGGCCTGCTTCGTCGTCGCGATGTGACGCAACGACACATCCGACAGGTCCACCGTGGGCGTCTCGTCATCATCACGCAGGTGCGGTGAGAGCAACCGGTAGAAGATCGAGCGCTTCTCCACGTCGGTGTCGTCGAAGTTGAGCACCTGGCTGAGGAAGTCGTACAGCTTGACGAACGAACGCAGGTCCTTGCGGAACATCGCCAACGCCTCGAGCTCCACCGCGTCCTTACTCGCCCGCGCCGCCTTGCGCCGCTCGACGAACCGGCGCTTGATGGGCGTCAGCGCGCCCGACAACTCCGTGTTGCCGGCGCCGCGCACGAACTTCTCGACAACATCATCGACCTCCGCATCGTCGTACAGGCCGGCCGCGTCGAGCTTGCGCTGCAGGCGATGAATAGAGTCCGGGTCGGTCGTCTCGACGATCTCGGCTTCCTCGTAATACGGCTTGAACGCCGCGAGAATGTCGTCGGCCGAGTTCACGAAGTCGAGCACCATCGTGCGCTTGCCCGGCTTGAACCGATTGAGCCGCGACAGCGTCTGCACTGCCGTCACCCCGGACAGCTTGCGATCGACATACATCGCGCACAACAGCGGCTGATCGAAGCCCGTCTGGAACTTGTTCGCCACGATCATCACCCGATAGGCGTCATCGGTGAATGCCGTGCGCAGGTCCTTCGTGCCCTTCGGGTTCATCGTCGCTTCGCTGTGCTTCGTGTTGCCCTTGAGCAACTCACGCGCGTTCTGCGGCGTCTGCGGATCCTCGACCTCCCCGGAGAACGCTACGAGCGAGGTGTACGCCTCGATCTTGTGCTCGGCCAAGTAACGATCCATCGCGTGCTTGTAGCGCACCGCGGCCTTGCGCGAATCGGTGACGACCATGGCCTTCGCGCGCCCGTCGAGCAGGTCCTTCACGTTCGCGTCGAAGTGCTCGATGATGATCTGCACCTTCTGCGCGATGTTGGTCGGGTGCAGCTTCACCCAGTGCATCAGCCCCTTCGTCGCGACCTGCTCATCGACGAGCATCCCCTCCCCATCGAGCGCCGAATCGGGGGTGGCGTTGCCGGACTTCGTCGCAAGCTGAAATGCCGTGTCGTACGTCGTGTATGAGGCGAGCACGTCGAGGATGAACTCCTCCTCGATCGCCTGCGCCATCGTGTACAGGTGGAACGGTCGCGGCAGATCCGTCGTCGGGTCGGGCCGGCCGAACAACTCGAGGGTGCGCTGCTTCGGCGTCGCGGTGAACGCCACGAACGAGACGTTGTCCGTATCCCCACGCGCGGCCATCTTCGCCTCGAGCAGGTCGTTGACGCTGACCTCACCGCCGTCCTGCATGTCCGCGATCTCCTGCGGCGACAGCACTTCCTTGAGCTTCGCTGCGGTCTGACCGGTCTGCGACGAGTGCGCCTCATCCGCGATGACCGCGAAACGCCGGCCCTTCAAGGACTGCTCCGAGGCGATCTTGTCGAGCACGAACGGGAACGTCTGGATCGTGACAACAATAATGAGCTTGCCCGAGGCAAGCGTCTTCGTCAGATACGACGACTTCGACGTCGAATCCGAATCGGTCAGCGCCTTCGCCGCCTCGTTCTGGTTGATCGTGGCGACCATGCCGGCGGCCGGTTCGATCTGACGCACCGCCTCCTGCAACTGATCGTCCAGTACGGTGCGGTCGGTGACAACGATGACGGTGTCGAACACCTTCGCATCGTTCGCGTCGTGCAGTGTCGCCAGCCGGTGTGCGGTCCACGCGATCGAGCGGGTCTTGCCCGAACCGGCCGAGTGCTGAATGAGGTACTTCTGCCCCGCGCCGAGTTCGCGGGCGTCCGCGACGATCTTCGTCACCGCGTCAAGCTGGTGGTATCGCGGGAAGATCAGCGCCTTCGACACCGACTGCTTGCCCGTCTTCGGATCAGTGCTCTTGTCGGTCTCGTAGTGGATGAACTTGCCGAGGATGTCGAGCCACTGATCACGCGCCCACACATCGCGCCACAGGTACGTCGTCGGACAGCCCCCGTCCTCGTCCGGGCCGTTACCCGCATGCCCAGCATCGCCACGGTTGAACGGCAAGAATCGGGTGTGCTTGCCGGCCAGGCGCGTCGTCATCCACACCTCGTCGTTCGAGACCGCGAAATGCACGAGCGCCCGCGCCCCGAACGTCAACAACGGCTCACCCGCCGGCGGGCGATCGTCTCGGTACTGGCGCTTCGCGTGCTCGACGCTCTGGTTGAAGTCAGTCTTCAGCTCGACGGTAGCGACCGGGATGCCGTTGACGAACAGCACCAGATCGATGCGGTTCTCGTTCTTCGTCGAGTACCGCACCTCCCGCATGACCCGCAGCCGGTTCGCGGCGTAACGCGCGTTCACCTTCGCGTTCGACGTCTTCTCCGGGCGCTTCTCCATCATCGTGAACGTCGCCGGCGTGTTCTTGAACCCCCTGCGCAGCACCTGCAACGAGCCGCCCTGCGGATCCGGCGCGTTCAAGTCATCCGCCAAGGCGCGCAACAGCTTCGTGCGTGCCTTCGCCTGCTCGCCCTCGCTCATCGACGGCTTGACCTTCTTCGCGAGCTGCTCCGGCTGCGTCGCCTCGAGCCACGCGAACACATCCTCGGGGAACAACGCGAGCTCACGGTCATAGCCGGCATCGTTCTGACTCACGAGCCAGCCATGCGCCCCGAGGTAGGCGCAGATCTCGCCGCCAAAGGTCAGTTCGTGCGTCTGGCTCATGCTGCGTCCCCGCTCTGGGTTGAGGTCGTGACGTCGATCTGGCCGGTGACGGCCGCGGTGATCAGCGCCGCGCGGCGCTCCTTCGCCAACTCGATGTGCCGCTCCACCTTCGCGATGAGGTTGTCGATCTTCGCGGTCTCACGGTCGAGGTAAGCCGCGATCTCGCGCTGCTCGTCGAGGGGTGGCACCGGGAGCGCGATCTTGCCCAGCTTCTTGCGCGGAATGCGTTGCCGCGTGGCACCGTCCTGCTGAACCTCGATCGCAGACCGGGCCGCTGCGCTGTTTAGGGCATACATCACGTACTTAGGTACAGCCCTCGCGTGGTCAACCCGAAGGACAGCAACATCTACAACCGTGATGGCCCCCGCCTGATCGGATGGCAGTACGCAGGCCCGCCCGAGAGGATCAGGCATGCGCGCAATCAGAATGTCATCAGCGCGCAGAGCCGAGCACCGGAGGCGAGCGAAAGTGGCTGCGTTTACACGCCGGTCGGAGCGATCACGAAACTGACCGTCCCCGACATCGGCCAGTTGCAACAACCGGATCTCGCCTTGCGGATCCTGATCCTTGCTCTCGACCCAATCTCCGTCGAAGAAGCCACCACGCTGGGAGAGAGAGGCGAGAGTGACCGCATCTCCACGATCAGCGACGGCAGTCGAAATGACCGCCGCCTGCCGCTCCCGCAGCCGCTCGATCATCGTCGTCTGCTTCTCGATGAGCGTGTCGATCTTTGCCGTTTCGCGGTCGAGGTAGTCCTCGATGGCCTGCTGCTCGCTGAGCGGTTCCACGGGCACCGCGATGCCGCCGATGTCTGCAGCCGCGATTGCCTCAAATGTCGAACCGGTAGCTAAGCTCCGAAGGTAGGGAGCCCGGGCTTCCATGAGGTAACGAACGTAAACCGCAGAGGCCCTAGCGGGCACGACGGCGGCGAGACCACGGCCTATCCCGTAGGCGCGATCTGCCATGTTCACCGCACCAACTGGCGCCCGAACGCTAACTAGAACCGAGCCGCGAGGCGCTATCTTTGGCGCGGTCGCGCACTCGTACCGTGGTTCAGGAGAGTGGGAGCCAAACTCTGCCTTGCCTTGAAGGAACGGCATGCCGCCGTCAAGATCCGTAACGTCGTCGCCCGACGGTGACTGTCCCGCGATGACTCGGCACGCGTGCTTGATAAGGCTCACCCCTCCACCTCCGACAGCAGAGCGATGATCTCCTTGCCCAAGGCCTCGAGCTCGGCGTCGATCTCCGCCAGCGGGCGCGGCGGAACGTAGCGGTAGAACAACCGGGTGAATGGGATCTCGTAGCCGATCTTCGTCTTCGGCGTGTCGATCCACGCGTCCGGCACGTGCGGCTTCACCTCACGCTCAAAGTAGGCGTCGATGGTGTCGCGGAACGGCACGAGTTCGGTGTCACGCAGATCGGTGTTCGCCTCGACGTTGCCCTTGTTGTCCTTGCACACCTCGGCGGCGTCATCATGTTCACCGATGGCCTGCCAGATGGCTTTGACCACGGGCGTGCCGAAGGCCTGGCCGGCGTTCTTCAGCGCCAGACGCAGCGCCTTGATGAACTCATCCCGGCTCAGCCGGGTCTGCCCGCGCAGCGACTCCAGTGCTGCACGCACGATGGCCTGCTCGTCGTCGCTCAGCTTCGCGACGGCCTTCGCGGCCATCGCCGCCTCGAGGGTGTCGTCGGTAACCTCGAACCGCAGCCGCAAAGGCTGCTCAACCGTGATCTCCCGGTACCCGAAATCCGCCGGCTCGAGGATCTTCGACTGCTCACCGTCCTCGAAGGCGTCGTAGATCTTGACGATCTCGGCGCGGTCGGCCTCGCTGATCTCGCGGTTCTTCGAGCCGAGGTTCTTGCGCAGCTTCGTCCAGCGGCTTGTCGCGTCGATGAGCTGGATCTTGCCGCGTCGCTCGGCGGGCTTGTGGTTGTCGAGAATCCACACGTACGTGGCGATGCCGGTGTTGTAGAACATGTTCGTCGGCAACGCCACGATCGCATCGACGAGATCCGACTCGATGAGATGACGGCGGATTTCCGACTCACCCGAGCCAGCGCCGCCGGTGAACAACGGCGAGCCGTTCAAGACGATGCCGGCGCGGCCACCCGAATTCTCCTCGGCCGACTTCACCGGGCGCATCTTGCTCGCCAGGTGCTGCAAGAACAACGTCTGACCGTCGCTGATGCGCGGCAAGCCGGCGTCGAACCGTCCACCGCCCTTCGCGTGCTCGCGGCGCACGACATCCTCGGCAGCCTTCCAGTCGCCGCCGTAGGGCGGGTTCGACAGGCAGTAGTCGAACGTCTTGCCCTCGTGCTTGTCCTCGCGCAGCGTGTCACCGAGCTGAATCGCCTCAACAGCCTGGCCCTTACCGATCATGTCGGACTTGCACACCGCGTACGACTCGTCGTTGAGCTCCTGACCCGCCAGCGTCACCTTCGCCTTTGGGTTTATCGCCAGGATCGCTTCCTCGGCCACCGACAGCATGCCGCCGGTGCCTGCGGTCGGGTCGTAGATCGAGCGCACCGCGCCGGGCGTGGCGAGCAGATCGTCATCGGGGGCGAGCACGAGATCGACGATGAGGCGGATCGCGTCGCGCGGGGTGAAGTGTTCACCGGCCGTCTCGTTCGAGGCGGTGGAGAACTTGAAGATCAAGTGCTCGAAAATCTCGCCCATGTCGGCGTTCGACACCCGATCAGGGTGGAGGTCGATGTTGCTGAAGGCTTCGACGACGAAGTACAGGCGGTTCTTCTCCGCGAGCTTGTGTACCGTCTTGTCGAACGCGAAACGGTCGAAGATGTCCGACACGTTTGCCGAGAACGCGCTCGTGTAGTCGATGAGGTTGTCGGCCATCTTGTCTGGATCCCCGAGCATCGACTTGAGGGTGTCCTCGCTCGTGTTCCAGAAGTGCAGGCCGTGTTGCTTACGCAGCCTGGCGGCCAGCGCTGACGGGTTCGGCGTCGCCTCGGCCATCGCGCGGATCTCGTCACGCTTGCCGTCCATGACGCACTCCATGCGCCGCAGGATGAGGAACGGCAGCGTGGCCGTGCCGTACTGGCTGGGCTTGTACACCCCACGCAGCTGATCAGCGATCGACCAGATGAAGTTGCTCAAGCCCTGCGTCGACATGCGTGCCTCTCGATGATGCGATGTGGTTCCGCTCAGAGTATCGAGGACGCAGCCACGCCGCGGAGGCTTCACCGGCGTTTGGCAGGGGCCGATCCTTCGAGCCTGGCGGGTGGACTAGCCCTCCAACTCGACCTCAGTGTCGTCGAGGACCTCTTCGAACTTCTCAGGTGCCTCCAACATCTCTCCCGACGCGACGTCCCGCTGTACGTCTTTGCCCATCGCTGCTTCGATGAGCGCGACGAGAGCGTCACGCCGCGCAGAGAAGAACCAGATGAAGTCGTCATCGCGCAGCGCGGAGGCGTCAATCTTGCTTGTGGAGACCAAGGCGTCCAGTGCCTCGCTGCCGACCCCGGCTCTCTTCTCGATAGAACGCAGGTAGGAGGAAGGAGCGGCGCCACCGATCGCCCGATTGGTTGCAGCCGAAAGTGCCGTCTTGTTCACGATGCTGTCGCGCAGATCGGCATCGATGCCGTGGTCGATGCACCACTGCTTCGGAAAGATGTGGTGGATGTCAACGGCCATGTCCTTGTACTGGACCATGTCGAACGGTTGGACGCGCATCCAGTCGGTGGCACCCGCGATGACGAGGGCATGGATGCCCTTGTAGGCCGCCGAATTTCTTGTGCGCAGGGAGTGAAGCCGCGACTCCACGAACGTCGCGTCTTGGACCGTGCGGGGGACCGACGAGGAAGTGCCTGCCGCCCAGGCGGGCACCTGCTCCAAGTCACGGGCAAACCGTGTCTCGATCGCGCCACCGTAGAGCTCTCCCAGCACGCCGCACCAGAACCACTGCGTGATGCGCTGCCTCACGCCGTGCAGATTGATGTCGTTACCCATCACCGCGTGGAGAGCCGCCATAGGGACAAGTTGTTTGGTGTAGGGAACCGACTTGTCGTCAAAGATGTGCTGGTCGGCGAGGAACTGCGCTGACCAGAGGAAGCCCGCACGAAGCGGCTCGACCCACTCCAAGTAGTCGTCCAACTGAAGCTTGAGGACGTCCTCGCGCTTGGCCGAAACGGCAACCCGCCGATCGGGGTCCAACTCCTTCCGCTTGAGAGTCGTCAGGACGGTAACGGCCTGCAGGAAGTCGGTGTTTTCGACTCCGCGCAGTACGGGATGAGCGCGGAATGCTTCTTCCGTCTTTTCCCAGTCGTCGTTGAGTCGGAAGTCGCTACCCGTGCGAGCGAAATAGCTAGCGTCTCCTGCGAACGTCGCGGTCAGGAGTTCAAACACGTTGAGGGTGAGACCGCCGGTGTTGACCTTCTCAAAGACGGTGGCGACAGCCGACTTGCTCGTCTGCTTGTCCAGCTCGATGGCCGGGATGCTGTAAGACTGCGCGGGGGCAACCACGCGCGAGTGGAACTCGCTCCTGAAGTCGGTTGTTGCCCCTGGAAGGACTTTGAGGCCGAAGATCCACGTGACCCCTTCCCCTGCGGAGAGCAGGAGGTTGAGGGGGAAGTAGCCGGCAGATTGCTGCTTCTCGGTGGTGGAGAGGTCGAGGACGACATCACGACCAAAGTTGGTGCGCTGCACCCCATCCGCGGGCACCGAGATGACGGCATCATCCAGTGCTTCCTCGCCAGCCAAGGCGGTCTCGATATGAACGAAGTAGCGGCGCCGCAGATGCTCACCGCGAGCGTCCTTGGTGTCGACCACGCCATCCCCCGTGAGGGATTGGGTCAACGAGGTGAGGCGTTGCTGGCCGTCGAGCAACAGAGCCTCCGGCTCAGTTCCGCCTGACAGGTGAACGCCTTCGACCGGGCGCGGCTTGAAGCGGATCTGCTCATTCCCCGTGTTGAGCAGCATCACCACCCCCATCGGATGCCCGCGCAAAACGGTGACTAGAAGCTGCCGGATGCGCTCGTCATCCCACTTGTAGCCGCGCTGAAAATCGGGCAGCTGAATCTTGCCGTTGACTGCGCGCTCAAGGTACTCGGCTAGACGGTACTGCGGCGTTTGGAATCCCAAGGTGTCTCCTAGGGGTGTCGGAAGAGCAGTTGTGGGGCTGAAGCATCCGTGCTCACTGTGCCAGAAGTCGGACGAGTCAGTCCGAAAGTCGGAACACGGGAGCGGCGGCTGAACGTGGCAGAGTCCCAACCATGAGCACATCTCCCCTCGAGGGCGTCCGCGTCGTCAGCCTCGCGCCGAACCTCCCCGGGCCTGCGGCGGCCATGCATTTCGTCCGCCTCGGGGCGCACGTGACGAAGGTCGAGCCGCCGAGTGGTGACTTCATGGAGGCCGCCGCGCCCGCCTACTACCGCGAACTCACCGCGGGGCAGGAGATCGTCACGCACGACCTCAAGTCCGACGAGGGCAAGGCAGCCGTTGCGGAACTGCTCGCCGACGCCGACATCCTGCTCACCTCGTCGCGCCCGTCGGCCCTCACCAAGCTCGGCCTCGGTTGGGACGCCCTGCACGCCGCCCACCCGCGGCTCGTGCACGTCGCCATCGTCGGGCACCCCGGCGAAGAAGCCGAGATCGCCGGCCACGACCTCACCTACCAGGCCGTCAACGGAACCCTCGACCCACCGTCGCTTCCCCGCGTCCTCATGGCCGACCTCGGCGGCGCCGAACGCGCCGTCTCCGCCGGCCTCGCCGCCCTCGTCGAACGCTCCCGATCCGGCACGGGCAGCTATTGCGAGGTCGCCCTCAGCGACGTCGCCTACGACTTCGCCGCCCCCGCCCGTCACGGCATGACGACGCCCGACGGACCACTCGGCGGCTCGCTGCCGCAATACGCGCTCTACCGAGCATCCGACGGTTGGGTCGCCGTCGCCGCCCTCGAGGGCCACTTCTGGGCCCGCCTACGCGACGCCCTCGACCTGCCCGACGGGCCGGACGCAGCCAGCGCGCTGAGCGCAGCCCTCGCCGCCCGCACCGCTTCGGAGTGGGAGGAATGGGCGCGCGAACGCGACATCCCGATCGCAGCCTGCGCGGCACCGTCGAAGGGGCAGGACTGAACCTCTGACACGAGCGCCCGCGACCTGCTCGCCGACGTGCGGACACCCCTCCCGGCTGCGCACGCGGTTGTGGTGTCATCGCCTCCATGGGGGCGATCGCCGTCCTCGTCGCCGGAATCCTGTGGGGCACCACCGGGCTGACGGCGCACTACGCGCCGGCCGGGGCGAGCCCGTTCGCCATCGGGGCCGGCTCGATGGGCCTCGGCGGGCTCGTCATGGCGCTCGTCGGCCACGCCGGCGCAGCGCGCCGCGCACCCTGGCGCCCAATCCGCACGCCACTCGCGTGGGGCGTCGCGTGCCTCACCGTCTACCCGATGTGCTTCTACGGCGCCATGCACTACGCCGGCATCACCGTCGGCACAGCAATCAACATCGGCAGCGCGCCCCTCATGGCCATGGCCATCGAACGAGCGACGGGCCGGGCCACGTTCACCCGCCGCAAGCTCGGGTCGGCAGCCCTGGCCGTCCTCGGACTCGTGCTCCTGTCCATCGGCGGCGCCGGCCACGGGGGAGCCTCGACCGCGGAGAACCCACCACTCGGCATCGCCCTCGGCCTCGCGGCAGGCCTGACGTACGCCGGCTATTCGGCGAGCGCGCACGAGATGATCCGGCGCGGTTGCCCCTCCGGCATCGCGATGGGCCGCATGTTCGGCGTCGCCGGCCTCTTCCTCGTGCCGTTCTACCTCGCGACGGGTGGGCCGCTGCTCACCGAGCCCCGAGGCTGGGCCGTCATGGCGTACCTCGCCCTCGTCCCGATGGCCTTCGCCTACCTCCTCTTCGGCTACGGCCTCCGGACGACGTCGGCGTCCACCGCGGTGACGCTGACGCTCGTCGAACCCGTCGTCGCCGCCGTGCTCGCAGTTCTCGTCGTCAAGGAGGAGATGGGGATGCTCGGCTGGCTGGGCATGGCCCTCGTCCTGCTCGGCGTGCTGGCGCTGGGGCGCGAGGGGCAACCCCTACCCGCCGACGAGGAAGCCGCCGCCATCCCCTGACCACCGATGTTGAGCGGGCACCGCGGCACCGGTCCCGCGATTCCCAGGCACCATCGCCGCGTCAGGCGCGACGCAGCACGCGCAGCGAGCCGGTGACGCTCACCTGCTCGAAGCCCTCCGCCAGAGCGCGCTCGACGACATGCCAGGGCGCCTGGCCACCGTCGTTCGGGTCCGGGAAGACGTCGTGGACGGCGAGCAGCCCACCGGGCGTGACGTGCTGCGCGAACGCGGCGTAGTCGTGCTGCGCCATCTCCTCGACGTGGTTGCCGTCGAGGAAGAGGAACTCCACCGGGGTGCTCCACCACGCGGCGACCTGCTCGGTCGTCGCCACCACCGCGGTGACGACGTCGCGCACCTGCTCGTCCCACGTTCGTCGGAAACTCGGGAGGGTGTCGAGCAGGCCGGAGTGGGCATCGACCATCGACGTGTCGTGCCACTCCCAGCCCGGCTGGTTCTCCTCGCTGCCGTGGTGATGATCGACCGTGACGATCTGGGTACCGCCCACCTCGCGGGCCGCCTGCGCGAGCAGCACCGTCGACTTGCCGCAGTACGTGCCGATCTCCAGCCACGTTCCGGGACGGGCCGTGCACGCCGCCTCGAAGAGCGCGCGGCCTTCGTCGAGGGGCATGAAGCCGGTCGTGGCATCGAACGCGTCGAGCACGTTCCGGGGCAGCTCGGGGCTGTTCGTCGTCATGGGGTCTCCTGCGTCGAGGGCTGGAAGGCCGTGGGTTCGAGGCGTGGCGACGCGGAGGAGTCCTCGTCGCCGGCCCACGTCATGGCGTGGAAGAGATTCGCTGCGGGCGTGAGCCCGTCGAGGGCGTCCGCGGCGAGGAGGACGGCGCCGGCGGTCCAGCCCGTGCGTTCCTCGGGCCAGATGGCGGCGTCGTCGACGACGTAGCCCGTCCAGTACGCGCCCTCGTTGTCGCGCAGCTGCTGGATCTCGGCGAACACCTGGCGCGCTCGCTCCCTGGCCTGCGTTTCGTGCGGGGTGTCGTCGAGGCAGCACAACGCCATGACGAGCTCGGCGCTCTCGCCGCCGGTCACCCACGGCCGATCGTCGACGCAGCGGACGCCCTGGCCGGCCCAGACGAAGCGCTCCCAACCGTCGTCGAGACGGGTTCGGGCCGCGTCACCGGTGAGTGCGCCGCCGAGAACCGGGTAGAACCAGTCCATCGAGAAGCGGTCACGGTCGGCGAAGCCGGTGGGCGAGCGGCGCACCGCATGGGCCAGTCGCCGTCCCGCGGCGAGCCAGTCGCTCGCGTCGTGGCCGAGGCGCATCGCGAGAGCACACGCGGCCCACAACGACTGCAGGATGCTCGCGTTGCCCGTCAACAGCGCGTGATCGCCCAGGCCACCGCGCGGGTTGATCGCCCACGCGATGGTGCCGTCGTCACGCTGCGCCGTCAGGACGTGGTTGATCGCATCGCGCACCATCGGCCAGTACCGCGCGCCGACCTCGTCGTCACCGGTCGCGAGCACGTAGTGCCAGACGCCGACGGCCGGGTAGGCACACTGGTTCGTGTCGCTCTCGGCGTGGACGACAGCGCCATCGCGCACCTCCATCGGCCACGACCCGTCAGGACGCTGGGTGTGCGACAGGTGCTCCAAACCCGCTCGGGCGCAGGCGAGCAGCCGCTCACCCTCCACCTCGTCGGTCGCGCCAACGAAGACGCCCGAAACCGTCAGGCCCATGAGCGCCTCGGTGTGGTTCCACGCGTCCCACTGCCCACCCGGAAACCACGGTAGCGCGCCGTCGTCACCCTGCATCCGGGCGAGAAACGCGCCGGTCTCGGCGATCTGCGCTGCGGTGAGGGCGGGCGGCATCAGACCTGGGCGGGCTTGCGCAGGTAGACGACGAAGCTCTTGCCCATGACGGGGTTGAGCGCCTTCTCGGCGGTGCGCGTCAGCTTGGGCGCCTTCATCATGTCCCACATGAGCAGGCGGTGGTACGCCTTCACCGCGGGGTTGGTGTCGTTGTCGACCCCCACGGCGCACTTGAGCCACCAGTACGGCGAGTGCAGCGCGTGCGCGTGGTGCGTCGCGAACGCCTCGAGGCCCTGACGCTCGAGGCGCTTCGTCAGCTCCGAGCCCTTGTTGATGCGCACGTGGCCGCCCTCGACCTCGTGGTACGGCGTCGACAGCATCCAGCAGATCTTCTCCGGCCAGTACCGCGGCACCGTCACCGCGACGAGCCCGCCGGGCTTCGTCACGCGCGCGATCTCGGCCATCGCGGTCTCGTCGTCGACGATGTGCTCGAGCACCTCGGAGGCGATGACGCGGTCGAAACTCGCGTCGTCGAACGGCATGCGGCGGGCGTCACCGGCCACCGTGCGGTAAGCCGCGGACGAAGGCACCTCACCCTCGGCGTCCATCGCGCCGAACATCGTGGCGACCTCGGCGAGGTCGTCCTCGTTGAGGTCGAACGCCGTCACGTCACCGCCACGGCGCAGCGCCTCGTAACTGTGACGCCCCTGGCCGCACCCGACGTCGAGCACACGCATGCCCGGCTCGATGGCGAAGCGGTCGTAATCAACGGTCAGCACGGGCGATCTCCTGCTCGTAGATGCGGGCTGTCGCGCGGGCGACAGCCCGCCAACTGTATGTGGATTCGGCGCGCGAGCGGCCAGCGTGTCCGAATGCCGTTCGCGTTTCCGGTGATTCGAGCAACGAACGGATGCCATCGGCGAGGCCCGCCGCGTCGTTCGGTTCGACGAGAAGGCCGGCCGGGGCGTCGTCGTCACCCGTACCGTCGACGAGTTGCGGCAGCGCCCCAACACGTGTCGCGACGAGCGGCGTCCCGCACGCCATCGCCTCGACCGCAGGCAGCGAGAACCCCTCGTAGAGACTCGGCACGACGTGGACGGCGGCGCTCGCGAGCAGGCCCGCGAGGTGGGTGTCGCTGATCCCACTGACGAAACGCACACGGTGACGAAGGTCGAGAGCGTCGAGCTGCCGTTCGACGGCGCGGTTCGGTGTGCCGACGACGACGAGTTCGCTCCACGCGTCGTCCGGCAGCAGCGCAAGGGCGTCGACGAGCACCGACAGGCCCTTGAGTGGAACGTTGGCGCTCGTGATCGTTGTCAGGCGACCGAGAACACGTTCGCGCGCAGGGGAATCCGGCGTGAACGTGTCGACGTCGACGCCAACCGGGACGATGTCGATGCGCGCCGGGTCGACGCCGAACTCCGAGATGATGTCGTTCCGGCTCGTCTCGCTCACCGTGATGACGCGGCTGCTCGCGCGGGCGACGCGCGCCTGCATCGGCACGAACGAGTACCAGCGCCACTTCGTGTACTTGCGCCAAAGGGTGGGGGCGTCGGCGATCTCGAGGCGACGGTCGGCGCTGATCGGGTGATGGATCGTCGTGACGACCGGCAGCCCGGCGCGTTCGACGGCGAGGATGCCGGGCGCGAGGGTCTGGTTGTCGTGCAGGACGTCGAACTCGCGGACGCGCGGTGTGAGAAGGCGACGCAGACGACGCCCGAAGGTGCGCGGCTCGGGGAAGGTGCCCGAGAACATCCCGGCGAACTCCGCGACGTCAAGGGCGTCACGGAACTCCGAGCGCGCGGGGCGGCGGAACGGGTTCTCGTCGTTGTAGAGGTCGAGGCTCGGCACCTTCTCGAGGCGCACGCCCTCGTCGAGTTCGGGGTAGGGCTGGCCGGAGAACACCGTCACCTCGTGGCCGAGCGCCACGAGCTCGCGGCTGAGGTTGCGCACGTAGATGCCCTGACCGCCGCTGTGCGGTTTGCTGCGGTAGGACGACAGGGCGATGCGCATCGTGGGCGACCTTCGGCGGTGGGCGAGTGGACTCGCAGTTACTTTACGGGCGAGTAGGCAGACGGCGCGTCGCGGCACCCTTGTGGTCACACCATCCGCACAGGCAATCAATTCGACGAATCGTTTGCCGTTGCGCAGGTCACACGGGCCGTCGCCGTCGCCTCGTCGGCGCCCGCCGTTGCGGCGTCCAACCCGACGAACACCAACGGACTCGTCGTCTCCGTGCCGTGGCAGAACACGTTCGGTTCCTTCCGCAAGCACCAACGGTCGCGACGGCGCCTTCCTGCCGTACGTCCTCTACCCGACCGCTGCGCCGACGAGTGGCACCTTCACCAAGACGAGCACCGCCGCAACGGCAGGCGACCCGCTCGGTGACGCCTCCTACACGCCGATGGCTTCCAGCGCGGGCGCATCGGACGACGCACGATGCTGCTCATCTTCGGCGTCGGTTCGCTGCTCATCACGTGGCCGGTGCTCGGTGCGACGGCAACGAGAAGGGCTTCCGCGTCTACCTCCTGGGCTGCGTCGCGATCTCGCTCGGGGTGTTCCTGTGGGGCTGCGGAACAATGAGTTCAGCCACCTCGACCGGGACTTCGGGTCGGCCTGGGGCCACGACGACGAAGGCCGCCGACTCGCGGGGGGAACCCGCGCGCACGGCATCGCGTTGACGTGATGGACAACGGCGGCGAGGAGATTCATGGAACACGTGCGGACGCCCGGTGCCCTCGACGGGCTGCTCATCGCCGACTTCGGGCGCGTCCTCGCCGGGCCCTACGCGACGATGCTGCTCGGCGACCTGGGCGCAGACGTCGTCAAGATCGAACGCCCAGACTGCGGTGACGACACCCGCTCGTGGGGCCCGCCGTGGACCGACGACGGCGAGGCGACCTACTTCCTCTCCGTCAACCGCAACAAGCGCAGCGAGTTCTGGGATCTGCGCTCCGACGACGATCGGGCCGCTGCGCGCGAGCTCGTGACGCGCGCGGACGTCGTCGTCGAGAACTTCCTGCCGGGCACGATGGCCCGCCTCGGCCTCGGTTACGACGACGTCGTGGCGCTCAACCCGGACGTCGTCTACGTCTCGATCACCGGTTTCGGGGAGTCGACGCTGCCCGGCTACGACCTGCTCGTCCAGGCCGTTGGCGGCCTCATGTCCGTGACGGGCGCCCCCGACGAGCCGACGAAGGTCGGTGTCGCGATGGTCGACATCGTCACGGGCCTCCACGCGGCCGTCGGTCTGCTGGCCGCGCTGCGGCATCGCGACGCGACGGGGGAGGGCCAGCACGTCGAGGTCTCGCTGCTGTCGTCGTTGCTCTCGGCGCTCGCGAACCAGTCCGGCGCGCACCTCATGACGGGCGCCGTGCCGCGCGGCATGGGCAACCGGCACCCGTCGCTCACCCCGTACGAGGTCTTCACGACGGCCGATCGGCCGCTGGCCATCGCCGTCGGGAACGAACGCCAGTTCGCCCGCCTCGCCGACGTTCTCGGTCACCCCGAATGGGCCGACGACCCCCGGTACGCCTCCAACGCCCTGCGCGTCGAGCACCGCGACGTCCTGGTGACGGCGATGAACGACGCCTTGTCGTCGCGCAGCGCCGGGGAGTGGGCGAGCGACCTCGGCGAGGCGGGCGTGCCTGCCGGCCCCGTCAACGACATCGAGCAGGCCTTCGCGCTGGCCGACCAGGTGGGGCTCCACATGCGGGTCGACGTCGACGGGCTCGCACAGGTGGCGAACCCCATTCGGATGTCGGCGACGCCGGTGACCTATCGGCGCCGCCCGCCTCGCCTGGAGACGTGACGTCGACGTCGAGTCAGGGGAGGGCGTCTCAGTCGAGATCGAGCTGAGGATTCACCGCGCCCACCGTGCGAAGGCCCTCGATGACGACGCTCGCACGACGGCGGGTTTCCGGACTCAACGCCTCGTCGGAGCGGGCGCTCACCGACAGACGCGTGGCGCCGTCCCGCACTCCGAGGCGAACGTAGGGCCTCTCCGCGGCACTCGATTGCGGCGTCGCTTCCAGTGTGCTCAAGGCCGTCGCGGCATCCGACCATCCGTGGATCCGCGTCGTCGGACCCACGGCGACGGTGGCGTACGTCTGCGCACACCGGAAGGTCAGATGAGTGCTAGTGCCATCGGTGCCGGTCGCCTTCGTCAGGGCCGCAACCGTTGGCGTGCTCACGGCGTCGAGATCCTCGCACTTCGTTGCGATGACGTCGGATTCGACGACGAAGGTCGCCTTCGCCGCAGGCTGTGCGCGGTCGGGGAGCAAGCGCGCTTCCGTCCGCGGGTTCGTGCGCGCCACGTCGAGAAAGGCGTGTGCTTGCGTCGCCGTCAGGGCTGGGCCCGAGGTGGTCACGGAGAGGCTGTTGTCACCGTTCGCGTTCAACCCGGCGGTGAAGAAGTGGATGGACGCGGGGATTTTTGCCGCCATCGGGTGCGCGCCCTCGGGGTAGCGGCTGCGGACGAAGGCCGCTGCATCCCGAACGTTCGCGGCCGTCGCGTCGTCCGTGAGGTCGATGGCGACGTCGAACCCGTAGCGCTGACCCTTGCAGCCGTCGATGCACTCGATCGATTCCTCGGCGCGAACCCTTGCCACGCCGGGCCGCTCTTCGAGTTGCTCCTCGAGAGCATGTGCGTAGGCAGGCGCCGGCTGGGTCGGTTCGCGGAACGAGGAATCGTGCCTTGTGAGGTTGACGACGGCGACACCGGCCGCGATCAGCGCCACCACCAGGGCGAGCGCCACCATCAGCGGCCAGCGTCGGCGTCGTGTCGGTGGCATGGTGTTTGGATGACAACGCCCGCGCGCCGGTTCCACGGCCCGCGCGGGCGTTCGGTTCTGGCGGGCGGGCGGGCGCGGCGGGAAGGGTTTGCCTCCGGTGTTTGTTTGAATGGCCGACGAACCACAATCTTTTTGAGGAGCAAGGCCTGTGGCCACCATCGAACTGACCGGTGACACGTTCACCGAGACCATCGAGAACAACGACATCGTCCTCGTCGACTTCTGGGCGGCGTGGTGCGGCCCGTGTCGTCAGTTCGCGCCCGTCTTCGAGGAGGCGAGCAACAAGCACGAGGACATCGTCTTCGCGAAGGTCGACACGGACGCCGAGCAGGAACTCGCGGCGGCGGCGAACATCCAGTCGATCCCGACGCTCATGGCGTTCCGTGACGGCCTCATGGTCTTCTCCAACTCCGGCGTGCTGCCGGCGAACGCCGTTGACGACCTCATCCGTCAGATCCGCGAACTGCCCATGGACGACATCCGCGCGCAGATGGAGGCCGAAGCCAAGGGTGCAGCCCCGGCGGGCGGCGGCTGCGGTTGCGGCGGCTGCAACTGCGGAGCCAACAACGGCTGACCCAGTGGTCATCACCGACGCGATGTCATCGAGCGCCTCCAACGCCCCATCGGGGAGCTGCTGCCCACCCACATCGGCCGGATCCGCACGGTGCGTCTCGGTCTCATGATCGGCGGCGCCGTCGCACTCGTGCCGTGGGTGCTCTACGTCAGCCTCACGCTGCCCGTGCAGTACGAGGCGCACAACTGGCGCTACACGTGGGTCGGTTTCGATCTCTTCCTCGCCGCGCTCATGGCACTCACCGCCTACTGCGGATGGCGACGCAAGCAGGTCGTCATGCTGCTGTCGTTCGCCACGGGCGTCCTGCTCGCGTGTGACGCCTGGTTCGACGTCATGACGGCGGCGGCCGCGGAGCGTGGCGAATCCCTGCTGTCGGCGGGCTTGCTCGAGTGGCCGCTCGCGTTCGTCATGATCGCCGGATCGCTGCGTCTGTTGCGCGTGGCGGCACTGCGCAGCTATCGCCTCGACGAGGGAGACTCGCTGTGGAACCTCAGTATTCCTGCCGCCTGGGTGGAGCGGACGCACCGTCACTGAGGCGTGTCAGGATGGCGCAATGACTTCGTCGTCCCCGATCGCAGCCCACCTCGTCCTCGGCACGATGTACTTCGGTACGAAGACGGACGAGGCCACCTCGTTCGCCCTCATGGACCGCTACGTCGAGGCCGGCGGCACGGTGCTCGACACGGCCAACTGCTACGCGTTCTGGGCGAATCCGAGCGGCGCCGGCGGGCAGAGTGAAGCGACGCTCGGCGCGTGGCTCCGGGCCAACCCCGGGGTGCGCGACGGCCTCACGATCGCGACGAAGGTGGCCCAGGAGCCCGTGCGTCCCGGCGACTTCACCGAGTGGGAGGGCCTTGCGCCCGAGGTCATCGCCACGCAGTTCGAACGCAGCCGTGAGCGCCTCGGCGTCGACGTGATCGACCTCTACTGGGCCCACGGCGAGGACCGTGCCACGCCCCTGGCGGACGTCGTGGCCGCCATGGGCGCCCTGCACGCGAACGGCTCGGCGAGGCGTCTCGGCGTGAGCAACCACCCGACGTGGCGTGTCGAGCAGGCACGCATGCTCGCCGAGCAGCAGGGCGTCGAACCGTGGACGGCGCTGCAGCTCACGACGAGCTACGTGCGCCCCCGACCGGACACCCAGGTGCCGGGCAAGGACCACCGCTTCGGCTTCGTCACCGACGAGACGATCGACTACCTGCAGACTCACCCCGAGATGGAGTGCTGGGCCTACAGCCCGCTCGTGCAGGGCAGTTACGACCGAGCCGACCGGCCGTTCCCGGACGTCTACGACCACCCCGGCACGACGGCGCGTCTCGCAGCTCTCGCCGAGGTGGCCGAGGCGCACGGTGCCAAGCCGGGGCAGGTCGTGCTCAGCTGGCTCGTGCAGAGCGAGCCGAGCCTGCGCCCGATCGTCGGCGTCAGTTCGCTCGAGCAACTCGACGAGGCGCTCGCCGCGCCTCAGCTCACCCCCGACGAGATGGCAAAGCTCAACGAGGCTAGCTGAGCGTCACGAGCGACGGGTCATTCGGCACGCACGACGACCATCGCGATGCCGATGCGTCCTTCGACGCCGAGCTTGCGCTGGATCGTCGCGACGTGTTGCTTGACCGTGCTCTCGCTGAGGAACAGCTCGGCAGCGATGGCCGGGTTCGTGCGTTCCGCCGCGACGAGCCGGGCGATCTCGACCTCCCGCTCGCTCAACCCTTGAAGCAGGCGACGTGCCTCACGACGCCCCTCGCCTCCGCCGTCGAGGTAGCCCGAGCGCAGGTGACCCGCGCTGCGCGCCGACATCGGGCTCTCGCCCGCGTGCGCTGCACGAACAGCGTCGTACAGCTCCTTGCTCGCGGCCGACTTGAGGATGAAGCCCACCGCTCCCGCGTCCATCGCGCGCGGCACGTACTCCTTCTCGTCGAACGTCGTGAGGATGACGACGCGCGGCGGGTGGGGCCGCTTCGTCAGCGCGGCGGTGGCGTCGATGCCGTTTAGGCGTCGCATCTGCACGTCCATGAGAACGACGTCCGGGTGATAGGCCGTGACGGCGTCGATGACCTCGTCGCCGTCGGAGGCGGTGGCGACGAGGACGATGTCGGGGGCGCCCTTGAACATGACGCGCACGAGGTCGAGCACCATCGGGTCGTCATCGACCGCGAGCACGCGGATGGGTTGTTCGGCGTTCGTCATGGGCGCTCTCTTCGCGTCGGGAGTGTGGTGAGTCATCGGGGCAAGTGCCAGGGCAACCTCGCCGTGGCGGTGTAGGTGCGGCCGTCGTCGCTCGGCCCGGCCCAGAACTGGCCACCGAGATCGTTGGCTCGCCGTCCGATGCCGGCCAGGCCACTCTGGCTGCCGGTACCCGAACCGCCGGGAGCCATCGGATTCTCGGTGGAGATGACGAGCCCGTCCCGTGGGTTGCCGTGGATGCTCAGGCGGACGAGGTTTCCGGGGGAGTGCTTGCGTGCGTTCGTCAGCAACTCGGTGGTGATCCGGTACGCGCTGCGCGACACGACCGGATCGAGTGGCTTGCTCTGGTCGACGAAGACGTTCGACGAGACGGGGGTGCCCGCGTCGATGCACTCGGTGACGAGCGTTGCGATGTCGGCCAGTTCGTACGGGCGCTCGCCGGCCTGCGGCCCGTGACGCAGGATCGACAGCAGAGAACGCAGATCGTTCATCGACCCGGCGGCACCCTGTTGGATCTGCCGGGCCCGATCTTCGACCTCCGGCGCCCCGGCTGCCTGTGCCTCGATCTCGAGCGCGTTGGCCTGCATGGCCAGGATGCTCAGCCGGTGACCGAGAACGTCGTGCACCTCACGAGCGAGAGCTTCGCGGTCGTCCTGCTCGGCGATGCGGCGTCCGAGGTCGTCGGCCTCGGCTCGGGCCGCCTCCGCGCGGTGACGGTGGACGTCGGTGTCTGCCCGGCTGCGCCGCAGGAGGGCTGTGCCGACGAAGAGCGCGACGAGCAGGCCTGCCACGAGGAGCACCTGCCACCACGGCATGGCGGGCCAGGTACCCGCGCTGCCGTCCGGGTGTTCGAAGCTGTTCCAGAAGCTCTTGCCACTCGTCGTTCCACGGGTGTCGCGCCACACGGCCACGAGCGTCGCGATGCCGGCCAGAACGGGCACACCCCAACGGGCCCGAACGTCCGGGTGCCAGACGACGACGCTCGCTGCCCCGATGAGCGCGGGCAAGCTGTCGGTGGGCAACACGAGGGGCGGCAGACACGCCACGAGTGCTGTGACGAGCAGTGCGCGCGGGGAGCGCAGTCGGAAACACAGCATCACCGCCGCCGCGACGGAGACGAGAAAGGCGCTCAGCGTCAGATTGCCCGCAGGCTGGCCGGGTGCCGCGTCGTAGAGGCGCATGTCGGCCGCGCCCGCGGCGAGTGCAGCCGAGCCGACGGTGGCGACGACGATGCCGACGTTCGTCCACACGCGGCGCGTGCGAGCACCTTGCCCCGAAGGGGCATGCCCGGCGTGCGGGCCGGTGAGCGTTGGCTGTGTCACATCGCACACCCTAGGGGTGAGCACCGACAACGTGTGTCGGACCGGGCACGCCGATCGGGCAGAAGTGTCAGGAACGTCCGGCCCACGTGCCGAGCGTCGCGTGCCAGCGTCCGATGAGTCGCTGCGTCACCACACCTTCGACCTCGAAGGGGTCATCGTCGAGCAGGCGGGCCGCCTCGCCCGCGTCCGCCGCCTCGAGGAGCAACAGGCCCCGCGGCATGCCCTCACCGCTCAGCTGGCCGGAGGCCAACAGGCGTCCACTGGCTTCGAGTTCCTGGAACCAGGCATAACGGGCCGGACGCCGCGCGCTGAGGCGCCGCTCGTCGTCGACGTACGTGCAGGTCACCGCGAAGATCGTCATGGCGTGACCGTAGTCCTGCGGTACGGCATGATGCTGCCTACGTCCGCACCGAGCGCAGGAGCCCCATGAGCACCCACCCCGCCGACTCCCACGAGATCATCCGCGTCGAAGGCGCGCGGGAGAACAACCTCGAGGACGTGAGCGTCGAACTGCCGAAGCGGCGCCTCACGGTGTTCACCGGTGTCAGCGGCTCCGGCAAGAGTTCGCTCGTGTTCAAGACGATCGCGGCCGAGAGCCAGCGCATGATCAACGAGACGTACTCCTCGTTCGTCCAGGGCTTCATGCCGACGCTGGCCCGCCCCGACGTCGACCTGCTCGAGGGCCTGACGACGGCGATCATCGTCGACCAGGAGCGCCTGGGCGCCAACCCGCGCTCGACAGTCGGCACTGTCACCGACGTCAACGCGATGCTGCGCATCCTGTTCAGTCGCCTCGCCACGCCGAACATCGGTGGGCCCCGCGCATACTCGTTCAACGTCGCCTCGGCGTCGGGTAGCGGCTCGCTCAAGAAGGCCGACGGCACGCGTGAGGTGCGTCAGTTCAGCGTCACGGGCGGCATGTGCCCGCGCTGCGAGGGGCGCGGCAGCGTGAGCGACTTCGACCTCGACCAGCTCTTCGACAAGGAGAAGTCGCTCGCCGAGGGCGCCCTCACCGTGCCGGGCATGACGATGGACGGCTGGTACGGCCGCATCTTCGCCGGCTCCGGCTTCTTCGACATGGACAAGCCGCTGAAGAAGTACTCGAAGCGGGAGATGGACAACCTCCTCCACAAGGAGGCCACGAAGATCAAGGTCGAGGGCATCAACCTCGCGTACGAGGGTGTCATCCCGAAGATCCAGAAGTCGATGTTGAGCAAGGACGT
This sequence comes from Dermacoccus abyssi, assembly GCF_003515945.1. Lineage (GTDB taxonomy): Bacteria > Actinomycetota > Actinomycetes > Actinomycetales > Dermatophilaceae > Dermacoccus > Dermacoccus abyssi. The sequence continues at coordinate 22,548 of NZ_QWLM01000019.1, forward strand.
CGAGGCGATGCAGCCGCACATCCGCGCCTTCGTCGAGCGGGTCGTCGTCTTCCGCACGTGCCCCGAGTGCGACGGCACGAGGCTCACGGAGGGTGCTCGCACCTCGAAGATCGGCGCGTACTCGATCGCCGACGTGTGCGCCATGCAGATCACCGACGTCGCCGAGTGGGCGAAGAGCCTCGACGAGCCGTCCGTCGCACCGCTGCTCAAGGGGCTGACGGAGACACTCGACTCGTTCGTGCAGATCGGTCTGGGTTACCTCTCCCTCGAACGCCCCTCGGGCACGCTGTCGGGCGGCGAGTCGCAGCGCGTCAAGATGATCCGCCACCTCGGAAGCTCGCTCACCGACGTCACGTACGTGTTCGACGAGCCGACCGTCGGCCTGCACCCGCACGACATCGAGAACATGAACGACCTGCTGCGGCGCCTGCGCGACAAGGGCAACACGGTGCTCGTCGTCGAGCACAAACCGGAGACCATCGCCATCGCCGACCACGTCGTCGACCTCGGCCCCAGCGCAGGCAGCGAGGGTGGCCGCATCATGTTCGAGGGCACCGTCGAAGGCCTCGCCGGGTCCGACACGCTGACCGGCCGCCACCTGCACGATCGCGTCACGCTCAAGGAAGCGACGCGCAAGGCGACGGGCGCCCTCGAGATCCGCGGCGCGAACTCGCACAACCTGCGCGACGTCGACGTCGACGTTCCCACCGGTGTGCTCGTCGTCGTGACGGGCGTGGCCGGCTCGGGCAAGTCGACCCTCGTCCACGGCGGGCTGGGCGGGCGAGACGACGTCGTCGCCGTCGACCAGAGCGCCATCAAGGGATCGCGCCGCTCCAACCCGGCGACGTACACGGGCCTGCTCGACCCGATCCGCAAGGCGTTCGCCAAGGCCAGCGGCGTCAAGCCGGCCCTGTTCAGCGCGAACTCCGAGGGCGCATGCGAGGCGTGCAAGGGTGCCGGCGTCATCTACACCGACCTCGGCATCATGGAGACCGTCGAGACGCCGTGTGACGTCTGCGAGGGCAAGCGCTTCAAGCCCGAGGTGCTGGAGTACGAGCTGGGTGGCAAGAACATCGCCGACGTGCTCGCTCTCTCCGTCGCCGACGCCCTTGCCTACTTCCGGGGCGAGACGAGCGACGGCGCCGCGAAGGTGCCGGCCGCCGTCAAGGTCCTCGAACGCCTCGACGACGTGGGCCTCGGCTACGTGAAGATCGGTCAGCCGCTCACGACGCTCTCGGGCGGGGAACGTCAGCGTCTCAAGCTCGCCACGCACATGGGTGACAAGGGCGGCACGTACATCCTCGACGAGCCGACCACGGGTCTGCATCTCGCGGACGTCGAGCAGTTGTTGTCGCTGCTCGACTCCCTCGTCGACGCGGGCAAGAACGTCATCGTCATCGAGCACCACCAGGCCGTCATGGCCCACGCCGACTGGATCATCGACCTCGGCCCGGGGGCCGGCCACGACGGTGGCCGTGTCGTGTTCGAGGGCACGCCCGCCGACCTCGTCGCAGATCGTTCGACGCTCACGGGCAAGCACCTCGAGGCCTACGTCGCATCGTGACGGCCACGGGCCCGGCCACCGGTGATGCGAGCGACCGCCCGGCGGTGCCGGTCCTTGCCACCGCGGCGCGCACGGGGCGGGCGTGACCGCGCGCTCGCGAACCGGTGCGACGGCGCCGCGCCACGTCCGGACGGGCGTCAGCAAGCGCTGCGTCTGGCCGTCAGTTCGAGAGGCTTGATAATCGTGCTCATGCCCTTGGGTACGCGAGAGCACACGCTGGCCGCGGAACCGGAGTACTCGACGTTGAAGACAGGCTTGTTCGCCGCGAGCATCGGCGCGTAGCGGTCGCACTCGTCGTAGGCGACACATTCTTCGTTGACGGCGAAGTCGATGCTCGTCTGCAACTGCGGGAGGATTTCCAGGCTGTTCTTCAGGCCGATCGCCAGGCCCCGCTTGTGCGCGTCGGCGATGAGCTGACGTTGGTAGGCGACGGCGTCGGACTGCTTGATGGGGAACCCGCTCGTCGCGGCGTAACCGTCCATGTTGTCAGGGTCGACGGCGTCGAAGCCCTTCGCCTTGCACACGTCCATGCGCTTGGCCATGATCGGCGCCAGCTTGGCGCGCTGGCGCACGTCGAGCCAGCGCTCGCCCGGCCAGTCATCGAGCGGCTTGCCGAGCGTCGACGCGGGGAACTTCTTCGCGTCCGGACGCCACTGCTCGTACCCGCCGGCGTTGATGTAGCAGATCACCTTGATGTTGCGCCGGTGCAGAGCGGTGACGGTCTTCGTGCTCGTCCCCTCCCAGTCGAGGTTGTAGACCGATGCCTTGACGGAGGTGTCGAGCGCGCCGCTGTACTGGATCTGCCAGCTCTGCCCACGCGCGGGCTTCCACCACGTGCGCCCGGCTTGCCGTTCGACGTTGCGGCGCTCGGGGCCGTTCCGGCGGCACTCGCGGACGGCGGGAGGGCCTGGTCGTCCGTGGCCGCGCACGCACTCGTCGTGAGCGCGAGCACGAGCGCGCCCGCTGCGGGGAGCGAGGTCTTCATCGTGCCTTCACGAGTTCAGGGTGACAGTCGGCGTACGGCGCGGGCAGCACGTCCCACGGGTTGGGCAGGCCCCGGTCGGTGGCCCAGCTGAAGTGCGCCCCGCGGCTCGCGGCCAGGGCCGGCACGGAGGCGAGGTGCTCGGGTGGCACGCCGTGCACGAGGTGCCACTGCTTGTGCGGGCTGACCGCCTGCAACCACTCGGGCATCTGCAGGTGGGCGTAGTCCTGCCAGGCAGCCTCGGCCACACAGGTGACGTCGGCCGTCTCGACGAGGCGTCGCGTTGGCACGACGCCGGGGTTGGCGATGACGTGCTCGACCCCGGCGTCTCTCAACGCGTCGATCCACTCGACCGACCAGGCGCCTTGATGATCCTGCGACGGGACGCAGTCGAGCATGATGTCGTGGATGCCGTACCACTGCTGCCACTGCTCGACCTCTTCGAGCACGTCATCCCAGGGGCGCTGCCCGTAGCCGACGTTGACGTACCCGGCTGTAGTCGTGGCGAGCCCGCGCTCGAGCGGCCTGCGGTAGTACGGATCCTGCGGCCCGTGCCCAGGCCCGTTGTCGACGTTGACGACGACGAACCCGAAGCCGAACACGCCGTCGGCCAGGCGCTGCCACGCGAGAGGTGCTTCTGCCGGATGGATGTACCAGGGGACGGCCGGGGTGGGTTGAGGGGCGTCGAACACGTGTCACCAATTCGCAGAGTGGGAGGTGCGTCGGGCCGTGACGGCGCTGACGATGACGAACAGTACGAGGGACGCCAGGAGCAGGCCGACGGCGCCACCGGTGAGCATACAGACTAGGACGACGGCGAGGCTGCCGGCGGCCACCGCCGCAGCCCCCGGGGCGTTTCCGGTGCGTAGCTGCACGCCCGAGCCGGTCGTGGTGAGGGCTGTGATGAGCACAGCGGGCAGGAAGAGGTGGGCATCGTCGCGGCCACCTCCGACGGCAGTGAGCATGAAGAACGCGGCGATGAGGCCCACGCCGCAGACGAGGCCGACGGCGAGCGCGCCGAGGCCGGCCGTCGTCCACCGCAACTGGCGCCAACTGTGGGTCAGGACCGCAAGGCGTTTCGCGCCGAGCAGGGCGCTGTCGAGCACCGGTTCGCAGGCCGCGGAGGCTGCGAGGCCGGCGAGCGCCAACGACGACGTGAACGCGCTGCCGACGTGCAGGACGAGCACCATCAACTGGGTGATGAGTGCGAGCGTCTGGATGGTGCTCCAGGCCAGGATGGGGTGCAGGACCTCACGCGCCAACGTGCGGGCACGCTGTTGTTGCTCCCAGGCAGCCTTGAGGACGACGTATCCCGTCACCGCCGCGAATCCGAGGATGATGATGCGGCTGACGACGAGGGCCATGCTCGGTTCGACGAGCAGCAGCACCCCGGTCAGTGCGGCGCAGGGCAGGACAGCGCCCAGGAGCTGCACCGGAGACCCGATGACGACGAGCGCCGAGATCGCACAACTCCACAACGCCCACAGCAGGGGGGCCCAGGAATCCACGACGAGGCAGGTGGCCGCAGAGAGCAGGAGGGCCACCGTCCCGACGCAGGCGCCGTTCACCTCGGCCTTGAGACGGCTGGCGGACGACAGGCCCTGCCACATCGTCGCGCTGACGAGTTGCCCCGCGAGCCACCCGACGGCACCGGCGGTGAACACGGCGTTCGTGTTGTGCGTGGAGACCGTGGCGATGCAGATGAGGACGCCGCACAGCATCGTCAGGGAGCGGGCGAGGGCGTGGCTCCATGCCCGCCTCCACGTGCGCAACTCGTCCGTGCGCTCGCGGCCCGTGAGGACGACGGCGCCGGCCAGGCGCGTGCGCACGAGCGCGTCAGCGTGCGCGAAGGTGTTCGCATAGCCGTGGCGCACCGAGCTGCGGCCCCCGAACCCCATCGATTCGAGGTGAGCGGCGGCGTCGAAGAGGTCGACGGTGTTGTCGACCGAGGCGGCGAGCTCGAGGTGCGTCTCGTCGTCGCCCGTCGCCCTCGTCCCGGTCGCCTCCTTGAGCGTCATCGACACGACTCGGCCTCCGTGGTGGTGGGTGCGGCGTGGGTCGCGGCGGCGTACTCACGTGTGGCGCTCGAGTCGGCTGCCTCGAGGGCGCGGCGGACGTCGTCGAGGTCTGCCTCGGGCACCGTGGCGGCGCTGCGCTGGTAGATGCACCGGTAGCGTGCGGTGAACTTCGCGAGGTCGAACGTCGACAGGGCGCGCTCGCGCGCACGGCGTCCCATGGCTTGCCGTTCCGCATCGTCGACGAGCAGGCGCACGAGCGCCTCACCCAGGGCCTGGGCGTCGCGTGGCGGTACGAGCAGCCCGCACGTCTCGTCGCGCCCGACGCACTCGTTGACTCCTCCGACGTCGGTGTTCACGGTCGCGCGGCCGCACATCATCGACTCGATGACGGTGTAGGGCAGCCCCTCGGAGATGCTGGACAGGGCGACCACGTGGCCCGCTTCGATGGCGGGTCGGGCCGAGGGCACCGCGCCCTCGAACGTCACGCTCGCCCCGAGGCCGCATGCGACGACGAGCGCGTCGAGTTCCGCCCGGTAGGCCTCGTTGCCGGCTGGCGTCGGGCCGAAGAGCCGCAGGCGGGCATCCGGTACCGAGTCGCGCACGATCGCGAACGCCTCGATGAGGGTGGCCAGGTCCTTCAGCGGGTCGATGCGACCCACGAAGCTGACGGTCGGCACGTCCGGCTCGCCCTCGACGGGTGGGAAGGCCGTGGCGTCGACGGCGTTGGGCACGGTGATGACGCGCTGCGCCTTCGCTCCGAGCTCGCGCTCCCATCCTGCGTTGAACTCGCTCACGGGCGTCATGAGTTCGCAGTGGTTGTAGACGGTCTGGCAGACGGCGCGCGTCATCGCCATAAGGGCGTAGCGCACGGTCCAGGGGAAGTTCGCGGCGCGCAGCGCGAGGTAGCGCTCGCGCAGGTGCACGCCGTGCTCGGTCAGGACGATGGGTGTGCCGTCCCGCCAGTGCCGGCCGAGTGCCATGAGCCCTGCCGGACCGTTCGTCGTGGCGTGGATGAGGTCGACGCTCGGCCATGACACGTTGAGCACCGCGAGAAAACGGTCGACGTGCCGCGAGACGTCCGCCGCCTGCGACCCCGACAGCGGTGGTAGGCCCGTGCCCTTCACGTGCGACGCCCAGGCGCCCATGAGCGCCTTCGTCCCCAGGCCGCCCGTGAAGTGCGCCATGAGGGGTTGGGCGTACTCGGCAGCGAGGACGCGCAGCCCTGCCGTCGCCGCCTGCAGGTCGACCGAGCGACCTGCAGGTGGCAACACGGCCGACCACAACTGGCGGTAGGCGGAGTCGATCTCCGACGACTCACCCCAGGCTCGCAGCGCCTCGAACGACCACCGACGCCTCACCTCACCCCACATGGGTTTGGCCTGGAACGAGCGGACGTTGGAGGGCAGCGACCACACGCTCTCGTGCTGCGTGCCGGTGAGCGTCACGATGGAGAACTCGTGTTCGGGTAGGTTCTTCACCAACTGGTCGCACCAGGTGCTGACCCCGCCGTGCACGACCGGGTAGGTTCCCTCGTTCAGTAACGCGACGTGCATGCTGGACTCAGCCGGCGGCCGCGATCAGGTCGCTGTCGGCGACCGGCTGTGCGACCACCCGCGTCGACGTGCCGTCCTTCGCCGTGCCCGGTGTGAGGGCAGGCGCGCTCGGGGTGGCGGGCGTCGCGGCGGCGGAGGTGTCCCACGAGGCGCTCGTGGCGAAACCGGTCGCGGTGGGCAGGGTGAACGTCTTGAGGCCGAGGCCGCGCAGGCGCACCCAGTCGGACGACTGCCCGCCGTAGCTCTGCCCGAACGTCGAAAGGCCCGAGCGGGTGCCGGACGGTGCCGTCACGGGCACGTCGATCGCGGAGAAGGAGTTGTTGAACAGCTGCAGCTTGGTGCCGGAGATCGTCGCCTGCACCTGCGAGCTCCTGGCCCGCCACGTCTGCTGACGCACGAGCTGCGTGCCCGCTTCGGCCGTCGTGACGTTGACGATGGGAGCGTTGTCGGCGTAGACGCCGCGGTAGGAGCCGAGAATGCCCTCGACGACCGGGTAGAGGATGCGGTCGCCCGTCAGGTTGCTCTGGTGGGCGTAGTGCGGGCGGGCGTCGTTGTCGAGCACGTGCCCCAGGGCGATCTGCTTCTCCTTGGGCACGATGTAGGAGTCGAACCCGTCCTGCGTCAGCGGCGTGATGCACGTGCTCGTGGCCGGGTTGTCCTCGCACAGCCCGGATCCGCCGTCGGCGCGGCTCGTGTAGAGCCAGTTGTACTCGTCGACGGCGTTAGCCTTCGTCGAGGTGTTGTAGTAGATGTTCATCGGGTGGCGCGGCACGGTCGTCGCGGAGCCGAGGACGCGCGGTTCGCTCTCGCGCGAGGCGTCCGAGGCGATCCACTTGATGCGCTGCTGCGTCAGGGCCGACGCGAGGTAAGGGTTGTCGGCCGGCATCTGCGGCAGCGACTTCAAACCCGAGTGCTCGCCGGTGACGAGGCTCGCGGCGTCGAAGTTGGGCAGCGTGTTCGTCTTGGCGTACGCGACGTTTTTGCTGATCTCGGAGGCGATCGTGGCCTGCGAGGCCCAGTTGATGCCACCCGTCGACGTCTTCGCGCACTGCCACGGCGTCGTCGAGTCGTCGTGAACACAGCCGAGGTAGGGGTGCGACCACGTGTGGTTGATCCAGCGGAACTCGTTCTTGTTGGCCAGCAACGACGCCTCGAGGGCGTCGGAGCCGGTCTCGGCCTTCTGGTCGGCCGCACCCGCGCCGTTGAAGGCGACGTCGAGCTTGACGCCGTTGGTGCGCTGCCAGGCGGCGAGCTGGTCGACGTCCTGGGCCGTCATGCGCGAGGTGGCGTCGGGTGCCGTCTCGGGGTACGTGGCGGGGTCGCAGTCGTCGCCCACGGTGCAGTTGCCCTCGGCGTTCCATTCGGCGTCGGGCAGCAGGACGTCATCGACCTGAACCGCGAGGAAGTTGCGCGAGTAGGAGGTCGAGATCCCCCGGGTCAGCCACGAGACGATGCCGTGCGAGAGCACCTTCCAGTGCTGCTGCGAGGCGTTGGACGCGACCGTGCTGATGAGCTGCTCGCGCCCGTCCTTGGCGTAGACGCCGAGGAGGGAGCCGTTCTCGCCCGTTCCGGGCACGGGGAGCGTGAGATACGGCGTATAGGTGGCGCCGTTGCTCGTGGCGGCCTTCTTCGCGATGTATCCGTAGCTCTCGGAAACACCGGGGGAGAGGTCGTCGAACGTGACCGATCCCTTGAGGTACTCGAAGCCGTTGGTCTTCGCTGCGCCGGACAGGTCGGCGGCCATGCCGTCGACGGCGCCGCTGTACTGGTTCTCCAGGCCGATGCCCGCGCTGGGCCAGTTGTACGCGCTGAACTCGCGCACCTTGAAGGTGCTCTCGTATCGCGCCAGGGTGGCCCGCTCGGCGGCGGTGAGGCTCGCCGGTTCGGCGCTGGGCGTCACGACACCCATGAACTTCGCCCGAGTGGTGAGCCACCCCTGGCTCGCGAAGAATGCCGGAGTCAGCTGCGGGCGCGAGGCGGAGGTGAGGTCGACCTTCTCGTAGTCGACGCCCTCCTTTGCGAGGCGGTCGACGATGGCACTGACCATGGGCTGGCCGTCGTCGAGGACCAGGACGGTGGCCTGGATTTCCACGGGGCGCGTGGCTGCTGCGGCAGGCGTGGCCAGAGCCACGCCTCCCGTGGCGAGCATGGCCGTAGCGGCCGTCGTCGCGATCGTGGTGGTACGCAGACGTGCGCGAATCGAGCGAGCGTTCATGTACTTCTTTTCCTTGCGGCTGGCCGAGATGACGGCTGCGATCAAGTCGGGCTGAGGCCGGACCGGGGGCGGAGCCCGGTCCTATAATATGTGCGATAGCAGAATTAAATTTCGCCCAAGAAGCTCACGGGCGTCTAGGGCGGGTAGGCTGAAACGGGCAGGGGTTTCGCCAGAAGGAGCTGTCTGCCCAGTACTGGCGCCAAGTTGGTCGTGCGTTCAGCGGTTGTTATTTTGATCGGTCGGCGTCGAGTGAGATGTCGGTCACTTTTTGGGTGCGCGCGCGGGCCCTGGGGCCATTTCCCGTTCAGAGGGAGTTCATAGCTTCGCGGGTGGCTCGTCGTCGGTGGCGAGTGGTTCGCCGGGACGGCTCGGCGCGGACGGTGCGCCCCGACCGATCGGGCAGGTGGATTCTGCCCGATCGACCGATGTGCGCGAGGGGATCGAGCGCGATGATCCTTCGGGTGTCGCCGCCGGATGCGAAGCGTACGAGGGGGCGACATCAACCATCGCCGTCGGCGCCACGCCGACCTTTTCCCCGGAGAATCACATGAACGACGAGAACAACACGTTCCAGCAGCAGGGCCACTACCCCCAGCAGGGCTACCCGCAGGGTGGTTGGCAACCGCAGCCGCCGCCCAAGAAGAAGATTTGGTTCCTGCGCCACAAGTTCCTCACGGCGATCCTCGCGCTCGTCCTGATCGTGGGCATCGGATCGGCAATCGGGGGAGGTGGCTCCAAGGGTGGTGACGACGCGGCGCCGAGCAGCAGCTCGAAGAGCAAGACCTCCGAGGGCAACTCGGATGGCGGGTCCAAGGACGGCGGAGACGCCTTGCCCGCGGTGGGTACGCCGGTGCGCGACGGCAAGTTCGAATTCACGATCACGAAGGTCGAGCGCGGCAAGAAGACGGTGGGGCAGCAGTACGTGAGTGAAACCGCTCAGGGCGAGTACACCCTCGTCCACGTCACCGTGAAGAACATCGGCGACCAACAGCAGGGCCTCTCGGACTCCGACCAGAAGGCCATGGACGCCTCCGGCACGCAGTTCTCCGCCGACACGATGGCAGGCGCTTCCATCCAGGGAAACGACGTGCTGTTCAACCAGATCAACCCCGGTAACCAGGTCAAGGGCGTCCTCGTCTTCGACGTCCCGGCGGGCACGAAGCTGACCCAGATCGAACTGCACGACTCGATGTTCTCCGGGGGCGTCAAGGCCGCCCTGTGACCCGCGAGGTGTCCGCCCCATCGGCGGGCGCCTCGCGTGGCCGGCCAGAACGGCTCGATCCGCCGGATCGCGTCTGCTCTCGCGCACGACCTTCCCCCGTGCCGGTTCTGGCCCGCCGAGCAAACTCCCTGCGCTCTCGTTGCGCGGGGCTCTGGGGAAGAGGGAGGGGCGCCACTCGCACACGAGTGGCGCCCTTTCCCGTCGTGCGGCGGTCGCTGCTCGGCGGTCTTCCCTGTCTCCGTCCTGCTCGCGGCCTGCCGCGTCCCTTGTCGGGAAATTGACGGCTGCGCAGGGGAAGTGTCAGCAAATCCACAGGTGCGGGAGGAGTGGACGCTCGGTGGAGGTGGTTGGCTGGGAGATGTCCGCGGTCGACCCCGCCTTCTGCGGGTTGGGTTGCCTCATCACTCCAGGAATCACCATGCGAACCTCGTCCGACGCCCCCGGCATCACCAGCTTCACCGACGAGCAACTCGTGCGTGTGGCCCGACTCTTCGCGAGCGACGATTCGCTGGCCGCGCATCTCGACGACCTGCCGGCCGACGGGAACCGCCGCCGTGCCTCGCTGGCCGGCACACCCCACCTCGAGATGTGGGCCATCACCTGGCCGCCAGGCTCCACGAGCGGTTGGCACGATCACGGTGCCGCGTCCGGTGCCTTCGTCGTCGTGCGCGGATCGTTGCTCGAAGAGGTGCACCTGCCGTCGGGGGAGAAGACCACGCGCGTGGTGACGGCCGACGAACACCGTTGGCTTGCGCCCGGTCTCATTCACCGCACGAGCGCCTTCGGTGACAGCCCAGCCCTCACCGTGCACGCCTACGCGCCGTCCTTGGCGGGCGCCCGCACCTACGAGTCGGCGGAGCTGCGCACCGACGCGTGAGCGTGGACGGCGCTCTGACGCGTCGACGCGCGGGGTCATAATGCGGCCACGACGACCCCCTCGGTCACCGCCGACGACCTTCGTTCTCGCATTCGCCCGATGTCGGGCCGAGACCCCCACGAGAGCGGACGCGTGGCCAGCACGCTCGAGCTCCTGTTCGACCTGACGTTCGTCGTCGCCGTCGCGACGGGGGCGTCGCAGCTCGCGCACGGGATTGCGGTGGGCCACGTGGCGGGCGCCGTCGGGCGTTCGCCTTCACGAGCTTCGGCATCATCTGGGCCTGGATCAACTACTCCTGGTTCGCGAGTGCGTACGACTCGGACGACTGGCTCTACCGTCTGCTCACGATGGTGCAGATGGTCGGCGTCGTCATTTTCACCCTCGGCATCCCGCGGACCTTCGAGGCGATCGAGGAAGGGCACTTCGACAACACGGTCATCGTCATCGGGTACGTCATCATGCGGGGCGCGATGCTGTGCCAGTGGGTGCGCGCCTATCGCAGCGACCCCGAGCACCGCAGGGCGATCGCGACGTACATGGCGACCCTCGTCGTCGCACAGATCCTGTGGGTCGCCACGACCTTTCTCGAGGGCATGCACCTGCCGCTCCCGGCGATCTTCACCCTGACGACTCTCGTCACGTGCGTCGAGCTGACAGGGCCCCTGATCGCCGAACGTGGAAAGGGCACCCCGTGGCACGCCCACCACGTCGCGGAGCGACACGGCCTGCTCACCATCATCACGTTCGGCGAGATCGTCACGGGCACCGTGCTGACGCTCGAGGAGATCCTCGGAGACGCCGAGCGCACCATCGACTGGGGCAGCGCGATCCTCGTGGCGCTCTCGGGCATCGCCATGGCGGTGGGCATGTGGTGGAGCTACTTCATCACCCCGTTCGGCAAGGTGCTCCATCGCTTCTTCAGCCGCTCGTTCGGTTTCGGCTACGCCCACTTCCTCGTGTGGCCGAGCCTGGCGGCCGTCGTCGGGGGCCTGCACGTCGTCGCCCTGTCGTTCGAGAAGACGGGCTCGCACGTCGACCACACGGTCGCCGCTCTGGCGCTGGCCGTTCCGGTGGGCCTCTACACGGTGGCGCTGTACCTCGCCCACTACCTCACGACCCGCTCCTGGGCCGGCCTGCACACGTTCATCCTGCTCGCGACCCTCGCCGTGCTCGCGGGTGCGGTGCTCCTGTCGACGCAGCACGTGTCGCTGCCCGTCGTCCTTCTCGTCGTCACCGTCGTTCCGTGGATCACCGTGGCGGCCTTCGAGCTCTACCGCGGCGCCGCCCACGAGGCGATGGTGCTCGAGGGGCTGTACGAGCACGATCGTCGTCAGGCTGACGGCCGACGAATGGCTCGTGCGCTGCACAACCCGGGCAATCGCCTGTCGGACGCGGCGCCGTCGACGTACGCTGACGCAATGGCGAATGTGGAGACGACGATCACCGGGGGCATCGCCCACGTCAAGCTCAACCGACCGGACAAGCTCAACGGCCTCACGTTGCCCATGCTCGGGGAGCTGGTGGCTGCGGCGCACCACGTGCGCACGAACAAGGCCGTCCGCGTCGTCGTCGTCTCGGGTGAGGGACGCTCGTTCTGCGCCGGTCTCGACTTCGGATCGGTCAACAAGGCCCCGGCCAAGATCATCCCGGCCTTCATCCCCCGCCCGTGGCGCGGCACGAACACCTTCCAGGAAGCCTGCTGGGCGTGGCGGCGCGTGCCGGTTCCCGTCGTCGCCGCGGTTCACGGCCACTGCTACGGCGGCGGCTTGCAGATCGCGCTGGGCGCCGACTACCGCTACACCACACCTGACGCCGAGTGGTCGGTGCTCGAGGGCAAGTGGGGGCTCATCCCCGACATGAGCGGCGTCCAGTCGCTCAAGGAACTCGTCGGCATCGACGTGGCGAAGAAGCTCACGATGACGGCCGAGATGGTCTGCGGCGAGCGTGCCGTCGAGCTCGGTCTCGCCTCCGAGGTGAGCGACGACCCGCTGGCTGCCGCCATGGACCTCGCGCACGAGCTGACCACGAAGTCGCCCGATCAGCTCGCTGCGGCGAAGCGTCTGTTCAACCGCTCGTGGAACACGAGCGCTCGCACCACCTTCCGCCGTGAGCGCGCCGAGCAGGCGCTGCTTCTCATCGCGCAGAACACGGCCAAGGCGCGCAAGGTCGCGATGGCCAAGGCCGGAGCACGCGCGGAAGCGCGAGCGGCGGTCAAGTACAGCCCCCGCGTGCTGCCGTGAGGCGCCCCACCTGACGACATCCGCCCTTCGTGCGTCCGAGCCGCCGGCTTGGACGCACGAAGGGCGGATCTTTCCCTCGGTGCGCGTCGCCCGTCAGGACAGGCCGGTGACGGCGCCCTCGGAGTCGACGTCGATGGCCAGCGCGGCCGGCTTCTTCGGCAGACCCGGCATCGTCATGAGGGAGCCGCAGACGAAGACGACGAAGCCCGCACCGGCGGCCAGGCGCACCTCGCGCACCTCGACGACATGGCCCGACGGGGCGCCGCGTTCGGCGTCGTCGGTCGTGAACGACTTCTGCGTCTTCGCGATGCACACGGGAAGGTGGCCGTAACCCTCGTCCTCGAACTGGGCGATCTGCTTGGCGACGGCCGAGGGGATCTCGAGTCGCTCCGCGCCGTAGATGCGCTGTGCGACCGTCTCTGCCTTCGCCGCGAGCCCGAGGTCGTCGCCGTAGGTGAACGACAGCTCGGGCTTCTGGCCGGACGTGATCTCGACGAGGGCCTTCGCGAGCCCCGCCGCGCCCTTGCCGCCGTCGGCGAAGTGGGTGCAGATCTCCACCTTCACGCCGAGCCCCTCGACGTGTTTCGTGAAGGCCTCGATCTCGGCGTCGGTGTCACTCGGGAAGCGGTTGACGCCCACGACGACGGGCAGGCCCCACACGTCGCGGATGTTCGCGAGGTGGCGCTCGATGTTGCTCATGCCGGCGAGCATCGCCTCGACGTTCTCCGTCGTGAGGTCGGCGACGGCCACGCCGCCGTGGTACTTCATCGAGCGGATCGTCGCGACGAGGACGACGGCGTCCGGGCGCAGGCCGGTGAAGCGGCACTTGAGGTCGATGAACTTCTCCGCGCCGAGGTCGGCGCCGAAGCCGGCCTCCGTCACGGTCCAATCGGTGTGAGCGAGGGCGGTCTGCGTCGCCGTCACCGAGTTGCAGCCGTGCGCGAGGTTGGCGAACGGGCCGCCGTGGACGAAGGCGGGGTTGCCCTCGAGCGTCTGGACGAGGTTGGGCGCCAACGCGTCGGCGAGAAGAGCCGCCATGGCGCCGTGGACGCCGAGGTCGCTCGCGGTCACGGGTGCCTTCTCGTAGGTTCGCGCGACAACGATGCGACCGAGGCGTTCCTTGAGGTCGTCGATCGACGTGGCGAGGCAGAAGATGGCCATGACCTCACTGGCGACGACGATGTCGAAGCCGGATTCGCGCGGCACGCCGTTGGTCGGCCCGCCGAGGCCGATGACGATGTCGCGCAGCGCGCGGTCGTTCATGTCGAGCACGCGTTTGAAGGTGATGCTGCGCGGGTCGATGCCGAGCGCGTTGCCCTGCTGCAGGTGGTTGTCGAGCACCGCTGCGAGCAGGTTGTGTGCGGCGGCGATGGCCGCGAAGTCACCGGTGAAGTGAAGGTTGATGTCCGTCATCGGGTTGAGCTGGGCGCGCCCTCCGCCGGCGGCCCCGCCCTTCATCCCGAAGACGGGCCCCATGCTCGGCTCACGCAGCGCGGCTGCGGCGGACTCGCCGATCTGCGCGAGCCCGTCGACGAGGCCCACCGTGGTCGTCGTCTTGCCCTCACCGGCCGGAGTAGGGCTCGTGGCGGTGACGAGCACGAGCTTGCTGCCCTCACGCCGGTCGCGCCCCTGAACGTACGGCAGCGAGACCTTGGCCTTGTGCGGGCTGTAGCGGAAGATCTCGGACTCGGGAATGCCGATCTTCGCCGCGATGTCCTCGATGGGCTGCATAGGGGAGGCGGCTGCGATCTCGACGTCGCTGGGCATGTCGTTCCTCGTGGGCTCGGCTGATCGCGCTCGCGAGTGTGAGCGCCGTCACCGACGTTACCTGTTGCGCAACACCTGTTGTCACAACCACCCGAGGGCGGCCGCAGCGAACATGAGGGCAGCGAGTGTCTCGCCATCGGTGATCTCTCCGTCGGCGACGAGACGCGTGAGGTCGCGCCACGGAACGGCTCGAACGGCGGAGATCCCTTCTGCCTTCTGCTCACGGGCTGCCCTCTCGACGTCCTCGACGCTGGCCGCAGCCTGCAAGCCCGTGGCGAGAAAGACGTGCTCGGGGGCGTCGCACACTCCGTTGAGGGCGTTCATCCGCCCGATCTCGCGCCACTCGCGGGCCGTGTAGCCGGTCTCCTCGGCGAGCTCACGCTGCGCTGCGAGCATTAGGTTCTCACCGTCGCTGCCGCCGGCCGGTACCTCGAGCGACATCGCCTGGGTGGGGTAGCGGTAGAGCGAGACCATGAGGACTTCGTCCTCGTCCGTCATCGCGACGACGAAAACGGCCGGATTGCGCATGGTGACGACGCCGTACACGCCTTCTACGCCGTCGGGGCGCACGACGGCGTCCTCCCGGACGCTGATCCACGGGTTGGTGTACTTCGGGGTGCTCGAGCGCGTGGTCCAACAGCCGGAGTGCGTCATGACCAGACCGTAGCCAACGGCCCCCGCCGTGGCGTCACCGCGGGGCGCCGGCACCTTCCTCACAGGCGTCCTCGGTGGGTTCTGACATGCTGGGAACCATGAACTTCCGTTCCCTGTACGCGCACGGATTCGCCCGCGTCGCGGCGGTCACTCACCCCATTGCGCTCGCCGACCCGATGACGAACGCCGAGCGCGTTCTCGAGTCGATGCGTGAGCTGCACGACGAGGGTGTGGCGGCCGCGGTCTACCCCGAACTCAACCTCTGCGGTTACAGCGTCGAGGACCTCGTCATGCAGGACGTGCTGCTCGACGACGTGCTGCGCGCGATCGCCGCCGTCGTCGACGGTTCGCGCGGGCTCACGCCCGTCGCCGTCATCGGCGCGCCGATTCGTAAGGGCCAGCGCCTCTACAACTGCGCCGTCGTCGTCAAGGAGGGTGAGGTTCTCGGCGTCGTGCCGAAGAGCTACCTGCCCAACTACCGCGAGTTCTACGAGAAGCGCTGGTACGCGTTCGGCGAGGATCAGCGCGGTGAGCACGTCGACCTCGGCGAGGAACTCGGCGAGGTGCCCTTCGGTCCCGACCTCATCTTCCGAGCACTCGACCTGCCGGATCTGGCCATCCACGTCGAGATCTGCGAGGACGTGTGGGTGCCGATCCCGCCGTCGTCCGAGGCGGCCCTCGCGGGTGCGAGCGTCCTCATGAACCTGTCCGGTTCGCCCATCACCATCGGTAAGTCCGCCCAGCGCAGCCTCACGGTTCAGGGCCAGTCGTTCCGCACGCTGTCGGCGTACGTCTACGCGGCCAGCGGCGAGGGCGAGTCGACCACCGACCTCGCGTGGGACGGCCAGACGATGATCTACGACCAGGGCACCCTGCTCGCCGAGACTCAGCGCTTCCCCGAGGGCCCGCGCTCCAGCGTCGCGGACATCGACCTCGGTGCCATCCGCCAGGCGCGCCAGCGCTACGGCAGCTATGACGACAACCGCCTGAGCTTCGGCCCGGCGCGACCGCTGCGCGAGGTGCCGTTCGAGCTCGGTGTGCCGGACGCCGACCTCGGTCTCAAGCGCGAGATCGAGCGCTTCCCGTTCGTGCCCGCCGACGAAGCCCGCCTCGCCCAGGACTGCTACGAGGCGTACGAGATCCAGGTCAGCGCACTCGAGCAGCGCATGCGCTCGATCGGCCAGCCGAAGATCGTCATCGGTGTCTCGGGTGGTCTCGACTCGACGCACGCGCTCATCGTCGCGGCCAAGGCGATGGACCGCCTCGGACGCCCGCGCACCGACATCCTGGCGTACACGATGCCGGGCTTCGCGACGAGCGACCACACGAAGTCGAACGCGTACAAGCTCGGCGAGACGCTCGGCGTCACGTTCGAGGAGGTCGACATCCGCCCGATGGCCACACAAATGTTGAAGGATCTCGGCCACCCGTTCGGGCGCGGTGAGGAGGTCTACGACGTCACGTTCGAGAACGTCCAAGCCGGTCTGCGCACCGACTTCCTCTTCCGTATCGCCAACAGCAAGGGCGGCATCGTCCTCGGCACGGGTGACCTGTCGGAGCTCGCACTCGGCTGGTGCACCTACGGCGTCGGTGACCAGATGTCGCACTACGGCGTCAACGCCGGCGTCCCGAAGACGCTCATGCAGCACCTCGTGCGCTGGGTGGCTTCGAGCGACCAGTTCGACGAGCGCGTCGGCGAGACGCTGTTGTCGATCCTCGACACCGAGATCACGCCCGAGCTCGTGCCGACGAAGGAGGGCGAGACGCCGCAGTCGACCGAGGCGAACATCGGCCCGTACAACCTGCAGGACTTCACGCTCTACCACGTGCTCTCGCAGGGCTTCCGCCCGAGCAAGATCGCGTTCCTCGCCATGCACGCCTGGGACGACGTCGACGACGGCCGCTGGCCGGCCGGCTTCCCCGAGGACAAGCGCCCGGTCTACTCCCTCGAGGAGATCCGTCACTGGCTCGAGGTGTTCTACAAGCGCTTCTTCAGCCAGCAGTTCAAGCGCTCGGCGCTGCCGAACGGACCGAAGGTGAGCGCCGGCGGTGCATTGTCTCCCCGCGGCGACTGGCGCATGCCGTCCGATGCCTCGGGCAAGGCCTGGCTCGACGAACTGGAGCGCAACGTCCCGAAGGCCTGAACGCTGGCCTCACGGGCCTGACGTGAGACGAACTGCCCACGCTCCCGAGGGGACGTGGGCAGTTCGTTTCGCTTCGTGGGCAGGCCGGCCGCGCGTCAGCCGGCGAGCGCTTGGTCGGCTTCCTTCGGCGGCAACCAGTAGCCGAGCGTCTTGATGCAGTCGCGACGAAGGCCTGCCGCGCGCAGCTTCTTCGTCAGGGCGCGGGTCGTGACGGTGTCGCAGGCGCCCCACGCGAACAGCCGCGTGCAGGTGGCCTCGGGGGCGTGCAGGTTCGTGCGTTCGCCGGGCGCCCCGTCTGCAGCGACGAACGCGGCGATCTCCGCATCGACGGCGTCGAGCAGGCCCTGACCGTTGTCGGTGCGACGCACCCAGCGCAGCGAATCCTGTGCACGTAGGCGAACAGGCAGCGCACGGTCCTCGGGGTGCACCCACTCGAGGACAACAGTGGTCGGCGCGGCGCTCACGGCGTCGAGGAGCGAGTTGATCGCCGGCAGGGAGGCGGTGTCTCCGACGAGGAGGTGACGGTCGACGTCGTCGCAGTCGGGCAGGGACGGTTCCGACCCGTAGAGGCTGGCCTCGATCTCGTCGCCGAGGACGGTCTGCTGCGCCCAGCGGGCGGCAGCGCCGTCGTGGATGGCGAACTCGAGCCAGAAGGTGTCGGTCTCGACGTTGGGGTCGACGAGCGTGTAGGCGCGCTGGTGGCCGGCGCCGGTTCCCGTGGGATCGGTGAACCACAGGCGCACCCACATCGTGGGGTACGGGGCATGAGTGCGCAGGAATCCGTTGCCTGCGCAGCGCACGCGCTGGTAGGTGTCGCTGACGCGCTCGGTTTCGAGGACGGTGAAGACGAAGTCCTGCGCGCGAAGGTCGGCCAGGATCCGGCCGGCCTCACCGCGATCGACTGGGCGCAACGCGCGAGCGCGTGCGGTGGTCGGGGTCATCATCGACGCCTTCCGTCTCGACTGCGGGTGCGGGCGTTGCATCGAGCAACACATGTGAGGTTAGCATTGCCTAACTCACGTTGCCAGGCATTGCGTCACGTCGACGTGACGTAACTGCATATCTGCTGTTGTCCCTTCATCGAAAGGTCCCCCGTGATCAACCGCCGTGGTTTCCTCGCCCTCGCCACCGCAGGCACTGCCGCCACCGCCCTGGCCGCCTGTGGCACCGGCTCGTCGTCCGACGAGTCGTCGGAGAGCAAGAGCTCGGGTGGGGGCGCCGGGTCTGGCTTCCCCGTCGAGGTCAAGCACGCCTTCGGTACGACGAAGATCGAGAAGGCCCCGACGAAGGTCGTCGTCGTCGGGTGGGGTGACGCCGACGTCGTCGCCGCCCTCGGCGTCGCGCCGGTCGCGGCACCCGAGGTGACGTGGGGCGCCAACGCGAACAAGTCCACCGACTGGCTGGACGCTCAGCTCAAGAAGATCGGGGGCAAGGCTCCGGCGCGCTTCAGCGACAAGGACGGCACGCCCGTCGACAAGATCGCGACGTACCAGCCCGACCTCATCCTCGGAACGAACTCGGGTCTGACGAAGGAGCAGTACGACAAGCTCTCGAAGATCGCACCCACGGTCGCGTACCCGAAGGTCGCCTGGGGCACGTCTTGGCAGGAGTCGACGACCATGATCGCGACCGCTCTGGGCAAGAAGGCCGAGGGCGAGAAGCTCATGGCCGAGACCAAGAAGAAGATCAGCGACGCCGTCGCCAAGTACCCCGAGCTCAAGGGCAAGACGGCCTCGTGGGTCTACTTCACGCCGACGAACCTCAACACGGTGGGTGTCTACACCCCGAGCGACAACCGTCCGCGCATGCTCGCCGAGTTCGGCCTGCCCGACGGTGACGGAATCGCCAAGCAGACGAAGAGCAGCAAGTCGTTCTTCGTCGACCTCTCTGCCGAGAAGGCCGCGCAGATCGACTCGGACATCGTCGTGTTCGACGAACTGCAGGGCGCCGAGCCGAGCAAGATCAAGAGCAACGCCCTGCTGGGCAAGATCCCGGCGATCAAGAACGACACGTTCGTCTCGATCAAGGAGCAGAAGCCGTCCGCGGCGATGTCCGGCCCGAGCGTGCTGTCGATCCCGGTCGCTCTCGAGACGTTCCTGCCGCAGCTCGCCGCCGCGGCCAAGAAGGTCAAGTAAGTACCTCGGATGACGGCTGCGCGCGTTCCGCATCGCGGTGCGCGCGCAGCCGCATTCGATGTGGTCACTAGCCTCGATGCCGATGTCATCCACCACGTCACGCCCTGACGCGCAGGCACCGAGCCGATCGCGGCTCGTCGCCGGTGGCCTCGTGCTGCCCGCGCTCCTCGCGGTCGCCGTCGTCGTGTCCCTGCTCGTCGGGGCCACGGCGCTCACCTCGGGCGACCTCGGTGCGCTCCTGTCTGCACGCGGCGACCGTACAGTCGCCGGCACCCTCATCGGGGCGGCTGTCGCGATGTCGGGTGCCGCGATGCAGGGCATCACTCGCAACCCTCTCGCCGACCCGGGCATTCTCGGCATCAACGCGGGGGCATCACTGCTCGTCGTCGCGGGCATCACGTGGTTCGGTATCAACTCGCTTCTCGGCTACATCGCTTTCGCGCTCGTCGGCGCCGCGCTCGCCGCGGTGGCCGTGACGGCGCTCGCGACGGCGGCCTCACGCGGGTTCGGCGGATCGGGCAACAGCCCGCTGTCGATGGCGCTTGCCGGCATGGTGTTCACCGCCGGCGCGACCTCCGTCGGGTCGGCACTGCTCATCGCCGACGGCAAGTCGCTCGACGTCTACCGCTTCTGGCAGGTCGGCTCGGTCGCCGGCCGCGAGATCGGCGACATCGTTCCGGTGCTGCCGCTGCTCGCGCTCGGCTTCGGCGTTCTGCTCGTTGCGGGACGGCGCCTCGACATCCTCGCCATGGGCGATTCCGTGGCGCGCGGCCTCGGCGAGAAGCCCGAGAAGCTGCGCTTCGTCATCGGCGGTGCTGCGGTGGCACTCGCGGCAGGGGCCGTGGCCGTCGCGGGGCCGATCGGTTTCGTCGGGCTCGTCGCGCCCCACCTCCTGCGTCCCCTCATCGGGACGTCGTACCGCGTGCTTCTCCCCGCGTCAGCCTTCGTCGGGGCCAGCCTCGTTCTGCTCGCCGACACGCTCGGCCGCGTCGTCTCCCCGCCCGGCGAAGTGCAGGTCGGCATCATGACGGCCGTCCTCGGCTGCCCCGCCCTGCTGTGGGTCGTCGCGAGGATGCGATCGCTGTGAACGAGACGACATCGACTTCTCCCTCCGCGACGCAGATGTCCCCGACGACGCTCGAGCGGTCGCGCGTCGACACCGATCCGCGCAAACGGCGCCGCCTCTTCGCCCTCGGCGCACTGATCGTCGCGACTCTGACGATCTTCCTCGTCCGGGTTCTCCTCGGCGACTTCACCTTCACCATCACCGATGCCGTGCGCATCGTCCTCGGTGAGCAGATCGACGTGAGCGGCGCGAACTACGTCCTCATGGAGTCGAAGCTGCCGCGGGCCGTGGCAGCCCTCGTCGGTGGGGCGCTCTTCGGCGCGGCAGGTGCGGCGATGCAGTCGCTCGTGCGTAACCCACTCGCGAGCCCTGACGTCCTCGGCATTTCGCTCGGCTCGAGTACAGCGGCCGTGTTCTGTGTGACGTTGCTCGGATGGTCCGGTTGGCCGATCCTCTTCGTCGCCGTGCTGGGCGGCTTCGCCGTCTCCGGCGTCATCCTGGCTCTCGCCAAGGGGCAGACGGCGCGCATGATCCTCGTCGGTATCGCGATGGCTGCGGGTCTGCAGTCGGTGATCCAGTGGATCCTGCTCAAGTCCAACGCCTTCCAGGCGCAGGACGCGATGGTGTGGCTCGCCGGTTCGGTCTCGGACGTCACGTGGCCCGAGATTGCACGGCTCGCGGGTATCGGGCTTCCGATGCTCGTCGTGCTCGCCGTCCTGGCTCATCGCCTGCGCGTGCTCGAACTCGGTCGACCGCTCGCCGTCGGCCTCGGCGTTCCCGACGGCGCCACACGAGCCTTCGTCTTCGTCACCGTCGTGCTCGGCATCGCCGTGGCGACGAGCGTCTGCGGCCCGGTCGCCTTCGTCGCCCTGCTCGCCGGCCCGATCGCCCGTCGTCTCATGGGGCGCACGAGCATCGTCGCTGCGGCGCTCGTCGGCGCGAGCATCACCATCGCCGGTGACTACGTCGGCGCCTACCTCATCCCTGGCGGCGGCAAGCTGCCCGTCGGCGTCATCACCGGACTCGCCGGCGCGCCCGTGCTCGCCTGGCTCCTCGTCGCATCGCAGCGAGGCCGATCGAAAGGAACGCGATGACACGGCTTCGCACCGAAGAACTCGTGCTGCGCTACGGCTCGGGCCGAGGCGCCGGGCCCGACGTCGTCCGTGACGTCTCGCTCGAGGTGCCCGACGGGCAGGTCACCGTCCTCATCGGCGCCAACGGCTGTGGCAAGTCGACGCTGTTCGCGGGCCTCACCCGACTCATGACGCCGGCGTCCGGGCGGGTGCTGCTCGACGACGCCGACGTCGCGTCCGAGCCGACGCGTGACGTCGCGAAGAAGGTGGCGCTCCTGCCCCAGAACCCGCTGGCTCCCGAAGGGATGAGTGTCGCGGAACTCGTGCGTCAAGGGCGCACACCGCACCTCGGTTTGCTCGGGCGCGGTGGCCCCGAGGACGACGAGGTGGTCGCCGAGGCGATGCGCGTCACCGGCGTGGACGACCTCGCCGAGCGACCGGTCGAGGAGCTCTCCGGCGGTCAGCGTCAGCGGGTGTGGCTCGCACTCGCACTCGCTCAGGACACGGACATCTTGCTGCTCGACGAGCCGACGAGCTTCCTCGACATCGGTCACGCGGTGGAGTTGCTCGACGTCGTGCGGCGCCGCAACGCCGAGCGTGGCACGACCGTCGTCATGGTGCTGCACGACCTGTTCCTCGCGGCGCGTTACGCCGATCATCTCGTCGCGATGTCCGACGGGAAGATCGTCGCGCAGGGCGCGGCGGCGGAGGTTCTCACCGCCGAACTGGCGAAGCGTCTGTACGGCATCGAGTGTGTGGTTCTCGAGGATCCGTCCACGGGTCGTCCGGTCGTCCTGCCGCGCTAGTGTGAGCCTCACAGTCGGCAGTGTTCGGGAGGGGTTCGTCATGAAGTCGCTCAGGGTGGTCACGGCAGGGCTCGCGCTCACCACGGTGCTCGCCGGGTGCGGCACGTTCGGTGCGGAGGGAACCTCGACGAGCAGTTCCTCGTCACAGAGCTCCAGTTCGACGAGCGAGAGTTCGCCGTCGGAGTCGTCGTCGAGCGAATCGTCCGCGACGGAGTCGTCCACCTCGTCCGAATCGTCCTCGTCGAGCTCGTCCCCGACTTCCTCCTCGACTTCCTCCTCGAGTGCCTCGTCGAGTGATGCGGGCACCGCCGCTCTGCCGGCCGGCACAAAGCTCGTCACGGCTCCTGATGCCGGGATGAGCTTCGCCGTGCCGTCGGGCTGGCAGAAGGTCGAGGCGTCGCTTCTCGACAACCCGCGCTCGAAGAAGAACATCGAACCGCTCGCGAAGAAGTCCGGGCTCACGCCCGAGCAGATGGTCAAGCAGTTCGAGACCCAGGCCGACATCGTCGTCATCGATCTGTCCGGCACGTCGAACTTCGCCGACAACGCGAACGTCACGAAGGTCGCCACCCCCGTGAAGCCCACGAAGGGCCAACTCGACTCGTCGTTCGACCAGATCGGCGGAAAGCCCGTCTCCTTCAAGGAGATCGAGACGCCGCTCGGACAGGCTGTGCAGTACGAGTACAGCCTGCCGGTAGCCGAGACCACCGTCCGCGGCGTCGCGCTCTACGTGCCGGACGGCAAGGGCTCGTACCGCAACATCACTGTCAGCTCCGGCACGGCCGAGCGGGCACAGAAGCTGGCCAAGGACATCGTCAGCAGCCTGCGTAAGTCCTGACCCTGTGTGGTTGTCGCGCCAGGAGTTCGAGGACGCCGTCGGTGACGCGCTCGACGCGGTGCCGACGCAGTTTCTCGACCGCCTCGACAACGTCGTTTTCCAGGTCGAGGACGAGCCCACGCCCGAGCAGCTCGCCGACGTCGACGGTGGGGAGCTGCTCGGTCTGTACGTGGGCGTTGCGCTTCCTGACCGCGGAGATGGCTATGGCTGGGGCAGCCTGCCCGATCGCATCTACCTGTTCTCCGGTCCGATTCAGCGCCTCTCGAGGACGCGGGAGGAAGTCGTCGAGCAGATCCGCGTCACGTTGCTGCACGAAATCGGCCACTACTTCGGCATCGACGACCACCGCTTGCACGAACTCGGGTGGGGCTGAGCCGGCTCAATCGCTGAGAGCCCATGCCCCGACGACGTCGGGGCGATCGGTCTCCCACATCGCCACCGTCCACCCGGGGATCGGGCGGGCACGCACGTCGCTGACGTCGTCGCGGTCCAGCGGCACCGTGATGCCCTCGCCCGTTCCCTTCAGGAGCGCCTCCTTGCGCGTCCAGATCTCGGTGAAGACGCTGCACGCCGCCCGCGAGGACGTCTCGAGCGCTGCGGTGACGGCAGCCCGCTCGCGCAAGTGCAGCTGCGTCGCCACGTCGCGGACCACGTCGAGCTCGGCCACCTCCTCGAGGTCGAACCCGACGGGACGTTCGGCGAGGGCGAGCGCGACGACGGGACGCGGGCCACGCACGCTGGTCACCGAGAAATGCAGATCGGCTGCACGCGGATAGGGCCGTCCGTGCGAGCCGCCGCACTGCACACACGGACGGTGGTCGATGACGATCTCGGCCGGAGACCCGCCGAGACGCGCAGCCAGTTCGGTGCGCAGCAGGGCCCGGCGGGCGACGAACATGCGGTGGGTCTCGCCGTCGCGCAACGTGTTCGCGTGGTGAAGCTCGTCGGGGGAGAGACACGCACGTTCCGCGTCGAGGTCGTCGGTCGGGGCAGGCGTGCGCAGGATGATCGTCGGGGGCGTGATGGGCTGACGCTCGCGGCTCACAAGCTCATCGTAGGCGGGTTGCGAGGTGGGTGCCTCGGTCCCGGTCCGCACCTCGCACGGGCGGAGCTCCGGCGTTGTCGGTGGGCTGCGTTAACCTCGCGCACGTGACGATGAAATTCGAGCCGGACGAGGCCACGTGGGTGCTGTCGAGCACCGATGTCGGTCTGGCGGCCGTCGTCGGGGAGGGTGCGTTCAGCCGGGGCCTCGACTATGCCATCGGCGGCAAGGTCGTCGCGCTGGCCACGGCGGACCGTGGGCGGGTGCTCATGGGTACCGTCACCGGCAACGGGCTCGCCCCGTACCAGTGCCTCGTCACGCACAAGGGCGAGGCGGCCAACGGTGAGCCGCTGTGGGTTTCGCGGTGCACGTGCCCTGTCGCCACCGAGTGCAAGCACGCCGTCGCCGCCATCATCGCGGCGCGCCGTGCGATTACCGACGGCGTGAGCAAGGGTTCGGTCTCGCGCACCCCCGCACGTTCGAGCGCCCAGTCCAACGTCGTGCCCCTTTTCGGCGACAGCGGCGTGGCCACCGCGTCCTGGCGGGCACGGTTGTCGGAATCCCTCGGACCCTCGGAGCCCGAGCGGGTGGAGAAGCGGGTCGAGAGTCCCACGAGCAGTTCGTGGCGCGCCCAGCTCGGTCTGCAGTTCGAGGCCAAGGCTCGGCCCGCGTCGATGTCGGACTCGACGCCGGTGCAGCGCCTCGAGCTCAAGCCGACGAAGCTCATGCGCACCGGGCGCTGGTCGCGCACGGCGACGTGGGTCGACGTGCGCAGTAGCGCGGGTATCTCCGAGGCCGACGAGCATCAGCAGGAAGTGCTCAAGCGCTTCGTCGCGGCGCACAAGCCCCAGGTCGGCAGCGGTCAGACGGTCTACCTCGACGAACTCGGCCCGGGCGTCTGGCCGGGTCTTCGCGAGGTGGCCGACGCCGGCATCACGCTCATGCTCGCGGCCACGCCCGGTGAGGGCGTCACGCTCGCCGAGCCCGCGGAGGTCACGCTCGGCATCCACCGCAGCGAGGCCGGGCTCGTCCTGACGGCCGACGTCGTCGGCGTCGACCTCGAACCCGAGTTCGGTACGGCCATCCTCATCGGCGAGCCGGCTCACGGCGTCGCCGTGCTCGACCGCGGCAGCCTGCGGCTCGTACCGTTCCACGAGACGCCGCACTCGGTGCTCCAACCGCTCCTGCTGGGCGACGTCATCGAGATTCCCGAGGACGAGATCCCCGAGTTCGAGAGCGAGTTCCTGCCCCGCCTGCGTCGTCACACAAGCATCAGTGACGTCACGAACACCCTGAGCGATCCGGTCGAACCGCGTCTGCTCCTCGTCGTCACGCCGAAGACGGTGGGCAAGGTCGAGGTCGAGACGTTCTTCACCTACGGCGACAAGCGAGTCACGTCGACGCCGGTGGGTCGCGGGCGTCAGTTCTCGAGCGAGAGCGCCGTCATCGCCCGCGCCGCCGTCCTCCTCGGGCGTCTGCGCCTCACGCGTTCGGTGCCCGGCTTCGATCTGTGGGTCAAGCCGAAGGCCGAGCTCCTCGGCATGGAGGCGGTCAAGCTCGCCGACGCCGTTCCGGAACTCAAGGCCGTCGACGGCGTCGACGTCGTCATGGCGGGTGAGCTGCCGGTCTACGAGGAGGCCGAGGACGATCCCATCATCGAGGTGGGCGTCAACGAGGCCGGCAACAAGCCGGACTGGCTCGACCTGCAGATCACCATCAGCGTCGACGGCCAGGAGGTGCCCTACCCCAACCTCATCGAGGCGCTGCACCGCGGCGACGAGACGATGATGCTGCCGTCGGGCACGTACTTCCGGCTCGACTCGCCCCAGCTTCGTGACATCTCACGCGTTCTCGAGGAAGCCCAGGAGCTCACCGACAAGACCTCGGAGAAGCTGCAGATCAGCCGGTATGACATCGGCCTGTGGGACCAGCTCGTGGGGCTCGGGGTGGTCGAGCAGCAGCGCACGGCATGGCAGGAGGCCGTCGAGGGCCTGACGAAGCAGGGCTGGAACCCGCGGGCGGTCGAGACGCCGGTGGCGTTCGATGCCACGTTGCGGCCCTACCAGCTCGAGGGCTACGCCTGGCTCGCCAATCTGTGGGACGCGCGTCTCGGCGGGGTTTTGGCCGACGACATGGGCCTCGGTAAGACCATCCAGACGCTGGCGATGCTCGAACGGGCCCGCGCGGCAGGGGAACTCGACGACGCCCCGGCGCTCGTCATCGCGCCCACCTCGGTGCTCGGCGTGTGGGCACGCGAGGCGGCGCAGTTCACGCCGAAGCTGCGTGTCAGTGTCCTCAACGCCACGTCGAAGAAGCGCGGCACGGAGGTGGCCCAGGAGATCCGCGACGAGCGTGCCCATGTCGTCGTGACGAGCTATGCGGTGGCTCGCCTCGATGCCGACAACTTCCACGCCTGCTCGTGGCGCGCCCTCGTGCTCGACGAAGCCCAGATGGTCAAGAACCACACGTCGCAGACGTTCCAGGCCATCAAGAAGATCGGGGCGCCGTTCGGCCTGGCCATCTCGGGCACACCGCTCGAGAACTCCGTCATGGATGTCTGGTCGCTGTTCAACCTCGTCGCGCCGGGCCTCTTCCCCCGACCGGAGGACTTCATCCGGCGCTACCGCAAACCGATCGAGCAGGGTGAGGGGCACGTCGTCACCGACGCCCTGTCGGCGCTACGCCGCCGCATCGGGCCGCTCATGTTGCGTCGCCGCAAGCAGGACGTGGCCCCCGACCTTCCCGAGAAGCAGATCCAGCGGGTCGATGTCGCGCTGTCGCCTCAGCACGAGCGCGTCTACAAGCGGCACCTTCGCCGCGAGCAGCAGCGCGTCATGGGGTTGCTCAAGGATCCGGACGCCAACCGCGTCGAGATTCTCGCTGCGCTCACGCGCCTTCGCCGACTCGCGCTCGACCCGGCGCTCGTCGATGACGAGTTCTCTGGGCGGAGCGTCTCGCGCAAGGTCGAGGCCGTTGTCCAGCAACTCGCCGACATCGCGGGCGAGGGGCATCGTGCGCTCGTCTTCAGCCAGTTCACCGACTTCCTCACCATCGTGCGTGAGGCCGCGGCGGATGCCGGTGTTTCCACGGCCTACCTCGACGGCTCGACCCGCAACCGGCAGCAGGTCGTCGACGAGTTCAAGGACGGCGACGCCGACGCGTTCTTCATCTCGCTCAAGGCCGGCGGTACCGGGCTCACGCTCACCGAGGCCGATTACGTCATCGTCCTTGACCCGTGGTGGAACCCGGCCGCCGAGGATCAGGCCATCGATCGCGCCCACCGCATCGGGCAGACGAATCCGGTCATGGTCTACCGCTACGTCAGTGCAGGAACGATCGAGGACAAGGTCGTCGAGCTGCAGGAGAAGAAACGCAAGCTCTTCGAGGACGTCGTCGACGCAGGGGCCGGCGGTGGTCGCCTGAGCGGCGCGGACATCGCAGCCCTTCTCGAATGAGAACCTATCAAGTATCTTGATGTCAAGATACTTCGACGGAAGGTGCAGCCGATGACCCGAGAGTGGAACGCCAAGGTCTACGACGAGCTGCCGTTGCCGCACGTTGCCTGGGGCAAGCGCACGATCGAGCGCCTGAACCTCGCAGGCACCGAGCGCGTCCTCGATGCCGGCTGCGGTACGGGCCGCGACGCCGAGGAGCTCCTGCGCCGGTTCCCCGACGTCGAGCTCGTCTGCACCGACGGGTCGTCGCAGATGGTGGAGCAGGCACGCGAGCGCTTCGCCGATCGACCAGCCGAGCGTGCGAGCTTCCACGTGCGCGACCTCGAGCAGCCGCTCGACCTCGAAGGCTCCTTCGACGCCGTGATGAGCGTGGCCTGCTTCCACTGGATCGCCGACCAGGACGCGCTGTTCGCGAATCTTGCCGAGGTGATGCGTCCCGGCGCCCGCCTCGCGTCCGACTCGGGCGGCGAGGGCAAAATCGCCATCGTCGAGGCGGCCATTTTCCGAGTTCGCGGCGTGCCGAACGAGCCGAAGAGCTTCGTGGGGCCGCAGGAGACGAAGGAGCGCCTGGAGCGTCACGGCTTCGACGTCGAGCGCGTCGAACTGCGTCCCAGCCCCGTGCGCATCGACGATCCGGCCACGATGGAGCGCTACCTCGCCACGATCTGTCTCGGTGAATACCTCGACGGCATGACGGATGACGAGGCCCGCGAGTTCACCCGGGCCGTGCGTGAGGCGATGAGCGAGCCGGTGCTCGACTACGTCCGCCTCGAGATCGACGCACTGCGCCGCTGACGTTCAGCCGCGAAGGATCGAGGTCATCTTCTTCCCTCGGGCGAGTTCGTCGACGAGTTTGTCGAGGTAGCGGATCCGCTGCATGAGGGGGTCCTCGATTTCCTCCACCCGGTGCCCGCAGATGACGCCGGTGATGAGTTCCGCGTTGGTGTTGAACGCCGGGGCCTCGTCGAAGAAGACCTGCATCGTCACCCCGTCGTCGATGACGCGGCGGATGCCCTCGTCGTCGTAGCCCGTGAGCCACGTGATGACCTCGTGCAGCTCGGCGACGCTGCGCCCCTTGCGCTCCACCTTCGTGACGTAGTGCGGGTAGATGCTCGCGAACGGGGTGTCGAAGATGCGGTGGCCTGCCATGGCCACGAGTATGCCGGTTTGCGCACCGACGGAGACGATGCGCCCGTACGGTCGGGAGCATGATCGGTTTCGGACGGAAGATGCGCAATTACTCGGGCGCGTGCGCCCTCGTCACGGGCGGCGCCTCGGGGCTCGGTCTCGAACTCGTGAGGCTCCTCGCCGCTGACGGCGCGCGAGTGCTCGCCACCGACATCCACGAGAGCGTTGACCCCTCCCTCCTGCCGAACGGCGTCGACTACCTGCGCCTCGATGTCCGCAGCGACGACGACTGGGCTGCTGCCCGCACCTGGGTGCAGTCGCACTGGGGCCACCTCGACGTTCTCGTCAACAACGCCGGCATCGCCGTCGGCGGTCGCATCGAGGCCGCGGGCATGGCCGACTGGGATCGTGCGCTCGCCAACAACCTCATGGGTGTCGTGCGGGGGTGCCACACGTTCACACCGATGATGAAGGAGCGCCGCAGCGGCCAGATCGTCAACACCGCCTCCCTGGCCGGCCTCGTTCACGCGCCGGCCATGGCCACGTACAACGCGACGAAGGCCGCCGTCGTTGCGGTGAGCGAGACGGTCTCCCACGAACTCTCGCCCTTCGGCGTCGACGTGAGCGTCATCTGCCCCTCGTTCTTCCGCACGAACCTCGCGAGCTCCCTCGAGGGCGCTGACCGGGAGATGGAGGAGAGCGCGACGAAGCTCATCGACGAGGCGCCGCGCTCGGCCGCGCAGGTCGCCGCTGCTGCGTTCGCACGCATGAAGGCGGGCAAGCACGTCATCCTCACCGAGCCCGACGGGCGCGTGGCCTACGGGGCGAAGCGCTACGCACGCCCGCTCTACGACCTGGGCATGAAGTCCGCGGCAAAGCGTGTGGCAAGGGGGAAGTCGCCCCAGCCCGGTGCGATGCAGGTGGCCGACAGGTTGGCTCGAGCTCGCGCCGCCAAGTCCTGACCGGCCGCGGCAATCCGGGCGTTGTCTGACGCTCGTGACCACCCGCTGCACCCGACGCCTGTGGCCGCCGTTGTCAGCCGATTCGTAGGAATGCCGAATCACGTTGGCAAGCGAAACTCTTCACCAACTACTCACCCACAGGGGTGGGTTCGCCGCGGGGGTGGAGATCGTAGCCTCAAGGGGTGATGAACGCTAACCCGATCCGCTTGGCCGTCGTCGACGACTACGAAGTGGTGGTCAACGGCCTGGTCAAGATGCTCGAGCGGTACAAGGACCGTGTCGTCGTGGTCGAACTAGACACCACGCCCCAGGAGCCGGAGGTCGCCGAACAGTGCGACATCGTCCTGTACGACACGTTCGGCCAGGCTCACGGTGACGAGGTCACGCTGTCGCACCTCATCGGCGCCCCGAACGTTGGCGACGTCGTGGTCTACACCTGGAACTTTCAACCGGATCTTGTGCGCCGCAGCCTGGAGGCCGGCGTGAAGGGCTACCTGTCGAAGACGCTCCCGGCCTCGGAACTCGTCGCAGCGCTGGAGCGGGTCCACGCCGGGGAGACGATCGTCTCCGCCGAAGTGGGTACGGGGCCGATCGCCGGTGAGTGGCCCGGGCGCGAAGAGGGGCTCACGCCTCGTGAGGCCGAGGTGCTCGCGCTCATCACACAGGGCCTGTCCAACAACGAGATCGCAGCCCAGACTCACCTGTCGATCAACTCGGTGAAGAGCTACATCCGCACGGGCTACCGCAAGATCGGGGTGACGAGCCGGAGTCAGGCAGTTCTGTGGGGAGTGCGCCACGGGTTCGAGCCCGACCACCGACGCATCGTTGCCGGCTCGCAGAACGGCCTGTGACCACCAGGCGCTGACGCCGAAACCGGCCACCGACGAGCGTGCGCCAGTTCACACGCCCTCGATTTGCCCGACACTCTCCGGTCGCCTAGTGTTTACGGAGTCAGCCCGGAAGGGCATCGCGGCAGGAGCCGCTCACACTGACTGTTTGGTTGGTGGTTGAGTGTGCGGGTCGGGTGCTTGGGTT
>NZ_QWLM01000020.1 GCF_003515945.1 Dermacoccus abyssi
CCCCCGCCCCCCGCCCCCGAGCAAATCTCGCCCTCTGAGGGCCGTCTCGTCACGAGCCGAACTGCGGGACCCACCCCGCTCTCCTGACATTCGGCAGGACGCCATCCGGGTCGTGATGGACGGTGAGGAAGCACTCCGGGCTGAAGAGTCCCTCGAGCGAAAGTCCGCGTGACGGCTCCTCGCACGCTGCACGATCGAGCAGGACGCCTTCCCGAGACGAGGTCACCGCACCGGGAGGGGCCGTCGTGTCGACGATGACTTCCACGTACTCCTTTCCCAACCAAACGAGTTCTCGGCGACTTGTCCACGGACCGTCCG
The DNA here is from genome assembly GCF_003515945.1 of Dermacoccus abyssi. Taxonomy (GTDB): domain Bacteria; phylum Actinomycetota; class Actinomycetes; order Actinomycetales; family Dermatophilaceae; genus Dermacoccus; species Dermacoccus abyssi. The sequence continues at coordinate 319 of NZ_QWLM01000020.1, forward strand.
GTGGAGGCCCCACCCACGTCGACCACGAGACCGTAGGCGGGCATCAGGACGCGGCGATCTCTGGGCCTGTGGCTGCTCCGAACCCGTACGGCGGAGCAGCGGTGATCTGACCGAAGACGGCTTCCGAGCTCCGGCACGTTTCCATGAAGGCGCGCTTGTGTCGTTCCGAGAGGTCCGCCCGAAGTCCTACCTGAAACACGGCAACCGGCGGTCCAGGGTCCAGAACCGGAGCGTCTTCGTATTCCTCGTCGTCAGCGAAGTCCGTGTCGAACGGGTCGTCGAACTCCACATCCTCTGTGAAGGTCTCGGGGAAGGAAACGTGTGCCACACCTCCACCCGCGAGCTCCAAGAAGAGAGAGCCCGAGCTCGCTTCTCGGACCTGGGACAGGATGCTTTCGGCATCGCCGACACGTGTCCGAAGTGGCTCGGACTCCCCAGCCCGCGCCGGGAAGAAGCCGAACCCCTCAGCACTGGCAACCTCGCACCAGCTCGACAGAAGGTTGTCGAGCTGTTCGGACACACAGACGAACTCCTTCTCGAACATGAAGCCATCAACGCCTTTCGCACACAGGAGAGGCGGCCTCCTGACGAGGAAGCCCTCTCCCTCAGTGTTCCAGGAGGGCGCCCGTTGCAGAGCCCCGAAGGCTACTTCTACCCTGCCGCGGCTTTCCGCAGCGACGGCGGCGCGATGCCGTGGTCGAAGAGGAGCGTGCGCGCCGCGTGCCAGCCGCACATGCCGTGAACGGCCGGGCCGGGCGCCGTCGCGCCGGAGCCGAGATAGACGCCGTCGAGCGGGGTACGCCAGGGCGCGGTCGACACCACGGGTCGCTTCACCATCTGCGCGACGCTCACCGCGCCGCCCGCGAAATCGCCCCCGGCGAAGTTGGGGCTCACCGCCTCGGCGAAGTCGGTGGCCCGCGTCGCGACGCTCGCGAGGACGAGGTCGGAGAAGCCCGGCGCGTACTCCTCGACGGCGCGTGTGACGAGGTCGGTGGCGTCGAGATTGCTGTCGTGAGGCACATGGAGGTAGGCCCAGAACGTCGCCTTCCCCTCGGGTGCTCGGGTGGAATCGACGACGCTCGGCTGCACCGCAAGGACGTACGGACGATCGGGCACCCAGCCGCGAGCGACCTGCCGTTCGGCTTGAGCGATCTCGGCGCGTGTTCCGCCGAGGTGGACGGTGGGCGCCTCGCCGAGACGGGCATCAGCCCACGGCACCGGCCCGGCGAGCGCGAAGTCGACCTTGCTCACGCCGCGCCCGTGCCGGTAGCGGCGCAGGGCCCGGGCGTACTTCGCGGGCAGGCGTTCCCCGGCGAGATCGAGGTAGGCGGGCACACCGACGTCGAGGACGCAGGCGTTGTACTCGTCGAGTTCGTCGAGGTCTGTCACCCCGCGATCGAGCACGATGCGTCCACCGTGCGCCTCGAGATCGGCCGCGAGAGCGTCGACGATGGCCTGCGAGCCGCCGACGGGAACGGGCCACCCGGCCGCGTGGGCCGTGGCAGCAAGGAGGAGCCCGCCGCCGGCGAGCGCCGGGCTGGGGTGTCGGCCGATGGCGTGAGCCGCGCAACCGGTGAGCATAGCGGGCGCGATCCCCTCCGCGAACCGGGCGTTCCAGGCGGGGGTGCCGGCCTCGGCGACGCGGGCGGCAAAGATCGTAGCGGCCACCGGGTCGCGCGGCACGCGAAGCAACGAGTTGAGCGTGAGATCGACCGTTCCGGCGAGGTGGTCGACGACCGGCGCGAGGAAGGCTCGGTACGCGCCGCCGTCACGGCCGATCGCGTCGGCGGCCCGGTCGAGATCGCGGTACCCGAAGCCGCTACGGCCGTCGGGCAGCGGGTGGGCGAACGACATCTCCGGGACGGCGATGTCGATGCGGTCGGCGAGCCCGAAGGACTGGAAGAAGGGGCTCGCGAGCGCCATCGGGTGCACCGCGCTCGCGAGGTCGTGGCGAAACCCTGGGAGGGTGATTTCGCGGGTGGCCGCTCCCCCGCCGAGCCAAGCGTTGCGTTCGAGGACGTCGACGGCGAGGCCGGCGCGCGCGAGCGTCACCGCGGCAGCGAGGCCGTTGGGCCCCGACCCGACGACGGCGACCCGGCTGATGCTCATGGCGTCAGGATGTCAGGTCGCGAGGGTGTTCAGCGGCGACGAATGATCTGGGTGGCGTCAGGGTCGTCGGGGTCGCTCGACTCCGGGGAGTACGGGCTCTCCGGGTCGAGGTGGCGGCGGGTCGGCATCGCGCGGGTGCGTCCGTCGTCGCCGCGCAGACTTCCGCGTGACGGCTGTGGTTGCGTCGCGGTGTAGCCGTCGTCCTCGTACCAGCGGGTCGAGTTGGGGCGGTCGTCGAAGTCGGAGAACTCGTCGTAGCGCACGGCGTCGGGCTCACCGCCACCGAGCGGGAGGTCGGCCTGGGCGGCGGGCGTCGCTGCTGCGGGTTCGCCGTACAGCGCAGCGTCCTTGCGCTCGCGACGGGCGCGCGCCTTGCCACGGAAGAAGCGGTGGATGCCGACGAGGAGCGCGAGCGCCCCACCGATGAGCAGCCCGATGGCGAGACCCGTCCAGTTGTCGACGACGTCCTGGCTCGAACAGCTGCGCTTGAGCTCGGGGTAGAGATCCTGGATCGTCTCGATCCCCGGTGGAAGCGCGAGGAGGAAGGCGATGCCGAGGAACTTGCGCCAGAAACCGTCGAGGAGCATGACGCCGACACCGGCGGGGAAGAACAGCCAGACATTCGGCGGCCGGGAGCCGGAGCTGAACCAGTAGTCACGGGCGAGCGGGCGCCAGATCGACCAATCGCACCCCGCCGCCGGGATCCCGAAGTAGTCGTTCTTGACCGGGCTCAGCGTGACGACGGCCGCGACGACGAGGCACCACACGACGAGCGCGAAACCGACTCGGTCGGCGTGCGAGCGGCGTCGGGCGAAGAGGAAGAAGGACACCAGCGCGAGGAATGCTCCGACGACGATGGCCGGGCCCGTCCACGGCAGGGCCTTGAGGATGAGGCGGAACTGTTCGAGCATGCGTTACGCCTCCTGGCCGTGCGTGTCGGGATGTTCACCCGGTTCCCGGGAGACAGGCCACGGTAGCAACGACGCGTGACCTTCCCGTTATGCGGCGCGCGGGGTGGGCGTCATCAATCACGCACGAGGGGCCGAAACCTTCCCTTCGTGTGCGCAAGCGGTCTGCTTGGACGCAAGAAGGGAAGGTTTCGACCCTTGTGGTGCGGGAGGCGTCAGACGCGGATGCTCGCGTCGAACGCGCCGAGCGCAGCCGTGGCGCCGGAACCCTCTGCGACGACGATCTGCTTGTAGGGCTCGGTCGTCGCGTCGCCGGCGGCGAAGATCGCCGGGTCGGACGTGCCGCCGCGGGCGTCGACGACGATCTCCTTGCGCTCGTTGAGCTCGACGACCCCGTCGAGGAACTCGGTGTTCGGCAGGAGACCGATCTGGACGAAGACGCCTTCGACGTCGAGCTTCTTCGTCTCCCCGCTCTCGCGGTCGGTGTACTCGAGGCCGGTGACGGCCTTGCCGTCGCCGAGAACCTCGGTCGTCGCAGCGGACATGACGATGTCGACGTTCGGCAGCGACTTCAGCTTGCGCTGCAACACCTCGTCGGCGCGCATGGTGTCGAGGAACTCGAGCACGGTGACGTGGCCGACGACGCCGGCGAGGTCGATGGCGGCCTCGACGCCGGAGTTACCGCCGCCGATGACGGCGACCTTCTTGCCCTTGAACAGGGGGCCGTCGCAGTGCGGGCAGAACGTGACGCCCTTGTTGCGGTACTCCTCTTCGCCGGGCACGTTCATGCGGCGCCAGCGGGCGCCGGTGGCGAGGATGAGCTGCTTGGCACGCAGGGTGGCGCCGGTCTCGGTCGTCACCTTCTTGAGGTCGCCGTCGTCCTCGATGCTGGCGACGCTCTGGCCCTTCATGACGTCGATCTCGTACTCGTGCAGGTGCTGGTCGAGCGCCGCGGCAAGCTTGGGGCCCTCGGTGTACGGCATCGAGATGAAGTTCTCGATGGCCATGGTGTCGAGCACCTGGCCGCCGATGCGGTCGGCGACGAGGCCGGTGGAGATGCCCTTGCGTGCGGTGTACACGGACGCGGCCACACCAGCGGGGCCACCGCCGACGACGAGGACGTCGAACGCGTCCTTGGCGCTGAGCTTCTCGGCGGCTTGGCGTCGGCGCCGGTGTCGAGCTTCGAGATGAAGTCCTCGATCGTCATGCGGCCCTGACCGAACACGTCGCCGTTGAGGTAGACCGTCGGCACGGCCTTGATGTCGCGCTCTTCGATCTCGTGCTGGAAGGCGCCGCCCTCGATGGCGATGTGGTGGATGTTCGGGTTGATGACGCTCATGGCGTTGAGCGCCTGCACGACGTCGGGGCAGTTCTGGCAGGAGAGCGACATGTACGTCTCGAAGCGGAACTCGCCTTCGATGTCGCGGATCTGCTGGGCCTGCTCGTCGCTGATCTTGACGGGGTGGCCGCCGACCTGGAGGAGTGCGAGCACGAGCGAGGTGAACTCGTGGCCGAGCGGCAGGCCCGCGAAGTGGACGCCGACGTCGGTGTCGCGGCGCGCGATTTCGAAGGAGGGGCGGCGCTCGTTTTCGTCGGTGCGCGAGTAGGAGACGAGGTCGTGGAGTGCCTCGATCTCCTTGAGGAGCTCTTCGGTCTGCTTGGACTTGTCGGAGTCGTCGAGGCTGGCGCGCAGTTCGACGGGCTCACGAAGGTTGCCGAGCAGCTGCTTGAGCTGGGCGGTCATGTTCTGGTCGAGAACGGCCATGGGGTGCCTCCTGGGAGTCGGACGGGCGTCGCTCGCACGTCACGACGTGAGGCGAGCGGGGAGTCGGGTCGGGAGTGGGAGTCGGCGAGAACCTGGGGGGCGTTCTCGCCGGCTTCCACCCGCGGCCCGGGGGACGGGGGGGTGGCGGCGGGCGCGGAAGGGGTGAGCGCGCCCGTCGTCACCGGCTTGGGGTGCGCGATGAGCGAGCCGCGAGGCTGAGAGCCCGAACTTGCGAGGGGTTCAGCCCCGCGGCTCCACGAATCGCAACGGTCAGATCTTGCCCACGAGGTCGAGCGAGGGGGCCAGCGTGTCTTCGCCCTCTTCCCACTTGGCGGGGCAGACCTCGCCCGGGTGGTTGCGGATGTACTGGGCGGCCTTGACCTTGCGGACGAGCTCGGCGGCGTTACGGCCGATGCCCTCGGAGGTGACCTCGGTGAACTGGATGACGCCGTCGGGGTCGACGAGGAAGGTGCCGCGGTTGGCGAGGCCCTCGTCTTCGCGCAGGATCTCGAAGTTGCGCGAGATCTGGAGCGTCGGGTCACCGATCATGGCGTAGTTGATCTTGCCGATCGTCTCGGACGAGCCGTGCCACGCCTTGTGCGTGAAGTGGGTGTCGGTGGAGACGGAGAAGACCTCGACGCCGAGCTTCTGCAGCTCGTCGTAGTAGTCGGCGAGGTCGCCGAGCTCGGTCGGGCAGACGAAGGTGAAATCGGCCGGGTAGAAGAAGAAGATGCTCCACTTGTCGGCGACGTCGGCCTCGGAGACCTCGACGAATTCGCCCTGCTTGAAAGCGGTGGCCTTGAACGGCTTGATGGTCGTGTTGATGAGCGACACGTCATGCTCCTTCGCGTTGGGGATCGGCGGCGAGCGTGGCGCCGCCGCAAGCATTCCTTAACTGGAATGACTCCATTTTAGCCTATCTGGTCGCCCTGTCCAACAGCGGGCCGCGTGAACATCGCGTGAACGACCCGCCCCCCTCGCGGCGCGCCCCGAGTTCTCAGGCCGACGGCTGTGTGCACATCTGCGATTCACGGTCACATTCGTTCGCGACGGCGTGGTCGAGTCGCGACCATCTTCACCGTCCGACCGTGGCAACCTGGGGCCATGACGACCCACGAGCACACCCACCCACTTCGCGGCGTCATGATCTTTGCGCGAGACCCTGAGACCTCATGCCGGTGGTACGCCGAGCGCGTCTTGCGCGTGGAATCTACTGCCGTGCAGTTTGATTCGGGGTTCTGGTTCGTCGAGGTCGATGGTGGGCGAGATCGGCTTCCACCCCGCCGACGTCGAGCGCAACCCGTTCGGTACCAGCGTCGTTGCCTACTTCGCGACGGACGGAGTCAGCACCCATCGCGAGGCGCTTCTCGATGCGGGAGCCGAGCATCATCGGGGGCCGCTCACGATCGGCGGCGGGCGCAGCATCTGCCAGCTCGTCGATCCGTTCGGCGGAGTCTTCGGCCTGGACGGCCCGCCCTGACGCCCAGCGCGTCCGAACATCGTCCGGAAACGCGTCAGGCACGACGCGTTCTCGGGCAATGAGCGCCGCACAACCGTTCACTGCAGGCCCTCACGATCGACGCGCCGTCGAGACACGGCTCAACCTTTCGTCACGCGATCCACGACAGGCTGAGCAGCGTCTGCACGACCTCCTCGACGGCGGCCGGGCGCGGCGGTGCGCCGTACGTCGCGACGTGCAGTTCTCGGCCCGCACCGACAACGGAGTGCGTGACGACGCCTGGGTTGCGGTGGCCCGCGAGCGCGAGTGCAGACAGCAACGTCACCCCGAAACCCGCTGCCACGAGAGCTTGTACGGCGACGACGTCGTCACTGGCGAAGCCGATGTCGGGCTCGATTCCGACGGAGGCGCACAGGTCGAGCAGCCCTGTGCGGCAGCGCTCGCAGCCCGCGATCCACCGGTCATCGGAGAACCTTCGCAGTTCTTCCGGCCGCAGGCCCGTCGCTTCCCTCTCGCCGGAGGCGCGCCCCTCCACGATCGTGCCGCCAACCGAACGAGACGGTTCGACGAGGTGCAACGCGTCCCACCCGAGGTGCTCAACGGTGACGTCGTCATCGAAGTGCTGCCCGGAATAGGCGAACGTGATGGCGACGTCGACCTGCCCCGAGCGCAGCAACGCGGCGGCTTCCGGCGGTTCGACCTCGACGATGTCGAACGTCAGACCAGGTGCCGTGTCGGCGAGCGTCGAGAGCAGCCGCGGCACGATCGTGCTGCAGGCAGAGGGGAAGGCCGCGAGGCGCACGTGCCCTGCGGCGAGCGTCGTCAAGGTGTCCAGTTCCGCCTCCGCGCGCCGCAACAGGCCGAGGATCTCCTCGCCGCGCGCCGCCAGACGCGCGCCGTCGGGCGTCAGTCGCACCCCGCGCCCGACGTGCTGCACAAGCACCGCACCAGTTTCCTCCTCGAGCCGACGCAGGTGGTGCGAGACCGTCGGTTGCCCACACCCGAGCGCGGTGGCGGCCGCGCTCACCGTTCCTTCCCGGGCGAGCGCGACGAGCGCTTCGAGGCGTTTCATCTCCACCTCCTCAATCTATCGGCGTCATCGATGCGATCAAGTGATTGCATGTATTGGACGGATGATTCGCCGTCGCGCACGCTGGAGGCATGACGATCCTGCCGCGGCCCACCCGCGAAACCGCCGCGCCGCATGACCTCGTGTCGGCCCCGCACATGCAGCCCATCGAGCCCACCCGCGCCGCACCTGCCACCGGCGACACCGGCTCGGCGACCCCGGTCGTCTCCTTCGACGGCGTCCTCGCCGCAGCCGAGGCCCTCGCTGCACACCTCGTGCCCACGCCGACGTGGCGGTACGCGGCACTGAGTGACGCGGTGGGCCGCGATGTCGTCGTCAAGCACGAGAACATGAACCCGACGGGCTCGTTCAAGGTGCGCGGGGGCCTGACACTCGCCGCCTCGCTCGGTGCCGACGAACGCCGCGCCGGGCTCGTCACCTGTTCCACCGGCAATCACGCCCAGTCGATCGCCTACGCCGCACGGGTCGCCGGGACGGGGGCACTCATCGTCATCCCGCACTCGGCGCCAAGTGTGAAGGTCGACGCCGTGCGCGCCCTCGGGGCTGAGGTCGTCCTCGAAGGTGAGCGACTGCCCGAGGCCGCGGCCCATGCCCGAACCCTCGCGGCCGAGCGCGGCATGCGCTTCGTCGACCCAGGCAACGAACCGGCGATGATCCACGGTCACGCCACGGTCTACCTCGAGCTGCTCCAGGCGCATCCGGAGATCGCGGAGGTCGTCATCCCGATCGGCAGCGGTTCCGGGGCCGCCGGCGCCTGCCTCGTGCGCGATGTCATCGCGCCGCACGTGCGGATCATCGGGGTTCAGGCGGTCGGCGCCTCTGCCGCCTACGAGTCGTGGGTCGGTGAGGCGGAAGTCTCCCAAGCGGCCAACACCCGCGTCAGCGGGTTGGCCACGGGATGCGGCTTCGCCACGCCGCAGAGCGTCCTGCGCGGCTCGCGCGGCACGGCAGGCGATGTCGGACTCGCCGCGTTCGAACTCGTGCCGGACGACGCCATCGACGACGCCGCGCACCTGCTCGCCACCCACGCCCACCTGCTCGCCGAGGGCGCCGCAGCTGCGTCACTCGCAGGGCTGCGTGCTCGTCAGAAGCGGGACGGGGAAGCGCAGGGCGGTTCGGTCGCCGTCGTCGTCACGGGTGGCAATGTCAGCACTGACGAGTGGAAGCGGCTCGCGAGCCGGTGACGCGTCCCTCGACGGAGCGCCCCAGGCCATGGGAGCGAAGATGCTCCCGTCGGTCAGCCGGCCTGCGTCCGGTAGGGGATGCGGCTCCACTCGAGGACTGCGGGTGAATCGGTCACACTCACCTTGAGCCAGCCCTTGTTGTTGTCCGAACCGTCCACCGTGATGCGGGTGAGGTTGTTCGCGCTGACCTTGACGCCGTAGAACGAGAGCCACCGCGAGCCGCTCGCCAGCGGCCGGTCGCTGGTGTAGACGTGCGAGTCCCCGTTGATGAGGTAGACGGGGCCATGGAACGCGTTCGACTGCTTGACGAGTTCGGCGACAAGTGGCGTGAACGCCGTGTTGTTCTCGTGCGGCACGTCGTACGTCGGGTCGAACATGTCCGCCTGGAGAGAGACCGCGACGGCGCGGGACTTGTGCTTCTTCGCGTCGGCGAACGTCGAGCGCAGCGCCGCCAGGTTGGTGTTCATCCGCGCCTTCTGCTCGGCAACCTGCGCGGGCGTCGCCGCCTTCTCGCCGATACCGGTCCACGGCACGAGGTCGTCGTTCGACCCGACGACGTGCAGCGCGGCGAAGCTCACCTTCGCCTTGCGCCACGTCACGATCTCCGGGAAGGCGCGGTTGACGCCGTCGATGTGCTGGGGGCGCCCGTTCGTCGTGTTGTTCTTCGCGAAAAACGTGGAACGGACGGCAGAGAGGCGCTCCAAGGGGTTGTACGAGCCGTTGTTAGGGCGGTGGCAGTCGGTCCACTCGTTGTCGCCGGGGGTGTAGACGAGCGGGTCGCGGAAACGGTCGAACTGCTTCTTGATCGAGGCGAAGTAGCTGTCGTCGCAGCGCGTCGAGCCGTTCTTGATGTCGCCGACGTGCTGAACGAGTCGCACGTCGGGGTCGGCGTTGATCTCGTCGACCCACTTCGGGAACGCCTCGATCTGCGCCTGGCCGTAGGGGACGTCACCGATGACGGCGAAGGTGTAGCCCGCATGATGCTTCGCGCCGTCAGAGGCCGCAACCGCCTGAGTGGGAGCCATGCCTGCGAGGCAGGCGAGAGCAGCAAGGGCGGCCGGGGTGCAATGTTTCACGTGAATCCTCCAAGTCAAGGTGCGGACAGCCCCTGCATCCCACGCCTCCGACCTGACGACGGCGAGTCGCCGGCGCGAACGGGACATGAACGACTCGGGCCATGGGAGCGAAACACCCTCGGTGGGAGCGCCGTTACGCTCACGAGGGTGTTTTGCTCGCCGTCGGCGACCGAGGCCCGCCGGACGGTCAGTCGACCTGGGTCAGGACGACTTCACCTCTCGCTTGTTGAGGCGGATGAATCCGATGACCATCGGAAGGACGAGCCACAGCACGTGCGCGACGGCGAACTTCGCCCACCCTTCGTTCGACATCGTGCCGTTGTAGAGCGGCTGCGTCGTGAGGTTGAGGTCGATCCACTCACCGACCGTGCGCATCGTCTCGCCGAACGACGTCACGATGCTCACGAGGATCGGGATGAACAGGTACGAACAGATCGCGGCCGGGGTGTTCTGGAAAGCCAGGCCGAATGCGATACCGATCGAGACCGCGATGAGCTGCGCCAGCACGTTGCCGCCCACGGCGCCCCACGACATCGTCCAGTTGGCGTCGTGACCGAACGCCGCCTGGGCGATGAGCGTCGTCGCTGCACCGATCGCGAACGCAAAGATGATGGAGAGGGCGCCGAACAGCAGGCCCACGGCCCACTTCGCGAGGACGACACGGGAGCGTCGCGGCTCGAGCGTGAACGTGACGAGCGCCGTGCGCTGCGACCACTCACTCGTCACGGTGAGGATGCCCAGGATCGGCAGTAGGAAGCCCATCGGGATGCCTGCGGCGGCAACGAAGTTGCCGAACTCCGGCGACGTCCGACGCCCGTTCACCATCACGGCGACGGACGCGATGATGATGAGGACGCCCATGGCGATGAGGAGCCACTTGCCGGCGCGCGTGTCGATCATCTTGCGCATCTCGACGGCGAAGAGGCGCCCGAAGGAGACCGGGGACGTGCGTCCCTCGTCACCGAGTCGGCTTGGCAGGCGTGATTGGGTCGGAGCGCCGCTGCCCTGCTGGGGGGTGAACTGCGCGCCCTGAGGAGCCTGCTGGGGCACCTGCGCGCCCGGGCCGCCCGCCATAGCGGGCTGCTGCTGCGGCGGGTAGTGCGCTCCGCCCTGCGGCTGGTTCGGGTTCATGGGGGTGCTCATCGCGCAACCTCTCGGGAGTCGGCGGCGGTCAGGTTGAGGAACATCTCTTCGAGGCCGGAGCCGCCGGCCTGGCCGAGCTGGACGAGGACGATGCCGTTCGCGGCAGCGACCTTGCCCACCTCGATGGGTTCGGCCGGCGTGTGGATGCCGGTCTGCGTGCGCTGCACGGGAATGTTCGCGGCCTGCAGCGCGGAGGCGAGGGCAGCGTCGTCGGTGCTGTGGGCGTTGGTGCCCGCACCGCGCAGCAGCTCCCGCTTCGTGCCCTGACGCACGATGCGGCCGCGGCCGATCATGACGAGGTCGTCGGCGATCTGCTCGACCTCGTGGAGCAGGTGGCTCGACAGGAGCACGGTGCCGCCACGCTCGGCGTAGGAGCGCAGGAGGCCACGCATCCAGCGGATACCGGCCGGGTCGAGGCCGTTGGCCGGCTCGTCGAGGATGAGCACCTCGGGGTCACCGAGCAGCGCGTGCCCGATGCCGAGGCGCTGACGCATACCGAGCGAGTAGTCGCCCACGCGACGCTTCGCCTCCGGCGGCGTGAGGCCGACGACGTCGAGAATTTCGTCGACGCGGTCGGTGCCGAGGCCCATCGTCTTGGCACCGAGCGTGAGCACCTCACGGCCGGTGCGTCCGGCGTGCTGAGCACTCGCGTCGAGCAGGACACCGACGTGGCGTCCAGGGTTCGTCAGTTCGTCGTACTTCTTTCCCAGGATGGTGGCGTGGCCGCTCGTGGGCGGCGTCAGCCCCGTCATCATGCGCATGCACGTCGACTTACCGGCACCGTTCGGGCCGAGGAAGCCGGTGACTCGGCCCGGCTCGGCCTTGAAGGTGACGTTGTCGACGGCCACGGTTCCCCCGTAGCTCTTGGTCAACGCCTCTACTGTGATCATGCTTCAAACCCTAGGCGCCTGACACTGCGTGAGACCTGAGGGACATCCCCCATTTCGACCCTTCGTCGAAAATTCATCCTCAGGGTGGACACGGCGTCATCCTCAGGGTGGACCCGCGACGGCGCTCGCCGATCTTTGAGTACGAGAGTGACTCCCCCGTCACGCTCATACCCAAAGACGAAACAATGTTTCGCATGGTCGACTCCTCGCTCACCGAGAACGAACGCTTCGTCGAAGTGGACTTCTACGACACCGATCTCGACGGCCGACGCTTCATCTCCTGCCGCTTCAACGGCTGCGACTTCACGGAGAAGACGATGGCCGCCACGGTGTTCGAAGGGTGCGCGTTCTTCAACTGTCGGTTCAACGACGCGCAGCTCGAGCAGGTCGCGTTCACCGGGTGCACGTTGAGCGACTGCGGGTTCTTCATGGCGACGCTCGCCGGGTGCAAGCTCTCGGGTTCGACGTTCGCCGACTGCTCGTGGACCCACGCCGTCGTCCGCGGTGGGCAGTGGCCGATGGTGACGATGCGCCAGGCGAAGCTCGACGGGCTCGACCTGTCGGACGTGCGCTTGGCCGAGGCCGATCTCAGCGAGTCGTCACTCAAGCGCGTCGTCTTCGACGACGCCGACCTCACCGGCGCGACGCTGCGCGGCTGCGACCTGCGCGAGGCGGACCTGCGCGGCGCGAGGGTCGACAGCGTCAACCTCGCCGGGGCCCGCTTCGGCAGCACACGGATGGACGTCGACGGAGCGCTGGCCGTCGCGGTGGCGCAGGGCATCGTCATCGGTTGAGAGACGACGCCCTGGACACACGTCGTCGCACGAGCGGACGTTCCACGTGCGACGACAGTGCTCACTCAGTGCGTCGGGAAGCCCAGGTCGACCTGGCTCTCGGTCGGCTCCGGCCAGCGCGACGTGACGACCTTGCGGCGCGTGTAGAAGTTGAACGCCTCGGGGCCGTACATGTGTGTGTCGCCGAAGAGCGACTTCTTCCAGCCGCCGAAGCTGAACGAGCCGACCGGCACGGGGATGGGCACGTTGACGCCCACCATGCCCACCTCGATGGCGTACTCGAACTCACGCGCGCTCTTGCCGTCACGCGTGAAGATGGCGACGCCGTTGGCAAACTGGTTGTCGTTGACGAGCTTCACGGCCTCCTCGAAGGTGTCGACGCGCACGACCGACAGCACGGGCCCGAAGATCTCCTCGTCGTAGACCTTCATGCCGGGCCGCACGTTGTCGACGAGGCTCGTGCCGATGAAGAAGCCGTCGCCGTCGAAGGTCTTATCGCGGCCGTCGACGACGACCGTGGCCCCCTCACCGGCGGCGCCCCCGACGTAGGAGGCGACGCGGTCACGCGCCTCGGCGGTGATGAGGGGGCCCATTTCCGAGGCTTCGTCGGTGCCGTCGCCGATGGTGAGCTTCTTCATGCGCTCGGCGATCTTCTCGACGAGCGGGTCGGCCACCTCGCCGACGGCGACGAGGACGGAGACCGCCATGCAGCGCTCGCCCGCGGAACCGTACGCGGCGGAGACGGCGGCGTCAGCGGCGCCGTCGAGTTCGGCGTCGGGCATGACGACCATGTGGTTCTTCGCGCCGCCGAGTGCCTGAACCCGCTTGCCCTTGCCCGCTGCTCGCTCGTAGACGTACTGGGCGATGGGGGTGGAGCCGACGAAGGAGACGGCCGCGACGTCGTCGTGGTCGAGGATGCCGTCGACGGCTTCCTTGTCACCGTTGACGACGTTGAGCACGCCGTCGGGAAGACCGGCTTCGCTGAACGCCTCGGCTAGCCAGAGGGCCGCTGAGGGGTCGCGCTCGCTCGGCTTGAGGATGACGGTGTTGCCGGCGGCTATCGCCGTCGTCACCATCCACAGCGGCACCATGGCGGGGAAGTTGAAGGGCGTGATGCACGCGACGACGCCGACGGGCTGGCGCACGGAGTGAACGTCGACGCCTGTCGAGATCTGCTCGGAGTAGTCGCCCTTGAGGTGGTGCATGAGGCCGGCGCAGAACTCGACGTTCTCGAGGCCGCGCGTCACCTCGCCGGCGGCGTCGGAGACGACCTTGCCGTGCTCACTCGTGATGATGCGGGCGAGTTCGTCGCTGCGCGCCGTGATGATCTCGCGGAGCTTGAACATGACGGGGGTGCGTTTCGTCAGACCCGTGTCGCGCCAGCCGGGCAGCGCGGCGCGGGCGGCCGCGACGGCCGTGTCGAGTTCGCCGGGCGACGCGAGCGCCACCCGTCCGGTGACCTGGCCGGTGGCGGGGTTGAACACGTCGCCCTCGCGACCCGATTCCCCTGCGACCCGTGGTCCGTTGATCCAGTGCCCGATCTGCGTGACGTCTGCCATGTGAGCGCCCCCTTCCTCGTCGTTTCGACCCTATGACGGGGCAGTGCGGGCGCGGGGCGAGCGCAGCGACCGAAATCCGCGTCGTCCGGGCGCCAGCGCGCCGAGGGGCTCCCCCGTAGGCTGGCCGCGATGTCCCACCAGAGCGAGCCCGACGCCATGCCTGCCGCGAACACCCCTCCTGCTGCACCAAGCGCTGCCCGCGAGGTGCTGCAACGCGTGTGGGGGTACGACGACTTCCGCGGTGATCAGGCGGCCGTCGTCGACGAGCTCATCGCCGGGCGCGACGCTCTCGTTCTCATGCCGACCGGTGGCGGCAAATCGCTGTGCTACCAGATGCCTTCGCTCGTGCGGGAGGGGACGGGCGTCGTCATCTCGCCGCTCATCGCGCTCATGGCCGACCAGGTGGACGCCCTCTCGGCCCTCGGTGTGCGCGCCGGCTTCCTCAACTCGACGCAGCTGCCCAACGAGCGGGCGGCCACCGAGCAGGCCCTCCTCGCGGGCGAGCTCGACCTGCTCTATCTCGCGCCCGAGCGACTCCTCGTGCCCGAGACGCAGCGGCTGCTCGACAACGCGCGCATCGCCCTGTTCGCCATCGACGAGGCGCACTGCGTGTCGCAGTGGGGCCACGACTTCCGGCCCGATTACCTGCGGCTGTCGATGCTGCACGAGCGCTGGCCCGGCGTGCCGCGCGTCGCCCTCACCGCCACGGCCACCGACGCCACGCGCCGCGAGATCGCGACCCGCCTCGAGCTCGAGGACGCGCGGCACTTCGTTGCCGACTTCGACCGGCCGAACATCACGTACCGCATCGTCGCGAAGGATTCGCCGCAGCAGCAGCTCCTCGCGTTCCTGCAGGCGGAGCACGCGGGAGACTCCGGCATCGTCTACTGCCTTTCGCGGGCGTCGGTGGAGAAAACGGCGGCGTTCCTCGAGAGCAAGGGCATCCCGGCCCTGCCGTACCACGCGGGCCTCGATCGCCAGGTGCGCGCGGCCAATCAGTCGCGCTTCCTGCGCGAGGACGGCCTCGTCATGGTGGCGACGATCGCCTTCGGCATGGGGATCGACAAGCCCGACGTGCGGTTCGTCGCCCACCTCGACCTGCCGAAGTCGGTGGAGGGCTACTACCAGGAGACGGGGCGCGCGGGACGTGATGGCCAGCCGTCGACGGCGTGGCTCACGTACGGGCTCGCCGACGTCGTGCAGCAGCGCAAAATGATCGCGGCGAGTGACGGCGACGCCGCGCACCAGCGCAACCTGGGGCGCCACCTCGACGCAATGCTGGCGCTCTGCGAGACCGTCACCTGCCGACGCGAGCAGTTGCTCGCCTACTTCGGGCAGCCGGATACCGGCCCGTGCGGCAACTGCGACACCTGCCTCGAACCGCCGAAGACGTGGGACGGCACTATTCCGGCACAGAAGCTGCTGTCGACGGTCGTCAGGCTCGACCGACGCGGGCAGCGTTACGGCTCAGGCCATCTCATCGACATCCTGCTCGGGCGCGAGACAGAGCGTGTGGTGAAACTCGGCCACACCGACCTCACGACATTCGGTATCGGCACCGAACTCGAGGAGCGTGGGTGGCGCGGCGTCGTTCGGCAACTGCTGGCGGCGGGCCTGCTCGACGTCGAGGGCGACTACGGGATGCTCGGGCTGACGGAGGCGTCGGGCACGGTGTTGCGCGGGGAGCGTCAGCTCGCGATGCGCACGGAGCCGGAGCGACGCAAGACCCGATCGAGCTCCGGTGGTGGCAAGAGTGCGAAGGCGACTGCCGATCTGACGGGCGCCGAGGCGGAACTGTTCGAGCAACTGCGCGCGTGGCGCGCCGCCACGGCGAAGGAGCAGGGCGTGCCCGCGTACGTCGTGTTCCACGACGCCACGCTGCGGGCCATCGCGACAGCGGCTCCGACGACGATCGACGAACTCGGAAGGCTCAGCGGCGTGGGAGCCGCGAAGCTCGACCGCTACGGTCCGGGCGTGCTCGAGACGGTGGCATCCGCAGGAGGATGACGGACGCTTTCGACTCAGGCCTGCGCTGCTGTTTTCGCCGCCTCCCAGCTCCCGAAGTGCTGACGGACGGCAGCGCCGCTCGGGCGCTTCGCGCCTGCTGCGGTCCGCTCCTTCGCCCACACGATGTACTGCGCGAACGAGTCCGACGTCACGGATCGGTTGTCGCCATCCGCTGCAGCGTCAAGGAATTCGGCGACAGCGGAACGGTAGTCGTCGTCGCTGAACGAGCCGGTTCCACGGGTTCGGCCCGAGTTCGTCGTGAGGCCGAGGCTCGTCATGGCCGTACTCCACGAGCCGTTGCCCAGGCGCTTCATGAGGGTCTGCGATGTCGGCGGCCAGATCGCAACGCCCGGTTTCGCGACAATGCGCTTCTCTGCAAGGTAGTCGGCCCGAGCCGAGTCGTACTGCGCGGCCGACAGCGAACGCTCCCCCGGCGTCGGCGACTGCCCGACGGCGCGCTCGTGAAGGAGGCGATAAGCCGCCTCGGGGGTCTCGTCACCGTCTGCATTCACCGTGCCATTGTGCGCCGCCCGCCCACGATGCGGAGCGCTCGCCCCGCACGACCGCGGCCGCCCGCAACTCCACCCGTGCGGGCGTTGGCGTGCCCCGCACTGTCCAATTACGTTGGAGACATGGCAAAGATCGCTTTTCTCACCGCATCCGAAGGCATCGAAAAGGTCGAGCTGACCGAGCCCTGGAAGGGCGTCACCGACGCCGGTTTCACCGCCGAACTGCTCTCCCTCGAGAGCGGCGAGGTCCAGCTGTTCAACCACCTCGACAAGGCTGACACGCAGAAGGTCGACATCGAGGTGTCGAAGGCGAACGTCGACGACTACGCCGCGCTCGTGCTGCCCGGCGGCGTCGCCAACCCTGACGCGCTGCGCCTCGACGAGGACGCCGTCACCTTCGTCAAGAACTTCGTGGCGTCGGGCAAGCCGGTCGCCGCGATCTGTCACGCACCGTGGGTGCTCGTCGAGGCCGACGTCGTGCGCGGCAAGCGCCTCGCGTCGTTCCCGAGCGTGCAGACCGACATCCGCAACGCCGGCGGCGAGTGGGTCGACGAGACGGTCGTCGTCGACGGCAACCTCATCACGAGCCGCAACCCCGACGACCTGCCCGCGTTCAACAAGGCCATCCTCGACGCGGTCAAGGCATAGACCTGACTCCAGCTGCGAACACTGACGACGTCGGTGCCACCCGCTACTGTCGCGGTGTGTGCATCGACGTCGTCGTTTTCGACCTCGACGGCACTCTCGTCGACCACGAGGGCGCCGTCGTTCGTGCGCTGCACGACTGGCTCCCCCGTATCGGAGTAGCCCCCGACGCGGTACCCCCGCTCGTCAGCACTTGGTTCGCCACCGAGGAGCGGCACTTCGCCTCATGGCGCTCCGGCGAGATCAGTTTCGCCGAGCAACGCCGTCGGCGACTGCGCGACGTGCTTCCCCTCATCGGACGCTCCGTCCCCGACGACGCCGAGTTGGATCGGATCTTCGAGGACTTCCTCCACGCCTACGAGCGCGGATGGCGCGCTTTCGACGATGCCATCCCCTGCCTCGACACCCTTGCCGCCCACGACCTCCGCCTCGCCGTCCTCACCAATGGCACGCAAACCCAGCAGACGGAAAAGCTGCGACGCACGGGCCTCGACGGTTACGTGGAGCGCGTCTTCACCGCCGAAGGTCTTGGCGTCGCCAAGCCGCGGCCTGAGGTCTACCTCCGGGTCTGTGCTGCGCTGGGGGTGGAGCCGTCACACACGCTCCACGTCGGCGATCACCCCGACCTTGACGTGCGCGCTCCGCGAGAGGTGGGCCTGCAGGTGCTTCATCTCGACCGCCATGACACCCATCTCGAGTCGCCACGCATCAGCACCTTGCGCGATCTCCCGAGGCTTCTGGATGGTCAGTCGAAAATCGCCGGGACGGCGTTGAACTGAAGCATTGGCGCGAGCAGGACGCCGGGTGGCGGGGTGCGCAGTTCGGCCTCGGTGAACCAGCGCAGCTCGTCGATCTCCGCCGCGACGGCAGGCACCTGCGTCAGGACGCCGCGGTAGGTGAAGACGTGCGACTCCAGCGCGTGGCCGGGCTCGTTGGCGGCGTCCGACGAGAAGCGGCCGAGGGCGTCGAGGTCGTCCGGCGTGACATCGAGCTCCAGCTCCTCGTCCACCTCGCGCGCCGCCGTGTCGATGAACTCCTCGCCCGCCTCCGGCTTCCCGCCGGGCAGCATGAACCGCTCCGTCCCGCGCTTGCGGACGGTCAAGACGCGCCCCTCGGCGTCCCGAAAGACGACGGCGGCAACCCGGATCAACAGCGAATTCGAGGACATGCACCGAGGCTATCCGGCACAGTGAAACCCATGGCCGAGCGTCCTTCCACCCCGTACCGTCCCTCCGCAGCCGAACGCGCCGAGCGTCGCGCCTTCGAAGCGCTCCTCGCGCTCCCGAAGTCGGCGCGCAAACGCGCCGCAGGGCGCCCACACGTCGTCGACGGCGGCGCCCTCGACCCCGACATCGCGACCGGCCTCAAGGTGCTCGGCCGCGTCGGCGGCAAGGAACTCGACGAGCGCACCGTCGACGACGCCCGCACCGCCCTTGCCGCCGAATCCTGGATGTTCGCAGGCGAACCCGCCGACGTGGCGTCGGTCGAGCAGGTGACGATCGACGGCGCAGCGCACGGCGCTGACGGCGACATCCCGGCTTTCCTCTACCGCCCGAACCCCAGCCCCGTCACCGTCGTGGGCAAGCACGCCGACGCCGCCCGCACTCCCGGCACAGCCCGTCCCTGCGTCGTCTACTTCCACGGCGGCGGCTGGGTGCTCGGATCAGCGCAGACCCACGACGCCGTGGCCCGCGCCCTGTGCGCCGACGGCGAGGTCATCGTCCTCAACGTCGACTACCGCCGCGCCCCCGAACACGTCTTCCCCGCCGCGGTCGACGACGCCGTCGCCGCCTTCCGGTGGGCCCACGCCAACGCCGAACGCCTCGGCATCGACCCGGAGCGCATCGCCGTGGCGGGCGACTCCGCGGGCGGCAACCTCTCCGCCGTCGTCGCCCAGGAAACGACGCGCCACGGTGGCCCAAAGCCCGCCCTGCAGATGCTCTTCGTGCCCGTCACCGACCTCACGCTGCCGCGCTCCGACAGCTACGAGCGCTTCTCCAGCGGCTACTTCCTCACCCGCGCCAACATGGACTGGTACGAGGCCACCTACCTCACCGGCAGCCCGACGCTCGGTGGGAGCAGCGACGTCGATATCGACGCTCTGCGCGCCGACCCCCGCGTCTCCCCGCTGCGCGCCACCGACCTCGACGCGCTCGTCGCCGCGGGCCTTCCCCCGGCCTACGTCGCGGTGGCCGGGTTCGACCCGCTGCGTGACGAGGGCATCGCCTACGCGCGGATGCTCGAGCGCGCCGGCGTCGCGACCACCCTGCGGGTCCACACCGACGCCGTGCACCCGTTCATCAACATCCTCGCCACGGATCTCGGGCGCCGCTGCATGGCCGAAGCCGTTGGCGCGATGCGGACGGCGCTCGGCGTCGACCCCGCCTGAGCTACCACCTCCCTGGGCAGACTTTCCTGCCGTTGGGTCGTCACAGACACTGCCCAACCGCAGGGAAGTCTGCCCAACCCGTTTCTCGGACGCTCCGCGGCCAGGGGGCATCACCCCAGAGTGAGAACGGTTTTCATTATGAGTTAGTGTTCCATCCATGAACACCACAACGCATCTGCGCGCACTCGCCCTGACGGCCACCGCAGCCGTCGCCCTCCCCGCCTGCGGCAACTCGACCTCGTCCGCCGGGTCGTCGAAAACCTCGACGCCGTCATCGACCACCGCGACGGCGCCCGTCGGCAGCAACGAGAAGGAGGCCGCCACCGTCAACCCGCGCGTGCTCCTCTCGCACGACCAGGGCCTCACGCTGCTCGACGCCGAGACCGGCAAGACGCTCAAGGAGACGAAGAAGCCTGGCTTCCTGCGCCTGTCGAACGCCGGGGACGGTCGGCACGTCATGGTGAGCGACGCCGACGTCTTCCGCGTCTTCGACATGGGAATCAGCAGCCAGCCGCACGACGACCCCAAGCACAACTACACGTACGAGCCCGGCCTCGCCGAGCGGACGTTTGCCGCGCCGAAGGCCGGCCACGTCGTGCCACACGCCGGCAAGGTGTCGCTGTTCTCCGACGGCGCGGGCACGATCCAGACGCTATTTGAATGTTGGACAAACCCTACGGAGGGCAGGTGTTTCACGCGGTTCGCGGCGCGACCTACTCACCGGTGTCGATCGGATTGTGATGATTTCTTCCCTATGCTTTGCGGGTGGTCGCGCGCAGCGATCCGAAGTGGGGTCACTCCGCCCGTCGACGCTGAACTGTGCGCCTTTGCGGCCCTCGACGGCCGAGGCGCGATTCCTCCCGGACGCGACACGCCGACGCCGGTTTGCACGAACATCCAGCGTTCGTAAACTCGGTGGTATATGGGTGAGGACGAGCCGTACTGGTACGACGACGAATACGACGATGAGTCCGAGAACGAAGAGGCTGATCGTTCCCGTCAGCGCGCCTTCGTGGGGGTCGTGACGGCTGCCGTCGTCGGCTCCGTGGCTCTCGTGGGGGCCACCCTCTTCGCGAAACAGTTCGAGGGTGGCCGCAACAGCGACGAACTGCCCGGCTCTGTGGCTTCCTCGACGTCTGAGCCGTCGAGTTCTTCCTCGTCGACGAGTTCGCCGAGTTCTTCGAGCAGTTCGAGTTCCTCGTCGACCTCTTTGGCAACCAGTTACGACTCGGCGGCGGCCAAGGCTGCCGCAGAGCGTGCAGCAGCCGTTGAACGCGCCCGCAAGGCAGCGACAGCCCGCGCTGCAGCCGAGGCGCGGGCGTCGGCCTCCGCGAAGGCCAAGGCCAAGGCGAGTGCGTCGAAGAGCTCCAAGTCCTCCAGCGCGTCCAAGAGCTCGAGTTCGTCGAAGTCCAGTTCCAGCACGAGTTCGACCACGCCCAAGCCGACCTCGCCTAAGCCCACCACTCCCAAACCGACGACGCCGAAGCCTCCGTCTCCGACGAACACCTTCACCACTCAGCCGGAGCCGACGCCTCCGCCCGCGCCGTCGACCCCGCCTCCGGCCGCGCCGGAGGGCGCTCCCGCGTCATAACGCGTCAGGGGCTGAGCTTGCGGCCGTTGCCGTCGCGCACGGAGCCCGTCCACATGAGGATGGCGTCGACGAACGCCCACAGCGACAGGCCCATGAGAACGAGGAAGCCGATGCCGAAGATGAGCGTCACCATGCCGAAAAGCCACATGCCGAGCTGAATCGCGCCGACCGTCGTGTCACCGATGTAGAACCGCCCGACGCCGAGCCACCCGAGAAAGAACTGCAGAAGACCTGCGGCAACCTTCGACTTGTCCGACAGCGGCTCACCCGTGTACGGATCGACACGCCCCTGCCAGGGGCCGTCGAAACCGGCCGCGCCCGGCACGAAGCCCGGGGTCGGATGGGCCCGGAACACATTGGGCGTCGCCTGCGGCGGGTACGGACACGGCTGATGCGCGGGGTAACCGTCCGCGTACGGAGTGGAGCCGCTCGAATACCCGTACGGCGTCTGAGGCTGCGAGGGCGGCACCGGGCCCGACGACATGCGCGTGGGCTCGTCGTACACGGACCGGTCGTCGTCCCAGCCGCTCGTCTCCCACCCCTGGTTGCTCATGCTTCATGCTGGCACACGCCGGTGACAAAGGGTCCGAAGTTGTCCACAGGGGGATGAGACGAGCGGCGACCCGGACTACCGGATCGCCGCTCGCCGTAGACGCTTTCGCGCCGAGAGGTCAGTCGCGCAACGCGCTGATCACACTCGTGATGACGAGCGCGATTCCCGCGATGAGACAGAGCGTCAGGCCCCAACCGCTGCCGGCGCTGAACGAGGCCTGATCACCCAAGGACGACATCTGGTCCTTGAGATCGGCCAGGTCGGAGCGCACGTCGAACCAGTCGTAGATGGCAACGGCCGACGCGACGAGACCCATCGCGACAGCACCCCACATGACCGGCTTGCGCACTCGCCCGATGGCGCGCAGCACACCGAGCGCGAGGGCGATGAGGGCCGGAATGAGGATGATCCAGCCGTCGGTGACCTTCTCCTGATCCGCGCCCGTGGAGCGCCCCTCAGGAGCGTTCGACGACTCCATGCCCAGGCCGTTCGTCGAGGCGGTGAAGTCGCCGGTCATGGGGTGACCCACCTTGACGAAGACCCAGGTGCCGAAGCAGCCAATGATGGCGAGGAGGGCCGTGGCGACGACCCCCCAACCCATGGTGCGTCCGATGCCGGCCTTCGGCTTCGCCTTCGTGTCGGTCGTCGCGAACGATCCGTTCTGTCCGAACTGACCGTACTGCTGCTGGTTGTTCTGGCCGGCGAAACCGTGACCGGCGGCGGGCTGGCTGTTCCACTGCTGGTTGCTGCCCGGTGCGCTGGACGAATGCTGCGCGCCCTGCGACGCGTAACCACCGCTGGGGTAGTTACCCTGCGGCTGCGAGCCGTAGCCCTGGCCCGGCTGGTTCTGGCCGAACTGGCCCGGCTGACCCTGCTGGTTCGGCTGACCGCTCGGGTAGCCACCCTGCGACGGGTACTGCTGCTGGGGGGCCTGGCCCGGCACCGGCGGGTACTGCCCGGGGCCACCCTGAGGCTGCTGGCCGTTGTACCCCTGCTGCCCCTGGCCGTACTGGCCCGGCTGACCGCCGTTCTGCTGGTTCTGCCAGGTCTGCGCCGGACCCTGCTGGTTCTGGCCCTGGTGCGCCGCCTGGGTGGGCTGCTCGTCCCAGTTGCCGTTGTTGTTCGACATCTCTCGTCCCCTCCCGAAACCCGTGGTGTATCGATCGGTACAAAACCAGCCCCGACTCCCACCTCAGGACGACGCTAATGCGTTCCGCGCCGTAACTTTCGGGTCACGCCGGTTCGTCGTCGCGCTCGTCGCCGATGAGTCGACGCCCCTAGCTGCTGAAAACCCCCACCGAACTGTCCACTTACGTCGCTTCGGAGCATCCAGGACGTCACCGGAGGGGCGTTCTTCGGAACCACAAGGCCGCTGACGGGGTCAAAGGGGCATGAGACGCACACAGTCACTGACGTTACGAGCCGGAGCAACCGGGTTGCTCGCCCTCCTCGCGGCCTGTTCGCAACCGGAGCCGTGTGCGTGCAGCGTCGCCCCGATCAGCGACTCGCTCATGCCCGTGGGCGTGGCGTCGCCGCAGGAGCCCGGGCAGGGGACGGTCAGACCGTCAACTCTCGTCGAGGGCGACACCCGGATCACCGACATCGTGTGGGACGAGTGGGGGGCGGAGAACATCACGGCTCGCGGCACGATCGATGGCCGTCGCGTCACGTTGCGTCTGGTCGCCGCGCACTGCGCGGGCCGCGACCGCTACGTGGCACTCACCTATGGGACGTCTGACGAGTTCGACAAGGGCGGGACGACCACGCTGAGGATGTGCGAAGACCCGCCGTCCACGCCTGGCTCACCGACGTCGACGGACTCCCCGACGACGTAAGGCACTCAGATCGTCAGGGTGCCGCGGGCGAAGGCACCCAGGATGCGCTCGTGCGTCTGGCGGGGCAGGGCTCGTGATCCCGGTTCGCCGTTCGGTGTTCCCGGACGCGCGGGCGCGGTGGCGAGCAGGTCGTCGAGTCCGGCACGCGCCACCATGAGCAGCCCGTGCGTCGCGCGGGTGCATGTGACGGCGAGGCGGCCGAACGCCGAGTTGAACTCGTCGAGTTTGCTCGCGCCCGAGAGCGGGTGGATGGCGACCGTGATGCCGTTCGTCTGCCCCTGCCAGGAGTCGACCGTCGAGGCCATGACTGCGCCCTCGGGCAGTTCGTAGCGACGCGTGAGGCGTTCGACGACGTCACTCATGTCGTCGACGGCCTGGTTGCGAGTTGCGAGCAGCGCGATGAGCGGGTCGCCCCCGAAGTCGTCGATGGTGTCGGTGCGCTCTCCCGTCGGTGACCCGTCAGGGCCGTAGGTGGCGCTGCGCAGTTCGAAGCCGTCGGCCACCAACTCGTCGAGGAGGGCCTCGATCGCCGCCACGAGCGGAACGTCGATGTCGGCGGCCTCCGCCTCGGGAAGGCCGTCGATCTCGAGGAGCGTCGGACGGCCGGTGCCGAGTTGGCGCCACACGTCGTCGGACGCAGCGCGCACCGGCATCAGCGCGTCGACGAGTTCGGGGCCGCCGATCTCCTCGCCGAAGGTCGGCTCATCGGCGCCTTCCCTCGCGCATACGCCCGCGACGATCGACCGATCGCCAGGCGCTGCAACGCAGTTCAGTTCGGCCCAGTCGGGGTAGAACGCCTGCCAGAGCCCCAGCTGCTCACCCGTGGGACGCCAGACGGCGGGCAGCTCACGCACCCACGTGACCCCGTCACGCTCGGCGTCGAGTCGTCGCGCCGTGATGCCGACGTACGACTCCGGCCATGCGCGGTACGGGTTGTAACCCGAGTCGCCGCGCCAGGGGTTGGCCGAGGAGTCGAGGGGCGGCAGCTGCCCGACGTCGCCGACGCCGACGTGAAGTTTCGACAACCACGAGACGCGGTCGAAGAGATGCTCCGCGAGTTGCCACGCCTCGTCGACGAAAAGGACGTCGAACAGCGGTTCGTGACGCGCGAGGTCGCGGCTCGTCTTCCACGCATAACCGCGCATGCCCATCATCGCGGCGGTGGCGAGGATGACCGGTGTCTCGAGATCGAGCTCACCCGAACTGACGATGGTGCACCGCTCCGCGAGGTGGGGCGGCAGGGTGTCGCGGTCGATCGAGTTACTCATGACGAGCGCGACGTTCTCGGCGCCGAGATCCTGGCCCAGCGACTCCGCGAGCGACCACAGCTGCTTGTTCGTGAACGCCGTGATGCCCACGGCGCGGCCGGTCGGTGTGCGCCCTTCGCCGAGGGCGCTCGCCTCAGCCACCATGCGCTTGAGAACGAACGACTTGCCCGCGCCCGCAGCGGCTTTGAGCAGGATGCGTCGGGCGGCCGGAGCCGCGTCGTCACCCTCGGGGTCGTAGGAGCGGAGGGCGTCGTCGACCGCCGCGAGCGCCGCGTGCAGTTCGGCCACGGCGTCAGCGGCCACGGCGGCGTTCGAGGCCGCGGCACTCGCGTGGTGCTGCGCGTTCTCAACGGGGGTGGGCGTGGTGAAGGTGAGAGCCATGGGTCACTCCCCCAGATCGTCGCGGGTGAGGTCGGAGGGCGGCTGCGTCGCGTCGACGTCTTCGTCGTCGGCCTGCGGCAGCGTGCCCTCCGCGATGTCGAAGGCATCCGTGTCGACGAGCGGCGGCCACACCTGCGGGTTGAGTTCGCCGGCCTCGCGGCGCTCGGCGAGGTAGTCGCTGAACTCGGCCTCGGCCGCCTCGTGCGGTTTGCAGCACCAGGCGTGGTTCTCCGGGTCGTTCGCGTACGAGCCCGGCCCGCACGCCTCGGCGTTGCGACGTGCCGGGCGGGGTGCGCTCGAGGTGTCGAGGTTGGGCATCGGCACGGCGACCTCGCGGCGGTAGGAGAAGTTGCCGAACTTCTCGTAATCGCCGAGAACGATGTCGTCACCGACCGTGAGTTCGCGCGGTTCCTTGCCCTTGGTTGGATTCGCCGGTTCGAAGCCGAAGAGCCGATAACCCACGGGCGCGGCCTCGTCGGGAAGCGCAGCCCGTTCGACGTCGTCGAGGTCGAGAAGGGCGCCGATCGGGATGCGTCCCCACTTCGTCGGGCTCTTCGCGTTGGGGATGCCCTCGGCGATCGTCGGCTCGTCGTTGATGTGCAGGGCGACGACGTTCTGCCCGGCCGTGAAGCGCCGCGAACCGACGGCGAGCACGAGCGGGTTGTCGCCGACGACGCGGGCGAGCGCCACGTGCCTGACGCCGGCGTTGAGTGCGGCGTCGCGCGCTTCCTGCGGGTCGCCGAGCATGGCGAGCCCGTGGACGAACTCGGCGTCGCCGGACAGGATCTCGACCTGGCTGTTGCGCCACCACCGCGAGGTGCGGCCGAAGCGGACGAGGTCGCTTGCGTGCAGGTGGAGTCGACGGCGCCAGACCTCCTGCGCTGCGCCCTCGTGCGCCCGGTGAGCCACTCGCGTCGGAGCGTCGGGCAGATCGGCCAGAACGCTGCGGGCGTCGTCGAACAGGCTGGATTTGTAGTCGAGCTCGTCACGGACCAGGTCGGGGAAAGGCGGCCCCTCGGGGGGTTTCACGTGAAACGAACCCTCGACGGCTTCCTGCTCATGGCGCTTGCGCCGCATCGAGATGTGCGAGAACAGTTCGTCGGAGCGATCGCGGCTCAGGCGCGCGCCGGGGGTCTCGTGGCGGTCGGCGATCTCATCAGACAGCGCCCGGTGATCGATCGGGGTCTCGCGCGTGGCCCACGCGAGCAGATAGTCGAGACGGCCGGCGTCACCCAGCGGGCCGCCGGGAATGACGTGCCGCGCCACGACGTCACGCAGGACGACAGTGGTGCTGCGCCCGACGAGAGCGCGAGAGCGGTCGTCTTCGAGGAGGAAGCTGACGGCGAGGCGCTGCTCGTCGGTGAGCGGAGCCGGCACGGTGGCGGGGTTGCCGTCGAAGGTGAGGGGCTCGCGTCCGGCCTCGAGGTCGCGCGCCCAGCGCAAGCGGCTCGTCTCGATACCGGCGAGGGAGTCGGCGATCGAGACGAGGAGGTCGGCGGTGGCGCGGTCGGGCACGACAAGGTGAACGGGGCTCGGGTCGGGCTCACCGTCCTTGTCGAGCGGCGCGGTCGCGAGGAGCTCCTTCATCGCCGCGGCGAGCTGCTCGCCGAGGAGCGACATCACGGAGAGTCGGGTGTCGGGTGCCTGCGGTTCGGCGGTGGCGAAGCACGCGAGTTCGCTCAAGGTGCCGTCGGTGAGCACCCGGCGAACGGCCATGCCGTAGACGCCGAGGGCGCTGCTCTCGGCCTTCGCGACGACGACCTCGATCGTGCCCGCCTCGCCCACGGGGTCGATACGGCCGTGCGGCGTGAACTGCGGCGCTCCCTCGAGGGTCGCGCGGACGGCGGCCGTCAGGGTTGTCGACGTGCGTTCGGGCGCGACGCCGTCGGTGACGAGGGCTGCGAGCGCCGGACGGTCGTCGGTGGGCGCCCCGATCTCGACGAGGACGTCGGTGGCGTCGCTCGACGTGCGCAACTGGTGACGGCAGTAGCGGAACATCGAGCAGGTCTGGCAAGAGGTGGGGTCGAACTCCTTCTCGCGGAGGTCGACCCACGCCTGCAGTTCGCTCTCGGGCACGTGGTCGCCGCCCGTTTCGGCGTGCACCTCCTGGCGCAGCGCTTCGCGCTCGGCGGCGCGGGCGCGCACCTCGGCGCGGTGGTCGTCGAGGCGTTCCATGACGGCGGTGGGCTGGAGGAAGCTGTTGCGGGGCACGGCGAGCGCGCCGTAGGTGTGCACGCGCATGTCGGCGGGCCGCTTGCTCCAGGCTTCCGCGGACTCGGCGCCGAGGGCGACCTGGAGGAAGCCCTTGAGCATGCGGCCGTCGTCGATGCGGCTGCGCACGCGCCCGTAGTCCTTCGCATCACCCATGACGAGCCAGCTGCCGATGGCTTCGTCGGCGACGGCGGTCATCGTCTCGTCGTTCGCGTCAGCTGCCTGGAGGGCTTCGTCGAGTTCGTCGGGGCCTGCGGCCCCCGGACCGAGTGGGTCGTCGGCGAATCGCGGTGTGACGATGGCGAAGTCGGGCTTGACGGGCGTAGCGCCGGTTTCGCCCTCGAGGCCCACGAAGGGCACGGCGAGCGACGTGATGAGGGTGCAGTGGCCGTGCTCGACCGCGGCCTCGTGCGCCTGCGCGAGGGCCTGCGCCGTGGCACCGACGGAGACGCGCGCGTCGAGGCGCGTGACGGCGTCGGGGCGGCGCAGGCGCAGGTCGCCGACAGCGGTGGTGAGCAGCGGAGAGACGAAGCGTTCGTCCTTGACGAGGCGTTCGAAGGTCATGGCGCGCATCCAGCGCGCCTCGGGGATGCCGCCGTCAGCGTCCGCGTGGCCGAGGCGTTCGGCCAGTTCACGACGCGCGAGGCCGGTCACCATCGGGTCGGTGTGGCGGAAGCGCTCGCACCCCGCGTGTGCCGAAGCGGCGACGGCCGACGAGCCCCCGCCCGTGCTCAGTGATCCCATTCGCTCCCCTTCACGCGCAGTCGCTCGCCATTGTGGCCGATGTCACCGACAGCCGCCGGGACTCTGTAGACGTTCGGCGTCATATACGACGCGGAACGTCTACAGAATCGACGCGGAGGGGGTGTTACCCAGACCACGTGGGGGCGTTCGCAATAATCGCCGTCGCGCTTCGCACCCCGACGAAAGATGAGGCCTGATGTCGACGTCCCCCTCCGCCCGTGGCACCTTCCGCGAGGACGACGGCAGCCCCGTCGCCTTCGCCTACGCCCTCAAGGTCTGGACGCGCATCGGTTACGCCCTCCTCCTCGACACCGCCACCCGCTACAACGCGGTGACGACCTACAAGGAACTCACGACGCGGGTGCAGGACGAATCCGGCCTCCGCACGACGACGCCGAGCGCCACCCTCGCAGGCAAGATCCTCGAGTTGTGTGCCGTCCAGGCTGCGCAGCAGGGTGAGCCGCCGCTGACGTCGTTGTGTCTCAAGACCGACGGAACCGTCGGAGCCGCCTACTGGCGCATCCCGACGGCGGAAGACGTCGAGCTGCCCGCCGTGACAGCCGATTCGGACGTCGAGGCGCACGCCGCCGAGCACCGCCTCCTGTGCTACCGCAAGCACGCCACGGACCTGCCCGCCGACGGCGGTACCGCCACCCTGCCGGAGCACCTTGTCGCCCGCCGCGAGCGCACCGAGCGTCGCGCCGAGAAGGCACGCATCGCCGAGCGCGCGGACGCACCCAAGCCCGTGTGTCCCACGTGCTTCACTCAGCTACCCGCGAACGGCGTCTGCTGGCAGTGCGACTGACGCCCTGAGCCGACCGTTGGGCAGGGTTTCCTGCGGTTGGGCAGTCTCCGACTCGACCCAACCGCAGGAAAGTCTGCCCAACGATCCTTTGTGAAGGATCGTTTCTCCATGGAACCTCTCCGTCGTGCCCCGCGTCACAGAACCATCAGCAGGCACGACCAAGGAGAGAGCCATGAAGGTCACCCGCTCCGCCGTCACCGCCCTCGCGGCCACGGCCCTCACCCTCACCCTCGGCGCCTGCCAGCAGGAGCAGACCGCCGGAGGTTCGCCCAGCGTCACGGCGTCGTCGAGCGCTTCGTCCTCGTCAGCCTCGGGCGGCGGCTCGAGCACCACGTCCTCGGGCACGCCCACCCGAACCGCAACGTCGAGCGCGTCGGCCACGCGGTCGACGCCCGCAGCAACGACGCCGAGCACCACGAGCACCCCCGACTCCGAGGCGCAGTGCTCCACCTCCACCGCCTCCCAGGCCGCACGCGACGCTGCCAAGCGAGTGCCCCCGTACGACCCGGGGTTCGGCGACGGCACCCGCTGGAAGTACACGGCCGACTCCTCCATCAACGGGTGGGACCGCTGCGCCGGCCTTTCCTGGGTCGCTCTGCCCATCGAGCGCGGCACCGGCAGCTCCCCGTGGCAGATCGCCCTGTTCCGCCACGGCGAGTACCTCGGCACCGCGACCGCCAAGGGCTATGGCTTCTGGCCGACGATCACCCGCGTCAGCGACGACAAGATCAAGGTCGTCTACCACTGGCCCAAGGAGGGCGAGGGCACCGCGAACGCGAGCGGCACCACCGTCGCCTACTTCGCGTGGGACGACGTCGACCACACCGTCCGTATGACCGGCAGCACCCCGCCCGAGAACTGATCGAGCACCGGGCAGACTTCGCTGCGGTTGGGTAGTCGCCGACACGGCCCAACCGCAGCGAACTCTGCCCAACGAACGAACCCGTCACTGCGGCAGGCGCAGGACGCCCCTGTGGGACACTGGCGGGCATGGCCGCAGCCACGCGAGGACGTCGCAAATTTCTGCGCCACCCCAGCCAGGTCGTGGCCCTCGCGTTCGCCGCCGCCATCCTCGTCGGGGCGGTGCTGCTCTCGCTACCCATCGCGACGCACGACCCGGGGCGCGCCCCCTTCGTCACGTCGCTGTTCACCGCGACGAGCGCCATCTGCGTCACCGGCCTGTCGACGGTGGACACCCCGAACTACTGGACCCCGTTCGGCCAGGTCGTCATCCTCGTGCTCGTCCAGATCGGCGGCTTCGGCGTCATGACGCTGGCGTCGCTGCTCGGCCTCGTTCTCGCGCGCAAGGTGGGGCTGCGCACGCGCGTCACGACGGCGCAGGAGACGAAGAGTCAGGCGATCGGCGATCTGCGCAGCCTGCTGCTCGGTGTCCTGCGCGTCACCGTCGTCATCGAGTCGGTGACGGCGATCGCGCTCGTTCTTCGATGGTGGCTCGGCTACGGCGAAAGTTTCGGGCGCGCCGCGTACCTCGGTGTCTTCCATGCCGTTTCGGCGTTCAACAACGCCGGTTTTGCGCTCTTCAGCGACAGCCTCATGTCGTACGCCACCGACCCGCTCATCGTCGGTCCCATCTCCATCGCCGTGACGCTCGGCGGCATCGGCTTCCCCGTCATCATGGAGCTGCTGCGCCAGCACAAGCCCCACCGCTGGAGCCTCCACACCAAGATCACGCTGCTCATGACGAGCGTTCTGTTCGTCGGCGGTGCCATCCTGCTCACGGCGCTCGAGTGGAACAACCCTCAGACGCTCGGCACCCACCACGGCTTCGACAAGCTGCTCGTCGGCCTCTTCCACTCCGTCGCGCCGCGCAGCAGCGGCTTCAACACGTGGGACAACGGCGCCATCGAGGACGGCACCCTCATCGCCACGATCGCGCTCATGTTCATCGGTGGCGGCTCGGCCGGCACCGCCGGTGGCATCAAGGTAACGACCTTCTTCCTCCTGCTCATCGCGATCATCGCCGAGGTGCGCGGTGAGGAGGACGCAACGGCGTTCGACCGCCGCATCGACTCGCGCGCCATGCGTCAGGCCCTCACCGTCGCGCTCATCGGTATCGCCGCGATCATCTCCGGCACGATCGCGCTGACGCAGATGACACACCTGCCGCTGCGTGATGCAATGTTCGAAACGACGTCGGCGTACGCCACCGTGGGCCTGTCCACCGGGGTGACGCCGGAACTGCCACCGTCGGCTCAGATCCTCGTCTCGGGCCTCATGTTCTTCGGCCGACTCGGGCCGATCACCCTCGTCTCCGCCCTCGCCATCCGCGAGAGTTCCCGCCGCTACAAGCTTCCGGAAGGCAGGCCCATCATTGGCTAGGAAGAACCTCTCCGACGGCGTCGTGGTCATCGGCCTCGGCCGTTTCGGCAAGTCGCTCGCCCTCGAACTCGAGCGCGAGGGCATCGAGGTGCTCGGCATCGACGCCTCAGACAAGCTCGTGCAGCAGCTCGCCAACCGCCTGACGCATGTCGTGCAAGCCGACTCCACCGACGACAAGGCCCTGCGTCAGCTTTCGGTTCACGAGTTCAGCCGCGCC
The DNA here is from genome assembly GCF_003515945.1 of Dermacoccus abyssi. Taxonomy (GTDB): domain Bacteria; phylum Actinomycetota; class Actinomycetes; order Actinomycetales; family Dermatophilaceae; genus Dermacoccus; species Dermacoccus abyssi. Next base: position 31,791 of record NZ_QWLM01000020.1, read on the forward strand.
GTCATCGCAATCGGCACCGACCTCGAATCGAGCGTCCTCACCGCCTCGATCCTGCTCGAAATGGGCATCTCGAACGTGTGGGCGAAGGCCGTCAGCCAGTCGCACGCGCGCATCCTGAGGCAGCTCGGCGTCCACCACGTCGTGCGCCCGGAACACGACATGGGCCAGCGCGTCGCGCACCTGGTGCGCGGGCGGATGCTCGACTACATCGAGTTCGACGACGGCTACGCGCTCATCAAGACGCAGCCGCCCGCTGCGGTTCTCGGCAAGCCCCTCGGCGAGACGCGCGTGCGTTCGTACTACAACGTCACCGTCGTCGGCGTGAAGCGTGCGGGCCAAAGCTTCACCTACGCAACGCCGGAGACCGTTCTCGAGGAGGGCGACATCGTCATCGTCTCGGGCGAACGTGACGCCGTGGAGAACTTCAGCGACGAAACCTGACGTGGCACAGTGGAATTGCACTGAATCCCACGCGATCTCGAGGAGTGTCGATGGCTGAGAAGAAGGAAGACCCGGGCCCGTCGGTCAAGGACGACGAGATGTACGAGGCCCTGCGTCGAGAGGGCAACAGCAAGGAGAAGTCGGCACGCATCGCCAACGCGGCCGCCAGCTCCTCGCGCAGTGAGGTCGGCGAGAAGGGCGGCGAAGCGGGCAGCTACGACGACTGGAGCGTTGACGAGTTGCACAAGCGGGCCGCCGAACTCGACATCGAGGGCCGCAGCTCGATGACGAAAGACGAACTCATCGAAGCTCTGCGCTCGCACTGAGCGGGCTGATCGGCCCTGATCAACTCACAGGGAACCGACGGCCTGTGAACCACGTCTCAGCTGTGAAGGGGCAATCGCGCCCTGCTGCACCTGGGAGGGAACACCATGCGCACCACCGCAGTCGCCGCTCTGACGCTCACCGCCGCGCTCGCCCTCGGGGCATGCCAGGACGAGGTCACCTCTGCGTCACCGTCGAGCACGGCGTCGTCCAGCGCGAGCAACACCACGGAGGGCCCGTCCTCCGCGTCGAACCCTCCCCCCACGACGCGTGCTTGGAGCAAGACGCCGACGTCCGGCGCAACGGCTGCGAACGCTTCGGGTCGTGAGGCGATCACGTCCTTCGACTTCAAGAACGCCACGTGGACGACGGCGGACGGTTCGCGCGTCACGATGAAGAACGGCCGGGCACGCACGGCAGGAAGCGACGGCTCGACGCGCACCTACAGCGTGTCACCGCACTACCAGCTCTGGACGCACACTCCGCTGTTCTACGACCTCGACGACGACGGCTACGAAGACGCGATCGTCGTGCTCGAGGAGGCGGAGGGCAACGGCTACAGCGACACCCCCATCGTCTGGCTGGGTGGGCCGAGCGGACCGCGTCAGCTCACGACATCCGCCCTGCCGAGCGCTCAGCGATGCGGCACCTACATCAAGAGCATCAAGGTCGTCGACGAAGGAACGATCGTCGTCGAAGGCGCCGAGCGCAGCGAGAACCAGGTGTGCGCAGAGCTGCCGAACAAGCCGTTCACGCGCGCCTTCTCGGTGAAGGGCAACCGGGTGGTCGAGCAGATCGTCGAGTGACGATCAGCGCGGCTGCACGGCTCCCGGGTAACGCCAGTTGAAGACGACTGCCTCGTCGTCGTCGAGGCACGAACCCGGCGCAGCGCCCTGGCCGACCATCTCATCGGGATTGTGCGAGCACGTGTAGCTGCCGACCTTCGAGGATGCGCCCTTGGCCCCCTCGGCTGTCGCTTCGTAGGTGGCCAAGGCCTTCTTCGCGTCGGCGCACGTGATGCCGCGACGGTCGTAGATGCGGCTTCCCCCGGCGTAGCAGTCGCCGGCGCGGGGGCCGGACAGCTGCTCGGCCGGATACGACGTCGACGGCGCCTCGCTCTTGAGGTCGATGCCGCCGTCACCGATGGGCTCGTCGCCGCCGGGCGACGACTTCTGCGACGATTCCGACGGCTTGGGCGACGACGTTGCACTCACGGCTGACGAGGTTGAACTGCTCGTCTCGGACTGCGACGACTCGTCTCCCCCCGAGCATCCTGCGAGCATGACGACTCCGGTGAGGAGCATCGGCACGGTACGTGCCCACGACATCTGGTCTCCTGACGGTCGGTGGTGGCATCTCATCGTGTCACGCAGGGGCGCACGGGCGTTTCACGTGAAACTCTCGTGTCGGATGACCACGAGAAGGATCCGACGAGCGAGGAGGCAGCATGCCGGAGGGCGACACCATCGTCTGGACCGCTCGACGCCTCGACGCTTCCCTGAGTGGAAAGGTCCTCACGCGCACCGACTTTCGTGTGCCGAGCCTCGCGACAACGGATCTGGCGGGGCGGGAGTCGCTTCCCGTTGCGACGTACGGCAAGCACCTGTTTCACCGCTTGTCCGGCGGCGTGACGATCCATTCGCATCTCAAGATGGAGGGCCGGTGGTCGACGCTCGTCGCACCCCATGCCGCTCCTCCGCGCGAGACGAAGCGTCTCGAGACCCAGGTGCGGCGGGCCGAGCGCGGCCACACGACGCGGGCGTTGCTCTACGTCTCCGACGCACTCGCGGTGGGCTCGAAACTCGGCCTGCTCGACGTCATCCCGACGAGCGAGGAGCAGGCGATCACCGGCCGTCTCGGGCCCGACATCCTGGCCGAGAGCTGGCTGGAGTCCGGGTTGGACGCCGCCCTCGACAACCTGAGAGGCCAGCCCCAGCGCCTCCTCGGTGAGGCGTTGCTCGACCAGCGCAACCTTGCCGGGCTGGGTACCTTCTGGATCAGCGAGATGCTCTTCGTCCACGGCGTGCTGCCCTGGCTCACAGTCGCCGAGGTGCCCGAGGAGACGCTGCGCGCGGTGCTCGACGACGCCCGCCGGCTCATGCTCGCGAGCGCCACCACGGGCGTCCAGAGTTCGACGGGTCGCGCCGGTGATGGCGAAACGAAACGTGTCCACGCCCGCTCAGGGCTGCCGTGCGTGCGCTGCACGGACACGGTGCGCGTCGCGATGATCGGTGAAGCCGGCCGTGAACGAACACTGTTCAGCTGCCCGACGTGTCAGGGCGGCTACGCACCGAACGACGATCGCCGTCCGCAACGCCCCCTCGTCGAGCGTCCCGCCGGTGGTCGCCGGAGGGTGTGAGTACCACCCTCTTGGGTCTGCCTGCTGTTCATCCGCGGTGCGTACCGTCGAGGGTGAACTGGCGCGCGTCGGCTCGCGGGGCCGCCCCGCACGCATCGACGCGCCTCGCACCGCATCTCTCGAGGAGTGAACGATGGCCGATCAGTACACCTTCACCAACCCCGTCACGCAGTACACGAACGAGAACTTCAGCGACCGTCAGCAGGGCTGGCCCGGCCTCGACACGAAGATGACGCCGAAGGCCGACCACGGTGAGGACACCTATCGCGGCAGCGGCCGCCTGGAGGGCCGCAAGGCGCTCATCACGGGCGGCGACTCCGGCATCGGTCGCGCCGTTGCCATTGCGTACGCGCGCGAGGGCGTCGACGTGGCGATCAACTACCACCCCGAGGAGCAGAAGGACGCCGAGAGCGTCTGCAAGCTCATCGAGGACGCCGGCCGCAAGGCCGTCCTGCTGCCGTGCGACCTCATGGACGAGGACGCCACGCGCCGCATGGTGAACGACGCCGTCGAGAAGCTCGGCGGCCTCGACATCCTCGTCAACAACGGGTCGCGTCAGCAGTACTGCGACGACATCGCCGACCTCACGAGCGCCGACTTCGACGCCACGTTCAAGACGAACGTGTACGCGATGTTCTGGATCACCCAGGAAGCCCTGCCGCACATGCCGGCCGGTTCGACGATCATCAACACGAGCTCGATCCAGGCCTACAAGCCGAGCGATCACCTGCTCGACTACGCGACGACGAAGGCCGCGATCAACACGTTCAGCAAGGGTCTCGCACAGCAGCTCGCGCCGAAGGGCATCCGCGTCAACGTCGTGGCGCCCGGCCCGTTCTGGACGCCGCTGCAGGTCTCGGGCGGCCAGCCGAAGGAGGCGCTGCCGGAGTTCGGGCAGAGCACGCCGATGGGTCGTTCGGGGCAGCCGGCCGAGGTGGCGGGCGCCTACGTCTACCTGGCGTCGGCCGAATCGGGCTACGTGACGGGCGAAACGCTCAACATCAACGGGGGCATGGTCAGCCCCTGATCCGCGTGGTCGGCGAGAACCGTTCGCCGAGATGATTCCCCGTGGGCGCTGTTGGTAGCGCCGACGGGGAATCGTTGTATCGGGAGCTTCGCTGCACGCTCAGGAGCGGGAAACAGGCGTGTCGAAGGCGCCGTCCGCGGATTCCTCCGGTTCGTCGTCCTTCGTGAACGCGGTCGCGAGCAGCCACGCGGACGAGAGGAGGCACACCCAGGCGAGACCCCAGCAGATCATGCCGCCGACGCCGGTGGTCAGCGCCTCGGGAAGGAGGCGATTCCGGGCACCGAACCACACGAGGGGTGGCACGAGAAGAAGGACGGCGAGGACGCCGTGCAGCACGCGCTTCGTCACGATAGCCCCTCTCGACATCTTCTCTGTCATCAAACCCTCGCACTCTCGGAGAGCGCAGACGGCGAATTCGACCGTCGGATCCACGGGATTCCGGGGTTGTCGGCTCCCTCTCCTACTCTGGTTTCAACGCCGCACGACGACGGCGTCGCAGGCCGTGCGGCCTGCTCCCCAGCAGTGAGAAGAGCCCGTCATGTCCGCGCCGAGCGCCCCCACGCCGTCCCTGCGGCGCGGTTTCGCCGTCGTGGACGTCGAGACGAGCGGCCTCGACCCGACGAAGCACCGCGTCATCGAGGTGGCTGTCACGCAACTCAGCCCTGCGGGCGTCGTCGAGAGCGAGTGGAGCACCCTCGTCCGGGCGCGAGGCGGCACCGGGCCGGTGCACATCCACGGCCTCACCGATCACGACCTGCGTGACGCGCCCACCTTCGCGGAGGTGGCCGGCACGCTGCGCGGACTGCTCGAGGGGCGCATCCTCGTCGCGCACAACGCGGTGTTCGACTGGACGTTCCTCGCCCACGAGGCCGCGCGTGCCCACACGTCACTGCCGGTCGAGGAACGCCTGTGCACCGTGACGCTCGCGCGTCAGCTCGGCATCCCGAGCCGCAATCTGCGCCTCGGCACGCTCGCCGAACACTGGGGCATTCCCGTGACGCAGGCCCACCGCGCGGCCGACGACGTCCACGTCCTCGTCGACGTGCTGCGCCAGTGCCTCGACGAGGCCGGTCGTCAGCGTTCACCGCTGCCGCTCGAACAGTGCCTGCCAGCCGCTCGATGGTGGCGCCTCGCGGGTGTTGCCCACCGGTGGAAACGTCGCGTCCGGCGTGCCAAGCGCGCCACCACCCGCGCCCTTCGCCGCCGCTGAGCACCGCGCGAAATCTCCGGCCTCCCGGGCGGGTGTTCATTTATCGCTCTGACTAGAATTAGGGCATGCCGGATTCCTCGCGGGAAGTCGCGTACGTCGCCGCGGACATGGTCGTCCTCACCCTTCGTCAGGGTGTGCTGCACGTCGTGCTCGTCCGGCGGGCCGCCACAACCGAGCACGGCAAGTGGGCTCTGCCCGGTGGCTTCATGAAGCGCGGCGAATCCGCCGAGGAAACGGCCTACCGGGAGCTCCGCGAAGAGGTCGGCATCAAGCGCAGCGAGGTCGTCCTCGAGCAGCTCAAGACGTACTCGCTCCCGAGTCGCGACCCCCGCCCGCACCGCGTCATCAGCGTCGCGTGGGTGGTACTCGGCGCTCACCTGCCCGAGGTGCACGCCGCAACGGACGCCCTCGAGGCGCAGTGGGTTCCGGTCGAGGAGGCGCTCGAGATGCCGCTTGCCTTCGATCACGCCGAGATCCTCGCCGACGGCATCGAACGCGCTCGCTCCAAGCTCGAATACACCCGCCTCGCAACGGCATTCCTCGACGGCGAGTTCACGATGTCGGAGCTGCGCGGCGTCTACGAAGCCGTCTGGGGCGGCACCCTCGAGCCCGCCAACTTCCACCGCAAGGTGTTGAGCGTCGACGGTTTCGTCGAGGGCACCGGCGAGAGCCGCAGTGGGCGCGGACGTCCGGCGAAGCTCTACCGCGCCGGCAGCGCCCGCACCATCTACCCGCCGCTCACCCGCGCGTCGGTGCGTGGGGATCGCTGAGCGCAGCCGTCAGAATCGGCGTCACTCCTGCGCGTCGACCCCGCCGGACTCGGCACTGCGGCGCGCGATGACGACGACGTCCGCGTGGTGATGCGCGCCGCGGCCCTCCGTCACGTGGCGCTCGGCCGTGTAACGCTCGACCTCCCAGCCGTGCGGCAATGCAGCGACGATGTCGTCGGGCGCGACATAGTCGTCCGGATCGAAGCCGCGTTCGAGAGCGGCCTCGCGGTCGATCCCGTCATGCGCGACGACGAGGAGCACGCCTCCGGGTGCCACGAGCGCGGGAAGCGAGAGCTCGCTCGCCTTTTCTTCGGTCTTACGAAGAGCGGGGTAGAAAGCGCTCACAAGGTTGAAGAGACCCGGTGCGAGGCCCGCTTCGAGCAAGCCGGAGTGAACCCACTCGATGTTGCCAGCGACCTTCTCTCCCCTGGCTTCCGCCGCGTGACGCCCACGAGCGAGAGCGCCCTCGGCGACGTCGAGCGCCGTCACGCGCCAGCCGCGCTCGGCGAGCCACACGGCGTCGCCGCCCTCGCCGCAGCCCACGTCGAGCGCGCGCCCGACGGGAAGATCGGCAAGCTTGCCCTCCATCGCGGCGACGAGCGCAACGTTCGCGTTGCCGCTCCAGACCTGCTCCTCGCCGTAGATCTCGTCCCAGTTCTGGTCGTCGGCGCCGTGAGTGTGCGTGGTGTTCATAGCTCCATCCTCACTCAATCGCCGTCTCTGACCACATCTGCAGTCACCCCTAGAAACCCCTAGCGGAGGCGAGCGTGTGGCCGAGCACAGCTGACGCAGTTCGCTGCGCCTGGCGCAGTTCGAGCTGACTCAAACTGCGTCAGCCACGCCGAACTGCGCCAACCGTCAACAGTCCGGGCGGCCCGAACGATTCGGCAGGCAACAGCCCACCCCATAGGCTGACACCAATGAAATCGCCGATTCTCGACTACCTCAACGAGCTGCTCGACACCTGCGCCCCGGATGCGTCGGCCAAGAATGCCGACTACATCCCGGAGCTCGCGCGCGTCAGCCCGGACACCTTCGCCATCGCGTTCGCGACGATCGACGGCAAGATCTACGCCGCCGGCGACGACAGGTTCGAGTTCACGATCCAATCGATCAGCAAGCCGTTCATCTACGCCATGGCGATCGAGCAGCGGGGCCTCGACGAGGTCATGGAACGCATCGGCGTGGAGCCCTCCGGTGAAGCGTTCAACGAGCTCTCGCTCGAGGCGGGCAGCAAGCGTCCGCTCAACCCGATGATCAACGCGGGCGCCATCACGGCCCACTCCCTCATCGGCGAGCCCGACGACTCGAAGGAGACCCGGGTCGCGCGCGTCCTCAAGGGGCTTTCGGCGTTTGCCGGCCACGACCTACGCATCGACACCGAGGTCGCGGAGTCCGAGTGGAGCGCCGCTCACCGCAACATGGCCATCGGTCACATGCTGCGCAGCTACGACATCCTGCCCGAGGACCCGGACGTCATCGTGCGCGGTTACGTCGAGCAGTGCGCCGTCGTCGTGACGACGCGCGACCTGGCCATCATGGCGACGACGCTCGCAGGCGGCGGCCTTCACCCGGTGACGGGCGAACAGGTCGTCAGCCAGCGCACGGCACGCCACGTCCTGTCGGTGATGCTCTCGTGCGGCATGTACGACGCGGCGGGCGACTGGCTCACCGCGGTCGGCATCCCGGCGAAGAGCGGTGTCGGTGGCGGCATTATCGGTGCGCTTCCGGGGCAGGTCGGGCTCGCCACGTTCTCGCCGCCGCTCGATCCGCACGGCACGTCCGCGCGCGGCGTGGACGTGTTCGAGCGCCTCAGCGAGGACATGGCCATGCACCTCATGGACGTCCCGCCGCCTGCGCGATCGGTCGTGCGCCGCTCGGAGGTCGTCGAACTCCTCGACGGCGTCGAAGCACACGTCTACGACCTGCAGGGCGACATCCGCTTCGCGGGTGCCGAGCGCGTCGTCCGTCTCGTCGTCGACGAGCCGCCGGAGCCGGAGATCGTCGTGTTCGACCTCGTCGACGTTCACGCGCTCGACGAGCCGGCGATCCGCATGCTCTGGGAGTCGGTGCGTCGCCTGGATTCCGAGCGCCACGACGTGTGGTTCGCCGGTTTCGACGACGCCGAGCTGACGCGCGGGCGCCTCGACACCGAGGGCTACGACGTGGGCCGCGGCGTCCACGTCGGCATGGCGGAGGACCTCGACGACGTCGCCGCGCAGATTCGGCAGAGCACGTCCGGCGGAGAGGTTTCACGTGGAACACATCACCCCTGAAGCGACGCTCGAGCCCGAGATCGATGCCCTGCGCCCGACGGCGCGGCGCCGGTACTGGGTGCGTCAGGTGCTCAACGCCGCAATGCTGCCCGCCTTCGCCGCGCTCCTGCTGTTCAGTCAGACCTTCGATCTCACGTTCTTCCTCGTCGCCTGTGCCATCGCTGGTCTGAACTTCGTCATCGCGATGCGTCAGCGCAAGCCCGTTCTCGCCGGCCACCGTGACGCCTTGGTGCCGCTCGTGCTCGGTCTCGACGGCGGGCGCCGCCGCATCGTCCGGCGAGCTGTGCGCACCGCGAAACCGAGCGCCGACCCGGTGTTGCAGTACGTCGAACTCCTCGAGGCGCGGCGGTTGTCCTTGCAGTACCGCACGAGCGTCTGGTCGTTGGGCATCGCCCTGCTGGCGCTCGGCGTCCTGGTCGCCGTCCACCTCGCCGACGGCGACAGTGCCACCGTCGCCCTCCTGGCCGCCCTCTCGGTCTGCGCTGTCGTCGCAGGAGCGTGGAGCATGATCGCCGCCCGGGGCGCGATGCGCTACCTCGAACGGCTGGGCTACGACCCGCGGACGATGACGCACCGCGACGACGGCGACACCTCCATCTGACGACGGCGTTCAGCGCGCCGCCGCGCGCCGGCCCATGAAGTCGCGGCGCGCGTCGGCGTCGTGCTTCTCGAGCGGGTAGCGCAGGGCGGTGCGCGGCATCGTTGCGGCGTGACGTTCGAGAAACGCATCGAGCGCGGCGCGATCCCGCTGGCCCGCTTCGCGCAGCATCCAACCGACGGCCGTGTGCATAAGGTCGTGCCGGTCGTCGATGAGCGTCTCAGCCAACCGGAAGGCTTGGGGCATTTCGCCCGCCCGTATCATGGCGAGCGTCGAGACCATCGCGAAACGCCTGCGCCACAGCAGGGGCGACGCCGTGAGGTCGTCGAGCACCGCGTCCTGCTCCCCCTGCGACCTGTCGAGCAGCCACGGCCCAGGGGTGTACGGCGCGACGGTGTCGACAAGATCCCAGTTATCGAGGTACTCCCACCCGGGTCAGCACCAGCGCGATGATCTTGTCACGTGTTTCTACGGGAGTCTTGGCACTCTTGTAGACATCCACCGCGAGGATCGCTCCGCGCAGCCGCGCTTCGTGGATCTCGGGCTGGAGCAGAGCGTCGATGTCGTCGAGCTGAACGCTGCGGCCGTCACGCGCGAGCGTCCGGCACATGCACGCCGACGAACACGTCCCCCTCGGCGTAACCCCCAGGAAACGCCTGGAGGTAGCGCGCATTCGCCTGTGAGTCGGCGTCGTTGCCGAGTGTGCGCAGCCAATCGACGAGCTCGTCCGCCAGTGCCGTCATCGTCATGGCGGGAGCATCTCAGGCGGCGGGAGCAGAACTGCGTCGATGGGAGCGTTACCGCGCGCCCATCGCGGGGGTTTTGCTGCCATCGGCGGGGATGCTCCCACCGGCAGCGCCCGAGCGCTCGTAGCGCATGTCCGTCGTGACGGGCGGGTTTTTCATCTCGCGGGCTTCGGCCAGGTAGTCCTGGCGCATCGTCCACGGCGGCGTCTTCGCCTTGCGCGGCATGAGGGCGGCGCCGCGCTGCAGGTAGCCGGATTCCATCTCGAGCAGAGGTGCTCGCTCGAGGCCGGGGGGCGCCGTGGGCGTCGCGATGTCCGATCCGGTGGTGCGCATGTGCTCGACAACGCGCGCGATGAAGCGGTTGGACAGATCGCTGCGCAGCCCCCACGACGCGTTGATGTAGCCCACGCACATGCCGACGTTCGGCACACCTTCGAGCATGCAGCCGCGGTAGGCGAGGCGTTCGGAGAGGTCGACCTTGTCGCCGTCGACGAACACCTCGGCGCCGCCGAGCATCTCGAGGGAGAGACCGGTGGCCGTCACGATGATGTCGGCGTCGATGAACGTGCCCGACGTGGTGCGGATGCCACCGGCCTCGACGCGCTCGATGGTGTCGGTGACGACGTGGGCGCCGTCCTTCTTGAGCACCTTGAACAGGTCGGAGTCGGGCACGACGCACAACCGCTGATCCCACGGGTTGTAGGGCGCGGTGAAGTTCTCCATGTGGCTCATGCCGGCGCTCATGCGCACGCCGGCGCGCAGTGCTCGGGTGGTGAGTTTCGGGGCGCGACGGGCGAACTGGTAGGAGCCCCACTGAAGGAAGACGTTCTTGTTGCGCAGGATCGCGTGACGACGCTCGTCGCTCACTCGTCCGCGCAGGAGGCGGTTGAGAGGGTCGCGGCCGGGCTGGCCGAGCACGAAGCTCGGGGTGCGTTGCAGCATCGTCACGTCGGCGCCGGCGTCTGCGAGCGCCGGCACGAGGGTGATGGCGGTGGCACCCGAGCCGATGACGGTGATGCGCTTGTCCGTGACGTCGAGGTCGGCCGGCCAGAACTGGGGGTGGATGACCGTGCCACCGAAGTCGTCGATACCGGGGATGTCGGCCTTGTACGGCTCGTTGTAGGAGTAGTAGCCGCTGCAGGCGTAGACGAAGCGGGTACGCACCTCCTGCTCGCCGTCGGGGGTGCGGACGGTGAGCGTCCACAGGGCGTCCTCGCTCGACCAGTCGCCGCGCACGACCTCGTGCTCGTAGCGGATGTGCTCGTCGATGCCGTACTTCGTGGCGGTGTGCTTGATGTAGTCGAGGATGTCGCCGCCCGCGGCGATGGCGCGCTCGTGCTGCCACGGATCGAAGGGGTAGGCGAGCGTGTACATGTCGGAGTCGGAGCGAATACCGGGGTAGCGGAACAGATCCCAGGTCCCGCCGAGCGAGGGGCGGCGTTCGAGGATCGCGTACTTAAGGTCGGGCATGCGCTCGGTGAGGCGGTAACCCGCGCCGATTCCGGAGAGGCCGGCGCCGATGACGACGACGTCGAGCACCTCGGGGGTGGTTTCGTTGGTCATGGCTTTCCTTCCGTCCGACGTGACCCACGCCACGCTAGCGACCGGTTCGGACTCGTCGGTGGAGTTTGAGCGAACTCACGGACGTTCGTCCTGAACCGGTGCACGACGCGAAATATCCGACGTCGATGGCTCGTTCCGGCCAATGACGGCAGAACATCAGCGCGCAAGGTGAAGGAGCACTCAGTGGACGTCGACCTTCTGGTCATCGGTTGGGGCAAGGCGGGCAAGACGCTCGCCGGGCGGTACGCGGCGACGGGGCACTCGGTGGCGCTCGTGGAGCGCTCCCCCAAGATGTACGGCGGCACCTGCATCAACATCGCGTGTGTTCCGACGAAGGACCTCGTCGTCTCGGCCGAGCAGCGCCGCGAGAGCGACGACCCGGCCGAGTACTTCGCGCAGTCCGTCGCTGGCCGTGACGCTCTGATCAGCAAGCTCAACGCGGCCAATCACAAGATGCTCGAGAAGCCGAACGTGACGCTCATCGACGGCACGGCGCGTTTCGTCGGGCCGCACGAGGTGAGCATCGACACCGCCGACGGCGAGGTCAACGTAACAGCGTCGAAGATCATCGTCGGCACGGGTGCCACGCCGGCACGCCTGCCCATCCCGGGGGCTGACGGCGAGCGCATCTACGACTCGACGACCATCCAGCACGTCGAGCCCTTCCCGAAGCGTCTCGTCGTCATCGGCGGAGGCTTCGTGGGTCTGGAGTTCGCGAACATGTTCGCCCACTTCGGCTCGGAGGTGACGGTTCTCGACGGGGGCGACACGTTCCTGCCCGCCGTCGACCGTGACGTCGCCGAGGCCGTCCTCGACGCGCTCAAGGCCGGGGGCATCCGCGTCGAGTCGGGCGTGAAGGTGGAGGAGTTCTCCGAGACCGCTGACGCCGTCGTCGCGCGTTCGAGCGCCGGTGAGTTCGAGGCTGACGCCGTGCTCGTCGCGGCGGGCCGCGCGCCTGCGACGAAGGAACTCGGCCTCGACGCGGTCGGCATCACGACGAACGAGCGCGGCTTCATCGAGGTCGACGACCAGCTCCAGACGTCCGTCGAGGGTGTCTACGCGGTGGGTGACGTCAACGGCGGCCCGCAGTTCACGTACATCTCGCTCGACGACAACCGCATCGTGTGGGACGCCATCGTCGGTGACGGCAAGCGTCGTCGCAGCGACCGCGTCGCGGTGCCGAACTCGACGTTCATCACGCCCCCGCTGTCGATGGTGGGCATGAACGAGAAGCAGGTCCGCGAGAGCGGCCGCAAGGTACTCGTGGCGTCGAAGCCGGTGGAGAAGATCGCGGCGATGCCCCGCCCGAAGATCGTCGGCGACACGCGTGGCCTGTTCAAGATCTTCGTCGACGACGACACCGAGGAGATCCTCGGCGCGACGGTGTTCAGCATCGACTCGCAGGAGCTCATCAACTTCGTGTCGCTCGCGATGCGCCTGGGCGCGAAGGTCTCGGACCTGCGCGACGGCATCTGGACGCACCCCTCGAGCACCGAGGGCTTCAACGAGGTGCTCGGCGAGCTGGAGCCGCTCGACTGACGCTCTCCCCCGACGACGGGGGCGCGGTCTCGCGAAGCGGGAACGCCGCGCTGCCGCACCGGGGGTGCACCTGGTCAGCGGCCGCTCGGGGCGGGGCCTTGAAGGTGCGACTGAGGTGCTCCCCTTGGCCGTGGTAGCGCCGAAAGGTGTAGTACAACGGCTTCCATTCCCGAATGTCGACGTGGTTCGTTCCCGGCACTTCGAGTGCGCGGTGCACATGCACCGCACGGACGCGAACGTCGTAGGCGGCGAACGTTTCGTCGAGCGGCAGGGCCCGTTCGAGAGATGCCTCGTTCTGCACCGGGCACGCGGCCACGCGGGGCGGCGCGACCCTCGTCGAGGGCTCGGGGGTGAAGCCCGCGAGGTGCCACTTGTCGAGTTCACTCCGGTAGCGCTGTCGCTTCTGCTCCGGCACGGGCGCGGCCCCTGTCGTCGGCGCCAGCCGTTCGACGCGCTCCACAAGCGAGGTGTCGGCGAAGTTGATGACACACTCTTCGGTTCGAGTGAGGTTCGCCGCCCCGTGGTTGCCGTTAGCGATGCCCAGAACGTAATGGTCGCCAAGCGACCACGTCGACGAGATAGGCGTGATGTTGCTCGTGCCATCGACGTTCATCGTCGTGACGAGGGCGACTGCTGAACCGAAGTAGTGCACCGGCGGTGTCACGGTGACGGTCGTGTGCTCTGACATGTGTCCAGCCTGAGCCACTGATCGTTCGGCGCACTCCGAACAATGGTTGACGTTCAATCGCGCTGTGCAACCTTCCACACGGCCTCTGATCGAGCGCCTCGCTGCGGCGCTGTTTCATCAGGCGCGTGCGCAGATGGCGCTGGCACTCATGGACGGACGCTATTGGACAGTCAACGAGCTAGCGCAGGTGGTCGGGCTCGCCAGAAGTTCAGCGAGCGAGCACGTCGACCGACTCCACGCGGCCGGTCTCATTCGCGAACGTCGCCAAGGCCGCCACCGCTATGTCAAGCTCAATGGCCCGGAGACGGCCGAGCTGATCGAACACATGGGTGCTCTGGCCGGCGAGCACGCCCCGGCACCTGCGCGCCCAGCGTCAGGACAACCTCCTCCAGACGGGCCGAACGTGTTATCGACACTTCGCGGGTGAACTGGGTCAGCAAGTCCTGCACGCATGGCGATCCGCCGGGTTCGTGACGAGAGACTGGCAGTTGACCTCCACCGGCCGAGAGTGGGCGTGGGCGAATGGTCTCGGCCTCGAAGGCAGGCGCGCCTTGGTGCGTCCGTGCGTGGACTGGACCGAGCGAGTGGATCACGCGGCGGGCATCTTCCCTGACGAGTTCGCCGGTTCGGCGTTCGAGTCCGCTCTCGTCACGCGGGGCAGCCACGAGCGCTCGGCCGTCCTCACGGACGCAGGTGGCTCGCAGAGAGGCGCTGAACGCACGGAACGAAGCAAATCCGGCACCGGCCGCACCGTGGACGATTCGTGCCCGTACTGTGGCCATGCCCTCGCGGCAGCTACGAGCCGACTACGCGGTCGGCTGGTGGAATCGTACGACGAGGTGTGCCACCGTCACGCGGCCGGCCCGCGACGGTGCGCGCCGGCGCAATCTCGCGATCACGTCGGCGCACACCCTTGTGTCGCAGACGTCAGTGGTGACCGCCCCCGTGGCCGGCGTGGAAGGCCAGCAACGGCTTCGGCAGCACGACGAACGGCCGCATCATGGTGTGGTCCTCGTGATCGAGGATGTGGCAGTGATACATGAAACTACCCGTTGCACCGGCCAACTCGCCGAGAATGCTCACCCACTCCCCCGGCTTGACGACCCACGTGTCCTTGCGGCCGGCCGTGATGGCATCGATCGGACGGCCAGCTGACGGCACGGGCAAGGGTGTCGGAGTCGCACCCAGCGTCATGTCGAAACCGGGGACGTTGCCGTTCGTCAGGGGCCACTGCCGACGCGTCAGCATCTGGAAGTCGGTCATGTGGATGTGCATGGGGTGTTCGGGGCCACCCAGGTGCACGATGTTCCACACCGCCCAGTCGCCTTCGCCGAAACGTAGCGTCACCGTGTCGTCGAACAGCTTGGCCACGGGGCGTAGCGTCGTGACACCGCCGTCCTGCGTGGCAATGCGGATGACGTCGGGCGTGTCTGCGGGCACGTCGCCCTCGACTTCCTTCAACTCCCACATCTCCGGGTGAGCAGCTCCACGCACCCGCGGGGGGACGACTCCTATCCAGGCATGCTCGTGGTGGTCGACGAGGCGGCCCCCGTCGACCTCGAGCACACCGTCCGATCGGTGTGTCCAGCGTGCGTAGCGTGCATCAAGCACACGCGGTAGTCGGAACGGGTCACGTACCTGGCGGCGGTCGACGACGAACTGCATCGCGGACGCTTCGCTCTGGCCGGGCCGAGCGTTAAGGACGGTGTTGTTCTCGTTCCGTAGTTCAACCGTGCGCCCTCGTAGCGCCCCGAAGTCGACGAGGACGTCGGCACGCTCACCGGGGCCCATCTCCAGCACGCCGTCGGCCGGAGGGGAGGGCTTACCGAGGAACCCGCCGTCGGTCCCGATGACGACGAGTGCGTCAGCGATGCGGGTGGCAGTGAACGCGGGGTCGTTCGAGGGCAGCGGAGCTTGGCCGTGGCCGTCCGTCGTGTCGTGAAGCGCAAAGCGCATGACGCGTGAGTTCGAGGCGTTGAGCAGCCTCAATCGGTGCCAGCGCGCGTCGACGTTCTTCGTCGGCCAAATGGTGCCGTTGACCATGGTGAAGGGGCCGGTCACCGGGATTTCGCCCGCGATGCCGTTCTGTACGGTGCCGGCCTGCTTGTAGAGGATGCGACCGGTGAAGCGGCCCTTCTCGTCCGTTTCGAGATTGCGGTCGGCGACGGCGAGAACGAGTTCCTCATCGCCGCGCGGCAGGTCGAGCGCGTCCTCGACCTCGTCGCGAATGAGGTAGAAGCCCGCCAGTCCGGCGTGGACGTTGAACCGGGTGACGGCCATCGCGTGGTCGTGGTACCAGAGCGTGCGTGCGGATTGAGCGTTCGGATAGGCGCACCGTGTGACGTTTCCGGGCAGCGCGACGTTGTGCGCCCACCCGTCGTTGTGGCCGTCGGTCAGCGCACCGTGCATGTGCACGACGGTCGCGGCCGTAATGTCCTGGGTGTTCGCCAACGGCGGGTACGCGTCGTCACCGCCACCGCGTGCGTTCGAGCGGCCGCCCGGCTGCAGGGCCCGGACGAAGTCCGTCACTCCCGCGTTCGGCGGCACCCGGACGACGTCGAACGGCAGGTGGAGCGGGCCGCGGCGGTCGGCGAGGCCGTTCTCCCAGTCGATGCGAACCTCGCGTCCGGAGCGCACCTCGATCGTCGGTGCGGGCATGCAGCCCTCGTATGTCCACACGCGGGTGCGTGGCAGTCCGGCGTGCAACCGGACGACGGCCTCCTCTGCGCGGATGCGGATCGGCTGCTCGCCGAAGCGCCGCCAGGCGCGGATGATCGGCGGCTGGGTCAGTCGGTCGACGAATTTTCGCAGCCCGAGGCCGGAATCGACACCGGGCAGTGCGGCGCCGTGCGGCTCGCCCCGGTCTCGCTCGCTGGACCGACGCTCCTCACCGTGCCCGGGGACATCGATGACATCGATCGGCGGCGCACTGCCGGTGTGCGCAAGGTTCTCGTACTGTTGCGATCCGACAGGTGGCGTGTCGTTCTCCGTGGTGCTCATGGTCGTCCCTCCCTTATGCGAGCCGACGTTGGCAGCTCGACCACTCTGTGACGCACGACACGCGTGGCGGGTTCCCGACTTCCGGTCGCGACCGAACCTCATCGACCTGGCGTTTTTCGGACCCCTGTCTGGGGCAGGGGTGCCATCGCCAACTCCAGGTCACTGGCTGGGAGCTCACCGATACCGGACGTGCATGCCTCGGACCAACGCGTGCGAGCGTCGCCCAGGGGACATCCCTCCATACTCACCCCTGTCCGCACGGTCTGACGCGCCCCCTCACAACCCTTTTCTACGATCACGGGCGGTTACCAGGCTCTTCACAGATGAGGGTGTAGTCGGTTGAGCGCGTCGGTGGCCGGGTAGGGGTCGAGGTCTCCCGGATGATGGAAGTTCTTCACGCTCGCCATCCC
>NZ_QWLM01000021.1 GCF_003515945.1 Dermacoccus abyssi
CCGACGGCTACACCACTGAACGCGCTGTCACTGAGCTGGCACTACGCCAGGCCGAGCGACTGGCGGGCCAGGTCTTCGGGGACTCGCCGCAGCGAATCCGCGAGCAAGAGGACGAGCTCATAGAGCGTTGTCGTGACGCGCCGGAGTCGTTCGAGATGTGGCTGGCTCGTGACGCCGAGGGCAGCGTCGCGTGTTCCGGCCGGGTCGACTTCGTCGACGGGACTGATTTCGCTGGCTTGTGGGGAGGCGCCTGCGATCGTGCTCATCGCGGTCGCGGCCTCTACCGTGCTTTGGTCGGGCAACGCGCCAGGTCGGCGCAGGCGCGCGGGAAACGCTACATCCAGGTCGACTGCAGCGAAGATTCTCGCCCCATCTTGGAACGAGCGGGCCTGATTCCCATCACCTCGGTGACAGCTGCCATCTGGAACTGCGACCCGAAGACCAGCCACGTCGGCTAACCGCATTCACCCCGATTTCCTCGACATAGTGCGTAAACGGTCGTTTGAGCTACACCAGCAGGAACGAGCCCAACACCGATGCGAGCTGATGCGGGTTCTCTTCAGCCATGTGGTGGCCCGACTCGATCACGGCCGTTCGAGGTGACTGCTCACACCAGGACTCCCAGATAGCACCTGGGTCTGCGTAGAGGTCTTCCATGTCGTCGTCGCGTGACCAGGCGACGAGGGTGGGGCACGCGATGCGTCGGCCGGCGTCACGGTCAGCTTCGTCATGGCCGCGGTCGACGTGCAGGCCGGCGCGGTAGTCCTCGAGCATGGCCCGCACAGTTGCGGGGCTATTGATAGCGGCGACCATGTTGTCGTAGTTCTCTTGCCCCATGCGCCGAGCATCAGGGCGATACCAGGCCATCGGGTCTGCGGTGATCACACGTTCAGCTTGCTCGGTGGCGAAGAAGAACCAGTGCCACCACAATTCGGCGAAGCGAGCATCCGCGCGCTCGAGCGCCTCCACGATGGGGACACAGTCGAGGACGGCAAGTTTCTCCACCTGCCTGGGGTGATCGAGTGCCGTGCGGTAGGCGACGTAGCTGCCCCGGTCGTGGCCGACGACGCTGAAGCGTTCATGCCCTAGCTGTTGCATGAGACTGGCGATGTCGCCTGCCATCGCACGGTCGCTGTAGACGTGGTGCTCGGCGTCAGGCTCGGGGGTCGATGACTGCCCATAGCCCCGAAGGTCAGGGCACACCACGCTCATCCCGGCGGCGGCCAATAGCGGCGCGACGAGATGCCATGTGGTGTGCGTTCGAGGATGGCCGTGCAGTAGAACAACCGCGGGGCCCTCACCCCCTGTTCGCACCCGTAACCGGACTCCATCGCGCACTAGGACGGTGGACATGTCGAAACCATCAAAGAAGACCACCTGTCGATCATCGCCCACGGTGAGGTGTGGCGCCTGACGGCTCGTTGATCAGGTGCGCAAAGGGTCGGCAGACCCCCAGTTCTGCTACACGAGGTTCTGCACGTAGTTTTGCTACGCAATTCGGTAGCTCAAGTACGCGCGGAACCCCGTCGAGCCGGGGTGTAGCAAATACGACCGTTTTGGCTACGCCGGATTGTCACGCGGCACGCCCGGCTTCATTGCCTGCGCAGGCGCTTACGAGGCGGGATCCGCAATCGTCCCGACTCGGCCTTGTTGGCCAGATCAGCCATGACACGTGAGACATCCTCAGCCGGCACCCGCCGGTGCAAAGCATAGCGTCGTTCAACACGCCAAGGCTCGAGATCCGCGCTCACCACTCCGACCGTCCAACGGCCTCGACCATACGTCTGAGCACCGACCCACTGCAGCCCGGCCTGCGACAGGGGCGTGATGCCTTCTTCCATGCCCTGACCCCCGACGAGCTGACAGTCCTGGAGGGGCTCCTTGGGAACCTCGATGCCTCACATGCAGGGGACTCGATCAACGTCCCCGGTCAGTACAGCTAGACGCGAGAGAGCAGACAGAACGGGTGGCCGGCGGGATCGGCCAGCACGAAGACCTGTTCGTCTCTTTCATCGGAACGATCCATGAGCACTATGGCCCCAAGAGCGCACGCACGTTCGACGTGACGCGACAACTCGTCGCGAGAATCGACGATGAACTCAAGATGCAGTTGCATCGGAACGTCTGGCGAAGGCCAGGTGGTCTGGGTGAGGGAATCGACACGCTGCACGGCCAGCCGGACAGCTCCCGTCGAGTCGACGAGTTCGACCCACTGCGGCTCACCGTCGGCAACGTCGGCGTCATAGTTAAGGCCCAGCAGTTCGCCGTAGAAGACTGCGACGTCTCGTACGTTGACGGCGTCGACGGTGGGGTGCAGTAGTCGTGGGAAACCCGATTTACCCATGAGTCCATTGTGTCATCGCAGGACATGGGCAGCGAGGAGGCTCCGCCTGAACGGGGTAAGGCTCCCGGCGTCGTGTAGCTCAAACGGTCTTTGGAGCTACAGCAGCTTGGCGACAGCGCAGATGGCCCTGCTCGGCACAGTCAACGTGTGCACCGAGTTCGTGCTCTACGGCACCATCGGTGCTCTCGCGGGCACTTCATGAGCGATTCACTAGCAGTCCGCGAGCTAGCGCCGCGCTGAACTACCTTGCGGCCACGGTCTACGCCGTTCTTGCCTGCATCATCATCATCGAAGCCGTCCGACAGGTGTGCCGCAGGTGCACCACGAGGCGCACAGACAAAGGCTTCCCAATGGGCGCCTGTGGGCCTAGCGTTGTGGATGTGATCACCTGTGTCGTCCACTACACCATCGACCCCGAACAGATCGCGGCCTTTGAACAGTTCGCCCGTGCTTGGATGCGGCTTGTCGACGAACACGGCGGCACCCACCACGGGTACTACCTACCCGCGGAAGGCGCGAGTGACCGTGCGGAAGCCCTGTTCAGCTTCCCCAGCCTGGCTGCCTACGAGCAGTACCGCACCTTGTTCGGCACCCACCCGGACTTCATCGCCGCTGACCGGATTCGAGACGAGTCCGGGTGCGTCCTGCGGTACGAGCGCACCTTTATGCGGCCGCTCCTACCCCAGGGACACTGAAAGGGACTCCGGCAGCACGCTCGGCACAACCCACAACGCCGCAGGTCAGCGCGTACAGATGGGTGTACGCCACCCCGCGCAAGTGGGAACCCCCTCAGATGCGCACTTTTCACCACCGCGCATCCAGGGATATTCCTACTCACACAGTCGAGAGCTCAGATCAGGCGGGTCATCATCGAACCGGCAGGCAGCCCTAGCGGTGTAGCAAAAACCTTCGTTTGAACTACGGTCTCGCAGACCTGCGGTCCGACGCTCGGGAACATGAAAGGGGCGGCGAGTGGGGGAGCTCCACCTTGCTGCGAGATCCCCACAGTGCTCTCCCAAGGCTTCCCCTGTGTGTGCGGCCCCGGGGGGGCTAGCCAACAACCCGAGGTCCGACGGACGATTCTTCTCGTCCTTGCACAGGCCGATTCCTATTCTGTGACCAGGAAGACCGGAGGAGGTGGATGGTGCCGATCGTCTTCGAGGAGCTGAACCAGGGCAACGAGGTCGTCTGGGCTAATGGTCGGATGCCCGACCGGGTCTATGCGTACCGGAGCTTCATCGCTCAGCACGGTCGAGATGCCGGCTACCCGGCTCGCTACGTATACAAAGTCTTCGACGAGAGGGAGGACCTCGATGCGGACGACAACTGGGAATGGACGGAGTACGTAGTGAGCACTACTCCGGGCGGCAGAAAGCAGCTTCGGCTGGAGGTCGCGCGCCACGCCGGTGCCGTGCGCCAGATCGTTCTTCAACGCGTGCCGACGGATCCCAACTCCGACAAGGTGGAGCAGATGCTGCGCCTGGACCGGGACCAGTCGACCCGGCTCATCGATCTGGTCAAAGCGCTCGACGCAATCCCGCCCGAAGGAAACGAGAGCGTGCGGGTGGACGACCAGCTGCTGCGCGAGGTCTTCTCCGACCCGGATGCTCTCGGGCGCGCGTATGCAGCTGACCCCGAGCGTTTCAAAGAGCTCATTCGGTCCGATGCGACGGCTCAGGATGTGATTGCGCTCCAGCGGAGACGCGACGTGGTGGACAAAATGCGCAACTGGCTGGATGACGATGCAGCGTTCGATGCAGAGAGTCAGGACGCTGGAGGCCCCGAGAAGGCGTGGCAACGACTCCTTGAGGCGAACCCATGGGTCCTGGGCGTCGGTCTCGGCGGTCAGCTGCTGACGTCGTGGAGCCCTGCGAAGCTGGAGCAGGTCAGCAGCGGCGCCAGCATCAAAGGTGCTGGCAAGCGCACCGACGCGCTGTTGCGCACAAACGGCATCGTCCGGTCGATGGTCTTCGCCGAGATCAAGCATCACCGCACGGACCTGCTGGCCGGTCAGCACTACCGCTCGGCCTGCTGGGGACCATCGGCGGAATTGGCCGGCGCCGTGGTCCAGGTGCAGCAGACGGTCCGCATGGCCGTACGCGACCTGGGCGAGTACTTGGAGGACACGGCGGACGACGGGTCGCGCATGGGTACGGGAACCTTCATCACCCAGCCGCGCGCCTACCTCGTCGCTGGTCGACTTGACCAGCTGCACGGCAGTAACGGACCGATCGACGACAAGGTCCACAGCTTTGAGCTCTTCCGTCGTAACCTCGCCCACCCTGAAGTCATTTCCTTCGACGAGCTGCTGGCTCGGGCTGAGTGGCACGTGAAGCTAGCGGAGGAGCAGGCAGGGGAGGCTGACAACGAGGACGATGCGGCGACCCTGGATCCTGGCGACGACATCCTCTGATGGAGCCCTGCTTAGGGCGTGTCTGACAAAGGTCGGGCGTGTGGTCTAAACGATGGCGAATTCAACCGGTCAGCGCTCCGCTGGTGGTGTTCAGGCTGTCGGTGAAGGCTCGTGGGTTGAGCTACCGACCCGCCCCGGTGGTGCAGAACCCTTCGTTTGAGCTACCTCGCGCATCCATTGGACGCGACGGCTAGCGGCGCTCGGCACAATGGGTCTGTGACAAGCGATCCGGCATCCAACACCCCAGACCTCAACCGGTACCACCATCGGGTTGCCACGTTGTCTCGGGATGGCCGCGTGTGCGCCTACCTTGGTTGCGAGGTCGGGGCCATGTGACCTCACCAGCCCGGACGTTCGAGAGGCGGGCCTGGTCGTCGCGAAGGTGGAACGGACGCCCATGGCCCTTCTTTCTAATGGCATGGCCCGATGGCTCGACTGAACCCCCGAAGAGGACTACGGTCCGGACTGGCCCCTCCTCAGAGAGCTCGAGAGCGGAATTTTCGTGGCAGTCGCTCACCCTTCGGAGCGCAGGCAGCGATCGTTTCTTGGTTTACGCCTAGGCTCGATCGTGACGCGTTGCCCTGACGAGGTTCCCTACGCCGTCACCTGGCTCGGAGCTAAAGACTCCGAAGTGGCCTGGGCAAAGCTCGGACTGAAGTGAGGCGGCTAAACGGCCGGCTGTGCCGAAGCCCTCACTTGCGCAGGGTGAGCAAAAACGGTCGTTTTTGATGCCGCTGGGGGATGTCCCAACTGACGGCAACGCCTGAGCTCATCGTTAAGGGTACCGAAACTGTCACGTGTCAGAGGGTTCTGATACCTCCGAGGCAGTGTTGAAGTCACCGTAAGCACCGTTGCCGGCGATGACGTCGTAGATGAGGCGACGTGAGACGCCGAGTTCGCCCGCAAGCTTGGCCTTGTTGGCGCCGTTTGCCGCTTCCTGGCGCACGTGGGCGATCTGTTCGTCGGTGAGGCGGCGGGCGCGGCCCTTGTACGCGCCGCGCGCTTTGGCCAGGTCGATGCCTTCGCGTTGGCGTTCGCGGATGAGGGAGCGCTCGAGTTCGGCGACGGCACCGATGAGTTGGCGTTGGAACGTCGCGAACGGGTCGGCCGCAGCGTCGGGTGTGAAGGTGAGGCGTTCTTTGACGAACTCGACGCTCACTTTGCGTGCGGTGAGGTCGGAGACGATCTGCTCGAGGTCGATGAGTGATCGCGCGAGTCGATCCATCGACGCGACGCGCAACGTGTCACCGCGACGCACGTAGCGCAACGCATCCGCCAGGCCGGCGCGATCGGCTCGGCTCTTGCCGGATTGGTGATCGGTGAACAGCTCGTCGACCACCCCGAGTGCCTCTAGTTGCCTGGCTAGATTCTGCGACGTCGACGAGACGCGCGCGTACCCCACGATTTGACCCGACATGTCTAGACCCTACGCGCAACATGAGCAATAAGGCCACCGAGGACCCTATTTGCACGCGAGCCACAGAGCGGAGCAACTGTGCAAATAGGGTGTACCCCAAAACCCGAGCTGGCCAATGACCACCTGTCGATATTGCTAGCGTTGCAGCCGCAGCGAGTTAAAGACCGCGGATCGTGCGGGGATCTTCTTGACGAAACCGATCAGCGCCCGG
This sequence comes from Dermacoccus abyssi, assembly GCF_003515945.1. Lineage (GTDB taxonomy): Bacteria > Actinomycetota > Actinomycetes > Actinomycetales > Dermatophilaceae > Dermacoccus > Dermacoccus abyssi. The sequence goes on from NZ_QWLM01000021.1 coordinate 6,386, forward strand.
TGCTCCGTCTCGTGTAGGAACTCGAAAACAAGGGGATAGATATGGCCAAGCAGAGGGCTGGCAGACGCACGACGATCTACCGACTCATTGGCGTGAAGGAGTTCGAGAGCGCTATCCGCGACAAGTACCTCGGTCAGGATGGGTTCGAGGCCCACGAAGTGGAGGTCGGTGATCGTCCCGGCTATCTGGTGGCGGGAGCCATGGCCAAGGACCGTTCGGACTGGTGTGCCGCGGTGACCACGCTCACTGGCGAAGCAGTCGAGATCGGCGGGATTACGCCAGCCGGCGTGCTCTTGGTGCGACCCGAGGGCGAGAGCGCTCCGCAGGAAGGTGTCGCGTACGCGCTGAGCTATGGGATGGGTTTCCAATTGCTCGAGCAGGGTCGGTTGGACAACCTTTTCGGACAACGCATCGCCATCCGCACCGCCGACCCAAGCAAGCTCCGCTCGCTCACCGTCACCACAATGGACGAACGCTCGCGGACCTCGCGAGCAACTATCCCGCAAGGTGACGGCCTCCTTGGATTCGGCGTGGGCGACGTCGGTGAGGCGGTCAGCAGGATCGTAGCCAGCGCGAAGCTGCCGATGCTGTCAAGGTCCGCAGGGGAGCCGCTTCAGATTCGAGGTGCTGACGCCCTCAACGTCCCGCTCGGTCACACCCCTGCAGAGGTGCTCACAGATCTGGATGCACTCGAACGATTACTCGCTAAAGAACCCCATCCATCTCTCAAGTCACTGGAGCAGTTGGCGGCCGTCCGGAACCCCGAGACCAAGAAGCAGCTCGATGTAAAGCTGGCTGCGGCACTCGACGATGACTCCGGGAATATCGGGCTCGCTTGGCCCCATGAGCGAGTCGACGAGAACGGGACTCCCGATTCATGGGTGCCACGCCGGTTGTGGCCCGGGCGACGCAGAGAGGTCCGACCGGGGCAACCCGACTGGACTGATATCCGAGCCGCCCTTGCGGGAGTCCCTCGCGGACAGCGGCTGGACCGCGTGGAATCGGCCACGATCCGACTCTGTCGAGACACAGAGGGCAAAGACGCCATCAGCCAAGACATTCCCCTTCGTCGATGGCTCGCGTTCGAGACAGACCTCGACGATCGGACATACGCGCTCTATGACGGATCTTGGTACGAGATCCACCACGACTATGCCCGCAACATTACCGAGCGGGTGAAAGATTTGCTCGCCCGTGAAGTTGAAGATCTAACCTTCCCAGCATGGGCGTTCGACCACGACGAGGATGCATACAACAAGGAGCTGGCAGCGGCACTGGGAGGGGTGTGTCTCGACAAGAAGCTGATCAGGACCGACCTCCACGGTCGCGGGATCGAAGCCTGCGACGTCTACCTCCCTGACGGAACTCTGATCCATGTGAAGAAGACGGAAAAGTCCGCTGCCGCCAGCCACCTTCTCGCTCAGGCCTTGGTGTCGGCCGATGCGCTGTGCAGTGACGCTCAAGCTCGGAAAAAGCTGAAGGAGAAGATCAAAACCTTGGGCGGTGATGCATCCAACGTCGGACCAAAGCCCAAACGCGTTGTCCTGGCTATGTATCGGGGTGCTGGGAAGCACGTCACCCCAGAGAATCTCTTCACCTTCACAAAAGTCAACTTGGTCAGGCAAGCGACGTCGCTTGAGGAACGCGGCGTCCCGGTGTACGTCGTGTCAATCCCCGGTCCCGCCGCCTGACCTAGCTGCGACTTCGCGCGGTTCGCCTCTCAAGCAGGCTGTCGCGCGCGTCACGCGCCTGCGCGATAGCGCCCCCGCAGACGCCCAGCATGTCTCTTAGAAGGGTGTCGTCGACGAGTCGCACCGCCTGATCCAGGGAGCCACTCTTGAGGTGGCTGGCGACGGCTGGCCGCACCAGCCTTAGTTGTTCATGCGCCGTCGTGAGGCTGGAGGGGGAGGGTACGAGCCAGCGGGTGGCTTCACCGGGTTCCATTTTGAGGATACCGCCGCCGTAGGCGCGGCCGGTGAGTTCGGCGCTGAGCATCGTCAACGAGTTCAGCGCTGCCAGGGGCAACAGCTCGCGCCCGAGGGCCCGGTGTTCGTCGTGCAAATAGATGCCGTGAACGCTGTTGAGGTGGTGCGCGCTGGCGGTGTTGGTGACCATGCGCACGGTGTCAGCGTTCATGTACGTCAACAGCAGATCTGCGGGCGGCATGAGAGGTACTTGCCACCAGGTGCGTCGGGTGCGGCACTTATACGCCTCATGCACCCCGAGGGTACGGCCGGCTTCGATGTAGGCCTGCGCCTGCGCGGACATGCCGGTCTCGCCGGGTCGGAACAATCGGGTGCGTTTGCCCTCACGTCCTAGTGCAGTCAAGGCCTGCGGGGTGAGTTCAAGACCGCGGAGGTGGCGCGACCCGGGCGGAGACAATGGCAATGTCTCTCGGCGGGCGAGGCCGAGGTCAGCGGCTTGAGCAGGGGGGATCGCGAAGTAAGTGTTGCGTCCGGTGACCATGCCCAGGCGGGTGTGGCCCCACGTCGTCAGGGGGGTGAAGTGGCCCTGTGAGACCGCGTCGAGCAGGGTCGTGGTTGCTTCGGCGGTGACGGTTGCGCCAGACCACTTGTGCTCGGGGTTGGCAGGAGACCAGACCAGTGCTGGTGGCAACTGCTGCAGCCCGTCCGCGTTGGTTACTTGCCGGATGCTCGCCGAGGTACTCGAACCTTGTTGGTAACCGTCAGCCAGCAACAACACAGCTTCAGTCTCTGCCTCTGCGAACACGCGCTGCTCGAACAGGACAAGCTCAACTGAAGCGAACCGCTCGAAGAGGAAGCGGCGCACCGGTGCTGCGTAGTTCGCGGACAACAGCTCAGCCGGGAGCACGAACCCCAGCCGTCCACCCTGTGCGAGGTGCATGGCGGAGTGGATGGTGAACGCTGCCCATGCCGAGGCCAGCCCCGACAGCGCTACCCCGCCTTGCAGCGCCGCGGCGCGGGCGCGGGCGCGTTGCTCGCCGGCGAAGTCTTGGAAGCGAATGTAGGGCGGGTTGCCGATCACCACGTCGAACAATTCCCCCGGACGTTGGGTGAAGAAGTCCCCAACCTCAACGTGCGCGATGCCACCTGCTTCGTCGACGCGCTGCGCGCCATACGAGGCGCTCCACTCGTGCAGTTCCGCCCCCCACACCTGCGGACGCTCGTGGCCCAATCCATGCAGCGTACGTACCGCGTGTACAAGGAATTCTGCGTCCCCTGAGGACGGCTCGAGCACACGATCACTGGCGTCGCGGATCGCCCACTGTGCGATGAATGACGCAATCAGCGCGGGGGTGAAGAACGCGCCCCGAGCCTTGCGACGTTCAGCAGTGTCGAGCGGATCACGGGCAGCGTAACTCATGCGTCACATTCTGACAGCCACCGGGGACAACCACGCCCATGCGCTCGAATCAGAACAACCCCGCATCAGCGTCCACAGCGGTAGTTAGTGGGGCCGCACCCGGTTCGGCGGCGGCACGGCGGGCGCGCGCTGCGGTGTGGAAGTTGATCGGGGAATTGTCGAGCACGCGCGAGCACATCACTGCGAAGAATGCACCCGGATCAAGCGCCGCAGGCACCTGAGCGGTCGACAACCTGACCGGCACTACCTGCTCAACATCATCACCTACGTGGTCAGCCCCGGCGCCAGAGTCATCGGCGGGGTCCGGGATCGCTCCGGCATCCAAAGGTCCAGCCGCATCGGGTTCCTCAGTGCCAGCCTGCTCATCGGCGCCGACGAGGTCGGGCATGACCAGGGCGACCGCGTCGTACGCGTCATCCTCCCGCCCGAGCTTTTGCAGCAGGTCGATCAGCCACATCGCCTTGTCATGCTCTGCGTTCAACGCGATCGCGTTAAGGGCGTACACAAACCCCAGCGCCGCCTGAGGGTGGCGTAGGCGCAGGTTCTTCGCGTCACCGTAGGACTCCTCAACCCGGTTGGCGGCGTTCTTCCCAAAGGAGGAATCCATTCGTTTGGTTGAGATCATCAGCTCCGGGCCTGTCGCCCAAGAACTCATCACGACATCGACCTGCTTGACGTAGTTCTTGCCCAGCAGGTTCGCGCTCTTAGCCGCGCCAGCGACCTTGCTACCCGAGATCCGCTCGCGCACCAGCTTCTTCACCGGCGCGGGCAGGCTCTCCACGAACGCGTGTATCTCGTAGGGGAAAACGCGCGGTTCTGAGGCCCGGGGCCACACCTTGTCCGCGTCGAAGCCAGCCCGGCGCATCTCGTACGACACCCACACATCCAGCGCTAACGCTGGAACCCCCGACTGGGATGTCGCGTTCAAGTAGACGGGCACACCCAACAGCTTCGACAATGTGTCGTAGTCCGGGACGAAGGTCACCCGCCCCTCAATCAGAGCCCACGGGCTGGTGCCCCTGCCAGGGGCTGACTCGATGATCTGGTCGAACAGACGCCAGCCGCGTTCACGCAAAGACTCACCCATGCGCCCAAGTTAAGCGCACCCAAGCACGCCCCGCTGGTCCAGGTGCACTACCGACTAGATGTACTGACCGGACACGTTGATCAAGGATCGGCCGGTGACGCGAGATACTCGCTGCATGGGCGAGCCGCAGGTTGAAGAGGTCGGCGCAGACTTCGCGCGCCGATGGTGGAAGTCCCTGATGGCGAACGCGGTGGCGCTTGTGGAGGATGCCCACGCCCTGGCGGACCGGGGCAGTGCCGGCCGGGCTCAGGCGCTCCTGGTGCTCGCGATGGAGGAAGTGGCGAAGGCACGCTGGCTTTACGAGGCCGCCGAGTGGGAGTGGAGTGCACCCTTGGGCCTCTACGGAGTGCAACCTCGCGAACCTGGCCTGGTTCAGGTTCCCGACGCCCTACGTACCACCCGCGCACCACACGCAGATAAGCTGCAGGTGGCGGAGCAGTTCGCGTCAGGCTTGGGTGGATTTTGGGACCCAGACCGTCGGATCGAGTACTACCAGTTGCCGGACTTGGAGACGTTCCATGGGTTGGCGCGGCAGCGGAACCTCGACAAGCAGGCTGGCTTCTACGTCGACTGTGCAGCCGACCGGATCTCCTCGCCGCTGGACATACCCGCCGGGGGGATCGTGGAGCAGATGCGTCGAGCGGCCAAGGTAGTTCAGATGCACCTGATCCAGGACCACACCCGCCAACAAGACGCCTCCGTTCCTAGCCGGATCGACTCGGCGGAGGATCTCCACTGGACGATCCTTCCCTACTCCGACCCCGAGTTCTTCACCGAGGAGCCGGCTGGCGTGGGCGTTGAAGCCGCCGAAGAGTAGCCAGCCGCTCTGAGTTTGGTGAGTGGCGGTTGGTTATCGCACGCGGTGTGCGGCCGTACTTCGTTGTAGTGCCCCAGCCAGGGCTCGAGCGCGTCGCGGCGTTCTTGCTCGCTGGTGTAGCAGCGGGCGTAGGCCCACCCGTCGGCCATCGTCCGGTGGAAGCGCTCCACCTTCCCATTGGTCTGCGGGCGGTACGGGCGGGTCCGTTTCGGCGTGATCGACAGGGCATCGCAGGTGTCGCGCCACAGGTGCGAGCGGTACGCCCCACCGTTGTCCGACAGCACCCGCTCGATGGTGACGCCATGGCCGGCGAACCACTGCACCGCTCGGCGAAGGACGGCGACGGCGGTGACGGCCGTCTCGTCATCATGGACCTCTGTGTACGCGACGCGTGAGTGGTCGTCAATGACGGTGCGGCTCGCGCCGCCGCCGTCGCCCAACACGGGCATGCGGAACACTCATCTCGGCCTTCCCGCACGCGGCGTTGGTGACAAGACATGTGTACCGACAAATACCTCGCTCGAGGCATATCGGCGCGCGTGGGTGAACGCAACCATTAGCGGCCCGGCCGACGCATGAGGGGCAGGCCCACCGGGGCGGGTCTGCCCCTCATTGGACGTTGTCGGCGCTGGTTAGCGGGGCGCTGCGAGGAGGCCCGTCGTCTCCATCGGGAGTTCAACCTCACGGTCGACGCGCATGCCGGCCCGTTCGAGCAGCGAGACCACCAGGTCACGGGAGCGGTGGCGGCCACCGTTGGTCATGAGGAGGTGCAGGTCCCACAGTGCCGGCAACATGGATGCACCTTCGTCCGCGACGAGACGGTCGATGAACAGGACCCGCGAGGAGCTGTCGGCCAGGGCGCGTCGGCAGTTCTCGAACACCCGGACGACAGCGTCGTCATCCCAGCCGGCCAGAACGCGACACAGGATGTACACGTCTCCGCCATCCGGGACGGCGTCGAACATGTCGCCGGCGACGAGCTCAACGCGGTCGAGTCCGACAGTCGTTGACAGGTGCTCGCGGGCCTCGGGGATCATGTGCTCGCGATCGAAGAGCACGCCCTGGGCGTCCTGGGACGCGCTCAAAATAGACGAGAGGAGGTGCCCACCCCCGCCGCCGACGTCGACAACCCGCTTGTCTCCGAAGTCCACCGCTTCGGGGACCGCATGGAAGAACATGTTCCCTGCGTTCATGGTGTGCTGAAACCGCTTGGCTGTGTCTGGCTGCTGACCAAGATATGCATAGAAAGGCTCGCCATATGCGGCCTCGAAGCCGGAGCTAACGGTAGTGATGGCGTGATGCGCCTGCCCCCAGGCGGCGTAGAACTCTTCACCGTGCAGCAGGACCATGTCCCGCAGCGACTGCGTCCCACGCCGAAGGGTTGCGCTCATAGGAGTGTTCCGGTAGCCGGTTGACTCGCTGCCCTCAAGAACGCCGATCGCCACAAGCAGGCGCAATAGGCGGTGCAGTCCTTCCTGGCTCGCCCCGGTCGCCTCAGCGAGTGATCCAGCATCTGTCAGGCCGTCTTCGATGTGGTCGGGCAATTCGAGCTTTGCCGCGGTGTAAACGGCTTGCGCGCGCCAACCGCCTGTAATGAGCTCGACCATACTTCTGGTTGCATGCGCGTCCGCTGTCATACTCATCCTGCCCTTCCCAGGGTTCCCCTACTAGTGTGGACTCAAGTAGACACCATGAACGCGTCTGCACAATCGGTTCCGCGATTTCGATGGCGCGAACGCAATACGGCACATGCGTGTACGAAGATGTCACTATGACTGCTGACGACGCCTTGTTCGCTGTACCAACGAGTGAGTCCTCCAGCGAAGATGACGGGCAGGCGTCTGGGCCGCTGGCAGTTCGGATGCGTCCTCGATGCCTTGACGAGATTGTTGGGCAAGGGCACCTCCTGCGTCCCGGAGCCCCGCTGAGACAGATTGTTGATGGCCAGTCGGGCTCGTCCCTGCTCCTCTACGGCCCGCCGGGCACGGGCAAGACCACGATAGCGCGCCTGCTCGCCCAAGCGGGGAGTCGGCACTTCGTCCCTCTGTCCGCACTCACCAGCGGCGTGAAAGAGTTACGCGACGTCATCGACGGAGCGCGCCGTCGGCGGAAGGGTGCGGGCCGGCAAACGGCTCTGTTCATCGATGAGGTGCACCGATTCTCGAAGACGCAGCAGGACGCTCTGCTGAACGCGGTCGAGGATCAGGTCGTGCTTCTCGTGGCCGCCACCACTGAGAACCCATCGTTCTCCGTGGTCACGCCGCTGCTCTCCCGGGTGCTTGTCCTCCAGCTCCAGCCGCTTGCCGACGAGGAGGTGGGCATCCTGTTGCGCAGAGCAGTAAGCGACGAGCGTGGACTTGGCGGCACGGTCACCCTCACCGCGGCAGCTGAAGCTGCGCTCGTCCGGCTAGCGGGTGGTGATGCCAGAAGTGCTCTGACGAGGCTCGAGTCGAGCGCCAACACGGCCGCTAGCAGCGGCAACGCGGAGATCGACGTGGCAACGGTCGAGCTCGCCCTCGCCGAATCCACTGTGCGCTACGACAGGCAGGGAGACCAGCACTACGACGTCGCCAGCGCGTACATCAAGTCAATCCGAGGCTCCGACCCGGACGCCGCCCTGCACTACCTCGCACGGATGCTCGTAGCAGGCGAGGACCCACGTTTCGTCGCCAGGAGACTTCTCGTGCACGCAAGTGAAGACATCGGGCTCGCGGACCCAAGCGCGCTGCAAGCCGCTGTCGCCGCCGCACACGTCGTACAGCTCGTCGGTATGCCAGAAGCAAGACTTGCGCTAGCGCAGGCGACCGTTCACCTGGCACTGGCACCAAAATCCAGCACCATGGTCGCCGCGATCGACGAAGCCATGGCCGATGTGCGCGCGGGCGGCGTTGGTGTCGTCCCCGAGCATTTGCGCCAGGGCCGCTACGCCGGCGCGGGCGAGCTTGGCCACGGCGTTGGCTACCGTTACCCCCACCGAGCCGCGGAAGGCGTCCTGGCGCAGCAGTACCCACCAGACCCGCTCATCGGTAAGGACTACTACCGCCCAACCAGGCGTGGAGCCGAGCGCGCACTCCAGGGTCGGTTGACCAACCTGCGCAAGCTGGTACGGGGCAGCTAGCAGCGGAAATCGGGCGTGGGTCGCTACAAGCTCCGGTCAGCACGCCACGTGGCCGCACTACGCTCGGGCACATAACTGCAAGAGCCGCCAACGGCTTACAAGCACACGCTCCAGGTGGAGCAGGTGCATCCGCACGGGACATCCAACGGTTGGGGAGCCGATGAACGAGTACGAGTACGAGGTCGCAGACGTCTTTACTCAGGAACCGCTGGAGGGAAACCCGGTAGCTGTCTTCCTCGACGCCGTCGGGTTGTCGGCGGAGAGGATGCAGCAGATCGCACAGGAGATGCACCTCTCCGAGACGGTGTTCGTTCTCCCCCCACGAGGCGGAGGTGACGTCCGCGTTCGCATCTTCACTCCGGTCAACGAGTTGCCCTTCGCTGGCCATCCCACCCTCGGGGCGGCGATCGTGCTGGGCCGTACGGGACGGGGTGACCGCCTCGACATGGAGACTGCCATGGGAACGGTCCGTTTCGAGCTCGCTCGCAACGAAGCTGGGCACGTCAGGTCAGCCACGATGTGGCAGCCCGTACCAACGTGGGGACCCTACGACCGTGCCGACGAACTCCTTGAATGCCTGGGGCTGAGCAGCTCCACGCCGCCCGTAGAGGCGTACCGAAACGGACCTCGACACGTCTTCGTCGGCCTCCCCAGCATCGACGTCCTCTCCAGTATCGAGGTCGACCATCGCGTACTCGCTCGGATGCCAGACATGGCCGCCAACTGCTTCGCTGGCTCCGGAACACACTGGCGACTGCGCATGTTCTCGCCGGCTTACGGCGTCGTGGAGGACGCCGCGACCGGCTCGGCCGCAGGCTCCCTCGCGGTCCACCTGGCGCGCCACGGTCTGGTCGACTTCGGCGAGTGGATCGAGATCCTTCAGGGCGTTGAGATCGGACGGCCATCCACGATGCGAGCACGCGCACTCGGCACGATCGAACGTATTACCGATGTCGAGGTCGGCGGCGCGGCGATTGTTGTGGCGCGAGGAACCCTCTACCTGTAGGGCCGCGACCCGGAGTACTGCTGCAACTACTTAAGTGAGCACCTCGGAGAAATAGTTAGTTTCTCCATTTTTTCCATATTCAATCAACGGGCGCACTGACCGCTGGAGGCCGCCCATAGTTCGAAAAGTCATTTCATATTCAATAGCAGGTGAATTCTTGCGACCCTCTTAACATCCGCTATCCCCTGACATACCCTAGGTTGTGTAGTAAAACGACCAGGGGGGCTGATGCTGTCGACTCGAATTACTCCTGGCGTCAACATGTCGATTTCCAGGAGCCGTAATGACCTCACTTAAGCGATCCGCGCAGATCGGGTTCGTCAGCTTGGCCGTGGTTGGCGCCACTATCACTGTCGCCACCTCCAACGGTAGCGCCAGCACCAACACCAACACCAACACCACCCAACGGGCCAGTGCCAATCACCCCCGCGCGAACGGTGTCCACGGCGAGACTGCGACCACTGAGACGCCGTCCGCTACAGCGCCGCGCACCGACGCGGCGGGACGGTTAGTAGCTAGGACGCCCCAGCAACTGTTGAAGCTGCTCGGCGAGCGCATTGTCGCCAAGGACGTCGACGGGATCGTTGCGCTTCAGGAACCCAGAGCCGCGATCATCGACTGGGACCTCAAGGTCATCAGGGGCCGAGCGAACATCCGAACCTTCTACGTCGACTGGTTCAAGTCCAACCCAGTGCTCACGGTCAACCCCCAGCAGAACTTCGTCTCGGGCGGTCAGCGCCAGGCGGACGGCACCGTGCTGAACCGTACGGCAAGCATCATGGGGACTTACTCCTTGACCCAGGACGACGGCAAGGGCGGTCGCACCACCTTCACGGGCAACTTCTGCGACATCGTGCGGCAGCAGCCGGACGGGACCTGGCTCTACCTCCAGGACAACCCGTACCCGCCGCACGGGAGCCCGTCCAGCATCGCTGGCAGCGGACACCACTGACCGGCCGCGCAACCGTTGCCGCTTTGGCATACGCGGCGGCAACGGTTGCGCATCCCGACGTAGCCGCAGAATCAAGGGGACACGCGTGCCTACAACATCTCAGAGCAACCGGCAGCAGCCAGTGGCCGGCCAACAACCGCGATGGGAAGACCCGTCACTCGTGACGCGTATTCGTGACGAACTCGCAGCGATGCCTCCACTGGTCGACCTCCGATCGCCAAGTCGGCTCCTCGCCCACCTCGCGGAGGTCGCAGCCGGAGAGAAGCTCGTCTTGCAGGCCGGCGACTGCGCAGAAGACCCCGCAGAGTGCGGCCCTGACGATGTTGACCGCAAGGTCGTGCTCGTCGACGTGCTCGGCGACGTGCTCGCCGCGATCAGCGACCGACCAGTGGTACGCGTCGGCCGGATAGCTGGCCAGTTCGCGAAGCCGCGGTCAGCAGCAACGGAACGCGTCGGCGACACCGAACTCCCATCCTATCGGGGACACATCGTGAATGGTCCGGAGTTCAACCAGCATGCCCGCCGCCCAGACCCAAAGCGGCTTCTGAGCGCCCACCGGGCAGCCAGTCAAGTGATGCGACAGCTGAAGGCCGGGCCTGGCCGCACGAACGACCCAGTCCTGTGGACCAGCCATGAAGCCTTGCTCCTTGACTACGAAGTGCCGATGTTGCGCCGAGACGACCGCAACCGCCTCGTTCTCGCATCAACCCACTGGCCATGGATCGGCGAACGGACTCGCCACATCGACAGTGCTCACGTGCACCTGCTCGCTAACGTCATCAATCCGGTCGCTTGCAAGGTCGGCCCGCGGATGACCGTCGAGGATCTCCTCGCGCTGTGCGCACGACTCGATCCCTCACGTCGACCCGGGCGCCTCACCCTCATCGCCCGACTTGGCGCCCACGTCGTTGGCGATCGCCTGCCAGCGCTAGTGAAGGCCGTCCATGCGGCCGGCCACCCGGCCATCTGGCTGTGCGACCCAATGCATGCGAACACCGTGGCTACTGCGGACGGACGCAAGACACGCCTGGTTCAGACCATCGTCGCCGAGGTGACCGCGTTCCAGGCAGCAGTAATTGCAGCAGGAGGGACACCAGGGGGACTGCACTTGGAGACCACGCCGAACGACGTCACAGAGTGCGCCGACACCACTATTGCCATGGCGCGAGTGGGAGACCGATACACGACGCTGTGCGATCCGCGACTCAACGCACTCCAGGCGGTTTCGGTCGTGTCCACGTGGCGCGCACGAAAGGCAGTCGAAACTGGGGGGGGCAGCATGACCGGTCTCACGCCAATCACCGCCTACCCGTTGCCGACCAAAGCGACGCTTCCAACCAACACCGTGCCGTGGACAATTGACCCAGAGCGAGCGGTGCTCCTCATCCACGACATGCAGCGCTACTTCCTGGCGCCATTCCCCGCCGAAGTGCGTGACCCGCTAGTGCGCAACTGCGCCCGCCTGAGGACACGTTGCGCGGACCTTGGTCTTCCCGTGACCTACACCGCCCAGCCGGGAGGCATGACCGAGGAGCAGAGGGGGCTGCTGAAGGACTTCTGGGGCCCGGGCATGCGAGTCGACCCCTCCGATCGGCTCATTGTGGACGAACTATCGCCAGCTCCGACCGACACGGTCCTCACCAAGTGGCGCTACAGCGCGTTCTTCCGATCAGACCTGCTCACCCAAATGCGTGAACAGGGACGCGACCAGTTGATCCTGTGCGGCGTCTACGCCCACGTCGGCGTCTTGATGACGGCGGTCGACGCGTTCACCAACGACATCCAGCCGTTTCTCGTGGCTGACGCCTTGGGTGATTTCTCAGCCGAGCACCACCGGATGGCGATCGACTACGCCGCAGCTCGGGCAGCGATGGTCACCACGACCGAGGAGGTTCTGCGATGAACCGCTCCCCCCTGCTCAGCCGCGTGCTCGCTTCCGAACCCGGCCCGTTCGCCCTACTCCACCGTCCAGACTCGCTTGGACCCGATCGCCTGGAAGTCCTGGTCGGAACGACTTGCACCCCGAAGCGGCTGGCCGACGTCCCCCTGCCGCTGGATGGGCAAGACGGGCATCAAGCTCTTGTCCTCGTGCCCCATCAGCAGGTTGCAGAGCGCGGCTTCACAGCAACTGAAGACGACTCGCCGCTACTCGCGATGCTGGTGCAGGAGCAAGACGATGTCGCCCTGGATGATGCGCTTGCATTGCTCCCGAACGACCCGATCAGCCTGTCCGAAGGCCACTTCGACATCTCGGACGATGAGTACGCCGAGGTTGTGCGCGCTGTGCTCGCAAACGAGATCGCAACGGGCCAGGGCTCAAACTTCGTGATCAAGCGCTCGTTCGTCGCCACCGTTACCGACTACTCGATCAGCACGGCGTTAACTCTGTTTCGCCGACTCGTTACGCGCGAGACCGGTGCCTACTGGACGTTCCTCATCCACACGGGTGACCGCACCTTCGTCGGTGCCACCCCCGAACGGCACGTCAGCGTGTTGGACAACGTCGCGACCATGAATCCGATCAGCGGCACCTACCGCTACCCGCCTACCGGGCCAGCGTTCTCTGAGGTCATGCAGTTCCTCAATGACCGCAAGGAGACCGAGGAGCTCTACATGGTTCTTGACGAAGAGCTCAAGATGATGTCCCGCATCTGCCCGGCGGGTGGCAGGGTCGTCGGTCCGTTCTTGCGCCAGATGGCACGCCTGGCGCACACGGAGTACTTCATCGAGGGCCGTACTGATCTCGATCCGCGGGAGATCCTGCGCGAGACACTCTTCGCGCCAACGGTGACTGGCAGCCCTCTGGAGAACGCCTGCCGTGTCATCGCGCGCTACGAGGCGCGCGGGAGGCGATACTACGGCGGTGTCGCCGCACTGATCAGCCGTGACGCGAATGGCAACCGCTGCATGGACTCCGCCATCCTCATCCGGACCGCCGACATCCGCGCCGTCGACGGACACGCCCAGGTCGAAGTAGGTGTCGGCGCAACCCTCGTACGTCATTCCGATCCGCTCGCCGAGATCGCCGAGACCCATACCAAGGCAGCCGGTCTGCTTGCTGCATTGACTGAGGTCGAGCGCCTCGACCAGCATCCAGAGGTCAAAGAGGCGCTGCGCCGGCGCAACTCGTCCATCTCGGGCTTCTGGTTTGGCCACGCGGATCAACGTGCGCAACCACGGCCATCCCTGGTTGGCCGTCGCGCGCTGGTGGTCGACGCCGAAGACACGTTCAGTTCCATGCTCGCCCAACAACTGCGCGCAATCGGGTTGTCCGTAGACGTCATCGGTCACGACGTGAGCCTGACGACCACTGAACACGATCTCGTCGTGATGGGCCCCGGCCCCGGCGACCCGCGCCGCGACGACCCAAGAATGATGTCGCTCTCAGCAAGCATCGAGCACCTGCTGATTCACAAGACCCCCTTCCTTGCGGTCTGCTTGAGCCATCAACTGTTGTGTCGTCACCTCGACCTGGAACTGATCCGTCGGGTCGTACCGAATCAAGGCACACAACGCGAGATCGACCTGTTCGGCAGACGGGAACGCGTCGGCTTCTACAACTCCTACGTCGCCCGGACCGAGTCCGGGCAGGTGCAGCACCCCCGAGCCGGCACCGTGCAGGTGTCACGGGACGCCGACACAGGAGAAGTCCACGCGATGCGTGGGCCGTCGTTCGCCTCGGTGCAATTCCACCTTGAGTCGGTGCTCACCCAGAACAGCGAACGCATCCTTACCCAGCTCCTCCACCCCCTGTCCGAGATCCTCGGGTCGACATCAGGAGCACGGACCACATGAAGGCAACCATCTCTTGGTGGGACCTCGCTGACACCGGCCAGACGATCGACTCCCTTCGTCGTCAGCTTGAGCACGACGGCGTCACGGAGTGGAGCAAGGTCAGCGGCCTGCGCGTGAAGATCTGGATCTCGGACCCGACAACCGACAGATGGGGGGCCGTCATGCTCTGGGACGACTACGCAGATCAGGCCGACACTCCGCCGAACCGGGCCGCCCAACTCATCGGAAGCCCCGCGACAATGCGCTTCACAGCAGACGTCGAGCTCATTGTCGAGGGACCCGGCGAGAAGGGCTTGTCGTGACTGCGAACTCGTCGCGCCAGGCGCCGCGGGAGTTCGCCGACCCGCCGCACGAGCCACTGCAGCTGGTCGAACGTTGGCTCGACGAAGCGCGTGCGGACGGTGTCCGAGATCCCCAGCACATGGCCCTGGCCACCGCAGACGCCCGTGGCCACGCATCAAACAGGACGGTCTCGCTTATCGCGATCCGATCCGCAGGCCTCATCTTCGCCAGCCACGCAACAAGCCCCAAGGGGCGAGAACTGGCCGAGACGGGCTGGGCCTCGTGCGTCTTGTACTGGCGCGAAGTCGCTCGCCAGGTCATCGTCAGCGGACCGGTCCAGGTCTTGCCCACCAGCGACTCAGATGAACTCTGGGCAAACCGGCCTCCGATGTTCCAACCGATGTCGGTGCTGTCGAAGCAGAGCGCCCCGCTGGACGACGAGGACTCGCTTCGCAGCCGGGCCCGCGAACTGGCGAACACCAGCGAGGACCTGCCTCGTCCCAGCACTTGGATCGGTTACGTGCTCCAACCGGCCGCGATCGAGTTCTGGCAGTCAGGTGATCCCGACCGCCTCTATCAACGGCTCCTGTACGAGCGCGTCTCGACAGGTTGGCGACCGCGCCGGCTTCAACCCTGACCCAAGACACCGGGGGCAAGCACCCCAAACACCTAGGAGGTAGACCGATGTGTGGGATCGCAGGCTGGATTTCGTTCCGCCGAGACCTGACGCAACATCGCACCGAGCTTGGCGCGATGACCGAAACGATGGCCTGCCGCGGACCGGACGCCGAAGGAACATGGGCGGACCAGCACGCCGCCCTGGGTCACCGGCGCCTGGCCGTCATCGACATCGAGGGCGGGGCCCAGCCGATGACGGTGAAGACCGACGACGGCGACGTGACCCTCACCTACAGCGGTGAGGCGTACAACTTCGAAGAGTTGCGCGGCGAACTGGTCCGTCGCGGGCACCGGTTCCAAACGCGCAGTGACACCGAAGTCGTCTTGCACGGGTACCTCGAGTGGGGCGAAGGACTCGCCGAGAAGCTCAACGGAATGTTCGCGTTCGCCATCTGGGATGCGCGAGTCGAGAAGCTCGTCATGGTCCGCGACCGGATGGGCGTGAAGCCGTTGTATTACTTCGAGACCGACGACGGTGTCCTGTTCGGCTCCGAGCCGAAGGCGATCCTCGCAAATGAGCTCTCGGACCGAGCCGTCGACCTTGCCGGACTGCGAGAAATGGTCAGCTTCACCCAAACCCCGGGCAGTTCCATCTGGGTTGGGATGAAGGAGGTCGTGCCGGGCGGTGTCGTCGTCGTCGACCGCGGTGGCCTGCGTGAGCACCGCTATTGGACGCTGAGGAGTCATCCTCACACTGACGATCAGCACGCCACTGTCGCGACCGTCCGCGAACTGCTCAACGACATCGTCGCCCGCCAGCTCGTCGCAGACGTACCGCGCTGCACGTTGCTCTCAGGCGGACTGGACTCGAGCGTCATTACGGCGCTGGCTGCAGAGCAACTGGCTGAGCAGGGCGAGAAGGTGCGCAGCTTCGCCGTCGACTTCGTCGGCCGAGGGGACCATTTCGTCGCGGACGACCTGCGCCGAACGACGGACGGCCCCTTCGCGCGGGAGCTCGCTGACCACGTTGGGGCGATTCACGAGCCGATCGTGCTCGATCACGCCGCGATTGCGGACCCAGACGTGCGCAGAAAGGTCATCACCGCCCGCGACAGTCCCCTCACTCTCGGTGACATGGACAACTCCCTCTACTTGTTGTTCCAAGCGATCCGCACGCACTCGACCGTCGCGCTCTCCGGCGAATCTGCTGACGAAGTGTTCGGTGGGTACCGGTGGTTCTTCCAGCAGGAGGTTCAAGACGCGGCGACATTCCCATGGATGGCAGTCTTCGTCAGCGGTGCACGAGCCCAGGTGTCCGACCGGTTCAACGCAGACATCACTGCGGCACTCGACGTACACAGCTACATCCGCGAACGGTACGCGGAGGCATTGGCCGAGGTTGAACGTCTCGATGGTGAGAGCGCCCACGAAGCCAGGATGCGCGAGCTGAGCTACCTCCACCTCACCCGGTTCGTCCGGATGTTGCTGGAGCGCAAGGACAGGGTCAGCATGGCCGTCGGACTGGAGGTGCGCGTACCGTTCTGCGACCACCGTCTGGTCGAGTACGTCTACAACGCTCCGTGGTCACTTAAGACCTTCGACGGCCAGGAGAAGAGCCTCCTCCGTGCAGCGACTGCCGAACTGCTTCCGGAGTCGATTCGCAAACGCGTCAAGGCGCCGTACCCGGCAACACTCGACCCGCATTACACCAACGCGCTGCTGGACCAGGCTCGAGACCTCCTCAGCACCAACAACTCCGTCTTCGACCTGGTCGATCGTACGTTCGTCGAGGGCGTGCTCAAACAGGATGCCGCCACCATGCCGATCGACGTACGCAACGGCATCGAGCGCGTCCTCGACCTCAGCACCTGGCTGGACATCTACCGCCCCGAACTGCGACTGAGCTGAACTGAAGGAGACCTCATGGCTAATAGCCCGACCCTGTCCTCGCAGGATGAGATCCGCACCCAGAACCGGGCGGTGGTGGCTGACTACCTCAGCCGCAAGGGTGAGACTCGTAGGACCAGGTACCTGCTGTTCACCGAGGACGGCAGCGCTGGCCTCTACACCAGCGACACTGGTACGCCGATCGTTTCAGTAGGTCACGAGAAGCTGCAGGCGCATGGTGAGTGGTCGCTACGCATGTTTCCCGACTGGGAGTGGAAGAACATCGAGATCTTTGACACCCAGGACCCGGATCGCTTCTGGGTGGAGTGCGACGGTGAGGGAAAGATCCTCTACCCAAACTACGCACCGGGGCTATACCAGAATCACTTCATCCACGCGTTCCGCTTCGAAGGCGGCAAGATCAAGGAGCAGCGCGAGTTCATGAATCCGTTCCAGCAGCTGCGTGCGTTGGGAATCGAAGTGCCGAAGATTGACCGCGGCGGGATCCCCACCTAGGACCGGGCTACGACAGCACGTGGTCGTGGACGGTGGCGTAGTGAGCGGCTACCTCCGCCCCACGGTCCCGCAGAGTGGCGCGTAGCCAGTCGGGCTCCAATGCCTCTGCGTCCGAACCGAGCCGCCACAGCGCGAACTCTGCGTGCTCGGCATCCTGCCAGGTGACTTCCAACTGAAGCTGGCCGTCCGCGTCGAACTCATCGGCGCGGACGGCCAGCGCTGTACTGACTAACTCCTCGCGGCGTGCGCTTGCGACTACGACGCGGGCAGTCACCTGATCGCCACCGTGCAAGAACTCCGCGCACCGTGCCCGCCACACACGGTCCAGATCGACCCGCTCAGGCCGTTCGGCTGGTTCGTCAAGAGCCCGCGCCTCCTGGATCCGCGAGAGTCGATACGTACGTTCTTCGCCGGACCGCAGAGCAAGCAAGTAGCCGCGACCCTGCACTGTCACGAGCCCAACCGGATCGAGAACCCTCCACTGCGGCGTTTGCTCGCGGCCCCCGTACCTGAGGCACAGCTTCCGACCGGTGAGCACCGCACTTCGTACCTCGGACATCACCTCGCCGACTGGCTCCTTAATCGCGGGCCGGTGCATGATCATGTCCGCATCCGGGTCGATGAGAAGGCGCCTGGCGGCATCACTGACGGTCGCCCGGTGGCTCTCGGGGAGCGCGTCAACCACCTTGCGCACGGCCGAAGACAGAGCCGAGCCGAGGCCGAACACCTGCTCTCCACGTCTGGAGCCTGCAACGAGCAACGCAAGCGCCTCGTCATGGCTGAGTCCAGAAAGTTCCGTGTCGAACCCTGGAAGCAGGGCGAACCCGCCGTTTCGCCCACGTTCGGAGTAGACGGGCACGCCAGCGGCCGATAGTGCCTCGATGTCGCGCAGCACAGTGCGAGGGGTGACTTCGAGCTCGCGTGCGAGCGTGGCCGCCGTCGTCAGCTGCCCGCGCTGGCGGAGTAGCAAGACCAGGGACACAAGTCGGTCAGCTCGCATGAAAGAAAGTCTACTCAGATATATGACAGTAGATGTCAGGATTCAATGGAAAGCTCACTCTTGTTAATCCATTCTCATCGGAGGAGCTGAAGTGGCACTACAACGCACTGCCGTCAACCCGGTCACCTGGTCGCAGGCCCTGGGGTTCAACCAGGCCGAAGTCGTCTCAGGGCACACCAAGACGGTTTACGTCTCCGGACAGACCGCCACCGACGACGAAGGAAAGCCTCTGCACGAGGGCGACATGGCGGCGCAGCTCGGCACGGCCGCCGACAACCTGGAGAACGTCCTCAAAGCGGCCGGCCTCACTCTCGCGAACCTGGTGCGCCTCAACGTCTATACGACAGACGTCGATGCGCTCTTTCCCCACTACGGCGTTCTGGCCGCTCGCCTCGGAGCAGCGCAGGTCGCCCCAACCACCACCATGCTCGGCGTGACGCGCCTGGCCATTCCCGGCCAGATGGTCGAGCTTGAGGGTACCGCTGTCGAATGACAACGAGCTGCTCCCGCCGCCTCGTGAGGCGGCGGGAGCGTCCAGGGGGGATCATGGCAGCGCTGACAACCATTGGCGTCTACGGCTTCGACGCGATCACATTTATCGAGTCGCTGCAGCGTGCCGGGGTACGAGTCCTACTCGACGTGCGGCAGCGCCGCGGCGTCCGCGGGTCGCAGTATGCCTGGGCGAACTCACTGCGTCTCCAAGCGTTGTTGGCAGACGCGTCGATCCGTTACGAGCATCACCGCGACCTGTCACCGACGACGGCACTACGCCACCTTCAGTACGCCGAAGACGCTCGCCAGGGGGTGGGCAAACGTTCCCGGGTTCAGCTCGCTCCCTCGTACATTCGTGGCTACACCGCCCAGATCCTTGACCAGGCTGACCTGGGTCGGATCGCCACCGCCCTTCCAGAAGGCGGTGCCGCAGCCATGCTGTGTGTCGAACGTGACCCATCGGCGTGTCACCGATCGCTGATCGCGCGACGACTCACGGAGGAGTACCGAGTCCCGGTGCATCACATACTCCCCGATGGCGGCTAACGTGCTGGACACCCAAGGCCTCGATGCGCGACTCCGCAGGATCGGTGCCCATCACTTCCGGGCACGTTTTCACCTGCGTGGCCGGGATCGGGCGATCGTTGACCTCCGAGGCATCCACACCATCCGCAAGCATGCCGAGGACCTCACCGCGCAGCGACTTGCGCCGGCACGTCCGCGCAACGACGGTCGCCAAACGCCCTACCGGGGGCACCCAGTCTTTGTCGCACAGCACGCAACGGCAACGTGCTGCCGCACCTGCCTCGCGCGTTGGCATGGCATCCCGGCTGGGCATGAGCTGACCGTCGACGAGCGCGCCTACGTGGTTGAAGCCATCTGTCGCTGGATCACCACCGAGTACGCGCCAAAATCACCACCTGCCTGACAAGCGAGAACCGGCGCCGCGGCGCACCCTCGCCATCGTCCGGCCATGCCCGCGAGGAGCATCAGATGTCTTCGAGCCCGAACGAACGACCGTCGTCTGCCCGGCCGCGGATAGCGGTGTTCGCCGGTCCAACCGCAACCATCCTCAACACTCCCGACTTGGTCACGTCCAACAAGGCACGAACGCGGCACGGGCTACCGGTTGGACCTGAACGATTCGACATGCTGCGCCCTCAACGGCTGGCGCGTCCGGTGACGGTCTACGTGGAAGCGTTCAGCGCGCACCCGCTCGAGGCAGACGCCTCAGATCTCTACGCTCCGCCGGATGGGTGGCTCGACAGCGACGGCGGCTTCCACGATGAGCGACCCTCAGGTCCGGCGATCCCGGTCTTTGCGATCGAACTGCTACCCGAAGACGGCCTATACCCGCTTCCGTACATGGCCCGACAACTGGACGGCTCGGCTTGGGAGGAAGCCGGTGCGGATCCCGTCGCGAGCCGGCAGACCTTCCTGCCCGATGCGCGGCGGCTGTACGAAGAGATCGAACGGCTTGGCGTGTCCGACCTTGGTGTCCCGGTCGAACTGACTTCACGGGCAGATTTCGAGTTCTTCCGCGCTGCACCATCGGGCGGGTACACCACTGGTGCTGACGGGGAGCGAGCCGGACGAGACTTCTTCTCATATTACCCCTACCACCTGCAGAGCGAGCCGGGGCTGAACCACCTCGCTCACGTGACGAACCGTGTGCAAGGCGTACTCGATACTGGATCTTTCAGCGGCGTCCAGTGGCTGGAGGGCAGCCCCACTATCGAGGAGACCCTGTACTGGCTCGGGTTGCTGATCGACACCCACGTACCGATCGTGGGACACACGGCGCAGCGTCGACACGGCTCGACGAGTGCCGACGGTGACCGAAACATCGTCGATGGCGTGAAGTACATCGCGTCTGAAATCGCCCTCGGGAACGACGGGGACGATCAAGTGGGCGCGGTCGTCATTGTCGACGAACTGGCCTACACGGCTCGCGACGTGACCAAGGTCGACGCCAGACCGGGCGGCTACGAGGTCGCCGGTGGGCACGGGGGCATCGTCGCCGACCTCGGCGGGTACGGCCCCCCACAACTCACCTTCCGCCCCGCCCGCAACCACACGCACTGCTCGCACGTTCGCTTGCCTGAGCTGCCCACTGAGGTCCAGGGCGTCACGGGGTCCTTGGATGGTGGCATTGCAATCACCGCGGTGAAGACTAAGGACGAGAACGGACTGGTCCCCGATGCCATGCCGGTAGTCACCCTTACCAAGTACGGGAGGTACGCGCTGGCTCAATTAGGAGAAGACGGAGTGCCGTCCGCGGACGACGAGATCGAGCTGTTCGCACGAATTAACGCCAATCTGGCGCAGAACGCCCTCTCGGGCATCGTCTGTGAGGGCATGTCGCCCTTCGCCATGGCCGAGCCAACCAAGAACGCGGCGCTGAGCGTCGCGATCTACTCCGGGATGCCTGTGGTCCGCGTCGGCCGAGGAAACACTGGCGGGATGGCGTATCGGACCGATCCGGCGTTCGTTTCCGGAAACAACCTGACGGCTACGAAAGCTCGGATCCTCCTGATGGCCGCGCTGCTCAAATTGGGCGCATTGCCCCCCGCGAAGGACCCGTTCCGGCCGACGCCCGCCGAGCGCAGGGCAACTGCGGAGGCAGTCATCCAGTACCAGGAACTGTTCGACACCCATTGACACGGACCAACGGGTCTAGCCGCGTGCGCAGTCGACGCACCAAGGGGTCGCCGGTCGGGCCTCGAGGCGCCGGTCGGGGATACGTGTTCCACACTTCACACAGCGGCCATAAGTGCCAGCATTAAGACTCTGGGTAGCACGCTCGATTTCCTCGATCTTGCGCCGGTCGGCCGCGATCAACGCCGCGACCTGCGCACGCGTCGCGGCGACCGTGACGCCCTCAGAGTCGTGTTCATCATCACCGTTGCTATCTCGGGAGGCCTCGACGATGTCCTCGAACGAGCGCCCAGGTCACGGAGCCTCTGCTGAGCGGCACTCCTGGCCTGCCCCAGCAGCTCTCGTGCAACGCGCTCGTCCATTGTGCGAAGTCTAGAACAAGCGGCCACCAAGGCCGATAAACACCGCATCCGGGCGTCAGCGCGTCGTGGGAGGGTGCCGCCACTGCCCTCCGATCCTGGTGGCTATGTCAACTCCATCCGGCCCCGGGATGACGGCCCGACTTGGCTCCAGCTAACGCGAGACCAACGGCAGCACAGGGCGTTCGGCAGATGCTTCTGAGAGGCTGGTGCCCATGAGTGCTGAACCTTCTCTGGTGCCAGAGCTGGCCGTCACCGACTGCGATGTGTCCGTCCGGTTCTGGCGTGACCTGCTCGCCTTCGAGGTGCTCTACGACAGGCCCGAGGAGGGCTTTGCCTACCTCGCGCTGGGTGACGCCCACCTGATGCTCGACCAAGCCGACATCGGCAGGACGTGGCGAACGGCACCCTTCGACCCACCGTTGGGGCGCGGGATCAACTTCCAGATTTCGGTGCCCGATGTTGCCGATCAACTCAAGCAGCTCCGCGAGGCGAACTGGCCGCTGTTCATGGAGCCGGAAGACAAGTGGTATCGCATTGGTCCAAACGAAGAGGCTGGCGTTCGCCAGTTCCTTACGGGAGTAATCGTCGAGGATCACCGTCAACCAGGGCCGCGCGGGCTTCCCGTCGGGGCCGACGATGAGCAGGTCCAGCATCGTGTGGTCCCCGATTCCCGTGCTGGGCACGCTTCGGTTCCGTCGCCCCAACGCGGCTACCTGGCTTTCGTGAACCCTCGCAATATCGTTCATCGCCGCTTTCAAGTACGTCATCGAGCCGGCCGACCCGTGCGCGATGGCATTGCGGGTGGTGCCGGAGCAGGCGCTGGAGCGGTTGCGTAACTGGCTGCTCGCGCCGCTTGATGACGTCGACCGGCGCGGCTGCCTTCTCGCCAGGGCCACGGCCGAGCTCGCGTGGGAAGACGACGCCGTCGCGGCCCGCTCGCTGGCGGCGTACGAGGTGCTCTTGGGCAGCTGCCGCCGCCTAGTGGAGCAGGCGCAGCAGGCCGGCCTAGTCGACCCGACCGCCGACGCCGAGGCGCTCGGCGGGTTTGTCCTGGCCACGCACCGCGGGCTCGAGGCCCTCGCCAAGGCGGGGACGGACGCGGCGACGATGAGGCGCAGCAGGCCGGCGCCGCCGTCGACAGCATCACCCTCGGTCCTGCCTCCGGGTCCGCGTGACGGCCCGCGGGGGCATAGCTCCGTACCAGGGCCCTCGCCGGAATGGTCACACGCGGGGACATTCCGGCAGCGACTCGGTTTCGCCCCGCTGAACGGCGGCGCTACCGATCTTCCAGTAGCACCCGTGCCAGTTCTGTTGGTCGGGTGAACATGGCCATGTGACTGCCCTCGACGATGCGAGGCTGCAGTCCGATGCGAGCTGCGAACTCCGCGCCTGGGCGCGCGAGGGAGATGTCCTGGGCGCCCAGGATGTAGCGGGCCGGGATTCCGAGGTCGACGACGCTGGGCCCGTCGACCGATCCGAGGATGTAGCCACCGGGCGTGCTAGTCACCAGTGAGGCGACCAGATCCTGGGCTACCGGGTCTTCGCCTGGCATGAGGACGTTCGTCACGGTGTCGGCGTCCAGAGGGATAGTCGGGCCTTGGGTCAATGTGTGACGCAGGTAGGCGCCCATCTGCGTGTTCTCGTCGACCATGGGCACGCCGGAGGCCGGCACGACAGCGTTGTAGTAGACCAACTCCTCGACCTGCGCCGGGCCCAGGGCTGCCGCCGCTGCCGTCGCTGGGTATCCGCCCCAGCTGTGTGCGACGAGGGTGACTGCCTCCGGGGAATGGGTCTGGACGTGGTCGACGACGTATTGCGCAGCCTCGCGCAGCGTTGCCGCTGGGTCAGGCGTGTCGAAGCGCAGTCCCGGCAGCGTCAGCGCCGCCGCTCGGTGCCCTGCCTGCTCCAACAGCTTCGCCGTCGGGCGCCAGGCCCAACCGCCACACCCCACACCGGGGATGAGGACAAAGGTGCGCATGGGTCCTCCTGTGTCACGTCGGCCATACCGTCGATTTCCGTGCACGGCTGGGGCTCCGCCCCTGGTGCACCGAGCGGCACCTGCCAGCTCGGAGACGCTGACGCCTACCGCAGCCCACGGATGTGGTCGAGGCCGTCGCCGGCGGCGCCGAAGTACTGCAGGTGCTCGACGAGGTGGCCGAGCAGCGGCACTCGGTGGTAGGCGAAGGACCAAGACCCGGCAGACTGCGCGCTCAGCTCGAGAGGAAGCCCGTGACCGGCGGCGGTGGCCTTCACCCCGTCGATGTCGTCGGTGAGCACGCCGACGTTGTGAAAGCGCAGCAGGGGACCCGGGCCCTCAAGGAGATCAGCCCACAGGCCCACGGCCCCCCGAGACGGGCTGCATCACCTCGATCAGATGGCCCGACCTCGTGAGTTCGACGAAACCGCGGTGCTCGCAGCCGCCAGGGAGGTCTTCTGGACCAAGGGCTACGCCGCCGCGAGCGTGGACGCCATCGGCGTCGCGACCGGGCTCGGCAAGGGAAGTCTCTACGGTGCCTTCGGCGGCAAGCGGGGACTCTTCGGGCAGGTCTTCGATCAGTACTGCACGAACGCGCTGCGGGCCACAGCGGCGGCCCTCGCGGGCCCCGACCGCGAGGCCCTCGAGCGACTGCGGGCCTTCGTCAGCGCCGGAGCAGCGGCGACCGGTGGAGATGCTCGACGAGGTTGCCTACTCGCAAAGAGCGTCGCCGAACTCGCTGACCACGACGCCGACGTGCAGCAGCGGGCCAACGAGACATACATGCTGATGGAGGACTACCTGACGGCGGCCGTCGAGGCGGCGCAACGTCATGGCTCGTTGCGGCCTGATGGGGACGCCCACGCGCTGGCGCAGACGCTCCTCGCGCTTCAGCGGGGCCTCGAAGCCTTGGGAAAAGCAGGCACGCCCGTGTCCGGTTCGACTGTCCTGGACGTGGTCCTCGCGTCCTTCCGATGACGCGCAACCAAGGAACAGGCCGGTCCTGTCTCCACTCGATCGCGACCGAAAGAGACGTGTGCGCGCTCAGTGAGCGGTAGGAGGTCTGCCCGGGGCTGACCCGACTCGCTCGGCGAACTCTGGTCGGTCTCAGGCGCCGGTTAGCCGAGAGGCCCGCAGCCGCGTCCTTCGTCCGTCATGCCTCGGTGACGACGACGCGGTTGCCGTCGGGGTGGGCGAGGACGAGCAGCCTCGCGCTGCCGCCGAGCTGCACCCCGTCGCGCCGTCCGTCAGCGCTGCGGCGAGGGCGTCGAGGTCGTCGAGGTCGTCGAGGTGGTCGGCGGCGAGGACGCAGCCCGACCCACCGGCCCGCGCCGGGTCCCGCGACACCTGCACGCCACCACTAGCGACGGGATGCCACTCCAGCAGACCGTCAATGGGCCCGCGGCGGGCGGCGCGCCCAGGACGAGCGCGTACCAGCGCTCGGCCTCATCCAAGTCGGTCACACTCAGGTTCGCCAGCACGCCAGCTATGGTCATGTCGTCCTCCGGCCTCCTGCTGCCCGGGCACACCCGGGCCGCCTCGGTCGCACGGTAGACCGACGGCCGGCTCGGAACTCATCGCCGTCCCCCGCTGATCTCGCCGCCCCGGGAAGCCGCCGAGACCACGGCATGGCAGGTGACATCCGAACTCGTAGGCGTCGGCCATCCGTCCCAGAAGCCGACCGCCTGCCAGCGCATCGACCGGCACCCACCGCGGCTGCCAGCGTCGGCGCTCCAGGTGTCCGGTGAAGATCGTCGCTGGGACGTTGAACGGCTCCGTACTTACCGCACATCCCGCGGTGCGCGCGAGCACACGGGCATCCCGCGCTCAGTGCGCGGTCAGCCCGCCACGTAGCGCCACCAGGAATACGCCACTTACCGCTACAGGTCACACGATGGGGCTCCGCCATGGTCGTGGTTTGCGCGTCGCCGCCGACCATGAGCACCGAACAGGTGCAGGACGGCGGAAGCGACATCGACCGAAGCTAGAAGGCCGACACCGAGCGATGCTGGTCACAGCCATAGACGGCACGGTACGAAAGCGATGCGCCGACCCGTCAAACCGCTCCAATGGTGCAGAAACGGTCATTTTTGGTGCGGTCATCGCCGACCTCGAAAACGGGCGGCACTCGGCACCCTTCCGGTCACCAAAACTCGTGGCAAAACTAAATCAACCATAACTGGGGCGATTCGACGGGTTTTGGTAGGCGACATCGCTCGGTAGCGTCGGCAGCCGCGAGACCACGTCACACCCCCTCGCCCGCCCGATTCCTTTGGAATCACTTTCCGCCCCTGGCGAGGGTGGCTACGCTCACAGTGTTCCAGCTGTCGACCGAGGAGTGTCCGTGGCCAAGCCGCTGTCATTGGCTGAGATTCGCAAGCGGAGTGTCGCGTTCGTTCGTGACTGGCGGGACGAGCCGGGGGCGGAGAAGCAGCAAGCTCACCAGTTCGTCGCAGACCTGCTCAAGGTCTACGGGCTCTCTGAATCCAAGGCTGCCTTGTACGAGAAGCGGGCGCGCCGCTCATCGACGGGCCGCGGTGGTTACATCGACGCTCTCGTGCCGGGACTGTGCGCGATCGAGATGAAGTCCAAGGGTGTTGATCTCGAAGCGGCCGAGCAGCAGGCCCTCGACTACCTCGATGCCCTTAGCGGCGCCGAGATGCCCCGCTGGGTCATCACGAGTGACTTCGCGACCTTCCGCCTGCTGGAGTTGTCACCCGATGGCGCTGACGCGATCACGTTCACGTTGGAGCAGCTCCCCGAACGATGCGACGCACTGGCCTTCTTGGCCGGCTACCAGCAACGAACGTTCGGCAGCCGCGAGCAAGAGCAAGCATCGGTCAAGGCCGCGAAACTCATGGGCAGCTTGTACGAGTCCCTCGAGGCATCTGGCTACGACGACCACGATGCATCCGTGTTCCTAGTGCGCACCTTGTTCGCGCTGTACGCCGACGACGCAGGAGTGTGGGAACGCGACCTGTTCTACGAGTTCGTCGAAACCCGC
Organism: Dermacoccus abyssi; assembly: GCF_003515945.1. Lineage (GTDB taxonomy): Bacteria > Actinomycetota > Actinomycetes > Actinomycetales > Dermatophilaceae > Dermacoccus > Dermacoccus abyssi. Next base: position 33,300 of record NZ_QWLM01000021.1, read on the forward strand.
ACCGCCGAGGACGGTTCTGATCTGGGCGCGCAGTTGAGCGTCCTGTTCCAGGCCCTCAATCGAGAAAGCAGCAAACGACAGCACACCCTCGACCCACTCGTTCAGCGATTCCCCTACGTCAACGGTGACCTGTTCGGGGAGTCGGTGAGCATCCCCTCGTTCGACTCGGAGATGCGCGAGAAACTCCTCGAGGCGTGCGCGTTCAACTGGTCGAAGATCAGCCCCGCAGTGTTCGGCAGCCTGTTCCAGTCAGTCAAAGACAAGGCCGCCCGGCGCGAGCTCGGCGAGCACTACACAACACGCACCAACATCCTCAAGACGATCAACCCCTTGTTCATGGACGAGCTGCGAGAGCGCGCAGTCGCTGCGCACCACGACGTCAAGAAGCTGAAGAAGCTGCGGGAAGACCTAGCGAAGGTGCGCGTGTTCGACCCTGCCTGTGGTTGCGGCAACTTCCTCGTCGTGGCCTACGCCGAGATGCGGGCGCTTGACCTGCAGATCCTCGAACGTTTGCAGCAACTCGGGGCGCTGTCCGAGACGTTGTTCTTCGTCGCGGCGAACCTGAAGGTCACGTTGGATCACTTCGTTGGCCTTGAGCTGGAGGAATGGCCCGCACGCATCGCGGCCACGGCGCTGCACCTCGTCGACCACCAAGCCAACCTCGCGATGGAACTGTCACTCGGTGCGGCGCCCGAGCCGTTGCCGCTGACCAAGGTCGACTCCATCCACGTCGCGGACGCGCTCGATACCGACTGGCGGGCCATCCTGACACCGAGCAACGACGTGCGCATCGTCGGCAACCCCCCATTCCTGGGGCACGCGACCCGCTCGGCCACGCAGGCGCAGCAGCTTCGCGAAGTGTGGGGCCGCCAAGACATCGGTCGCCTCGACTACGTCACAGCCTGGTTCAAGAAGGCGATCGACTACTTTGCTGGCTTCGAAGGCGGTCGCTTCGCTCTGGTATCGACGAACTCGATCGTGCAAGGTGAGCCCGTTCCGGCATTGTTCGGCCCCATCTTCGAGGCAGGATGGCGCCTGCGCTTCGCCCACCGGACGTTCGCGTGGTCATCGGAAGCAGCGAACGCCGCCGCTGTGCACTGCGTCATCACCGGCTTCGACAAGAATGCGCAGCCGCCTGCACGCCTGTTCAGTTACCCCTCGCTCAAGGGCGAGGCCACCGAGGCCCCCGCCACGTCGATCAACGCCTACCTCGTCGATGCACCCAACGTCCTGGTCGAACAGCGTCGACAGCCCCTCTCCCCCGAACTGCCCGCTTGCACGTTCGGCAACATGGCCCGTGATGGTGGAGGCCTCATCGTGGAGGCTACCGACCATGACGCATTCGCCGCTGACCCGGTGGCCAGTAGGTACCTTCGCCCCTTCGTGGGCGCCCGAGAACTCCTGCACGACCTACCGCGATGGTGTCTGTGGATGGTCGACCTCGACCCCAGGGACGTCGCTGCAAGTCCGCTGCTCAAAGAGCGCCTCGAGTTCGTGCGCGAGACCCGAGCCAAAAGCAGAGCCGCTTCCACCGCAGCCATGGCAGCGACACCGCACCTGTTCGGCCAACGCTCCCAACCTGACGTCCCCTACCTCGTCATCCCGAAGACCTCGAGTGAAACCCGCCTCTACTTCCCAACTAAGCACGCGATGCCGGAGACCATCGCGAGCGATCTCGTATTCACAGCGAAGGACTCGGACGGGTTCCTTTTCGGCATCATCTCTTCATCCATGTTCCTCACGTGGCAGAAATCCGTGGGGGGCGCCCTTGAGTCCCGTCTGCGGTTCTCGAACACGATCGTGTGGAACAACCTGCCCCTGCCCACGCCCAGCATGAAGACACGGTCGGCGGTCATCGCAGCTGGGAAGGACGTTCTCGCCGCACAAGCGTTGCACCCGCAGCGGTCCCTCGCAGAGCACTACAACCCCCTCGCGATGGACCCCGCGCTACTCAAGGCTCACGCTGGCCTCGACCGGGTCGTCGACAAGGCCTTCGGAGCACGAAAGAGCCTGCACACCGAGCAGGACCGTCAGGCCGTCCTGTTCCGCCGCTACGCCGAACTCACCGCGTAACGAGCAATGGGGACCTCGATGTGCACAATGCCCACCGACCTATCCATGACCGTTCTAGCCCCACTGATCGGCTCGGGAATGATCGGCTTGCTCCTGGTGATGTGGAACAACCTCCGGCACGGACGGAAATATCATGAGGTGAAGCTCGCGGACATGAGCGAGTTGGCTCCCGATGATCGCCGTTGGACCCTGCTGGGACTCGGGTGGTTTCTCGCCACTCTCGTAATCGCCCTCCTGTATGCCGGGGTCACCGAAGCGGCCAAGAGGATCGCCGATTGGGCGGGAGCCTGTGGTGCCCCATTGCCCGGTAGCTCGATGTGGCCACCGACAGTAGTGTTCGCGATCTTCACCTTGATTTCGGCAGGCAGTCTCATGGCGAAGCCGTTGACGCCTCGGTGGCGCACCGCGGCGACGGGAGCCGCTTGGGGCTTCCTGTCTCTCACAGTCGGATTCGCGGTCGCCGTTTTCACCGCAGACCCTGCATGGCTGGTGTGGTTGCCTACTGCCGCGACCCTCGTGCCGATTCTGGCACCCTTCCGTCGTAGAACAGATCACGGAGACCACGTAGGCCGTTAGTGACCCGCAGTGCTCGCTAGCCTCCGGCATGACAGTCAACACCGACTGCGTCTTACGAACTGGAGTTGCCATGCCCCACCCCCCCTTCGCGCACCCCGTACTCCTCACGAGGCCTCTGGGCAGCGCGCACTGGCCACCCTTGCCTTGGCAGCAAGTGTGCTTGCCTTCGCTTTCGCCCTGACCCAGGCCCTTGGCGGCGAGGGTAGCCAGGCGCTGCGCCTCACCCTCATGGCCTGCATATTGCTGTTCGGCGGGCTCTCGATTCGGCACCAAGCGCGCGATTTTGAGAGCCAGCGCCTTGAGGGCGACATGCGACACTCAAGCGAGCAGGAGGTGATTCCAATGGAATCACCGCATCGTCGGTGACTCACTCACGCGAGCTCGCACGGGAGAGGTGATTGCGATCTCGCCGGTGTGACGACGCCAAATATCGCGCGTCTCGAGGGCGTCGAGGTCGACCACGGCAAACAGTGCACCTTCGGCGCTGACTCCGTTGGCGGCCAAAGCTACGGCGTCGAGGGGCGCCTGGGAGAAGTAGACCGCTGCCCGAGGCAGACGGGGACGATCCCGAGTCCACATGCGCGACTGCTTGCGGCAATAGGCAGGATCGAGGATGACCACGCCAGCAGCGTCAGGGACGGCTGATCTGGACACGTGAAACAGGCCCGTGGCGCGAATATCGGTGAGCTCACGTAACGTGATGGGCCGGTAACCAGCTGCACACATCATCACCGCCAGGGCAGCTGGGATGAGAGCGAGTTGGAACAAGAGCCGATGTCCTGTCGGCAGGACGACGAGGGCGAAGACGACGAGCAGCGCAATCCCCGAAAGGCTCGCGGCTCGATCACCGCGGAACGGATACGCGAGGGCGCGGGCATACGTCACGACATCAGCGCGCTTCCAGTTCCGCCGTCGAGCCTCGGGGGGCTTGGAGCTGACCATTGCCTCATGGTCGCTTGCGCGCCCACCCTTGTGCGTGACATTCCGGCCAAAAGCGGCGACGATCCCGTCATGGACATCGTCACATCAAGTGGGTGGCTCTTCTTTGGGTGCGTGCTCGTCCCGGCTTTCGTGGGTCTTTGCGTGGCCTCACGGTGCGGGGCGCGCACGCTCGAGGACACATTGTGTTTGCGTGGCGCGCCGTGGCCACTGGGCAGGTGCTGGCAGCACAAGGGTCGGTTGTCGATTCTCGACCTCGTGTCTCTGGCCTTCCTCGCCGTCGCGGTAGGCGGCTACTTCTACTGGTCTGGTCATCACGTCGGCCCCATGCTCAACCTGGTCTGAGTCGAGGAGCTTTTCCCGTCAGCGCACGAGGTGTTCGATTCGCTCGTCGCAGCGGCCGGTATCGGTAAGCGTCGGTCCTCTTCGTGCTGCAGGGCGCTCGGGTAGGCGGCTACGCCGTCGCCCAGCCGCAACGCCCGCGAGATTTGGGGCCGCACGACGTTGCGTCCAGACACGTGAGTGGCGAGGGGTTGACCTCCCCATTCGCGCGCGATTAAGGTGTTCGTATTCCGCCCCGCCTCCCACCTCGGGAATGGCGGGGTTTTTTTGTCTCGAGGAGCCCACAGGTGAAGCCTTCGCCGCCACCAGAGAGCGTTGTTGTTCTCATCGACTACGAAAACGTACAGCGGACTGCCACGCGCCGCTTCCTTCAGATCGGCGCTGACAGGGGGAAGTCTGGCCACATCAACCCGCGCAAGTTGGCCGAACTCCTCGTTGCCAAGAGGAAGCGGCCGAGCTACCTGCTCGAAGCACGGGCCTACCGAGGGCGTCCGAGTCCTCACCACCAGCCCACCTCCACTGCAGCGAATGACCGGCAGCACAGCGATTGGTGTGACGCTGGCGTGACCGTCGTGCGCCGCAACCTTTCCTACCCCGACGACTGGCCCAGTACGCCACCAACGGAGAAGGGCATAGACGTCGCACTCGCTGTTGACGCTGTGCGACTCGCGGCGCTGCGACGGGCCGACACGATCATCATCGTCTCTCACGACAAGGATCTTCTGCCTGCCGTCGAGACGATCATCGAGTTGCCGGGTTGCCACGTGGAGGTAGCAGCCTGGAGCGAGTGCCACCGTCTGAAGCTAGACGCCTCGACCGCGGAGGACTTGAGTGTCTCCATCGGGACACCGTGGTGTCACTTCCTCAGCGAGCAAGACTTCAACGCTGTGCGGGACCCCGTCGACTACACCAAGGAATAGCGGACATCGACGCGGCAGCGTGAGGGGTGATTCCAGTGGAATCACCCCTCACGTGCGACGAAGCTACGCGAGTCGGTTGGGGAGGCGCGCTGGCGCTGGAGGCAGTTGCCCGTGGCGCTGCACGGACTGTTGGACGGCGACGTGGATGGCTTCTGCGATCCAGGTGCTCTCGGCGAGGAACCGATCGGCGTGTTCGTCGTCGCGCCGCGCGGCGCTCACGAGGTCATGCGTGCCGTCAACGACGGTCCAGTTGCGCATCTGGCCTCGCGTGGAGTGGATGACGCGCTCTCGCGCGAGAGCCGCGCGCTCCTGCGGCGAGCGGGCGGCGTGGCGGGCAATGGCGGCATGGACCCAGGCCGGGAACACCCCGTGCTCGTGGTCAGCTCGCCAGTCTGCGAGGTACGCCGACTTCGCGTCAGCAAACTCCTCGTCGTAGAAGTAAGCATTGACTCGCTCCCCCACGGACACCTCCCTCTGCCAGCCGATTGGTCCAGTTCGAGGGTATCGGAATTTGCCTTGTATCACCCTATTGACTTAACTCACTGCATCCACTTAACTAGCCGTACGCGGTCCTGATCGGCAGGGCCGACGACCTGAGGAAGTGGCCTCGATGAGCAAGCCCACGAGTGAGTTTTCCCAGTTCTGCGCTGACGAGGTGGTGGCGCTGCGCCGCGCACAGCCGACCACCGCTGAGGGCGTCGTCGCCCTTGTGCGCGTCTTCGATCCGGCCGACGCCGGCTCTCGAGCCGACGCCGTCTATTCCGGCCCGGACCTGTTCGAGCAGATCAGCCCGGCCGGGTGGCAGATCGAGTGGCGCGAGGACGCGTGCTGGTTGGCCGTCCATCCCGAGACCGGTTCACGCCTGGGCCACTACGAAGGCCTGCTGTACGCCGAGCCCTCACTGGCCGCGACCGCGTGAGCCGCGTGCCATGCGAGACCTCTCCAGCGAAGGCCCCGTGACGGGGCAGCTGACCATGCTTGCCACCCCTCCCGAGAACGATCGAAAGAAGGACACCATGACCACGATCACCCGCACCCTCGACGGCCTGCACGCCCTGCGCGTGACTCGCGACCTGCTCGTCGACCGCGAAGCGCAACGCGCCGACGTCCTGGCCCGCGAGATGGCCGAGACGGAGACGACTAAGCGTTTCGTCGAGGTCGATGACATGCGCGCCACGATCAATGAGGACCGCGCCGAGGACCTCAATACCCTGCTCGACCTGATCAGCCCGTGCCCGGAGTGTGGCGCCGAGCTCGGGCAGCTGTGCGAGGCCTCCTGCCAAGAGCGCACGCACGAAGGCGCTCCGGTGTTGTCCGACCTCGACCTCGGGTGATTCCAGTGGAATCAACGGCGTGTGATCCCCGATTTTCGGCCCCTAATACATACATTTATTCGCAGTAGACGAAAGGTCAGATGATGGCTGAGAAGAAGACGGGTTTGGGGGGTGCGCCCCTGCAGCGCCGTGAGCCGAAGGCGCGCAAGAGCGCGTCGCTGGTGAGCGCGGTACGCACGCAGGACGAGTCGAGCGTGCTGTACCTGGCGTTGTCCGAGATCGCGGACAACCCGGAGAACCCCGAGGCGCGTGTCCAGGACGTGGCGGAGTTGGCCGACTCGATGCGCGAGGTGGGGCAGCTACAGCCTGGCCTCGTCGTCGACGCTGGCGAGTTCGTCGCGGAGTACCCGCAGCACGCCGAGGCCGTCGCCGGGCGGGCGTGGGTACTGCTGGCGGGGCACCGTCGTCGCGCGGCCGCGCAGGCCGCAGGCCTCGACACGTTCCAGGCCCTGCGACGTGGCGTTGCACGTCTCGACGAGACGGTGCTGCACGAGAACGTGCATCGCAAGGCGCTGACCGCAATTGAGGAAGCCCAGGCTTTCGGGCGGGTCATGGAGCGGCGCGGTCTGAGCCAGCGGGACATGGCGCGGCACGCGGGCGTTTCGCAGTCGCACGTCGCCAAGCGTCTCAAGCTGCTCAAGCTGCCCGAGAGCTTGCAGCAGGCCGTCAGTGAGGACGTGCTCGCCCCAGCGAAGGCTGTCAAGTTGATGACCGACGAGAGTGAGGAGACACTCGCGGAGATCGGCGCGCAATGGGCCGATGTCGAGGCTCGGCCTGGGTGGGCGCACTCACCCGCCGACATCGTTCATGACGCACGGCAGACGGTTGCGCGTGCCCGCCGCGTCGAGGCCGCACGGGCGAAGGCCGATGCTGAGGGTGTGGAGTTCCTCGAGGACCCGCCCGCGACGTTCGGACAGTTCAAGGTGTATGACCACCGGTTGCTCACAAAGAAGGATGTCGAGGCAGCCCGCGAGCGGGGCGACCTCGTGTACGCGCCCTCGACGTCGTGGGGCGAGAACGTCGAGCCGCTGGCATACCGTCGCAGCGTGCCCACCTCGCCGAACACGCCGTCGAGCGACGGGCAGGCGGAGCAGAGGGAGCGAGTGAAGGCGGACAAGGCCGCGACGAAGGCGCGCCGCGCGTTCCTCGCGGAGACCGTCAAGCGGAAGCCGACGACGGCTGAGGTGACGCGGTTGTTGACGATGACCGCGTTGGCGGGGGAGTCGATGATGTCCCACGTGACGGGCCTGGCGCGGCAGTTGGCGCAGGGTGCGGGCATCGGTCCCGCGCAGGAGATCGACTGGGACTGGCGCGGCGCGTTGGCCGATGTCGAGAAGGCTTCGACGCGTGAGCACCTCGCGTGGATCATCACTCTCGCGATCTGGGAAGACCGGATCAAGAACTCCCACAGCCTCTACCTGTCGACGGAAGACATCGCGTACCTCGAGCACCTCACCGAGCGCGGGTACGTGCTGAGCGATTTCGAGCAAGAAAAAGTGAATGATGCCCGCGCCCGCCTCCAGGAGGACGCGGCCGAGGACCAGGACAGCGAAGGGGAGCAGGCATGAAGGTCATCACCGTGGCGAACGCGGCAGGGTCGGCGGGTAAGACGACGACCGTGGTGAGCCTCGCGGCGCACCTGGCCGAGCGTGGGCGCCGGGTCGTGGTCGTCGACCTCGATGGGCAGGCGAACTCGACGCGCTGGCTTGGGGTGGACCCTGAGGAGATCGACGTGACGAGCGCGTCCGTGATGTTGCGCGACGCGAGCCTCGAGCAGGCCCTCGCCGAGACGAACACGCCGGGTGTGCGCCTCGTGCCGGCGACCGAGGGTGTGCACGCTCAGGCGATCCGGTTGCAGCAGGTCACCGGGCGCGAACTGCGTCTGGCCTCGGCGCTGCGCAAGCTCGAGGACGCCGATGTCGTGCTCATCGACTGCCCGGGCACGATCGGGCTCATGACCGTCGCCGCGCTCGTCGCGTCGGATGCGGTCGTCACCGTGACCCAGCCGACGTCGAAGGAACTCGAGGGCATCAGCGCCCTCGAGGGGACGATCGCCGAGGTCGCGGAGGACTTCGACAAGGACCTCGAGCTGGGCGCGATCGTGCCGTGCATCGTGCCACCCGCCAGTTCAGGTGCCCTCTACGCCGACGCGATCGCGCAGTTGCGCGAGGCCTACGGCGATCTCGTCACCCCGAACGTGCGGCGCTCCGTTAAGGCTGCGGGTGCATACAGCCACCGGGAACCGCTGCCGGTGTTCGCGCCGCGTGAGGGCGTCACCCGTGACTACGCCGCGGTGCTCGACGCGCTCGTGGAGCGGGGGGTGATCCCCGCGTGAAGGAACCGTTCAGCACCCAGATACCCGGGTCCCTGCGTGCCCGTGCCCGGGCGACGGTCAAGGGCATGAAGACCGTTGACCCGTCCTACAGCCTGTCGCAGCTCGTCACGGACGCCGTGCGCGCGCATGTCGCGCACTTGGAACAGCGACACCACCATGGGCACCCGTGGCCCACGGTGGCGCACCTCGACGTCGGGCGTCGACCGCTCGATGACGACGAGTGATTCCAGTGGAATCACGTCCTCGTTGCCGTGAATTCGCGCGGTCTCGCACAGTCACCAGTCCAGGAGGGGAGATACATCATGACTAGTGAGTTCGATCCGCGTTCAGGGTGTCCGTGGTGGGTAGCGTCGCAGCGACGACGCCAATCCAGGGAGGCTCACTCGTGGCACGCAGGACACCGCGCCCAGCGGATCACCAAATCGCTCTCGACCTGTTCGGCATGGCCGAACCCGAGGCCGACGAAAGGGTCGAGCACGCCCGTGGGTCTGACGCCAGACTGGAGTCAGGTGGCGTCACTGCCAATTCCGAGGGTGTGGGAGAAGACCATGGTGAACGAGTTCGAGTCGAGCCGGTACGCGACGCTGGCGCGCCAGGCGTGGAGCGAGCATCTGCCGAGGGTGGTCGCGCAGATGGACAACCCGAGCGCGTTCTTCGCGAGCCTGGGGGAGCAGGTGTCGGTTCGCCTCGGGCAGATGTACGAGCAGATGAGCCGACAGGTCCCCTCGAATCTGCCCTATTTGGAGCGGGTGGGGCAGTTGAAGGCGATCCGCAAGCAGGCCGAGGAGTTGGTGCTGCAGGAGATGATCTTCGATCCGATCGCGCAGAGCCAAATCGAGGACCGCAGCGCGCGCGAGCAGTTGGAGGAGGCGCTGGGGCAGGCTCCGCACCCGCGCGATCTGGAGATGGACCTGATCTCGATCCGTCACGAAGCGGAGGACGAGGCCGAGGACGAGGGCTGGGAGGAAGTGACCTACAGCCAGGAGCAGCAGGACCGGCTGGACTGGATGTTGCAGGTTCGTCCGCTGATCCATCTGGACCCGTCACAGATGAGCGAGGAGTCGATGCTCGAGACAGCGGCGGCGTTGCGGACGTTGCTGTCGAAGCGCCCGTAGCGTTCCGGCCGACAAGTCAGGACGACCTGGCCCCTTCGGGCCCGAAGTCTCGCTTCGCAGCGAACATCGCAGCGATCGAGACGAGCCGCCGCGTGCGCGGTGAGGGCCGGCCCGCGACGTCGCAAGAACAGCAGGTGCTCGCGCGGTGGTCGTCGTGGGGCGCGATCCCGCAGGTGTTCGATCCCACCAACGAGGCGTGGGCGCCTGAGCGCGAGCAGCTGCGCGCGATCCTCACCGATGACGAGTTCGACGCGGCGAGGCGCACCACGATCAACGCGCACTACACCGACGCGGCCATCGTCGAGGCCATGTGGTCGACGATGAGCGAGTTGGGCTTCGATGGTGGGCGCGTGCTTGAGCCAGGCTCGGGTGCGGGCACGTTCATCGGCATGGCACCCCAGGGCGCGCTCATGACCGGTGTCGAACTCGACCCGGTGACGGCGGGAATCGCGCAGAGCCTGTACCCGCAGGCCACGATCCGCAACGAGAGCTTCGCTGACACGCGCTTCCCGAACGGCACGTTCGACGCGGCGATCGGGAACGTGCCGTTCGCGAATGTCACTTTGCACGACCCGGTGGGCAATCAGGGTCGCCACTCCATGCACAACCACTTCATTATCAAGGCGCTGCAGATGACGCGCCCGGGCGGTTTGGTTGCGACGCTCACGTCGAGCTACACGATGGACGCCTCGAACCCGATGGCGCGTGAGGAGATGCACGACCTGGCCGACCTCGTGGGCGCGTTGCGCCTACCGAACGGCGCGCATCGCCGCGCGGCGGGCACCGAAGCGTTGACCGACTTGTTGATCTTCCGGCGCCGACCGGACAACCAGAAGGCAGACGCATCGCGTGACGCGATGTGGACGAGTGTTGGTCCGCTCCAACTGGACTCGGAGACCAGGATTCACGTCAACACGTACTTCCTTGAGCACCCCCAGCGGGTGCTGGGCACGTTCGCCGTTGCTCAGGGCGAAGGCGGTCGTGAGCAAACGGTGGTGCGCCCCGACGAAACAGGATGGGGACCGGAGCAGTTGAGGGAGGCACTGGCCGACATCGTGGCCAAAGCGCGCCGCGAGAGTCTGACCGCCCTCCCGGTCAGCGAAGAACAGCGCCGCGACCTGGCGCAGGTCGAGCAGCTGCGCACCGATCTTCTCGACGGAACCGTCGTCGAAGTCGACGATGAGCAGTACCCCAGCATCGGTGACGAGCGTTTCCAGATCGCGGCCGGTGGGCTTCTTGAGCCGTTCAAGGTGCCGAAGACGCAGGTGGCGGAGACGTCACAGCTCCTAGCGCTTCGTGACGGTGCGCGTGATCTGCTCATGCTGGAGCGGGGCACCGAGCAGACGGGTGAAACCCCCGAGCTGAGCGCTGCCCGCGCGCAGTTGAAGGCGGACTACGAGCGGTACGTGAATCGCTACGGGGCGATCAACCGGTACACGGTCTCGTCAACGGGCAAGCTGCGCGACGTCATCGACCCGCTGAGCGGGCTGCCGGTCATCGACCCGGACACGGGGGAGGCCGAGCAGGAGATGGGCACCCGGCGCGTGCTGCCACCAGCGGTCAGCCGGTTGGTGCGTGAAGATCCCAACATGGCGCTGGTCACAGCGTTGGAGAACTTCGACGACGCGACCCAGTTGGCGTCCCCGGCACTCATCCTGACCGAGCGGCAGATCGTGCACCGCACGTTTGCCGAGGAAGCCGAGACGGCCGCGGACGCGTTGTCGATCAGCATCGACAAGACCGGTCGCGCCGATCTCGAGGTCATCGCTGAACTGTTGAGCACGAACGTCGAGGACGCGCGCGAACGGCTCGGCACGCTCGTGTTCGACGACCCGAGCGAGCAACGCCTCGTCCCGGCGGCCGAGTACCTGTCGGGCAACGTTCGGATCAAGCTGGAGCAGGCCGAGGAAGCCGCGCAGCAAGACCCCCAGTTCGCGCCGAACGTAGAGGCGCTACGCGAGGTTCAACCGGCACCGACGCCGCTGGAAGACATTCGAGCCCGCCTGGGCGCGGTGTGGATCGACGTCGAGACGCACCAGCAATTCCTGCGCGAAACGCTGCGTGATCCGAACCTGACGCTCGAGAACCCTGCGCCGGACATGTGGATCGTGAGCGGCAATCGACGCTCCGTCGCTGCGACGGCAGAGTGGGGCACCGAGCGGGTGCCCGCACCGAAGCTGGCGGAGAAGTTGCTCAGCAACGCCACGATCACCGTGCAGGACAAGGACAGCGACGGTAAGAGGTATCCCAACCCTGTTGAGACGCAGGCCGCGCTCGACAAGGGTGAAGAGTTGCAGGACCGGTTCGCGGAGTGGGTGTGGGAAGACCCCGAGCGCACCACGCGTCTACAGGCCGCCTACGACCGTGCCTTCAACTCGCTCGTGCTGCGGGACTACGCCGAAGCGGGCAAGGCCCTGACGTTGCCGGGTCTGGCCGAGACGTTCACCCCGCGCGAGCACCAACGTTCCGCGATCGCGCGCATGGTCGCGGAGCCGGCTGTCGGGTTGTTCCACGAGGTCGGCGCGGGCAAGACCCTGGAGATGGTCGCGGGCACGATGGAGCTCAAACGACTGGGGCTGATCTCGAAACCCGCTGTTGTCGTGCCCAACCACATGCTGCGCCAGTTCACCCGCGAGTGGCTCCAGGCTTACCCGAGCGCGCAACTGCTCGCCGCGGGAAGCAACGACTTGGACGGCACCGGGCGGCGCAAGTTCGTCTCCCGCGCGGCGGCCAACGACTGGGACGCCGTGGTCATGACCCAGGGCGCGTTCAAGAGCCTGGGCGTGACCCCGGAGACCGAATCGGAGTACATGAACAAGCAGATCGAGCAGGCCCGCGAGTTCCTCGACAAGGCACGCGACGCGGGCCTGAGCGATCGCAGCATCAAGCAGGTCGAGAAGGACATCTTGAAGCAGGAGGAGAAGCTGAAGGCCTCCTTGGACGTGCACCGCGATGCGGGTGTCACCTTCGAAGCCACGGGGATCGACTACCTCGTCGTCGACGAGGCGCACATGTACAAGAACCTGCGCACTCACTCGAAGAAGCAGGCCGCGCAGATCAGCGGCTCGCAGGCCGCAACCGACCTCGAGCTGAAGATCGGGTACCTACGCGGCCAGCACGGCATGCGCGTCGCGACGTTTGCGACGGCAACACCGATCGCGAATTCGATCACCGAAGCCCACGTAATGCAGCGGTATCTGCGTCCCGACCTGCTCGAAGCCGCCGGGCTCAACTCGTTCGATGCGTGGCTCAACACCTTCACGATCGACACCCCGGACATGGAGGTCAGCCCGACCGGGCAGTTCCGAATGAAGGAACGACTGAAGTTCACCAACGTGGCCGACATGATGAAGATGTGGCACGTCTTCGCGGACGTGAAGACGGCCGAGGACTTGAACCTGCCGACACCGCTGGTCGCGCAGCGCGCGAGCGACGGCAAGCGGGACGTCGAGAACGTGACGGTGCTTCCCTCAGCACGGCTGCAGGACTACCAAGCGGAGTTGACCGAGCGCGCCAAGAAGCTCGCCGGGGGTGGTGTTGATCCGCAACACGACAACATGCTGAAGGTCAGTGGTGAAGGCCGCGCCGCCGCGCTCGACCTGCGCCTGATCGACGAGAACGAGTACGCGATCCCCGATGGGGACACGAAGTTGAACAAGGTCGCTGACACGATCCTGGCCGAGTGGGAACGTACCCGCGACAACGTTTACCTCGACGCGCGCGGAGAACCGAGCGAACTCAAGGGCGGGTTGCAGATCGTGTTCAGCGACATGGGCACCCCCAGCACCGAGCGCTGGAACGTCTACCACGCACTGCGCGGAATGCTCGTGCGCGGCGGGATGCCAGCGGAGTCCGTCCGTTTCATCCACGAAGCCAAGAACGACGCGGACAAGGCCCGCATGTTTGAGGCCGCGCGCAACGGCACCATCTCGGTCCTCATCGGCTCGACGAACAAGATGGGCGTCGGCACCAACGTTCAAGACCGCGTGACGGCGCTGCATCACATCGATTGCCCCTGGCGACCAGCCGACATTCGCCAACGCGAGGGACGTGCGATCCGTCAGGGCAACCAGAACGCCGAAGTGAACGTCTACCGCTACCTCACCGAGGGCAGCTTCGACGGGTACACGTGGCAGACCATCGCCCGTAAGGAAGCGATGGTCACCCAGATCATGCGTGGCGACCCGAGCCTGCGCGAGATGGAAGACGTCAGCGACATGCAGCTGTCTGCGGGCGTGGCCACGGCCATCGGATCGGGTAACCCATTGCTGCTGGAGAAGGCGCAAGCCGACCAAGAAGTGAACCGGCTGCGGCGGCGCCAATCGGCGCACAATCGGTCACAGACCTCGCTCGTGGCCACCCGTGACCGAGCGCGCACGACGATCATGAACGCGACCAGTGACCTCGCGCTGCTTCGCCCCGCGCTGGAGAAGACCGTGGCGGTCGACGGAGATCACTTCCGCATGAGCGTGGGCCAGTCCACGCTCACCAAACGTGCGGACGCGGCCGACGCTATTGCCAGCTGGGCTAACCGTGAACACATCGCGATGATGAGCGTCGGCCGTGAACCGGTCCAGCTCGGCACCATCGGTGGTCACGACGTCCTGGTCTCGCGTGAGAACAGCCACGACGGGCGCGACCTGCGGCGCATGGTCGTGCTCGAGTTGGCGGGCGTGCCGGGCTCCGCGAGCCGGCACCCGCTCGAGGATGTCCTGAAGCCGAGCCTGGGCACGGTGCGCGTTCTGGAGAACAAGACGACCGCGATCGGCGGCAACATCACCAAACTCGAGCAGGCACAGGACACGCTCGCCAGCGCGGAAGCGAACATCGGTAAGCCGTTCGTCGACGCCGACGCCCTCGAGGCGGCACGCGATCGTGCCGCCGACCTGGCCGCCCAGCTCGCGGAAAGCACCTCGGAGGAGGATGAACCCACGGCGGCAGCCGATGGGGCTCACCCCCAGGCCGAACGCCCCCAGACTCGCGTGGAGGCCTCCGCGCCAGCGCGGTACGTCGTCGAGGCATCGGAGCCGGTCCAGATCACGGGGGAGGGGCGACAACGCCTCACCAACGCACTGGAGAAGCTTCGCGCCAAGAACGAGTCCGCTACCGAGCCTGAGCGGCCCCGATCTCGCTTCGAACCGCACCACGACGTTCCCTCACACCAAGGTCGCTCCGGTCCAGGAAGGAGTCTGTGACCGGTGGGGTGATTCCAGCGGAATCCCCCCACCGCGGCCACCGGTCGCGACGTCGAATGAGCGCTATGGTCGGTTGCATGACAGACGAACCGCGCCTCTTGTTCATGAATTGGAACCACTCGGACCTCTCGATCCGGCAAGAGACACAGACGCCCAACGACAAGGGCGGCCTCGACCGCAAACAGGCTCTTCACAGATGAGGGTGTAGTCGGTTGAGCGCGTCGGTGGCCGGGTAGGGGTCGAGGTCTCCCGGATGATGGAAGTTCTTCACGCTCGCCATCCC
>NZ_QWLM01000022.1 GCF_003515945.1 Dermacoccus abyssi
AACTGGAAGCAGGCCCTCGCCCAGCTCGCCGCGGCCTACCCCGACCGGATCAACCCCTACCTGTGACCACCCCGCTTACACAGACAAGTTGACACGCCCGCGTCGACTTCGCGTCGCCGACAGTGCCTGCGGCTTCACCTCAGGGCGAGACAGTCAACCAGGTGGCTGTTCCGACCTACACGCCCGAAGAGGCTGCTGCTCAAGCCTGGACCACACAGATCTTCACGAAGCCGGGCGTGGACATCCGGCCCGTCGGCAACACGACTCTGACTGGTCTGCCGACCTACTTCCGTGCCGCCTTCGGAGCTGAAGGGCTCGCACCGGGGGAGAGCGTCACGACGACGGTCCTCGGTCACACGGTGACCATCCGTCCTGCCAGCGCCCTCTACACGTACCACTACGGCGACGGAACGAATCACGGACCCACCCCCGACCCCGGCGGTGTCTACCCCTCAGGCGGGGTGACGCACACCTACGCTCGCAAAGGCGCCGTCAACACGCGCATCGATGTCACACTGACCGGCGAGTTCAGGATTGGCGGGGGAGCGTGGCAACCCATTCCCGGTTCGACGACGGTGGCGGGAACACCAGAACAACTCACCGTCGCCATTCTTCAGTCCCGTCTACACCACTGAGACTTATCGCAGACGAAGGAGGGCCCGATCGGCTGTTGCCGATCGGGCCCTCCTTCGTGTGGTGCAGCGAACTGACTCAGCGCTGACCCGTCTCCTCGGAGCCACCGTGCAGCTCACCGACGAACTCATCGGACTTCGCGTCCTCGAGGACCGCAGCCTCAAGCTCGTCGTGGTCACCGTGGTGGTGAGCCGCTTCGAGCTCGGCAGGCGTGATGGGGGCGATGCGGTCACGGAAGTAGAAGTTGGTCCAGCGGTTGCGGCGCTTCGCCTTCTTCAGCTCCTTACCCTCAAGGCCGGAGGTGTCGATGTTGCTCGGGGCCTGAGCCTCGTAGCCGACCAGACGCCAGCGGGTGAACTCGTCGAGCTCCTCGTGGGCCTCGAAGAAGCGACCCTCGGGGGTGCGCACGATGCGACCCGACTCACGGCCGTGCAGCACGAGGTCCCGGTCGTGACGCTGCAGGCTGAGGCAGATGCGCTTCGTCACCCAGAAGGCGATGATCGGGCCGAAGATCACGAGGAAGCGGAACAAGTACGTGATGTCGTTGATCGACATGTGCAGCTTGATCGCCATGATGTCGTTACCGGCCGCGAACATGAGCACCGCGTAGAACACCGCGAAGCCCACACCGATGGCGGTACGCGTCGGAGCGTTGCGCGGACGGTCGAGCACGTGGTGCTCGCGCTTGTCGCCGGTGACCCAGTTCTCGATCCACGGGTAGATCGCGATCATGCCGAAGAAGATCGGCAGCAGGGCGATCGAGCCCGGGAAGATGTTCATGCTCCAGGTGTGGCCGAGAAAGACGAACTCGAGGAACCCGGGCAGCAGTCGCAGCGCACCGTCGGCGAAGCCCATGTACCAGTCAGGCTGCGAACCGGCGGTCACCTGCGTCGGCTCGTACGGACCGTACGCCCAGATGGCGTTGATGCCGACGAGGCTCGAGATGAGAGCCGTGATGCCGAAGACGATGAAGAAGAAGCCGCCGGCCTTGGCCATGTACACCGGCATGAGCGGGAAGCCCACGACGTTCTTGTCCGTGCGACCCGGGCCGGGGTACTGCGTGTGCTTGTGCACGACGAGCAGGATGAGGTGAGCCGCGAGCAGCGCCACCATGATGGCCGGGATGAGCAGGATGTGCAGCGAGTAGAAGCGGGGGATGATCATCTCGCCGGGGAAACCGCCGCCGAACAGGCCGTACGAGATGTACGTACCGACGATCGGCGTGGAGAGGATGAAGCCCTGCATCGCTCGGATACCCGTACCGGACAGGAGGTCGTCCGGGAGGGAGTAGCCCATGAAGCCCTCGATGATGGCCAGCATGAACAGCAGGGTTCCGATGACCCAGTTGATCTCACGCGGCTTGCGGAAAGCACCCGTGAAGAACACGCGGAACATGTGCATCATGATCGACACGACGAACAGGAGAGCTGCCCAGTGGTGGAGCTGACGGATCAGCAGACCACCGCGGATGTCGAACGAGATGTCGAGGGTCGAGGCGTAGGCCTCGGACATCTGGATGCCCTGCAGCGGCACGTACGAGCCGTTGTAGGTGGTGTGGCCCATCGACGGCACGAACCAGAAGGTGAGGAACGTACCGGTGATGAGCAGGATGATGAAGGAGTACAGCGCGACCTCACCGAGCATGAAGCTCCAGTGATCCGGGAAGACCTTCTTCATGAGGAAGCGCACGCCCTTGGCGGCGCCGCTGCGCTCGTCGATCCAGTTCGACACACCCGCCAGGCCGCCCTTGGGGTCCTGACGCTGCGTCGTCGGAGCGTGCGAGTCGCGCGCGGAAGCAGCGGTGCTCACGACTTGAGTTCCTTCCCGTTGTCTTCCCAGAAACTCGGTCCGACCGGGCGCTTGAAGCCCTGGTCAGCCACGAGGTAGCCCTCGTCGTCGACGGAGATCTTCAGCTGCGGCAGCGGGCGCTTGGCCGGGCCGAAGATGACCTTGCAGTCGTCCGTCATGTCGAACGTGGACTGGTGGCAGGGGCAGAGCAGGTGGTGCGTCTGCTGCTCGTAGAGGCCCACCGGGCAACCCACGTGCGTGCAGATCTTGGAGTAGGCGACGATGCCGTCGACACCCCACTGACGCTGACGCTCCGACTTGATCTTGGCCTCGTCGAGACGGACGAGGAGCACGGAGGCCTTCGCCTTCTCGTTGAGGGGGTGCTCGGTGTCGTTGACACCCTCGGGCAGGACGTGGAAGACCGAGCCCAGCGTCACGTCGGACGCGCGGATGGCGGTGCCTTCCGGGTCACGCATGAGACGACGGCCGCGCCCGTTGATCTTCGTGTCCCACATCGTCTTGACGAGGTCGAGCTTCGGCATCGGACCCAGGCCACCGAGGAGGGGGAGGGCGACCGGCACGGCGAACAGGCCGAGCGCGCCACCGAGCGTCCACTTCAGGAGCGGGCGACGCTTGAGCTGAGCAGCCTCGGCGCCACCGGTCATGATGTTGGCGGCGGCTTCCCAGGCCTCGTCGTCCGACTTCAGCTCGTGACGCTCTTCGATGACCTCTTCGTCCGGCATGAGCGTCTTCGCCCAGTGGACGGCACCGAGGCCGATACCGAGCAGCGACAGCGCCAGCGTGAAGCCGAGAACGAAGTGAAGCGCCTTGGTCGGGCCGACGAACGGGATCGTCATGACCGAGTTCTTGTCGATCGCGAAGTAGGCCACGACGAACAGCACCGTGGCGAGCATCGACATGATGAACAGGGTTGCGACCTGACGCTCGG
Organism: Dermacoccus abyssi; assembly: GCF_003515945.1. Taxonomy (GTDB): domain Bacteria; phylum Actinomycetota; class Actinomycetes; order Actinomycetales; family Dermatophilaceae; genus Dermacoccus; species Dermacoccus abyssi. The sequence continues at coordinate 3,371 of NZ_QWLM01000022.1, forward strand.
ACCGCTTGGCAGCAGCCGGGTCCTCGTCACCGAGACGGTGGACGTGCGGCGGGAGGCCGGGGTTCTCGAAGCGGTCGGGAAGTGCGCCCGTGCCTTCGATGTGCCCGTCGTTCAGGCTGACCGGAGCGTAGTCCGACGAGCCCTCACCCGGGTGCGCCGAAGCGCCGGATTCATTCATGTTCTTGCGATTCCTGTCTGACGAGTCAGATCCGAAACGGGGAAACTTCATCAGGCCGCCTTACGTCCGAGCCACACGGCCACACCGATGCACAGGCCGATACCGAACGTCCAGGCGAACATGCCCTCCGTCACCGGGCCGAGAGCACCGAGGTTGTGACCGCCCTCAGCAGGGTCGTTCTCGACGTGCTTGAGGTAGGTGATGATGTCCTTCTTGTCCTGCGGCGAGAGGTTGGTGTCGTTGAACACCGGCATCGACTGCGGGCCCGTGACCATGGCCTCGTAGATGTGCTTGCCGCTGACCGACATCAGGGTCGGGGCGTACTTGCCTCGCGTCAGGGCGCCGCCCTGGCCGGAGGCGTTGTGGCACATGGCGCAGTTGACGCGGAAGAGCTCGCCACCCTTGGCAGCGTTGCCGTTCGGGGTCGTGTACTCCTTCTCCGGAACGCTCGGGCCGGGGCCCAGGCTCTGGACGTAGGCAGCCATCTGCGCGATCTGCTCGTCCGAGAACTGGACGTTGTTGCGCTGGGCCTGCGTGTTCGGAGCCGCGAGCGGCATGCGGCCGGTGCCGACCTGGAAGTCGACCGACGCAGCGCCGACGCCGACGAGCGACGGGCCGGAGGTGGTGCCGGTGGCGTTGGTGCCGTGGCAGGTGGAGCAGTTCGAGAGGAACAGCTGCTTACCGGCCTTGACGTCCTCGGCGCTGGCGCCGGCAGCCTTGGCGGTCTTGGGCGCGAACGCGGCGTAGAGGCCACCGGTCACCACGAGGGCGAGAAGCAGCACGACGAACAGGGCAGCCGGGTGTCGGCGGCGGGCGGCGAGAGTGCTCACGAGAACATCCTGTCGACGGTCGGGGAAATGATGCGGCGCGGTTCGTGGCGCATTACTTCAGGAGGTAGATGGTGGCGAACAGTGCGATCCAGACGACATCGACGAAGTGCCAGTAGTAGGACGTGACGATGGCGCCCGTGGCCTGGTGGTGGCTGTAGTTCTTCGACGTGAAGGTACGGCCGATGATCAACAGGAAGGCCAGGAGACCCAGGGTCACGTGGATGCCGTGGAAGCCGGTGGTGATGTAGAACATCGAACCGTAGGCGTCACTGTCGAGCGAGATGCCCGCCTCGTGGAGCTCGGAGTACTCCAGCACCTGGCCGGACACGAAGATCGCGCCGAACAGGTAGGTGAGGGAGTACCACTCGCGCATGCCCCACTTGCCGACCTCGAGAAGCTTGCCCGTGCGGTGCGGGATGCCGTGCTCGGCCTTGAACACGCCGAGCTGACACCACACGGACGAGATCACGAGGACCGTCGTGTTGATGGCCGCGAACGTGACATTGAGGTGATGCGTGCGGTCATGCCACAGGTCACCTGCCACGGAGCGGATCGTGAAGTACATCGCGAACAAGCCGGCAAAGAACATGAGTTCGCTTCCGAGCCACACCATCGTGCCAACGGCAGTCAGGTTGGGTCGGGTCGCCGGTCCGTGCCCGGCGGGGATGCCGTGTTCGCTCGTCTGAGCTGTAGTTGCGGTCGCCACCCGGACATTATGTCCTGCCCATTCCCCGATCGCGCACGCGGCCCCCCGAAGAGACACACTTTTGTTACTTCCGTTGTGAGAGCACTGGGTTTCGCACGGGTTCGAGCTGTGGGTGTGATGCGCGTCGTTCCGCGCATCGGGAGGCGGCACAGGGTGAGTCGGCGGCGGGCCTAGAGTTGGGGAGAACCCGTCGTCCGACACCAGCGAGGTATCGCAATGCAGTGGCCGCAACTCGTCTCACACCTCGTGCGAGGTGAGGACCTCAGCTATGAGCAGGCTCGTGCGGCCATGGACGCGATCATGTCCGGGGAGGTCTCGCCCGTCCGGATGGCTGCGTTCCTCGTGGCTCTTCACTCCAAGGGCGAGACCGTGCAGGAGCTTCAGGGCCTCGCGGACGTCATGGTCGAACACGCGCGCGCTCTCGAGGTGCCGGGCCCGACGCTCGACATCGTCGGCACCGGTGGCGACATGGCACACACGGTGAACATCTCGACGATGGCGTCCCTCGTCTGTGCCGGCGCCGGGGTGCGAGTGGCCAAGCACGGCAACCGGGCGAGTTCCAGCTCGACGGGCACCGCGGACGTCCTGGAGGCTCTCGGCGTCGATCTCACGACGGAGCCCGAGCGTCTGCAGGCCGAAGCGCTCGAGGCCCCCATGACCTTCCTCTTTGCGCAGCTTTTCCACCCCGCCATGCGTCACGCGGCGACGACGCGCCGTGAACTCGCCGTTCCGACGGCCTTCAACTTCCTGGGTCCGCTGACCAACCCTGCGCGCCCTGCCGTGGCCGCGGTCGGGTGCGCGAACAAGGCGATGGCCCCGGTCATGGCGGGCGTGTTCGCCGAGCGAGGCACGGATGCGGCCGTGTTCCGCGGTGACGACGGACTCGACGAGCTCACCTTGGCCGCGACCTCGACGGTGTGGTGGGTGTTCGACGGCGCGGTGGAGGAGCACGTGCTCGGCCCGCAGGACGTCGGTCTCGAAACGGCACCGCTGGAAGCCTTGCGAGGTGGCCAGGCGGACGAGAACGCCGAGGTCGTGCGCCGTCTGCTGGCCGGCGATCACGGTCCGGTGCGTGACGCCGTCCTGTTCAACGCGGGGCTCGCGTTGGCCCTGACGGAGCAGCAGGCGAGCGGTGAGCGCTTCGGTGGACGTGGCGATCTGGCCGAGGCGGTGCGAGCCGGCGTCGCCCGGGGCGCAGAGGCCATCGACTCCGGTGCTGCTGCCCGAGTTCTCGACGGTTGGGTCGAACGTTCCCGCTCGGCGTCGCGCTGACGATGGCTACGGTGTACCCGTGATCACCGCAATTGTTCTCATCGAAGCCGAGGTCTCCCGCATCCCCGAGGTGGCCGCGGAGCTCGCCGATCTCGACGGCGTCGACGAGGTCTACTCCGTGACAGGCGGCGTCGACCTCATCGCCATGGTGCGCGTTCCCTCCTACGAGGACCTCGCGCCTGTCATCTCCGATCGCATCAACAAGGTCGCCGGCGTGACGGGCACGGACACGCACCTCGCGTTCCGTACCCACTCCAAGCACGACCTGGAGGCCGGCTTCGACCTCGGCCTCGACGGCTGAGAACCCTCACGAAGCGCGCTCTTCCTCCCACGCGAGTTCGCGAGCACGCTCGACGAGGGGATCGAGCCGTGACAAGGCGCCGCCGGCACCGCCCACGGGGCTGACCCACGGGAGATCCGAGTCGACCACGCGGGTTCCGGGGCGCTCGAGCCAGCGCAGCACGACGTCCGTCTCCTCCGGGAGTGTCTCGTCGGTGGGCGACACCGCTTCGGCGAAGAGGGCGAGTGACTCGATGACGGGGCGCGGGTCCTCCCCGCGATTCGCGTGTGCCGACCCCGCGAGCCGTCCGTAGCGGACGACCGCGAACTCCCAGCCTCCGCCGGCGCGTGGCCGGGCAGCGACGAAGTGGGGGTTCTCGACGAGCGGGGCGCGCCGCTGGTGACGATCGGCGCCGCGCAGCATCTCCACGAGGGCGTCGCGCGTGGCGCGGGCATCTTCGAAGCGTTCGTCCGTGGCCAGGCGAGCGAGACGTCCTTCGAGATCGGAGACGAGCGTCGAAGTGCCGGACTCGAGCTCCTGGCGCAGCGCCGTCACGATCGGCGCGTAGGCCTCCGGTGTGAGTTCGCCGAGGCAGGGGGCGTCGCATCGGTCGATCTCGGCGAGAACGCACGGGGGCGCGCCCTTGCTCGAAATCGGTTGAGTGCACTGGCGGATCCGGCGCACGTCGTGGATGGCGTCACGCGCGGCGCCGGCCGCGGTCTTCGATCGGAACGGGCCCACGTAGAGGGCCTCGTCGTCGCGTCGGGAACGGACGACGGACAAGCGGGGGAAGCGCTCGTCGGTGACCTTGAGCCATGCGGCCTTCTCGGGCCGGGCGGCGCGCCGATTGAAGCGAGGGCGGAACTCTGCGATCAATCGGATCTCGCGCACATGAGCTTCGAGCGCGGTGGCGCAGGGGATGGGCGTGACGGTGTGCGCGAGGTCGACCATGAGGCCCATTCCGCGCCGCTTCTCAGATGCCGTGAAGTAACTCTTGACTCGACGTTTAATGTTTCCCGAGGTGCCGACGTAGAGTGGAACGCCCTGCTCGTCCTTGAAGACATAGACGCCCGGCGCCTCGGGTAGGCCGTCGGCCATCGTCGCGCGACGGCGACGCGCAGCGGGCACCTTGGCGCCGAAGACGAGGAGATCCTCGCGGGACGTCACGCCGAGTGAGCCGGCTCGGGCGAGAAGGGCGTGCAGCACGTCGACCGTGGCTCGCGCGTCGGCGAGAGCGCGGTGATTGGGAGTCGTGTGAGCACCGAAGTGTGCGGCCAGGGTTCCGAGGCGGTGGTTGCGCACCTCGTCGCGTGGGACGAGGGCGCGAGCGAGCTTCACGGTGTCGACGACGTCGGGGGCGGGCCAGTCGATGGCGTGGCCGGCGCACGCAGCTTTGAGAAAGCCGACGTCGAATCCGGCGTTGTGGGCCACGAGAACGCTGTCATGTCCGAGGAACTCGAGGAAGGCCGGCAGAACCCCCGCGATGCGTGGGGCGTCGTACACCATGCTCGTCGTGATGCCGGTGAGGCGCTGGATCTGGACGGGGATCTCATGGCCGGGGTCGACCAGCGTGGCGAACTCTCCCAGGATCTCGCCGCCGCGTACCTTCACGGCGCCGATCTCGGTGATGCCCTCGGCCTCGGGGCGTCCGCCCGTCGTCTCGAGATCGACCACGACGAAGGTCACGTCGACGAGAGGCGTGCCGAGGTCACTGAGCGACGTCTGCACACCCGTCTGCGCTGTCGTGATCTCCATGCTCCGCACGGTAGATGCCGGCACCGACAACCCCTTGCTCCTCGAGGCTCGATGGCGCCGGCCATCGGATGAATTCCGCTGAATAGCGGGGTTGTCGGTACCCGCACCTACCGTCGTCGTCACAAGCCGATCGCATGGGCGAACGGCCGCGAGAACCAACCGAAGGGGGCATCATGCTCATCTCGTGCAACTCCTGCCCGGTGCGGGGTCGCGCTTGCGACTCATGCGTGGTCACGACCTTCCTCGGGCTGCCCGAACCGGCCCTCGGCGAACCCGAGTGGGAGGCCGAGGACCACCGGGTGCTCGACACCCTGTGCGCCTCCGGCCTCGTGTCCGCCCACGACGCGGCGGACGCGCGACTCGAGCGCGCGCCGTTCGGTCTTCAGGTGGCCGTCTGAGACGCGCCCTCTAGGGTTGGCGCATGCCGTCCCGCCGCCGCGTTATCGGGTTGCTGCCCGTCGTCCTCGCCGCGGCATGCTCTGGTGGCGACGGTGACGCTCGCGACGCGGAGTCGCCGTCGGGTTCAGGAGGCGGTTCGTCGAGGCAGGCGATGCGCCTCGAGACGCCGCTCGGCTCGATCGACCTGTCGGTAACCGAGGGAAGCGCATCGGAGTGGGCGGACCTTGTGAAGCGTGCGGCAGGCGACGTGGCCACGATCTGGGGTAAGGCCCAGGAGAGCGTGAGGGTCGCGGTCGTCGACGACGCCACCTTCGCCGCGGCTGCTGACGGGCTCGACGGCTCGACGGCAGCCGTGACGACGAGCGACGGGCGCGTGCTCGTCTCGCCCAGCGCGGCGAGATCGCTGACCGACATCGGGCGACAGGTCGTCATTGCCCACGAACTGGCGCACGTGCGGTTGCGGCACTTCGGTTCCGATCGCACAGCGCTTTGGCTCAAGGAGGGTGCTGCGGAGTGGACCGCAACCCCCGATCAGGCGCCGAGGCTCCCCGCGCGTTGGCCGAATCTTGCGGCAGCCCACAACGCGCGGCAGGAACACTTCACCGGTCCACCGCCGGCGCAGCAGTTCCAGCGTGATGCCCGCCTGGGGTACGAGTGGTCCGCGGCCTACGTCACCTACCTGGCCGACGTCGCGGGTGCGCCGGCGCTCAAGCGCCTCGTGCAGTCGCGCTCGGACGAGGAGCACGCCAGCTCATCGGCCCGACAACTCCTCCCCGACAGTGCCCAGTCGTTCGCCGCATGGCTGGATCGGGCGCTGAACTCCGGTAGCTGAGGCGCGAACCTCCGCGGCGTGCTCAGGCGTAGAGCTCGTCGACCTGCTCGGCGAAGTCCTTGAGCACGACGTGACGCTTCACCTTGAGCGACGGTGTGAGGTGCCCCGAAGCCTCCGTGAGGTGTTCCGGCAACACCGTGAACTTGCGGATCGACTCCGCGCGCGACACGAGTTGGTTGGCCTTGTCGACCGCAGCCTGCAGCTCTTCGAGTACCTCGGGGCGCGTGCGTGCCTGCTCGGGGTCGAGGTCGGCGACGCCGTGCTCGTTCGCCCACGCCGGCAGCGCCTCCTCGTCGAGGGTGAGCAGCGCCGCGATGAACGGGCGGCCGTCACCGACGACGACGGCTTCGGCCACGAGGGAACCGGAGCGCAGGGCGTCCTCGAGGCGCGACGGGCTGACGTTCTTGCCGCCCGCGGTCACGATGAGGTCCTTCTTGCGGCCGGTGATCGTGAGGTAACCCTCCTCGTCGAGCGAGCCGAGATCGCCCGTGCGGAACCACCCGTCGACCTTCGCCTCTGCGGTCGCGTCAGGGTTGCCCAAGTACTCGCGGAAGACGTTGATGCCCTTGACGAGCACCTCGCCGTCCTCGGCGATCCGCAGGCAGACGCCAGGGCATGCCGGGCCGACGGTGCCGATCTTGAGTCGCTCCGGCGGGTTGACCGACGCCGGTGCTGTCGTCTCCGTCAGGCCGTAGCCCTCAAGAACGGGAAGGCCGATCCCGTTGTAGAAGTGGGCGAGGGAGGCGTCCAAAGGCGCGCCACCGGAGATCGAGTACCGGAGCTCGCCGCCGAACGCCGCGCGCAGCTTCGCGTAGACGAGACGGTCGAAGACCGCGTGCTTGGCCCGAAGGAGCAACGACGGGCGCCGTCCCGCGTTCGTGGCCTGGCTGTGCTTCGTCGCGACATCGGCGGCGGTGTCGAACACGCGACCCTTGCCGTCAGAGACTGCGCGCTGACGCGACGCGGCGAACACCTTCTCGAACACCCGCGGCACCGCGAGCAGGTACGAGGGGCGGTAGGTCCCGAGGTCGTCGACGAGGGTGGTCATCGACGTGTGCCCCAAACGGGTTCCGGAAGCGATCGCCACGTACTGGATGAGGCGCGCGAAGACGTGCGCGAGCGGCAGGAACAGCATCGTCCCGTTGTTGTCCTCGCCATTGACGAGCGCGTCCATCCGGGCCAGGGCGTTCTGCGACAGCGCAACGAAGTTGCCGTGCGTCAGCACGCAGCCCTTCGGGCGGCCGGTCGTGCCGGAGGTGTAGATGATCGTCGCCATGCTCTCGGCGTCGAGGCTGTCGCGTCGTGCGCGCATCTCGGCATCACTGACATCGCCGGCACCCTGACGCAACTCGTCGAGGTGTCCGCCGTCGATCTGCCAGACGTCACGCAGGGCCGGGCACTCGTCGCGGACCGTGGCGATGCTGCGGGCCATGTCGACGTCCTCGACGATGGCGGCGATCGAGCCGGAGTCGCGAAGGATCCAGGAGATCTGGTCGGCCGACGACGTCTCGTACACCGGCACGACGACGGCGCCGGCAGTGAGCAGTGCGAGGTCGACGAGTGTCCACTCGTAGCGGGTGTGGCTCATGAGGGCGACACGGTCGCCCGGTCGCACGCCCGACGCCATGAAGCCCTTGGCCAACTGCTCCACCTCGGCGAGGAACTCGCGGTGGGTGATCTCACGCCACGTGGCCCCCTCGCGCACGGCGTAGCCGACCTTGTCGCCACGCTGCGTCGCGTTCGTCGTGAGCAACTGCGGAAGACTCGCTTCCGCGCGGACGGGAACGAGCAGAGGTTCGCAGCTCTCCTGCATGGCGACCTTTCGTCTGAGGCGTGGGGTGGCGGGGTGGACTGACGTCCGAAGGCCGCGCCCAGCCTAGCGGCTTGCTCGAAAGGTTCCGCGCGCATGCCCTACTGTCGCGACATGGGTGAGCACACGAACGCGACTCGGGTGATGTCAGCAGATCCGGAGACGGTGCTGGCCACCGTCGTCGACATCGAGGCCTACCCGAGGTGGACATCGCAGATCACACGGGCCGAGGTGTTCGCGTTGGATGCGGCGGGCATGCCGAGCGACGCAGAGCTGAGGATGGACGCCGGGCTGCTCAAGGACGTCCTCCGGCTGCGCTACCGCGTGACGAGGCGGGGCCCGGAAGCGGAGGTCGCGTGGACACTCGTCGCGGCGCAGCAGCTACGGAGCCTGGAGGGTTCGTACCGCATCGTGCCGACGGCTCAGGGGTGCACCGTCACGTACACGTTGAACGTGGATCCCGGCATTCCGATCATCACAGCACTACGCCGCAAGGCCGAGGCAACGGTCGTTTCGGTGGCGCTGGACGACTTGGCGCGTGAGGTCGAGCGCCGAAACACGGAAAGGGCGCACCCCGAGTGACGGCGAGGCGATTTGGCCACCGTCGCGGAGCCGTTCAGGATTGGTGGCACGTGCGGTCGCCCGAGTGGCTCCGCGGGATGAAGGGCACAACGTGAGCGTGAGCATCGGTATCGACATCGGCGGAACGAAGATCGCCGGCGGTCTCGTCGACGCCGAGGGCCGACTCGTCGAGCAGGCACGCCGTGACACGCCTGCGCAGGACGCCGAGGCCATCATCACCGGCACGGTCGACCTCATAGGGGAGCTTGCCGAGAAGGCGCGAGCCCATGGTGACGAGACGCCCAAGGTGGGGGTTGCGTGCGCCGGTTACATCGATCGTGAGGGGGCGACGGTCCTTTTCGCACCGAACATCGCGTGGCGCCACGAGCCGCTGCGCGCCCAGCTCCAGGAGGCCACCGGTCACGACGTCGTCATCGAGAACGACGCCAACGCCGCCGGGTACGGGGAGTTCCGCTACGGCGGCGGCAAGAACGTCGACGACATGGTGATGATCACGCTCGGCACTGGTGTCGGCGGAGGCATCGTGCTCGGCGGCGAGGTCTTCCGCGGCAGCCACGGCGTCGGCGTCGAGATCGGCCACATGCGCGTCGTCCCGCACGGACACCTCTGCGGCTGTGGCAACCGAGGTTGCTTCGAGATGTACGCCAGCGGCAGCGCGCTCGTTCGCGACGCGCGGGCCCTCGTCGACGAGGGGACTCCGCAGGGAAAGCGTCTGCGTGAGTTGTGCGACGGCAAGCCGGAGAACCTCAAGGGCGTTCACGTGACGCAGGCCGCCCAGGAAGGTGACGAGGCGGCGGTGGCGCTACTCGCCGAGATCGGACGCTGGCTGGGCGAGGGCGCCGCGTCGCTCGCGGCGATTCTCGACCCGCAGCTCTTCGTCATCGGAGGAGGTCTCGCCGAAGCGGGCGACCTCGTCCTCGAGCCCGCACGCGTCGCGTTCGCCGAGGAACTCACCGGCGGCGGGCACCGCCCCGCGGCTCGTTTCTGCGTCGCGACGCTCGGAAACGACGCAGGCGTCATCGGCGCCGCAGCACTGGCAAGGGAAGGACGCGCGTGAGTCTCGCGATCGGTATCGACATCGGCGGCACGAAGGTGGCCGGCGGTCTCGTCGACGAGGAGGGCAACGTCATCGCCCGCGCCCGTCGCGACACCCCACACCGCTCGACGAAAGCGGCGGTCGTCGAGGACCTGCTCGTCAGCGTTGTCGACGAACTTGACGCCGTCGCGGAGCGCGACTCGCTCGGCGACGTCTCCGCCGTCGGCATCGGCGCGGCAGGTTTCGTCGGAGCGGATCGCTCGACGGTCGTCTTCGCCCCGCATCTGTCGTGGCGCAACGAGCCGCTGCGCGAGAACCTGCGCGCGCGGTGCACGCACCCCGTCTTCGTCGACAACGACGCCAACACGGCGTGCTGGGCCGAGTGGCGCTTCGGTGCCGTGCGCGGTGAGAGCCACCTCGTCATGGTCAACCTGGGAACCGGAATTGGCGGCGCCGTGCTGTTCGACGGGGAGATCCAGCGCGGTAGGTACGGCATCGCGGGGGAGTTCGGCCACATGCAGGTCGTGCCCGGCGGCCTGCGCTGCGAGTGCGGAAACCGCGGCTGCTGGGAGCAGTATGCGAGCGGCAACGCGCTCGTGCGCGAAGCTCGCTCGCTGCTCGCCGCCGAATCGCCCATGGCTCACGACATCGCGGACACCCTCGGCGGCGACCTGACGAAGCTGACCGGTCCGATGATCACCGAGGCCGCCTCGGCCGGTGACGCCACCGCCGCGGAGCTTCTCGCCGAGATCGGCACGTGGCTCGGCACTGGCCTCGCCAACCTCGCCAGCGCGTTCGATCCGAGCGCCTTCGTCATCGGCGGTGGAGTCTCCGCCGCCGGTGACATGCTGCTCGGCCCGGCGCGTGAGGCCTTCCGCAAACAACTGCCCGGGCGCGGTTACCGCCCGGAGGCCCGCATCGCCCAGGCGCAACTCGGCAATGAGGCCGGCCTCGTCGGCGCCGCAGACCTCGCCCGCAGCGCCGTGAAAGGAAACGTGGCATGACGGTACGACTCATGAGCTACAACGTGCGGGGCCTCAAGGACGACCGCGCCGCGCTGCACGAAGTCATCGAGCACGCGCGACCTGACGTGCTGTGCCTGCAGGAGATGCCGCGTCACCCGTTCTCGAACCACAAGGTCGCGGCTTTCGCCGAGAGCCTCGGCATGGTCTGGGGCGGCGGCAAGCGTCATCGCATGAGCACCGCGCTCATCACGTCGCCGCGCGTCGAGGTGCGTCGCAGCGGTCACGGCCTGTACTCCGTGCCGCGTCCGCAGGAGCCGCGCGGTTACGCATGGGCGGAGGTGGCGTTGCCCGGTGAGAAGCCGTGGGTCGCGATCAGCACGCACCTGTCGCTCTACGGAGCGTTGCGCGGTGGACACGCGCGTGAACTGCTCGGCGACGAGACCCTCGACCACACGTTGCCGTGGGCGATCGCCGGCGACTTCAACGAGCTCGAGAACGGCCCCGCCGGGCGCGAGTTCAAGCATCACGGTCTGCTCGACGCGGGCCCGCGCATCAACACGTTCAACGCGGCCGACCCGCACAAGCGCATCGACTTCATCTACGCCTCGCCGCAGCTGACGCTGACGGCCGTCGACATGTCCGCGGTCGAAGAGCAGATGAAGGTCGCGACCGACCATCGCCCGCTCGTCGTCGACGCCGTCATCGCCTGACGAGCCTCAGACGCGCGCCCCGTCGTCGTCATCGTCCTCGTCGCGTGACTTCGGCTGTCGGGCCACGGCCATGACGAAGCCGGCTGCGGTGATGAGCGCGGCGAGGCTCCACCACAGCGTTGCGGCGTTGCGGTCGAAGAAGAGCAGGTAGAGCAGCCACAACGGGCCCAGCACGAGGCAGCCCAACATGACGATCGTTGCCGGGTCGTCGCTGTCGAGGGGCGTCGGCTCGGGTGGGACGAAGTCGTCGTCGTCCTCGAGTTCGGGAGGGTCCCCAAGAGGTCGATTCGTGTTCAGGTTCGGCAGCGAGGGCGCGTCGTCACGCAGCCGCCACTGGTCACGGAAACCCGGAACGGGGGAGTCGTCGTCCGTGGCCGACGACGACGCGCTGTCGCCCCGCGAGTTGTCCTTGGGTGGCTCGGCAAAGCCGTGGTCGAACCGGTGGCGACTCGCCGGGGGCATCTCACGAGGTTCGTCGCCAGAGGAATCCGACTGCGGCCGCAGGCTCTTGGCGATGGCCTCGAACTCCGCGTCCCAGTCGCGGGCCTCGTCGGGCTGCCCGTTCGTCATCGAACGCGGTTGCGGCGCGCGGGCACAGCGCTGCCACGGAGATCGTCGAGCTGCATGCCCACATCCTGGCACGAGAGGGGTAACGCCGCGGCCCGGACGGGCTACGCGTCATAGGTCACACCGACTAGAGTGACATCGGATTCTCACGCCCAACAGGAAGTTCTCCCGTGCTCTACTGGCTCCTCAAGCGAGTTCTCGTCGGCCCGGCGCTGCGGACGGTGTTCCGCCCGACCGTCGAAGGGCTCGAGCACGTCCCGGATTCGGGGCCTGCGATCCTCGCCATCAACCACCTGTCGTACTCCGACTGGCTCTTTCTGCCGCTCGTGCTCGACCGTCGCGTGACGTTCGTCGCCAAGTCCGAGTACTTCACCACGCCCGGCGTCAGGGGCCGCATGCAGAAGAGCTTCTTCTCGGGCACGGGCCAGGTGCCGATCGACCGCACGAGCGGTTCGGCGGCCGCGGGGGCACTCGCGACGGGCAAGCGGATCCTCGCTGAGGGCGATCTGTTCGGAATCTTCCCCGAGGGCACGCGTTCGCCGGACGGCCGCCTCTACAAGGGCAAGACGGGCGTGGCCCGGTTGGCACTGGAAAGTGGCGCGCCGGTCATCCCGGTGGCACTCATGGACACCGACACGGTGGCCCCTCCCGGTGAGAAGTTCGGTCGTTACGCGCAGCCGCACGTGCGCTTCGGTGTTCCGCTCGACTTCTCGCGCTTCGAGGGTATGAGCGCCGACCGTTTCGTCCTGCGTTCGATCACCGACGAGATCATGTACGAGCTCATGCTCCTGTCGGGCCAGGAGTACGTCGACGAGTACGCCGCATCGCGCAAGAAGTCCGTTGCCGAGAAGGCTCGCACCATCGGTGAGGGCGCGGTTCACGTGGCCAAGGAGATCCAGGGCAGCGCCACCTCCGTCATCGAGGATGCCGCCTCACGCCTGCCGCGCAAGAGCAGCGACGCCGACAAGGGCAAGAACACGGACGCAGCCGCGTCAGCAGAAACCCCCGACTCCTCCGGCGACGTGACCACGGAGACGATTCAGCCGGTGGCCGAGGCACCGGGTGAGGAAGCGAGCGAGCGCTCCTGACTCCGTCTCAGCAAAAGGGCTGAGATGCGCAGGATTGGACAGCGGTCATAGGCTTTGGAGGGTGAGTACCACCCCCGAAACCCAGACCATTTCGACTACGACCCGTCCCGTGGGCCTCGACTGGCCGAAGCTTCCGGCGAAGCAGCAGCCCACGTGGCCCAACGACGGCTCGCTCGAACGTGTTTCGGAGAACCTGGCCAGCTATCCGCCGCTCGTCTTCGCGGGCGAGTGTGACGATCTGCGCACCCGTCTGGCCGCCGCAGCCCGCGGCGAGGCCTTCGTCCTGCAAGGTGGCGACTGTGCGGAGATGTTCGCCTCGGCCACGGCCGACAACATCCGCGACCGCATCAAGACGATCCTCCAGATGGCGGCCGTCCTCACGTACGGCGCGAGCACGCCGGTCGTGAAGCTGGGCCGCATCGCCGGCCAGTTCGCGAAGCCGCGCTCGAAGGACACCGAGACCCGTGGCGACGTCACGCTCCCGGCCTACCGCGGTGACATGGTCAACGACTTCGCCTTCACCGAGGAGGCTCGTCGTCCGAACCCGGACCGTCTGCTCCAGGCGTACAACACGAGCGCGGCCACGCTGAACCTCGTGCGAGCCTTCACGCAGGGCGGTTTCGCCGACCTGCGCAACGTGCACGAGTGGAACAAGGGCTTCATCGCCAACGCCGCGAACTCGCGCTACGAGAAGACGGCCAAGGACATCGACCGGGCGATGCGCTTCATGGCGGCCTGTGGTGCCGACTTCGACGCCCTCAAGGCGGTCGACTTCTTCTCCAGCCACGAGGCGCTGCTGCTCGACTACGAGCGTCCGCTGACGCGCACCGACTCCCGTTCGGGCCGCCCGTACGCCACGTCGGGACACATGCTGTGGGTCGGTGAACGCACCCGCGAGATCGATGGCGCCCACATCGACTTCATCAGCCGCATCTCGAACCCGGTCGGCATGAAGGTGGGTCCCAAGGCCGACCCGGACGACCTGCTGCGCATCATCGACAAGATCGACCCCGAGCGTGAGCCGGGCCGTCTGACGTTCATCACGCGCATGGGTGCGAGCACGATCCGCGAGGCTCTGCCGCCCATCGTCGAGCGTCTCAAGGCCGAGGGCGCCACGCCGTTGTGGATCACCGACCCGATGCACGGCAACACGTTCGAATCCTCCAGCGGCTACAAGACGCGTCGCCTCGACGACGTCGTCGACGAGGTCCGTGGCTTCTTCGAGGTGCACGAAGCGGCCGGCACGGTGCCGGGCGGCCTGCACGTCGAGCTCACGGGCAACGACGTCACGGAGTGCCTCGGCGGCAGCGTCGAGGTGCGTGACGAAGACCTCGAGAGCCGTTACGAGTCGGCGTGCGACCCGCGCCTCAACCACCAGCAGAGCCTTGAGCTCGCCTACCTGGTGGCCGAGATGCTGGGTGCACGCAACGCCTGAGCAACGACCGCTTCACGCCGAACGGCGCTCGCCCCGACGAGGGGCGAGCGCGTTCGGCGTTTGTCGAGGAGCCGCCTCAGAAGTTCAGCGTGACAGTGGAGCCCTTGGGCGCCTGCTTGCCGGAGCCGCCCTCGGGCGACTGGCTGGAGACGGTGCCGTCGAGGAGATCGTCAAGCCACGAGCCGCCGTCGACGTCGAATCCGGCGTCCTCGAGCGTGCGGCGGGCATCGGCTGCGCTCATGCCGACGACATCCGGGACGTCAACCATCTCGGGTCCCTTGGACACGGTGAGCGTGACGGTGCTTCCTGCCCGCGCGGCCGTGCCGCTGCTCGGGTCGGTGGAGACGACCTTGCCCGACTCGATGTCCGGGTCGTAGTCCTCCGTTGTCGTCACGGAGAAGCCGAGCGCCTCCAACTGACGCTTCGCATCGTCCTCGGACGATCCGGAGACATCGGGGACGTCGACCTCGGCCGGTCCGTCGCTCACGATGAGGGTGATCGGGGTGTCGTGACGCACGCGGCTGCCACCTGCGGGGTTGGTGCCGACGACCTTGTCCTTCTCGATGTCGGAGTGTTGCTTCTCGACGCGAGCGACCTTGAACCCCTTGCTCTCCAAGGTCTTGCGCGCGTCGTCCTGCGTGGCGTTCGCGGTATCGGGGACGTCGACCATGCGGGGGCCGGTGCTGACCCAGAGCGTCACATCGCTCGTCGGACGGCGCGACGCTCCGCTTTCGGGTGTCGTGCGCACAGCCTGCCCCGTGGGCACGGTGTCGGACTCGGTGGTGCGGACCTTGACGTCGAAGCCTGCGCTCCGCAGGGTCGAAACGGCCTGACCTTGAGCTTGACCCTGAACCTTGGGAACGGTGCGCGGGCCGAGGGGGCCGACGGTGAACGCGATGGCCGCCACGACGGCGACGACGAGTGCGGCGACGGCGAGCACCCAGGGCCACCAACGGCGCGGGCGCTCGTTCTCGACGACGGTGGCGCGGCTCGGGAGGGCCGTCGTCGACTGGGGGCCGTACTGGCGGGTGACGAGCGGGGAGTCGGGAGCCTCGGCTGCAGAGGAGGCTCGGGCGACCGGCGCGGTCGTACCGTCGGCGGCCGCGGAGACGCGGGTGTGCTGGGTGTCGGCGTTCGTCGTCAGTGACGACGGCGGGGCCGGCGGTACCGGGACGTCGAGAACGTCGTCGGGGAGTTCGGCGCGAAGCCTGGTGACTTCGGTCTTGAACTCCTCGGCGTCGTCGGGACGCTCCTGAGGCTCCTTGGAACAGGCCCGGGCGAGGAGTGGGTCGAAGGCGGCAGTGAGCTCCGGCAGGATCTCGGAGGGCTTCGCCATCGTGCCGTGCACGTGCTGGTAGGCCACCTGGACGGGAAGGTCGCCGTCGAAGGCGCGGTGACCCGTGAGCATCTCGAAGAGCACGAGTCCCGCGGAGTAGACGTCGGAACGGGTGCCCGAGGGGCTGAAGCTCGACGGCTCGACCTGTTCGGGCGACAGGTACGACGCCGTGCCGATGAGGACTTCGCTGTCCACGCTCACACCGCTTCCGGTGACCGCGCGGGCCAGGCCGAAGTCGGCGACCTTGACCCGGTCGGCAGCGTCGATGAGAACGTTCTCCGGCTTGATGTCGCGATGCACGAAGCCGGCCCGGTGGGCGGCGGCGAGGCCGTCGAGCAGCTGCTCGAAGAGCGTGAGCTGCTCACCCACGCTCCTGTCACCGTCGCGAATGACGTCGCGCAACGTGCGACCGCGCACGAGTTCCATGGCGAGATAGACGACATCGGCGTCCTGCCCCTGGTCGTGCACTGCGACGACGTGGGGGTGGGCAAGTCGCGCCGCAGCGCGGGCTTCACGCTGGAAGCGCTCGACGAAGACGGGGTCACGCGCAAGGTCGGCCCGCAAGACCTTGAGGGCGACCTCCCGATCGAGGCGGAGGTCTCGAGCGACGTACACACTGCCCATGCCACCGTCCGCAAGATGCTCGAGGACGCGATAGCGCCCTTCGACGGTGCGGCCGATGAGGGGATCGGCGTGCGAGGTGGTCACGGTGGCGAGTCTAGGTGGCGGGGCAGGAAGAACGCTGAACGCTGCGGGTCGTCAGGTGAGGACACGGAGCGTGCCTGGCGCCCGGCTGCGTCAGCCGCCGAAGCGCTTCATGTGCGCCTTGACGCTGCTGACGTACTGGCGTGTGTCGGGGTAGAAGCCGTGTTTCCGGACAGCGCCGAGGCCCTGGTAGTAGGAGCCGATCACCTCGTCGCGGTTGTTGGCGTGCTGGGTGAGGAAGCGCAGAGTGACGACGCCTGCCGTGATGTTGTCCTGTGGGTCCATGAGGTTGAGCTTGCGGCCTGCGAGGTCGCCCGCCCAACGGCCGGTGGCCGGCATGACCTGCATCGTGCCGAGCGCGTCGCAGACGGAGACGGCGCTCTGGCGGTGCCCCGATTCCTGCCAGCCGATGGCGAGGGCGAGCGTCGGGTCGACCCCGTAGCGCTTGGAGGTGGCGACGATCATCGAACGGATCTGGGCCTGGTTCGGCAGGTTCGCCTGCGCGAGTTGCTGACGGTGACGATCACCCGAGGCGACAGCGGAGGCCGGGTAGCGCCGTGCCGCAGAGGTGCCGGCGTACTTGACGACGTGCGTCGGCTTGGGTGCGTAGCCACCGGCATGGGCCTTCGAGGTGGGCTTGCGAGCAGGCTTCGTGGTGGGCTTCTTTGCCGGCTTCGCGGCGGAGGTGACACCGGCAACGGGGATCTTGACCTGAGACCCGACGTGGAGACGACGCGCGTCGAGCCCCGGATTCGCCTTGATGACGCTTGCCAGGCTCGCGTGATGACGCTGGGTCAGCGTGTAGAGCGAGTCGCCCGGGCGCACGGTGACGCTCTTCGTGTGACGAACGGCCTTCTTCGTGGGCTTCTTCGCCGGCTTTGCTGCGGGCTTCTTGACCGGCTTCGCGCTCGTGGCCTTCGACGGCTTCTTGACGGGCTGCTTCTTGACGGGCTTCGTCGCCTTCGGGGCCGAGGCGGGGACCGGCACCTTGAGGACGGTGCCCGGCACGAGACGACGGAACTCGATGTTCGGGTTCGCCTTGACGATGGCCGCGACGCTCGAGGAGTGGGTTCGCGCGATGGCGTAGACCGAGTCCCCGGGGCGGATCGTGACGTTCTTGACCTTGCGGGTCGGCTTCTTCTCCGCAGCAGGGCTGCTCTCCGCGGCTCCCTTGACGAACTGCGCGTGAGCTCGGCCCGGCTGAACGTGCGCAGGCGGCGCCGCGTGCAGTGCGACGGGGACGTCGTAGGTGAGAGGCATGGCTCACACGCTAGGTGGTGGCGTGGCTCGTCCTGCGAAGGCGCGCCCGAAGGGGTGAAGCTCGCCCCGGTGCGCTGGCCGACATGCGGTAACGCGTTCCCGTCTGGCAATCTTGGGGTCGTGGATGACGCAACGCACACGGAACTCGAAGCACTTGTCGGTGACTGGCTCACCGTGCCCGACCTCGCCGAGGAGCTGGGCATGTCGCTGCGCCAGGTGCGTCAGATGATCGCCGATCGCGAGATCGTCGCCGCGCGCGTGGGGGAGCGCAATGTCGTCGCGGTGCCGGCATCCTTCGTTCAGGACGGTGCGGTCGTCACACCTCTCATGGGCACGGTGACGGTGCTCTCCGACGCGGGGTTCAGCGACGAGGAAGCGATTCGCTGGCTGTGCACGCCCGACGAGACGTTGCCGATCGACGGCGCTCCCATCGACATGCTGCGTGCGGGCCGCAAGGCCGAGGTGCGCAAGCGTGCCATGGAAGAGGCGTTCTGACGTTGCTGCCCTGACGGCGCGGCGGCTCAGCTGGAGCGAGCGGTGGTCGTCCCGATGAAGTCGTGCAGAGCGGTGAACGCTTCGGTCGGCATCGACTCGCGGAGCGACTCGAGCGCGGCGCGCGCTTCGTCGGCTCCCTGAGTGATGCGCTGCTCCACGGCGTCGACGGCGCCGGTGCTCATCGCGAGCGCGCGGAAACGCTCGATCTCGTCGGTGTCGAGGTCGTCGTGGCCGAAGCGGGTGTCGAAGAACGCGCGGTCGTCGACGCAGAGGTCGTCGAGCAGGTGAGCGACGATGACGGTGCGCTTGCCTTCGCGCAGGTCGTCACCGGCCGGCTTGCCCGTCTGTGCCGGGTCGCCGAAGACGCCGAGCAGGTCGTCGCGCAGCTGGTAGGCCTCGCCGAGGGCGAGACCGTAGCGCGAGAGGGCTTCGAGAGTGGCGTCGTCGCCGCCGGCGCAGGTGGCACCGATGAGCAGGGGGTGCTCCATCGTGTACTTCGCGCTCTTGTACCGGATGACGCGCAGAGCGCGGGTGATGCGCTCGTCGGTGGCGAGCCCTTCCCAGTTCTGCACGGCCTCGAGGACGTCGAGGAACTGCCCGCCCATGAGCTGGGTGCGCATGAGGTCGAAGACCCGACGTCCGCGAAGAACCTCGTCGGCGGGTAGACCGCTCGTCGCGTACATCTCGTCGGCCCAGGTGAGGCACAGGTCGCCCGCGAGGATGGCGCCGGCCTCGCCGAAGCGGTCGGCGTCGCCGGTGAGGCCGCGCTCGCGGTGGGCGTTCGCCATGGCCCGGTGGGCAGCCGGCATGCCGCGGCGGGTGTCGCTCGCGTCCATGACGTCGTCGTGCAGCAGCGCGGCGGCCTGCAAGAGCTCCATCGACGCGCTGGCGCGCACGAGGGCGTCGCTGTCGGCGCCGCCGGCGGCGCGGTAGCCCCAGTAGAGGAACGACGCACGCACGCGCTTGCCGCCGGAGAGCAGGGAAGCGATGGCGTCGACCATGAGATCGGTTTCGTCGCCGAGGGGGGCGAGAACCTCGCGCTGGTGGGCGACTTCGGCGTCGACGGTGCGCTGGATGCGTTCGAGCAACTGCGATGCGTCCGCGGAGTTGGGCACGTCTCGATCCTTCCGGCAAGCGACTCCCACCGAGCCTACGCGGTCGCTCCGATTCCGCGGAATCTGGGGGTTGTCGCCGGGGCGTTCTAGTGTCACCATATCGAACATGAGTTCGAAAGAACGGGCTTGTGCTGTGCCGTTGTTCCGACGTTCGTTGCGTCGTCGCTCACCGTCACAGTCACAGCGAACCATCCGGCGGTGACGACGCGGTCGTCACCCGAGTGAAGTGAGGTGGCGAGATGCGCGGATACGCCGAGAGCGTCGAGGTGACCACAGTGGACACGGGAGAGGCGAGCGCGCCCGAGGTCTTCGTCTGGCGAGGACGCAGGTATCGAGTCGCGGGGGTGCTCGAGAGCTGGCGTGAGGCAACGCCGTGGTGGCGCCTGCCGATGGGGGAGCAGGGCGTGTACGACGCCGAACGTCGGGTGTGGCGGGTCGAGGCGAGTGCGGGGGCGAGCCCGAGCCTCGGGGTGTTCGACCTGGCGCATGCGCGCTCCGGGTGGTCGCTCGAGCGGCTCAGTGACTGATGTGCAGGTTCGACGAAGTGTGCAGCGAGAGGGAGATGTCATGACGACGACGGCAACGGGTCCGGGTGCGCCCGCGGAAGCACTCACCGGCGATCTGTTCGATCTTCTGGGCCGTTCGCGCGCTGCCCTGATCGAGGCCTGCTCGGCCACGACGACGTCCGAGCGCTACACGAGGGCCCAACTCGCTGCGTTGCGGGCGGCTGCCGCCCTTCTGGCTCAGGTGGCGCCGCGTTCGCTCGGCTCACGTCCGCGCAGTGCGTGGGAGGCGCTGGCTCGTCAGCGCCCGGAGTTCGGGGAGTGGGCGAGCTTCTTCACTGAGTGCGGCAAGCGCAGCGCCGTCGCCCAGAGTGGCGGGGCCGGGGTGAGTGTGCGAGAGGCCGACGACCTCGTCCGGCAGGCCCAGCTCTTCCTCGACGCCGTGCTCGTCCACGTCGGTCTGCCTGCCGCCGATGCTTCGGCGTTGCGGCTCACCCCCGTCGCGGTGGGGTGAGGTCGGTGCAGTTCACCCATCTGCACGTCGCGTCGTCCTTCTCGCTGCGCTACGGCACCACACCGCCGAAGCGTCTCGTCGAGCGGGCACACGAGTTGGGCTACGAGCGTCTGGCGCTCACCGACCGTGACGGTCTCTACGGCATGGTGAAGTTCGTCGAGGCCTGCCGTGATCACGACATCGAACCCGTTGTCGGCGTCGACCTGGCGCTCGAGCCACCGACGCCGACCATCTCGTCCCGCCCGCGGCGCACCCCCGCGAAGGGCGGGGCCGCCGTCGACGACCGGGGGCCTCGCGTCACCGTTCTGGCTCGTGGCGCTGCCAGCGGGCTCGCCAAGGGCGTCGGTTGGGGGCAGCTGTGCCGTCTCGTCACGGACGCTCACCTCGTCGGGGAGCGCAGTGCCGCGCGCACGTCGCGTGAACGGATCGCGCGGTTCGTCACTGTCGAGGAGGCGGGCAGAGGCAACAGTGCCCCGGCACTCACCGTGCTGCTCGGCCCGGCCTCCGACGTCGGGCAGGCGCTGCTCGCCGAACGTCCTGCCGCGGCGGAGCAGCTGCTCAAGCAGTGGCGTGCTGCGCTGCCGCACGGGGCGCTCGCAGTCGAGGTGGCCTGTCACGACGGGGCGCCGGGCACGCCGGCCAGCAGACGGCACGCGCTCGACCTGTGGGCGCTGGCGCGTGCGTGCGGTGTGCCCGCGGTGCTCACCGGCTGGGTGAGGCACGCGGACGCCGACGAGGCCGTCACCGCCGATCTGCTCGACGCGGCGCGGCGCATGGTGGCGCTCGACCTGCGGCACCTCGACCGCACGAGCACGCGAGGGCATCTGCTCCCCGAGAGCGAGATGCTCGAGATCGCACGTGAACTCGCGCAGGCTGCGGGCGACGAGAGCGCGGCCCTCGACCTCGTCGGCGCGACGTCACGGTTGGCCGAGCTCTGCGTGCAGCATCCGTTCCACGACATCGGCATCGGTGCAGTTCATCTTCCGGAACCGGAGGTGCTCGACCTGGACGGCGTCGACCCCCAGCGCGCTCTGGCCGAGCGCTGCCGCGCCGCGCTGCCCGCTCGCTACGGCCACCTCTCGGCAACCGAGTACGCCGCCGTCGAAGAGCGACTCGACGACGAACTCGAGGTCGTGCGCCACCTCGGCTACCCGACCTACTTCCTCACGGTGGCCATCGTGTGCGATCTCATCCGTGACGCCGGTGTGCGCGTCGCTGCTCGCGGTTCGGGCGCGGGCAGCCTCATCAACTACCTGCTGGGCATCAGCGGGGTCGACCCGATCCGGCATCGCCTGCTCATGGAACGCTTCTGCACGCCGCTTCGGGCGTCACTGCCCGACATCGACATCGACGTGGAATCGG
Source organism: Dermacoccus abyssi (assembly GCF_003515945.1). Classification (GTDB taxonomy): domain Bacteria; phylum Actinomycetota; class Actinomycetes; order Actinomycetales; family Dermatophilaceae; genus Dermacoccus; species Dermacoccus abyssi. Next base: position 25,106 of record NZ_QWLM01000022.1, read on the forward strand.
CGCGGCGCACCGAGATGTACGAACGCATCATGGAGCGCTTCGGCGGCGAGCGGGTCACGTGTGTGTCGATGGCGGAGACCTACCGGGTGCGTCACGCCATCCGTGACGCCGGCGCTGCGCTCGGTATGCCGCCGGTCGACGTCGACGTCATTGCGAAGGCCTTTCCGCACATCGCCGCGCGCAATGCGCGCCAGGCCATCGAGGAGTTGCCGGAGCTGCGGGCTCGCGGTCTCGCCTCGAGCGAGTTGGAGCGACTGTTCGACCTCGTCGAGCGACTCGACGGTCTGCCGCGGCACGTCGCGCTGCACCCGTGCGGCGTCGTGTTGTCGAACGCGCAACTCGGCCATCGCACGCCGATGGAGGCGAGCTGGCTCGGTTTCCCGATGAGCCAGTTCGACAAGGACGACGTCGAGACCCTCGGGCTGCTCAAGCTCGACGTGCTCGGTATCCGAATGCAGTCGGCGATGGCGCACGCCGTGGCCGAGATCGAGAGGGTCGAAGGCGTCGTCGTCGACCTCGACGACGAGACGTGCGTCCCGTTCGACGACGAGGCGACGTTCGACCTCATCCGCTCGACGCGCACGCTGGGGTGCTTCCAGATCGAGTCGCCCGGGCAGCGTGAACTCATCGGCAAGTTCGCTCCCGAGGCCTTCGAAGACCTCATCATCGACATCTCGCTGTTCCGCCCCGGCCCGGTCAAGAGCGACATGATCAACCCGTTCCTGCGGGTGCGTCAGGGCTGGGGTGAGCCGGAGTACCTCCACGAGAGCCTGCGGCCGGCGCTGGAGGAGACGGTCGGCGTCGTGGTCTTCCACGAGCAGGTGTTGCGCATCGTCGCCGAGACGACGGGGGTGACGCTCGCCCAAGCCGACGAGGTGCGTCGGGCGATGGGCTCGCCCACGGGGCAGGAGAAGATCGAGCAGTGGTGGCGTTCCGCGGCCAAGGCCCGCGGGTATACGCGGGGCGAGCGCGAACGCATCTGGGCGGTGCTCGCGGCCTTCGCGTCCTTCGGTTTCTGCAAGGCCCACGCGGCGGCGTTCGCGCTGCCCACCTACCAGTCGGCGTGGTTGAAGACCCATCACCTCGCGGCGTTCGTCGCGGGTGTGCTCACGCACGACCCGGGCATGTACCCCAAGCGGCTCATCCTCGCCGACGCTCGCACGTTCGGCGTGCCCGTGCTCGGTGTCGACATCAACGCCTCGCGGGGCGAGTACCGGGTGGAGCGGGTGAGCGGCAGCGCCGAGGAGGGCAGTGACAACGATGCTGGTGCTTCGGTCGGCCTCCCCGACGGCCCGGGCTCCGACGAACCGGACCCGAGCGCGGAGGCTTCCGAAAAGCTCGGTCTGCGCATCGGGTTCGCCGACGTCAAGGGCATGAGCGAGCGGGAGATCGAAACCCTCGTCGCGGCGCAGCCCTACTCGAGCTTGAGCGACGTGTGGAACCGGGCCGGCCTGACGCGCACGAGCGTCGAACGTCTCGTGCTCGTCGGCGCCTTCGACAGCCTGTACGGCTTCGGTGCTCGCACAGGGCGAGGCGCTCTCACCCGACGCGACCTCCTGCTCGAACTGGAGGATCTCGAGCGCTGGCACCTGCGCGGTACGTCGCGGGGGCGTCCGCGCGGGCAGAAGGTGCTCGCGACCAGGCCGTCGTCGAACAACGCAGACGAGAGGAGTGAGTCGAGCCCAGGTGCCGGCGAAGCGCCAGGGGAGGCTGGGCTCTTCACGTTCGACCCGGTGGAAGCCGCCAGGGCGCAGGCGCAGGGGCGCCGCCCCGGGGCGAAGGATCCGGTGGGTGCTCAACTCGTCCTCGACCTCGTCGACGGAGCCGTCGACGGTGAGGGCTCGGGCCTTCCCGAGTTCACGCCGGCGGAGAAGGTGCGTGCCGAACTCGACATCCTCGGTCTCGACGTCAGCGGTCACGTCATGGAGTTCTATGCGCCGATGCTGCGGCACCTGGGCCTTAGCGCTGCGTCCGATCTCGTGAACCTGCGGGGTGGGCAGGAAGTCTGGTGCGCGGGCATCAAGGTGGCCACGCAGACCCCGCCGGTGCGTTCGGGACGGCGCGTCATCTTCCTCACGCTCGACGACGGCACCGGCCCCGCCGACGCCACGTTCTTCGAAGACGTCCAGGGGCCGTACGCCGACACCGTCTTCCACTCGTGGATGCTCCTCGTGCGCGGTGTCGTGCGGCGTACCGGCCCACACGGCGTCTCCATCCGGGCCACCGGCGCGTGGGATCTCACGGCGGTGTGGCAGGCGTGGAGCGAGGCGGGCGCTGACGGCGTGAGCAGCCTTGTCGGCGTCGCCCCACCGGAGGCAGAGGGCGTCGGCGGCGCTCGCGGACGCCGGATGCTCGTGCACTCCTCAGGGTTCAAACAGTCGCCGTACGCCGACATCAAACCGGCCGGCGAGACGGTCTCGGGAGGTCGCGCGCAGCTTCCCGGTCAGGGTGAGGCTCCGCGGTCGCTGTGGCACGCGAGCCCCGGAAGTTCAGGAGGGTGGGGCAGATGATCCTGCACATCGACATGGACGCCTTCTACGCGTCGGCGTCCCTCATCGAGCGCCCCGATCTGCTCGGTCAGCCCGTCATCGTCGGCGGCGCCGGGCGGGGCGTGGTGCTCTCGGCCACCTACGAGGCCAGGCGCAGCGGGGTGAGTTCGGGTATGCCGATGGGGCGTGCGCGCAGGTTGTGCCCCGACGCCGTCGTCCTCGCGCCCGACTACGACCTCTACACGCAGATCTCGGGCTCGATCATGCACCTGTTCTCGCAGGTCACGCCGCTCGTGGAGCCGATCTCGCTCGACGAGGCGTTCCTCGACGTCGGCGGTGTCTGCAACGGGCCGGAGTCTGCGGCGGCGCTCGGGCACGAGTTGCGTGACGCCGTCGCCGACGAGCAGGGCATCACGTGTTCGGTCGGGGTGGCGCCGATGAAGTTCGTCGCGAAGTTGGCCTCGACGAGTGCGAAGCCGGACGGGCTGCGTCTCGTGCGTCAGGATGAGGTGCTCGACTTCCTCCACCCGCTGCCGGTGGAGGCACTGTGGGGCGTGGGCGCCTCGACGCAGGAGAAGCTGCACACGTTGGGGTTGCGCACCGTCGGCGACATAGCGCACCTGCCGCAGCGCACGCTCGTGCGTTCCCTCGGTCAGGCGAGCGGTACGACGCTGCACCGCCTTGCGTGGGGCCACGACGAACGTCGGGTCGTGCCGCACGAGCCGGAACGCAGCATCGGTTCGGACGAGACGTTCGGTGAGGATCTCGACGATCCCGTCCTCATCAAGCGGCACCTGCTCAAGCTGAGCGACCGCGTCGCGGCGCGTATGCGCTCGGCGGAGGTGGCCGGGCGCACGGTGGTGCTCAAGGTGCGCTTCTCCGACTTCACGACGATCACGCGCTCGCGCACGTTGAGTGAGCACACCGACGTCAGTCGTGAGGTCTACGCCGTGGCCGCCCAGCTTTTCGACGCCCTCGGGCTGCAGCGGGCCCGCATCCGCCTCGTCGGGGTGCGGGTGCAGGGGCTCACCGACCGACGGCTGACCTCCCGGCAGGGAAAGCTGGGGGAGCGCGAGTTCGGTTGGCAGGAGGCCGATCGCGCCGTTGACCGCGCCAGCGCGCGGTTCGGTGCGGGCATCGTGAGACCGGCGAGTCTCGTGGGATGAGCGGTCGATTCTTCGCCCCTCGCGGGTGGCCACGAGCAACGTCCCGAAGTGCTACAAATGAACGAGACAATGCCAGCACACCATGCGTGGCGCACCAATGCGCCGCGAGTGTCGAACCGGAGGCTCCCATGCCGTTGTCAGAACAGGAACGGCGCGCTCTCGAAGAGTTGGAGGCGCAGCTTTCCGCCGAGGACCCGAAGTTCGCGTCGACCATGGTTTCCGACCCGAACCGCGCACGACGTCGCCGTCGTGTCCTGCTCGGTGTGCTTGCCCTCGCGGCGGGTCTCGCGCTCGTCGTCCTCGCCGTCACCACCCGTCAGACCTGGCTGGGTGCCATCGGTTTCCTGGGCATGGTCTTCGGCGTCACCTACGCGGTGGGCACGGATGCCGACCAGCGTCCTGACCTGCACGTCGTCGGTTCCTCGTCAGCGCAGCGCGCCGGCGGCTCGGGCGGTGCCGGACGCAGCTTCCCGAGCGTCCAGGGTGGATTCCCGGGCTCCGGGAAGGCAAAGGCGAAGCCCGCTCGCGGCGCGAGCAACAGCGGCTTCATGCAACGTCTCGAAGAGCGCTGGGATCGTCGCCGCCGCGAGAGCCAGGGCTGGTAGGGACGCCTCGTCACAGGCCAGTCACAGAGCCATCGGAATAGCCACGCAGGCCCATCCGACGGCAATGATCAGTGCCGCGAGCAGCTCGATTCCCACCGACATGAGGGCGGCCTTGACGGCTACCTTCGTCGAGCGCCACGCCTCGTTCGTGCGGCGCTGACGGGCCATCTCGGCGACGAAGACGCCGAGAACGAAGCCGACGAGCAGGCCGATCACCGGAATGACGAAGAAGCCGATGACGCCGAAGATCACTCCGACGAGGCTGCTGCGCTTCGGGATGCCGGCCCGGCCGAGGTGGCGGCCCGGCACGACGTACTGCACGACGTAGCCGATCGCAGCGAGGACGCACGCGATGCCGAACACCGTCCACGCGGTGGGGCCGGAGTTGCCGAGCGCCCAGATGAGCACGCCGCCCAGCACGAGCAGCAGGCCGGGCAGCGCGGGCACGATGAGTCCGGCGATGCCGACCGCCATGACGAGCGCGGCGATGATCGTCGTCGTCAGTTCCATGGACTCATCATCCCTCAGCCGAGCCGCGAGCCGAACCAGTAAGAACGCTCCCCGCGTGCAGGCACGCGAACGGCCCCGGCACCCCTGGCGGGTGACCGGGGCCGTTCGGCGTCAGCGGGAGTGTGCTGCTCAGACCTCTTCGCTCAGGCGGGGCGTCTCGTCGATGACCTCGACGGCGACCTCCTTGAGCTTGTCGAGGTGCTCGCGGCCGTGGTGGCCGCAGAAGCGCAGTTCGAGTCCACCCGACATGACCGCCTTGATGAAGGCCTGGGCTCCGCAGCGATCGCAGCGGTCAGCGGCCGTCATCGTGTGTTCCATCGTCGTGGTCATATCGATCCTCTCGTCGGGATGCCCTGAAAGGGCACCAGCGGCGTCCTACGAACGATGCCCGAAGCATCGTTTCTCGGAATCGACAACAGTCTGTCACGGGCGGACATTCCCGAGAAGCCCAATTCCGACTCCTGAGCCACATCGTTGTGATTCGGCCTGCGCCGCAGGTGCGCAGTGAGCGTCGGATCACCGCGTGGCGGCCCGGAAACCCGCGGATTCTCGGGTACGGTGACGGGTGCGCCGTCTGCGGCGTCCCCCGCGAACTTCAAGGAGATTCCCAGGTGTCGCAAGGAGAGAACCAGACCTACACCGCTCGTCACCTCCAGGTGCTCGAGGGGCTCGAGGCCGTACGCAAGCGCCCGGGCATGTACATCGGTTCCACCGACGGGCGCGGTCTCATGCACTGCCTGTGGGAGATCATCGACAACTCGGTCGACGAGGCGCTCGGCGGCTACTGCGACCGCATCGAGGTCATCCTCATGCCCGACGGCTCCGTCGAGGTGCGCGACAACGGCCGCGGTATCCCCGTCGACGTCGAGCCGCGCACGGGCCTTTCGGGTGTCGAGGTCGTCTTCACGAAGCTGCACGCGGGCGGCAAGTTCGGCGGCGGTTCGTACAACGCGTCGGGTGGTCTGCACGGTGTCGGCGCGTCGGTCGTCAACGCGCTGAGCGCTCGTCTCGACGTCGAGGTCGACCGTGCGAGCAAGACGTACGGCATGAGTTTCCGCCGCGGCGAGCCCGGCGTCTTCGACGACGCCGACGGCAAAAGCCCGCTCAACCCGTTCAGCCCGTTCGAGTCGGGCAGCGAACTCAAGGTCGTCGGCAAGGCCAAGCGCGGCGTCACCGGTTCGCGCGTGCGCTACTGGGCCGACACGAGCATCTTCCTCAAGAGCGCCCAGTTCGACTACGAGCAGCTCATCGGGCGTGCGCGTCAGACGAGCTTCCTCGTGCCGGGCCTCACCCTCGTCATCCGTGACGAGCGCGGCCTGCCCGAGACGCCGGGCGCCGACGGCCCCCACGAGCAGGTCTTCTTCCACGACGGCGGCATCAGCGAGTTCACCGACTACCTCGCCGCCGACGCGGCCGTCACCGACGTGTGGCGTCTGCAGGGCAGCGGTCACTTCACCGAGACGGTGCCCGTGCTCGACGAGAAGAGCGGGCACATGACGAGCCAGGACGTCGAGCGTGAGTGCGGCGTCGACATCGCGCTGCGCTGGGGCACGGGGTACGAGACGAAGGTGCGTTCCTTCGTCAACATCATCGCGACGCCGAAGGGCGGCACGCACAACACCGGCTTCGAGCAGGCCCTCATGAAGGTCTTCAAGAAGCAGCTCGAGGTCAACGCGCGAAAGCTCAAGGTCGGCAACGACAAGGTCGAGAAGGACGACGTCCTCGCCGGCCTCACGGCCGTCGTCACGGTGCGTCTGGCGGAGCCGCAGTTCGAGGGCCAGACGAAGGAGGTGCTCGGCACGAACGCCGTGCGCGCCATCGTCGCGAAGGTCGTCGAGAAGGAGCTCACGGCGCACCTGACGTCGACGAAGCGCGACGAGAAGGCGCAGTCGGCGCTCCTGCTGGAGAAGGTCGTCGCCGAGATGAAGTCGCGCATCAGTGCGCGTCAGCACAAGGAGACGCAGCGGCGCAAGACGGCGCTGGAGAGCTCGAGCCTGCCGGGCAAGCTCAAGGACTGCCGCTCCACCGACGGCGAGAAGTCGGAGCTGTTCATCGTCGAGGGTGACTCGGCGCTCGGCACCGGTATGGCGGCGCGCAACTCGGAGTACCAGGCGCTGCTGCCGATCCGCGGCAAGATCCTCAACGTCCAGAAGGCGTCAGTCGGCGACATGCTGAAGAACGCCGAGTGCGCCTCGATCATCCAGGTCATCGGTGGCGGCTCGGGGCGCAGCTTCGATCTCGACATGGTGCGCTACGGCAAGATCATCCTCATGACGGACGCCGACGTCGACGGCGCCCACATCCGCACGCTACTGCTCACCCTGTTCTTCCGCTACATGCGCCCGCTCGTCGCGGCCGGTCGGGTGTACGCGGCCATGCCGCCGCTGCACCGTCTCGAACTCAACGCGAGCGGCCGGGCCAAGGGCGAGGTCATCTACACCTACTCCGAGGCCGAGATGCGTTCGGTCGTCAGCGCGTGGGAGAAGAAGGGCCGCACGTTCAAGCAGCCGCAGCGCTACAAGGGTCTCGGCGAGATGGACGCCGACCAGCTCGCGGAGACGACGATGGATCCGCGTCACCGCACGCTGCGTCGCGTCACGCTCGCCGACGCCGAGGCGGCGGAGCAGGTGTTCGACCTGCTCATGGGCAGCGACGTGGCGCCCCGCAAGGACTTCATCATTTCGTCGGCTCACCAGCTCGACCTGGAGCGCATCGACGCATGACCGCGAGCAGGCTCGCGCGTGCCCGCAGCGTTCTCGCGGACACGCGCCCGCTCAAGGTTCCCGCCTTCCGGCGGTTGTGGCTGGCCGACATCGTCACGGTCATCGGTGCGCAGCTGACGATCGTGTCGGTGCCCGCGCAGATCTACGCGCAGACGCGTGACTCGAGTTATGTCGGCCTGACGGGCCTGTTCGGTCTCGTGCCGCTCATCGTCTTCGGCCTGTACGGAGGCTCGCTCGCCGACGCGCACGACCGGCGTCGCATCCTGATGTTCACGACGACCGGGCTCATCGTGACGAGCGCGCTGTTCTGGGCGCAGGCCGCCGTCGGCGGCATCAACGTGTGGCTGCTGCTCAGCCTGTTCGCGGTGCAGCAGATCTTCTTCGCGCTCCACCAGCCGGCGCTGCAGAGTTCTCTGCCGAGGCTGTTGCCACCCGAGCTCCTGCCGGCGGCCAACTCACTCCTCATGACGGTGGCGATGGCGGGAGGCATCGCGGGGCCGCTCGTCGCGGGAACGCTCATTCCGGTGCTCGGGTTCTCGTGGATGTACGCCGCCGACACGCTGTGCCTGCTCGCGACGATGTGGGCCGTCGTCAACCTGCCGGCGATGCGTCCGCTGGGCGAGGTGACGGTGGCCGGCTTCACGTCCGTGGTCGACGGGCTGCGGTATCTCTCACGCCATCCGGTGCTCATGGCGAGCTTCGTCGTCGATCTCGCCGCGATGATCTTCGGTATGCCGCGTGCGGAGTTCCCGCAGATCGCACACGAGTCGTTCGGCGGACCGAGCGAGGGTGGCTTCGCGTTCGCGTGGTTGTTCGCGGCCATTCCGGTCGGTGCTGTGCTCGGCGGCGTGTTCTCCGGGTGGGTATCGCGCGTGCAGCGGCACGGCGTGGCGGTGCTCGCCGCCGTCGCCGTGTGGGGCGGGGCGGTCGTCGTCTTCGGTGGAGCGGTGGCGCTCGCGAACGGACGGCTCGACATCCTGTTCTGGATCGCGTTCGGCGCCCTCGTCGTCGGTGGCGCGGCGGACATGGTCTCGGCGGCGTTCCGCACGTCGATGCTGCAGACGGCGGCCACCGACGCGGTGCGCGGTCGCCTGCAGGGCGTCTTCCTCGTCGTCGTTGCGGGTGGGCCGCGCATCGCGGATGTCGTCCACGGGGCGGGCGCCGAGGCGTTCGGGGCCGGTCGGGCAGCGTGGATCGGTGGTGTCCTCGTGCTCGTCTCCGTGGTGGCGATCGCCGTGCTCGTGCCATCGTTCCGCCGGTACAGGCTGTCGACTGAAGCCGCCAAGAGTTAGTCCAGAGGCTTAATTGCTGCTACTTTAGTCGTATGACTAAATCGAGCGGTGGGGCGATGATCGTCGTCACGGCAGACCAGATCCGCAGTAGTTCTCGGGGCGACCGTGTTCCGGCCATGCTCACAGCCCTCGAATCCCTGACGCTCGGCGGTAGGTCCCGTGCCTTCGCGCGCACGGCGGGTGACGAAGTCCAGGCGCTCATCGCCGACCCGGCCGATGCCGTGAGCGCCGTGCGTCTCTTCGTCCGCGAGGGCGGGTGGCGGGTCGGTCTCGGCATCGGGCCCGTCGACACCCCGGTGCCGGACGACGTTCGCGCCGCGAACGGGCCCGCGTTCGTCGCGGCCCGGGCCGCCGTCAACGAATCCCGAGGAGGTGCGCAGGATCTCGCCGTCGTGACGCGTGTCGGGGGAGCCGAGGCCAGCGCCGCTGCCGACGATGCGCGCGCCGCCCTCGACCTGCTGGCCTTCGTCTGGCGGCGCCGCACCGCAGCCGGGTGGGAGGTTGCCGACCTCGTCGCCGAGGGCTTGTCGCGTCAGGAGATCGCGGCTCGCCTCGGCGTGACGGCGTCCGCCGTCAGCCAGCGAGTGAGCACCGCGGCCGTCGTCGAAGCCGACGCCGGGGAGGCGCTCGCGGTGCGTGCGCTGACGGCTGCTTTGGGCTGAGCTCGCCCGGTTGTCGGTGTTGGACGTTAGCGTTCAGGGCATGGACGCACGGGCGGTGTTGGTGGTCGCGCTCTTCGGCGTGCTCGCCGTCGTGGCGGGCGGGTTCGTCACGCAGCTGGTCTTCCGCTTCGTCGACGACCGGCGCGTTCACGAGCAGCTACCGGCGGCTTCCGAGCCGAACGCCGAGACACCGGAACCTGTGTCGGGCAAGGCGACGGGTGGCGTCGAGCAGGCCGGGAGCATCCTGCGGGGCGGCGCATGGATCGGGGCGCTCGAACGGTTGGCGATCTTCGCGGGTCTCGTCGCGAACTGGCCGGAGGCCATCGCCATCGTCCTGGCCGTGAAGGGTCTCGGGCGCTACCCGGAGCTGCGCAGCGGTGAGAAGTCGGCGGTGGCGGAACGCTTCATCATCGGCACGTTCGTCAGCGTGCTCTGGGCGTGCGGATGCGCCGGGTTGGCCGTGTGGTTGCGCGGCTGACGGATTCGCCACGCCTGTTTCGTTACCGAATTGCTCCGGCGGCAACTCTTCCTCGAATCGTGTGACGCCGTTACGTTGAAGTGATTCGGCTGCCCGCCGGACACCGTGCGGTCCGCCGCAAGGAAGAACGAGATCTCATGGCGAACCTCCGCTCACTTCGCGTTACTGCAACGGTGACGACCGCGCTCGTGGCTGCGTTGCTTTCGGGCTGCTCGATGGACGAGTGGGCGCGCGATCAGGACCACCCGGAGTACACGACGCCCAAGGCGGTCGTGCTCGGCGACGACGCTCAGGCGAAGCCTGCGGCCGGGGCGTCGGGGCTGCGGGAGAACGTGTTGGGCCACCCGCAGAGCTTCCTCACGATCGAGAAGGGCTCGGCGTCCGGGGTGAAGAGCCTCGATTTCCCCCACGTGACGGGCGGACCCATGGAAGTTGTGGTCGCCTGCACGGGCGGTGGGCTGGAGGCGACGGCGTCGTACACGGAGGCGATCGAGGGCGCCACGATCGAGCAGACGTTCTCGCACCCGTACGAGTGCGACGGTGACCCCGGAACTCTGGACACCGTCACGACGGCGGCGCCCGGGTTGAAGGTGACGTTGACGGCGCGGAAGGGCACGACGGTGCAGTTCGCCGTCGGTGTGCGCAAGGCAGGCACGCCGCCAGCATGACGCGTGCGCTGTCCTCGCCCGATGAATACGGGCGGGCCCGTCAGGCGGGAACGTTCTGCGGATTCGGCTGCGGCATGCCGCGGCCAGCAGCGCACAACGTAGCCAGTAGGGCGGTCAGTCCTTCTTCGCGGCGGCCTTCTTTGCAGCCTTGATCTCGCGCTTGGTCTCGCGGACCTTGAGCAGCGAGTCGGGGTCGACGACGTCGGCGACGGAGCGGAAGGAACCCTCTTCGGCGTAGGGGCCGATGGCCTCGCGCCAGCCGTCGGGCTGGACGCCCAGCTGCTTGCCGAGGAGGGACGCGAAGATGCGTGCTTTCTGGTCGCCGTAGCCGGGCAGGTTCTTGAGGCGCCCCAGCAGTTCGTTCGGGTCGTCGGTGGCCCAGATCTTCGTCGTGTCGCCGTCGTACTCGTCGCGGATGGCGGCGGCGAGCTTCTGCACACGCTCGGCCATCGATTTGCCGTAGCGGTGGATGGCCGGGGGAGTCGTGCACTGGGCGATGAACTCGTCGGGGTCGATCGCGGCGATCTCGGTGGGATCAAGCGTGCCGAAGCGGTCGTAGATCTTGCCGGGGCCGGCGAAGGCGACCTCCATGGCAATCTGCTGGTCCAGGAGCATGCCGACGAGCAGCCCGAACGGGTGCTCGGAGATGATCTCGTCGGCGTGGTCGTCCTGTGCGATGTGAAGCTCGGCCATGGCGTCAGCCTAGCCGCGGTGGCGTGAAACACTCATCCCGTCAGCGTGACGAGGGGGAGGGCAACGACCATGTCAGCGAGCGGTTCCGACGCGCGTCCCGATCAGGGCGCGCCCCGTCTCACCATCGCCCTCGACCCGCGGTCGGTGTGGCGGGCCACGTGGGTGGTGCTCGGTACCTTGGGCGTCGTTGCGGCGCTGGGGTTCATCTCGAACTCCGCCGGCTCGGCCATCTTCACCATCCTCATGGCGTTCTTCCTCGCCGTCGCGATGGAGCCGGCCGTCCGTCGGCTGGCCAAGCACATGCCGCGTGCTTTGGCGACGGGCGTCGTGGTCCTGACGCTCGGCCTGGCGATCGCCGGCTTCTTCGCCGCGTTCGGCAGTCTGCTCGTGTCCGAGATCCAGGCGCTCGTCACGGCGGCGCCGGGCGTCGTCACCGACCTCGTGCGTTACGCGAACGAGCAGTTCGACACCGATTACGACATCAACACGATGCTGTCGAAGGTCTCCCTGACGCCGGAGCGGGTCGCGTCCTACGGGTCGCAGCTGGCGGGCGGCGTGCTCGGGCTCGTGACGAGCATCGTCTCGACGGCGTTCAACACCTTCGTTCTCGTGTTCTTCACCTGCTACATCTCGGCGGGCATGCCGCGCCTGCGCACGTGGATCGCGGGCCTGTTCCGCCCGTCACAGCAGCGCGTGGTGCTGACGGTGTGGGAAGTCTTCGTCACGAAGGTCGGCGGCTACGTCGCGGCGCGGTGCATTCTCGCGACGATCTCGGCGACGGTGCACGGCACGTTCATGATGATCATCGGGATGCCGTACTGGCTGGCGCTCGGGCTGTGGACCGGCCTCATTGCGCAGTTCATCCCCAACATCGGCACGTACATCTCGATCGTGCTGCCCGTGCTCGTCGGTCTCACGAGCGACAAGCCGGTCAACGGCCTGGTCATCCTCGTCTTCGCGATCATCTACCAGCAGATCGAGAACATCACGATCGAGCCCAACATCAGCGCGAAGGCTGTCGACGTGCACCCGGCGGTGTCGTTCGCGTCGGCGCTGCTCGGTGCGCAGATGTTCGGCCTCGCCGGCGGCATTCTCGGTGTGCCCATGGCTGCGACGGCAATGGCGCTGCTCGACCTCTACAAGCGTCGCTACGAGATCAGCGACGAGACGCGCCGGGCTGCGGAGCGTGACGCTCGCCGCGAGGTGGAGGGCGAGGGGGACGACGAGCGTCCGCCCGGACGGGATGAGGAGCCTCCCGAAACGTCAGCCGCAGATGACGCGGTCGCCCCTTATGGGGCGACCAAGGCAGACTGACGCGGGCTGGAAGGCAGCGTCGCAAGCCTCTTCGTGACTCTCACGTCCAGACTCGGGTCTGGCGGGCGCAAGGATGCGGGATAGCCCTCGCGTTACCGGCCGAACCGTCACGCGTGGTCGAGCGAGCCCTCGTAGTACTGCGACTGCTTGGGGTTCTTGATGCACGAATCGCGCAGCTCCGGGCCCTTGTGCGTGGTGACGAGCAGCGTCGTGCCGTCGGGCAGCTCGACGCTCTCGCCGCCGTCGGTCTTCGTCGCGGCTCCGAGGGCGACGGGCGGCGTCAGCGGAAGCTCGGGGTGCTGCTCGCGCCACCAGGTCTCGGCGACGCGCTGGGCGGGGGAGAGGTCCACCCGTCCGCGGTGCTTGCCGCGTGAGAAGAGTTCCGCGGGAACCGCGTCCGTCGTCGCAACGTGCGCCAGGGCGGCAGCGTCGTCACCCGTGAGGCGGCCGAAGGTCTGCCCACTCGGCAGGTGGATCGCCGTCGGCGCGAAGCGGTGACCGCCGATGTGCGACACCTCCCACGTGCGGGTCGGCTCAACCGCGTAGGCCGACTGGGCGACCGGTCGGCCGCGAACCGCGCAGCACGTGTCACGAACACCGTTGGTGCAGACGAGGAGCGCGGGTTCGTCGGAACGCTCGAAGCTGAACTTGGCCCACCACGACTCGTCGACAACATCACCCGAAAGGAACGTGGAAACCCCTGGGGCATTCAGTTTTCCGGTGACAAGCCACGGCTCATTGTCGAAACCACCGCTCACGAAGACGCGCTGCAGTGCCGGCGTCTCGGCATGACGACCGGGGGAGCGCACCACGTACAGAGTGGCGCCCTCAGGTGCCTTGAGTCCGGCGTCGGCAACGGCGTCTCGCCCCCACGAACCGCCCACTTCCACGACGACGATGACCCGGGCGTCTTTCGCGCTGCCCCAGGCGGGTAAGGCGGAGTCGTCCCAGTCGGCAGAGCACAGCGAGGGAGTCACGCCTTCAGCCTAGTCGGGAAGCGCATAGGCCCTTACGCGTGGTGTGGCAGGAGGACAGACAGCCTTCTCATGACGAGTGAGAAGGTGGCACCGACCTGCGTAGGGGACGCGCACCCCCGTCCGGCACCACGAATCAGGATGTGACCGCTGGCCCGCCCTGTGAGCCGCGCCGGTCACAGACCGGGCCAACACTCACAGAGCGGGCCGAACGGGTCAGGCGTCGTCGCCGTCGAACAGGCTCAACGTGCGTTCGGCGCTCTCCTCGGCTGCGCTGACGGGCGTCTGCTCCGCAACCTCGCTCGCCGACGCGTCGGCCGGAACGTCCGTGTAGGGCGCCGTCGTGCCGATAGCCGCGATCTGCCCGGGAGCGGTGTCACCGGAGCCGTCACGCTTGCCGTCGGCCGGGGGCAGGGTGATCGCCTTGCCCGTCGCGTCGGCGGCGCGCGCCGGCGCGGAGCCGACCCACGCGAAGGTCAGGTGGTTCTCGCCGCGCAGGAAGCGGTGCGCGCGCACGCCGGCCGTCGCGCGGCCCTTGGCCGGGAACTCGGCGAACGGTGCGACCTTGAGCGAGGTGATCTCGCCATCCGGCGAGCTCGGGTGGCCGGCGCCGGTGACGACGACGCCGTCGCGCGAGACGCTGCCGAAGTGGATGACGTGGGCGCCCTTGCCGAGCTTGATGCCTGCGACGCCGCCGCCGGTGCGGCCTTGCGGGCGCACGCCGTCAGCGTTGAAGTGCAGCAGCTGCGCTTCGTTGGTGACGAAGACGAGTTCCTCGGTGCCGGTCTGCAGTTCGACAGCGCCGACGACGACGTCGTCACCCTTGAGCGTGATCACTTCCATGATCGGTTTGTTCGCGTAGTCCGGGTTGACGCGCTTGACGACGCCGGCGGCCGTGCCGAGCGCGAGGCCGGGGGAGTCGGTGCGCAGCGACGTCACGGTGAGCACCTTCTCGCCGGGGGCGAGGTCGACGAATGCGGCGAGCGGTGCGCCGCCGTCGAGCACGGGTGCTTCGTGGGTGTCGACGAGGTGCGGTAGCTCGAGCGCGGAGACGCGGAAGAGGCGCCCGGTCGAGGTGACGACGCCGAACTCACCGCGGGCGCTCGTACGCGCGGCGGCGACGATGGCGTCGTGCTTGCGGCGGTTGCCGTCGGTGCCGAGCGGGTCGGCGTTCGTCGTCCGCGCGACGAGGCCGGTGGAGGACAGGAGCACCCAGCACGGGTCGTCGGCGACCTCGAGCGGGGTGGCGCTCTTGGCGGTCTTCGTTTCGCCGGAGGCCTCGAGCAGCACGGTGCGGCGCGGCGTGCCGTGCTCCTTGGCGATGGCGAGCAGTTCGTCGCAGACGACCTTGTGCAGGAGCTTGACGTCGGCGAGGATCGCGCGCAGCTTCTCGATCTCCTTGCGCAGCTCTTCGGCTTCCTTCTCCAGCTCGAGGCGGGAGAACTTCGTCAGGCGGCGCAGCTGCAGGTCGAGGATGTAGGTGGCCTGCGCCTCGGAGAGGTCGAACACCTTCATGAGGCGTTCGCGCGCGATGCCCGAGTCGTCGGACGAGCGGATGATCTGGATGACCTCGTCGATGTCGAGGATCGCGATGAGCAGACCGTCGACGAGGTGGAGGCGGTCTTCCTTCTTGCCGAGGCGGTAGGCGGTGCGGCGGCGCACGACGTCGACGCGGAAGTCGGTGTAGACGCGCAGGAGGTCCTTGAGGCCGAGGGTGCGCGGCTGGCCGTCGACGAGGGCGACGTTGTTGATGCCGAAGGATTCCTCCATCGGCGTGAGCTTGTAGAGCTGTTCGAGCACGGCGTCGGGGTTGAAGCCGTTCTTGAGTTCGATGACGAGGCGCAGGCCGTGGTGGCGGTCCGAGAGGTCCTTGACGTCCGAGATGCCCTGCAGTTTCTTGCTGCTCACGAGGTCGCGCATGCGGTCGATGACCTTTTCAGGGCCGACCATGTAGGGCAGTTCCGTGACGACGATGCCCTTCTTGCGGGGCGTGACGTTCTCGATGCTGCAGGTGGCGCGGGTGCGGAAGGAACCGCGGCCGGAGAGGTACGCGTCGCGCACGCCCCCGAGGCCGACGATGCGCCCGCCCATGGGCAGGTCGGGGCCGGGGACGAAGCGCATGAGGTCGTCGAGGCTGCAGTCGGGGTTCTTGATGAGGTGGACGGCGGCCTGGACGACTTCGCCGAGGTTGTGCGGCGGCATGTTGGTGGCCATGCCGACGGCGATGCCGCTGGCGCCATTGACGAGCAGGTTGGGGAACGCGGCCGGCAGGACGGACGGCTGCTGCAGGGAGTCGTCGTAGTTGGGGACGAAGTCGACGGTGTTCTCGTCGAGGCTCTCGGTGAGCGTCAGCGCGGCCGGCGCGAGGCGGGCCTCGGTGTAACGGGAGGCGGCGGGGCCCTGGTCGAGGGAGCCGAAGTTGCCGTGGCCGTCGACGAGCGGCAGGCGCATCGTGAAGTCCTGCGCCATGCGCACGAGGGTGTCGTAGATGGCCGAGTCGCCGTGGGGGTGGTACTTACCCATGACCTCGCCGACGACGCGGGAGGACTTGACGTGGTTCTTCGTCGGCATGAGGCCGAGCTCGTCCATGGAGAACAGGATGCGGCGCTGCACCGGCTTGAGGCCGTCGCGCGCGTCGGGCAGGGCACGCGAGTAGATGACGGAGTAGGAGTACTCGAGGAACGCCGAGCGCATCTCCTCTTCGACATCGATGTCGATGATGTTCTCGACGAAGTCGTCGTCGAGAACCTCGGGCTTCTTCGAACGGGCCACCGATCATCCTTCAGGTTGCGAACGCCCCGCAGGGCACAGTGCACCTGTCATCCTCTCGCATGGGCTGACGAGGGGGTGACGCGACACGCGGCGTGACGGGTGTGAGCGCGGGCCGCCGCCACGTGTCTCAATGTCCTAATCATTAGGACATCAGGACACTGAGCGGTACTGTCTCAATGTCCGAATCATTAGGACAACGAGACAAGGAGGCTCAGCCATGCTCTACGAGACACCCGAGCTCGACGTCGTCGACGTAGGCGTTCTTCACGAGATCGATGAGATCCGGCGTGAGATGGCTGACGTTCTTCGCGCACCCAAGCGGTGGTCCGGCGGTCTTCGCCGAACCACGCAAGCCCGTGCGATCCGCGGCTCCAACAGCATCGAGGGGTACGAGGTCAGCGAGCAGGATGCGGCAGCTGCGGTCGAAGGGGATGAGCCGCTGACCGCTGACGAGCGCACCTGGAAAGAGATCGAGGGTTACCGTCGGGTGCTCACCTACGTGCTGCGGATGGCAACCCTGCCGGGCTTCACCTTGGATGCTCACACGCTTCGCACAATGCACTTCATGCTTCTCGAGCACGACTTCTCCAAGAGCCCGGGGGAGTACCGGCGAGGGGCTATCTATGTGCAGGACGAGTCGACCGGTCGCAACGTATACGAGGGTCCGGACTCCGACGACGTTCCGCAGCTGATCGACCAGTTGATGCAGGTCCTGGCGGCCTCCACCGATGAGCACAGCCTGGTTCGTGGGGCCATGGCCCACTTGAACTTCGTCATGGTGCACCCGTTCCGGGACGGCAACGGCCGGATGGCTCGCATCCTGCAGACATTGGTCTTGGCGACTGACGACATTCTCGAGCCCGAGTTCTCCAGCATCGAGGAGTGGCTCGGTGCCAACACTCGCGATTACTACGACGTTCTTGCAGCAACAGGTCAGGGCGCGTGGAGTCCGGAGCGGGACGCGACGCTGTGGTTGAAGTTCTCCCTTCGCGCGCATCACCAGCAGGCCCAAACCCTGCGCCGACGGTTCAAGGACGCCGAGCGAATCTGGGCCATGCTGGACGAAATCGTTGTGGACTCGGGTGTCCCCGAGCGTTCGGTCGACGCCCTGTTCGATGCTGCCCTCGGCATGCGTATCCGCCGTAGTACTTACATCAACAGGACGGGCGTCGAGGACCGGACAGCGACTCGTGACCTAGGCGTGCTCGTCAGTGCCGGGCTGCTTCGTGCCGAAGGGACGACGCGTGGTCGCTATTACCTGCCGGCGGACAAGCTGCGGGTCGCGATGAGCGAGGCGCGCGGCGATCGAAAGCTTGCCGACCCGTACCCCGACCTGCTTCAACAGATCCGTGTGGAGCTTCCTCGCTGATTGACCGTCGTGTCGGCAAAGGAGAAGGAGTCCGTTGATCCAAAGCATTGTGTGGGGAGCCGTGATCGCGCTCGCCCTGCGTTGGCTCTACCGTTACCTGTCAGTGGAATGGCCAGAACGTTACGCCGATCCCGAAGACCTTGTCAGCATCGTCGTGAGTCGATCTTGGTGGACATACATCCTCTTCCGGCTCGGGCCTGTGGCAATGGCAGGAATCCTGGCCGTTCACGGCGCCCAGCAATTGGAGTGGCCTTCAGCAGTCGCACTGCTCGCGATGTGCCTCACGCATGTGTTGACGTCGTCGGTTGCGGCCATGGTGACGATGTCGAAGAACGAGTGGGCTCGCACCACCCGTATGTATTTTCACGGGATCACGGCTGTGGGCGTGGTGCTGTCTTGTGCACTTGTTTGGGCGACGCGCCGCTGGACCGGCTGGCTGGCGCCGGACGTTCGCGGACTGAGCACCAACATCTGGGCGACGGTCTTGGCCCTGGCGTTGGCTAAGGGAGCATATGACCTACTCAAGCGTGCGCCCGAAGCCGAATATCTTCATGACCGCGCCGCGCGTTCTGTCGACCCAGAGTTGCTTGTGAAGATCCGCAGCGCTGACTGTTCCCACACGGGAGTACTCGAAGCGATCGCCTTGGCGGAAGCAGTAGAGCGGCCACGGTGGTTTCGGCGACTAGAGCGATGCGTGCCCGGGGTGGAGTCCACGGGCGTCATGCAGGTGAAGCACAAGGGAGTCCTGACAGATGAAGAGTCGGTCGAACTCTTCCTCGCGAAGCACAACGAAGTCTGCGAACAGCTGGCGAACGAAGGTGCCACGGCCGAGACGATCTTTCGCCGTCACAACAATGACGACAACTTCGTGGCTATGTGTCGCCGCCTGCAGCCTCAGTGGTAACGGGGTGAAGAGCTGAGCGGCCGGACGTTGTCGGTCTACTTGGCGTGCGCAGCAGGCACAGCGAACTTGCCGACATGAACTGCGATTGGTTCTCGTGGATATCGCAACGGCTAGCTTTCCCGTCGTCGGCGTCCGGCGCGGGGTGACTAGATTGGCGGTTCTGAGACCTGCTCCATGTCTCTGACGCTGGCTGATCGGGCGACGCAAGTGCGGACCGCTGCTGGGCTGCGTGACCTGGCAGTCGGGGCCGTGCGCGGGGCCACTCGGGGGAGCGTTGTCGGCACCCAGTCCCAGAATGCGACGACCGTCCGCGAGGCGCGTGGGACTGCTGCAGGGTTAGGTGACAGTTTGACGTGACCCCCATCGTGGTTTCCACCGTGAGTGGTTAAGTCAGGCGGATTTTTGGGTGCGGGTTGATGCTAGCTCGTACTGGATGGGGCTGACGTAGCCGAGTGCTGAGTGGCGGCGCTGTCGGTTGTAGAACA
>NZ_QWLM01000023.1 GCF_003515945.1 Dermacoccus abyssi
ACTGGAAGCAGGCCCTCGCCCAGCTCGCCGCGGCCTACCCCGACCGGATCAACCCCTACCTGTGACCACCCCGCTTACACAGACAAGTTGACACGCCCCGACGGCACGATAGGTGCCATCAGCGTTGCGGTTGCGGCGTATCTCGCGGCTGATGACGCCTGGATCACGCCCCAGATGCCGAGCGATCTTGCGCACTTCCCAGCCGGGCTTCACCCCTGTCGAGATCTCGATCCGATCCGCGATCGTCAACACCCGACGCGCCACCCGCACTCCTCGACCACCACCAGCACGCCACCCGCACTGTTGCTACGACGCTATGACACCACCCGCCACTGCCGGCGCGTACCCGCCGGCGCCGCTGATTCTTCTGGCTTTCGTCTCACCACACGCCCTCACGATCAGGGTGTTGCGACGACCAGTTGAATCCGCCCTGACTGCCACGGTCTGAATGCACAATGACACCAACGGGATTCTCACGATGCGCGATCGTCATCGTGAGAGCGTCGACCGCGAGCTGCGCCTTCATCCGCCGATCAATGCTGTACCCGACGATCCTGTTCGCGAATACGTCCTTGACCGCACACACGTACAGCTCTCCTTCACGGGTGTGGTGCTCACTGATTTCGGTCAGCCACACCTGGTTCGCTCGTTCAGCACTGAAGCGGTGGCGTGTGACGACGCGCTCGTCCTGGTTGGCGAGCAGGTCGTCGTGCACGGCGGGGCCCGGCGACCCAGGTCCGCGTCTCTTCCTGTCGTGGATGGCCGATCGGACGCCCGCGACGTGGCACAAACGCCACACACGCTGGTCGGAGCACACATACCCGCGGTCGGCGAGGTCATTGGACAAGCCGCGGTAGCCCGCTTCGCGATCCTCGTCGTGCAACTCGCGAAGCACCCCGCTCAGGATGGCTTCCTCGGCTTCACATGCGCTGACGGGCTGTGCCCGCCATTTGTAGTACGCCGGCTGACTGAAGCCCAGCACCCGGCACGTCACCGCCACCGGCACCCGAATCGGGGCGTCGGGGGCAGCAAGCTCTTGGACGAGCGGGTACCCCATTTTGGGGGCGTGATGTGCACCTGCGACAGGTACGCCGCGGCGCGGCAGAGCACTTCATTTTCCTGCTCGAGTTCGCGGATACGCCGTAGCGCCCCCGCCATCTCTTTGCGCTGCTGATCATCGGCGGGCTTCATGCCCGCCGACGCGAACCGGGCATCCTGCACCCAGGTGCGCAGAGCGGACTTCGAGATGCCCAAGTCGGCGCAGACCTGACGTTGACTGCTGCCCGCCGTCACGAGCGCGACAGCGTCCTTCTTGAACTCTTCGGTGAACTTCTTCGGCACAGTGCTTCATCCTTCCAGCACCCCCACCGTCGGGGATGCATCCAAGGACTCAACCGAACCTTCAGCAGACCCGATCGACTCGACCGCGTGGCCCTCGGTTCGCATCTCGTCGATGAAGGCGACGATCAGCGATCGCGGGGGTCGAGTTCCCCCGCGAAGAAAATTGAGGCCCGGCGCAGGATCTCGTTGTCGGCTTCCAACCGCCGAACCTTGGCCTTGAGCTCCTTGATCTGGGCCAGTTCCTCGGTGGTGGCCCCTTGGCGCTGGCCGCCATCGACCTGGGCTTGGAGCACCCAGCGACGTACCGACTCCTTGCCCACACCCTCACGGCGAGCGACGACCCCAGCAGCAGCGGTCAGCGACGGGTACTCCGGCAAGTGCTCCAGTACCTGGCGCACGCACCGCTCTTTGACCTTCGGATCGATCTTCTTCGGCATGGTTCGCATCCTTCCAACTCACAAGGACGCGGCGCGATACCTGGGGCGCTTCACACGGAGCATCCGAGAGGACTTGAAAAGGTGAAACGGCATGATCGTTTCAAATCCCGCCGCCGAAATTTGTCAGACACGCCCTAGTCACTCAGTGGGATTGCGCCAGGATTCCAAATCACGTTTTTGCTGGACGTACTCCCGTGCATTGTCCGTCTCTTGGAGGAGGCGGTCGAGACCGCGCAGCGCAACAGCCTTGCCTTCATCGTCTATCTGGCCAGTGAGCCTCAGCAACGTAAAGGCTCGCGCCACCACCCATGTAGCCTCGTCGTCGGTGTCGAGCGGTGACGTACCGATCTCGCTCACCGACTCTTGCCAGTCCTTTTCGGAGTCATACATGTCACGCAACCGCGTGGACGATGTCAGCGCTTCGCGACGTTCCTCCCACTCGGCAAGGACGTCGGCAGCCTCGTCGCTGCCGAACGGCGCCCACTCATCAGCCGGATCGTTGTACATCGGATCGGTGAAGTGCGCCGCAAAGCTTGGATGCGCTGGCTGCATCCCCCACTCCTCCGTGCCACCGCTGCCGCCCACTTCGACACCCTGAGTATTCATAGCTCAAGCCTACTCGATCGCATCTCTGACACTCATCTTCCAACTCGCGCGCCGCACGACGGTGGCTCGCCGCTCCGGACTCGCAGGCTGAAGTGCCCCAGACGCACTGTGCGAAGACCTTGTGCGACGCCCATCGCGACGACCCAGAGTTCGGCCACCTACATAAGGAAGCAGCAAACAAGAGGATCAGATGTGGGTCTGCCCCGGGTTTAGTCGCCAATCGACCGAACGAGGTGTGGTCGAGCGCTATCACGAAGCTTTGAACGGACCGGGAAAGCGGTGCCTATATGCTGTCAAGGATGAGTAACCAGAGGCCGCATCAGGGGCTACTCGATCAGTGATCGGATGCAGTCCAGTTTAGCTGTCTCCGCACTCGATTCCACCGTCGCCCGCCGGTGACCTGGCGGCGCCGGGGCCGCATCGTCCATGCGGATCGCTGCTCGCAATTGCACAGCCGACTCAACTAAACCTTCAGCAGACCCAGGCGTCTGCACTCCACTCTTGAGATAATGACCCCGGTGGAGTTCGAGCAAGCCCACTACGCGGCCCTCATCCGAGAGCCGCAACCCGTATAGGAGCGGCGCAGAACCTGGGGCGCTTCACTGCGCGCGGTAGGTGCCGCCACGGCGGTCGTGGGAAACTGTCGCGCGTGTCGACCATCGTCTTCTTCCACGCCCACCCCGACGACGAAGCCAGCCAGACCTCCGGTGCCATGGCGCGCGCCGTCGAGGAGGGCCACCGCGTCGTGCTCGTGTACGCCACGAACGGTGACCACGGTTCGCCCGCCGAAGACATGGCCGAGGGGGAGACCGTCGTCGAGCGGCGCCGCAAGGAAGCGGCCGAATCCGCTCGGGTGCTCGGCACGGCGCGCGTCGCGTGGCTCGGCTACGCCGACTCGGGCATGACGGGCTGGGAGCAGAACGACGTCGACGGATCCTTCCACGGCGCCGACCCCGTCATCGCCGGGCAGGCGCTCGCCGACATTCTCGACGAGGAGAACGCCGACGTCGTCGTCGGCTACGACTGGCACGGCAGCTACGGCCACCCCGACCACGTCAAGGTGCACAACGTGCTCCACCGCGCGGTCTCGCTGGCGAAGAGTTCGCCGCGCGTGTTCGAGTCGACGATGAACCGTGACGCCCTGCGCGAGCAGATGCGTCAGGCCCGCGAGGCCGGGCTCATCCCCGAGGGCGAGGGCTTCGACCCCGACGCCGGCGGCGACGACGGCAACCCCCTCGGCATGGCCGAGCGCGACATCAGCTTCCGCGTCGACGTCAGCGCCTACCTCGACAAGAAGCGCGCCGCGCTCGGCGCGCACGCGTCGCAGCCCGACGCCGCAGGCATCCTGGCGATGCCCGCCGAGGCGTTCAACGCCGGCTTCGGCACCGAGCACTACATCGACGTCGCCGCCATGCAGGCCGGTGGCCTTCCCGCGACGGACGGCCGCGGCCACGGCGCGCGTCCCGAGGGCCAGCCCCTGCCCGACGGCTGGTTCTTCTGAGCCGCTGACGCTGGGCCGGCCCGCTCGCTCCGGCCATGCCGGTGGGTGCGCGAGTGCCGTCACGCCGCGTTGTGTCCTGATGGTCCCGGTTTGAGATGCCGACGTGCCACCGGTGCACGTTGTGTCCTGAACAGGTCGTCGCGCCGGTGCGAGCTCAGAGCGTCAGGACGTACTCGTCCTCGTCGGCCGGGCACGCCGGCGACGGCGGGTTCACCTGCGTGAACCCGTGCCGCACGTACGCCGCCGCGGCCCGCTCGTTCGCGCGGAACACGTGCAGCGCCAGCACCCGGTAACCCAACTCGCGTGCCCGCAAGACGAGTGCTTCGACAAGGTCGTCGACGACGCCGGTGCCGCGCCGACCCGGCTCCACCCACACCTGGACGACGAAGGCGAGACGCTCCGGGTCGTCCGTCAGCGTCCGAGCGCTCTCCACGTCGTCGAGATAACCGGAGGCGGGAAAGAGGCCCGCCAAACCGTCAGCACGCGGCGCGACGCCGCTCGAGGCATCCGGCTCGTCGTCAGCCACCCACAGCAGCGTCCCGGGGTTCGACGCGCGCTCGACCCACCGCTCGTCGGGGAAGGCCACCTCGCGCTCGAACGACGAGCCGAACGCCTCCGGATTGGTCCCCAACGCACGCAGACGCACGTCACGGTAGGTCTGCCACGGAAGCTGCGACGCCGGGTGCACACTCATGACGTCATCCTCCCGATCCCGAGGGGCACAATCGACCGATTTGCCCGCACTGTCGCAATATTCAGGGATTCGTGAGCCATTCGTTATCAACTGTGAATTCCCTCTGTCATGGCAAGGAGAACGGCGCGCGCGACCGTCGGCCATCGAGCGCCGGCGGGGCCCGCGCGCCCCGGGAAGCCGCGGTCTGACGCGGCTGCGCACCTAGGATGAGCCAAACGAAGCCCGCCTACTCCCGTGTGCCGCACGGGGCGTCGGCGGGCACATTGTGGAAAGGGGGATGACGCCTCGTGTGGGAATTCATCGCTGAGCGATGGCAGGACATCGCCTATCGCAGTTACCAGCACACCTCGCTCGTCGTCCAGGCCGTCTTGCTCGCCACGATCATCGCGCTCGTCCTTGCGGTCATCGTCATTCGGAACAACAGGCTCAAGGGCTTGGCCAACATCTTCTCGGCGGTCGGTCTGACCATCCCGTCGTTCGCGCTCCTCGGCGTGCTGCTGCCGCTCGTGGGCATCGGTGCCCTGCCGTCGGTGCTCGCAGTCTGCTTCTACGCCGTTCTGCCGATCCTGCGCAACGCGGTCGTGGGCCTCGAGTCGGTCGACAAGAACCTGCTCGAAAGCGCGCAGGGCATGGGCATGAGCAAGGCAGCGACGCTGCTCAAGGTGCGCCTGCCCATGGCGTGGCCGGTCATCCTCGCCGGCGTGCGCACGTCCACCCAGATGTCGTTCGGCGTCGGCGCCATCGCCGCCTACGCCCTCGGCCCCGGCCTCGGTGGCTACATCTTCACCGGCCTCGCCCAGGTGGGCGGCGCCAACGCGCTCAACTACGCGCTCGTCGGCACCATCGGTGTCGTCGTCCTCGCGCTCCTTCTCGACCTCATTCTTGTCGGCGTCGGCCGACTGACGATTCCCAGGGGGATCCGTGCCTGACAACACCACCGAAGCCCAGGGCGCCACGCCGGTCGAGCGCGCTGACGACGTCAACACGGACGTCAACACCGACGTCGACGCCACGAGCTCTCAGCGCAGCGAAGTCACGGGCGCCGAGATCGTCTTCGACAACGTCGTCAAGAAGTACCCCGGCCAGGCGAAGGCTGCCGTCGGCGGCATGTCGCTGCGCATCCCCGCCGGTGAGACCGTCATGTTCGTCGGCCCGTCGGGCTGCGGCAAGACGACGTCGCTCAAGATGATCAACCGTCTCATCGACCCGACGAGCGGCACCATCACGATCGACGGCAAGCCGATCTCCGAGTCGAAGGCCGACGACCTGCGCCGGCGCATCGGTTACGTCATCCAGGGTGGTTCACTCTTCCCGCACATGACGGTGGCCGACAACATCGCCGTCGTCCCCGGCCTGCTCGGCTGGGACAAGGCCAAGACGACCAAGCGCGTCGACGAGCTGCTCGACATGGTCGGCCTCGACCCGGAACGCTACCGCGACCGCTTCCCGCGTGAGCTCTCCGGCGGTCAGCAGCAGCGTGTCGGTGTGGCCCGCGGCCTCGCCGCCGACCCGCCCGTCATCCTCATGGACGAGCCCTTCGGCGCCGTCGACCCGATCACGCGTACGCGCCTGCAGGACGAGATGCTCAGCATCCAGCGCCAGCTGCGCAAGACGATCATCTGCGTCACGCACGACATCGACGAGGCTCTCAAGCTCGGCGACCGCATCCTCATCCTTTCCGAGGGCGGCAAGATCGAGCAGTACGACACCCCCGAGAACATCCTCGCGGCCCCGGCCAACGAGTTCGTCGAGGACTTCGTGGGTGCCGGTTCGGCCCTCAAGTCCCTCGCCCTCTCGCGCCTCGACGATGTCGAGATCGCCGACGCGCCGACGGTTCGCGTGGGTGACTCCATCGTCGACGTGCAGCGCAACGCCACCGCGTCCGGTGTGCGCAACGTCGTCGTGCTCGACGAGCGTGGTCGTCCGGTCGACTTCGTCACCGCCGCCAAGCTGCGCGGCGAGCGCGTCGAGAACCGTCGCCGCGAGGCACTGCAGACGGTCGACCACCGCGCCACGCTCAACGACGCCCTCGACGCCATGCTCAGCTCGAGCCACGGCGCCGTCGTCGTCACCGGTGGGCGCGGCGAGTACCGCGGTGTCGCGTCGTTCCAGCAGATCATGACGCACATCCAGGACACCCACGAGGCGGCCGAGTCGCGCCGTCACGGTGCCGACGCCGAGGCCACGCCCGATTCGGTGGCTGTGGCGAACACCTCGAGCCACACCGACTTCCGCGAGCAGGCCGAGGAGGGTGAGGAACAGTGAAGGGCCGTATCGGACGCGATCAACTCGGTCTGATCTTCGGGCTGCCCGTCCTCATCCTCGTCATCTTCGGCGCCTGGGTCATCTGGCGTCAGACCGCCGATCTCGACCCCATCGAGGCGCGTCAGCTCGACTGGTCCGCGTTGCGCAAGCTCGGGTGGGAGCACATCAAGGTGACGTTCGTCGCCACCTTCTTCGTGCTCGCCACGGCGCTGCCCATCGGTGTCGCCCTGACCCGTCCCAAGCTGCGCCGCTTCTCCGGGCCCGTCGTCGCGTTCGCCAACGCGGGCCAGGCGACGCCGGTCATCGGCCTCATCGTGCTGCTCGCGCTGTGGATCGGCTTCACCTTCTGGGTGGCCGTTCTCGCTCTCGCGATCTACGCGTTCCTGCCGGTGCTGCGCAACACGATCGTCGGTCTGCAGCAGGTCGACCCGACGCTCGTCGAGGCGGCCCGCGGCATGGGCATGAGCCAGATGAAGACGCTCGCGACGGTCGAGCTGCCGCTCGCGGCGCCGGTCATCATGGCCGGTGTGCGCACCGCGCTCGTCCTCCTCGTCGGTACGGCGTCGTTCGCGACGTTCATCAACGCCGGCGGTCTGGGCGCGCTCATCCAGGCGGGCATCAACCTGTTCCGCTACCCGATCCTCGTCAGTGGCGCGATCCTCATCGCCCTGCTCGCGCTCGTCTTCGAGTGGGCCGGGCGTGTGCTCGAGGCCATCGTCACCCCGAAGGGGCTGTGATCGCATGACGCACAAGTTGATTCGTACTCCGCGGGCCAGGCTCGCCGGCGTCGCCGGAGCGGCGGCAGCGGGTTCGCTGCTGCTCAGCTCCTGTGGCCTCGGTACCTCGGCCGGCATCTCGCCCTCGGGTGAACTGGGGCCGAAGCTCGCCTCCGTGAAGAAGCTCGACGGCGCCGAGATCGCCGTCGGTTCCAAGCAGTTCACGGAGCAGCAGATCCTCGGAAAGATCGCCGTCATCCTGCTGCAGTCGGCCGGGGGAAACGTGAAGGACTTCACGACGATCCCCGGTTCTGCGGCGGCTCGTGAGGCGCAGATCCAGGGCCAGACGACGTTCTCGTGGGAGTACACGGGCACGGCGTGGATCACGTACATGGGGCACACGAAGCCGATTCCGGACCCGCGCAAGCAGTTCGACGCCGTCAAGGCAGAGGACGCGAAGAACGGTCTGACGTGGCTGCAGTACGCGCCGATGAACAACACCTACGGGTTCGCGGCGAAGGAAGCCACGGCGAATAAGTTCAACGTGAAGTCGTTGTCCGACCTCAAGAAGGTGCCGAAGGCGCAGCGCACGCTGTGCGTCGACACCGAGTTCGCCAACCGTGACGACGGCCTCGAGCCGATGCTCAAGGCCTACGGCATTCCGCTCGGCAGCGAGATTCCGCGTAACCAGATCAAGAAGCTCGAGTCGGGTGCGATCTACGCGGCTACGAACAACGGGCTGTGCAACTTCGGTGAGGTCTTCACGACCGATGGCCGCATCAAGGTGCTGAAGCTGCAGGTGCTCGCCGACGACAAGAAGTTCTTCCCGCTCTACAACGTCGCCCCGGTGTTCTCCACCAAGACGTTGGAGAAGAACCCGCAGTTGTCGGACCTGTTCGGCCCTGTGTCGAAGAAGCTGACGAACGAGACGATGATCGAGCTCAACGCCAAGGTCGACGTCGACGGTGAGAACCCGTCCGACGTGGCGTTCGACTGGCTCAAGAAGGAAGGCTTCATCAAGTAGCCCCCTGACGTGACGCCCGGCCCCTCGAAGCGCGAGAGGCCGGGCGTTCGCGTGTCCGGGGAACTTCTGTCGATCTGGTGGCGGCATATCGCGGCCACATCGACACATCTGCACCGGCTGGGTCAGAGCTCGAGCGCTGACCGAGCTTCGTCGAGCCGCGACCGGACGACGGTGTAGTGCGCCCACCGTCCGCGCTGTTCGCGCATGAGGAGCCCGGCGTCCGTCAGCTTCTTGAGGTGATGGCTCAGGGTCGGCTGGGTGATGCCCAGTTGGCTCGGCAGGTGGCAGGCGCACACCGTGCCGTCGGGGGTGGCTGCGAGGTAGGTGAGCAGACGCAGCCGCACCGGATCGGCGATCGCCTTGAGGAGCTCGGCCCGGCGATTCGCGTCGTCGAGCGGCAGCAGCGCCGCGTCGGCGGCGGGAGCGCAGGTGAACTCTGCGGGGGTGGACATGTGGCTCACCCTACCGACACATTGACAAACATCAATATGTTGGCCAGAGTTCATGACGATGAAGACCGATGCCACTGGCTCCGCCGAGCCCACGCAAGCCCCTGTTGCCGCGCGCCTTTCGACGCTCGATCGCTTCCTGCCGGTCTGGATCGTCGCTGCGATGGCCGTCGGTCTCCTTCTCGGACGGCTCGTGCCGGGTCTCGACGACGCGCTCTCCGCCGTCGAGGTCGAGGGTGTCTCGCTGCCGATCGCCATCGGCCTGCTCGTCATGATGTACCCGGTGCTCGCGAAGGTTCGCTACGACCGCCTCGACACCGTGACGGCCGACAAGCGGATGCTCGGTGCGTCGCTCGTCCTGAACTGGCTCGTCGGGCCCGCCGTGATGTTCGCGCTCGCGTGGATCTTCCTGGCCGACCTGCCCGCCTACCGCACGGGCCTCATCATCGTCGGGCTCGCCCGGTGCATCGCGATGGTCATCATCTGGAACGACCTCGCCTGCGGTGACCGCGAGGCCGCGGCCGTGCTCGTCGCGCTCAACTCGGTCTTCCAGGTCATCGCCTTCGCCGGCCTCGGGTGGTTCTACCTGTCGGTGCTGCCCGGGTGGCTCGGCCTCGAGCAGACGAACCTCGACGTGTCGCCGTGGCACATCGCCGCGTCCGTGCTCGTCTTCCTCGGCGTGCCGCTGCTGGCCGGTTTCCTTTCACGCCGTGTCGGCGAGAAGCGTTGGGGCCGCGACGCGTACGAGGGGTCGTTCCTGCCTCGCGTCGGGCCGTGGGCCCTCTACGGGCTGCTGTTCACCATCGTCCTGCTCTTCGCGCTCCAAGGCGACGCCATCACGCGCAACCCGCTCGACGTCGCCCGCATCGCCTTGCCTCTGCTCGTCTACTTCGCCCTCATGTGGGGCGGCGGCTACGTTCTCGGCAAGGCGCTCGGCATGAGCTACGAGCGGACGACGACGCTCGCCTTCACTGCGGCCGGCAACAACTTCGAGCTCGCCATCGCCGTCGCCATCGCGACCTTCGGGGCAACGTCCGGCCAGGCGCTCGCGGGCGTCGTCGGGCCCCTCATCGAGGTGCCCGTGCTCGTCGGCCTCGTCTACGTCTCGCTCGCGCTGCGCGGGCGCTTCCCCCAGGTGCCGAAGGAGACCCGAGCATGAGCGAGCCCCGCCCGAGTGCCCTGTTCGTCTGCGTCAAGAACGCCGGAAAGTCGCAAATGGCGGCTGCCCTGACGCGCCTGCACGCCGGCGACTCCGTCGAGGTGCACTCGGCCGGCACGCACCCGGGATCGAAGCTCAACGAGGAGTCGCGAGCGGCCGTCGAGGAGGCGGGCGCCACGTTCGAGGGCGAACACCCCAAGGCGATCGACGTCGATCTGCTGCGCCGCGCGGACCGCGTCGTCGTCATCGGTGGCGAAGCGCAGGTCGAACCCGTGGAGGGAATGCGAACCGACATCGAGCGCTGGACCACCGACGAACCGTCGCTGCGCGGCATCGAGGGCGTGGAGCGGATGCGTCTCGTGCGCGACGACATCGACGCGCGTGTGCGCGCCCTCGTCGCCGAACTGACGGACTGACCACCCAGCCACCTGGGGAACTTCTGTGGATCTGGCGGCGAAATATCGCAGCCAGATCCATACAACTGCACGGGATAGCCGACCCTCAGGGCGTCAGAGGGCCTTCGTGACGAAGTCGCGCAGGTCGGTGATCGTGCGGCACTCGTGCATGTCGATGATCTCGGCGTACTTCGTCGCGACGGAGTCACCCGTGCCCCACTGCGATTCGGCCTCCGGGTTGAGCCAGAACGCGTGACGTGCCTCGTCCACGATGGTGCGCAGCGCGTCGTAGCGCGGGTTCGTCGAGTTGGTGCGAGCGTCGCCGAGGACGAGCAGGGTGGCACGCGGCGTGACGGCGTCGAGGTGGTGGGCGACGAAGTCGACGAACGTCATGCCGTAATCGGAGTTGCGGTGCCCGCGCTGCATCCGAGTGTTGCCGCGAAGCGCCTCGATGAGGTCGCCGTCCGCGCCCACGGAGCGGACGGTCTCGGTGAGTTCGTCCACGGTGTTGACGAACCCGAAGACGCGCACGCGCGCGAACTGCGCCTGCATCGCCTGCATGAGCAGGATCGTGAAGCGGCTGAAGCCGGAGACGCTGCTGCTCATGTCGGCGAGGATGACGAGCTCGGAGCGGTTCGGCGTGCGGTGGTCGTAGACGGGCGCGATAGGAACTCCGCCGGTGGACATCGACGCACGAAGCGTCTTGCGGATGTCGATGCGCCCGTGACTGGCGCGGCGTCGTTTCGCCGCCATGCGGGCCGCGAGTTTGCGCGCGAGAGGCTCGACGACGCGACGCATCTGGGCGGCGTCGATCGCGTAGGTCTGACTGAAGTCGCGCCGCTCGATCGGCGTGGTGACGGCGTAGGTCGCCTGGCTCGCGCTGCCGCGGATCTCGGCGTTGCGACGGCGGGACTCGGTCTCGATGCGACGCCGGAACCCCGCGACGCGCGTACGGATCTCGTCGCGGTCGAAACGCTGGACGAACGGGTCGGGCTGCCACCCCTCGAGTGGGGCTGCGGCCTGACCGCCACTGCCGGCGCCACCGCCGCCCTCGGAGGTGCCGACGCCCTCGTCGGCGAGACCGGGGGAGCTGCCGCTGCCCTCGAGGGCGTCCGCCTCCTGCTCGGCT
This sequence comes from Dermacoccus abyssi, assembly GCF_003515945.1. Lineage (GTDB taxonomy): Bacteria > Actinomycetota > Actinomycetes > Actinomycetales > Dermatophilaceae > Dermacoccus > Dermacoccus abyssi. Next base: position 11,717 of record NZ_QWLM01000023.1, read on the forward strand.
CGCAGGCGGCGCAGGTACTCGTCGTGCTCGCGCAGAAGCTCCGTGGCCCGCGCAACCGCGAGGTTCGGTTGGAACTGGTCGATGGCCTGGTTCGCAGAGAACCCCTCGTCACCCGCGCGACGCAGGCGCCCGAACTCGTCGACGACGACGCCCGCGAGCGTCTCGAGGGCCTGCTCGTCGTTCTCGGCGAGAGCCCTCGCAAGCAGTTCGGTGAGGGCCTTGGCGCGTTCGCGCAGCTCGGCGGCATCGGCGTTCTCCGCGTCGAACTCCGGTAGCTGGGCGAGCAGGTCGTCGGCGCCGAGATCGCCTGCCGCAGTGCGTCGTCCGAGCGCAGCAGGGAAGAAGATGTCGAACAGATCGTCGAAGACGCCGCGCTGCTCGCCCCGGCGCACCAGAGCCGCTGCGAGCCCCTCACGCAGGCGCTCGCGGTTCTCGAGACCGAGGGCGCCCGCGACGTGCCCGGCATCCACGACGTCACTCGTTCCGACGACGACACCGTGGCGGCGCATCGCGTCGGCGAGGGCAACGAGGCGGCGTCCGAGGGGGCCGATCACCGCGGGTGTCTGCGTGTCCTCGCCACGCGGCGCAGCGTCGTCGAGCGGTTCGTGACGTTCGGGCTGCCCGGCCGCGGGGCGGTTGTGGAACGCCCCCGGGAAGTGGTGCTCGTCAGGCATCGAGCTTGAGCAGCGTGGAGGCGCGCTCGATGTCGTCCTGGTGCTTGAGCAGGACGCCGAGGTTGGCGCGCAGCACGGTGGGGTCGAGGTCGTCGGAGCTGTCGGCCCCGAGTGCGACGAGGGTGCGCGCCCAGTCGACGGTTTCCGCGATGCTGGGCGCCTTGCGCAGCGGCATCTCGCGCAGGCGCTGCACGAGCCGGACCACGGACTCGGCGAGCGCCGCGTCGAGGCCCGGCACCTTGAGGGCGACGATGCGCTGTTCGAGTTCGGCGCTGGGGTAGTCGATGTGGAGGAAGAGGCAGCGTCGGCGCAGAGCCTCCGACAGGTCGCGCGCGGCGTTGGAGGTGAGGACGACGAACGGGCGCTGCGTCGCGGCAAGGGTGCCGAGTTCGGGCACGGTGACCTGGAAGTCGCTCAGCACCTCGAGGAGGAGGCCTTCGACCTCGACGTCGGCCTTGTCGAGCTCGTCGACGAGCAGGACGGTGGGCTGCTCGTTGCGGATGGCGCGCAGCAGCGGGCGGGTGAGGAGGAACTCGTCCGTGAAGATGTCGGTGGCGAGGGCCTGCCAGTCGTGAGCGACCTCGTCGTCGGTCGCCTGCGCGGTGGTCCCTGTCGCGTTCGTCTGTGCCAGCGCAGTGTTGGCGGTGATGCGCAGGAGCTGCTTCGCGTGGTTCCACTCGTAGAGGGCGCGGGCCTCGTCGATGCCCTCGTAGCACTGCAGGCGCACGAGGTCGGCGTCTTCGCCGGTGGTCGCGGTGAGCGCGCTCGTGACGGCCTTGGCGAGCTCGGTCTTGCCGACGCCGGCGGGGCCCTCGACGAGCAGCGGCTTACCGAGTGCGTCGGCGAGGAAGACCGTCGTCGCGATGGCGTCGCTCGCGAGATAACCGGCATCCGCGAGGCGGTCGCGGACGTCGTCGACGGATTCGAAGTGCGCAGTCACCGTGCCATTGTCGCGGATGGCTCAGGCCGCGATCGGCGAAAACGCAGAACGGGTTGACCGGGTGGGCCCTCGGAACGATCCGATCTGACGCTGGCCCCACAGCTCGCGCACACTTCGCAGTCAGGCGTACCATTAAACATAGATAACCTAACTAAACGAAGGGAAGAGATGTCCACCGCGCATCCGCCAACCGCGCAGGCCCCGATGAGGACGGTCTTGTCGCACGTCATCGTTCCGATCCTCATGGGTCTCATCATGTGCGCCGCCTACCTCGGTGGTTTCCACAAGCCGTCGCCCCACCACGTGCCCGTCGCCGTCGTCGGTCAGGCTCAACAGGCGGGCCCGCTGGCGGCCAAGGTGCAGGACGCGTTCGGCGACGAGGCGGACGTCCGCACGATCGCGACGCCCGAGCAGGCGACGGATCAGCTGAAGCACCTGAAGATCTCCGCGGCCTACGTCCCCGGTGACGGCAAGGCCGAACTGCTCACCGCCGGTGGCGCGTCCGACACGACGAAGTCCGTCGTCGAGAAGATGTTCCGCCCCGTCGCGGAGAAGCAGCACGATGCGCTGACCGTCAAGGACGTCGCGCCCCTCACCGAGGACGACCCCGCCGGCCAGAACGGTTTCTTCTTCCTCGTCGCCCTGACGGTCGCCGCGTACGCCACGTCGATCGCCATCGGCGCGGCGGCTGCGAGCCGCCCGTTCGCCCAGCGCATCGCCCTCGCCGCCGGCGCCGCCGTCGTCATCTCGACGATCGAACTCGCGATCGCGGCGTGGGGTTACGACATGTTCGGTGGGCACGCGCTCGCAACGTGGGCGCTGTCACTGCTCTACACGGCCGGCGTGCTGACGGTCGGTGTCGGCCTGCACCCGATCGTCGGACGGTTCGCGACGCTGCTGTACTCGGCGATCTTCGTCGCGCTCAACTTCACCTCGTCCGGCGGCGTGTTCGCGCCCGTCATGCAGCCGAGCTTCTTCGGTTGGCTGCACGACTTCTGGATCGGCTCCGGCTTCGTCGAGGCGCTGCGTCGCATCATCTACTTCCCGGACGCCTCGATCGCCGGCCCGCTCACCATCTTGTTCGGCTGGCTGGTCGTCGGGTTGCTCTGTCTCACAGCCGGATGCGCGGTCGAACAGCGACGTGTTGTGCGAGCCCGTGAGCTCGAGGAAGCTGCGTCCCGCCCCGTCGGACGTCACGCCGAGCACGCGCATCAGGACGAGCGCGACGAGCTCGACCCCGAGACCGAGGAGGAACTCGAGGAGAACGTCGCCGTCTGACGTCGTCTCTTTGCGCCCAGATGCACCCGGGTGCATGTGGGCGCACAGAGAAGCCACCAGGGGTGTCGAGAAACGCGTCACGGATGACGCCTTTCTCCACACCCTCTTCGCGTGGACCGGTGCCTCACGAGCTGCGAGCAAGGCGATGAAGAGCCCACCATGCGACGGGTCGATAGGCGTGCCCGACGAGAGGCGGCAGATCCATCGCCATGTGGCAGCGGCACCCGCTCCGACGAACCTCGACGCGGTGCTCGCCCGTCGTCGTCAGCCCCAGGACGCTGACGCGCCAGTTCCACGTCCTCGCCACCGCATCGACGTCGGTGATGACGAACCGCCCCACCGTCACCGGCCCGAGACGCCACCGTCCTTCCGCGCCGGGACGGATCACCACGGCATCCGCCTCGACCGGCGGCATGTGCGGCGACCAGTCACGCCACCGATCGACGTGCACGTAGGCCTGCCACGCCGCGTCGACACTCGCGGGCCCGTCAGCATGGACGTCGATGCGCTTCATGTCCGAATGCTAGGCGTTCCAACGGAACCCAGGTCGCGCACAGCCCTCGGGCGCCCCGCGCCGATCCCAGAGCGCACGATGGCGCGTAACTCACACGTAGGCGTGCAGTTGCGTGCCTACCCGTGAGTTACGCGCCATCGTGAGGGTCAGGCGACCCTCAACTCCGTTCGCTTGATCCTCAGCGCGCGGACTACTCATTGGCTCAGTTCCTCAGCGCCCGATTCGGCAGGGCCGGGCCTTCGCACGCTCCGGCGCGAACCTACCTCGGTCGGGCTTGATCGTCACTGAGCTTTCTTGTCTCGCCGACGACGGTGCAGAATCGGCTCGGTGTAGCCGTTGGGCTGCTTCGTTCCCTGGAGGATCAGCTCCTTGGCCGCGTTGAACGCGATGCCGTCGAAGTCCGGCGCCATGGGCTCGTACTTCGCGTCACCGGCGTTCTGCTGGTCGACGACCGGCGCCATGCGCTTCAGCGACTCGACGATCTCGTCTTCGGTGACGATGCCGTGCTGCAGCCAGTTCGCGAGCAGCTGGCTGGAGATGCGCAGCGTCGCCCGGTCCTCCATGAGCGCGACGTCATGGATGTCCGGCACCTTCGAGCAGCCGACGCCCTGGTCGATCCAGCGCACGACGTAGCCGAGGATCGACTGGCAGTTGTTGTCGAGTTCCTCGCGCTTGTCGGCGTCCGACCAGTCCGTGTTCTCCGCGAGCGGGATCTGCAGGATGTCGTCGACCGACGCGGCCTTGCGCTTCGCGAGCTCCTCCTGCACGGCGAACACGTCGACCTGGTGGTAGTGCAGCGCGTGCAGCGTCGCGGCGGTCGGTGACGGCACCCAGGCCGTCGTCGCGCCGGCCTTCGGCTGGCCGATCTTCTGCTCGAGCATGTCCTTCATCAGGTCGGGCATCGCCCACATGCCCTTGCCGATCTGCGCCTTGTGCGCGAGACCGTCAGCGAGGCCGACGTCGACGTTGTTGTCCTCGTACGCCTTGATCCACGTGGAACCCTTCATCTCGCCCTTGCGGATCATCGGGCCCGCGAGCATCGACGTGTGGATCTCATCGCCGGTGCGGTCGAGGAAGCCCGTGTTGATGAACACGACGCGCTCCTTGGCGGCCTCGATGCAGGCGGAGAGGTTGACCGTCGTGCGACGCTCCTCGTCCATGATGCCGACCTTCACCGTGTTCTCCGGCAGCCCGACGAACTGCTCGACGCGGGCGAAGAGTTCGTTCGTCAGCGCGACCTCCTTCGGGCCGTGCATCTTAGGCTTCACGATGTAGATCGAGTTGGTGCGCGTGTTGCTCACGCCGTCCTTGCCGGCGAAGCCGTGGATGGCGGCCGGGATGGTGACGAGCGCATCGAGCAGGCCTTCGCCGACCTCGTTGCCGTCAGCGTCGAGCACGGCGTCCGTCGTCATGAGGTGGCCGACGTTGCGCACGAACAACAGCGAACGGCCGGGCAGCGTGAGGTGGTCGCCGCCGGCGGCCGTGTAGGTGCGGTCGGGGTTGAGTTCGCGCGTGAAGGTCTTGCCGCCCTTTGCGATCTCCTCCTTGAGGTCACCCTTGTTGAGGCCGAGCCAGTTCGTGTAGCCGAGCACCTTGTCCTCGGCATCGACGGCGGCGACCGAGTCCTCGAGGTCCATGATCGTCGTCACGGCCGACTCGACGAGCACGTCCTTGATGCCCGCCTTGTCGGTCTTGCCGATGGGGGATTCGGGGTCGATCTGGATCTCGAGGTGCAGGCCGTTGTGCTGCAGCAGGACGCCCTCGGGCTGCGCGGGCAGGCCGCTGTAGCCGGCGAACACGTCCGTGTCCTTGAGGGCCGTCGTCTTGCCGCCGTCCAGCGTGACGACGAGCTGGTCGCCCTCCACGGCGAAACCGGTGACGTCGGTGTAGGAACCCTCGGCCAGCGGCACCGCGCGGTCGAGGAAGTTCTTCGCGAACGCGATGACGGCGTCGCCGCGCACCGTGTTGTACGAGGTGCCCTTCTCCTTGCCGTCGGCCTCGTCGATCGCGTCGGTGCCGTAGAGCGCGTCGTAGAGCGAACCCCAGCGGGCGTTCGACGCGTTGAGCGCGAAGCGGGCGTTGAGGATCGGCACGACGAGCTGCGGACCGGCGGTGTCGGTGATCTCGCGGTCGACGTTCTCCGTCGTGATGGAGAAGTCGGCGGGTGCGTCGACGAGGTAGCCGATCTCGGTGAGGAAGGCCTTGTACGCGTCGAAGTCGGGCTTGCCCGGGTTGTCGCGGTGGTAGGCGTCGATCTTCGCCTGGAGCTCGTCACGCTCGGCGAGGAGAGCCTTGTTCTTGGGTCCGAGGTCGGTGATGACCTCGGCGAAACCCTTCCAGTACGTCTCCTGGTCGACGTCGGTGCCCGGAAGCACCTGGTCGTTGATGAAGTCGTACAGAACGGTGGCGACCTGGAGTCCGTGCACCTCGGTGCGCGGCGTGGTGTCAGTCATGTGCTTCCTTTCGTCGCAGGCGGAGGGCTCCTTGAGCCAACGCTACGCGTCGGTAGCCTCTCTCCGGCAGGTTTGAGGCCGCTGATGTGACGCGGGTCACGCCTCCTGTGGCAGGCGCGCCCCGATCCACGCGAGCACGTGCGCCGTCACCTCGTTCCGGTTGGTCTCGTTGAACAGTTCGTGACGCGCGCCCGGGTAGAGCTCGAGCGTGACGTCGGTGACGCCGCCATCGCGCAGCATCGCCGCCGCGGCCTCGACGCCGCGCCCGTTGCCGCCGGCCGGGTCGGCCCCGCCGGAGACGACGAGGATGGGCAGGTTCGATGGGGTCGCCGCGACGAAGGAGGGGGTGTTGACGCGGTGCAGGCCCCCGAGCATGTCGACGTAGAAGCCTGCCGTGCAGACGAACCCGCACATCTCGTCGGCGATGTAGGCGTCCACCTCGGCCTCGTCGCGGCTCAACCAGTCGAAGTCCGTGCGGGCCGGCTCGAACGCCTTGTTGAACGCTCCGAACGAGAGCTTGTCGAGCAGCTTGCTCGGGTGCTTCGGGCCGCGCAGGCGCGCCTCTGCTGCGGCCAGCTTCGCCCCGACGAGCCCGAGCGTCCCGGCGTCCGCGGGGGTGCCCGACAGCACCAGCGCAGTCAGTCGCTCACCGTGACGCACGGCGTACGTGCGGGCGAGCAGCGAGCCCATGCTGTGGCCCAGCAGCACGACCGGCAGATCGGGGTGTTCGCCCAGGGCATGCGTGACGACGACGTCGATGTCGTCGGTGACGCGGTTCCAGCCGTCGGAGTCGGCGAAGTAGCCGAAGGTGGCCCCGTCCGCGGTGCGTCCGTGGCCGCGGTGATCGGCCGCGTAGACCGCGTACCCGGCGCCGGTGGCGGCCTCGGCGAAGCGCGCGTACCGATCGCCGTGCTCGGCCATGCCGTGGGCGATGATGAGGACGGCTCGCACGGGGACGTCGTCGGAGAGCCAACGGCGCCCACGCAGCGTCGTGCCGTCGGGGGAGGCGAGATCGAAGGGCTGGGTCTGCACGGGTTCTCCTCGGGGCGGCTGATCGTTCATCGCCATCCTGCCCTGCTCGAACCCGCCTGTGTCACAAGACCATGCCGAAGAGCGGCGAATCCGGGTCGACGCGCTCGGTGCGGATCCTGGAGTCGGCCATGCGTTCGAGCAGCGGCTCGAGCCCGGCCGGCTCGCCCAGTTCGAGGCCCACGAGGGCCGGGCCCGTCTCGCGGTTGGAGCGCTTCGTGTACTCGAAGAGGGTGATGTCGTCGTCGGGGCCGAGGATCTCGTCGAGGAACCGGCGCAGCTGGCCGGGTTCCTGCGGGAACTCGACGAGGAAGTAGTGCTTGCGCCCCTCGTACACGAGCGAACGCTCGACGACCTCCGCGTAGCGCGAGACGTCGTTGTTGCCGCCGGACAGGATGGCGAGGACGAGGTCGCCGTGGGCGATCTCGACGTCGTCGAGGGCTGCTGACGCGAGCGCGCCCGCGGGCTCGGCGATGATGCCGTCGCTCTGGTACAGGTCGAGCATCTCGGTGCAGATGCGCCCCTCGGCGACGCTGAAGCAGGGCACCCCGCCCGCCGCGATGACCGGGTAGGTGTGCGCGCCGAGGAGGCCGACGGTGGCGCCGTCGACGAAGGGGTCGGTGACCGGCACCGCGACCGGGTGGCCTGCGGTGAGGGCGGCCTGCAGCGAGGGGGCACCGATGGGTTCGACACCGACGATCCGCGTCTCGGGGTGACGCTCGCGCACCCACGCCGTGATGCCGGCGAGCAGGCCGCCGCCGCCGACGGGAACGACGACGACGTCGGGCACCCGGCCGTGCTGGATCTCGCACTGGGCGAACGCCTCGCGCGCCACCGTGCCTTGACCGGCGATCGTGCGCACGTCGTCGAAAGCGGGCACGAGCGTTGCCCCGGTCGTGGTGGCGAACTCACCGGCGGCTGCGGCCGCCACGTCATAGGTGTCGCCCTCGACGACCGTCGTCACCCACGGGCCGCCGAGCACGCGCACGCGCTCACGCTTCTGACGCGGCGTCGTGCGCGGCAGGAAGATCGTCGCCTTCACCCCGAGGCGCGCACACGCATAGGCGACGCCCTGGGCGTGGTTGCCGGCGGAGGCGCACACGACACCGGCCGCGCGGGCGTCCTCGTCGAGCTGCGCGATGAGGTTGCTCGCCCCGCGAATCTTGTAGGAGCGCACCGGCTGCTGATCCTCACGCTTGAGGACGACGGTGGCGCCGTGCTTGACGCTCAGGCGGTCGCTCTCGGTCAGAGGCGTCGGAGCCAGGAGGCTCTCGAGGCGTGCTGCGGCGGCGTCGACGTCTGCGGCGACGACGCCGGGTGCGAGATTGCCGGGTGCGGGATCCGTCGTGCTGGTCACGGCGTCCAGACTCTCATGCGCCGCGCGAGAGCCGCGTGGCCTACTCGGATGACGGATAACGCGCCTCGCGGGCCTGTTGCACCTTCGCGTGCCGCGAGCGGTCGAGGCGGAGCGTCAGGGCGATGACTCCCACGAGCAGGAGCCCGCACACGGCACCGAACAGCGCTGCCATGACGACGACGCCGACGGGATCGTTGTTCACCGGGCCACCGTGTCATCCCGACCTGTGTCACCACTGGGAACCCTCGGCGAAAAAGCATTGTTGTCGAATCGTGTTCTCACGTGTGAACCACGTGCCTCCTTCGTGCGTCATACATGGCAGAGTCGATGTGAGGACGCTCGACACGAGCAACGAGGGGAGCGGAATGCAGCACGACAAGCGGCACTGCGTCGAATGTGGGGAGCAGGTCTCGGGGCCGTTCTGCAGCAACTGCGGCACGCGCACGGCCGTGGGGGCCACGGCCGGCGCGAACACGAGCGGGGCGTTCTTCGACGAGGAACCCACCCGTCTCGGTGCTGACCGCGCCGCGGATCAGCCGTACAACGGGTACGCCTCCGACGACGCGGACGAGTACGGGGGCGGCGTGCCCCCGGTGGAGCCCGCGGCGACGTCGTCCGCCCGGCCCGCCAAGACGAACCAGATGCTCGTGGCGCTCATCGCCGTTGTCGCGCTCGCCGTCGTCGGAATGCTCGGCTACCTCTTCACGAACGGTCGCGGAGACGACAAGGCCGATCCGCCGCCGGTGAGCGACTCCTCCACCAGCGCACCGACGAAGAGCACGTCGTCCTCGACGTCGTCGAGCACGACACAGAGTTCGACGAGCAGCCCCGACCCCTCCACGACACAGGGCAACTCGAACGGTGGCAACAACGGCGGCGGGGGAGCACCTGCGCCTGCACCGTCGCAGACCACCGAGGAACCTGCCCCTGCCCCTGCACCCAGCCCGAGCACGACGGGTGTCAGCGAGCTTCCCGGCCTCGTCAAGACGACGAGCATGGGCGGTTCGGACTACGCGATGACCCGTGAGGGCAACACGGTCACGGTCTGGCGGGCCGGAAGCGAGGGCGCCAGCCGAATCGGTTCCTTCACCCTGCGTGGCGGCGGAGGAAGCAACGGACTGGACTTCATCAACCTGCCCGGCTGCAGCGCGCCGGTCGTCGCGTGGAACGCAGCGAGCGCGAGCGGGTCGGCTGCGTACGGCTACGACGGTTCGGGCTACCAGGCGTACGTGGGCAGCTCGAGCGGCAGCATGTCGCCGAGCGGTGGATCGCCGAGCTCGTACGGCGTCAACGCCTACAACGGCATGCTGGAGGTCCGTGACAGCTCCAAGCAGAAGGCACGTGGTTCGGGTAACCACTTCGACAGCTGCGAGAGCGCCTCACCGGACGTGCTGCACATGGTGAGCGGCGGCTGACACGTCCGCCGTCACGCGGGGCGGCAAGACGCTCGCGGAGGTCGCAAAGGGGCCGGGCCCGAAACACGAGGTGTGGTTTCGGGCCCGGCCCCTTTCGTGCTGGTGGCCCGAGGGTCAGACCTCGAGCGCGCCGTTGGCGATGCACGCCTTGCGGACGCCCTCGCCGTAGGCCGGGTCGGCCTTCGTGCAGTTCTCGATGTGACGCTCGATCGTCTGCGCGGTCGCGCCCTTGATGGCGGCGGCCGTGTTGGCGAACAGCGCGTGCTGCTGCTCGGGCGACATGAGGCGGAACAGGTTGCCCGGCTGCTCGTAGTAGTTGTCGTCGTCCGCGCGGTAGTCCCAGTGGTCGGCGACGTGCGCCATCTCCTGATACTTCGCCATGTCGGACGCCGGCTCTGCGTAGGAGGGCTGCTCCTGCATCGCGCCGTAGCTGTTCGGCTCGTAGTGCGTCTCACTGCCCTTGTTGCCGTCGACGCGCATCTGGCCGTCGCGGTGGAAGGTGTGCACGGGGCACTTCGGCGCGTTGACCGGGATCTGGTGGTGGTTGACGCCGAGGCGGTAGCGCTGCGCGTCCGTGTAGCTGAACAGGCGGGCCTGCAGCATGCGGTCGGGCGAGACCGAGATTCCCGGCACGAGGTGCGACGGCGCGAAGGCGGCCTGCTCGATGTCGGCGAAGAAGTTGTCCGCGTTGCGGTTGAGCTCGAACTCGCCGACCTCGATGAGTGGGTAGTCCTTCTTGCTCCACACCTTTGTCAGGTCGAACGGGTGGAAGCGGTACGTCTTCGCGTCTTCCTCCGGCATGATCTGCACGTACATCGTCCACTTGGGGAAGTCACCGCGCTCGATGGCCTCGTAGAGGTCGCGGCCCGAGGACTCGCGGTCTTCGGCGATGACCTGTGCGGCCTCGTCGTCGGTGAGGTTCTCGATGCCCTGCTGGGTGCGGAAGTGCATCTTGCACCAGAAGCGCTCGCCGGCCTCGTTGATGAACGAGTAGGTGTGCGAGCTGAAGCCGTGCATGTGGCGGAACGTCTTGGGGATGCCGCGGTCACTCATGACGATGGTGACCTGGTGCAGCGCCTCGGGCAGCGACGACCAGAAATCCCAGTTGTTCTCCGGGCTGCGCAGGTTGGTGCGCGGGTCACGCTTGACGGCGTGGTTGAGGTCGGGGAACTTCATCGGGTCGCGGAAGAAGAAGACCGGCGTGTTGTTGCCGACCATGTCCCAGTTGCCCTCTTCGGTATAGAACTTCAGGGAGAAACCGCGGATGTCGCGCTCGGCGTCGGCCGCGCCGCGCTCACCGGCGACGGTGGAGAAGCGGGCCATCATCGGCGTCTGCTTGCCGACCTCGGAGAAGATCTTGGCCTTGGAGTACTTCTGGATCTCGGGGCTCGTCACCGTGAACGTGCCGTGCGCGCCCGAACCCTTGGCGTGCATACGACGCTCCGGGATGACCTCACGGTCGAAGTGGGCGAGCTTCTCGATGAGCCACAGGTCCTGCAGAAGGATCGGGCCACGCGGGCCGGCCGTCATCGAGTCCTGGTTGTTGGCGACCGGGGCGCCGGCCGCCGTCGTCAGCGGGGGGTGCTCCTGGTTGCGGCCCTGCTCGTTGTCGACCATGAGGTGCTCCTTCGGTTGGTCGGGTGTGATCGGTAGGGGAGGAAGTGCTTCGGTCTCCACCCTAGGGGGTGTCATCGGTGACGAACAGGGTGAAACGCGTTCGTCCTGGCGTCACATCGGCGGGGTGTTCTCGCGGCAGGCGGCGCATAGGCCCCAGTAGGTGACCTCGGCTTCGTCGATCTCGAAACCGGAGCTCAGATCGCTCTCGTGTGCCGCTGTGAGGCACGGGGTTTCGCCCACGGCGCACGGGATGTCGACGATCGTCGCGCAACGGCGACACACGAGGTGGTGGTGGTTGTCACCGATGCGGCGTTCGTACAGCGCGGACTGCCCCGCCGGTTCGATACGGCGGATGATGCCGTGAGCCGTCATGGCGTGCAGCGCGTCGTAGACCGTCTGCATCGAGACGGCGCCGTACCCCTCGCGCACCGCCTTGAGGACGGTGTCGGCGTCGGAGTGCGGCCGGTTCTCGAGCGCTTCGAGGATGGCCAGGCGCGGACCCGTGACGCGCAGGTTGGCCTCGCGCAGCATGGTGCGCGGGTCCGGCGGCGAGGTCTGGGTCGTGGTCATGCCTCCATGGTCGCGCGCTTTCTGGAATGAATCAAGATAAGCGCTCCAGGAAGTCTGTAGACGATGCGCGCGACAGACGATGCGGAACGTCGACAGGATCCCCCTCGAGCGTCTCTCAGTCGCCGGCGACGAGCCAGAGCACGCCCCACGGGGGCAGGTGGATGTCGCCGTCAGCGTCCGCGTGCACGACCCGGGCCGTGAGGGCGTCCACGAGCGTCTCGTCACCCTGGCCAAAGGTGCACGCGCCGAGCGTGAAGCCGCCCAGCCACTCGGCCGGCCACGTCTGCTCGGAGTCCGTGACGTTGTAGAGCTGCACCATGTCGCCCGCGGCGTGGCGACGCCCGACGGCCAGCACGCCCGGATTCGCGACAGGTAGCACCTCGGAGGCGATCTGCCCGTCGAGCTGAGGCAGCCGCGCGCGCACCTGCCCGACGGAGCAGTGCCATTCGAAGATCGCGCCGGTGACGCTGCCGTGATCGTGACGCTGGGCGAGCGCCGTGTCGGGCAGAGCCGGGCGGTGAGCCCAGCGGTTGTCGTCGGCGTGGGTCGGGTCGCTTGCCCACTCGGGGTCGTTGGGCAGGGCAAGTTCGTCGCCCGACCAGATCACGGGCAGGCCGCCGGTGCCGTACGTGGCGGCGACGAGAAGCTTCATCCGCGCCACGCCGGTTGCCGTCAGGTGAGGGTTGTACGAATCGCTCGCGCCGGTCAGCGACGCCATCGTGCCGGAGATGCGTCGGTCGCCTGTCTGCGGATTGGCCTGGAAGACAAGGCCGTCCGAGAATGAATCGAACGATTCGCCCGCGTAGAAGTCGGAGAGGAACGCGCGGTGCAGCGGGCCGGAGAGGCCGACGGCGGCGGCGTCGCCGTCGTCGATGGCCCAGCCGATGTCGTCGTGGCAGCGGATGTAGGAGATCCAGGTGGCGCCCTCGGGCGTCGGCGGCAGTCCGCGGAGCGTGTGCACCGCGAGACGCGTGTCCTGGGCGGCGATCATCGACCACAGCTGCACCATCCAGGTGTTGTGGTAGGCGAGGTCCGAGAGGCGCTCCTCGTACTCGCCGAGGCCGAGGTACTGCACGAGGTCGTGCGGCCCGACGATGGCCTCGGCCTTGAACGCGAGGCCGGGTGCCGCCATCCGCGCGACGGCACGCAGGATCGACGTCAGCGCGTGCACCTCGGGCTGGTTCTGGCAGTTCGTGCCCATCCGCTTCCACATGAACGCGATGGCGTCGAGACGCAGCACCTCGACGCCCTTGTTCGCGAGGAACAGCATGATGTCGGTGAACTCGGCCAGCACGTCGGGGTTGGACCAGTTGAGATCCCACTGGAATGCGTTGAACGTCGTCCACACCCACGCCTGGGCCTTCTCGTCCCAGGTGAAGTTGCCCGGCGCGAAGTCGGGGAAGACCTCGGGCAGCGTGCGCTCGTAGGCGTCGGGCACGGAGCGGTCGGGGAACATGTGGAAGTAGTCGCGGTACTTCGGGATGCCGGCGCGCGCCTTCGTCGCCCACTCGTGCTCCTCGGCGACGTGGTTGAGAACGAAGTCGAGCACAAGGCTGATGCCGCGGTGACGCAGCGTCGTGGCGAGGGCTTCGAGGTCGATCATCGTGCCGAGGTCGTCGCGGACCTTGCGGTAGTCGACGACGGCGTAGCCACCGTCGCTGTCACCGGCGCGGGTGCGCAGCAACGGCATGAGGTGCAGGTAGGTGACACCGAGTTCGTCGAGGTAGGCGGTGCGTTCGGCGACGCCGGCGAGGGTGCCGCCGAAGCGTTCGGTGTAGGCGGCGTAGCCGATCATGCGCGGCGACGAGAGCCAGTGCGGGTCGGCTTCGCGACGACGGTCGAGGTCGTGGAGTTCCTCGGGGCGCTCGAGGAAGCGGCGCGCCGCGATCTCGACGAGGTCACCGGCGATCTCCTCGACGCGGCCGGGGTGGACGACGTTCAGGCCGTCACGCAGGGCGGGCCACTGGGCGCGCAGGCGGGCGATGAAGACGTCGCTCTGCCAGGGGGAGGCCGGCGTGAGGACGGAGGAGGCGCGCTGGATCACCGACACAGGAAGCGGCATGGACACATTCTCGCGTACGGCGTGGGTGCTCCCGCCGCGTTCCCGCGCCGCGGGCGTGCTGGGTGCCAACGCTCGCGAACCTGCGGCATCCCGCTGCCCGCCGGCTGAGGTGGAGGGGGCATAGTTGGTCGTAGCAGAGATTGTTACCCCAGCGCCCGGAGGGGGCAGAGCAGAGATGACAGCCTCGATGCCGCATTTGCGCATGTTCACGTCCGCCGCACGCCCCGCCGTCGCGGCCCTCGTCATCGTCACCGCTTCGGGTGGCTGCTCCTCGGGTGGCGGTGATGGCGGGGCGAGCAGATCCTCTCGGCAAGTGTCTCCCGGCGCCTCGTCGTCCGCGTCGTCATCGGCGAAGACGTCGTCACCTCGCGCCGACGACCCCGTGGCACGAGCCCGCGAGCTGCGTCGCATGTACGACTACGCCGCGGCGACGGCCGCGCTGAAGGGTCAGACCTCGGAGGAAGCCGACGCCGAGCGTCGCGCCATCAACGACGCCAAGGCGAAGGCGAAACCGTTCGCCGACAACACGCAGATCTCGCACGTCTTCTACCACTCGCTCGTCGTCGACCCGGCGCTCGCGTTCCACGCCGGGCAGGGCAAGGCGCAGGGGTACAAGGACTACATGGTCACCAAGCGCGAGTTCGTGGCGCAGCTGAACTCGATGTACGCCAAGGGGTACGTGCTCGTCCATCCACAGCGGGTTGCCAAGCGGGGCGCGGACGGGCAGATGCACCCGGTGCCGATCGTGCTGCCGGCGGGCAAGAAGCCGCTCGTCCTTTCGGTTGACGACGTCAGCTACTACGAGTACATGGCCGGCGACGGGTTCGCGACGAGCCTCGTCGTCGACGGCTCGAAGGGCGTGCGCACCACCTACCCGGAGAAGGGTGGAAAGGTGCGCAAGGGGGCCGATGACGTCGTGCCGATCGTCGACGACTTCGTGCGCGAGCACCCGGATTTCTCCTACCGCGGGGACAAGGGCACGATCGCGCTCACGGGCTACAACGGGGTGCTGGGTTACCGCTCGTCGTACGCCGCGTACGGCCACAGTGCGAAGACCGACGCCGAGCGCGCCAAGGCTAGGACGGTGGCGAACGCGATGAAGGCCACGGGGTGGAACTTCGCGTCGCACTCGTACGGTCACATCAACATCACCAAGGCGTCGCTCGAGGCGATCAAAGCGGACGCGGCGCGCTGGGATGCCGACGTCAAGCCGATCGTCGGGCCGACGAAGGAGATCATCTTCGCGTTCGGTGCGGACATCTCGGACACCACGCCGTACTCGATGCGCAACCCGAAGTACGCGTTTCTCCACGGCGTCGAGGGGTTCGACTACTTCGCGAACGTCGACGGCTCGCGCTCGAGTTGGATCCAGTTCTCGCAAGGGTCGATGCGTCAGGGGCGGATCAACATCGACGGCATCGCACTCGACTCGGCGCGGGACGGGAAGTCCTCGGTGCTCTCGAACTTCTTCGATCCCGTCGCGACGCGCGACCCGGCTCGTCGCTGACGGCGGTGCCCTGCGCGGGCGCGCGGATGGCAGGCCCGAGGGGGCGGTGCGATGTCGCCGGCCGATGCCCCGGGCGCAGGCCGTGGGCGAGGCGCTCGGATGCGATCACCGCCGGCCGCTGTTAAGCTTGCCTACGAGGGGAGTACTTCCCACGTTCCGATTTCGGTCAGTACGAGCGCGCCCAGCCGCGCTCCCGTGCGGAAGCGGCGACAGCGTCGTCGTGAAGGAGACCTCAGTTCAACACGTATGCGAACTGAGGTGTTCTCATCATGGAAACCATTGCCACACCGGCGCTCTGGACGACCACGATCGTCGGTGTTCTTGTTCTGTTCGTCCTTGACTTCATCGTCACGCGCAAGCCGCACGAGGTCTCGATGAAGGAAGCGACCGGGTGGTCGCTGTTCTACATCGGCCTGCCGGTGGCGTTCGGTGGGTGGCTCTGGTCGCAGCACGGCAGCCAGATCGGCACCGAGTACTACACGGGTTACATCGTCGAGAAGTCGCTGTCGGTCGACAACCTGTTCATCTTCATGCTGCTGCTCGCGGCATTCGCAGTGCCGAAGGCCTACCAGCAGCGGGTGCTGCTCATCGGTGTGGCGGGCGCGCTCGTCATGCGTGCCATCATGATCGCGATCGGCGCCTCGCTGCTGACCAAGTTCTCGTGGATGTTCGTCATCTTCGGTCTGTTCCTGCTGTGGACGGCCGTCAAGGTCTGGCGTGACACGCGTAGCGACGAGGAGGAAGAGATCGACCCGAGCGAGCTCGGTTCGGTGAAGTTCCTGCGCCGCTTCTACCCGGTGACCGACGACTACCGCGGCACGAGCATGAGCGTCGTCGAGGCCGACGAGACCGGTAAGAAGCGCCGCATACTGACGCCGCTGGCCGTCGTCACGGTGGCGGTGCTCGCGGCCGACGCGATGTTCGCGCTCGACTCGGTGCCCGCCGTCTACGGCATCACGGGCGACCCCTACCTCGTCTTCGTGACGAACGCGTTCGCGCTGCTCGGCCTGCGCGCGCTGTACTTCCTCGTCGAGGGCGTGCTGAGCAAGCTCGTGCACCTCGGGTACGGCCTCGCCATCATCCTCGCGTTCATCGGCTACAAGCTCATCGCGCACTGGGCGCACGACGTGTGGCACTGGGTGTGGACGCCGTCGACGGCCGTGTCGCTGTCGGTCATCGTCGTGTCGCTGCTCGCCGTGACGATCTCGAGCCTCGTCGTGACGCGTCGCGCCGAGCGCGAGGAGGCCACTCGTTCGAGCTCGTGACTGAGTGACACGAGCGGGGCCGGGGTCGTGAACCTCGGCCCCGTTCCCATCCCCGGGCTCGGTGGCTACGAACACCGGGCATGACACCTCGCCCAGCCCTGGCCCGACGCAGCCGTCACGCTCTGGCCGGTGTGGCAGGCGGAGCCGCCGGTTTGTCGGTGGCCCATCTGCTCGCTGCTGCCTCGAACGCGTCGTCCTCACCGGTGCTCGCGGTCGGGTACGCGGTCATCGATCACACGCCGACGGCGGTGAAGGACTGGGCCATCGCCCACTTCGGCACCAAGGACAAGCCACTGCTCCTCGGCACGGTGGCGCTCGTCGTCGTCGTGGCCACGGCGCTCATCGGGCTGCTCGCGGGGCGGCGCAAAGCGTGGGGTGCGGTCGGCCTCGCCGCACTGGCCGCGGTGCCAGCCTGGGCCGTCATGACGCGGCCGAGCGCGCGGATCGTCGATCTCGGGCCGACGCTCGTGGCCTTCGTCGTCGGTATCGGCGTGATGCTGTTGCTGTTGCGGCTCAGTCCCTCGCCCACGCCGAGCGAGGAGGCGGATATGACCGAGCCCGGGCGGAGGGTTTTCGTCGGGGGCGTGCTCGGAAGCCTGGCGCTCAGTGGGCTCGCCGTCGCGGCGGGGCAGACGCTGCTGCAGGCGGCGAGCACGGCGAAACTGTCACTGCCGCGCGCGTGGCGTCGCGCCACACCGATTCCCGCGGGGTTCGAGCGGCGAAACCCCGCCATCACGCCGCTGCGCACACCGAACGAATCGTTCTACCGCGTCGACACGGCACTGACGGTGCCGCAGGTCGAGCGTGAGAGCTGGACCCTGACGATCGACGGCGACGTGCACCGCCGCGTCACGTTCACGTACGACGACATCGCTGCCATGAAGCTCGTCGAGAAGAACATCACGATGACGTGCGTGAGCAACGAGGTCGGCGGCGAGTACGTCGGCGGCGCGACGTGGCTGGGCGTCCCGGTCCGCCGGCTGCTTGCCGAAGCGGGCATCAAGGAACCTCATCGCGCGGACGCGCAGGTTCTCAGCACGTCCACCGACGGGTTCACGGCGGGCACCCCGTTGGCGGCGATGCTCGATGACCGCGACGCGCTGCTCGCCATCGGTATGAACGGCGAGCCGCTCCCGCGGCGCCATGGTTTCCCGGCGCGACTCGTCGTGCCCGGCCTCTACGGCATGATCGGCTCGACGAAGTGGGTGACGAAACTGACGGTCACGACGTTCGCCGAGCACCAGGCCTACTGGACGCAGCGCGGGTGGTCGCACGATGCGCCCATCAAGCCGAGCGCTCGGATCGACTCGCCGTCGTCACTCGCCCAGGTGAAGCGAGGCGTCATCAAGGTCGGCGGCATCGCGTGGGCGCAGCGCAGTGGCGTCCGCGGCGTGCAGGTACGCCTCGACGGCGGGCCGTGGCGTGACGCCGAGCTCGGGCCCGAGGTGAACGAGGACTTCTGGCGTCAGTGGATGTATCGCCTGGACGCGAGCTCACTACCCACCGGCCAGCACACCGTCTCGGCACGGGTGATCGACGCCGACGGGGACACCCAGACGGCCGAGCGTGCCCCGGTCTTTCCGGACGGCTCGAGCGGCCTGCAGGAGCAGGTCTTCTTCCTTACCTGAGTTGCCAGGAAAAAAGTTTCGCGGCCACACCCATCCGTCGGGCAGGCGGCTTCGAACCCTTGATGACGATCGGAAGACGACCGATCGGTCAGAAGTCGGCTCAGGCCGAATCACCGCACCGAGGAGAAGATCATGAAGTCCAAGGCCACCGCACTCGTTCTCGCCACCGCCGGAGCGCTCTCGCTCGGCGCGTGCGGCAACGGGGATTCCTCCAGCGGATCCAGCTCCGCGATGTCCTCCACGACCAGCGCGAGCTCGTCGGCCCAGGCCGACTCCTCCTCGTCCAGCGCGATGGGCGAGAAGGGTATGAACGCCAGCAAGCCGTTCGGCCCCGCCTGCTCGAGCGTGCCGAAGTCCGGCAAGGGCTCCTTCCAGGGCATGACGGGCGATCCGGTCGCCACGGCGGCGTCCAACAACCCGGCCCTCTCGACCCTGACGATGGCCATCAAGAAGGCGGGGCTCGTCGACACTCTCAACACGAGCAAGGACCTCACGGTCTTCGCGCCCGCGAACTCGGCGTTCACGAAGCTGCCGAAGGCGCAGCTCGACAAGACGCTCGCCGACAAGGCCGCGCTGACCAAGCTCCTGACCGGTCACGTCGTCAAGGGCCGCATGGCGCCGAACCAGCTCGCGGGTGAGCACAAGACCCTCGCCGGGAGCACGGTGAAGGTGACCGGATCCGGCGAGAAGTTCATGGTGAACGGCAAGTCCTCGGTGGTGTGCGGGAACGTGCAGACCTCGAACGCCACCGTCTACATCATCGACTCGGTTCTCATGTGATGTGAACCCTCGGACGTCGAAGCCGGGCCCCACGAGAACGATCTCGTGGGGCCCGGCTCCGTCGTCGGTCAGGGGTTCGCCGAGGGGCGGGTCAGGTGAGGTGGATCGTCAGCACGGGGTCGGAGGTGGGCTGCCGCGGCGTCGTACCCGCCTTCTCCAGTGTGGCGGCGACGATGCGGACTTCGCGCATGTCGGCGTTGAGCAGCATCGTGCTCTGACGGCCGTCGCGGTCGAACTGGCCTGAGTTGACCATGTGATTCGGTGTCGAGCCGGTCCACATCGTGTAGGCGTGTCCGGTTGCGGGTGCGAGGGCCGGCTCGAAGCGAATGGCCCCCTGGCCCTTGGAGTTGCGGGCCACCGTCACGGTGCTACCGGCGTACGTCGTTCGGCCCTTCTGCGATGTCTCGTCGTCGAGGATGTCCTGCGCCGTCACCGGCTGCTCGTCGCGCCGGTTACGCCACAGCCCGACTCCGCCGACGCCCACGACCGTGGCCGCCGCGCCTGCGAGAAAGAGACGTCGGCTCGGGCGGGATACCGGTCGGGTAGCTTCGCGGGTTTCAGCGTCAGTGGCGACCGCTCGCAGGATCTCGTCTCGCAGATGAGCCGGCGGGGCGGTGCTGCTGGGTACGGACAGGGACGCCGCAGCGTCACGCAGATGCTCGAGCTCGTTCCGACATGACGCGCAGGTGGCCAGGTGCTTCTCGAAGCGTCGTCGCTCGACGTCGTCGACGGCGTCAAGCGCGTAGGCGGCGACGAGGTCGTGCGGCTCGTCACGCATGGTCGCCTCCTTCCTCGGTTGACGTGAGGCAGTCCGCCAGCCGGCGCAGGCCGTCTCGGATGCGCGACTTCACCGTGCCGAGGGGTGCGTCGAGGCGCGTCGCCACCTCGTGGTGGGTGAGGCCGTCCCAGTAGGCCAGTTCGATGCTGGGGCGTTGGGCGGGGCTCAGGGTTTCGAGACAGTCACGCACGTCGGCGCGTTCCTGGGCGTGCATGGCTGCCTCCTCCGGCCCCGGCGACGGTGGTTCGTATGACTGCTTGGCGTAGGAGTTCTCGCGCGTTCGCGAGGCCTGAACGCTGCGCACGGTGTCGACGGCCCGGCGGTGTGCGATGGCGAGCATCCACCCCCACGGGCTGCCGTCGACGCGAAAGGTGTTGGCCTTGCGCCAGATCTCGAGAAAGACTTCCTGAGTGCATTCCTCGGCCATCGACGGGTCGCGCACCACGCGCAGTACGAGCCCATGGACGCGCGCCGACGATTGGTCGTACACCTCGGCGAAGGCAGTCTGGTCGCCGGTGCCGCAGCGAGCGAGTGACGCGGCCAGGGATGCCGCCGCAGTCGAGTCGCCCATGGGTCACCATCCTGCCTCACTCCCACCTGTTCTCGCTGCCCGGATGTGAGGTGTTCGGCGCCGGCGGCGTGGCGGATGGGCGGGCGGATGCGTTTGGCCTTGCATGCTTCGGCCTGCAGCTGAGGTGTAGAAGAGCGCAATCAGCCGCTCGTGGTCGCCATTCCGATGCCCTCGGCGTGCGCCGGCCCCAAGGGGCATGCTCACCATCGGCTGCCCAGCGCGCGTCGCTCGAGGTGTCCTGGAGCATTCCACCGCAGGTGCTTGCACCGAACTTCGCCCATTGGTCGCTGTGGGGTCCCTGAAGTCGTTACGCTCTCGCCATGAGTGCCGAGCCCCGTCGGTGGGTCGCGTGCGAGAGGTCGACGGAACGTCGTCGTCTCGACAGGGCTGAACGGGCGACCGCAAGACTGTGACCTGGTCGCCGCAGCAGCAGGATGACCTTCGGGCCGCTGCCATTGCGTGGCTATCGGCTCGGACCAATGACGGTCTGGACGCCCTCACGTCGGAGCAGATCAATGAGTTCACCTGGGGCGATGAGCGCTTCCGTCTCATGGATGCGCAGCGGGGGATCCGGAAGCCGCGTCAATTCGCGTCGGCTCTGTCCATCAGGACGACGTTTCGTCCCGCCGGCGCGGAACGGCCGTACGAGGACGACCTCGGCGTGGACGGTTTGGTGCGCTACAAGTGGCGCGGCGACGACCCCGCGCATCCGGAGAACAGGTCTCTTCGTCAAGCCATGCACGAGAGAGTTCCGCTCATCTGGTTCTGGGGTGTGGGCGTTGCGCTCTACAAGCCGGTCTTCCCCGTCTACTTGATCGCCGAGGAGCAGCGGGAGCAACAGTTCGTCGTCGCGACGGACGGTCTTCAGCACCTGGAATCGACAGGATCACGGGTGGAGGAGGTCATGCGCCGCTACCTCAGGCAGGAGACTTATCGCCGCCTGCACCAGCCAGTGTTTCGAAGCATCGTCATGCGGGCCTACGAGGCAAGCTGTGCCGTGTGCCAACTCAGGCACTCTGTCCTGTTGGATGCTGCTCACATCGTCGAAGATCGGCACGAAAGGGGTGTCGCGTCCGTTCGCAATGGTCTTGCGCTGTGCAAGATTCATCACGCCGCGTACGACGCGGGCATCCTGGGCCTCACGCCAGATCTGCGCGTGGAGGTCAGGGCAGACATTCTCGACGAGATCGATGGGCCCCTCCTGGAGCACGGGATCAAGCGCCTGCACGACACGCCTCTCATGGTGGTCCCCAGGAGCCGGCCGGAGCGCCCCGACCCGGAGCTTCTCGAGATTCACTACGAGCGGTTCCGGGCCTCATAGTGTAGGCAGATGGCGCCCTCCGTCGACGAGGCCGGGAGTTGGCTCGCCGTCGGGAGGGGCCCGTCAGTCCCGACGGCGAGAGCTGCCGTAGAAGTACGCGCGGTATTCCTCGTCGGTGACCTCCCCCGCTACACGGGCCATGGAGACCGGGTGGAGGCCCGAACCGGGGTCGTCGGCCGAGGCGAGCTCGTCGTCATACCACCCCTTCGGCTCTCAAGGCTTGCGGTGCGCCGTGATGCGCTGCGCCATGTGCATCGCCGTGTTCCACAGCAGCCCGTCGATGTGGTCGACGCCGAGGGTGGCGCGGATCTGCTCGGCCGCGTCGTCCGCCGTCAGGCCGCAGTGCTCCACGGCGTAGAGCAGCGCGACGGAGGGCGTTCGGTGGTGGGCGTGCACGCAGTGCAGGAAGACGGTGTGTCCCTCCGCCCGAAGCTCGGCCACGGTGTCGGCGGCGTCGTTCAGCGCTGCCGCGAGGTCGTTGTGCGTGCTCGGATCGTCGGAGTCGACGATCCAGTACTCGACGTGCCGCGCGGGGTGGTTGCCCCCGCCGAACCGGCGCAGCCTCGTCTCCCGGTTCTCCTGGGAGCCGATTCGCGAGAGGCTGACGACGGCGTCAGCCTGCGTGTGCGCGAGGGCCGTCTGGGTGCCCAGGTGCAGGCCCTCGTCGAAGGATGCCGGGGCGTCGAGTGCTCGACCGCCCGGTGAGGGCTCGATCTCGCGCAGTGGCCAGGCGCCCGGCTGCGTTTCGCCGGCGGTTCGCAGAGCGAGCTCGACGAGATCGCGCACCGCCGGTCTCGACGACGTTCCAGAGCAAGTAGCTCGTTTAGCCGTAAGCGATCCCATAGCTGAGCTTGAAAGGCGCATAGACCAGCGATCGGGTGTGGAGGCCGCGTTCGATTTCCTTGCGCTCGAGCCGAGGCTAGGCGTTCGGTCAGCCGATGTGCTGCGCTGCCGTGCTGGCATTGAGGAAGCGGAGGAGATGACTCTCGACGAGATCGGCAAACGTTATGGGCTCATCACAAACGAGGGTGTAGCGGTGGGGTGAGCGGGATCGGCGCGTCGGTGCGGGGGTAGGGGTGGTCGCGTTGGACGGGTTCACCGGCTTCCAA
>NZ_QWLM01000024.1 GCF_003515945.1 Dermacoccus abyssi
TCCGCCCTCGGCTTCCGCAACCTCACCCACTACATCGCTCGGTCGCTGCTCGAAGCCGGAGGGTTCAGACCCGCGCTACACCCTCGTTCGTGAAGAGCCCGCAAACAGCATCCAGACGTCCGCCTTTCGGGCGAACAGGCGTTGGACCTCGCCATCACGGTGCTTGAGATGCTCCCCGGCAAGGTCAACGAGTCACAGACTGCTTTCATCCTCGGCCCGGCCGACTCGGACCCGGACATGATCGGAAGCCTCGTGGCCACTCTCATCCGAGAACTGCGCGAGGCACGGCGCTAACGAAGTGCCCTCACCTCAGTGCGGGGCCTCCCGCGCGGGAGGCCCCGGCCCGAAGACAAGTCTGTGACCGCTGGGGTGATTCCAGTGGAATCACCCCAGCGCGACCACCCGTCGCGACCTCCATCAGCCTCCTCACGACGGTGCTCGCTCCACGCCCGCGCATGTGCAACCTGCTCGGGATGACTCAGACGATGCCAGCGCTGCAGGCGCGCGTCTACGCGCTCTTGCTGCTGCTGCGGGGTGTGTGCCTGCCACCACGCCTCACGACGCGCCGAACAGTCGATGCCGCGCTCCCGGTCACGCACGCGCAGACGACGCTTCAGGGCGCTCTGCTCACCCACGCTGGAGGCATCAAACCTAGTCGCCAGGGCCCGCAGGCGCTCTCGGCGCTGGGCAGGGGGCAACGCTGCCCACCAGTGCCGGTGGCGTTCGCGTAGTTCTCGGTGCGCGATCTGCCGCTCACGTTCCCATCGGCTGCGGTGCCCGCTGCGCCATGCTGCCCGTTCCTGGGCGACCTGTGCTCTGACGGAGGCATGATCGACGTGCGGTGAGGGCGTGAGGGGGAGGTGCTCGGGCCGTGACCAGCCGCCCTCAGCGTCGCACCGCGCGAGGCCGAGCGACTGGAGGTCAGCGAGGACCTGGCGCTGGGCGCGCACGGCATGGGCGGAGGGTGTGGCCCCGGGCGAGGTGCAGCGTTGCAGGCGGGAGGTCAGGGAGGCTGCCGTTGTGGGGGTGGGGTGGGGGAGGGCGCGCAGGGTGAGCCAGTGGTGCAGGGTGAGGGCACCGGGGAGGGCGCTGGGCAAGGGGGTGTGAAAACTAGGTGGGGGGATTTCGCACACCTCACCCTGACTGGGGGCGATCTCGAACTCGAAGCTCGTCGACGTCTTCTTCACGACGTCGAGGGCGTCGCGGTGCAGGGTGCCGACGTCGCGGCCGAGCAGGCGCAGACAGCGGCGGATCGTGGCGCGATCGCGGATCGTGGTGTCGAGAACGAGATCTCGCTCAGGCACGGGCACCCGCAGGCTGCCCGCCGTCTCCATGCGCCGCAGCACGACCTCAGCGACCACGAGCAGGCTCGCGCGCTGGCGCACCGGCAGACGCCACGCACACGCACGAAGGCGTGCCCGCGCTTCCTGAGTCGCCGCCCACACGGCCGTGTCGATCGTTGGAGCCGGGGCGAAGGTGTCATCACTGGCTACGGCATCGCGCCATACCAAGCGTGTCCACCGCTGGCGACTCTCTCGTGCATGGCTCATTGCGTCCGGGTGAGCGGCCTTGATGGCCTGCCACGCCTGCTCGTGTGTCCAGCCAGCACGCACCATCGAGGCCGTGCACATGAGTTCGTACGTCGAGTTCGACGCGTCCACGCCCGGTTCATCGGCGCGCTTCCACGCCGGGCGTCGGCCGGTCGCAAGGTAGGTCGCCCACTTGTCCTCGAGGGGACGGTGCGGTCGCTTCCGGCGTGGCACGCGCGCCTCCTGCTCCCGCCCGCTGATTTCACCGGCTACTTCCTGGCGCATCGGGCGGCGCCGCTGAGACGTCCGGGCTATCCGGCGCCGTGGTGCCGGCGGGGGCGAAGGCATCGTCTCGGCGAGTTGCCACAAGGAAGCCAACGCCGCTCGCACGTCGCCCGCGACGGCAGGGGTCTGCCCGCTACGGCGATGGGGGCAACTCAACGGCCTCACGTCACGGCGCAAGTCGACCTTCGTGCGCCCCACACGCCACGCGGCGCGCGTGTGCGCCACCAGATCAGCGAGGTCGGCTTCAACGCTGCGCGTGCTCACGAACACGTGATGCCGACCCGAGCTACCACCCGAGGGACGCACGACGTGCCACACACCGCGATCCCGGCACCACGCGGCAAGGTGCTCAGTGATGGCCTCCCCCATGACGCCCTCGACGTCCACGTCGAACACGGCAAACCCGGCCCGTAGACGCCCGACGAGCGTTGCGACACGCCCAGAACCTATGAGGGTCTTTCCTTGCTCCAGCGAAGCGACGGAAACCCCTGGGACACGCCGGTTCTCGGCGTCAATCGCGAACCACGCGCCCGCCTCGAACAACACCTCATCGAGGCGAGTTGCGATCGAGACGTGACGTGGCGCGTCGGGTGCTGCTAATCTGGGTAGCACAAAGCCACCTCTCCTCCTTAGCCGGTCGGAGACGAATATCGAGAGATCACCAGCTGCGAACTGGCCTCTCATCTGCTTCACCACGAGCCGCCCTGGCAGGGGCGGCTCTCGTGGTATTCGGGGCATTGCCCCGACAGATCAACCCGTCAAGGGCAGCTCCTGCTGTCGTTGCGGGCCCGAGGGCCGGTCCTTACCCAACGGCTCGTTCCACAAGACCGAGTCAAGGTAGACCTGAACACTGACGCCGTGTTCCGCCGCTAGAGCCTTCAGTTCGTCTCGGCGCTCGAGGCTGGTGCGATAGATCACGGTCGCGCGGCGCGGCTCGGCGCGGCGCTCACTCACGGTTCCTCTTGCAGCAGCCATGGGCCCATCCTCCCCTCAGCGGCCATGAACGGGGCGCAATCCGGATAGATGCGCGTGTCGCGGAGCGACACAGCCAATTATAGGGGTGATTCTTTGCCCGCAGTCAATCGGCCTCAACGTCGCTCAGGCTGTAACCCGTGCGGTAGGGGCCTGCGGGCTGGCCCGGAGAGAAGGTGGGTAGCTGCGGAGCGGGAAGCCGAGATAGGGCGAACCTGCGAGCTTTCACCACGGAGTTGCTGACGCGTCGTGCGAGGGGAGAGGTCGAAGGGAGCCCGACCGCCTGGGCGACGATGTCGTCGCCTACCTGGCTAGAGAACAGTTGGCCGGCTATTCCTGAAATTGGCCAGGGGAGGCGCGTGGCGAGGAACGAGGTGGTCTGCTCGCCGAGAAGCTTGGTGTCCTCGGATGGGCGCAAGTGGTGGGCCTCGTAGTCGTCAAAGATGCGGCACGCATCCTCGTAACTGGCGTGCCGGGTCTTGATCCCCATGTGCTTGCCCAGGGTGTCGTAGAAGCGCGCTGCAGCGATCCGCTCGATCTCGTCGACCGGACGCCATCCAGTGCGCTCGATGTAACGCGTCGGCGCTACGACGAAAGCCGACAGGACATAGGTCATCTGCTCGGGCGTGATCGGAAACTTGTGGTGCTGCCTGTTCATGTGGGCGAGCATCCGTCGCCCTCGGGGACCTTCGGGACCCTCTGCGATGATCTCACTGAGAACAATGGCGGTGGCGTAGCCACGGTGTTGAGCATCGCTCGTGATGCGACCGGCAGAGACAAGAATTTCCGCCATTTCGGGGTCACAGAAGGGTCGCATGAAAGCCAGTTGAAAGCCCAGACGTGCTTCATGCGGGAACTCGAAGAAGATGTGCTGTCGGTATACCTCGTGCCATCGACCTTCGTCCGCGAGTTGGTGAAGTCTCGCGAGTCGATGCTTTCGGGTCACATGCATGAAGTCTTCCTCTCGTTGAACGCGGCCGCCAGGCGTTCCACCGCCTTATCGCTCGAGTCAAGGTTCGACAACGCCCGGCCCGCCAAGGCTTCCCCCCGCTCTCCTTCGCGGATGGCTGTTGCGATCCGGTAGATGTCGGCACTCTCTTCCTCTGGAATGCGATGAATAGCCAACGCGTCGTGAACCTCGATGAGCCGCCGCGCGGCGCTGTGGTGGCCCTCCAGCGTCACATGGGGGTGTAGATGCACGAGATGAGACCAGAGAGGAGAGACTAGCCGGTCGACCCGCCGGGCCTCCCGGCGCTCCTGAAGACGAGGGCCCACGAGGAGGGCAATCACGCCGGAGGTCAATCCTGTGAGGCAGAGCGCATTCGCGAGCGGGGGGAAGACCAAGTGGAAGGAGTCGGAAGACAGAGCCTCCCGCGAGGGGAGACGAAGGAAGCTCACGATGCAGACGTCCAGACAACCAGCCATGCCCACCAACGAAAACGTCCGTATCAGCGTCAGGCCCACCTGCGCACCAGGTTCAGGATGGTCCGCTTCAGCATTTGCTCGGATCTTGCCTCGACAGAAGGCGATCACCCTGGCCCCCACTGGCAAGAGCGAGCCAAAGGCTGCGAGGTTGAACGCCAAGAGAGGCCACGACATCGGCAGACGGTTAACCCCGGGGCGGACCGTCTCATCGTGGACATTCGGAATTTGGGACCAGGACCCGAGGATGACGACGACGAGAACAGCGGAAACGATGAGGTGTCGCCGCGACGCCCACCACGAAGGGTGAGGGTCCACGAGAGAATCCAGGTAGACGTTAGCCATGCCCACGGACAGAATCAGGAGCGAGTAGGAGACGGCTTCGGTGAGGTTGGGAGATGCGCGGTCAACGAATGTCGAGAGTTCGTATCGCATGAGAGCGCACAGGAAGATCAGCGCCGCGGCGTAGGTGAGCGAAGTTCGCCATAACGGACGAGAACGGTCAGCGAACGTCACCCAGGCGCGAGCCACGGCAGTAGCGAAGCAGAAGATGACCGCGAGGTGTCTCATCAGTTGAAGCGGTTGTGGCGCAGGTTCGCGTGGGCGCGCCGCGCGTTCTCCAGATGGCTGAACAGCTCGGTCGCGTATGCCTCGGCCTCTAGCTCCTGATCGGGGTTACCCAGGATGCACCCACTTCTAAAGAGCGCCTGCCTGATCAGACGGGGGTCCAAGTCAGGGAGGGCGCCGCGCAGCATATCGAGGGCGGGCTCGTCGTTGCCCTCCAGGTCAGTGCCGTGGCCGAGCACCATGTGAGCAATCTCGTGACAGAGCGCGACTCTACGGCGGAGTGCTGAGGACGCAGCATCCAGCGCAATAAGTTCTTGCTGCTCGGTCGAGGTCCACACTCCAGACAGTCCAACCGGAAGCGGAATGGTGACCACTTTTATTTGTCGCCCCAACCGGCGAGAAACGTTGGCCACGAGCGAGTCTGTGAGTCCGTCTTCGGGGCAGAGATCAGTCGGTTGCGGACTGCTCGTTCCCTGACGTCGACGCAGAATCACCGTTTTGTCTCTCTGCTTCCTCTAGAGCCTCAACGATCGCCGCCAACAACTCCTGACGATTGTCGGTCGCACCATGCGATCGAGTCAGCAGACGCCTGAAGCGGTGATCTTGCAGCAGTTGGAGGGTATCTAACTGCTGCAGCACCGATTCTGCGGTCTGAGAATCGGTCAAATCAAAATAGGAGAGGGACACTCCGTAGAAGGACGCTAGAGCTTGAAGGATCTCCAGGCTCGGAGCCTGGCGCTTCCCTCGCAGCAGCTGGTTGAAGTAGGTGGGGCTCATCTCGACGCCGCGCTCGCGTAGCGCCTCGGAGACGGCCTTCTGCATCCACGGCTTCCCCGTCTCCGGATTCAGCACACGCTCGTGAAGCGCCTGGAGGCGCGCGCTGAAGGTGTCCATACCTCCAGTTTACCCACGGACCCGCACAGCGAAGCGCAGGCACGAATAATGGCTAGCAGCGTGCTAAAGTGGCTGACAGCCAATCCGAGGAGACGACATGGCACAGCCACCCCCGAGCAGTCTCAGCATCCTCTCGATCACCTACGCCCCCGAACGGGCGAGCCTCTCGGCCTTAGCGATCGGAATGGGGCTGGCAGGTATTCAGACCGAAGGGGTCTGCTCCTGGTCCCGCGCCGAAAACCGCACTGTCCTCACGGGCGTTTCCCGAGAGGATCTGGCCTCTGCCTGCGCGCGGGTCGAGACCGCGTTCCAGGCTTGGTCAACGCAACTGACTACGGCAAGGCTGCCCGAGCTTGCGGCGTTCGCCCTTGAGCTAGCTGACGAAGCAACCCGCATCCGATGCCAGGCGCTTCTCAACGAGACCCAGTCGCATCTCTCCACTTTTCTACAAACCACCGAGCCGCAGCGAAGGTGCCAGTCAGCACCGATCTGACCGCGTCTCGTCGCCCTAGGGCGGCACATCTAGAAACATCCACCATCGAAGGTTCTTGGAGGCCGCAATGAGTGAATCCCGCGCAAACTCGGAAGGAACAGCCATGTCAAAAGCCGACTCCTGGGCGATCTTTGACGGGTCACGGGTGGCCGCCTATGCCGACAACCCCGCGAAGACAGCTGGCCCGTTCCCCTTGGACTCCACCGACGATGACGATCGTGCTACCAGCGAGGAGAGCCTCAACCCAGGCAGCAGGGTGTCGTCACACGAGCCGCTTGAGCCGCGCATCGTGGCGGGAGAGTTGTTGACAGCTGAGGACGCTGAACAAGCGCGCGGCGCGACGGCTTCACGCCGCTCGTGGAAGAGCATGCTGGCCTTCCTCGGCGTTGGTCGCGGCCCCAGCAAGGCCGAATTGGAGGCACAGCGCATCGAACTGGAGGCTTGGGAGACCACGATCCGCCAGCAGACGTGGACGCGCGCGGTCAACATCGCCGTCATCTCCGCAAAGGGCGGCGACGGCAGCACCCCAGCAGCCCTGCTCACCGGAGGCATCCTGGCCGACATTCGCGGCGGGGGAGTCGGCATCGTCGAAGGGACGATTCACCCCGGCGGGCTGGCTCTCCGCGCCGAGGGCACCCCCAGGCGCGGCATGAGCGAACTGGTCAACGCGACCGACATGATCCACTCAGCGGGCAACCTCGCGGGCTATACCGCTCCTCAGACCTCCCACGCGGCCGTCATCGGAACGGTGAACTACCGACCGCAGCTAACGCCGCAGGACGTCCGGCAGGTCCGACAGGTGCTCGACACCTACTACCAAGTGACCGTCACAGACGCCGACCACAACCTGAGCGCACCGACGAGCCTCGCGACTCAGCGCTCAGCGGACGCAGCGATCATCCCGTGCACGCTCAGCGCCCTCTCGTTCGCCAAGGCCGTCGAAACGGTGCGCCACCTCGAACGCAGCGCGCCCAATCTGTTCGACCGCGCACTCGAGGGACTGCCCGTCGTCGTCGTCGTCGGCCACACGGGAGCGCCTGAGGAAGCAGACCTCGTCGAGACCGCACACACCGTGCTCGACCGCGAACTCAATGGCCGGGTACAGGTCATCGACTGCCCCTACGACCCGATCTTCACGTCCCGGAAGGAACTCGCCCTAGCCGACACGCTGCCCGGAACCCGCGCGGCATGGACCCACGCCATTGCCACCGTCGTCAAGAACATCAACGACTTTCACGCTGTCACGTTCGAACCCAAGGAGAACTGATTCCCATGAGCAACAGCCTGCACATCGCGCAGAACCTCGTCGCTATCGCACCCGCGATGGACAACCCCTTCACCGGCATTGTCCCGAATTTCACCGTTTTCGGAGCCGAATTCAACACCCTCTGGAAGAAGCTCTTCGCTGGCCTGTGGGCCGTGGTGCTGATCTGGACTGCCGCGCGCCTGCTCATGAGCTTCATGGCGATGAGCGATCACAAGGGCGGCGGGCACCCGCAGGCACTGAGTGAAGCGCGATCCGACACCAAGAAGGCCGCGTTCGCGTTCGGGGGAACGATCGCCTTCGGAGCGATCGTGAGCCTGTTCTTCGCCCTGTTCGGCTGACCTACACCCGTACCACCGGAAGGAGCTTGCCGTCATGGCTGAGAACCTCACCCCCCCTCCTGTCACACAGAGAGCATCGAGCAAGCGCCGCATCCTCACTTGGACTGCGATCTTCCTCGTGATCGGACTCGTCGCCGTGGCGGCAGGCTTCTTCCTTGGCCGGGGCGCCAACACCACGCAGCCTCCCAAGAGCAGCGGCTCAACCCCAACAACTTCGAGTGGGGGAGCGCAGCCAGACGGACCGAACGGCTGTGTCGGAGGAAAGGATCCCTCCACGGCGATCGCTACCGCCTTCGACGAGCCGATCAGCAAGCGCGGCGCGATCCAGTTCACGGCAACCACACTGCGTTGGCTGACAACCACAGAAACCGACGCTCAGCAACTCTCGAGCGTAGGACCGAAACTTGTGGCGAAGGAGCCCCTGGAGCATTACACCAAGGTCAACGATGCAGGAAGTGGTGATGAGAAGTTGACCTACTCAACAGCACACTCACGCGCCTGGGTGTCTGACTTCGATCCTGCGGGGGAGGCGACGGTCGTCTTTTTCGGCGAAATGGTGGAGGAAAGCAATACCCGCGTCGTCACCCGAGAGCTTCCCCAGGTGGTGTTCCTAAAGAAGCAGGGGTCCCACTGGTTTATGTCCGAAACCGGGCCGGGACAGTACGGCCGGGGCGAGGCCGCTAAGGAGCGGCTGCTTTCTGACCTCGAGTCCAAGGGCGTCGCCCTCGCAGGAGGGTGCTGATGCCCAGCCCTGGCGATCTCGGTTGCGTGATTTCTCCGGCGACCTGCGCCGCGAGCAAGACAGTTGAGAAGGCGAGCGAGGTAAAGGACAGCGTGACGAAGATCGCGAGTTTCACGAGCGATCCGCTCGGATACATCGCGGGCAATGTCCAAAAGGCGTGCGAGGACCTCGCGCGGAACCTGTTCGGGGCACTGGTCAAGGTGATGCACCCCGACTTCAGCGTCAGCTGGTTCCTCGAGGCGTACAAGGTGAGCTTCGCCGTGGGCATCATCTTGTTCGGCGTCCTGCTGCTGCTGGAGATCGGCTCGTACCGCAAACGCCAGATCGGCACCGACGAATTCATCGACAACCTAACGCTCTACGCGCCGATGTACTTCATCGGCGTCCTCATGGGGCCGTTCCTCGGCAACCTGCTTTGCCGCCTGGTGGGAGCGATGTGTGACGGCCTCGTGAACTGGGGCGGCGGCGACAAGGGCATGGCCGGCGCGGGTGGCCACCTCACGAAGATCATCCTCGCGGGCACCCCTCAGGGCATGGTCGGCGGCAACATCGTGAGCATCATCCTGTTCCTCGTCATGCTCGTCGCCTTCATCCTCATCGCGATCACCCTGCTGTTCATGTACGTCACGCTGTACCTGTCGGGTTCTGTCTTCCCGATCGGGTGGGCGTGGATCGTGCGCAGCCAGAACCGGCAAACGGCCTTCAAGGTCTTGCGCGTCTTCGTCGGCATTCTGGCATCCCAGCCACTCGTGTTCTTCATGCTCGGGCTGGTCATGGCGATGACCAAAGCCAACATCTTCGGCAACGGCAACACCGGGTCGGGGATGACTCGTCTGATGTCACTGCTCGGAGCGATCATGGCCTTGTTCATGGTGGCAATGGGCCCTTGGGCTCTCACGAAGTTCGCTCCGATCGGGATCAACTCGACCGAGGGGCCGAGCCTCGGCGGCGGGAAAGGCCAGGGGCGCACCCAACGCGGTGGGGCCGGGTCCGACTCCGCCTCTGACGGCCAGCTCGGACAGATGTCGCGCAGCGGCGGGTCTGGGCAGGATGCCGGTGCAGGCATAGCCGCGATGGGCGGCGGCGCGGCTGGTGGTCTTGCTGGAGGCGCTGCGGCAAGTAGTGGCGGCGGTGGCGGCTCGTCGTCGGGCGGCGGGCTGGACACCACGAAGAAGGGCGCGGCCGCCGGAGGTCTTCCCGGTGCGGCTGCGGGGCTGACAAAGGACGCGGCCGACAAGATCAACGGCGGAATGAATGCCCAGGGCGACGCAGCCCAGGAGGCGGCATCCAGCCAGTCCAACGCGCAGGGTCAGGAGAGCGGCGGCACAGCTGGAAACGGTGGAGCACTGGCGGGTTCGGCGTCCGCTACGGGATCGGACGCTGCAGCGGGGTCCGCTTCCGGCTCATCCGAGAGCGCCTCCGCGGACGGTGACTCGTCCTCGGCGGGGCTGAGCAGTCTCGCGCAGGGCGAGCAAGGCAGCGACCCCGGCATGAGTGTGGGTTCGAGCAGCGTGGCACCTTCTAGCGCGAGCGAGCAGGAGCCGTCAGGGGCTTCGGGTCTCGCGGACCTTGCTGGGCAGGACTCGAGCGGAGCCGATGCGGGCGATTCCAGTGGAATCACCCCGGATACCTCGAGTTCGTCCTCTCTGGGTTCCCACGCGGCAAGCGTTCCCGCTGCGAGCACCTTGGGCGCGTCGTACGCGCACAACAGCCAGGGACAGACGAAGGCCTCGCCGAAGCAGCAAGGGGGCGTCCCCCGGTTCAGCAATGCGGTCTCGGCGGCATCGAAGGTGTCGGGCAAGGCTGGCCAGGTGGCCGGCCGGGCCAAGGGCATCGCGGACGCTGTGCAGCAACAGATGGGGGAGCAGATGAACCACCAGTACGGCGATCGGAGACAGCGATGAGCACGATCAACACGCGTTTCATCGGCGGCGAGACCTCGCGCCGCTCCATCTTCGGTGGTCAACGAAATCGTGAACGCACGATCGGCTTGCTCATCGTGGGTCCGATCGGGGTCGCGATCACGATCTGGTTCCAGCTCATCGGCGCAGCCGTGACGGCGGTTCTCGTCGGATTGGTGTACCTGGCAACGCACAAGCACGCGTCGCGTGCGGGGTCGATGTTTAGCCGCCGCCTGACGACGCGGCGGTTCAACGACAAGGCCAAGCGCGGTATGAACACCTTCGTGCCGGTCTCTCGACGCCCCGCTGGCCTCGACGAACGATTCGCGCAGGCGACGAAGAGGGATCGGGACACGGTGGCGCTGGAATGGAACCAGTACCGGGACTGGCCGGACGGTCTCGTCGGCCTGCAGTGGTTGCAGGACGAACCGGGTGAGGCGGGCATCGCGTGGCACCGCCCACCGGGCGAGCAGCCGTACTTTTCTGTCGTCTTTCCTGTCCTGGGGCAGGTGCGCGGCCTGGAGTCCGACATGACGGTCAACCAGCTGATGAGCCGTTTCCAGGGCTTCCTCGCCGCTGCCGGTAACCGAGAGGCCCGCCAAACTTCGGCGCAGTTCCTCACCCGCATCCTGCCGGCTGACTCAGCCGAGCATGAGGCGTGGGTTGCGGACAACCTCGATCATGAGGTCCTTCGCGACGCGTCCGATGAGACGGCCGAGGCGTTCCGCCAGCTGCAGATCTCCTACAAGGAGGTCATTACCCGCATGGATGCCTCCTACCGGCAGCGACACTTCGTCGTGGGGCGCTGGCCCGAAGACGCCAAGTTCCGCGCGGCGGCGATGCGGCGCGGCGATGGGGCAGTCGGTTGGAAGGTCCTGCTCAACAACGAGGTCCAGGCGATGTACCGCCGGTTGGCGGTCGCTGGTCTGCGCCCACAGGCGCCCTTGACGGCACGCAAGACGGCGGCTGTGTTCCGGCACATGCAGATGCCGTCGTGGCCGATCGATCAGGCAGGTGACATCACGGACCCGATGGACTGCTTCCTGGCCGAAGAGTCGCTGTGGGACCACACCGTTGTGTCGGACATGAACCCGTTGGGACAGCCGGAGCAGTGGTGGCACCGCACCGGCGTCATCCGCGCCGACGCCGTTGAGACCGGGCCACGCACACCCTTGTGGCTCGTGCCGCTCCTGACGGGGATGCCCGCCAAGATCATCCGCACCATCTCGATTGACTTCGAGACCATCCCGGCTCAGCACGCCCGCGCGGCCGCGCGGCAGGACCTCACCTCCGACATGGCTGACCTCACCAGCCAGCAGCGAGCCGGCCAGCTCGTGGGCGACGACCTGAAGGTCGCACAGCGGGCGGTGCAATCGCGCGTGCACGACCTCGAGCCCGGTTCCGGTCACCACGGTGGCCAGTGGCTCATGCACATCTCGATCAGCGCGCCGTCCAAGCGCGAACTCGTCGAAGCGGTCGAGTTGATCCAAGAGGCCGCGAGCGAGTGCGGCATCACCGATATCGACTGGCTCGACGGCTGGGGACAGGCGGCCCATGCCGCGTGCTTCCCCGCTGCTCGCGGCATGGCTCCCTACCAGCTGACGCGAGGCCAGAAGATCCTCGAGCGCATGGCTGGCACGGGCCGCTCCGACTCCCTGCGCTGACGCGCTTCCTGCCCCGAGAAAGGCGGTCATACCCATGAGCGATTCCACTGGAATCACCCCCACCTCCGACACGCAGGAAGGGCCCACTCGCTCCGGCACGCTCTTCGGACTGCGACGCAAACCGAAGAACACCGGCGCCACCGCTCTGAGCGAGACTCTGGAGCAAGAGAACGCGTGGGCGGGCCTGGACATTCACACCCCGCGCGGCGCGGTGCTGCGCAACAACCCGCGCGCCGCGCGACGCGGTGCGTACGCCCCCCGCTTCCAGGGCGCACCGACCACGACTCGGCAGGGCGGCATCCTCAACCCGGCGCTGCTTGCCCAGCCGTCGCACACGGATGCGATCGCGATTGGAAACGACAAGCTGACGCGCAGCATGGTCGCGCACGACCCTTTCAGCGCCTACCACCGCAAGGAAATCACCAGCCCTTCGGTCATCATCCTCGGCATCATCGGGTCGGGAAAGTCGTCGCTGCTGAAGACGGTGTACGTAGCGAGGCCCATCATCATGCACAAGCGGCGGGTGATCGTCGCGGACCGCAAGGACCAGAACGGCGAGGGCGAGTACGGCGACCTGGTGCGCTCCCTCGGCTCCGAGCCGTTCAAGATGCTGATCGGCTCCGACAAGGGCGGCACGGTCCTCAACGTCCTCGATCCCAACATCACAGCCGTCATCGGCCAACACCAGGTGCTGTCTTTGATCCGCGCCATGATCGAGCGCGCCGACAACGGCCAGACGCTCACCAAGTGGGAGAACGAGGCTCTGCGTGTGGCCCTGTCGACGACGTTGCGCGACGCCGACAACAACGGGCGCGTGCCCGTCCTGAGCGACCTCATCGCGCGGTGCGGGCGGATGGACGGACACCACGAATGGGACGACCTGCGACCCAACGCGCAGGATCGGATGCATGAGGCAGGCCTCGGCCTGCGCTTCGTGCTCAACCGCACCATCTCCGAAGAGATGGAAGGCCTGTTCGACGGCCCGACGTCGGCGCATGTGAACCTCGACTCGAAGCTCACCAGCTTCGACATTTCACAGTTGCCCGAGAACTCGCCCGCAGCGGGCATGGTCATGGCGATCGCACAGACCTGGGCTCTGGGCCGCATCCGCCGGGAGCGCGGCTGGGCGACGTATTTCTGTGTCGAGGAGGGCTGGGACATGATTTCCGGTCCCATCGGGCGCGCCCTCAAAGCGCAGCAGCTGCTCGCGCGCGGTCTGGGACTCGCCACGGTCACCGCGATGCACCACATCCGCCAGGTCGCAGCCGAAGCGGATGGGCGCGAGATGCTCCAGGAGCCGCAGACGATTCACCTGTTCCGTCAGGAGCGTGAGGAGGATGTCGAAGCGTGCATCGCCAACTTTGGCTTGGACCCGCAGTCGGCCGACACCTTGCGTAACCAGCCCGAGGGTCACCACCTGCTGAAGATCGGCACCAACCCCGAGATTCCGATCGAGCACATTCGCTCGACCCTCGAAACGCACCTGACCGACACCGACGCCGCGATGATCGC
The DNA here is from genome assembly GCF_003515945.1 of Dermacoccus abyssi. Lineage (GTDB taxonomy): Bacteria > Actinomycetota > Actinomycetes > Actinomycetales > Dermatophilaceae > Dermacoccus > Dermacoccus abyssi. Next base: position 13,587 of record NZ_QWLM01000024.1, read on the forward strand.
GATGACGAGGAAGGGCTGACCCCATGGTGCAGCACAACGTTGGACGTCGCGACCAGGTCCAGCCGTGGTTCTCCGCTCGAGAGCGCAGCGCGGCCATGATGAGCGCAATCGTGCTCATCGCCATCATGGGCTGGCACGTCGCGATGGTCGTCACCACGGACGTCGGCCTGTTCGACGTCGTGAGCACACTCAAGGCCGCGCTCAAGGGCACGCCGTTGCAGGGGATGCCCGGAGGGCCGCCTTCGACGGGTGCGGCGTTCACGATCTTCGTCGTCGCCACCGTCACGGGCCTTGCTGCGTTCGTGGCGCTCATGATTGTGACGCGCCGCGCCTTCCGGCAACGCAGCGGCGGCGGTCGCGGACACGGCAAGGGCCTGGCGGACCGGAGCCACATCGAGCAGAGCTTGGGGCACGAGCGGGCACGGGAAGCGGCCAAGCGTGCGATGCCGTCGAAGAAGTCGTGGCGCAAGGACGACCCGAGTTCGTTCGGTTTCGAGCTGGGTGTCGACAAGCGCACCCGCCAACCGCTGCTGCTCGGCTTCGAAGACTCGGCCGCCGTGCTCGGACCCACAGGTTCACGCAAGTCGACGACCATCATGGAACCCGCCGCGCTGACCGCACCTGGCGCACTGATCGTGACGAGCAACGAAGTGGGCATCCTCGACACGATCGCCGCGACCCGACGCGCGAAGGGCAAGGTGTGGGTCTTCGACCCCCTCAACCGTTCCTGGTGGCCCGAGCCGATGGTGTGGGACCCGGTCGCCGGCTGCGAAGACGGGGAACTCGCGGTGGCCCGGGCGATGGCCTTCGTCGCCGGGTGCGGTGCGGATGGACAAGACAGCACCAACGCCGGGTTCTTCCGCTACAACAGCGCGATGGCGCTGCGCTCGTTCCTGCACGCCGCCGCGATCGACACCGAGCCGCGCACCATGGCGGACGTACTCACCTGGTGCGCACGCATCGCGGAGGGCGCACGCACTCCCCGCGACATCATCGACAACTCCACTGACCCACGCGTAGAGCGCATGTGGTCGGCCGCGCTGGAAAGCGTCGCGACGGGCGCTGAAGAGACGGTCGCCTCCTCGCGCACGACCCTCGCCCAGGTCGTTGATCCGATGACGCTTCACGCGATCCAGAAATGGGTGATCCCGCGCGATGAAGAGGTCATCAACCCGGACGGGACGACCACCACCAGGCCCGTGCCGGTCTTCGACGCGCAGGAGTTCGTGCGCTCGAGCGACACCCTCGTCATCCTCTCCGACTTCTCCTCTTCCACGAACGTGGGGCCGTTGTGCACGATGCTGCTGCAGGAGGTCATCGACGCGATCAAGGCCTACGCGCCCCTGACCGAGCACGGTCGCCTCGAGCCGCCGCTGCGCATCGTCGGAGACGAAATCGCGAACATCGCGCCCGTGGAGAAGCTGCCCGAACTGTCGACCGAGTTGCGCAAGAACGGCGTGCAGCTGTTCCTCGCGTTCCAGTCCGACCAGCAGGCCGTCACGCGCTGGGGCGCAGAGCGCGGCAACACCCTGTGGGAGCAGATGGCCGTCGAAATCGTCCTGCCTGGCCTGAAATCCAAGACCGCGCTGGAGCGCTACAGCCACCTCGCCGGGAAGGTCGAGGTCGCAGAAATGTCTGCGAGCTTCGAAAGCGGCGGCGAGCGAACCGGCACCTCGGCGTCCTTGCAGGAACGCGACGTGCTGCGACCCGACGAGATCCGCAGGCTTGAACTGGGGCAAGCCCTGCTGATCTACCGCAACATGCCCGGCATCATCGCTGACCTCAAGCCGTGGTTCGAACGTCCGGGCGCTGACCGCATCCAACGCGACAAGAAGGCTAGCAGCGCCGCGCGCCGCGCCTACCAGGAACAGCAGACCACGAAGCGCCGTAGCGCTATCAGCACCGCACGAGGAGAAGGGGAGAACGCATGAGCGCCGACCTGACCGGAGACATCGACGCCCGTCGTCTCGGCATCCTCGAACGCGATATCGAGCAGATCAAGAGCGATCAAGAGCGCATCATCGACGCGCTCGAAGAACTCGGCCAAGACGACGGTGACGCTGCAGCAACCAGCGAGGAGCTGACGCCCTGCACCGCGTGGGTGGAGCAAGCAACCGAGGACGACTGGGCCCACCTCATGGACTGGGCTGACTGGCTCGCGCAGACCTACGACGCCACCGCTCAATCCCTGTTTCCGTGCTGGCCACGGCACCCGGGCATCGTCGAAGACCTCGCCGGGTTGAAGCTGTCATGGGAGCACGCAACCTCGACGGCAGCTGATTCCCAGTGGTCACGCACTGAGGCGTTGGCGTATTGGCACGATCGCTATCTCCCGGGTTTCATCGCACGGCTGACACAGTTTCACGGCAGCAGGGGCTGCTCGACGCGACACGAAGAGCGGCGCGCACGCCCGATGGAGACTGACCGGGACGCGGCTGTGGTGTACGCAACGGGCGAGCCCGCAGAGGCGGCCCGATGAAGAAGGGCGCTGTGCTCGTCATCGGTTTCATCCTCGTGAGCGTCCTGATCATCGGCATGTCGCTGATGGTCATCCTCGGAGCCGATCTGAAGATTGCCGAGGAGCAGAGCCAGTGCCCGGACAGTGGAACCTCCACTGCCGCCTACGCGGGCGACGTGGGCACCATCCGCCCCCCGTGGGTCGGCGCCGCCACCTACACGTCGAAGTACGGGATGCGCGTCAACCCCGGCAACCTCTACCGCGGGCAGCGCAGAATGCACGAGGGCGCAGACATCGCGATGACACCCCGGCCCAACCTCGTCGTGTCCGCCACGCAGGGGCGCGTCAAGCGAGTCTGGACGAGCGGGAACGGCGCGAACGTCGTCACAATCGACGCAGGTAACGACACTGAACTCGAATACGTGCACCTCGCGAGCTTCGCGCCAGGCCTCAAAGCTGGGGATGAGGCATGGCCCGGAAGGCCGCTGGGCATGGAAGGCAACACCGGCAACTCCTCCGGCGCTCACCTGCACTTCCAGGTCCGCGTGAACGGCCAAACCACCGAGCCGTGGGCGTGGATGAAGGCCCACGGCTTCAAGGGCGGCCCGAGCGCCGAGCAGGTCGGGGCCACCCTCGCTGTGGGGCCTCCAGCGGTCACGACGAAACCCAAGGGGGACGGCGACGCGACAGCGCAGAACGTGGCAAACACGCCGTCGCCCTCGATGAGCAGTGACACCCCGACTTCGTCTGGGGCGAACGGTGCGGCAGACACCATCACCGTCACCCTGCCGAAGGGCACTGCCGTGGGCAGCGAGTTCCGCACCAACCCGCCCCGCTCCATCCCCTCCGACATGCTCGGGTACTACAAGGCAGCAGGCGCGAAGTACGGCGTGCCGTGGCAACTGCTCGCCGGGATCGGGATGGCCGAGACCGTTCACGGGCGCAACAAGAGCGACTCTTACGTTGGCGCCCAGGGCCCGATGCAGTTCATGCCGCCCACGTTCGCTCAGTACGGCGTCGACGGGGGCGGCGACGGCCGAAAGGACGTGCGCGACCCTGCCGACTCGGTGTTCTCGGCCGCGAACTACCTGGCATCGTCTGGTGCAACAGGCAAGGGGCCTAAAGGTATCCGCGATGCGATCTGGGCCTACAACCACTCCCAGGAGTACATCAACAGTGTGCTCTCCTACACCCGCCACTATGCGGGCGGAAAGGTTGAAGTGTCGGCGGCTTCCGGTGCGAGCAGCGCTGAAGACTGCGACGTGAACGTCAGCGACGCCGACGCCGAGCAGATCAAGAACGTCAAGCCCTCCGGCCCGTACGAGACCGCTGCCGTCGCGGCCGCGAAGACCGCGCTGGGAGTTCCCTACGTCTGGGGCGGAGGCGACCAGAACGGGGCAACCAAGGGAGGTTTTGACTGCTCGGGCTTCACGACGTTCGTCGTCGCCCAAGCCACGAAGAGGGCGAGCGGCTCGACACTGGTTCTGCCGCGCACGTCCGATGCTCAGCACACAACGACGAGCCTGGCCACGGTGCAGACCTACAACGGCAGCGGAAAGATGAGCTTCGACAAGATGCGCCCGGGCGATGTCATCACGATGAACCTGAAGATCGGGCAGAACCGCCACCCCTGGAATCACGTCGCGATCTATCTGGGTGACGAGAAGATGATCCACGCTCCCGTGCCCGGAAAGACCGTCACCATCCAGAAGGTCGCAGACCTCGGCAACGACCCGTGGACCGCGCGCCGGCCCCTGGAGAAGCACACCGGCTCGTCAAGCTCACAGAAGTGAAGGAGAACACGATGAAATCGACCGCTTCCCTGGCTGTCTTGGGGGTCGCCGCCGCGCTGGTCGTCAGCGGCTGTCAGAACTCCAAGGAGGACGCCGCGACGACGTCGACGAGCAGTTCCTCGACCTCGAGCGAGGTCACGATCAGCGACACCCCTCAGTCGAAATGGCCCACGACGCCACCCGGCTCGACGTCGACCTCTTCCTCCTCGTCGAGCAGTTCCTCGTCGACGTCGGGCACGACGAGCGCTTCCTCGGCGAGCAGCGTGAAGCCAACCAGTCCACGGGAGATTGCCAAGGCCGCAGAGCCGACCGCCAAGAAGTTCATGACGGCTTTCTTCGCCACGGACGGGGTGAGTCAGGACGCCTGGGCGAAGAAGGTTTCCGCCTACACCGACGAGGCCTTCGGTGCCCGCCTGTCTGGCGAGGGCCTGGAGCGGCTGCCGCACGGCGAAAAGGTGACCGGCTCCGCGCGCCTGCTGTGGGTCTCAGAGCAGGACCCGACCGCGCAGTATTTCGTGCCCACCAGCAACGGCGGCTACACCGTCACGATGCAGCTGACCACGAACGCGGGTGAGGTCACCAACCTCGCGATGGGTAACACCGACGAGATCGGAGACTAGAGCCTTCCGACCGGGAGCGCTGATTGAATCTGCCAGGAGCAGCCCCGGCAGGCCTGGTCCTGGGCAAGTCCGGCCATTGGGGCAAACGGATAGGTCTGGGCTTCGCACGCGCTGAAGAGGGCATTCCCGCCGCTGCGATCCTCGCCTCACCGTTCCGCCACTCTTGCTCGACGGAATACGCTACCCTTCTTCCGTGCCCACACGGGCCGAATCTCGACCCGATGTAGCATAATTTCGCAGAATCACCACATACTGCCGCATGGCAATTCATGGCGGGGGAGGGAATGAGAGAAAAGCGGGTTATATTCGGAATTATCCTTCTCGTGTCGACATTGGCGTCAACCTTTCTCTTCCTGTACGCGACCTCGGGCGACCCGATGGAGCGATGCATGATGAAATCTCCAGATATCTCAAATGAAATGACCAGTTTCTCATACAGGTCAGATTGGAAATCATTTTCATACATTTGCCGGGTGTCTGAGGGACCGGGTGGCGCCTTCATAGACTACGAGATCCCGCTGTTGAGTCAGCTTGAATGAATGGAGAATGACCATGAACATGAAGTACCTGGCCGCTACTGGCTTAGTGACTGCGCTCGGGGTTTCCATATCGACGCCCGCCATCTCTAAATCTGTACCTACGGACAGTGCGAAAGATGCAACTGTCCAGCGCGTCGGCGAGATGCAGCTCATTTACAAGCAAGGGAAACCCGCATCATATGCCTACGAACTGCTTCAGCAGTCCTCCGCAACGGACCCTATCGAGATTCATTTCAAATCTGGCGAGTGGTCTGGCGGTTCGGTTCTAACCGGCGATTCTCCACGCGCGCGAGCCGCCCTTAAGGCATTCCTTGCTAACGCCAAGTCAGCAAAGGGGAAGGGCCCGATCGTCGGCGTTGGCTCTACGTCCGCTTCTCTAACGAAGGGTCGCCTTGCCGAGGAAGGGGGGGTGCGACAAAAGGGGGCGTATGCCGCGGTCGTGAAGTCCACCGCCGCTCCAGCGACTCAAGATCTCACCGCAGCGACTGCGTCTGAGTGCAAAACGAATTGCGACTTCTGGATCAACAACGCGTCCAATGTGCCAAGTGTTCCGACTAATGGCAGACTGAATCAATTCCGCATGCAGGGCTTCTTTGAGGTCACCGAACACACCATTCACGGCCTCGGAAAGTATGGGTACCCCGCAAAGGTCCACCGTGACGCAAGCGGAAAACCTTCATCAATTCGCCCCTCGTACATCTATGAGCACGACTATAAGGTGAACGCAAACGGTTACGCTGCGAAGCAGACCGCCGTTCAATGGGAAACAAATCTGCCAGGTGCCTACCTAGACACCGACGCGGCCGGCCTGGAAATTGGCAATGGCGCCAAGATTGAGTACACCGTGGGCAGCCTGTTCACTTGGACTTTCGACTCAAAAAAAACATACACTATCACGACATACGGTCTAGCAGACAAGGCCACCGCCAACTCTAGCTCGGCACAACTTACCGCATCGGTCATTCCGAACGACGGTGGCAGGAGCAAGGCTCAGGCGGCGCTTAAGGGTGGTTGCAGTTTCGGCCTCGTTCCACCTGTCAGTGCCCCCGGAGTTCCCCCCGCATACGTCGCCACAGGAATCGGACCCGGGGATGTAGCCTGGTGTGGCGGAATCGGCAACCTCGTCAACCCTTCCTACGTTAGAAACGAAAGCCTTATCATGACACCGCCCAAATTCTTCCCCGTCAAATATTCAGGCACTTGTTACGATTGGACCCACCGAAAGGGGTACACGTCTTGCTGACGTCGGTATAGCCGCACAAGCTCGAGGTCCCCTCCTGGATTCAATCAACGTCTCCGGTCAGTACAACTAGGTGACTCGCAGAAGTGCGAGGGGGCGGTGATTCCAATGGAATCGCCGCCCCCTCTCCTCGTAAGGCTGAGTACGCCTACATAGCATCATCGTCGGATCGGACCTCCCTGGCGGGGGTCGCCGCCTCGCTCGTCATCATCACGACGGTTCCGCGAGGGCTGCACAGGCTTCGAGCTGCTCTTCGTTCCACGCCGTGAGCGCAGGTCTACCAGCACGTCTTGCAGGTTTTCTCGCGCCTTCGTGGCGGGGGCCGGCTCAGGGCGTTGGCCGTGGTCGGTGAGAGCGTCATGCAGTCGAGCAAGCTGCTGGGCTGCCTCGAGGTCGCTCGTTCCCGTCGCTGGTTCGTGCGTCTCGTGGTCCCACTTCAGTGCGCGTGCGATGACGTCGCCGTAGAGCGATCGGGCGTAGTGGTCGTAGGCGTCGGTGTCGTCACGTGAGGTGAATAGCACGGTCGCGGCGTCGATTTCCGCTTCCCAGTGCTGGGGCGGCAGTTCCGCAATGACGGCCGCGATCTGCTTGAGCGCGGTGATGCGCGTGGGAATGTCCGCGCGATCCAAGTCATGCTCCTGGGCGATGTCGAGCGCGACGAAACGGGACGCGACGGGGTTCTGATCGCGCATGGCGAGCATCGCGCGCATGACGTCGGGCGTTTCGGCCCACATGTCCGCGAGGTCCTTGCCCCCCATGACAGGGAAGGCGCGGGCGGTCATGCCGCGTTCGTGGAACGCGGTCGTGTCCTTGGCCAGCGCGCGACGTCCAGCCTTGTCGTTGTCCTTCGCCAACCAGATCGTGCCCGCCTCGGTGCGCGCGGCGTAGGCGGTGAGCTGGTCGACCTGGCTCGCGGTGAAACCTCCCGTTCCGCCTGCCACACCGATGACCTCGCCGTTACCGGCGAGTGTGGCGGCGATGGCGTCCATCGGTCCTTCGACACCCACCACGTCGGGGTGGGCGCCCCCGGCGATCATGCGCCCTTCGTGCAGACCGAACAGCGTGTTGCCCTTGGTGAAGACCTTCGTCGAGGGGGTGTTGAGGTACTTGGCGGGGTGCTGCCCGCTTAGGTCGCGTCCGTTGAAGCCCACGAGCGTCCCTTCGTGGTCGTGGATGCCGATGAGGGCACGGTTGACGAACACGTCCTCGAGGCGTCCGTAACGCCACTTCGACAAGCCGGCGTCGATCAGCTCGTCCGCCTCAGCGCCGTGCTGCTCCGTGAGGTGACGGGTCAACGCGCTGCGGTCGGAGCCCGCGTGGCCTACGAGGTAGGTGCTGTCGCTCAGGTCGGTGCCGAACCGGCCACGCAGGTAGTCCTGGCTCGCTGAGCCGTCGTATGCGGCTACGTAGAAGCGGCCTGCCTCGGCCGTGAGGTCGACGATGCGTGCACGGCTCGTGCCGGTCTCTACCTCGGGCGTGGCCAGGGCCGCGATGTCGGCGGTGTCGAACGGCAGGCGCTCCTCATCCTCGGGCGGTGCGTCGAGGTCCCCCAGCGCAGGTGCGTCGTCGAAGTCGGCGGGCGCGACGGGCACGGCACGCTCGTCGCGGGAGGTGTCGTCGTCCCGCTGGGCGGCAACCTGGGACAGGAAGGCCTCGACGTCGCTGTCGAGCAGATCGTCCTCGGTGATGATGTCTTCGGCTGCGGGCGGGCTGGTCAGGTCTGCGACACGCAGCGCGAGGATGGTGGCCAGCGCGCTTGCTTCGAGGCGCGGGTGTTCGTCGTCGCTCGGCTCGAAGCTGGGCAGCATGTCCCGACCGATGAGGTCTAGGGCGCGTGTGATGACGTCCTGCCCGGACAGGCCCGTGGTGTCACTGGCGCGGTTGACGGACGCGACGAGGCTGGGCCAGTGCGCGTCGGTCATGACGCCCATCCCGACCCCTTCGGGCAGCTGCTCCACGAGGGCGCCGCTCCAGTTGGGGCGCAGACGCGTCGCACCGGACCCGCTCGTGGCACTGGTCGCGATTGCCGGTTCGAGGACGCGTTCCAGGCGGAACCACAGCGCGGCGGCCGCGTAGTCACTCGGCAGCGGCTTCGACGCGATCGCCTCACGCAGATGCTCGTGCACGGGCAGGCGCGCGCCGAGCGCGAGGTCGAGGCGTTGGGCAAGCACTGGCCACCACACGTCGTTGAGGACTTCGGGGGCGCTGGCCTTCAAAGCCTCGACGAAGGCTGCTCCGTGGCGAGTGGTGCCGCCAGCGAGTCGCTCATATCGCTCCTCGAGCTTGCGCTGGTAGCGACGCTCGCGCGCGTTCGGGTGAGCGGGTCCAGCCACGCTCGTGTCATCGTCGGGCACGTCGTGCGCGCTGCGCCATGCGAGCAAATCATCCGCGAGGCGTGCGTGCTTGATGTAGATATCCCGTGCCCATTCGGGCACGGTCTCGTCGTCCCAACCTGCCACGATGGTGTTGAGGTCTTCGCGGCAGGTCACGACGAGTTCGCGGCGCTCATGCAGCCACGCACCGTGTTGAGCGTCGCTGCTCAGTCGGCTGGGAAGGGCGGGCAGCCATGGCAGCGGTCCGCCGCTGCGCTCCGTTTCAGGGTCGAGGCGCCAGTCGAGGACCGCAGCGAGGTCACGGGCCGAGCCGAGTTCACGCGCGGCCACAGCGCTACGCAGATCCTCCAGTCCGTCGCGGCCGTCGAGGTCACGCAACGCGACGTTGCCGAGCAGCGTTTCCCATGCGGGGGCCTCGCTCACACCGGGCGCGAGGCGTTCGGCTTCAGCGGTGATCGCGTCGCGCCGCTCGTCGCTTATCGCGCGCGTCGCGGACAGCAGGACCGCGTCACTGTAGCGTTCGGCCGCCAGCTTCAGCCACGTGCGGGGGTCGTTCTGCTCCCGCTGTTCGCTCGTGGCCGAGACCTGCGAGCCATCGCGGGCGAGGATTCCCTCGAGAATCTCCGTCGCCACGCGCGGGTTGATGCGATCTTCCCGCAGCATTCCGTGCGGGTCACCATCGGTACCCATCGGAACGAACACCCGGTTCATGTCGGTGCCGCGTGACATCCCGACGTAGAGCAGCTGACGTGTCTCCTCGCCGCGCGCGAGCACGAACGAGGAGTGAACAGTCTGGCCTTGAGCGCCGTGGATGGTCGAGGCGTAGCCCAGGTCGACGTTCGCGCCGACGTACGAGGCAGGCAGCGTGATGACATTGCCGAGCTTCTCGTGACGAGCGGTCACGTCACCGTCTTCGGTGATCTCCATGACCTGCCAACGGTCACCGTTCTTCACGAAATCAGTGAGCGAAACCGGCAACCGGCGATCGTTCAAACGGGTCACGATCACGTCGCCCGCCGAGGCCCGAAGGCCTCCCTCGAGGATGACCTCACGCTCGGTCGAGACCTTGCCCTCTTGGATGCGTTCAGCGCGCGCACGCGCGTTCAGCGCACGGACGGTGTCGTTGCTGTACGCCAGCATGAGGGCCGCTTCGTCGGCGTCGCTGACGCTCTTCCACGCCGCGTAGACGGCGTCTTCAATGTCGCCGTCTGCCGTCACACGCACACGATCGTGATCGACATAGAAACCCAACGCCTTCGACTGACCGTCGCGTAGCGAAAGGGTTGCAGCAGCTTCGGCGGGGTCCTTGAAGCGCACGAGCTCACTGAGCGTGATCGCTCCGGCGTCGGCCGCGATGTCGCGCAGAACACCGCCCGCCGAGACGGACGCGAGTTGCTGATCGTCACCGATGAGTCGAACCACGGCGTCACGTGAACGCGCGAACTCAACCAAACGGGCCAGGTCTTGCGTGCTGGCCATGCCCGCCTCGTCGACGATGAGCATGGTGCCCGCGCCGATCTGGCGCATCCACTCCGGCTCGTTCTGCTCAGGATGGTCGAGGTGGAAGACGAGCTTCGCCAACGTGTCAGCACGGGTACCGATAGAGGCTCCCAACTCCATCGCGGCCACAGCCGTAGGCGCGAACCCAACGACGCCGCCGCCCGCCCGCGACGCACCTTCGACCTGGGGGTATGCGTCCTGCCAGGCACGCGCCAGCACTCGCATCGACGTCGTTTTACCCGAGCCGGCCGGTGCCAACGCAAGCTGCAGGAACTTCTCCTGCGTGGCCATCTCGGTCACCAACTGAGTCTGCGCCGCGTTCAGGCTCTTGCCGTTTGCGACGGACTCCAGCAGCGCCACGGCCACGATGTCATCAGTCACCGCATGAACACTTCGACGGTGGCTTGCGTCGATGATGTCGCGCTCACAGCGCAGCATTGCCTCGGTCGTGAAAAGTCGCGATCGAGGCCGTTCGTACATCGAGGAGCCGTCACTCAAACGAACCGACGCCGGTTCGCTCACCGGGTCAACAGGGTCCAGTCGAACAACATCAGCACCGCCCTGACAGGCCGCGACAACGCTCACCACCGTGTCCTGCTCAACGCTGGGATCAAGTTCCAAGGAGCGCACGCGACGCTGCGCCTCGGCTGTCAGGTGGTCGACCTGGAAGCGTGCTCGCTGACGCTCAACGTCGCGCACAATCTGCGCGGCGAGGTCTTCCACCTCGCGCCCATCCAGTCGGCGGGAACGGCGAACACCCGACGTTATGACATTCGAAAGAATGCCCTCGACGCGGTCAACGTCGCCCTGCTCGGCCTCGAAGATCGCTGCCCTCCAGGCGATCCGCTGCTCCTCCTCGGAGCGCGGCTCATGTTTCGCCTCGCGCGTTTCGAGCGTGGCCTGCTGGAACAGATCGAGTGACTCCTTGGGGGTCGGCGCGCGCCCATGCGTGGCCCGGAACTCGCCCTGAAGCTCTCCAGCACGGGCCTCGATCATGGCACGTCGCGACGAGAAGCGCTCGTTCCACTCCGCTGGAATCCCATCGATTTCCCGGACAGGGCGCTTGCCTCGCCCTTCCTCGCGTGCGCTGAATCTCACGCCCAAGCGCGCGTTCATTTCCCTCTCGAGGAGGGTGTTGTACCGCTCCGAGGCTGCCACGGTCGCCTTGTAGAGCACCTGGCCGTCGACGGCCAACCACTTGCCGTCCTCGCGCGCTTGAACCTTGTTGGAGATCGCAACGTGAGTGTGAAGGTCCGGCTCTCCAGAGCGCGAGTCACGGTGGACAAACGCCGCCGCAATCAGTCCGTTCGTCTCGACGTGACGCACCCCATTTCGGCCGCGTCGGGTGTAAATGACCTCCTGCTCAAGCCACCGCATCGTCTCTCGAACCGCGCTGTCATGCGCTTCGCTGACAGCCCGTGAGGTGTCTGCGTCGCCCAGAGCCCACAGCACTGACACGCTCTTGACCGGGGAAAAGGTGAGGTCGTACCCCGCGACCTGCTGCTTCTGAGGGCGCGTCGAGCGCGCGATGTGCGTGTTCAGCTCCCGCTCATCCGGTACCCGCCCATACTCCCTCTGGAACGTCTCCACGCCCACCTCGGTGCGGATGCGGGCACGGACCTCGGGGGGAACCTTTGCGTTCCAGGAGAGGCCTTCATCCTTCAGCCAAGCCTGATACCGCTGCGCCGTTTCCTGGACAAACTCGGACGACTCGTCATCGAGGACCCGAAACACCTGGCCCAACTGAGAAGCCTTGAGTGCATCAGTGGGCGCTACACCAGCGTCGATCTTGTCGGCGAAGATCGCGTCCGCGTTCGGGTGCCGTCCCTCTCCGAAGAGAGCCTTCATCTGAGCCTCGGTGACCACATCTCCCGACGTGACTCCGCCGAGACTGCCCAGGCCCGATCCCATCCAACGACCCGGAGACTCGCCCTTCGACGAGTAGTAATCCGCAAGCTCCTTCGCGCCGACCTCTGTCGAGTCGTGAGCAGCAGTCTGCCGGGTCAGATACGTGTAACCCGACCCGGCAGACAACTTGTGCAGACCCATCATGGGGCGTTCACCACCGCACTCGACCGCGCCGAGAGAGCGTCAATCTGCCGCGCCATCACGCGCTCAGACGGGTCTCTCAGGGGGCTCATAAACACCAGTATCCCGGCATTGCGACCATGATGCAAGAGGTGTGTGCTCCTTGCGCCGTCGATTTTCTATCATTCGGTGACGTCATCTCAGTCACTCGGATTGACGATTCGGGGTTCTGCCTCGGTGGTCCGACCGCTCTTCGTCGCGTTGTCGGTGACTCGTGCGAGACTGGAACCGTTCGATTGGCTTCGACATCGAAGGTGAGGTTCCACGATGGCTGGAAAGACGAGATCGGTCTCCGCTCGCGAACGCGCTCGAAGTCGTCGCGCTGAACTCGAAGAGAAGCGACGGGCGCAACGTGAACTGATTGAGGAACACCAGGTCGCCTACTTCGCGGCTGAGGACGACGTTGCCGCCTTCGATCGCAAGATCGAGGCCAAGCGAGCCGAACTCGCGGAACTGGAGTCGAGGCGAGACGACGAGACCCAGGACGCACGTGACCGCCAGACGCTGGCCATGGGCGCCCTCGTCGTCGAGGCTGGGCAGCCGATCGAAGACGTTGCGATCCTGCTCGACGTCACGACGGCGGAAGTGAAGCGCGCCCGCACCGCTTACAACAAGCGCGCGGACGTCGCGACTGACTCTCCAGAGGCGCCCGCGACGGCTGACGGCGACGGTGAGGGAAGCCATGAGGGCTGATCGCCACATCGAGGCGACCTGGGATGCGAATCGAGAAGTCACCCTCGAAGGGGTCGAGGAGGACTCTCCCGAGCGCGTCCATCTACGTTCCGATGATGAGATCGCTCAGTGGCTCGGCGTCACCCCGGTCGAAGCTCCGAAGATCAGCGAAGACCTCATCGAACGCGCCACACGCGACCCCTCTTCCGATGAGCGCGTGACGAGCATCAGCGATCGCGTGACGAGCACCGAGACACCTCACGACGCGCGCCAAGAGGACGAGGAGACACTGCGGGAAGTGCGCTGGGCGGAGTACCAGGCTGAGGAAGTCACCTCCGACGCAGCAGCGACCACCAGCGTCAAGGATGATGCGCAGGCAGCAATCGCGCGCAGCCTTGCCTCCGACGCGCGGTCGGGCGTCGCACGAGGAGCATCGCCCACTGCCATTCGTGCGACGAGCACCCAAGCTCGCACTGCCGGTGAGGTGGCACAGAACGAGGCCGACGAGCACCATCGTCTTGAGCTTGCGGCCGGAGACCCCTCGACGCGACGCGGACTGAATGCCGTCGCCAGCGTAGAAGCGCGCGCGAGAGCGCAAGCCGAGACGAAAGCGCATCGCGCCCCGACCTGGGCCGACCGGCACGACTACGCACCGCGTCACGAAGTCGACGGCATCCGACAGGAGGCGCGCTGATGTACCCCACCAGCCATCGACGAGACAGCGACCCGCTCAGCACCATCTTTCCGCTGATCATCATGGCAAGCACCTTCGTCGCTGTTCTTCTCGTCAAAGCAACGATTGCGCTCATGCGCTGCGCGTTCGCTCGCTATCGAGCACGACAGGACCGACAGCGGGTCGCGACGCAGCCTCACGTCCCTCCCGGTTACTTCGTTCCCACCAACTCGCGATAGACCGAACGCGATGGTGACGATGAGCCACGCCGGTCACGCACTGCTCGAACGTGCAGTACGTGATGAGAAGGTGCGCGCTCGCTACAGCGCAAAGATCCTCACCGCTCCCGGCATCAGCTGCGCCTACTGGTGCGGCTCCCTGTCACCGAAGGGCCACGGACGATTCTGGGTCGGCAACGCGCGCGACGAGGCGGGCGTACTACGCGACGTGTGCGTCATCTCCCACCGCTTCGGTTGGGCAGTCGCACACGGCATCGACAGCCTCGACCGCGTGCCCGTACTCGCGCACATCTGCGATGAGCCCTCCTGCCAAAACGTCGAGCACCTGACACCCTCATCGTGGGCCGACAACCTCGAAGACTGGCAACGGCGCCGCTCCACACCCCGCTCCCCCCTGCGTGACACGCGCGGCCCCGGAGGGCGAGCACGAGCGATCCGCGCGGCCCTGCTCGCCGGTCTCACCCTCACGCCCATCCTCGAAGCCGGACACGACGAACTCAGTCGCGACCAACTCGAACTGTTCTGAAAGGGGGCCCATGTCTCTCACCTTGCACGTGCGCGACGACGGCACCGTTCACCTCAACGGCGCACCCGTGGAGGTGCCGAGCGGTGTTAGCCCCTTCCGGGCAGGCATCGACGCGGCCAAGCGCGCGGCCGCCGCAACAAACGAAGAGATCGTGCCGCTCACCGCTCGCACCGACTCAGAAACCTTCGACCTCCTCGTTGTGCGAGGAGCGGTGGTCGACGCCGAAAGCGCACGCGCTGCCGACCCGGACAGCATCGCCGTCAAGCTGCCGACGCCTGCGCCGGCCCCGACGCAACCCGAGAACGCACCCGCCGATCAGCCCCCCGATGAGCGCGAGGACGGACCCGTTGCTGCTCCCTTTGCCAGTGAGGGCGAGCATGACGCCGCTGAGCGTTCCCCCGGTGCCGTGCCTCGGCGCGCTTTGCTCGCGGGCGCTCTCGCAGTCGGTGGAGGCCTCGGCGTGTGGGCACTGGCACGCAAGTCACCTTCCACACCTGCTCCCGCCGCGACGACGACGCGGCCGACCCCGGCGCTCCCCGGTGGGCAGGACGCTCCGGGTGGATGGTCCGAGCACGCTTCATGGGTCGTGAACGATGTTGCAGACCCGCGCCCGAGTCTCGCCATGCACGAGGGTCTCGTCATCGCGCTCACACAGCCCTCAGGCACGGGGACGCTGCGTTTGAGCGCCGTGCGGGCGGCGAACGGCGAACCCGTGTGGAACGCGCCGCTCGATGCCGGGGTGACCGTCACCACCGGCCCTACCCTCGTCACGCTCTCGGGCGAGGCGCGCGTCGTCGTCGCGACACAAGACAACGTGCTCACCTGGGACGCCTCGAGCGGCAAGCTGCGGTCCAAGATCGCGCTCCCAAGCGACACCAACAACGTCACGACGAGCGCGTTCGGCGTGTGGACCAACCACGACGAGCAGCGACAGCACAAGGCGCTCATCAACGGCGCCTTCCAGTCCTTCACGCTGCCCAAGGACAGCGCCCCACTCGGCGTCCTCGGCAAACAACTCCTCGCGGCCGACGCGAAAGGCCAGGTCTGGAAACTCACCGCCGGGAAGGCCACGGGTAAGCCGACCAAGCTCAGCGGCCCCAAGGAGCACTCCGCTGGCGCGGTCATCCTCGCGACCAAGGACCTGCTCATCACCGGATGGAACAGGGACCGCAAGCTCACGCTACGCGCCTACAACCTCACCGACCTGAAACCGAAATGGACCACAAAGGCGCAATCCGGCTGGCAGGGCTTCTTACCGGTCACGGGGGTTTCCCCCGACCACAGCTGGGCCATCGTCGCCAACCGCGTCGTCAATCTGTCCAACGGGACGATCCGCACCATCGCAAGCAAGTGGTCGACTGTAGGCATCAGTGACACCCACGCTTGGGGCGACGACGGCGGCACCATCCTCACCTGCACCAAGAACGGTCAGCTCTTGCCCGCTGCGCAGCCCCCGACCAAGGTCAACACCGCCCTCGTCAGCGGCGGAACCCCCGAGCACGTCCTGGTCACCGCCTCGGTCGGCTCCTCCTCAACGCTCTACAGCCTGCCCCGCTCGAGCGAAGGGAAGACCCGATGACCGAGTACGCCACGCTCCCTGGAGCGGTCCAGCCGCGCTTCCCTCTCGAACACCTCATCGTCACGCTGAGAGACATCGACGCCTACTACGCCTGGAGCGACAAACGGGAATGGCTCATGGACCCCGCCGACGAGGACACCTGGCTCCTGTCTCGACGAGCCTTCGTCCGCATCGGAGAACGCGCCGCAGACTCAATCCCTGATTTGCACGAGCGCCGGTCGTGTCAGTGAGATGGTCTGGAGATCTCGCCCTCCTCGAGGAACTCCTCGCCTCGCTGCCACCGCAGCGGAAAGCGCCGCGCAAAACCCCTGACGGAGAGATGGAGAAGTGACGATGCAGCCCCTAACGTTCGTCGACGGGTCGCAACTCACCGTGGAAGTGGACGAGGTCACCGTTGACCTAGTGCACCGCGACTCCACGGGTGACCTCAAGATAGGAATCACGCTCTCCCCCGTCGAAGCGCACAGCCTCAGCCAGGCCCTAGCAGCCGCCGCATTCGCAGCAGAACACCCCCATCGGTAGCCCAGCGCGGGGGGTCCTCCTACGACATGGGGTGATTCCACTGGAATCACCCCATGTGCGCGTCGGCCCACGTCTGCTCGATGCGGCGAATGGTGGCGAGACTCACACCGAAGGTCTTAGCGACCTCCTTGCGCGTAATGCCAGCCTCGCGCATCGTCACGGCGTTGGCGCGCTGCTGGGCATCGAGCTTAGGTGGCCGGCCACCCGTCTTGCCCTGCCTCCGCGCCTGCGCCAACCCTTCCCGAGTGCACTCGATGAGCACGTCACGTTTCCCACTCCGGCTGATACTCGTGTGATGGCGCCCCAGCCGCGTGGCGATGGCTCGCTACGACAAGCCGGCAGCGATGCCGCGGGAGATCTCTTCATGTTCACTCATCGTCAGGTGGCGCCGGTTCCGCGCGCGCGGCGGCGGCTTCACTCCGCCACAGCGGCGCAACAGGGTCCTGACTGGGGTCTGGCTCACACCGATCGTGCGGGCGAGAAGTCTGACCGACTCGCTCTTCGCCCACAACGCCCAAACGTTCTCTTGCTGCTCGTTCGACAATCCGGCCATGACACCCACGATCCACTAGCGGTGGTGGTGCGTTGACCGGTTGAATCCGCCTGCGTTTGAGCTGTACCTTCTCGACTGGCGTGGCGCGCGGTCGTACGCTGCGGCCGAGTGGAAGTCCCTGACCCCCCGGGTGGGGCGCCAAAATCCGTTGCGCTCTACCAGTTGCCCACGACACGCTCCTCTCATGCTGAGAGAGCGCCTTATCGCAATGTATGACGCGCAGTTGCGCGGCGACCCGGAGATGTACGACGCCCCCACGGTGACCACGATCGGCCCAGTACTCGTCGGAACGTTCCCCGTTCGCCGCCGCTGCTTCGTTACTTACCCGCCGTTTGCGATGGCGGGCAGCGAGGTGGATGACCTCATCGAAGAAGTCATTGCCCACGCCGTCGCGGACAGGTGCGTCGACCACATCAAGTGGAAGTTGCGTGAGCACGACCCCGTACCTGAGCTACTGCAGCTGCTCCGGGAGCACGGCTTCATCGTGGATGAAACTGAGACCGTGCTTGCGGGCCGCGTGGAAGACGTCATTGAGTGCGACCCGGGCGTTCCCGACGGCTACACCACTGAACGCGCTGTCACTGAGCTGGCACTACGCCAGGCCGAGCGACTGGCGGGCCAGGTCTTCGGGGACTCGCCGCAGCGAATCC
>NZ_QWLM01000025.1 GCF_003515945.1 Dermacoccus abyssi
ATGGGCATCCATCGCAGCCAAGAACGCTGCCTTCACCCCGCCAACCGACACAGTCCTCGCAACTCCCAAAAAGTCTGGGTGTTGCGAGGACTGCTAGAACCCGCCGCGGAGTCGGGGCGTTCGTCTGTGCGAGAGGCTCAGAGGCCCTTCGTGCTGGCCGTGTCCGGGCCACCGCCCGGACGCGTGCGCTTGAGCTCGTAGAACGACGTCACCGGGGCGAGCTTGGAGAGGCCGTCCCAGATGGCGAGGCCCTCCTCCTCGTTCGGCATCACGTTGAGGACGGGGCCGAAGTAGCCGCGGCGCTCGCCGTTGTCGTCGGCGAAGACGATGACCGGAACGCCGGTGTCGTCGCCGACGGCGTCGAGCGCGGACTGCATCTCGCTCTCGAGGTGGGCGTCCCACGACGTGTCCTCCGCGGCCTTCGCCAGGTCGGCGGGCAGACCGGCGTTGGAAAGGACCTCGGTGACGAGGGCGTCGTCGAACTCACGGCCAGCGGTGTGCACCTCACGGCCGAAGGCCGAGTACAGGTCGATCGTCGAGGCGCCCTGCTCCGCGGCCGCAGCGATGATGCGGTGAACGCGGTGGCCGCCACGGTGACCCTCGGAGTGCGGGTTCTCGTTGGGGCCGTTCTCGTCCAGTTCGTCGTTCTTGATGGCGAGGCTGAACGGGCGCCACGTGATCTCGAGGTCGCGCTGCTTCTCGACCTGGAGGAGCCAACGGCTCGTGATCCAGCAGAAGGGGCACGAAAGGTCGAAGTAGAAGTCGATGCGCTGCATGCTCGTGAGACTAGCAACGCCGGCTGAACGTGCCGACCGCTCCAAGCCTGTGAGCTTTGGCCCGATCTGTGAGCTGCGCAGCTCACACACCGGACCGCAACTCACATGTCGAGGTGAGCCACTGTCAGCGGAAGGCCGGCTCGCCCGTCAGTGCGTTGCCGATGACGAGCTGGTGCACCTCGCTCGTGCCCTCGTACGTCATGACGGACTCGAGGTTGCCGGCGTGACGGATCGGCGAGTACTCGGTGGAGATGCCGTTCGCGCCGAGGATCGTGCGGCACTCGCGCGCCACGGCAATGGCCTCGCGGCAGTTGTTGAGCTTGCCGAGGCTGATCTGCTCGGGCGTGACGCCGTCGCCGTCCTTGAGGCGGCCGAGGTGCAGCGCGAGAAGCATGCCCTTGCTCACCTCGAGCGTCATGTCGGCGAGCTTGCCCTGCGTCAGCTGGTAGCCGCCGAGCGGCTTGCCGAAGACCTTGCGCGACTCGGCGTAGTCGATGGCGGTCTCGAGGCTGTCGCGGGCCGCGCCGATCGATCCGAAGACGATGCCGAAACGCGCCTCCGACAGGCAGGAGAGCGGGCCCTTGAGACCGCGCACCTCGGGGAAGACCGCGTCGGCGGGCAGGCGGACGTCGACGAGCGACAGCTCGGCGGTCACCGAGGCACGCAGCGACATCTTCTTCGTCACCTCGGTGGCCGTGAAGCCGGGAGTGTCGGTGGGCACGACGAAGCCGCGGATCTTGTCGTCCGTTTGCGCCCAGACGACGGCGACGTCGGCGACGCTGCCGTTCGTGATCCACATCTTCGTGCCGTTGAGCACCCAGTCGTCGCCGTCGCGTTTGGCGAAGGTGCGCATGCCGCCGGGGTCGGAACCGAAGTCCGGCTCGGTCAGGCCGAAGCACCCGATGGCCTCGCCCGCGGCCATGCGGGGCAGCCACTCGTTCTTCTGCTCCTCGCTGCCCCAACGCCAGATCGCGAACATCGCGAGGCTGCCCTGCACCGACACGAGCGAGCGGATGCCGGAGTCGGCCGCTTCGAGCTCGTGGCAGGCGATGCCGTACGTCGTCGCCGTCGAACCCGCACAGCCGTAGCCCTCGAGGTGCATGCCGAGCAGACCGAGATCGCCGAGGCCCTTCGCCAGTTCACGCGCAGGCACGGTGGCCTCGTCGTACCAGGTCGGCAGGTGCGGGCGCACCTGGTCGTCGCAGAAGCGACGCACGAGGGCCTGCACCTCACGCTCGTCCTCGGTGAGCAGACCGTCGATGCCGAGGAGGCGGTTGAGCTGGGGGTTGCGCGAGAAGTCACTCATGAATCCATCGTGCCTCACCTCACCTCGACGCCGCGGCGGACTTCTTCGCCCGATTGGTGTTACACCCTGGTCACGGGCGTTGGTTAAACGTAATACTTGGACCGTGAGTGAGACCGCGAGTGCCGAGGCCTGGGTGCGCGACCTGCGTCCTCTCAGCGCGCGCTCCGCTGCCCTCAGCCTGCTGCTCGGCGCGGAGCCGCCCGAGCTTCGCGGCGCCGACCTCGTGCGTCTCGGGGAGACCTTCGGCATCAGTGGCCCGACGATGCGCGTCGCGCTGTCGCGGCTCGTCGCCGCCGGTGAACTCACGACGGCCGACGGCGTCTACGCCCTCACCGACCGGCTCGCCGCGCGCCAGAAGGCGACGCTCGTGCAACTCGCCCCGGCGACAGAACCATTCGACGGCGGGTGGGTGACGGCCGTGGTCGTGGGGGCCGGCAGTCGAAGCGCGAGCGATCGGGGAGAGCTGCGTCGGGCCATGAGCGCGGCGCGCTTCGGTGAACTGCGTGAGGGCGTGTGGATGCGCCCGGACAACCTGACCGGGGCCCGCGTCGAGCGCGACGAACTCGTCCACCTCACTGCCATTCCCGATGGCGGTGAAGTGGCCGCGAAGGCCCTCGTCGCCCGCCTGTGGAACCTCGACGAGTGGGCCGCTCGCTCCGAGGCACTCGTCCGCGCCTTCGAGAACCCCGACGTCGACGAGGCCACGCGTCTCGCCGTGGCTGCGGCCACCGTCCGCCATCTGCGCAGCGACCCGATGCTGCCCGAGAGCCTGGCCCCCACGAACTGGCCGGCGCAGTGCCTGCGTCGCACGTACGACGCCTACCGCGCCGAACTTCGCCGCACCGTCGGTCTCAGCCCCCACCCCTACGCCGCCGCCTGACCCGAACGAGGAGAGACCATGCAGACCCACGAGGTGCTCAACCAGTCCACGCCGCTCGAGGACTACAACCCGGGGGCCTACCCCGTGCTGCGCGAAGCGCTCGAACGGGCGGATGCGGGCGAGTCGCTCGCCGAACTCGACGAGGTCGGTGCGCTCGCGGGTTCGAGTGAGGCACTGCGCTGGGGCGACCTCGCCGAGCGCAACGTGCCGCGGCTGCACACGCACGACCGGTTCGGCAACCGCATCGACGAGGTCGAGTACGACCCGGCCTACCACTCGCTCATGGAGCACGCGACGCGCTTCGGCCTCCACGGGGCGCCGTGGGCCAGCGACGACCCGAACGCGCACCTCGTGCGCGCGGCGAAGTACTCGGCCTGGATCACCGCCGACGCCGGGCACGGCTGCCCGATCACGATGACGTACGCCGCCGTCCCCGCACTGCGCGCCGACGAGGAACTGGCCGCGCGCTACACGCCGCTGCTCACGGCCCGCGGCTACGACCCGAACCTCGCCTACGCGCCGACGAAGCCCGGAATCATCGCCGGAATGTCGATGACGGAGAAGCAGGGCGGCTCCGACGTGCGCGCCAACACGACGAGCGCCACACCGCAGCCCGACGGCACCTACCGCCTCGTGGGCCACAAGTGGTTCACGTCGGCCCCGATGTCGGACATCTTCCTCACGCTCGCCCAGGCACCCGGCGGCATGACCTGCTTCGTCGTGCCGCGCGTGCTCGAGGACGGATCGCGCAACCCGATCCGCATCCAGCGCCTCAAGGACAAGCTCGGCAACCACTCCAACGCGAGCAGCGAGATCGAGTACGAGAACGCCGTCGCCTACCGCCTCGGCGACGAGGGCCGCGGCGTTCGCACCATCATCGAGATGGTCAACGTGACGCGCCTCGACTGCGTGATCGGCAGCGCGACGATCATGACGCAGGGCGTCCAGCGCGCCGCCCACCACGTCACGCACCGTGCGGCGTTCGGCAAGTCGCTCATCGATCAACCGCTCATGCGCAACGTCATCGCCGATCTCGAGATCGAGGCCGAGGCCTCCCTGACGGTGGCGCTGTGGCTCGCAGGCCTCACCGACAAGGCCCACGCCGGTGACGAGCGCGCCGCCATGCTGCGCCGCATCGGTCTCGCCGTGAGCAAGTACTACGTGTGCAAGCGCGGGCCGTCGCACGCCGTCGAGGCGCTCGAGTGCTTCGGTGGCAACGGCTACGCAGAGGACTCGCGGATGCCGCGCCTGTTCCGTGAGTCACCGCTGCTGTCGATCTGGGAGGGAAGCGGCAACGTCGCCGCGCTCGACACGTTGCGCGCCATCGCCCGTCAGCCCGAGTCGCTCGAGGTTCTCTTCGACGAACTCGACGCCGCTGCCGGAGCCGACGCCCACTTCGACGCCTACGTCGCCGAGCTCAAGAACGAGTTCGCCGACACCGGCGACCTCGAGTACCGGGCACGCACCGTCGTCGAACGCCTCGCCCTCGCGCTGCAGGGCTCGCTGCTCGTGCGTTTCGGTCACCCGGCAGTGGCCGACGGCTTCACCGGCTCGCGCCTCGCCGCCGTAGCAGGCAACGCGTTCGGCACCCTCGGACGCGGCGTCGACACCGCGGCGATCATCGAGCGGGCGACGCCGAAGGTCTGACGCTTAGGCTCACACCATGCGAATTGCGGTGATGCAGGCGAACGCGACCGTCGGGGATCAGGCGGCCAATCTGCGGGCGATCGACAAGGCCGCTGCGCGGGCGGCCGGTGAGGGTGCCGACGTCCTCGTCACGCCGGAACTGTTCGTCAGCGGGTACGCGCCGCTGTTGCTGCGCACCGTCGATCCCGACGCCGAGCGCGGCATCCTCGCGGAGCTGGGCCGCATCGCGAAGCATCGCAAAGTGGCCCTCGTCGCGAGCTACCCGCAGGTCGAGGAGCTCGCCGAGGAGAAGCGGCGTCAGTACATCTGCGCCGTGCTCTTCGACGCGAGCGGTGAACTCGCGGTGACGTACCGTAAGGTGCACCTGTTCGGCGACGACGAACCGCGGGCCTTCGCCTGCTCCGAGGCCCCGCCGACGGCGGTGGAGCTCGCGGGTCTGCGGGTGTCGCTGCTCATCTGCTTCGACGTCGAGTTCCCCGAGGCCGTGCGCGCCGCCGCCGTGGCCGGGGCCGACGTGGTCCTCGCACCGACGGCGCTCGCGGCCGGTTTCGACGACGTGCCGCAGGTTCTCCTGCGCGCCCGCGCCCTCGAGAACGGCGTCGCGCTGGCGTACGCCAACCACACGGGGGAGGAGGACGGGCTCGTGCTCGGTGGCGGCAGCGTCATCGTCGGGCCCGACGGCGGTCTGCTCGCGGAGGGCGACGACGCACCCCGCATCATCCTCGGCGACGTGACGCGCGACGACATCGACGCCGCTCGCCGTGAGGTGGACTACCTCGGCCGTCGCCGCCCGACGACGTACGCCGCCTGGGAGCGCGACGGCTGAGCTTCTCGGACCTCACATTCGAACAGGTTGAAGACGATGGTTGCTCTCGGAGCAACGTCCGTCGCCTCCTTGTGGCATCGTGGGTTCGCGCGGATCGGCAGTCGACCGCCGAAGGGGTGAAGGTGACATGACAGCAGTGACCGAGTTTCCGAGTGACGGGGCCGCGAAGCAGCCTCCGATCACGATGCTGAACCCTGATTTCCCCTTCAGCTACGACCACTTCCTCGCACACCCTGCCGGCCTCGGCAGCGTGCCCGAGGAGATGTACGGCACCGAGGTTGCCGTCGTCGGTGGCGGTGTCTCGGGCCTCGTCGCGGCCCTCGAACTCATGAAGATGGGCCTCAAGCCCGTCGTCTACGAAGCCGACCGCATCGGCGGGCGCCTGCGCTCGGAGAGCTTCGCCGCCGCGAAGGACGTCACGGTCGACCTCGGCGGCATGCGCTTCCCCGAGTCGAGCAAAGCGCTCTACCACTACATCGACATGGTCGGCCTCGAGACGGAGGCGTTCCCCAACCCGCTCTCGGAGGTCACGCCGAGCACCGTCGTCGAGCTGGGCGGCGTGAAGCACTACGCCGAGACACCCGCCGACCTGCCCGAGTTCTTCAGCCACGTGGCCGACGCCTGGCGCGCCGCGGTCGAGGACGACGCGCAGTTCCTCGAGATGCAGACCGCCATCCGTGAGCGAGACGTGCCCACGATCAAGCGCATCTGGAACGAGCTCGTGCCGCGCATGGACGAGCAGACGTTCTACGGCTTCATCGCGGCGAGTGACGCGTTCAAGAAGGCGGGTTTCGCGGCGCGCGAGGCGTTCGGCCAGGTCGGGTTCGGCACGGGTGGTTGGGACACCGACTTCCCCAACTCCATCCTCGAGATCCTGCGCGTCGTCTACACCGACGCCGACGACCGTCACCGCCGCATCCTCGGTGGCGCCCAGCGTCTGCCGGAGGGGCTGTGGGCGTACGAGCCGGCCGAGATGAAGCACTGGCCGGCCGGCACGTCGCTGCGGTCGCTGCACAACGGAGCTCCCGCGGGGGAGGTGCGCCGCATCCGCCGCGCGGAGAACGGCGACATCGAGATCTCCGAACGCTGGGGCCGCAAGGCGACGTACAAGGCGGCCATCACGAGCTGCCAGTCGTGGCTGCTGTCGACGCGCATCGACACCGAGGAGGCCCTGTTCTCCCCGGAGATGTGGATGGCGCTCGAACGCTCGCACTACATGCAGAGCTCGAAGACGTTCGTCATGGTCGACCGGCCGTTCTGGAAGGACAAGGACCCGAAGACCGGCCAGGACGTCATGTCGATGACGCTCACCGACCGCCTCAACCGCGCCACGTACCTGCTCGACGACGGCCCGGACAAGCCTGGCGTCATCCTGCTGTCGTACACGTGGAACGACGACGCGATGAAGTGGTTGTCGCTCGACGCGACGCAGCGCATGGAGCTCATGCTGCACTCGCTCGCGCAGATCTACCCGGACGTCGACATCGCGAGCCACGTCGTCGGGCAGCCGATCACGGTGTCGTGGGAGTCGGACCCGAACTTCATGGGCGCGTTCAAGGCGAACCTGCCGGGGCACTACCGCTACCAGCAGCGGCTGTTCACGCACTTCGCGAAGGACGACCTGCCCAAGCACCAGCGCGGCATCTTCCTCGCGGGCGACGACATCTCGTGGACGGCCGGCTGGGCCGAGGGCGCCGTGCAGACGGGCCTCAACGCCGTCTGGGGTGTCATGAAGCATCTCGGCGGCGAGTGCAGCCCGGAAAACCCCGGACCGGGCGAACTGCTCGGCGAGTACGGCCCGATCAGCCTGGACTGAGACCGAATTCGGACGATCTCCCTCGGTGGAACAGCGAACGGGTAGGGTTTCGCGCAACTCAACTCGGGACGAGAGGCGCGCATGAAGTCGCTACCGGTTCAAGGCCTGCGCGAGAGCGTGGCCGTCGGCGCGCGCCTGCGTAACGCCCGCCTGGCCCGCCGCTACACGCTGGAGCAGACGGCTCAGCTCGCCGGCATGACGAAGGGTTTCCTCTCCCGGGTGGAGCGCGACCTGACGTCGCCGTCCGTGGCGTCACTCGTCACGCTGTGTCAGGTGCTGCAGATCGACGTCGGCTCGCTGTTCACGGCGCCGCGCACGTCGCTGGTGCGGCTCGAGGAGGCCTCGCCCGTCGACCTGGGCGGAAACGGCATCGACGAGCGCCTCGTGACGAGCCGCGAGGAACGTGCCGTGCAGGTGCTGCGCGCGGTCATCGCGCCGGGAGGCGCGGGAGAGAACGAGCTCTACGCCATCGACTGCGACGTCGAGGTGTGGCACGTCGTCACTGGCCGACTCGAGGTGCGTATGCACGACGAGACCTTCGAAGTGGGCGAGGGCGACACGCTCACCTTCCCCGGCCGCGAGCCGCACACGTGGCGCAACCTCCACGACGAGGAGACGCTCGTCCTCATGACGCTCGTGCCCGACAGCCGCTGATCGTCCCCACATGCGCGACATGCCGCGCTTGTGGGGAAATCTGCGCACGAGAAAACCCCA
The DNA here is from genome assembly GCF_003515945.1 of Dermacoccus abyssi. Taxonomy (GTDB): domain Bacteria; phylum Actinomycetota; class Actinomycetes; order Actinomycetales; family Dermatophilaceae; genus Dermacoccus; species Dermacoccus abyssi. The sequence goes on from NZ_QWLM01000025.1 coordinate 7,966, forward strand.
TGGGCGCGACATGTCGCACGCATGGGGCCTTCTTGGCGTCGACTACCAGGTCTGGCGCTTGGCCTTGCGCTTGTGCGATGTCAACAACAGGTAGGCACCGAGGGCCGGGACGCCGACGAAGATGGCCATGCCGATGAACCAGCCGATCGTGTAGGCCGCGCCGCTTCCGTAGGGCGGGTTCTGGGCCGTCGAGCCCAACGCACCCAGTGCGATGATGCCGGCGACGATGGCGAGGATGATGCCGAACGTCGTCGCGACGCCACTGCGCTTCGGCGCCATCTGGCCGTACTGCTGGCCGTACTGCTGGCCGTACTGCTGGCCGAACTGCTGCGGCTGCTGGTAGCCGCCGTACGGAGGCTGCTGCGGCGCGCCGTAGCCCTGCTGGCCGTACCCGCCAGGCTGCTGGAGGTTCTGCGCACCGTAGGCGCCGGTCTGCCCGCCGTACTGCTGAGGGTTCTGACCCTGCTGCGGGTCGCCGTAAGGGTTCGGATTCTGGGTCATGCATCAAGCAAACGGCGCCCGGCGGTGAGATGCAAGTCACCGTCGGGCGCCGTTCGACGCGTTCGCCTCGATCAGGAGGTGCGAACACCTTCCGTCTCGATGCGACCGCTGACGCGAGCGTCCCACTCCTCGCGCACCTCGGGGCGCACGGGCTTCGTCCCGAGCGAGACCGCGACGAACGTGACGAGGGAGGCGAGCAGGCCGAAGTAGATCGGCTTGTTGTCGAGGATGCCGAGCAGCGGGTCGCCCAGCTGAACAGCGAGAACGGCCATCGTGCCGAGCGTGACCACGGTGCCGACGATCATCGACGCCGCAGCGCCCTGGCCGTTGCCACGCTTCCACACGAAGCCACCGAGGATCGCGATGAGCAGACCACCTACGAGGATGTCGTACGCGATCGTCAGTGACGCGACGACGATGTCCCCGCCGGCCTTGGCCTTGCCGGTGATCATCGGCACGACGTCGTTGCGGGCCACGGTCGCGGCGGCGATGAGCGCGCCGGACGCGGTCGACACCATGGCGGCGACGGCGACGGCGGCGGCGAGCACGAGACCGCCGATGCCGACGGGCAGGATCTTGTCGGCCACCTCGGCGTAGACGTCGTCCTTCACCTTGATCTTGTCGCCCAGCGAGGCGTGGGCCGCACAGGACGACGATCGCGAGGTTGAGGTCCACGGAAAGGGCCTCCTTCGCTGGATGGTGACACGGCACGGTGTGTCGTCTGCGTCACATGGAGTGGGGGTTCGACCAATGTGAGAGATCGACCCGTAACAAACAACGGATTCCCCTGGGTAAACACGTCCGTTAACCTGATTGTGATCGAACGCACGTGATCTGGGCCGTTCCACGACGACCCAGGCCGACTCAAGGAGCTCACGACATGGACCACCCCCGCGTCGAGACGAACGGCCGCATCGGCCCGGTCAACGCCGCACTCACCCCGCGCTACGCGGGCCTGGGCACCTTCGCGCGCCTGCCGCGCATCGAGGACGTGTCCAAGGCGGACGTCGCCGTCGTCGGCATGCCCTGGGACTCGGGCGTCTCCTACCGCCCCGGTGCGCGCTTCGGTGCGACGCACGTGCGTGAGAGCTCGCGCCTCCTGCGTCCGTTCAACCCCGCGCAGTCGGTCTCGCCGTTCGCGGAGCTGCAGGTCGCCGACGCCGGTGACGTGGCACTCAACCCGTTCAACATCGACGAGGCGCTCAAGACGGCCGAGGAGGCCGCGGCGCAGTTCGTCAGCGACGACACGTCGCTCATCACGATCGGCGGCGATCACACCCTCGCCCTGCCGCTGCTGCGCGCGCACGCCAAGAAGCACGGCCCCGTCGCGCTGTTGCACTTCGACGCCCACCTCGACACGTGGGACACCTACTTCGGCGCCGAGTACACGCACGGCACGCCGTTCCGTCGCGCGTTCGAGGAAGGCATCATCGACTCCTCGGGCGTCTGCCACGTCGGCACCCGCGGCCCGCTCTACGGCACGCAGGATCTCGAGGACGACGCGCGCTTCGGCTTCGGTGTCGTGACGAGCAACGACGTCATGCGCATGGGTGTCGAAGAGGTCATCGGCTTCCTGCGTGAGCGCGTGGGCGACCGTCCGCTGTACGTCTCGCTCGACATCGATGTTCTCGACCCGGCCCACGCGCCCGGCACCGGAACGCCCGAGCCGGGCGGTCTGACGTCGCGCGAGCTGCTCGAGATTCTGCGCGGCCTGCGCGGCACGAACCTCATCGGCGCCGACGTCGTCGAGGTCGCCCCGCCGTACGACCACGCCGAGCTCACGGGTCTCGCCGCGGCGAACGTCGTGTACGAGTACATGTCGCTGCTCGCACTCGGCACGGACGCCCCCGCGGGCGGCCCGGCCTACGGCGAGTCCAACACGACCTACGGGGAGAGCAAGTGAGCGAACAGATCCGTTCGACGGCGGCAGGGGAAGCCGCTCCGAAGATCCGCAACGGTGGCGACCTCGTCGTCGAGACGCTCGAGGCGCTCGGCACGACGACCGTGTTCGGCATCCCGGGCCAGCACGCGCTGGGCCTGTTCGACGCGCTGCGCCGTTCGGGGCTGCACTTCATGAGTAGCCGCGTCGAGAACGACGCTGCTTTCGCGGCCGACGGGTACTCGCGCGTCTCGGGCAAGCCGGCGGCGCTCTTCCTCTCCACCGGCCCCGGCGCGTTGACGGCGCTTCCGGGTCTGCAGGAGGCGTACGCCACCTCGGTTCCGATGGTCGTCGTCGCGTCGCAGGTGCCGGTCTCCGGCCTCGGCGGTGCGCGTCGCGGCATGCTTCACCAGCTCGACGAGCAGCGTCGCGCCGCCATCGACGTCACGAAGTCTCAGCGCACGGTGACGCACCACGCCGCCATCCCGACGGCCATCGAGTCGGCGTGGCTGGAAGCGATGACCTACCCGCGTGGGCCGGTCTGGGTCGAGGTGCCGCAGGACGTCCTGCTGGCCAAGACGGAGATCCCGCCGATCCGCACGGCCAACGCCTCCCCGACGCCCGAGGGGCCGCGCCCCGAACTCGTTTGGGCCGCAGTGCAGTTGCTCGCTTCGGCGAAGCGTCCCGCCATCGTCTCCGGTGGTGGTGTGCGCCGCGCCGGTGCGGAGAAGGCGCTGCTCACCCTCGCCGAGAAGCTCGACGCCCCCGTCGTCTGCTCGCCGGGCGGCAACTCGGGCTTCCCCGTCGAGCACCCGCTGTCGATGGGGTCGTGGGTCGAGGACCGTGCGGTCACCGACCTGCTCGCCGACGCCGACGTCCTGCTCGCCGTCGGCACGTCGCTCGGTGAGGTGACGTCGAACTACTTCACGCTCGAGCCGTCCGGCAAGCTCATCCACGTCGACGCCGAGCCGCGCGTGCTCGAGTCGAACCACCCCGCACTCGGTATCGCGTGTGACGCGAAGGCCGCGCTCGAGGCGTTCGTTTCGGCTTACCCCTCGCAGCCGACGGAAGGTCGCGAGTCGGGCGCCGAGCGGGCCGCGCAGGCGCGCAAGGCCATCGTCGAGCGCCTCGACGGGCAGGACCTCGCGCACGAGCGCGCGTTCATGGACGCCATCCGTGCCGGCATCCCCGACAACGTGCCGACGTTCTGGGACATGACGATCGCCGCCTACTGGGGCTGGAACTGCTGGGACGGCCGCACCGGCGGCTTCCACTCCGGCCAGGGCGCCGGCGGCCTCGGCTTCGCGTTCCCCGCAGCCCTCGGCGGCGCCGTGGCGCTCGCGGAGAAGCGCGGGCTGAAGCTCTCCGACGTCGACGCGGAGTTCTCGGTCGGCGGCAGCGAGCGCGTCGTCGCCGTCGCGGGTGACGGCTCGGCGATGTACTCGATCTCGGAGCTGGCCACCGCTGTGCAGCACGGCATCCCGGTGACGTGGCTCATCGTCGACGACGGCGGCTACGGCATCCTGCGCGAGTACATGGTGGCCACCTTCGGGCAGGCCACCCACACCGAGCTCGCCCGCCCGGACTTCATCACGCTTGCCAGGGCGTTCGGCGTCGAGGCGCAGGAGGTCTCGGTCGGTGACGACGCGGGTTACTCGGAGCTCACCGATGCTCTGCGTGCGACGTTCGACGCGTCGGTCACCGGCCCGCGCGTCATCGTCGTCAAGACGCACCTCGAGATGTTTGCCATGAGCTGACGATCCGTCTCGGGTCGTGCCGCCCGTCGCCTCGCTGATCAGCGGGCGGCGGGCGGTTCGTCGTTGGTGCGGACGTTTGGCGCTGGGCAGGCTTTCCTGCGATTGGGTAGGGGCCGCCTCGGCACAGCCGAGTGTGACGGCCGACGAGCCGGCCGAGCTGGCGACGGCTGGCGCCCGCTGACAGGAGGCGCTCGTCGTCGCTGGGCAGACTCTCCTTCGGTTGGGTAGTGATTACCTCGGCCCAACCGTAGGAAACTCTGCCCAACGGTTGCTGGCACTGCGACGGGGACCGCCCCACCGAAACGAAACGTCCCCACGTGCGCGAGAAGTCGCGCACGTGGGGACGCTTCGTTGTCGACTTTCCCCCATCGCGCCACATCTCGCGCAAGCGGGGAAACCGGCGTCACTCGGACGAGGCAGCCGCCTTGTCGCCGGCGATGCGGATCATCCGGTGGTTGCTGAACTCCTCGAACCCGTACGTGCCTAGCTCACGCCCGAAGCCGGAGCGCTTCACTCCGCCGAAGGGCAGCTCGGACGACGAGCCGGGCGGCTCGTTGATCGACACCATGCCCGACTCGAGCTGGTCGGCCACGCGCATCGCGGCGTCGACCGACGCCGAGTGCACCGAGGCGCCCAACCCGAACAGAGTGTCGTTCGCAATGCGTACCGCGTCGGCCTCGTCCTTCGCCTTGTAGACGACGGCGACCGGGCCGAAGATCTCCTCCGACCACGCGCGCATCTCGGGCGTGACGTCCGTGAGGACCGTCGGCGTGACGAACGAACCCGCGTGGTCGGGTCGCGTGCCACCGGTGATGACACGAGCGCCCGCCTGCACGGCGTCGTCGATCTGCGACTGGATGCCCTGGGCCGCGTCCTCGTTGACGAGCGGGCCCACGTCGGTCTTCTCGTCCGCCGGGTCGCCCATGACGAGCGCCTCGACGGCCTCCGAGAAACGCGACACGAACGAGTCGTACGCCTCGTCGCCGATGACGATGAACCGCTTCGCCGCGTTGCACGCCTGCCCCGAGTTCTCGAAGCGTCCGGAAACGCCGTCGGCGACGGCCTTCTCCAGGTCGGCGTCCGGCAGCACGATGAACGGGTCGGAGCCGCCGAGTTCGAGCACAGCCTTCTTGAGGTTGCGCCCGGCGTTCTCGCCGACGGCCGACCCGGCCCGCTCGGAACCGGTGAGCGAAACGCCCTGCACGCGCGGGTCCTCGATGAGCGAGGCGATCTGCTCGTTCGTCGCGTACAGGTTGGTGTAGACACCCTCCGGCACGCCGGCCTCGCTGTAGATCTCCTCGATGACGGCCGCCGAGCGGGGGCACTGCGGCGCGTGCTTGAGCAGAATCGTGTTGCCCAACAACAGGTTCGGCGCCGCGAAGCGAGCGACCTGGTAGTACGGGTAGTTCCACGGCATGACGCCGACGATGACGCCGATCGGCTCCTTGCGCATGAACGCGCGCCCGTCACGCTCGCCCAGGTCGAGCTCGACGTCGGTCAAGGCCTCGGCAGCGTGCTTCGCGTTGAACCTGTGGATGTCACCGGCCAGCCACACCTCACCCGTCGCGTGCGAGGAGGGCTTGCCCATCTCCACGCCGATGATGCGGGCCAGCTCGTCCTGGCGTGCGTCGTAGAGGTCCGCGACGCGGTTCATCACCGCGACCTTCTCCTCGAGCGGGGTGGCACGCCAGGACGCACGCGCCTCGTACGCAGCCTCGAGCGCGGCCTTGACCTGCTCGTCACTCGCCGTCGGGAAGGTCTCCTCGACCTCACCCGTCAGCGGGTTCGTGACCTTGTAGATGGCGTCCGACATCAGATCGTCATTCCCACGTACTTCGTCTCGAGGTACTCGTCGATGCCGTCGAAGCCACCCTCGCGACCGAAGCCGGATGCCTTGACGCCACCGAACGGTGCGGCCGCGTTGGAGATGACGCCCGCGTTGACGCCGACCATGCCGTACTCGAGCTTCTCCGAGACACGCATGGCGCGCGAGAAGTCGGTGGTGAAGAAGTACGCCGCGAGGCCGTACTCGGTGTCGTTGGCGCGCTTGATGACGTCGTCCTCGTCGGTGAACGTCTGGATCGCGGCCACCGGGCCGAAGATCTCCTCACGCACGATGTCCGACGTCGGCGAGACGTCCGTGAGCACCGTCGGGGCGACGAAGTGACCGCCGGCGGGCACCTCGTCGTCGCCGCACACCTTCGTCGCGCCGTCGCCGACGGCCGACTCGATGAGGCGCTTGACGTTCTTGACGGCCTTCTCGGTGATGAGCGGACCGACGGTGACGCCCTCGTCCATGCCGTTGCCGACCGTCATCGCCTTCATCTTGGCGGAGAACTTGTCGCCGAACTCCTCGGCCACATCGGCGTGCACGTAGATGCGGTTGGCCGCGGTGCAGGCCTCACCGATGTTGCGCATCTTGGCGGCCATGGCGCCTTCGACGGCGGCGTCGAGGTCGGCGTCGTCGAAGACGATGAACGGCGCGTTGCCACCCAGCTCCATCGAAACGCGCAGCAGCTGCTCGGCGCTCTGCTCGACGAGCTTGCGGCCGACACCGGTGGAGCCGGTGAACGTCAGCTTGCGGGCACGCGGGTCACGGATGAGCGGCTCCATGACGCCACCGGAGTCGGTGGTCGTGATGACGTTGACGACGCCCTTCGGCACACCGACCTCCTCGAGCAGCGCAGCGAGCGCGAGCATCGTCAGGGGCGTCTCCGAAGCGGGCTTGACGACCATGGTGCAGCCGGCCGCGAGGGCCGGGCCGATCTTGCGCGTACCCATGGCGAGCGGGAAGTTCCACGGCGTCACCATGAGGCACGGGCCGACGGGCTGCTTCATCGTGAGCAGGCGCGAGGCGCCGTTCGGCGCCGGCATGTACGTGCCCGAGATGCGCACGGCTTCCTCGGCGAACCAGCGGAAGAACTCGGAGCCGTACGTCACCTCTCCCTTGGCCTCGGCGAAGGGCTTGCCCATCTCGAGGGTCATGAGTGCGGCGAAGTCGTCGGCGCGCTCGGTGATGAGCTCGAACGCCTTGCGCAGCAGCTCCGAACGGTCGCGGGCCGGGGTGGCGGCCCACTCGGCCTGCGCCTCGGCGGCTGCGGTGAGGGCGGCGTCGCCGTCGGCGGGCGACGCGTCGGCCACCTTCGCGAGCACCTCGCCCGTGGCGGGGTTCGTGACCTCGAGGGTCTTGCCACCCTCGGCGTCACGCCACTCGCCACCGATGAACAGGCCGGTGGGAACCGAGCCGATGAGCTTCTTGACATCAACCATGGAACGAATCTCCTTGTCTGGAGCGAAGAACGAGGTCGACCTGCCCTTCACGCTAGTGGGCAGGTCCGACAAAGGGTCAGGAGAGAGCGGAGTCGAACGAGGCCGCGATGATGTCGAGGCCCTCGCCGAGCAGCGCGTCGTCGATGACGAGCGGCGGCAGGAAGCGCAGGACGTTGCCGTACGTACCGGCTGTCAGGGTGACGACGCCCTCGCTGTTCGACAGGCCTGCGACCTTCTTCGTGAGGTCGGCGTCGGGCTCCTTCGTGCCCGGCTTGACGATCTCGACGGCCATCATGGCGCCGCGGCCACGGATGTCGCCGATGACGTCGTGCTTCTTCGCGATCTCGCCGAGGCGCTCGCGGAAGATCTTCTCGATCTCCTTGGCGCGCGCCGGCAGGTTCTCGCTCTGCATGGTCTCGATGGCGCCGAGCGCACCGGCGCAGGCGACGGGGTTACCGCCGTAGGTGCCACCGAGGCCGCTGGCGTGGACGGCGTCCATGATCTCGGCGCGGCCCGTCACGGCAGCGAGCGGCAGACCGCCCGCGATGCCCTTGGCCGTCGTGATGAGGTCGGGGACGACGCGCTCGGCCTCGCACGCGAACCAGTCGCCGGTGCGGCAGAAGCCGCTCTGCACCTCGTCGGCGATGAAGACGATGCCGTTCTCACGGCACCATTCGGCGATCTTCGCGAGCCAGCCTGTCGGCGGCACGATGAAGCCACCCTCACCCTGGATGGGCTCGATGATGACGGCGGCGACGTTCTGCTCGCCGACCTGCGCGTGGACGGCCGAGGTGAATGCCTCGAAGGCGTCCTCGACGATCGTCTCGGGGTTGCCGGGCCAACGGAAGGGGTAGGCCATCGGCATGCGGTAGACGTCCGAGGCGAACGGGCCGAAGCCCTGCTTGTACGGCATGTTCTTGGCCGTGAGCGCCATCGTCAGGTTGGTGCGGCCGTGGTAGGCGTGGTCGAACGCGACGACGGCGGTGCGCCCGGTGTGGTGGCGTGCGATCTTGATGGCGTTCTCGACGGCCTCGGCGCCCGAGTTGAACAGCGCCGAACGCTTCTCGTGGTCACCGGGGGTGAGTTCGTTGAGCTTCTCGCAGACGGCCGTGTACTCCTCGTACGGCGTCACCCCGAAGCAGGTGTGCGTGAAGTCGTCGAGCTGGTTCTTGGCCTTCTCGACGACCTTCGGGGCCGAGTTGCCGACGCTCGTGACGGCGATGCCGGAGCCGAAGTCGATGAGCTGGTTGCCGTCGACGTCGACGAGGATGCCACCGCCCGCGCGCTCGACGTACACCGGCAGGCCGATGCCGACGCCCGCGGAGACTGCAGCCTTCGTGCGCTGGTGCAGCTCCTGGCTCTTCGGGCCGGGGATCGAGGTGACGAGCTTGCGCTCCTGGGGGATCTGCGAGGACGTGGTCATCGTCGGTTTCCTCTCGAAGGTTGGTGCCACCGCCGTCGTGCGCGGTGGTGGACACAAGGGTCTGAGGCCAACTCTCGCCGCTCGCACCTATGCTGTCCAATATCAGTTTTCGATGATTGGCATTCCAATCTGGAATGCCCCTGCGAGGGGTTCGTCGGCGTGAGGTGAGGGCATGGAACTGCGCGCGGTGCGTTGCTTCGTCGAGGTGGCCGACGCCGGCACGGTGACGGCCGGCGCGAAGCGTCTGGGGGTCGGCCAACCCGCCGTGACGCGGCAGATCCAACAACTCGAACGGCAGTTGAAGATCTGGCTCTTCGACCGCTAGGACGGGCGTCTGCGTCTCACCTCCGCGGGGCGCGACGTGCTGCCCGTGGCGCGCCGACTCCTGCGGCAGGCGGAGGACGTCAGCACTGCCGCCAGGGGAGTGGCGGCCGGTCGGTTGCAGCACGTGCGCCTCGTCGCGCCGGGAACGACGCGTGACGACGTCCTGGCGCCGTGGGTGGCGACGTGGGGCGCGGACGCGCCGTTGCCACGTATCGACGAGGCGCAGGTCGACGGCATCTACCAAACACTGCGACGCGGGGCCGATCTCGTCGTCGCACCTGTCGCGCCGCCGCGGGACTTCGCCTCGAGCATCGTCGCCGAGCTGGGGTTGTGGGCGTACGTGGCGCCGACGCATCCGTGGGCTTCTCGCGAAGGCGTCGACCTCACGGAGTTGGCCGAGGCCGACCTGTTGCTCCTCGAGCGCAGCTTCCACGCGCGGCGCATCTTCGACGCCTCGATGAACGCAGCCGGGCTCGGCGTGGAGCCGACGGCGCAGTTCGGTTCACCCGTCGTTGCGCAGGCCGTCGCGGCATCCGCCCGCGGCGTCTGCGTGCTCACCGACGACCCGCGCTTCGGGCTCGTGCCACTGGCCATCCATGACGACGACGGGCGGGCCCTGACGGTGCGTCTGCACGCCGCGTGGCAACGCGGTCACCACGCTGCAGCGACGCTCGAGCGTCTGGCGGGCGACCTCGCGTCGTTCACCCGCGAGCGCTACGGCCGCGGACGCTGAGGCGACGCCCGCGGGCCGCCGTGCGAGCGAGCTCGTCGGTCGTCACGAACTTCACGCGCGGACGGTCGGCGGCCTCACCGCGTGAGCGCTCGGCGCGGTCGATGGCGCGGGCGCCGCGGGCGTCGGTCGTCGAGATGCCCTTGAGGCGCAACGCATCGCGCAGGGTGCCCCGGGTGCAGGAGGCGTTCACCCACTTCGGTGGGGCCCGTGTCGACGCGGGACGTGTGCGGCGACTGCAGTTGTGCGGTCATCGTGAATCACCTCGGGTGCGGGAGCCGATCTGGATGTGATGCCGGTTACGTCACCGTAGCCTATCGCGGATTCGCGTGCTCCGATTCGCCCATGTACAGTGTGGTGTCGCTGCCGAACGTGTTCGGTGGCGACAATGACGAGAGTCGCGGGGTGTGGCGCAGCTTGGTAGCGCGCGTCGTTCGGGACGACGAGGTCGCAGGTTCAAATCCTGTCACCCCGACATCGTGAAAAAAGTCTGAGGGGCTGCACTGATCAGTGCAGCCCCTCAGACTTTTGTCGTCCCTGCCGTCAGTCGGTGACGACGGCTGCTTCCAGCAACTCCTGCGCCGTCTCGGTCGCCTCGGGCACGTGGGCGTCCACGAAGCTGACGCGGGTGCGGCGGTCCACGAGATCCCTCGGCAGCAGCGCGCCCTCGTGGGAGATGGCGTACGCGAACTCCGCGCGGGTCGTCGCGCACCCGTCAGCCACCGGCCGCGCCAGGGACGGGTCGGCGCGCACGAGCTCGTCGAGTTGTGACGCCAGCGTCCCGTACCGGCGCACGTAGCGCGGCGTCGCGGAGGAGCGGGCCAGCGCGTCACGCGGTGCAGCGCCGAGCAGCGGTAGCTCTGTCGTGCGGCAGTCGCGCACCTGTGTCGATGTGTCGACGCGCTTCGCGACCGCGTCCACCGCGTCCTCGGCCATGCGCCGGTACGTCGTGAACTTGCCGCCCGTGATCGTGATCGGCCGACCCGGCTCGTCGAGCAGCAGGTGCTTGCGCGACGCGTCCGCCGTCGGGGCATTCCCGCCGGCAACCGCGCTCGACAGCGCAACGAGGGGACGCAACCCCGCGAAGCGGCCCACGACGTCCGCCGAAGTGAGCGGCCGCTCCATCGACGCATTGATCGTCTCGAGCAGGAACCGCTCGTCCGCATGGGGCACCGAAGGCGCGAGCGGGTCCGCGTTCGCATCCAGCTCGTCCGTCAGCCCCAGCAACACGAGCTCGTCGCCAATCGGGATGGCGAACACGAACCGTCCGAAGTGACCCGGCACCGGCGCGTTGAGCTGCGCCGTCGGATGCCCCAACGCCGCCGCGGGCAGCACGAGGTGCGAGCCGCGCGACGGCGTCACACTGATCGCGGGCTCCGTCTCGCCACTCCATACACCCGTCGCGAGCACGACGTGCCCGTGCGCGACGAAACTCTCACCAGTCAGTTCGTCCGTCAGCTCAACGCGGTCCGCGTCGAGCGGCACTGCGCCACACCGCGTCACCACGTCGGCGCCGTGCGCGGCCGCAGTCCGCGCCAGCGTCGCGACGAAGCGCGCGTCGTCCTCGAGCTGACCGTCCGTGAAGCGGATCCCGCGCGTCCCGGCGCGAACACCCGGCACGAGGCGGCGCGCGGCATCGGCGCCCAAGCGCCTCGGCCGCGGCAAGAGTGACGACGGCGTCCCGGCCGCGCGCCGCAAGCCATCGGCCAGCAGGATGCCGGTGTCGGCCAGCGCACTCTCGGCGGGGGAGGTGTCCGGCGCGATGTTGGCGAGCGGGCGCGTGAGGTGCGGCGCGATCGTCGTCATGAGGTGATGACGTTCGCGCGCCGACTCGTACGCGATCGGCAGATCTCCCTTCGCGAGGTATCGCAGCCCACCGTGGACGAGCTTGCTGCTCCATCGGCTCGTCCCCGCCGCCAGGTCGACCCGCTCGACGAGCGCCGTCCGCAAACCGCGCGACGCCGCGTCGAGCGCGACGCCCGCCCCCGTCACGCCTCCGCCGACGACGATGACGTCGTACCGCTCGTTCGCCAGGCGCTGCAGGGCCGCGGCACGCTGCGCAGCGTTGAGGGCGCTGCGATCGATCGGCGTGCTCATGCGGGCTCCTTCGGGGCGAGGTAGGCGTCGAGCAAGTGGGCGGCCTCGTCGAGCCACATCTCGTGCGGCGCAACGCTTTCGAGCACCCGACGGCTCACGACGAACGGCGTGAGTGCCTGGAGCGCGCCGACGGCGAGTACCCGCGGGTCTGCAGCCCGGACGCTTCCCTCCAACTGGGCTTCGCGTAGCGCGTTCTCGAACCCGGCGACGAGGATCTCCTGGCTGCGCCCGAGCCGATCGACGAGATACGGCAGCAATAACTCGGGGTCGTGGTCGAGCAGCGCGCGCAACAGCGCGTCCTGGCTCAACTTCTCGAGAATCGCGCGTGCGAGCCGGACGATGTCGGCCCGTGTCGTGCGTTCACCGGCGGCATGGGCCACGTCAGCGAGTTCTCCGGCCATGCGCGCGTAGTCGTCGACCAGCGCGTCGCGCACGAGTTCGTCGAGTGACGTAGCGCGTCGGTAGAGCGTGGCCCGACCGATGCCGGCCCGTTTGGCGATCGACGTCATCGTCGCCCTGCGCAGGCCGAACGCGACGACCTCGGCGCGTGTCGCCGCGAGCACGCGCTCGTCGATGCTGCCCTCCACGACCACTCCTGAGACATTGAGACATCTGTTGTCGAAGTGTCTCACATCGGGCATGATGTGGCCATGGCGAATCTCCTGACGCAGCTCCCGCAGCGCTCGATCTGGCACGGCTGGGGCGACCCCGAGGCGAAGTCGGTGCTGCCCGGCTACGTCTGGCGCGCCCTCAAGCTGGTGCGCGGCGTCGAGCCTGCCGCCGTCAACACCTCGCCCGTCGCCCTCGACGACGTTCGTCTCCCTGAACCGGCCATTGACGCCGACGCCCTTGAGGCGCTGCGCTCGGCCGTTGGTGCGGAGCACGTCAGCACCGAACGACTCGACCGCGTCGAGCACGCCGGTGGCAAGAGCTACCCGGACCTCTACCGCCTCCGTGCCGGCGACGGCAGCCACGCGCCCGACGCCGTCGTCTTCCCCGGAACATCCGATGAGGTCGTCGCGGTCTTGCGCGCCTGCGCCGCGCACGACGTCGCGGTGGTGCCCTTCGGCGGCGGCACGAGCGTCGTCGGCGGCGTCGACCCGGTGCGTGGCCGCTTCGCCGCCGTCATCAGTCTCGACCTGCGGCGCCTCAACCGCCTGCTCGACCTCGACGAGACCTCGATGACGGCCGTGCTCCAGCCCGGCATGCGCGGCCCCGAGGTCGAGGCGGCCCTCGAGCCCCACGGCCTGACGCTCGGCCACTTCCCGCAGAGCTTCCAGCAGGCCACCGTCGGTGGCTTCCTCGTCACGCGCAGTTCCGGCCAGGCCTCGAGCGGGTACGGCCGCTTCGAGGAGAACGTCGTCGCCGTGAAGCTCGCGACGCCCGAAGGCGAGCTCAGCCTCGGTGGGCGAACGCCGACGTCGGCCACCGCCGTCGGCCCGAAACTCATCGACGTTCTCATCGGTAGTGAGGGCACACTCGGCGTCATCACCGAGGTGACGATGCAGGTGCACCCCGCGCCGACCGAATCCGAACAGGCCACCTGGGCCTTCCCGACCTTCGAGCAAGGCCTCACCGCCTTCCGCCGTCTCGCGCAGGAGCTTGGCCACGGCGTCATGCCCGACGTCAGCCGACTCTCGGACGTCGAGGAGAGCCTCATCGTGCTCGCCCAGGCGAGCACCGGCATCCCGGCCATGGGCTACCTCGGCCTGCGCGGCATGAAGCACCCCTGTCTCGGCGTCTTCCAGTGGGAGGACACCGACGTCGCAGACCTCGCCGCGCGCCGCAAACGTGCCGAGCGCATCCTCAAGGCCGAGGGCGGGCGCAAGGCGCCGTCGAGCATCGCCGAGCACTGGATGTCGCACCGCTTCCGCGGCCCCTACCAGCGCGATCACCTCATGGATCGCGGCATCTTTGTCGAGACGCTCGAGACCGCGACGATGTGGAGCAACATCCCGCATCTCTACGCGAAGGTCGTCGAGGCGATCCACGCGTCGGTGGGGGAGAAGGCCGTCGTCCAGGCCCACGTCTCGCACCTCTACGACGGTGGCGCATCCCTGTACTTCACGTTCTTCTCCGCCGCCGAGACCGACCCGCTCGCGCAGTGGAGCCGCGTCAAGTGCACCGTCGGTGACGCCATCGCCGCCGCCGGGGGCACGATCAGCCATCACCACGCCGTCGGCACCGATCACCGCCCGTGGGTGGGCGAGGAGATCGGCGACCTCGGCGTGCGCATCCTGCGCGCCGTGAAGAACGAGCTCGATCCCAGCGGCATTCTCAACCCGGGCAAGCTCCTGCCCGACGCCGGCAACACTCCCGATTCAGCCGCATCACCGGGCCCAGCGGAACGAGACTGACGTCATGGCCGCACGCAGAACGCTCCTCGTCGTCAACCCCGCGTCGCGCGGCGGGCGGACGCGGGCGCTCGTCGACCCGACGCGCGACATCCTGCGCTCGCACGGGTGGGACGTCGAGGTCGTTGTCACGGAATCGGCCGAGCACGCGACGCAGGTCGCCGCCTCGGTCGACCCCGACACCCTCGTCGCTGCGCTCGGCGGCGACGGCCTCTTCGCACGCGTCGCCGCCGGCGTAATGACCAGCGGTGCACTCATGGCGCCGCTGCCTGCTGGCCGTGGTGCCGACTTCGTCCGAGCGCTCGGGGCGCCGCGCCATCTGCGTGAGGTCGCCTCCCGACTCCCGCTGGCCATCGAACGCCGCGTCGACGTCGGCATGGCCGGTGACGTGCCGTTCCTCGGTGTGGCGACGCTCGGCTACGACTCGCTCGCCAACACCTACGCCAACGACGCGCCCTCGTTCGTTCCGGGCGCGCTCGTCTACGCCTACGGCGGCGCGCGGGCCCTCGTGCACATGGATCCGCACCGCATCAGCCTGCGCATCGACGGCGAAACGTTCGACTTCACCGGGTGGAACGTCGCCATCGGCAACTCGGGACGCTACGGCGCGGGGATGCGCGTCAACCCCGAGGCCTCGATGGACGACGGGCTGCTCGACGTCACCGTCGTCGCCGACATGCCGCGCTACCGCTACCCGGCCATGCTTCCGAAGCTGTACTCGGGCACCCACGTCGACGGACGATCCGTGCGTGCCTACCGCGGCTCCGTCGTCGAGGTGCTCGAACCGACCGGCGCAGATCTCTACCTCGACGGCGACCTCGCGGCACCCGCCGAGGGCGTCCGCACGTTCACGGTGAAGCCCGACGCCCTGCGCGTTCTCGCGCCGGTCAGTCCCGCGCCGTCAGCGTGAGGAGGGTCGCCTCCGGGCGGCAGGCGAAGCGGATCGGCGTGTACTTGTTGTGGCCGAGCCCGGCCGAGACGTGCATCCAGGCCGCGTCGTCCGGCGCCTTCGACGACGGCAGAGCCGTGCGGCGCCGCTGACGCGCCGACTCCTCCGCGTGCGAGACGCCGCTGCTTCGCACCGTGTGTGCTTCGAGGACGTCGAAACGGTCACCGATCTCCTCGGCGGTGCGCAGGGGCGAGCCGTCGAGGCTTCGAGCATCCGGCCCGAGAGTGACGCGCTGTGTCGAGTCGACTCCCGACGCCCCCGGCCACCAGCGCGAGACGCCCTTGACGCGGGAGACGTCGAGGTCGCAGTTCGTGACGAGCGCGCCGTAGAACGGCACCGCGAGCTGCCCGCCGTGCGTGTGCCCCGCGATGATGGCGTCGGCGCCGTCGGCTGTCATCGCATCGAGCACCCGGGTGTAGGGGGCGTGGACGACGCCGAGCGTCGCGGCCACCTCACCGCGCCGCGACGCCGCCTCGGCGGACACCGTGTTGTACTCGTCGTACTCAAGATGCGGATCGTCGACCCCGACGAGTTCGAGCGGAACCCCCGCCACCTCGACTCGCTCGCGTCGATGGGTGAGGTCGAGCCATCCGCCCCCGGTGAACCCGGAACGCAGCGGCTCGACATCGAACCTGCCCACGCCCATCTCATCGCCCTTCGCGTGCGAGTCGTCGAAGTAGCGCAGCGGGTTCTTCAGCTTCGGGTAGAAGTAGTCGTTCGAGCCGAAGACGAAGGCGCCGGGGAACGCCATGAGCAGTTCCATCGCGCGCAGCGCCGATGGGATGGCGTCCTCGTCACTGAGGTTGTCACCGGTGTTGATGACGAAGTCGGGCTCCAGACGGGCCAGTTCGCGCACCCACTGAATACGTCGCTCCTGACGCGGCACGATGTGAAGGTCGCTCACGTGCAGCACCCGTAGTGGAGCACTGCCGGGCGCGAGCACCGGCATCTCGAACCGGCGCAACGCGTACCAGTTGCGCTCGACGAGCGTGCCCCACGCGAGTGCCCCGACGCCTGCGGCCACCGCGCCTGCGGCGGTGCGGAGGGCGGCGTTCGAGGTCGAGGGGCAGTGAAAACTCATGCCGAGATTCTCTCACCGGGGTGAAAGAATGGCCCCATGAGCGAATCCTTCAAGGCCCGACTGCAGAGCGACCTCACCGACGCGATCCGTGAGCGGGACGGCGTGCGCAGCTCCACCCTGCGGATGGTCCTCACGGCCGTCTCGAACGCTGAGGTGGCCGGCAAGGAGCACCGCGACCTCACCGACGACGAGGTCATGGCCGTCGTTGTCAAAGAGGCGAAGAAGCGCCGCGAGGCCGCCGACGCGTTCATCGGCGCCGGGCGCACCGAGCTCGCCGATAAGGAGCAAGCCGAGCTCGCCTGCCTCGAGGGCTACCTGCCCAAGCAGCTGTCCGACGAGGAGATCGACGCCGTCGTGGCCGAGGCCGTCGCCGCCACCGGAGCGTCCGGCATGAAGGACATGGGCAAGGTCATGGGCGTCGTGAAGCCCAAGATCGGCGACCAGGCCGAGGGTGGTCGCGTCGCTGCCGCCGTCAAGAAGGCTCTTGCTTGACGCACGCTCCTGGATACGCGCGAGGGCCCCGCACCGATCGGCGGGTTCTAGCAGTCCTCGCAACACCCAGACTTTTTGGGAGTTGCGAGGACTGTGTCGGTTGGCGGGGTGAAGGCAGCGTTCTTGGCTGCGATGGATGCCCAT
>NZ_QWLM01000026.1 GCF_003515945.1 Dermacoccus abyssi
ACTGGAAGCAGGCCCTCGCCCAGCTCGCCGCGGCCTACCCCGACCGGATCAACCCCTACCTGTGACCACCCCGCTTACACAGACAAGTTGACACGCCCCTCGAATGCTGCGATCGCGCGTGAGCTAGGTGTGCATCGCAGCACCGTTGGGCGCGAACTGGCGAGGAACTCCCACGCGGGCTCCTACAACCCGCACGCTGCGCACCATCTGAGCACGCGCCGGCGGGCTCGTCCGCGCTCTCGCAAGCTGGACGATCCCGTGGTGCGCGCGTTCGTGATCGCGCGGCTGAATGAGAAGTTCTCCCCCGAGCAGGTCAGTCACGAACTACGGACCGCGTTCGTGGGCAGGGACGATAAGCAGGTGAGTCACGAAACGATCTACCAGGCCCTGTATGTCCGGGGAAAAGGCGCGTTGCGCCACGAACTGAGCGTGAAAAAGGCTCTGCGCAGCGGGCGTCGCACACGTCGGCCGCAATCGAAACTGCCCACTCGGCGCGGTGCCCGCTCCTGGATCGGGGACGCTCACATCAGTACTCGCCCTCACGAGGTCCAAGACCGCGCCGTGCCTGGCCATTGGGAAGGCGACCTCGTGATCGGCCGGGGCGGAAGATCAGCTCTCATCACGCTCGTTGAGCGCCAGACCCGGTTCGTGATGATTCACCGCTTACCCGGCCAGCACGACAGCACCACGGTCAGTGACGCGCTCGTGACCATGATCGGTGCTCTTCCCATGTCTTTGCGTAAATCGTTGACCTGGGATCGCGGATCGGAGATGCGTCATCACGCCCGCTTCAGCATCGCTACCGATTGCGGCGTGTACTTCTGCGATCCCCACAGTCCGTGGCAGCGAGGAAGCAACGAGAACACCAACGGGCTGATTCGTGATTTCTACCCCAAGGGAACCGACTTTCGTGACATCCCGGACGACGACATCGCCCGCACGGCTCACCTGCTCAACATCAGGCCCCGCAAGACCCTGAACTGGGCCAAACCCGGCATACTCCTCAACGAACTACTAACCGTTGCACCCACCACTTGAAACCGCCCGTCACCAACCGCAACGAACTCAGCCAACCTGAGCGTTGGTCAGGTGGCGGAGCCCTCGGCGTCGAGGTTCAGCGCCTTGAGCACCTCGCGGAGCACGGGCTCCTGGCCGCCCGTGGACTCGACGATGACGCCGGGCTCGTCCTCGCTCAGCTCCTCGAGCGTGTCGAGCTGTGACTGCAGGAGCGACGCCGGCATGTAGTGACCCTTGCGCTCGGCGAGGCGGCGCTCGAGTTCCTCACGCGACACGTCGACGTGGCAGAACGTCACGCCCGGGCGCCCCTCGCGCAGCAGGTCGCGGTAGGTGCGCTTGAGCGCACTGCACGTGATGACGGCGCTCTTGCCCTCGCCCTCGTGCTCGTCGATCCACTCACCGATCTTGCGCAGCCACGGCCAGCGGTCCTCGTCCGTGAGCGGGATGCCGTTGCGCATCTTCTCGACGTTCGCCGCGGGGTGCAGGTCGTCGCCTTCGACGTACGTCCACCCCAGGTGCTCCGCGAGACCCTCGGCCACGGTGGTCTTGCCGGAGCCGGAGATGCCCATGACGATGACGAACTGCGGTGCACTGGGAGAAGTCATACGGCTCACCCTAGACCCGGCGCTCACACGAGCATCCAGGCCATGGCGCAGAACGCGAAGCCCGCGACGGAGATGACGGTCTCCATGAGCGACCACGACTTGAGCGTCTGTACGACCGTGAGCCCGAAGTACTCCTTGACGAGCCAGAAGCCCGCATCGTTGACGTGGCTGAAGAACACCGAGCCGCACCCGATGGCCAGCACGACGAGGGCGAGCTGGTTGGCGTCGAGGCCGGTGAGCATCGGCGCGACGATGCCGGCCGCAGTGATGGTCGCGACCGTCGCCGAACCCGTCGCGAGACGGATACCGACGGCGACGAGCCACGCCATGAGCAGGGGCGAAAGGTTCTTGCCCTCGGCCCATTCCTTGATGACGTTGCCGACACCGGCGTCGACGAGCAGCGTCTTGAAACCACCACCGGCAGCGACGATGAGGATGATGCCGGCGACGGCGGGCAGGCCGTTGCTCATGACGCCGTTGACGGTCGCGAGCGACATCCCGCTGCCCTTACCGAGCGCGAACAGGGCGACGAGCACGGCCAGCATGAGTGCCACCGACGGCGTGCCGAAGAACTTCACGACGGTGAGGAACGTGCCCGAGTCGGGCAGGAAGATCTCCGTGATCGATGCGAGCAGCATGAGCAGACAGCCAGCAGGATGCAGCCGATGGCCGCGCCGAACGAAGGGCGCTTCGTGGCGGGCGAGGCGGCCTTGCCGTCCGCCGACTCCTCGGCCAGGTCGGAGTCCCCGACGGCCGCACCGGTCGAACCTGCGTCGGCAGCGAGTTCGGCGGGAGCGTCCACCGGCACGAGTCGGGCAATGAGACGCGCGAGCAGCGGGCCCGCGATGATGAGCGTCGGGATGGCGAGGAGCACGCCGAACATCAGGGTGCGGCCGGTGTCGGCCTTGACCGCTTCGATGGCAGCCACCGGGCCGGGGTGCGGCGGCACGAGTGCGCGGAGCACCGAGAGGCCTGCGAGCGCCGGGATGCCGACGAGCAGCACGGGCTGCTTGGCGCGGCGCGCGACTGAGAGAACCACCGGGATGAGGAGGACGACACCGATCTCGAAGAACATCGGCAGACCGATGATGGCCGCGACGAGCGCCATCATCCACGGCAGCGCGGCTGCTTTCACGCCGAAGACGAGCTTGTCGACGATGGCGTTGCCGCCGCCGGAGTCCGCGAGCAGCTGGCCGACCATGGCGCCGAGCGCGACGAGCAGACCGACCGAGCCGACAGTCGTGCCGAACCCGGTGGTGAAGCTCTTCACTGCGGCCTCGCCGGGCACCCACGCCACGAGCGCAAGCGCCGCGCTTCCGAGGATGAGCGCGAGGAACGGGTGCAGCTTGGCGGCGGTGATGCCGAGGACGACGACGGCGATGCCCGCGAGCGCCGCGAGCGCGAGTTGCCCGGACGACGCGCTCGAGAGCGGCTCGGCAGCGTCGGCTGCCAGGAAGTGGACCATGAGGTGTCCTTCGAACGGAGGTGGGTGAAACGACGTACCGGTCGCACGCGGGCCGACGTCACCTCACCGTAGGACTCCCCCACGGCGGCCAAGCCCCCGGATCGGCTCCGGTTGAGTCACGATCTTTCACCGGCCCGCTCGCCCCCTCGGCTCCCCGTGAGTGACGCGGCTGCGGCGCGAACGCCTGCCACGTACCGCTCGCGATGCCTGCAGCGATCTCGTTCCGGCGCTTGCGGGCCGCCGTGAACGTCGACGCCCGCTCGACGTGAATCACTCCGCCGTTGCGCGCGACGTAGACCGGCCACGGCCGGCGCAGAAGGACGCGCCTCAGGGCAAGAAGCGGAAGAGTCAGGAGCAGCAGTGCCAGCTCGCCCATGACGAGACTTGCCGCCACGACTAGAGGCACGAGGAGAACAACCAGGACGACCGCCCCTGCATCACCGGAGAGCCCACCGAGACTCCTGGTGGCGCTCTTGCCGAAGAAACCCAGAAGCAGTTCGGCGACGCGCGGTGTGCCCGGCTCCAACGGCAACCAACGGCATCGCACGCGGTACACCTGCCGACGCGTGCCGTCGTCACCCGCGATCGTCACCTTCACGGCTCCAGTGTCCTCCACGCCTGATCGGTTCGCCCGCACAGTGGGCTGTACTGACCTGCTTCCCCACCCGTTCTCGTACCGTTGTCGACATGAACGAGCCTGCTGCGCTTCGCATCACGGCCCTCGGGAACCGAGTCGCGTCGATGGGCCAGAAGGTCGTCGTCGAGGTCGACGCCGACCGCACGCACGTCACGCTGCGCGCTCCGTTCTACCGTCGCTCGATTCCGCTGCGGGACATCGCATCCGCCGAGGCCCACCCCGACGACGGTCGCAACCACGGCGCCCTCAACTGGTTCGTCGTCGGCCGGGAGAACTCATCCGGCGGCGTGCGCCTCAACACCGGCGGGCAGGCTCGCGTCGACATCGTGACGAGCGACGCTCGCCGTTACGGCGTCGTCGTGGACACCATGGAGCGGGCTCGGCAGATCGTCGACGCCCTCCGCGTCACCGGCCACTGACCCGGCCCGGCCCGGCGCACAGCGCTGGGCCGGCGTCGACGCCAGAGGACAAGGACACACCCCTCAGAGCTGCAGCAGCATCCTCGTGTTGCCGAGCGTGTTCGGCTTCACCCGATCGAGGTCGAGGAACTCGGCGACACCCTCGTCGTATGACTGCAGCAACTCCGCGTACACCTCGCGCGTGACGGGCGCGCCCTCGATCTCGACGAAACCGTGGCGACCGAAGAAGGCCGTCTCGAACGTCAGGCAGAACACGCGGCTCACGCCGACGGCGCGGGCGCGGCGCACGAGCTCGTCGAGAATCATCGAGCCGATGCCACGGCCCTTGACCGTCGGCGACACCGCGAGCGTGCGAACCTCCGCCACGTTCTCCCAGATGACGTGCAGGGCGCCGCAGCCGACGATCTCGCCGTCCAGCTCGACGACGACGAACTCCGACAGCGACTCGAAGTACGACACGACGGGCTTGTCGACGATGGCCTTCGACTCGACGTACGGCCCCACGAGCGTCCGAATGCCCCGCACATCGGGCGTGCGGGCGTTGCGCAACTGCGGGGAGGTCATTCCTTCAGCCTACGACGCCGCCGAACGCGGGGTTCGCCGTGATTGGATCGAGAGACTCACGCCCCCGAGTCGGAAAGCGCCAGGCACCCCGTGGAGAACTCACCCCAGCACATCGTCGTCCTCGGCCCCGGCGGTGTCGGTGGCCTCATCGCGGCCCTCGCCTCGCGCGCCGGGCACCGCGTCACGTGCCTCGCGTCCGAGTCGACGGTGGACGTTCTGCGCCGCGACGGCATCACCGTCAGCAGTGCACAGTTCGGCGACTTCACCGCGCCGGTCGAAGCTGACACGGCGCTGCGTGAGCCCGCCGGCCTCGTCTTCGTCACCGTCAAGGCCACGAGCCTCGAGGCGGCGCTCGAACGCCTCGACCCCGACGCCATCGGTGGCGCGCTCATCGTCCCGCTACTCAACGGCGTCGACCACATGACGCTCCTGCGCGAGCGCTACTCCCCCGAGCAGGTGACGGGCGGGGTCATCCGCGTGGAGGCCACGCGCCCGCGGCCGGGCATCGTGGAGCACGCCAGTTCGTTCGCCGACATCGACCTCGCGAGCGCGACCACCGACCGGGCCCGCCTCGACGAAGCCGCCGCCACGCTGAACGCGATCGGACTCGGCGTTCGCGTCCTCGACGACGAGGCGCAGATGCTCTGGGCCAAGCTCTCCTTCCTCGGCCCGTTCGCCCTCTCGACGACGGTGAACCGCGCGCCCATCGGCGTCGTGCGCACCGAGCACGCCGACGAGCTCGACGCCATGATCGACGAAGCCGCCCTCGTGAGCTCCGCCGAGTGCGGCGCCCGCTTCGACGAACGAGCCCGACAGCTGGCGGACGCGCTCGGAGACGCCGCGAAGTCCTCGATGCTGCGTGACGCCGAAGCCGGCCGTCCGACGGAGATCGACGCCATCGGCGGCGCCCTCCTGCGCGCCGGGGAGCGTCACGGCATCGACACCCCCGTCATCCGTGACGTCATGACGCGCCTGCAGCCACAACAGTCCAGCTGAGAGCGCCCCCAGCACACGACGAAGCGGCGGCCCGCCTCCCCGAAGGGAAGCGGGCCGCCGCTTCGTTGTCAGCTCAGCGAGAGCGTCAGGCCGTGGCCGTGCCCTCGCCGCCGCCGGTGTTGCCACCGACCGGGCCGCCGAAGTCCATCGGACCGGACAGGTCGTCTGACGAAGGAACGGCGCCCTTCATGTCGGTGTCGACCTGGTCGGATGCTCGCGTGTGCTCCGAGAGCGCCTTCGGCGTGCCGGAGAACGTGAACTTCGCGTCCTTGCCCTCACCGTCGGCGTCGACGAGCACGAGGTCGCCCTTGGACAGCTCGCCGAAGAGGATCTTCTCCGACAGCTGGTCCTCGATCTCGCGCTGGATCGTGCGACGCAGCGGACGAGCACCGAGAGCCGGGTCGTAGCCGCGCTTGGCGAGCAGGTTCTTGGCGGTCTGCGTGAGCTCGATCGCCATGTCCTGGTCCTTGAGGCGCTCGTCCAGCTTCGCGACCATGAGGTCGACGATCTGCACGATCTCCTCCTGCGACAGCTGCGGGAACACGATCGTGTCGTCCACGCGGTTGAGGAACTCGGGGCGGAAGTGCTGCTTGAGCTCCTCCGAGACCTTCGCCTTCATCCGGTCGTAGTTGCTGCGCTGGTCGTTGCCGGCTGCGAAGCCGAGCGTGACGCCCTTCGCGATGTCGCGGGTACCCAGGTTCGTCGTCATGATGATGACGGTGTTCTTGAAGTCCACGACACGGCCCTGGCTGTCGGTCAGGCGACCGTCCTCCAGGATCTGCAGCAGCGAGTTGAAGATGTCGGCGTGAGCCTTCTCCACCTCGTCGAACAGGACGACCGAGAACGGCTTGCGACGCACCTTCTCCGTCAGCTGGCCGCCCTCTTCGTACCCGACGTAGCCGGGGGGCGAACCGAACAGACGCGAGACGGTGTGCTTCTCCGCGTACTCGGACATGTCGAGCGTGATGAGCGCGTCCTCGTCACCGAAGAGGAACTCGGCGAGCGACTTGGCGAGCTCGGTCTTACCCACACCGGTCGGGCCGGCGAAGATGAACGAACCACCGGGACGACGCGGGTCCTTGAGCCCCGCACGCGTACGACGGATGGCCTGCGACAGCGCCTTGATGGCGTCGTCGTTGCCGATGACGCGCTTGTGCAGCTCGTCCTCCATGCGCAGCAGTCGCGAGGACTCCTCCTCGGTCAGCTTGAACACCGGGATGCCGGTGGACGCGGCGAGAACCTCGGCGACGAGCTCCTCGTCGAGCACGGCCGCGACGTCCTGGTCGCCGGCCTTCCAGGCCTTCTCCTTGGCTTCCTTCTCCTCGACGAGCTTGCGCTCGTCGTCGCGCAGGGAGGCGGCCTTCTCGAAGTCCTGGCCGTCGATGGCCGATTCCTTCTCGCGACGCACGTGCGCGATCTTCTCGTCGAACTCGCGCAGCTCCGGCGGAGCCGTCATGCGACGGATGCGCAGGCGAGCGCCGGCCTCGTCGATGAGGTCGATCGCCTTGTCCGGCAGGTACCGGTCGGTGATGTAGCGGTCGGCCATGTTGACGGCGCCGACGAGCGCGGAGTCGGTGATCGTCACGCGGTGGTGCGCCTCGTAGCGGTCACGCAGACCCTTGAGGATCTCGATCGCGTGCGGGATCGACGGCTCGTTGACCTGGATCGGCTGGAAACGACGCTCGAGCGCCGCGTCCTTCTCGATGTGCTTGCGGTACTCGTCGAGCGTCGTCGCACCGACCGTCTGCAGCTCACCGCGGGCGAGCATCGGCTTGAGGATGGACGCGGCGTCGATCGCACCCTCGGCGGCACCTGCACCGACGAGCGAGTGGATCTCGTCGATGAACAGGATGATGTCGCCGCGCGTGCGGATCTCCTTGAGCACCTTCTTGAGGCGCTCCTCGAAGTCACCGCGGTAGCGGGAACCGGCGACGAGCGAGCCGAGGTCGAGCGAGTAGACGTGCTTGTCCTTGAGCGTCTCGGGCACGTCGCCCGCGACGATCGCGGCGGACAGGCCCTCGACGACGGCCGTCTTACCGACACCGGGCTCACCGATGAGCACCGGGTTGTTCTTCGTACGACGCGACAGCACCTGCATGACGCGCTCGATTTCCTTCTCGCGCCCGATGACCGGGTCGAGCTTGCCCTCGCGGGCGGCCTGCGTCAGGTTGCGACCGAACTGGTCGAGCACCGTCGAACCCGCGGGCGTGCCCTCGGCGGGGCCGGACGACGACGCGCCGACGCCGGCACCGGCCGGCTCACCCTTGCCCTGGTAGCCCGAAAGGAGCTGGATGACGGTGGTGCGCACCGTCGACAGGTCTGCGCCGAGCTTGACGAGGACCTGCGCGGCAACGCCCTCACCCTCGCGGATGAGGCCGAGCAGGATGTGCTCGGTGCCGATGTAGCTGTGGCCGAGCTGCAGCCCCTCACGCAGGGAGAGCTCGAGAACCTTCTTCGCGCGGGGCGTGAAGGGAATGTGGCCGGACTGCGTCTGCTGCCCCTGGCCGATGATCTCCTGAACCTGTTCACGCACGGCGTCCAAGGAGATGCCGAGCGACTCGAGCGCCTTGGCGGCAACGCCTTCGCCTTCGTGGATGAGGCCCAGGAGGATGTGCTCCGTGCCGATGTAGTTGTGGTTGAGCATGCGCGCTTCCTCCTGCGCGAGCACCACCACACGGCGGGCACGGTCGGTAAACCGTTCGAACATGTCATCTCCTCGATGCCGAGATCTCACTCGATGCTAGCCGGGAGCGCCGAGATCGCACGTTTCGCGCGTTCGAGGCTCGCCGGGCTTCGACGTTGCCAACGCCTCGATCCGTCATCCTGTTCCGCATCGACGCCGGAAGTGGCACGCGTTCGCCGTGGGCGGAACCGAGCCCGATGTCCTGCGTGGGTTTGATGCGTGAAACCAACCGGGTCGCGGCTCGCCTCGTCGCTACGCTGGCCGACGTGCAAACCGTCACGCTCCGCCTCCGTGTCTTCGGCCTCGACGTCGATGTCGACGTGCCCGCGGAGCGAGCGGAGTCGATCCGTTCGCAGTGGGCGTGGTGTCTGCCCGATTCGCCTGCCCAGCGCGACATCGCGCCGCTGCCGGGCGCGCCCGAGCTCAACGACGAGCCCCTCACCGTCACGCGCGGCGCCGACGGCGAATCGGACGACCACATCGCCGACTACAACCTCACGACGAGCATCACCCGCGAGGCAATCGGACGCCGCGCAGCCCAGTTCGTCATGCTGCACGCCGGCGGCGTCGCGGAGCCGGAGACCGGCCGAGTCGCAGGGCTCGTCGCCGCATCAGGTACGGGTAAGACGACGGCCACCCGCCACTTCTGCTCCCGCGGCTACGGCTACGTCAGCGACGAGTCGCTCATCATCGGCGAGGCCCGCACGGTCATGCCCTACCCGAAGCCGCTGTCGGTCGTCATCGACCCCAGCGAGCCGTACGAGAAGACACAGCACGACCCTGGCGAGGTGGGGCTCGCGTTCCCTCCGGCCGGGCCGCTGACGCTCGGACCGCTCGTCGTTCTCGTCCGCGAGCGTGGCGAGGAGGCATCGGGCGACGTCGCCCGCCTGGAGCACATTCATCTCTTCGACGGCCTCGCTCAGGTTCTCCCTCAGTCGTCGGCCATGCCGGAGATTCCCGGTTCGCTCGACGTCCTCGCGCGGCTCGCCCAGGGGGGTGGGGGCATCCACGAGATGCACTACC
Source organism: Dermacoccus abyssi (assembly GCF_003515945.1). GTDB lineage: Bacteria > Actinomycetota > Actinomycetes > Actinomycetales > Dermatophilaceae > Dermacoccus > Dermacoccus abyssi. The sequence continues at coordinate 9,410 of NZ_QWLM01000026.1, forward strand.
GCGAAATCGCCGAGACCGAGCACCTCCTGCGGAGGGCCCTCGCGCTCGAACCGCTGGAGCCGTTCTGGCGGCACGTGCCCGGCGCGTGGGGTGACACCTCGCCCTACCTTCCGCCGGAGCAGTTTCCCGTCGACCCCGATCGAGTGGCGGAGGGCCTCGAGGTCGAGCGCGCACGTTTCGTCGACGCCCTCGTCGACGACGAGGTCATGGAGGCCATCGTTCTGCTCGGCGCGACGCCGGTGCGGATGTCGGGGCTCGCGACACTCGTGTGGGACGCGAGCGCCGAGCCGCGCGACCTCGAGCAGCTCACGGCGCAGTGCGTCGCGGAGCTCGGCGACCACCCGGACGCCACGGCCCTCGTGCAGGAGACCCTCGTCCAGATGCTCGCCGACGGGGTGTTGCGCCCGGTCGAGTAGGGGAGTCGCGACCGGCGAGCCGCAGCGTCAGACCGCTTCGCCGCGCGCCTTCTTCGCCCGGTCGACGCTGGCCTGCAGAGCCGCGAGAAGATCGACGACCTCGGCGCTCTCCTCCTTCTCGGCCTCGGGCTCGTGGACCTCTCCCCCGGCGAGCTTGGCCTCGACGAGCTGCTTGACGGCCTGCTCGTACTCGTCCTCGTAGGCGCTCGGGTCGAAGTCACCCGAGAGCGATTCGACCAGCATCGCGGCCATCGCCTGCTCGGCGTCGGTGACCTCGCTCTTCTCGGCGAGCACCGCGAAGTCGGGCTCGCGCACCTCGTCGGGCCACAGCAGCGTCTGCAGCACGAGGGTGTCCTCGTGAACGCGCAACACCGCCACGGTCACGCGCGTGCGGATGGCCACCGTCACGACGGCGACGCGACCGCTCTCCCCGAGCGCGCTGCGCAGAAGGGCGTACGGCTTGATCGCGGCCTTGTCGGGTTCGAGGTAGTAGACCTTGTCGAGCACGAGCGGGCTGATCTGCTCGGCCGGCACGAAGCGGTCGACTGCGATCTCCTTGCTCGTCGACAGGGGCAGCTCGGCGAGGTCGGCGTCGGTGAGCACGACCATCTGACCCTCGTCGGTCTCGTAGCCCTTCGCGATGTCGCTGTAGGCCACCTTCTCGCCGTCGAGACTGCACACCCGCTGGTACTTGATGCGCCCGCCGTCCTCGGCGTGGACCTGACGGAACTGAACGTCGTGGTTCTCGGTGGCGGAGTACAACCGCACCGGCACGTTGACGAGGCCGAAGCTGACCGCGCCCTTCCAGATGGCTCGCATGGCGTCCTTTCCTCGCGGGCTGCGTGTGGCCCGCACACCGCGTCTAGCATGAGCCTATGCGCCCCATGCTCGCCTCACCCGCAGCAGCGCCGCCGACGGGGCCGTCGTGGCGCCACGAGGTGAAGTGGGACGGCATCCGCGCCATCGTCACGGTGAGCGGCGGCGAGGTGAGCATCGCCACCCGGTCCGGCGCCGACGCCACGGCTCGCTTCCCCGAGATCACCGGCTCGCACCTCGCCGACTTCGACGACATCGTGCTCGACGGCGAGATCGTCGCCCTCGTCGACGGGGCACCCGACTTCCGCACGGTGATGCACCGGCTCGCTCCCGGGGGAGGCCGCTCGCGAATGTCGGCAACCTCGCCCGAGGACGCCCGCCGCATGGCCCGAACCCCCGTGCGATTCATGGCCTTCGACGTCCTGCGCGCCGCCGGCCACGGCGTCGTCACGATGCCGTGGAGCGCCCGGCGCGCTCTGCTCGAGGGGGCAGGGGTGGCTGACGGGGTCGCCGTCGAGGTACCGGAGGCGTACGAGGACGGCGCGGCCCTTTTCGCCGCGACGCTCGAACAGGGCGTGGAAGGCATCGTGAGCAAGCGCGTCGACGCTCCGTACCGACCCGGCGTGCGCAGCGAGGAGTGGCTCAAGAGCGTCCACCGCCAGGCCGACTCCTTCGTCGTCGGAGGCTGGCGGCCGGTCGCGGGTTCGCTCGCGCAGGTGGGTGCGATCCTCGTCGGCGAGGTGACCGACGACGGCCTGCGCTATCGCGGGCGCGTGGGGACCGGCTTCTCCGCCTCCAGCGGTCGGGCGTTGCTCGAGTGGCTCACGCCGATGCCACAGTGCCCCTTCACCGCCGACGACCTGCCGCCCGAGGACCTCGAGGGCACGCACTGGGTGCGCCCGGAGATCACGGTCGACGTCACCCACCTCGGCCGCAGCGCCGGCGGGCGCCTGCGTCAGCCGTCCTACAAGGGTCTGCGCCTCGACATCGGAGGTGCGCGTGGCTGACGAACCGACGGTCACCGTCGCCGAGGTCGACGGGCGGCGCCTGAAGCTGACGAATCTTGACAAGCTCCTCTACCCCGCCACCGAGACGACGAAGGGCGAGGTGCTCCACTACTACGCGGCTGTCGCACCGCGCCTGTTGCCGCAGATGGCCGGGCGCCCCGTGACGCGCGTCCGCTTCCCCCACGGCGTGGGCGACCTCAACTTCTTCGAGAAGAACGTGCCCGGCGGCGCACCCACGTGGCTGACGGCGCACGACATCGACGGCGTGCGCTACCCCTTCGTCGACTCGACGGCGGCGCTCACCTACTTCGCCAATCTCGCGTCGCTCGAGTTCCACACGCCGCAGTGGCGCTGGGAGAACGGCGAGCGCCGGGCTCCCGATCGCCTCGTGCTCGACCTCGACCCCGGCGCACCCGCGGGCCTCGACGAGTGCGCGCGCGTGGCCCTCGTCATGAAGGACCTGCTCGATTCCCTCGGGTGGGCCTGCGTACCCGTCACCTCGGGCAGCAAGGGGATGCAGGTCTACGCGGCCCTCGACGGGAAACGCTCGAGCGACGAGGCCCGCGAGTTCGCCCGCGTCGTCGCGGAGAAACTCACCGAGCTCGAACCTGATCTCGTGACGGCCAAGATGACCAAATCCCTACGCCCGGGAAAGGTATTCATCGATTGGTCGCAGAACGTGGCGGCGAAGACGACCATCACGCCGTGGTCACTGCGCGGAAGGAACCGGCCCTTCGTTGCGCTGCCGCGCACGTGGGACGAGATCAGCAACGCGGCGGACAGCCCCGGAACTCTGGAACAGATCGATCTCGACGAGGTGCTCGATCACAGAATGCACTCGGAAGATCCGATGAACATCCTGAAAAGAGGATAAAACAAACCAAAAGGTCCGTCATTGGATGAAATGACGAGCCCTTTGGTTTGTTCACCGAGTTCAGTTCAGCCCTTGGCGGCGTCGAACGCCTTGAGAACGTCGGCCGAAACGCGACCACGGTCGCTGACCTTGTAACCGTTCGCACGACCCCACTCGCGAATCTCGTTCAGATCGTTACGAGCTGACGTCGTGCGAGCCTGCTGCTTGCGGCCACCGACACGACGCGCGTGCCCGACCCACTTCGAGAGCGAGTCGCGCAACTGCGCGGCGTTCGCGTCAGAGAGGTCGATCTCGTAGCTGATGCCGTCGAGACCGAATTGAATGGTCTCCGCGGCCTCTGAACCGTCGATGTCGTCCTCAAGCGTCACGTGTACACGCTGCGCCATGTTGTGCACCCCTTCAGGCCATTTCATTGCGCCGAGCACTGCGCTCGGTCACTTCAACAAGGTAAGCCTAACGAGAGGGTCAAGAAAAACGAAAATCTAATTATCACGATCGACCGAGCGATCAATTCGGCTATCCATCGTTCCAGGTGCCGACTTGGGAAGGTGCGCATTCTGCAGAACTGCGTCTGCTTCCTTCGGCGCGACGGTGCCCTTGGCAAGGTCGTGATCACGTTCCCACTGCTGCTGGGCGATGCGCTCGCGGCGGTCGCCCTCCATGATGTGGCGCATGATGACGTAGAAGAGACCGAGGATGCCGATGGACGGCACGAGCGTCTGAATGGCCGGCCACAGGGTGTCCACGACTTCACGTCCTTTCGTCGAATCCGAGCGCGGCGCTCGGAGCCTTCATTCTACGGATGCCCGCTCCGAGGCGGGCGCCCACGTCAGCGATCGCCGCCGATGACCAGCGGGATGTTGTCGATGAGGCGCGTCGTCCCCACCTTCGCGGCCACGGCGAGCAGTGCCTCTCCGCGGAAGTACTCGGGCACCTGTTCGAGCGTCACCGGGTCGACGAGCACGAGATAGTCGACGAGCGCGAGCGGCTCACGCACGAGCACCTCACGGGCCGCACGCCGAACGGCGGCCGGGCCGGAGTTGCGTGCAGCTTCCCCGGCCTTGAGTGCTTTGGACAGGCACAGGGCCACCTCGCGGTCGTGCTCACTGAGGTAGACGTTGCGGCTGGAGAGGGCGAGGCCGTCGTGCTCGCGCACCGTCGGGACGCCGACGATCTCGACGGGCATGTCGAGGTCGCGCGCCATGCGCTTGATGAGCAGGAGCTGCTGCGCGTCCTTCTGCCCGTAGTAGGCGCGGGTCGGGCCGACGATGTTGAGCAACTTGTTGACGACGGTGAGCATGCCGTCGAAGTGACCGGGGCGCGATGCGCCCTCAAGAACGGTGCCGAGCGGGCCGGCGGAGATGCGGACGCCGGGCTCGCCGTCGGGGTAGACGACGTCGGGGCTGGGGGCGAACACGAGGTCAGCGCCCTCTCGCTCGCAGATCTCGAGGTCGCTCGTGAGCGTGCGCGGGTAACGAGACAGGTCCTCACCAGCGGCGAACTGCAGCGGGTTGAGGAAGATCGTCACGATGACGTTGTCGTTGGCGGCGCGTGCTTCACGGATGAGGGTGGCGTGGCCCTCGTGGAGGGCGCCCATCGTCATGACGACGGCGACGCTGCCGTCGAGCTTCGCTCGGGCGTCGGCGAACTCGGCTCGGGTGTGGGCGACGACGGGTGCGCTCATCGGGGTTCTCCAGGTGCTGGCGGTTCGGTGGTGTCGGAGGGGCCCGCGACACCGGGCGGGTCGAGGACGCCGAGGACGGCGTCGATCTGGATCGGGGTGAGCGCCCCGCGCGATCCCGCACGGCGGGCCGTGGCGAGCGCGAGGGCGCGGTAGGTGGGCGGGATGTCGCCGGCGACACCGTCGGCTGCGAGGGCGTCGAGCATCGCGAGGTGACGCGTCAGCGTGCCCGCATCGCCACGGCCGACGGGGCCGGTGAGGGCCTTGTCGCCACGCTCGAGGGCGTTGTCGAGGGCGGCTTCGAGTAGCGGCCGCAGGAGGCGTCCGGGGTCGTCGACGTCGATGCGGCGCAACAGTTCGGCGGCCTGCGCGACGAGGGTGACGAGGTGGTTCGAGCCGTGTGCGAGCGCTGCGTGGTACTGCGTGCGGTCGGCCTCGTCCAGGGTGAACGGCTCCCCGCCGATGTCGAGGACGAGGGCGTCCGCGACCATGCGGTGGTCGGGCATCGCCGTGACGGCGAAGGGGCATCCGGAGAGGCGCGGCAGGTCGGCGTCGGTGCCGCTGAACGTCATCGCCGGGTGGATGGCGAGGGGCACGCCGCCCGCCTCGACGACCGGGGAGAGCACGGCCAGGCCCTGCGCACCGCTCGTGTGAACGACGATGCGGGCGCCGAGAGCGCCCGGGAAGTCGAGTCCCGCGACGAGCGGCGCCAGTTCGTCGTCGGGGACGGAGAGCAGGAGCAGGTCGGCACGCTGGGCGACCTCCTGTGGCTGGAGGAGCGGCACCGCGGGCAGCAGCGCCTCGGCGCGCTCACGGCTCGCGTCGCTGACGCCGGACGCCGCGACGACCTCGTGCCCGGCCTTGCGCAAAGCGGCAGCGAGGACGGCACCGACGCGTCCGGCACCGATGACGCCGACGCGAAGGCTCGGCGGCCCCATTTCACTCACTCGCCCCACGCTACCTGCGATCCGCATCCCCGATGTTGACCGGGCGCCGCGGCACCGGCGCCTCGTTACGCAGGCAACATCACAACGCGTCGACGAGGCGGGCGGCGTCCGTGCGGTTCTGCACCCTGACGATCGGGAGGCCGGGGCGCGCTCTCGCCATCTCCTGGACGAGGCTGCGGTTGCGGTCGTACGTCGCCCAGGCCCACCGGACGATGTGCTCGGGGTCGGTGAAAACCTCATGCAGGGGGGCTTCGACGTTGCCGTTCCACAGCTCCTCGCGGTGCCGACGCCGTCGCACCGTGCGCGCGACGACCTGTCGCATGACGACGTGGCGCGGCAGGTCGAGCCAGACGACGAGGTCGGCGCGCTGCGCGAGGAGCGGGCGTACCTGGCTGTACTGCCATTCGGTGACCCAGGCCGCGCCTGCGCTGAAGCGCTCGACGTCGTCGAGGAAGGTGGCGCGCGGGGTCCAGTTCGGGCCGTGGAAGAGAGCGTCGATCTCGACGTGTTCGATGCCGAGCGCGTCGCCGATGCGGGCGGCGAGGGTTGTCTTCCCGGAGCCGGAGGTGCCCGCGACGAGAACGCAGCGGGCCGGTTCGCGCGATGTGCGGCTCACAAACTCGTCGACATCGATGATCGGCACCCGCCCATTCTCCCGATGATGAGCGGGCGCCGCGGCACGGGTGCCGCGTTCTTGAGGAAACATCGCGACAATGGGAGCGTGAGCACCCACCCCCGGCCTTGGTTCGACGCCTGGCACGATGCGCTCTACGGCGAAGCCGGTTTCTATCGACGCGACGAGGGGCCGGCGGGCCACTTCGCCACCTCGGCGCAGGGCATTCCCGGCGTCGCCGATGTGCTGGCTCAGGCGGTGCTCGCCTACGCCGAGCGCTGCGACGCCGAGGTCGTCGTGGACTTCGCATGCGGGCGCGGTGAACTCCTCGAGGCTCTCGCACGGTTCGCTGACCCGTCGCTCGAGCTCGTCGGCGTCGATGTCGTCGCTCGGCCGGACGCCATGAGCGACCGCATCGCGTGGGTGCAGTCACCGGGTGCGGCCGCCGCTCCCGACTTCGATTTCCTCGACGGACGCCGCGCGCTCGTCGTCGCTCACGAGTGGCTCGACGTCGTGCCGTGCACGGTCGCCGAAGCGGACGACGACGGCGTCCTGCGCAGCGTTCTCGTCGCACACGACGGCACCGAGTCAGTCGGCGAGCCGCTCACCGAGCCCGAGCTCGACTGGGTCCGACGCTGGTGGCGGCCGCAGCACGATACTTCGGACGCCACGTCGTCTCCCGGCCCCGACGCTGCCGAGACCCACCTCCCCGGCGAGCGCGTCGAGGTCGGCCTCACCCGTGACCGCGCGTGGTCGAACCTGATCGAGAACGTGTCACGCCACGCCACGCCGGGCAGCGTTCTCGTCGGTGTGGACTACGGCCACACGAGCGCGACGCGGCCACCGCTCGGCACACTCACCGGGTTCCGCGAAGGCGCCGAGTGCACTCCGATCCCGGACGGTTCGTGCGACGTCACGGCCCACGTGGCCGTCGATTCCCTCGACGCCGATCACGTGACGACGCAGCGCGCCGTCATGCTCGATCTGTTCGGCGAGGAGCCCCTCGAGCCGGTGTTGCTCGACCTGGCGCACACCGCCCCCCCGGCCTACCTGCAACGGCTAGCGGTACGTTCGGCGCTGGCGGCCGCCGTCAGCCCCGACGGTTTGGGCGCGTTCTTCTGGTGGGTGCGCGAGATCCGCTGACCTTCGGCAGGCTTCAGTCTGTTTCGGCCGCCGCAGCCTTGCGCGCACGGTAGGCCGCGACGTTGGCCCTGTTGCCGCAGCCGCGATCGCAGTATCGGCGTGAGCGGTTCTTCGACAGATCGACGAGCACTCCCCCGCAGTCGCCGGCGCACATCTTGAGTCGTTCGAGTTCGTCGGCGCGGATGACGTCGATGAACGCCATGACCGATTCCACCGCGATGCGGCTCGCGAGCGGCGCGTCGGACGGCGTCGCGTGGAGGTGATAATCCCACCCGTCGTGGCGCACGAGCTGCGGCAGGGCCTCGTTCTGGAGGAGCACGTCGTTGACGAACGTGACGAGGTCGTCACGTGACATCGACCACGCTTCGAGGAAGCGGGGACGCAGCGCACGCACCTCGTCGAGCTCCGCTCGGGTGTGCGTGTGAGCACCCGTGTAGGCCCAGCTGCGCACGAATTCGTCGAGATCCCCGATGTTTTCGAGCGAGTCCTCCGGAGTCAACGTGTTGACGAGGGCCGCCGCGGAGAGCAGCGAATCCTCCGTGTCATGACCAAACGCCATTTTGACTCCTGACCTCGTGACGACTTAATGTAACCACTCAACGTACTTTTTACCACTTACACGAGAGTTGGAGGTGTTCCCATGGCTCCCACCCAGGTCGCGCACGACATCCACCCCGTTCCCGTTCCGACCCGCAAGCGGTTCGGCCGACGCGAAGGTGCGATGTCACATACGACCATGGGACTCATCGTCGCCATTGTCTCGTGTGCGGCGTTCGGAACGTCGGGTTCCTTCGCCAAGGCGCTGCTCGGTTCCGGCTGGACGCCGGTGACGGCAGTCGCCGCCCGCATCACCATCGCAGCGTTCGTGCTCGCCGTTCCGACGGCGCTCGCCCTGCGCGGTCGTTGGCACACGGTGGCGGAGAACTGGAAGCCGATCGTCCTCTACGGCATCTTCGGCGTCGCGGGCTGCCAGCTCTTCTACTTCAACGCCGTGACCCACGTCAGCGTCGGCGTGGCGCTGCTCATCGAGTACCTCGCGCCGGTGCTGCTCGTCGGTTGGGCGTGGGCCCGCTACGGCCGCACCCCGCGTCGCCTCACCGTGGCAGGAATGCTCGCCGCGATCGTCGGATTGCTCTTCGTTCTCGACGTGTTCAGCGGCCTCACGGTCGACCTCGTCGGCGTCGCGTGGGCCTTCGGCGCGGCGCTGTGCCTCGTCGTGTACTTCATCATCGCCAGTGACGACCAGTCGAGCCTCCCCTCGATCGCGCTCGCCGGTGGCGGCATGGTCGTCGGCGCCCTCATCCTGCTCGCAATATGCGCCGTGCAGGCACTGCCTACCGCGGTGAGCACGCAGGACGTCGCCTTCGCCGGCAGCCATGTGCCGTTCTGGGTTCCGGTGCTCGGCCTCGCCGTCATCGCGGCGGCGCTCGCCTACGCGACCGGCATCTACGCCGCGCGCGTGCTCGGTTCCACGGTCGCGTCGTTCATCTCGCTGCTCGAGGTGCTGTTCGCCGTCGCGTTCGCGTGGATGATCGTCGGCGAGGTGCCGACGCTCGTGCAGGCCGTCGGCGGACTGTTCATCGTCGGCGGCGTGGTGCTCGTGCGCGTCGACGAGTCGCGTCACGCCGAGGCCTTCGGACCGGTCGTCGCCGCCGAGCACGACGAAGAGGTGACGCGCTGGCTCGTCGAAGCCCAGGCGCCCGTCGTCGATGACGAGCACGCCGGCGGCGCCACCGCTCTGCGCGAGGCCGCCCGCTCCTGATCGGCTCGAAGGTGCGCACCGTGCGACGAGCACGGTGCGCACCTTCGTCGCTACGGGGCGAGACATGAGGACACAAGGGACAGGACGCCCCGCGCGCACCTCAACGCCCGGGGTGTGGGACTCCCCGTGCGAGGGCGGCGTCAGCGCACCTGGTTCCCCTGCGCCGCCGACGCACCGCCCGCCTCGGCGATCGCCCGCCGTCCGGCGCGTGGCGCGCCCGACGACTGCCGTCCCGCTTTGGCAGACTTGACCGCATGTCTACGAGCGCGCGCGAACTGACGGTCGGCATGGGAGCCGGGGGTCTCGCGACGTCGGACATGGTGCTCAACATCGGCCCGCAGCACCCGGCCACGCACGGCGTCCTGCGCCTGCGCATCACCCTCGACGGCGAGCGCATCACGAAGTGCGAACCGATCGTCGGGTACATGCACCGCGGTGCGGAGAAGCTGTTCGAGGTGCGCGACTACCGGCAGATCCTCGTGCTGGCGAACCGTCACGACTGGCTTTCGGCGTTCAGCAGCGAGATCGGCGTGTGCCTCGCGGTCGAGCGGGCACTCGGCATGGAGGTGCCCGAGCGCGCGACGTGGACGCGCACGTTGCTCTCCGAACTGAACCGGGTGCTCAACCACCTCATGTTCCTCGGCTCGTACCCGTTGGAGCTCGGCGCTATCACGCCGATGTTCTACGTGTTCCGCGAGCGCGAGGAACTGCAGGCCGTCATGGAGGAGATCGCCGGCGGCCGCCTGCACTACATGTTCAACCGCATCGGCGGGCTGCGCGACGACATCCCCGCAGGTTGGCTCGACCGTGCCGCCGAGGCCGTCGCGACGGTGCGCCGTCGCATGCCGGAGATCGAGAGCTTCATCGTCGGCAACCCGATCCTCAACGCCCGGACGAAGGGCGTCGGCGTCATCACGCCGGCGATGGTGGAGCAGTACGGCATCTCGGGGCCGATCGCGCGCGCCGCGGGTGTCGACGTCGACCTGCGCCGCGACGACCCCTACCTCGCCTACGGCGAGTTGTTCTCCCCGGGCGGCCCGGGCCGCGTCATCACGCGCCCGGAGGGCGATTCCTTGGCGCGACTCGAGGTGCTGCTCGACCAGACGCACGTCTCGCTCGACCTCGCGGATGCGTGCATCGAGAAGCTGCGGTCGCTGCCACAGGGCCCGGTGAACGTGAAGCTGCCGAAGGTGCTCAAGGTGCCCGAGGGTTCGGGCTACGCGGCGACGGAGAACCCGCTCGGTTTCAACGGGTACTACCTCGTGTCGCGCGGCGAGAAGACGCCATGGCGTCTGAAGCTGCGGTCGGCCTCGTTCAACAACATGAGTTGCTTGGGCGAGGTGATGGAGGGCGAGCTCCTCGCGGACATGGTGGCGATTTTGGGGTCGATGTTCTTTGTGGTTGGGGATATCGACAAGTAGGAACAGCCCTTGCGGTTGGTAGGGCCCGGAGCTTGCGGAGGGTTCTGCCAGCCGCGAGGTGTTTCTCCTTGGAGCAAGGGACATCGACAAGTAGGAACAGCCCTTGCGGTTGGTAGGGCCCGGAGCTTGCGGAGGGTTCTGCCAGCCGCGGGGTGTTTCTCCTTGGAGCAAGGGACATCGACAAGTAGGAACTGCCCTTGCGACTGGTAGGACCCAGAGCCTGCGGAGGATTCTGCCCACGGCAGGGTGCATCCTCTGGATCGAGGCGTATCGGCCGAACCCTCGTCGCTTACGTCGGCGTAACCTCATTGCCCGTTTTGACTGTGAAGCGGGTCACAACGCTCTACTCTCAACGGTAGGCCCGCAACCCTTCACCGGGCTATACGTCCCTGATAAACGCCTGAGGAGTCCTCCCATGAGCAAGCCCTCCCCCCGTCACGCAGCGCCTGTTGCCGCCCGTCGTGGCCTCGCCGGTGCCGGTGCACTGAGCCTCGCCCTCGCCGGCGGCGCCTTCGCGCTCGCCAGTTCGCAGGGTGCGTCCGCGGCAACGAAGACCGTCAACTACTCCTGCTCCGTCACCGACCTCGGCATCACGTTCCAGCAGCCGTGGACCGTGTCGATGACGACCGACCTGCCCGCGAGCGTCGAGCCCGGCGCCACGGTTCCGGCACCTTCGATCACGGCCAACGTGACGACGGGTGACGACGCAACAGCCAAGATGCGTTCGCTCAACATCAAGACGGTCGAGGGCACCTCGGAGGCCAACTACTCGGTCGGCGACACCGACGGCACCGCGAAGCTCACGGTCACGAACACGCCGGTTCCGGCGTCGGGCTGTCCCGCGTCAAGTAGTTGGCAGGATTTCCTTGGTTTTGAATGTCGGGGTGGTGGGGTCGGCCAGGCCCAGGTGCACCTCCTTGGGCCGGTTCCATG
>NZ_QWLM01000027.1 GCF_003515945.1 Dermacoccus abyssi
GCTACCGCACGCCGGTCGAGGTCGAAGCGTCCTACGATCAATCCCAGACGAGAACCCTCGTCACCACATAAGCGCGGAACGAAACCCAGGGCGCTTCACTTCAACCGCACCATGAAGGAAGAGTGGCTCTACGTACGCGCCTACGCCAGCGACGGTGAGCGCACCGCCGCGCTGGCGGCATTCCTGAACACCTACAACCATGACCGTCCGCACAGCAGCCTGGGCAACAAGCCACCGGCCAGCCGGGTTCCGATCACGTCGTACCGGGTCCAGCCTCAGCCGAAGATGCTCGACGTTCCTCAGATCGAGGGCCTCGGGCACGAGCCCACCCTGTTCGACCTCCTGTAAACAACCTCATGAAGTGGAACATCTAGGACGGGCAGCCAGTCGGCTTCGAAGGCGTCGCGCAATGAGGCGCCGGGCCTCTGCTTCGAGGCGCGACGCATGATCCGTTTGAAGTTCCCGAGATGCTCTTGGGGTACGCCGAGTCGGTGCAAGGCTGGCGGGTTGAGCTGGGCCATGCGTCGAAGCATGTTGTTCTCGTCGACGTCGCGTAAGGCGACGAAGTCCCACAGGATGCTGACCGAAGGGGCGAGGAGGTTCACCTGGTCCGAGTAAAGCAGTGCGCTACGCGCGAGCCGCAGTTCGGTCGATGGACAACCCTGCTGCTGTCGTCTGGGTCCATCTGGGGTGCAACCGCGATGGTTGGCCGCAGTCCGGCGGGTCTCGGAGTGTGACGTCCCCTGCGGGATGCTCGGCGAGATTGCTTTCCCATGCGTTCTCCTCGGTTGTCGACGTGCGCTGATCGTCCCACTCGAGGACCTTGGCGCGCGGTGTTCCGCCCCGGTTGCGTAGCTGTTCGCGACCTAACCGGCTGTCCGAGCTCGGGCCTGGCCGAGACCAATCAACATCGACATCGTGAGGTTTACGGAATGGCAGTCATTCGCGACAATCGCCTCTTATCTTCTCTCTCACGAATCATCGCCACCCAGCATGGTTGTTCCGACCTACATGGCAAGGTTTCTTGAGAACCCACACTGTGTTGTTATCGCTCATAAAAGACTGCCGTTTTCTCACGTGTCGATCGCTTCGGCACGATCCTTCCCCCACGGACCCGACCGTGGTCGAGACTGGCCCGATGAAGGCGCCCCCGAATGACCACCGGACGCGGGTTCTCGTCGTTGACGACGAAAAGGCCCTGGCCGGCATGATCGCCAATTACCTCGATCGCGCAGGGCATCGGGTGCGCGTGGAACACACCGGCACCGACGCCGTCTCGGCCGCGCGCGACTGGGTGCCCGATGTCATCGTTCTCGATCTCGGGCTGCCCGGCCTGGACGGCGTCGAGGTATGTCGTCGGGTGCGCACCTTCTCGGACTGCATGGTCTTGATGGTCACCGCTCGGGACGACGAGACCGACACCCTGATCGGCCTCTCGGTGGGCGCCGACGACTACATGACCAAGCCTTTCAGCGTCCGCGAACTGGTCGCACGAGTGGGTGTGCTCCTGCGTCGTCCGCGCGGTGCATCCACACAAGTCGCGGCAACGCTGCGACTGGGCGACCTCACCGTCGACACTCACGCGCGCGAGGTACGCCTCGCCGACTCGCAGATCCAACTCACTCGCACCGAATTTGACTTGCTCGCAACGTTCTTGGGCCAACCACGACGTGCGTTCGACCGCCGAGCGCTCATCGAAGCCATCTGGGGCATGGACTGGGTGGGCGATGAGCACCTCGTCGACACCCACATCGCGCACCTGCGTCGAAAGCTGGGCGACGACGCGTCCAATCCACGCTTCATCGAAACGGTGCGCGGCGTCGGTTACCGAGCGGGCAGCGGATCATGAGGACTGTCGGCAGCCGATCTCGAAGCCTGGTGACCTGGCTGCTGATCGCTCAGGCCGTTGTCCTGTGTGTCACTGCGGTCGTCGCCACGGTGGCCGCCGCGGTGATCGGCCCGCCCCTGTTCCATGAACATCTGCATCTCGCCGGATCCGACACCTCGGGGTCCACCTTCGACCACGTCGAGGAGGCATTCCGGTCCGCGGGGCTCCTCACCTTGGGGGCCGCACTCCTCGCAGCCATCGCTGCCGCCGGCCTGGTCACCGTCGTCCTCGGCCGACGACTGACCGGCCCACTGCAGGACCTCGCCTCAGCCGCCACGCGTGTCGCGGACGGCCACTACGGGGCAACGGTCGCGCAGCCGACCCGCCTGAGCGAGCTTGCTGCGGTCGGCACAGCGTTCAATCGAATGTCGGCCCAGCTCGCCAGCACCGAGCAGGTGCGCCAGCAGATGCTCTCCGATCTCGGCCACGAGTTACGCACACCGCTCGCCACGATTCAGGTCTACCTCGACGCGGCCGACGACGACGTGACGAGCGGTCACGAACTCACGGCCGTGCTGCGCGAACAGGTGACCCGTCTCGACCGGCTCACGAGAGATATCAACGCAATCTCGCGGGCGGACGAATCTGCGATCACCCTCGAACGCAACCCGATCGACGTCGCCGAGCTGCTCGCTTCGGTCACTGGCCCTCGCCAAGAACACCTCAGAGCGCGCGGCCTCACGCTGGACGTGTCCGCGCCGTCCGGGACGACGCTACGCGGCGATCGCCTGCGCCTGCAGCAGGTGCTGACGAACCTGCTCGACAACGCGGAGCGACACACGGCGGACGGCGGACGAATCCGGGTCACCGTCCGACCCGAGCCCCAGGCAGTGTCGATCGAGGTGGCCGACGACGGCGACGGCATCGGCGAGGAGCACCTGGCGCACGTTTTCGAACGGTTCTACCGCACCGACACCGCGCGCGACCGAGACCACGGAGGCGCGGGCATCGGCCTCGCGATCTGTCGTTCGGTGGTGCTCGCGCACGGCGGGTCGATCACGGCGCACAGCAACGGGTTCGGCACGGGCGCACGCTTTCGGATCACCCTGCCAACTCCATGAAAGCTCCATAGAACCTCGACCCGCACGTCAGATCGGTGGACGAGTATTGTTGGTATGAAAAACCTTTCGACGATCACCCTCGCCGGCGCCGCCGTGCTCGTACTCACGCTCACAGCATGCGGAAGCGACGACAGCAGCCACTCCGCGGGGCACGGATCGATGACGTCCTCGGCCGCGTCACCGGCGACTGCAGCCGGCAGGCAAGGTGACATCAGGTTCGCGCAGCAGATGATCCCGCACCACCGCCAGGCGGTGCAGATGGCCGACATGGCGCTCAACCGGCAGGGCGTCTCGGCCGACGTCACCCGCCTCGCGGCCGCCATCAAGAAGGCACAGGATCCCGAGATCAACACGATGACCGGGTGGCTGAAGTCGTGGGGCGCGACCGTGCCGACCGGCGGCGATCACTCGGGCCACGACATGAGCAGCATGAGCGGCACGGGCGACATGACCGGAATGATGTCGCAGCAGGAGATGGACATGCTCGGCAAGGCGACAGGCCCGGCGTTCGACCGGATGTGGCTGACGATGATGGTCAAGCACCACCAAGGCGCGGTCACGATGTCGTCTGACGTCAAGAAGACCACCGACAACCCGGAGGTCAGCAGCCTTGCCGACTCGATCATCAAGGCTCAGAACGCCGAGATCCGCACGATGCAGGACTTGCTGAAGACCCCCGCGGACTGAGCTCTTGCGGATGAATCCGACCAGCAGGCAACCACCTTCGTGACCTAGGCAGCCAGTCGCGCCTTGCGCTTGTCGTAGGCCCAGCCCGGCCCGCGCAGCAGGTACGACCAGCGGTCGGCCCAGTTGTCGGCGGAGCTGACATCGGCGAACATGTCGGCCCACTCGTGACCGGCGATGCGCAGCGGGTTGAAGGTGTCGATGTTGGTGGTGAGTCCGTAGACGGGCTGCGCGTTCTCGGCCTCGAAGGTGCCGAACAGCTTGTCCCAGACGATGAGGATGCTGCCGTGGTTGCGGTCGAGGTATTCGCTGTTGGTGAAGCGTCCCGGGTTTCGTGCCGCTCCTATGCGGGTGCCAACTCTCGGTTGAGGTTGGCGTAGTAGGCGGTCTCGTACTCGGCCGGGGTGGTCATGGCCAGAGACGAGTGGAGCCTTCGGTTGTTGTACCACTCGACCCATCCGGCGGTGGCGTACTCGACGTCGGCGATGGTCTTGTACGGGCTGTCGTGGAAGATCGTGGTGGTGATGCACTCGGTCTTGTACAGGCCGATGACGCACTCCATGAGTGCGTTGTCGTACGCGTCCGCGACGGTGCCGATCGATGCGGCGATGCCCTCGGCGGCCAGGTGCTCGGCGAAGCGCAGGCTGGTGTACTGCGACCCGGCATCGCTATGTGCGATCAGCTCGCCGGGTTGGACGGGGTGCCCGGCTCGGTCGCGTTCCCACAGCGCGATCCGCAGCGGTGTCAGGACCAGCGGTGTCGTCTTGCTCGTCGCGGCGTGCCAGGCCACGACCTTCTGGGAGTAGCAGTCCAGGACGAACGCGACGTACACGAAACCCGCCCACGTGCGTACGTAGGTGAAGTCCGCGACCCACTTCGTGTTCGGCGCTGCCGCGGTGAAGTCCCGGTTGAGCAGGTCACCAGCCCGATGCCCGTCCTGGGCCGGGATCGTGGTGCGTACCGGACGGCCGCGGCGTACCCCGTTCATCCCCGCGACGCGCATGAGCCGATCCACGCGACCGGCGCCGACCTGGTGACCTTGCCTACGTAGCCAGGCGGTCATCTTGCGACGCCCGTACAGCCCTTCCGGGGTACCGACGAGGTCGTGCAGGACGTTGAGCAGGACCGCGTCGGACGTGTCACGGGCCGATGCGCTGCGGTGGCGCCAGGCCCGGTAGGTGCGTGCGGCGATCTGGCAGCCCTCCTGGCGGAGCACCCTGCAGACCGACTCGACCGCGTGCCCCTCGGCGCGCATCTGATCGATGAAACCCATGATCATCGGTTGCGGGGGTCGAGCTCCCCCGCGAAGAAAATCGAGGCCTTGCGTAGGAGCTCGTTGTCCTCGCGCAACCGCTTGACCTCGCTGCGCAGACGACGCAGCTCGGCCAGGTCGTCGCTGGTCGGCCCGTCCTTCAGGCCGGCGTCGACGCGGTGTTGCGAGACCCAGCGGCGCAAGGTTTCACGACCCACGTCGACCTTCGGTGACACCAACGCGACGGCCTTGGTGACGGACCCGGCTTCCTCGACGCGGTCCAGGACCATCCGCACCGCGCGGTCCTTCACCTCGGGATCGAACTTCTTCGGCATGAACAACATCCTCTCGAACTCGAAAGGAAGCGGCATCACACCCGGGACGCTTCATCGGAAAGGGGTTCGGCAGGATCGGCGGTGGATCGGCAACGCTCAGCAGTCATCGCTCCATGGTGAGGCAACCACGGGCCGGACTGCCACTGGCTCGATGGAGCCCCCAAGGTTTCGTGCAGCACCGCGGGCCGGATTCGGTGGTCGCCTCGATCCCGGAAAGAGCGGTGCTGCTCACTGCGAAATCCTCTCCCCGCCGACGCCGCCAGCGCGAAGACATCACAGCCAGCGGGCCCGGGACCTGCCGGTGTCGAGGACGGCTTCTCGATGATGCTGCAGTGACGGATCGGTTGAAGTGCATCGGCGGTGTGGGAGCAGTGATCAGCGTGGGGCCGATCGATTCCGTTCGGACAGGTGATGCATCGACTGCCCAGCGGCAGGTGCGGTACTGATGCGAGGGTACCCGGTGCAGGGGTGTCAAGGCCCAGCTCCGAAGACGGCAAGCTGGGCACGTGAAAGGCGAATTATGGCCCGCCGTAACCCGAGCGGGAAGGCATGTGTGGCACGAGGCGCCGAAGACGGGTCGGGCGTTTACTGCAGAGATAAATATGCTTATCCTGGTACGGTCCGCGACATTTCGAGGGGGAGGAAGGGAGGTCAGGGCTGCTGATGTGCCCCGACTGTTCCGCGATTTCTCTTCCTAACTTTCCGTCCACTCCTGACCCAGGTGCCCGGCAACCCCGGGTGCAGACCACCGTCCACGTCGGATCGTCACCACGAACAGGAAACGATGAGCATGTCCCATCCCTCCCATCTTCCACCCACTGCTTCGGCTCATTACCAGGTCCTGCGTACAGTGCCCTCCTATGACCAGGCTCAGCGCCTTGTCGATCGACTCTCCGACGCCGGGTTCCCGGTTGAGCACGTGCGCTTGGTCGGCACCGATCTGCGCCTGGTTGAGCAGGTCACCGGGCGGATGACCTACGGCAAGGCCGCCCTGTACGGGGCCGCCTCCGGGGCCTGGCTGGGATTGCTCGTTGGCTTGCTGTTGGGTCTTTTCACGGTTGTGGGGTGGCTGTCGGTAATCCTGTGGGCGGTGCTCCTGGGCGCGGTGTGGGGGCTGATCTTCGGGTTGCTGGGCCACGCGGCCACCGGCGGGCGCCGGGACTTCAGTAGCGTCCAGGGCCTGGAGGCGTCCTCCTACGAGATCCTCGTGGAGGCCGAGTACGTCGAGGCGGCCGCGGCCAAGCTCGACGCCAGCCGTCCCACGACTTGACCGCCAAAGGCCCGGGCCCGGACCGGGTGCTGGCCCACGCCCGAGTAAGTGCTGAGGGCCGTGGCCCTCTGCGCTCCCCCGACACTCTCCGCTGGGGCGGATTCAGGAGCGGATCTCGCCGGAAGCAGGGACGTCGGCGTGCCTGTCACCACCAACCGGGAGCCTGCTCGGCTCTGCCGAGCGTGATCCCCGCAGTTGCCTGCAGTGGACCCCGACAGCTTCGTCCCCAAGACCCTCTGTCAGGGGCATCCCAGGTAATCACCGATCAACGCCTGTAGCTCGACGAGCTCGGCATCGAGACCTTCCTGCGCTACCGCGACGGCGAGAACGTCTACCTCGCGCCCGACGGCACCCGCTCGCTCTACACCGGCGACATGTGCCCGGCTGCCGAGGACGTACAGGCCGAGATCGAGCGCATCCAGACCGTCCTCGACGACCTCGCCGCCGAGATCGGCGCCACCGAGTCCTGGACGCACCCCAAGGCGCGTGAACTCGACACGATCTCCTTCCACCACTGGCTGCGCGAGCAGTCCGACAACGAAGAGGCGTGCCGCAACATCGGCATCTTCATCGCTGGCGGCATGCTGACGAAGCCCGCGCACGCCTTCTCCGCGCTGCAGGCCGTGCTGATGGCCGCGTCTGCCGGACCGTTCTCGAACCTCGTCGACGACACGTTCATCCTCGACCGCCGCGTCGTCGGTGGCATGCAGTCCGTCTCCCGGACGATGGCCCGCGAACTCGGCGACGACGTGGTCAAGCTCAACGAACCGGTGCGCTTCATCACCTGGAACGACGAGGGCGCCACCGTGAAGAGCGACGGGCTCGAGGTGACGGCGAAGGACGTCATCCTCGCCGTGCCGCCGAACCTGTACTCGCGCATCAGCTACGAGCCACCGATGCCGCGCCTGCAGCACCAGATGCACCAGCACACCTCGCTCGGCCTCGTCATCAAGGTGCACGCCGTCTACGAGACGCCCTTCTGGCGTGAGGAAGGCCTGTCGGGCACCGGCTTCGGCGCCGAGGAGCTGTGCCAGGAGGTCTACGACAACACCAACCACAACGACGAGCGCGGCACCCTCGTCTCGTTCGTCACCGATGAGAAGGCCGACGAGATGTTCCGCCTCTCGACCGAAGATCGCAAGGCTCGCATCCTCGAGTCGATCTCGCACTACCTCGGCGAGAAAGCCCTCGAGCCCGTCGTCTACTACGAATCGGACTTCGCCTCCGAGGAGTGGACGCGTGGCGCCTACGCCGCCAGGTACGACCTCGGCGGCCTGCACCGCTACGGCCCCTACCAGCACGACCCGGTCGGTCCGATGCGCTTCGCGTGCTCCGACATCGCCGCCGAGGGCTACCAGCACGTCGACGGTGCGGTGCGCATGGGCGCCCGCGTCGCCGAGCAGATTCTCGAACGATGAGTTGGCACCATAGATGACGTGAACACGCCCTCGAACGACCGACGCTTCCTCGTCGCCTGGGGCGGCGACGCCGCGTCACGGGACGCTCTCGCTCTCGGCACCGACCTGGCAACGACGTTCCGAACCGGTCTCGACGCGCTCTACGTCCTGCACGAGGAGTCGGCTGTGTCGATCCAGCACCCGGGGCAGGCGCGCTTCCGTGACGAAGTCGAAGCCCAGGCTCGCGCCCAGCTCGACAAGGCGCTCGCGAAGCTGCCGGCCGACATCGACGTCCGCGCTCACGTGCGACGTTCTGCGTCGGTGCCACGCGCCGTGCTCGATGCCGCCGGCGAGCTGAATGCGCGGGCGCTCGTCATCGGGTCGGGCTCGCGGTCCAAGGGCGCGATCCTCGCCAACCCTGTGGCCACTGCCATCCTGCACTCGGCACCCGTGCCGGTGGCGATGACTCCGCGCGGCTACCGCAAGGGTGAGCGAGGTCCGCTCCAGGAACTCGTGGCTGCCGTGGGGCTGCGCGCCGGCGCCCAGCAGGTGGTGCACGAGGCCGTGACGGCGGCCGCGATCACCGGTCTCCCGCTGCGCCTCATCACGCTCGTCGATCAGGGCAAGCGTGACGAGCAGTTGGCCTCGCAGATGCTGTCGGGCGCGCTCGCCCAGCTCGATGCCGTGCGGGACGAGGTGGGCGGCGACGTCGACGTCACGACCGAGGTCGGCGGTGGCGGCAACCTGCGCAAGGCGGTCGCAGCCATCGACTGGAACCCGCACAGCGTGCTCCTCGTCGGCTCGTCACGCCTGGCGCAGGGCCGCCAGACGTTCCTCGGGACGACGGCCACGAGGATGCTCGAGCACCTGCCGGTTCCGATGATCGTCGTGCCCCGGCCGAACTAGGCAACGCCGACGGGTGGGCGCCCCTCACGACCGATTCCCGCGGTGGTGAGGGGCGCTCACGTGTTCTATTGCGCATGCGGGCGCGAACATAGCTGAGGCACAGGAACGAGCCAGGTACGCCATGGCTACCCCCGGTTGTCTGGTCACCATCACCCCAGGCACGTTCCGAGGAGCACCCCATGCGCACCACCACGATCGTCGGCATCACCGCACTCACCACGGCAGCGCTTGCCGCCCCGGCCGCCGTCGTGGCGCGCGACAACCCCGGTGATCTCCTGCCGGTGACGCGCATCGCGGGCTCGTCGGGAACCAGCTTCCTTCCCGACAGCTCCAGCGCTGGCAACGGCTGGAACGGCGACGACGGAGCGTCCGGTACGAGCGCCAGCTCGACGAGCGGCACGTCCACGACCGCTACCGAGGCCCAGCAGCGAGGCGTCGTCATGATCGACACCGTGACGACGAACGGCGAAGGCGCCGGCAGCGGCATGGTGCTGCGCTCTGACGGCACCGTCCTGACGAACTACCACGTCGTGGAGGGCTCCACCCAGATCCGCGTCACGGTGCCCGGCGGGCAGAAGTACACAGCCGAGGTGGTCGGACATGACGCGTCACACGACATCGCCGTGCTCAAGCTCAAGGGCGCAAGCAACCTGGCCACCGTCCGACTCGACACCGACGGCGTGAAGGTCTCCGAGAAGGTACTCGCCGTCGGCCAGGGCGGTGGCGAGGGCGTGCTGTACGCCGCGAGCGGACTCGTCACCGCCACCGACCGCTCGATCACGGCGAGCGATTCGACGGCGCTCGACTCCTCCGAGGAACTGACCGACCTCATCCAGACGAGCGCACCCATCGTCGGCGGCTATTCGGGTGGCCCGCTCTTCGACGCGGACGGCGAAGTCATTGGCATCGACACCGCCGCTGCCTCCAGCAACTCCCTCACCGCCTACGGCAACGGAAGCTCACGCAGCGCCGAGGGCTATGCCATCCCGATCACGCAGGCGAAGTCGCTGGCCGACACCATCCTGGCCGGAACGAAGACGGCGACGAACCACATCGGCACCCGAGCCGCTCTGGGTATCGCCGTCGTGCCGAGCAGCTCGAGCCGCGGCGGGATGGCGCCCTATGGCGGGTCGAGCGGGGTCACGGTTCAGAACGTCCAAAGTGGGTCGGCCATGGCATCCACGGGCCTGGCGGCCGGCGACGTCATCACAGCCTTGGACGGTACGACCATCTCCGACACCGGCGATCTGGCCGATGTCATGGACGGCCACTACCCCGGCGACTCCATGAAGGTGACGTGGACCGACACCTCCGGCGCGACCCGCACGGCAACCGTCACGTTGCAGAAGGCGACGACGAACTGAGGGCCCGGGAGAAGCAGGCGGGCCGTTTCGACGGTGACCCCGCGCTCAGCAGCGAGGCATGGGAACCCCCGTCGATCCAGTACCGTTGTGCCATCGACCGTTCCCCCACCGTGAGGCATTCTCGATCATCATGGGCCCAGCCCTTTCCCTTCTCGCCGGCATCGTGATCGTTCTGATCATCACCGCGTTCACCGGCTGGTTCGTCGCCCAGGAATTCGCGTTCATGGCCGTCGACCGTTCCCGCACCGCAGCACGAGCCAAGGGCGGCGACGACAAAGCCGCCAAGACGCTCCAGGTCACCCGCAGCACCTCATTCATGTTGAGCGGCGCGCAGCTCGGCATCACCGTCACCGGTCTTGTCGTCGGTTACGTCGCCGAACCGCTCATCGGTGGCGCGATCCGCGACATGGGTTCGGCAGCCGGCATCTCGAAGGCGTTCGCCGCCGTCGTCGGTGCCGTCGTCGCGCTCCTGTTGTCGACCATCATCCAGATGGTGCTCGGCGAGTTGTTCCCCAAGAACTACGCCATCGCACGCCCGGAGCAGGTCTCCGACCGCCTCGCCGGTTCGACGCTCGCGTATCTGCGCGTCTTCAAGCCGCTCATCTGGCTCTTCGACCGCGCGTCCGAGGCTCTGCTCAAGCTCCTGCGCATCGAGCCCGTGCACGACGTCGAGCACTCGGCGACCCTGCGCGACCTCAAGCACATCGTCGGCGAGTCCCGCGGCTCCGAGCTGACCGAGGAACTGTCCGACATGATCGACCGCGCCCTCGAGTTCCCCCAGCGCCCCGCCGGTCACGCAATGATCCCGCGTGCCCGCGTCGACGTCGTCCAGGCCGACACCCCCGTCCACGAGATCCGACAGCTCATGGAGGGCGGCCACACGCGCTACCCCGTGCTCGACAACGACGACGTCGTCGGAGTCGTCGAACTCCTCGACGTGCTCACGCTCCCGTCGGATGACGAGCGCGAGGTCAGCGAGATCATGCGACCCGCGTTCCTCATCTCATCGTTCACCGTGCTCCCCGAGGCGCTCGCGGCCATGCGAGCCGAGCGCCGCACCCTCGCCATCGTCGTCGACGAGTTCGGTGGCTTCGCCGGCGTGCTGTCGACCGAGGACCTCGCCGAGGAGATCGTCGGCGAGATCGAGGACGAGCACGACCCCGACGACCTCACGGCCATCGTCGAGGACGAGACCGGTGACGACGACGCGTGGATCTGCCCCGGCGGCACGCCCACCGACGAGGTCGAGCGTTCGCTCGACATCCTCATGCCGCCCGGCGACTTCGAAACCGTCGGCGGCGTGGCCATGGCCTACAACGGCGGCTTCGTCGAGGACGGCGTCACCGTCGAGGTTCCGCTGCCCGTCGACCCGGGCGAGTACGCCTCCGACGACGCGCCGCCTGAGCGTTTCCTCGTCATCCAGGTCATCGACACCGAGAACCGCGTGCCGCACACGGTGCGCCTCACCCTCGAAGCACGCCACGAGACGGAAGGTGACGACGCATGAGCACCACCGCCCTCATCCTCATCAGCGTCGCGATCGTGGCGCTCAGCGCCTTCTTCGTGGCCGTCGAGTTCTCGCTCATCGCAGCGAAGCGCCACCGCTTCGAAGAACTCGCCGCCACCTCCCGCAGCGCCCGCGCCGCTCTACGCAGTTCGGGTGACCTGACGCTGTTGCTCGCCGGCTCCCAGCTCGGCATCACCCTGTGCACCCTGGCACTCGGTGCCCTGTCGAAGCCGGCCGTGCACCACGCACTGACGCCGCTCCTCGCTGACCTCGGCCTGCCCAGCACTGTGGCCGACGTCCTCGCGTTCGTGCTTGCCCTGTTCATCGTGACGTTCATCCACCTCGTCGTCGGCGAGATGATGCCGAAGTCGTGGGCCATTGCTCACCCGGAGCGTTCCGCGATGCTCCTCGCGCTGCCCATGCGCGGCTTCATGCTCTTCACGCGTCCGCTGCTCGTCGTCCTCAACGGCGCCGCCAACTGGCTTCTGCGCCGCATGGGCGTCGAGCCGGCCGACGAGGTCGCCGCGGCCCAGGACCCGGAGGGCCTGGAGCAGCTCGTCGAGCACTCGACGGAGACCGGCACACTCGACCCGGTCTCGAGCAGGCACATCAGGGGTGCTCTGTCGCTGCGGGAGATGACGCTTTCCGATCTCGTACGACCCGACCACGCCATTACCGCGGTCTCGAAGGACGCCACCGCGGCGGACGTCTGGCACACCGCCCAGAAGGCGGGACACTTGCGTGTCCTCATCGGTTCGAACGGTCATTACGAAGGTGCGGTTCACGTCCGAGACACCGTCTCGCGCGAACCGTCGGCACCGATCGCCGACCTCGTCCACCCCACGGCGACGTTCGACGAGAGCACGCCGGTGACGAAGGCGATGCATGCCATGCGCGAAGGCCGCCAGCACCTCGCCCAGGTCACCCGCGAGGGCTCCTTCGTCGGCGTTGTCACGCTCTCCGACACCTTGCGCGGTCTGTTTCCCGCAGAGGCGGGCACCCGCGCTGAGCCTGCGACGAGCGACGTACCGTTGGACTCATGAACGCCTCCCCTCGCGCTGTCGACCTGACGATCACCGGCCACGTCCAAGGCGTCTCGTTCCGCGCCTACACGGCCGACCGAGCCCGCGAACTGGGCCTCGTCGGCTGGGTGGAGAACCTCGACGACGGCTCGGTGCACGTGCGTGCCCAAGGTGACCCCGACGCCGTCGAGAGCCTCGTCGACTGGTGCCACGACGGTCCGTCCGTCGCACGTGTCGACGACGTCGAGGTGCGCGATGTGGCGCCCGAGTCCGTCGACGACTTCTCCGTGCGGCGCTGATCGCCCCGTCGATGAAGTGCGTCTACTTCGACCGGCATCTGTGCCGCTCGTGCACCCTGCTCGAAACTCCCTACGCGGAGCAGCTTCGCGATAAGCAGGCTCGGGTCGCCGAGACGCTGGCCACGCGGGTCGCCGATGGTGTCTGGCTACCCGCGCGGGCATCGGCCGAGACGCGGTTCCGATCCAAGGCGAAGCTCGCCGTCGGCGGCACCCTGCAAGCGCCGACACTCGGCATCACGGACGCAGATGGAACCGGGGTCGACCTGCGTGAGTGCGGTATTCAGGACGAAGCCATCTGGGACGTCGTGCCCGATCTCGCAGGCTTCGTCACGTGTGCCGGGCTGCGCCCCTACGACGTCACACGTCGCGAGGGTGCCCTCAAGTTCGTTCTCGTCACCGCGAACACCGACGGCGAACTCATGGTGCGCTTCGTCCTGCGTAGCGAGGACGACGTACCGCGTCTACGCGAGGCGTTGCCCGCTCTCCTCGAGCGCCTCCCCCAGGTGCGCGCCGTCTCGGCGAACATCCATCCCGAGCACAAGGCCGTGGTCGAGGGCGACCTCGAGATCCCACTGACGCCGGAGCAGACCCTGCGTCTGCCGGTGGGCGACGTCACGCTGCACCTGCGTCATCGCAGCTTCCTCCAGACGAACACCGACGTCGCCGGCGACCTGTACCGACAGGCCGCCGCCTGGGCGGACGCGGTGCACGCGCTCAACGTCCTCGACCTGTACTGCGGGGTCGGCGGGTTCGCACTCCACCTCGCCGGCGAGCACCGGAGGGTGCACGGCGTCGAGATCGAACCCACCGCGGTGGAGAGCGCGCGCCTGGCTGCGTCGGAGCGAAGCACCGCAGGGGATGTCACGTTCGAGGTCGGTGATGCGAGCGTGCTCGACGTGCCTGCGGAAGACTCCGCCGACCTCGTCGTCGTCAACCCACCACGACGGGGTATCGGCGAGCACCTGGCTCGTACGCTCGACGGCAGCGGCGCGCACACCGTCATCTATTCGAGCTGCAACCCGACGACGCTCGCGGCCGATCTGGAACACCTCGCCTCCTTCGATGTCACCGCCGCGCGCCTGTTCGACATGTTCCCGCACACCCACCACGCCGAGGTGGCCGTGCTCCTGCGCCGTCGCCTCTGAATGCGGTCGACCGCATAACCATTCGGACACAAGCTCCTGCGCCCCGAACCGCTGCGCCGATTCAGGGATCGCCAAGAATAGATTGAGGGGTCTTTCACCCACGTCACACCTGGGAGCCCTGAGTGCCCGAGAACTTGCCCGCTGACGCCCGCGACGCGTCAGCACCCTCCGCGCCTTCGACCTCGACGCCGAAGAAGGATCGCAGCCACTGGCTGTACATCGCCGTCATCATCGCCGTGATCGGCGGCATCATCTTTGGTCTCGTCGCTCCCGACGCGGCCAAGGAGTGGAAGCCTGTCGGCGAGATGTTCGTCGATCTCATCAAGATGATGATTTCGCCGGTCATCTTCTGCACCATCGTCCTGGGTATCGGCTCGGTGCGGAAGGCTGCCACCGTCGGTAAGGCCGGCGGTCTGGCCCTCGCGTACTTCCTCACGATGTCGACCTTCGCACTGGCCATCGGCCTCGTCGTCGGCAACATCATCCAGCCGGGACACGGGCTCAAGATCACCCCCGGTTCGGCTGACAAGTACGTCGAAAAGGCGTCGGAGTCCGACCACGGCCTCCTCGGGTTCATCGCCGACATCATCCCGACAACTCTGTTCTCCCCTCTCACCGGCGACAGCGTCCTGCAGACCCTGTTCGTCGCCCTGCTCGTCGGCTTCGCCATCCAGAAGATGGGCGCCGACGCCGAGCCGGTGCTGCGCGGTATCACCTACCTGCAGAAGATCGTCTTCCGCGTGCTGACGATGGTTCTGTGGCTCGCCCCGATCGGTGCATTCGGCGCCATGGCTGCGGTCGTCGGAGAATCCGGAGCCAAGGCCGTCGGTGAAATGCTCAAGCTGATGTTCGGGTTCTACATCACCTGTGCTCTCTTCATCTTCGTCATCCTCGGCGCACTGCTGTGGCTCGTTGCTCGCGTCAACATCTTCAAGCTGCTCAAGTACCTCGCCCGCGAGTTCCTCCTCATTGTCGCGACGTCGTCGTCCGAGTCGGCCCTGCCGAACCTCATGGCGAAGATGGAGCACGCCGGCGTCGACCGCTCCACGGTGGGCATCGTCGTACCGACCGGCTACTCGTTCAACCTCGACGGCACGGCCATCTACCTCACGATGGCGTCACTCTTCATTGCCGACGCCATGAACATGCCGATGTCGATGGGTGAGCAGATCGGTCTGCTCCTGTTCATGATCGTGGCGTCCAAGGGGGCCGCAGGTGTTACCGGTGCGGGCCTCGCGACCCTTGCCGGCGGCCTGCACGCGCACAAGCCCGAACTCGTTGACGGCGTCGGCGTCATCGTCGGTATCGACCGCTTCATGTCCGAGGCTCGCGCGCTGACGAACTTCGCGGGCAACTCCGTCGCCACGGTTCTCGTCGGCACGTGGACCAAGTCCATCGACCGCGAGCGCCTCAACATCGTCCTGGACGGCAAGGAGCCGTTCGACTACTCGACGATGGAGGATCACGGCAGCGAGGCTTCAGCGCGTCACTGATCGGTTCTCCCCGGTTTCGATGCGATCCCGTCACCCGCGAAGGGTGGCGGGATCGCATCGTTATGGAACCTATATGCGCACCGCGGGTGTCGACGACGTGGGCCACGCCACACCGCCCGTAGGGTCGCGGGATACCCCTACTCCCCCGACGACGTCCGAAAGGCGGCCACGTGTCGAGCCCAGTCGCACCACAGAACGAGGAGGTGGCGGGCGAACAGCTCTCCCGCGGCCTCAGCAATCGCCACATCCAACTGATCGCCATCGGCGGAACGATCGGCACCGGCCTCTTCATGGGCTCCGGCCGCACAATCAGTGCCGCCGGCCCGTCGGTCATCCTCGTCTACGGGATCATCGGCTTCTTCCTGTACTTCGTCCTGCGCGCCATGGGCGAACTGTTGCTGAGCAACCTCGAGTACAAGTCGTTCGCGGACTTCGCCGGTGACATCCTCGGCCCGTGGGCCGCGTACTTCACGGGGTGGACGTACTGGTTCTGCTGGATCGCCACCGCGATCGCCGATGTCGTCGCCATCGCAAGTTACGTCGCGTTCTGGTGGCCTGATCTCCCCCTGTGGATTCCCGGCCTGGCGCTTATCTTCCTTCTCCTGGCGCTGAACCTGCCCTCGGTGAAGTCCTTCGGTGAGCTCGAGTTCTGGTTCGCCCTCATCAAGATCGTCGCCATCGTGGCGCTCATCATCATCGGCCTGTACATGGTGTTCACCGGCTTCTCCTCCGGCGGTTCCAAGGCCGCGTTCTCGAACCTGTGGGACCACGGCGGCTTCTTCCCCAAGGGCTTCATGGGCTTCGCGGCCGGCTTCCAGATCGCCGTGTTCGCGTTCGTCGGTGTCGAGCTCGTCGGCACGGCAGCCGCCGAGACGAAGGACCCGCACCGCAACCTCCCCCGCGCGGTGAACTCGGTGCCGATCCGCATGCTGCTGTTCTACATCGGCGCCCTCTTCGTGCTGATGTCGGTTCGTCCGTGGACGGAGTTCAAGGCGGGCGAGTCGCCCTTCGTCAAGATGTTCGCGCTCGCCGGTCTCGCGGCAGCCGCGGGTGTCGTCAACTTCGTCGTCCTCACCTCGGCGGCGTCCTCGGCCAACTCGGGCATCTACTCGACGTCGCGCATGATCTACGGCCTCAGCCGTCAGGGGGACGCACCCCGGGCGTTCTCGAGCCTGTCACGCAACAAGGTTCCGGTCGCGGCGCTCCTGTTCAGCTGTGTGTTCCTGCTCATCGGCATTCCGCTGCTCTACGCCGGTGGCGGTGTTGCCGAGGCCTTCGACATGATCACCACCGTGTCGGCGATCTGCTTCATGTTCGTCTGGACGATCATCCTGCTCAGCTACATCACCTACCGCCGCCGTCGTCCTCACCTGCACAAGGAGAGCACCTTCAAGATGCCCGGCGGCATCGGCATGTGTGTGGCCACGATGGTGTTCTTCGTCTTCGTCCTGTGGACCCTGACGACGCAGGAGAGCACCCTCACGGCGCTGCTGTGGACGCCCCTGTGGTTCGTCCTCATCGGGATCGGTTACCTCTTCGTGCGCAACACGCCGGAACACCGCGTCCTGCGTGGCCAACACGCCGACAAGGTCGTGGCCGAGAAGCGGGCAGCAGCAGCACACCGCTGACCTCTTTCTGCTCGGACCGACGACGGCCGTCCGCTCACTTCGGTGGCGGGCGGTCGTCGTCGTATCGCGAGCGCTGAATCGCCGTCCTCTGTCCACAGGTGTGACGGCCGTTCGGGGCTGTGGACGGCCCCCGGCACGCTCGGTGCGTTTCGGCGCACGCTGAAGGCATGACGATCAATCCAGCCCACGCCCCCATCACCTCCCGATCGACGCTCACGGCGTTCTGGCAGAACGTGCTCGGTGCCAGCCGGCCACAGGGGCGCAGCCTCTGGCTCGCCTTCCACGACGAGAACGGCCGCGTCCACAAGGCACTCACCCAGATCGACGGCCTCGCCCTACGTCCCGACGCGGACGCCGTCGCCAACCTCGCGCTCGTCGTGAGTTCGATCGCTGAGGAGTCGCCGGACATCACCGGAGCGCTCGTCCTGCTCGAACGCGGAGGAACGAGCGGAGCCTCGCCCTTCGAGGAATCCTGGGCCGACGCCCTCACGCTCGCCCTGGAGGGGTACCTGCGCTGGCCGGTCATGGTCGCGGCACCCGGCAAGCTGGCGGAGGTGCCGCTCTGGACGAGCGCGGCGTGATTCCTGCTTCCCCGTGATCCTGTCGGCACGAACGCCAGGCGTGTCCACGGCGTGAAACGATGGCCTCATGAAATTCTCAGAGAACGTCGCCGACCTTGTGGGCAACACCCCGCTCGTCAAGCTCGGCCCGGTAGCACGTGAGGCGGGCGTCGAATGCACCGTCCTCGCGAAGGTCGAGTACTTCAACCCCGGAGGCTCGGTCAAGGACCGCATCGCCCTCAAGATGATCGAGGCCGCAGAGGCCTCGGGCGAGCTCAAGCCCGGTGGCACCATCGTCGAGCCGACGTCCGGCAACACCGGTGTCGGCCTCGCGCTCGTCGCTCAGCGCAAGGGCTACCGCTGCATCTTCGTCTGCCCCGACAAGGTGGCCAAGGACAAGATGGACGTTCTGCGTGCGTACGGCGCCGAGGTGGTCGTGACGCCCACGTCGGTGGCTCCCGATCACCCGGATTCGTACTACTCGGTCTCCGACCGCATCGTCGCGGAGACGCCGGGCGCGTGGAAGCCGAACCAGTTCTTCAACGAGTTCGGCCCTCAGTCGCACTACGAGAGCACGGGCCCGGAGATCTGGCGTGACACCGAGGGCAAGGTGACGCATTTCGTCGCCGGCGCGGGTACCGGCGGCACGATCACCGGCACGGGTCGCTACCTCAAGGAGATCAGCGCCGACCGTCCGGAGAGCGAAGGCGGGCGCGTCCGCATCATCGGTGCCGACCCCGAGGGATCGATTTACTCGGGCGGCAGCGGACGCCCGTACCTCGTCGAAGGTGTCGGCGAGGACATGTGGCCGGGCGCGTACGACCCGTCTGTTCCCGACGACGTCATCGCCATCAACGACCAGGACGCCTTCACGATGACGCGAGCTCTCGCCGAGAAGGAAGGTCTTCTCGTCGGTGGCTCGAGCGGCATGGCCGTCGTCGGTGCTCTGCGTGTGGCGAAGGACCTGCCGGCCGACGCCGTCGTCGTCGTCCTGCTGCCCGACTCGGGCCGCGGCTACATGTCGAAGATCTTCAGCGACGAGTGGATGAACTCCTACGGCTTCGTCACCGGCGGCGACGAGAAGACCGTGGGCGAGGTGCTGCGCCAGAAGTCGGGAGACCTCCCCGACCTTGTGCACACGCACCCCACGGAGACGATCCGCGACGCGATCGACATCATGCGCGAGTACGGCGTGAGCCAGCTGCCCGTCGTGGCTGCCGAGCCGCCGCTCATGCTCGGCGAGGTCCGCGGCGCCGTCAGCGAGCGCACGCTCATGGATCTGCTTTTCGCCGGAAAGGCGCAGTTGGCCGACTCCGTGGTCGATCACCTCAGCGAAGGTCTGCCCCTCGTGGGCCGGGGCGAACCGCTCTCGGCCGCCCGTGAGGCGCTGCAGGAGGAGGACGCTCTCCTCGTCGTCGAAGGTGGCCGTCCCGTCGGCGTCCTGACGCGCTTCGACCTGCTCGAGGCCCTCGCCAAGTAGGTCCCCGAGATGTGACGAAGGCCCCGCAGCCGACGGCGGGTTCTAGCAGTCCTCGCAACACCCAGACTTTTTGGGAGTTGCGAGGACTGTGTCGGTTGGCGGGGTGAAGGCAGCGTTCTTGGCTGCGATGGATGCCCAT
>NZ_QWLM01000028.1 GCF_003515945.1 Dermacoccus abyssi
GGCGTCTTGCCGTCGGCGTCGGTGGTAGGTCCGCCTCACCCCGACACCGACGCGCCGCCCCAGGTCACACCACCGCTACACCCTCATCTGTGAAGAGCCGTGTAAGACGCACCCAACGGCAGTGCGTTGTCCCGTGATGCACGTTTCGGTCACCGTGATGTTGCTGCCCACCAGCGAGTCGATCCGCGCCAACTCCGAACTCTCATGCGAAGGCCACGTCAAGGCGTCGAGCATCGGCTTGTACGACTCCGTGACCGCCAATGTGTGACGCAGCAACTCAAAGTCTGCGTCCGTGTCGTAGCCCAATCTGCTGACCATCGGCTCAGCATGGCGCTGCGGCACCCGCCAGGCAACACCTCACCGCTCGGCTCAACTCGGCAGGCAAGGCAAAGAACGGGACAACTTAGTGGGACGGAACGCGTCCCACAAAGTTGTCCCACCGCAGGTCAGAGGCCCTGTCGCTCGGACAAGCCGAGCGGGAACCTACAATTTTTCGGCGGGACGGCGGGGCGGGCCGGTCGGCTGAACAACTCCCAAGATCGGGCGAAACGCAGCACGCGGACGTCAGTCTCGCGATCGGTCCTCGGCGAGGTACTTCTCCACCGCCCGGGCCGCCTGACGAGCCGCGCGGGAGGCTCCGATCGTGCTCGCCGACGGCCCGTAGCCGACGAAGTGGATCCGCGGGTCGAGCGCGGCCGTCGTCGCGCCCTGAATGTTGCCGGGCACCCGCTCGAGCGCGATGCCACCGGCTGACGAGCGCAGGTGCAACGGCGCGAGGTGGTCGATCGCGGGCCGGAAACCCGTGGCCCACAAAATGATGTCGACCCGCTCGAACCGGCCGTCCGCCCAACGCAAGCCCTCGGGCTCGATGCGCTCGAACATCGGCAGCCGCCCGTCGTAGGCGCCCAGCCGCGACGCCTCGTACTCCTGTGGCCGCAGGCTGAGCGCAGTACCCGAGACGACGCTCTGCGTCGGCAACCCCTGCACCGCGCGCTCCTCGATGCCGGTGACGACCTCGAGGCCGTCGAACCCGTCGCGCCAGACAGGTTCGCGCCGCGTCACCCACACGATGTCGGCGATCGGGGCGATCTGACCGATGAACTGCACCGCCGACGCTCCCCCGCCGATGACGGCCACCCGCTTGCCGCGGAAGTGCTCCGGGCCAGGGTAGGTGACGGTGTGGAACTGCTCGCCCGCGAAGCTCGACGCGCCCGGGTAGGCAGGCACGAACGGTCGCGTCCACGTGCCCGTCGCGTTGACGAGCGTCCGCGTCCGCCAAGTACGGCCGTCGTCGGCCGTGAGGACGAGCGGGCCCTGCCGCGCCCCGTCCTCCGCCTCCACGCGCGTCACCTTGACGGGCCGTTCGACCGGCAGGTCGTGTTCGCTCTCGTACTCACCGAAGTACTCCGGAATGACGACGTTCGCCCGCTCCGGTGAGCGCCCGGGCGCGGTTGAGTCGGGCAGGTCGGCGACTCCGTGGACGTCGTCCATCGTGAGCGCGTCCCAGCGGTGCTGCCACGCCCCGCCCGGGCCGGAATCGCGGTCGAGCACGACGTGCTCGATGCCCCGCCGCTTCAGCGCATAGGACGACGCCAGGCCACCCTGACCGGCTCCGATGACGAGGGAATCGTGGATCACGCACACGAAAACGCCGCCGATCGTGCGGTTATGCCGTCACCGGCCGCACTGATTACCGCCGGGTAGGCTCTTTGGGCAGTGGGGCGATCGGCAAGGCCACCCCATCGAGACGACATGCAGAGGGTGACGAACACGTGAGCGCACAGGCCGTTGCTGCCGACGAGAAGGTGCAGAGCGAGAACGTCACCGTCCGTCGCGTGCGCCGCGGCACGACCCAGGCCCGCGTCACCACGCTCAAGGGTCCGGCAGGCCGGGACTTCGTCCTGCTCGCCGGCATCGGCGTCGCCTCGAACTACTACGTACGCCTCGCGGCGGACCTCAACACCACCGGTTCGGTCCACGCCATCGACCTGCCCGGGTTCGGCGGGGTGCGTCACCGCGACCGCGCGCTCGACATCGGCGACTTCGCCGAGATCGCGGGCGCCGTCATCGACGACCTCGGCCTCGACGACCCCGTCGTCATTGGTCACTCGATGGGCGCTCAGGTAGCCACGGAGCTCGCCGCCCGCCGCCCCGAGCTCACCTCGCTCGTCCTCATCGGCCCTGTCATCGACGCCGACGCCCGCACCATCCCCCAGCAGATCCTTCGCCTCGCGCACTCCGCGCTCTACGAACCGGGCGCGGTGCGGGTGCTCGTCGGGATGTCGTACGCGATGTGCGGCCCGCGCTGGATCCTCAAGACCCTGCCTCGCATGATGCGCTACCGCATCGAGGAGCGCATCGGCGCCGTGCAGGCCGACACGCTCATCGTGCGCGGCGACCACGACGCGAACTGCCCTCGCGAGTGGGCCGAGCGCCTCGTCGAGCTCGTTCCTCGCGGCCGAGCCGTCGAGGTCGACGGCGCCGCGCACTCCGTCATGTACCGCCACGCGCACGAGGTGGCGAAGCTCTGCCTGCTCCACGACGGGGGCGAGGAAGCCGTGCGCGAGCTCGAGCCGCCGAGCAAACCGCGCCACCCCGCCATGCGGGTGCGCGGCGTCGCGATGAACGTCGCCGGCATGGTGCGCGGCGACGACGCGCTCATCGCGCGCGGCATCGTCACCCAGCGCCACGCCACCGACATGGCCGACTGAACCAGCCGCACCAACACAGCTCGCCCGCAACGGCGAACGTTGCGGGGCCGAGGTGCGTCCACAGGTCAGTTGACGGTGAACTCCTGCGAGGTTCCGGTGTAGGGCGACACCTTGCCGTACCAGCCGTTCGTCCAGTCACCCGTCTGCACGAGGCGGTGGGTGCCCGCCGGGACGTCGCCCCAGATGCGCCAGTCCACCGTCGTGCGCGAGTACGAGGCGCCCTCGCGCTTCCACGTGTAGGACGTGTCCCAGTCGCGGTCGGTGAGGTAGGTGACCCACTGCGAGCCCTCCTTGCGCTGCACCTCGAGGAAGCTGCGCTGCGTGCGGAAGTCGTTCTTCGGGTGACCGCCGCGGAAGACCGCCGTCGCCGTCTCGCCACGCGAGTAGGAGGCCTTCGGCTGGGTGAGCACCTGGCCGAACGACTGGCTGAGCGGCTTGTCGTCGAGCACGACACCGGCGCGCGACGCGCCACCGGATTTCGTCGTCAGCGTGACCTGGTTGCTCACGCTCGTACCGTCACGCATTGCCTTGGCCAGGCCCGAGTACTCCTGGAGGAAGGCACCGAGCTGGTTCGGGCCGAACTCCGTCGAGGCACCCTCGTCGTGCTGCTTCGCGTACTCCTCACGCGTCGTGAGGTAGCCCATGTAGGAGTTCGTCAGGCCCGCGACGACGACGTTGTCGACGCCCGTACCGGCGAGCTGCTTGCTCACCTCGGCCCGGATACGGCGACCGCTCATCGTCGTGGCCTCGGCCGGAACACCGACGAGCGCGACGTTGCCGATGCGCAGGATCTGCACCGGAGCCGCCGTCGGGGCCATACCGAGCTTGCCGTCCGGCAGGAGCACGGCCTTCTCCTCCTGGCACGCGTCGTCGGCACCGAGGATCGTCGTGAGCGACGCCAGCGCGAAGCGTGTGAGCCCACCGAGGGCCGAGGTGTCGATCTTGTTGTACTTGTCGGTGACGCTGAAGCTGCCCTTCGTCATGCCCTCGTAGATGCCGGGGATGTCGGACGGGCCGTTCTCGGCGCCGGCCGCGAACGACCAACCGCGAGCGGGCTTGCACAGCTTCTTGTCACCGGCGCCCTGCGTGTACTCGCCCTTGACCGTGTAGTCGGCGAAGTTGGCCCAACGCCCACGGGAGTCGATGGGACCGGTTACCGGGGTCGACGGGCCGCCCCACAGCTGCTCGCCCCGCGTGTACTGGCGCATTCCGTCGATCTCGGTGTTGACGAAGTCGTCGCTCGAACCACCGAAGCCGGGCGCCGACTTCGAGTTGCCCTGCGTGGAGACGACGTCGCCCTCGTCCGAGCTGGCGAACGCCGCGACGAAGGTCTTGGCCTTCGCCGGGTCGGACTTCATCTTCTTATCGAACTCGTACTGCGCGCGGCCCTTCGTGTCGCCGCTGATGTGCGTCGTGTCCTTCGAGAACTGCGTCGGGTGCGTCGAGAACCAGTTGATCATTCCGACCGGCTGACCCGACGCGGACGTCAGCTCGAGCACCGTCATCGTCTCGTTGACGTTCGAGTCGAAGGAACCGGCGTCCTTGTTCGCCTCGTACGCCTTCGCGGAGCGGTTCTTCGTCGCGCCCGAGAGGTTGCCGCTCGTCACGGAGATGTTGCCCGGCTCGACGTTGGCGTCCGCGCGCTCGATGGAGGCGACGATGCCGTTGACCATGGCGTCGAAGTTGCGCTGGTCGTAGCCGGAGCCCGACTTGTCGGCCCCGGCGATCTGGTAGAGCTTGTCGTGCGACTGGCCGGAGTTGGCGACGTGGGTGTGCGTGGCCGAGAGCATGACGTTCGAGTCGTCGTAGCGGCTGCCGTACTTGGCCTTGAGCTTGTTGACGACGCCAGCTTCACCGACTGGAACATGGCACCTGCGTCGGCGCTGACGAAGACGACACGCTTGCCCGTCTTCGGGTCCCCCATGACGTAGGCGTGCGAGTACAGGCGCTCCTGGAGGCCGTTCATCTCCTGGTTGGCCGCGTATCCGAAAGCACCGGTCTCGGCCACCGCGCCGGTGATGTCGTAGACGCCCGCACCCACGAGGTACGGGGCGTTCGACTCGGCCGACGCCGCCGGAGCCCCGGCGAGCGAACCCGCCGTGACGGCGAGAGCGCCCATCATCGCGAGCGCCGAGACCCGCTTGCTCTGCTTCTGCAGTCCGTTCGCCTGCCTCTGTGACGCACGACACGTCAACGACCCGCACAGGTTATCCCGGACGTGCGATCAATTAGGGGAAATGTCACCAAAACCTGGACGACCGCTCCGGGTGTCCCCCGACGCGGTCGCTCACGTGGCGCCCGGAAGACCGGTCAGGCGCCGATGGCGTTGAGCGCGTCGATGTCGCCGGGCTCGAGCGTGACGTCGCCCGCACCGCAGTTCTCCTCGAGGTGCGCCACCGACGAGGTGCCCGGAATGAGCAGGACGTTCTCGGAGCGCCCGAGCAGCCACGCGAGGCCGACCTGCGAAGGCGTGATGCCGCGCTCCTCGGCGATGGCCTTGACGGTCTCGTTCTCCGTCACCTTCGGCATGCCCGGGAAGGCCGAACCGAGCGGGAAGAACGGCACGTAGGCCACGCCTCGCTCGGCGCACAGCGTGAAAGTGGCCTCGTCGTCGCGGGCGAGCAGGCTGTAGGGGTTCTGCACGCAGATGGCGCCGGCGTCGATCCCCCGGGCGGCCTCGTCCCTCGTCACGTTGCTCACGCCGAAGTGCTCGAGGAGGCCGTCGTCGACCAGTTCCTGCATGGCGGCGAGCTGGTCATCGAGCGGGCAGTACTCGGTGCCCGGGTCGCTCATCTCGTCCTTCGGCATGACGCGCACGTTGACGACGGGGAGGCGCTCCACGCCGAGGGTGTCGAGGTTCTCGCGAACCGCTGCCTTGAGGGCGTCGGGGTGCTGATCGGGTAGCCAGTTGCCCTGCTCGTCGCGGCGGGCACCGATCTTGGACACGAGGACGAGGTCGTCGGCGTACGGGTGCAGCGCCTCACGGATGAGCTCGTTGGAGACGTTCGGCCCGTAGAACTGCGACGTGTCGATGTGGTTGATGCCGAGCTCGACCGCGCGCTTGAGCACGGCGATGGCTTCGTCGTGGTCTCGTGGCGGCCCGAACACGCCGGGGCTGGGCAACTGCATGGCGCCGTACCCGACGCGAGCGACGGAATGCCCTGCCAGTTCGTAAGTCGTCATGGCTCTATTCGACTACTCGCAAGCGGTCGACGAAAGGTGGCGTCCGTTCGATTTCGGTGGGCGGGACGGGCCTCGTCAGCCGAACAGGTCGAGGTGCCACAGGGCGGAAGCGCCCTCGAGCAGCAGCCAGAAACGCGCAAATCGTCCGACGAGGACGGTGGAGAGGAAGATCGTCATGCTCATGCGCACGCTGCCCGCGACGACCGCCATGACGAGCAGCGGCGGCAACCCGACGAACGACGACGCCAGCATGATTCCGGTCGACAGCAGCGGCTGCTGCGTGAGCCGGTTCGACCACCGCTCGTACGTCTCCCGACGCTTGCCCTTGTCGAGCTTCTTCTGCAGCCACGCCGACTCGGTGCCCCGTGCACCGAGCACGTACCAAACGACCTTCCCGAGTGTCTGACCGGCAGCGGCGACGAGGGCGAGCCCTACCGTCAGCGCAGGGTCGGAGCGCAGCCCGATGACGGGCAGATACGCCTCGACGTTGAAGAACGGCAGCAGCGCCGACGCGACACCGACCCCGAAGGCCAGGAGCAGCGCCGTCACCGATCACTCGTTCCGGCAACTCCACTGGTTCCGGTGGTTCCGGTCTCCGGCGCCGAGTCCGCTGCGCCGGTGAACGGCGGAATCGGCAGGCCGATCGCGAGGAGCCGGCGCAACGACACGACCTTGAGCACGACGAGCGCGAGCGCGATGACGAGGCCCACCCACATCGACCCGGTGAGGAGCATGAGGACGACGACGGCCGCAGAGTTGACCGCCTTCGCGGGCTTCGACCAGTTCCACGTGAAGATCGTGCGGTCGACCTCGAAGAAGTAGTTCGGCGAACGCACCCACCAGGCGAGGAACGCGATCGACAGGAACGCGTCGATCGTCATGAACTGAAAGAGGTAGATGAAGATCGGCACGACGAAATCGTGGTGCAGCCACGCGAGGCCGAGGTAGACGGGCGCGCAGTTGACGCGGTCGCACAGGATGTCGAGGACCGCGCCGATGCGCGTCTCGCATCCGAGTTTGCGAGCGACAGCACCGTCGAGGATGTCGCCGACCCAGTAGATGCCGAGCGCCGCCCACAGGAGGTGCTCGTCACGTCTGACCACGGCGAGCGCCGCCACCGCGAGGGAGGCGATGGTACGCACGAACGTGATGACCGTTGCCGGGGTCCAGAGTGGTTCGGCGGCGGGGTCGGCACCGTAGCGCTCCACCAGCGTCATGCCTACCTCGTCTCCTGTGCGTGCGACGAGGCGATCATGACACGCACGAACGTCCCAATCGCACGCCACGCGGCGTCGAGACGCGTTCGCAACCTCCCGTTCAGCCGCGGGGCGCGTACATGATGACCGCGACGCCCATGAGGCAGACGAGTGCGCCGACGATGTCGTAGCGGTCGGGGCGGAAGCCGTCGAGCGCCATCGCCCACAGCAGCGAGCCCGCGACGAAGACCCCGCCGTAGGCCGCGAGGATGCGCCCGAAGTTCGCGTCCTGCTGCAAGGTGGCCACGAATCCGTAGATGCCGAGCGAGACGACACCCGCGCCGATCCACGCCCAACCGCGGTGTTCGCGCACGCCCTGCCACACGAGCCAGGCGCCACCGATCTCGGTGAGCGCGGCGAGGGCGAACAGGGCGACGGAACGCAGGATCGTCATGCCTGCATCGTCTCAGGCGTCACTCGAGCACGAGGTGCTGACGTCCGTCGATCAGTTCTCGCGCAGCATCGAGATGGCCCGCATGAGTGGCTGTCTCCGTGATGACGTGCAGCAGCGCATCGCGCAGGTTCTCGACGTGGCAGGGGCCCCACGCGTCGCGCCACTGCAGCGGACGTGCTTCCAGTGACATGGCGGCGATGACGGCGTCGGCCGCGCGGCATTCGCGCTCGTACAGGTCGAGGACAGTCGCGAGTGTTTCGCGCCCGGGAACCTGCCACGCGTCGTCAGCGAGCCGAACCCCTTCACCGGCCATGACCCAGCGGAACCAGAAGCGCTCGACGTCGAGCGCGAGGTGGTGGACGACACCCAGGAGGCTCCAACCCGAGGGAAGCGGGGCCCTGCGGGCGGCGTTGTCGTCGAGTCCCTCGAGGCTGGCACGCACGTGGCCACGCTGCTTTTCGAGGTAGGCGATGAGCACCGCGCGTTCGTCCATGGACCCAAGTCTGCCGGATTCGTGAGCGGCTCCGTCAGAGCGAGAGCAGGCCGCGCACGAGCGCACTCGCGCCGCCGATGCCGGCCAGGAGCATGGCGAGCGCCTTGGCCCGCTCCGTCGGAACGTGGCGTGCGAGCCCGCTTCCCATCCCGATACCGACGAGCACGAGGACGACCACGTACGGCAGGAGCCACAGCGGCGGCAACTCGTGGACGCCCGTCGAGCCGAGGAGCACCTTCGCGGCCACCGAGACGGCACCCATCGTCATGAAGATCGGCTGGAGCGTGGCCGCGAACGATGTGTGCTCCCAACGCGTCAGGCGCGAGTGAATGACGAGCACCGGCGCGGACACCCCGCTGACCGTGTTGAAGAAGCCGCCGACAACGCCGGCCACGGGCGTCGGCCAGGCGCGGGTGACGTGCGGCAGGTGGCCGAGGCGATCGGCGAGCGCGGTGAACGCGATGGCGCCCAGCACCGCCGCACCCACGATGACCTGCAGCCACGCGGCCGACGCCGCCCTCACGACGAGCGCGCCCACGACCGCGCCGGGCACGACACACGCACAGATGACGGCGGCGCGGCGCCAATCCACCTGGCGGCGCAGGGTGAGGGTGAGCAGCAGCCCCGAGACGGTCGTCGTCGCGTTCGCGAGCAGGACGCCGGTGGCCGCTCCCATGACGAGGGTGAGCGTCGGGGCGAGGACGAGACCCATGCCGGAACCCGAGAGTCGTTGCAGCACAGCACCGATGAGGATGGCGCAGGTGACGGCAGCGAGCGTCGTCACGGTGAGGTCCACGAGACCATTGAACACCGATGGACGTGCGCCACAGGATTCCCCGTTTGTGAGGCACGGACCAGGTCGTCACAATGAGCCGGTGCATGACGTACTCGATCTCCTCCGGCGGCGACTGGCGGCCGGCTCCACGCCCGGCTCGCGTGACGACGACGCGCGCCTCGCTGTCGTCCTCGAGGGCGGCAGTTCACGTGCCGCGTACGGCGGGGGCATGGTGGCCGAGATGGAGGAGCGTGACCTTCTCCCGGCCGTCGACGCCGTCTACGGAACGTCGGCCGGAGCGCTCAGCGGGGCCTGGCTCGTGTGCGGGCGGGCGCGAGCCAACATCCACGGCTGGTGGGCTCCCGAGAGCATGAACGCTACCATCCGACCGCGCAACGCGTTGCGCGGAAAGCCGGTCGTCGACACCGACGTCATCGTCTACGACCTGTACGAGAACGTCACGCCGATGGGCTTCGAGGAGATTCTCGCCAGCGACGTCGAGTATCACCCCATCGCCACGGCCGCAGCGACGGGTGAATCGGTCGACCTCGCGAACACGATCCGCGACAAGGCGAGTCTGCAGAACGCCATGCGGGCCACGGCCCGCCTGCCCGTGTTGGGCGGGCCGCCCGTCGAGATCGACGGGGAGTTGTACATCGACGGCGGCATCAGCGAGAACGTGCCGATCGAGACCGCCCTCGAGCAGGGTGCGACGCACGTGCTGGTGCTTCGTACGAAGGCGCCGTCCCTGGAGATCTCCCCGGACAAGCGCATCGAACGTCAGCTCGTGGCGCGGTGGATGACGCGGCACGCGCCCGGTTCGGCCGGCGCGTGGAAGCGTCGCGCGGAACGCAAGGTGGAGCTCGAGTCGCTCATGTACGACGACCCGCGCATCCTGCAGGTCTCACCACCCGCCGACGTGGCGCGCATCTCCGTCGTCGGCCGGGCTGAGGACGTTCAGCGCCGCGCCGTCGAGGACGGCCGGCGCATCATGGCCGACCTGCTCGACGAGGCAGACATCGCGCGCTCCTCCACCTCGGAAGCCTCGCACGGGCCTCACTGACCCGCTCCAGACGGCCTCCCAGACGACGAACGGCCGGTGAGGAGTGAATCCTCACCGGCCGTTCGTTGTTCGGAAGAAACGTTGCCGCGTCAGCGTCGGCCGCTGCGCGAGTTCGCGGAGAACGACGCCGCTCCCCCACCGCTGCGGCCACCCGTGGCCGACCCGTTACGGCGCGAGCCGCTGCGGGCTCCGCCGCCCTGGCCGCCGCGTTCGCTCGAACCCTGCGACGCACCGCGGCCGGAACCGCCGCGCTTCTGGCCCGAACCGCGCTGGCCACCCTGCGCGCCCCGGCCACCTGAACGGCCCGAACCGCCCTGACCACCACGGCTGCGACCACCGGAGGGCGAGCCGCCCTTCTTGGAGGGCTGCTGGACGGGCGCACTCGGCATCGCCGCAGCCACGGCACTGGCGTCGAGGAGCGAACGCTCACCGGGCGCGAGTTCCTGCAGGAGCGGGTGCGCACCATCGACCGACGTCGTCGTCGCGGTGATCTTCGCCGCGCGCAGGAGCGACTTCACGTCGCCGCGCTGATCCGGCGTCATGAGCGTGATGACGGTGCCCGCCGCGCCGGCGCGTGCCGTACGTCCCGAACGGTGCAGGTAGGCCTTGTGCTCGGCCGGCGGGTCGGCGTGAACGACGAGCGACACGTCGTCGACGTGGATACCGCGCGCCGCGATGTCGGTGGCCACGAGCGTGCGAACGCTGCCCGAGTGGAAGGCGTCGAGGTTACGCACGCGGGCGTTCTGCGACAGGTTGCCGTGCAGGTCGACCGACGGCACACCGCGGGCGGCGAGCTGCTTCGACAGCTTCTTCGCGCCGTGCTTGGTGCGGGTGAAGACGACGGTGCGCCCCGGCGCGGAGACGAGGTCGGTGAGGACGTCCATGCGCGTGTCCTTGTCGACGGCGAGCACGTGGTGCTCCATCGTCGCCACCGGCGAGCTGGCCGAATCGGCTTCGTGCGTCACGGGGTTCGTGAGGAACTTCTTGACGAGAACGTCGATGCCGTTGTCGAGCGTCGCCGAGAACAGCAGGTGCTGAGCGTCGCTCGGCACCTTCGAGAGGATGCGCTTGACGCCGGGCAGGAAGCCCATGTCGGCCATGTGGTCAGCCTCGTCGAGCACGCAGACCTCGACGTCCTCGAGGTTGCAGAAGCCCTGACCCATGAGGTCCTCGAGGCGTCCGGGACACGCGACGAGAACGTCGACCCCGGCGGCGAGCGCCTTGACCTGCGGGTTCTGGCCGACACCACCGAAGACGGTCGTGTAGGTCAGGCCGGCGGCCTCGGCGAGGGGACGCAGCGAGTCGGCGATCTGGTTGGCGAGCTCACGCGTCGGTGCGAGGACGAGCGAACGCGGCTTGTACGTGCGCGTTTCGTAGCGCGTCTCGTCGAGACGAGCGACGAGCGGCAGGAGGAACGCGAACGTCTTGCCCGAGCCGGTACGGCCACGGCCGAGAACGTCACGGCCACCGAGGGAGTCGGGCAGCGTCGCGGCCTGGATGGGGGTGGGCGTGGTGATGCCCAGCTTGTCGAGCGTCTTCGTCAGGACGGCGGGCACGCCGAGATCGGCAAAGGAAGTCAAGAAATCTCCGAACAAGTGGATTCACCCGCGAGGCGTAACACCTCGCGTCGCAGGCGAACTCGTTGTTCTCACGATCACCTGGTCGACGGGCGAGAAACGTCGCCTCCGGCCGACCGGCCACCTGCTCGAACGGCTAGTCTACGCGCTGTACAGGCAGACTCCTGTGTGCCGCCGCTCACGTCCAGGGCACCCCGGACGCGTGAATCGTAGCCGTCGGCGCCCTTCCTTGTGTGCCCATAGGCTGGGCAACGCACCGCACACGTGCCTAGGCTGCACGCAGACCAATCCGTCCACCGCGCCCGCCCGAAGAACCTGACGGCACGCGATCCGCGTGTCGAGGACGCCGACAGCACAAGGGGAATTCGATG
Organism: Dermacoccus abyssi; assembly: GCF_003515945.1. GTDB lineage: Bacteria > Actinomycetota > Actinomycetes > Actinomycetales > Dermatophilaceae > Dermacoccus > Dermacoccus abyssi. Next base: position 11,824 of record NZ_QWLM01000028.1, read on the forward strand.
GCCGCCATCGCCCACACACCAGCCCGTCGGTTGGACGATCACCCGCCCATCAGCCGTGGTTCGCTCACGGTGGCCGGCATGTCGACCATCATCGAGTGGTACGACTTCACGCTGTATCTCTACATGACGACGGTGATCTCCCGCGTCTTCTTCGGGGGCGGCACCGGCGGCACCGCCGCCACGTTGCTCGTGTTCGCATTCACCTACCTGCTGCGCCCGGTCGGCGCGGCGGTGTTCGGTCACATCGGCGACCGGATCGGGCGCAAGCCGGTTCTGCTCATCTCGATGGCGCTCATGACGGTCGCGATGCTCGTCACCGCACTGCTGCCGACCTACGCGTCGATCGGTGCTACGGCGGGCTGGCTCATGATGGCGATGCGCTGCCTCATGTCCTTCAGCGTCGGCGGTGAGTACTCCGGCGTCATCACCTACCTCGTCGAAGGTGCGGAGCCGAAGCGTCGCGGATTCATCACGTCACTGGCCTCGGCGGCCAGTGAGGTCGGCGGTCTCATGGCTGTCGGTCTCGCCGCCCTCACGACGTCGTTCTTCACCGGCCCGGACCTCGACTCGTGGGGCTGGCGCATCCCGTTCTTCATCGGGGCGATCATGGCCGGCGCCACGCTCCTCATGCGCTCGCGCATGGACGAGTCGCCCGTCTTCGAGGAGGAGGACGAGGACGACAAGGCGAAGAACCCCCTCGTCGAGGTGCTGCGTGTCGAGCCCGGCGCCGTCGCCCGCGGCTTCGCTATCTCCGCGCTCGGCTCGATCACCTACTACGTCGGCATCGGCTATGCGCCGACCTTCCTGCAGAACGCCGGCAAGTTCAGCGAGAGCGACGCCCTGTGGCTCGGTACCGCAGCCGCGGTCGCCGTCATCCTCGTGACGCCCTTCGCGGGCATGGCCGCCGACCGCTTCGGGCGCCGCCCGCTCCTGCTCATCTTCGGCGTGCTCGCCGCGGTGACGTCGCTGACGATGTTCCAGCTCATGGCCTCCGGCAGCCGAGGCGCAGCACTCACGGGCGCCCTCGTCCTCGCCGCCGTCGCCGGTGGCTGGAGCGCCGTCGCCGCATCGACGATCGCGGAGCAGTTCAAGTCGAAGGCGCGCATGTCCGGCATGGCCCTTGGCTTCACGACGGCCACGGCCATCTTCGGCGGGTTCGCCCCGCTCGTCGGCGAGCGCCTCATCGAGATGACCGACTGGAAGCCCGCCCCCGGCGCGATGATCGCCGTCGTCGCGCTCTGTGTGCTGCCGGTCGTCTGGTACCAGAAGGAAACGGCCCCCAACGTCGTCGAGCCCGATAAGCACTGAGCCACCGACGGTCGAGGCCAGTCAATGACCGTTCAGAGTTCTGCCGCTCTGGAGTCCGGCGCCTCCCCGGATTCCAGAGCCCGGCGTGGCAGAAACGACCGTTTACGCACGTGTCAGGGATCGCCAAAGCCCTGACTTGGCACCTCAACGGGATCGGTTTCGAGGGTGTTGACGCGCTTGACGCTCGTTTCCTCTGCGGTAGTTGCCTGTCAGGCGCGCCATGAGCTCCTGATGGTCGCCCGCTTCGACGTCCTCTAAGAAGGAGGCCGCTCTGACGCCCCGCAAGACCGTCGCCTGCTTGCCGCGATGCGTAATGATCACTTCACCAGCTCGTTCGACGTAATCGAACCCCTCAGGTCTTGACATAACGGCGAGCCTACTGATCAGGCCTCCCATCGGACCAGCACATTTTTCTGAGGCGTGAGCGGCCGCAATGCCGCCGTGTTGCTCAGACGGAGGTTTTAGCTACAGCGTGCAGGGCTACCAGTCAGCTTCGAGGTTGGAGTGGAGAGTTTTCCACGCGGCGGGGGTCTGTTCCTCGTCGCTGGGGCACAGGTCTGGGCTGTTCCGATAGGTGATGACGTGACCCCCACCCTGGTTTCCACAAAATCTGGCTACACGAAGGCCTGAGTGGAAGGCTCACGAGCATGCCTCGCGCTTACCCCGTCCAGTTCCGCCAGCAAGCTATCGCCCTGGCCCGTTCCGGGCGGCCAGTGACGCAGGTCGCCTACGAACTCGACATCCACCCCGTCACGCTGCACAAGTGGATCCGCCAA
>NZ_QWLM01000029.1 GCF_003515945.1 Dermacoccus abyssi
TTGGCGGATCCACTTGTGCAGCGTGACGGGGTGGATGTCGAGTTCGTAGGCGACCTGCGTCACTGGCCGCCCGGAACGGGCCAGGGCGATAGCTTGCTGACGGAACTGGACGGGGTAAGCGCGAGGCATGCTCGTGAGCCTTCCACCCAGGCCTTCGTGTAGCCAGATTTTGTGGAAACCAGGGTGGGGGTCACGTCACGATGTCACCTATCCGTGCAGCAGTCCCCTTGCGGTGTCCTTCGAAGGATGGCGGACGCGCACTGCTGGCAGGCCTAGAAGACGGAGATCTGGGTCCTTTCGTCTGAAGACCCCCGGTACGTCCTGACACTGTTCAGGCGGAGTTCCCTAAGGCAATGGCGCAGGGATGGCACGTCACCGACGTGCAGAGTCACTCCTCAGGGAGAGCGCAGAGGTGACCGTCCTTGACGATCCATCCGTTGCGAACCGCCCACGCCAAGACCGCTTCGAGTCGGCTTTGCACGTTCGATCCCAAGCGGGAGATCCCGAAGGTTCGCATTGTGGCCCGATGAAGAGCCGGCACGCTCATCGCCGGGTACTCACTCAGCGCAAGAATCATCGCGTTCGTGAGTTCCGCTCTCGAAATCTCCGTCACGCTCCGGTGGGGGACTGAGCTCTGCCGCACCAGGTTGTAAGCGTCAGGCGTCACGTCCTCGGGCCACACGAACGTCAGGCCGTTCTCTGCCCGGGCCTGGGTCCTTGGCACCAAGTTCAGAACGCTGCCGTGGCGCAGGCTACTGACTCGCTGCACTCCGTAGCTGCGCCCGACGATAGTGGCCAATCGCCAGGATTCGATCGGGCCCTCAGCGGCAACCACACGTCGAACGGTTTCCCTGACTCGTGCCTTCGCATGCGGTTCAGTGAGGTCGGACAAAAGGCCTTCCTCGAGCGTTTCGGTCTCCCAGGGGATGAACTCCTCGAGGAGGATCTCGTCGGCGCATCCCGCTTCTGTGTTTGGCTCCTCATCATCCGTTGATGCGAAGGATGACTGCGGGAACTCGCTCGGGCCATCCGATGCCGAGTAAGTGTGTTCGTCAGGCTCGATATCGGACCCCTCGGAAAGCTCTGGAGCCACCGATTCAGGCGGTGCCACCGTGAGTTCCCCGACCTCGTCGAGGCGCGCAGACATCGCTGTGTGCATCCGCGTCAGTGGAGCGTCGAGTACGGCAGGCTGACTCGGCTCGAATGAATTGGTGGTCGGAGCGCCCTCGCCTGTGTGAAGATCCAGTTCCTCATGCAGGACCGCGTTGACCTCGTCTGCCGACACTTCGGCCGACTCGACTCGAGACTCAGCAAGCTTCGCCGACGCGTCAGCACAGGCCTCGTCGATCCGGGCCAGCACGCCAGCCTCGTCCGCGATCCACTCGGGGAGCCACACACGCTCGACTCGGGGCCACTGCATGACCTTGCCCAGGACCATCTCAGGCAATACTTCTCGGTCGCTGACGGTGGCGCGCTCAGCCCATTCCTTTCCGTCGAGGAGCAGGGCGACCCACGCTTCTGAGCCGGGCCGGCGTACGGCGAGATCGACCTTGAACGAACTCGTGCCGACTCCCTCGCGGACCTCGAGACCCGACTTCGTCAGGGCTTCGACGAGACTGCGGCGGTACGCGTCCGGGGCCAACCGGGCAATCGCACCCTCGACGGCCGACTCGTCGCCTCGGGCGAATTCCATGTAGGCGCGCAGGTCGTGCAGCCCGACGGAGCGGGTACGAGACAGGTCGATGTCTTCGGGTTGGAACGAGGCGAGTAACTTCACCTTCTTCCGTGCTCGCGTGATCGCGACATTCAGACGGTGGTGACCGCCCGTTCGCGTCAAAGGGCCGAAGTTGAGGCCGAGGCGGTTCGTCTTTTCGTTGGGCGAGAACGCGAGCGAGAACAGGATGACGTCACGCTCGTCTCCCTGGACGTTCTCCAAGTTCTTGACGAAGAGCGGGTCCTCATCACGGTTCATGGCTCGACGAACGGCGCCCTCTTCCTCTTCGAACATCTCAGTGAGAAGGTCGCGCTGCTGTGAGTTCAGGGTGACGATACCGATGGACGTCGAGGGGTCTCGCCGAAGCAGTTCCTTTACTTCCTCGAGGATGGCCGTCGCCTCGACCTTGTTCGTGCGCGTGCCACCGACACCTCCGTCGAACTGACCTCTGACGAGTTTCATCGACACCGCACGCTCACCGGAGTCGGACGGCGGAGCAGGGAAGCTCGCAAGGCGGTCGTGGTAGTAGGCGTGGTTGGAGAAGGTGATGAGTGATTCGTCCTGACTGCGGTAGTGCCAGGTCAGCCACAGTCGCCGGATGTTGGAGTCGACGCACTCGCTCAGAATTGATTCCTGATCGGATGGAACGAGGAGATCTTCCTCGGTCGCACTGTCGTCGTCCTTGTCGGAGTTGCTCACTGCGAACATCGACGTGGGAGGCATCTGCTCGGAGTCGCCCACGACGATCGCAGCCTTGGCACGTCCCAGCGCTCCGACGGCGTCGGCAACGCGGATCTGCGACGCCTCGTCGAAGATGACGAGATCGAACGGCTCGACATCGGCCGGTACGAAGCGGGCCACGTTTGCCGGGCTCATGAGGAGACACGGCGTGAGGCGTCGGAGTGCGGGGGAATGCTGGGCGAGGAGTTCTCGGATCGAGCCGCCCCGCTTGCGTTCGAACTCTCGGTGCAGGGCCGCGAGATCCTTGCTCGGTCGGCGTGTGTCGACCGCGTGTGCTTGGCGGACCAGCGCGGGGAGGGCTGTCGGAGCGGCCTTGCGGGCACTGTCCGACTCGCGAGCGAATTCCTCGATGCGTTGCATACGGCGTTTCGCGTTGAACCGCTCGAGCCCCGCGCTGTCGAGGCGCTCGGCGCGCACTGCATCAGCGATCTCGGCGTCGACTGCATCACGCACATTCGCTCTACCGTCGTCACCGCGTTCGAGGCGCTCGATCAAGCCGTCGAGCCCAATGCGTCGCAGCTCGGCGAGTGATCCTTGCGCAGCGGCCACACGACGGAGCTCGCCGAAGCGATGGGTTTGTGCAGCTTCCTGCCACGCGGGCAGGGTGTCGAGGACGGCCGCGGCCAGTCCTCGGCCCTTGCACCACGTGTTGATCGTGTCCTCGTCCGCCCATGAGGCTCTCACGAAGGCGGCTCCACGCCAGAGTGAACGGCTCGAGAGCCTCGAAGTCACGGCGGGGATCGGTTGCCGGCGCCGGAGGTTGTCGACGTACGTCTCGAGTGCTTGAGGGTTCTCGAACGAACCGCGGGCGACCCGCAATTGTTCGAGGTAGGCAGCCATCTGACGTGGGATCTGACCGCCCATGTGGGGGTTTCCCCCGCCCGGGAGTAGCGCCTCACTACGACGGCGAAGGTTGTTGGCTTCACCCTGGAAGTGTTCGAGGTCGTTGAGGAAGGCGCGCAGATCGTGCGGTCGGGCCAGGTCCGGTCGCATCAACGCGGCAATGTTTGCTTCCGCGTTCTCGACGAGTCGCTTCCGCTTGAAGACACCGGCTGCATGGGCCGCGTTGAGCTCTTCGCGCAAGCGGGGTACGTCGGCGTGATGCGCAGGCGCGGTGATCACCGAGGCGAAGTGCCCGTAGTGGGCAGCGAAGCGGTCCATTTCGCCGGCAAGGTGCTGCAACTGCGTCGACCAACTCGCGTCGTGACGTGACGCTTCGTCGACGAGGTTCTCCGGCAGCGAACTCAGGGTTGCGAGGAGGCCGGGGACGCGTCCCCATCCGGATTGTCCGGTGGCGCGCAGAAGCGCCACCAGTGCGGGAGAGAGCTGCAGCGCAGCAGAGTGCAAGGCTGCGACAGCGCGGGATACTGCGTCGGCGTCCAGGGGCGCTGCGCCGGGTCCGGCCAGACCCCACGGGCTTTCGGACAGGGGGCGGTCCAACTCCGAGAGGCGTTCCTCCGCACGGCTGACGTGATCGAGCGCGTCCTCGATACGCACCTCACCGCGAAGGATCGTGGCCGGGATCGTGACTGGAGCACGTTCGGACCCGGCGTGACGCAGCACGGCAGCCTGGGCTTGCCAGAGCGATAGGCCGGCCGGTCCCGCGCTGTGCAGCGAGAGCGGGTACGCAGCGAGTTCCTCGACGAGGCTGCGCGCCTTGCTGCGCGACTGCACGTAACGGGCATCGTCGCGGGGGACGTACTCCCACGCGTCACGCAGCTGCTTGCGCACCGACGACACGGTGAGATCCTTGCCGTGCAGGTCGAGGGTCAAGGCGCCGAGGCCGGCGCCCTTGAGTCGCCGGCGCACCACTTCGAGAGCCGCGGGCTTCTCAGCAACGAACAACACGCTCTGGCCGTCCGCGAGGCAGTTGGCAATGATGTTCGTGATCGTCTGGGATTTGCCGGTTCCGGGCGGCCCCTCGAGCACGAAGGTGCGTCCCGCACGTGCCCACCGGATGGCCTCCAGCTGTGATCCGTCTGCGGGCACCGGCAGGTGCTCTTCGGCCTCGGTAGCCTGCGTCATCTGCGGCTCGTCGACGGCGTCGCCGAAGGTGTCGTGCGGTGTCTCGATGAGGTGTTTGACGACTGGGTTATTCGCGTGGGTCTCCCAGTTGTCACTCACGTCGCGCCACATCTCCAGGGTCGAGAACTGGAGGATGGCGAGTCGGACGTCGGAGACGACGGCGAACGGCAACCCGTGAGACACAAGCGCCTGACGAATCGCTGTCAGGACACGGGGGACATCGATACCGGCGTCGTCGCGCGGCGGCGTCTCCAGGGCCGGTATGTCGATTCCGTGATCGAGTTTCAGCTTCTGGATGAGGCAGTAGTTCGGTAGGGCGACTTCGTCGCCCTCACGCACGAGCCTGTACGTGCCCTTCGTGCGTCCCTGTAGCTTGACCGGGAGCAGATACAGCGGGGCGTAGGCATCGTTACCGCGGGCGTCCGACCACTTGAGGGCGCCGATGGTGACGAACAGGCTGTTGCTTCCTGTCTCCTCGATCACCCGCTGTGCGTCGCGGCGAAGCTTGTCGAGCCGATTGCCCAGAGTGTCGTCGGTCATGAGGCCGTGGATGACGCGTTCCCTGGAGAGAATGCTTTCCACCGCAGCCTCGTCACGATCCCGAACAGAGGTCGCGCCGCCGTGGCTGAGGGGGTCGAGGCCGAGGCCGGCGCGGATGGTCAGGCTCTCGCCGGACGCGAGGACGTCTTCGAACGTCGGAAGTGATCGTTCGGGCACGTGGAGCCCGAGCCCACTGCGACCACTCAGCTTGAGCAAGGGGTTGCGGAAACTCAGGTCGAGCAGTGCGCTGCGCCAGTTCTGGACGCGCCGCGGATATGCAGTAGCCGCCGCGGTGGCTGTCGTCCCCGTCCACGACTCGTTCAGCCGCAGAGCGAGCGGGGCTGCTTGCTCGACCTCAAGGATCAGCAATCCGTTCGCGTCAGTACGAAGCCGCGGGAGGGGCTCGATGCGGCGACGGGCGGCCGCGACGTCGATGACGGCCCGGACGCGGTCGAGGTCACGTTCCCAGTACGACTCCGTGGCGGCCGTCGCCTCGCGGCGTGGCACATCGGCGCCCCGTTCGAACACCCCGAGATCGACGGGCACGAGGTACTGGCTGCGAGCCAGCGTGTGGATCATTTCTTCGTCCGTGACCGCAGGTTCGGACAGGGCGAAATCGGCCGTCAGGTATCCGCCGAAACCGCCGTCGTCGGTGAGCGTGATGAGTGGGTTGATGCCGGCCGCCTCGAGCGCGGAGGCGAAGAGCACCGCGAGGTCGAGACCCGTGCCCCCGTGGTTCTGCAGGGTTTGCTCCGGGCGCCGCACGCTGAAAGCTCCCGTGTCTGGGGCCGGAGTACCGGCTTCGTGTCGAAGACCTCGGGAGGCCAGCTCCGCGTAGATGGCATCGCCCATCGCCATGGCGTCGTTCGCCTCGGGAGCGACACGCCCTCTGGCCTTCTCCACGATGTCCGAGACGCCGGGGTCGTTCGGTGCGACGAAGGCGCTGATGAGTTCCGGGCGCGGCTCGAAGGCCCACTGGTCTCGAGCCAGGACCGTCATCTTTCCGCTGCCAGAGTGGGGGCGACCTCCGGAGATCATGCTCACCCTGAGGTCGACCGGCGTTGCGAGCGTTACTTCCGCGAAGGAGCGGCGCTCTGGCTTCCACGCGATGTCTGCAGAGCCGAGAGTCATGCCCGAGCCTGCAGGCAGGTCGATGTCGGTCAGCTGTGCGGCGCCAGGGTCGAGGGCCAAGCCTTCGACCTCGACGGTGAGGAGGTCGATCTTGGCGTCGTCAGTGCCGTCGTTGCTCCATGAGATTTCAACGACGGGATGCGCGCCCTGGCAGACCTGGGCAAAGCTCAGTGTTTCGGAGTAAATGGCCTCGACGGAGATCTCTCCGACGCGGAGTTGGACGCGTCGAAGGCCCTCTCCGAGGTCGTCACGGTCGTCCACGTCATCCCAAGAGCTTGTGCCGGACTCCGGCTCGGTCTCGAGAATCGGTGATTCCTTCAGGGTTGACGCTTCGGCGTCGGAGGGGAGCGTTACCTCTTCGGGCGGAGTGCTCGTGACGGCTTTTGCCGCGGTCGCAGGTGCCTCAGCGGGAGTCGAGATGGCCGGCGCTTGGCTGTTCGGTGCGGCCGCCGGCCTTTCAAGGGTCGTGTTCAGTTCCCGGATGCGCGGCCCGAGGTCGGCGTCCGGCAGGAGGCTCTCGCAGAAAAGACCGAGAGTGTCGAGGAAGCGACGCGCTTCAGCGTCGCTGAATTCCTGACGGGCGTGTGCGGCTCGGTTCAGCGACATCGTGAGTTCCCGCGCCCAGGCACTCTGCATCGGCTCAATGTTCGGGGAGAACGCTCGCCACTCGTGGGTGACGATGTTGAGGAGGAACCGAGGGTCGTCCAGTGACCGCTTGCGAGGGGTTCGCCCGTCCCGCGTGTCACGTGCTGCGTAGTACTGCTCCCATGTCACGCCTGAGTGGGGTGCGGTGTCCTCCACGAAGCGGCGAAGGGCTGGTACGAGCAGGTCGGCGCCACGCTGGACGATCTCAGCGGGGGTGGGGGACGACGTAGGAAACACGTTCAAGTTTCAACCATCCGGGGTCAGCGTGGGGCAGATCCTCCAAATTCAACCAAATCCTTTGCATCTTGGGGGCGTTGCCGCCAACCAGGACGCACGTTGGAGCGCCGCCACGACGTGGAATGGGAGGAGGCGAGCCGCGAGGTCTTTCACAACCGTTCAACTAGAGCCTCATTGGTGACATGCTGATCCGGATGTCCCGCTCTTCCACGACCCGAGGTGCCTTTTCATGAACGAGACCCCGAACTCTCACGAGGTGGAGCCCTTCGGCGACGAAGGCAACGTCGCCGTCATCGAAATTCAGCCTGGCGTCGGCCTGGTCGTCGGAGACCTCTTGCCCGAGGGCCTCGACGTCACGCCGCTGAGCTTGCTCGATGACTCGGCGCGCGACAAGGTCACGCACGCCGCCACGCAGGCTCTGGGATGGGCGAACGCGGGCGCTCAGGCGGCGCAGGGAGTGGTCGCGGCCCGTGGCTTGGTTCAGCTGGACGCAGCTACCGTCCAGGCGCTCAAGCAAGGAGCGACGCTCATGCAGAGTCAGGGCAAGACCCTGAGCGTCCTGATGAAGAACGGCAAGATCGTTGGACACGCCCGTTTCGTACCTGCGGCAGCCGGAACGGCCTCGACGATGGCGGCCAGCTTGGGGCCAGCCATGGTCATGCTCGGCATCCAGGCCGAACTCAATCGCCTTGCGTCGCTCTCGAAGCACAACATCGAGCTCACGCGTGAACTCCGCTCCACCATCAAGGATGGCGAGTGGAGCGAGACGGTGGGGCATCACCGTGACCTGCGCGAAGCCGTTGAGACTGCCATGCGAATCGGTGCCGTCAGCGACTCGGTCTGGCAGGGAGTCGCGCCGAAGCGAGGCGAGTTGCTTTCCCAGGTGGAACGCGCGAGCAGGGCTCTGAAACGCCTGACGCCGCAGTTGCCGCAGAAGAACAAGGACGCCAAGGAACGTCAGCAGTTCCTCGTGGAGCACGCAGAGGAGATGATCGGTGACGCTCAAGCCCTCGTGCGCGCCGTGGATGCTTTGACGATGTACCGGCTGCTCGAGGCCGGTAACGCGCACGCTCGCGCGGAGCAGGATCCGCGCGAGGCGAGCCGTCGTGACCACCTCGTCGAAGTGAGCCGTCAGTACGACGACGAGGCGAAACGGGAAGCGCGCGAGGTGCTTCGGGAACTGCGCGTGGAACTCAACGTTGCGGCCGGGCTCAAGGCCAACTGGTACGCGTTCGATCGCCGTCTGTCACGCAAGAATGCAACGGATGCTGCGCAGCTCGCGGGCATCCTCAATCAGATGGCAGAGCGGCTCGGCGATGCGACACCGCAGTACGAAGAACCGCGCTTCGAGGCATTGGAGCAGGCCACGGCTCCCTCAAGCCTCAGGACTGTTCTGCCGTGGCGCCTGTCTGACGACGAGCGTCTGCTCGGCGTCGCGGAGGTCGCGGACACCAGCGGAATCGGCGTCGGTGACATCGGTCGCCGTCGCTACCTGGCCATGACGGACCGTCACCTCTACGTCATGGTTCCTCGCGAAGTTGAGAGTGACGGAGTCGTGCGAGAGCCGATTCCGGCCGAGTCGATCCGGTACGTGCGAGTGCGCCCGGGCGACGAGAAGCAGCCACCACGTCTCACTGTCGCGACGACGGAGGAGGACTACTCCTTCGAATTCGGTTCGTGGGCCAAGGGAAGCGACAAAAGGGATGCTGCGGTGCAGTTCAGCAACCTCGTCGCGAGCCGGATGCACCTGCCTGCTGACGAGGTACCGGTGGTGCCGCCCCAGGAGTAAGCCTCGGACCCTACGATGACCCCCATGGCAGAAACGCTGGACAAGCCGTCCCTCGACGGAGTCGCCCCTGGGATCGTCGTCGTCATCCGTCCCAGTCGCCCGAGCTCCGCATGTTCGCTGGGCTGCAACGCTGCATGACTGAACAGGGAATCGCACCGGATTGGGACGGTCCGGAGAGGCCCCACGCCGTGGATGCTCGGCCGACGCCTTGGGCCCTGCACGCGTTGCAGGACGGTGAAAAGGACCCCTTCCACGGCTGGTTCCACGCCTCGGCGGCGGTTGATCCGACCTGGGATTCGCACCGGGGAGAGCCGCGGTGGAGTATCGATGCATCGTCGAATATCCCACGAGCGACGCTCATGCTCGGTGCGTTTTCCGGCTGGTACTCCCATCTCGCGCAGACACCGAAGGAACTGCCGAAGCGCTCCCGTTCCTGGCGGGTCGATGTTCTGATTCAGCCGTTCGGCTGGATGGGAACGTACCGTCAGTCGCGCGTCACTGGCCGTTGGTTCACAGGCCCTCACCGAGCCCACATGCTGGGCTACCCGCACCAGCACAGCGGATGAGCGCTCCCGAGACTAAGACGACCCCTGCCGGTTCTACACAGGTCCGCCTAGGGCGTGACGGCAAAGGCGGCAACCACGCACACGTTTGCTCGACCACAGGATATCGACACGACCCCGATCCCAATGTATTCGGCGGTAATGGTTCGCGACTCAGCTGATCCCGCCGCAGCGGGCGCGAGAGTGGCGGGGCCTGCGGTAGTGATCTCGTCAACATCGCTAAAACTATGGAGCGGCTCGGTAGCCTCGATCCTAGAAGCCATCGCGTACCGGACTCATGTGATGCGCCAGAGAAAGGAAACAAATGCACGCGAACTCACTGACGCCGCGCGAACTGTTCGAGAGCAAGACCCACTTCGAGATCCCCCCTTATCAGCGCCCATATGTCTGGAACGAGGAGAACCAGTGGGCGCCGCTGTGGTCGGATATCGAACGCGTGGCCTGTGAGCTCCTCGAGGAGAAAAGTGAGCAGAGGAGCGATGGCGGAGCTAGGCATTTCCTAGGGGCAGTCGTATACGAGTCGGGCTCAGCCGTCACGGGAGATGTTACGAGGCACACGGTAATTGACGGCCAGCAACGAATGACCACCCTCCAAATCTTGATTCGCGCTGTCGGTCAAGTCCCGGGTAGTGGTGTAGCGCTGCGTTCCTTCGTTGGGGTTGTTCAGGCGGTGATTGCGGGCAGGTCGTCAGCTCCGATCTGGGGTTCGGTG
>NZ_QWLM01000030.1 GCF_003515945.1 Dermacoccus abyssi
CTCAACTTCGGACGAACCGCCCGATCTGCTGCCTGCTGACGACGAACCACTGAACACCTCCACGACGAGGTGTTGCGACGACCAGTTGAATCCGCCTTGCGAGCCCCTGTCCGTGTGCACGATGCAGCCGGCCACGTCACCGCGCCTGGCGACTGCGGTGTTGAGCGCGGCGACCGCGAGCCGGGACTTCATCCTCGAGTCGATCGAGTAGCCCACGATCCGATTAGAGTAGACGTCCTTGAACGCGCAGACGTAGAGCTTGCCTTCGCCGGTGCGGTGTTCGGTGATGTCGCCGATCCACAGCTCGTTCGGCCCATCGGCCTTGAACTCATGCCGGATCACGCCGTGCTTGTCGACCACGGCGCACAGGTCGTCGTGGACCGGTGGTCCGGGGTTCTTCGCTTTGCCACGCTTGGGCTTGCCGAACGCACTCCACCAGCCCATGTCAGAGCAGATCCGCCATGCCGTCCGCTCAGCCATCGACTCGCCTGCGTCACGGGCCTCGTCGACCAGGAAGCGGTAGCCGAACTCCGGGTCGTCGCGGTGGGCGTCGAACAGCGCGTTCGCGCGGTAGGCCTCCCCGAGTTCGGAGCCGGTGACCGGTTGGGCGAGCCAGCGGTAGTAGGGCTGACGAGCGATCTTGAGCACCCGACACGTCACCGTGACGGGGACCCCGTCGACAGCCAGCTCGCGGACGAGCGGGTACATCATTCTCCCGGCAGGTTCGCCTGCGACAGATACGCAGCGGCTCGCCGCAGGACCTCGTTCTCCTGCTCCAGCAGCCGGATCCGCTTCCTCGCCTCACGCAACTCGGCATTCTCGGCCGCGGTCGCCCCCGGCTTCACTCCATCCTCGACATCGGCGGACTTCATCCAGTTCGTCAGACACGACTCGCTGATGCCGAAGTCGGCAGCGATCTGCTTGAGGTGGACTCCCGGCTCACGGTTCCTGGCGACGCGAACGACGTCATCTCGGAACTCCTTGGGGTACGGCTTCGGCACAGTGCACATCCTTCCAGCGGCACCTCTTGGCACCACCGATCAGATGTCACCTATCTGTGCAGCAGTCCCCCCCGAAGCCCAGCGCGCTGGCCCGCCCCTGGCTGAAGGCGTTGATGTTGAACCCCAGCCCGGCCAGGAACATCAGGTAGAGAATGCCGATGGCCCCCATGTCGTACACCAGATCCGCCCGACCGAGCCACCCCAGCCCGAACGGGCCGAAGAGCATCCCCAGGAAGATCAGGGCGAGCAGCCCGGGAACCCGGAAGCGCGCACCGAGGATCGGACCGGCCAGGATCGAGGCCAACAGGACGAGGATGGTCATCTCGACCGTGGCCACCAGTGCGCTCATGGCCAGATGCTAGTCAGCCCTGGGGTTGTTCGAAGTTCGGTGTCCGGGGGGTGGCGAGGAGCCGTGGCGGCACGAGGATGAGGAGGCGCCTTTGAGATGGCTTCAGTGCACGATTGCTTTGAGGACTATCAGGACTGCGCCCAGCACGCAGGTCACCAGAGCGCCGACCAGCCCTCGCAGGGGGCGAGCGGTCCACGACGCGACGCCGAGCCACCCGAGCAGTCCAAGGACGACCACCGCTGCCCAGAGTGTCCCCCAGATTGCGGTGCTGTCACGGATCACCCCCAGGACGCCAAGGGTCAGGACGACCAACGGGATGACCCCTGCTAGCAGCAGGCCCCAGGAGTGGACCAGCCCGTCGTGGATGGCGGCGCCGAGTCGAGCCCACGTGGGAGTGCTGTCGTCGAGGACGTCTCCGAGGTGCGCGACTACCCCGGCGTAGACGTGGGCGAACCAGAACACGATCAAGGTGGCCAGCACCTTGATCAGCACGTCCCAGGAAGCGTCCGCGGAGTTGGCGACCACGACGACCTGCGCGGCCACCAGGACCACGCCGTAGATCGCCGGTTCGCTGATCTGCCTGAGTGTCGGTGAGGTGAAGACGGCTGATCTCGACATATGTCACGGGCCTTCCAGCTCAAGGTGTGTGGAAACACGAGACAGTGCACCACGGGCGGGGGTTGTTCTGGGTGTTCGCGTTGCCTGTAGTGTGACGGTGATCCTTGCTGCTCGGCTGGGCATATCCAGCAGGAAAGACCATGATTCGCCTCCTCATTCGCACCGGGATCTTCATCGGGACAGCAGCCGTGGGTCTGCTTGCCGCCGCAGCCGTCGTCGATGGCGTGCAGCTCTCCCTCTCGGGGTTCCTCGTTGCCGTGGGAGTCTTTGCGCTGGCACAGAGCATCCTGGGGCCGTTCATCTTCAACATCGCCCGCCAGTACGCACCGGCCATGCTCGGCGGGATCGGGCTGGTATCGACGTTCGTGGCACTGCTCATCGCGTCCCTGTTCCCCGACGGTCTGCGCATCTCAGGGGTCTTCACCTGGGTGCTGGCCACCCTCGTGGTCTGGATTGTCACCGCATTCGGTGGCTGGCTGCTGCCTCTGGTGCTGCTGAAGAACCGCGCCGGGTCTCGCGACTCGGTAGCCAGCTGACCTGCGACAGAAAGGAACTACCCAGAAGTGAGTACCGATTCGTTCACCGCTCCGATCGACTTCGCCGTCTTCATCATTCGACGTGACAGCGATGTCTCGGCCGCGGCGCGCCAGCTTCGCAGCCAGATCGACAGCGGCACCTTGACGCTGCTGGACATCGAGGTCCTAGCCCTGGGCGAGGATGGTCGCGCTACCCGTGAACCGCTGGAGGCACTCACCCACAGCGATCCAGGAGCCCTTGGCGACCTGCAGTCATCGGAGTCCGACCTGCTCGACGAGGAGGACCTGGCTGACCTGGCCGACGAGCTCGGCCCGGATGAGCTTGCCGTGGTCCTGGTCTATGAAGACCGCAGCCTGGCGACCGCCGCCGCGCACCTGGCAGCCGAAGGCGGCCGCCTGCTGTGGGCCGGAGGCGTGCACACCGATGAACTCGAGCATGCGCTCGAGCAGACGAAGGAGGCATGAGCCATGGGCTTGTTGCGCACCGCGGCACGCGCCAGCGTGGCCGCTCACGTGGTCGGTAATGTTCCACGTGGTCGGTAATGTTCAGCGAGCCAGCACCAGCGGTGGGCCGCCCAGGATGCAGCGGCAGCCCCGAGCGCCCCGGCACCGCCCGCGCCCCCAGCGCCGGCTCCTCCCGCACCGCCTGCAGCAGCCTCTGCTCTCAGCAGTGCCGACGTGATCACCCAGCTGCAGCAACTGGGGCAGCTGCGCGAGTCCGGGGTTCTCACCGAGGCCGAGTTCGAGACCCAGAAGACCCGGATCCTCGCCGGCGGCTGACACTGCCGGGCCAGGCAGCCACGTCTGTCGATCGGCTACCCGTGCGCGGATCGGCTACTGCGAGGGTGTGAACGGGGCTCGGGATTCGGCTAGTACCGCCTCGTGGACGGCTGCGGCGCGCTTGGCCGTCCAGTTGTCGAGGTTGAGGACTTGTGCCCATGCGCCGACGTGTTCGCCGGCGAAGTTGTGCCCGAAGCCCGGACCGGGTTCCATGGCCAAGGCCATGTCGGTGGTGACCTGCCAGAAGGTCACGAAGGGCACCCACCGGACCTGGGGAAGGACATCGGGACCGCGTGGCTCCTCGAGCCAGTCCGGACGATTGAGAATGAGGTCGAAGTTCCACCAGGTCGTGGCATCTGAGGGATGCACCATGTAGAGAACCCGGGTCCCCTGCCAGGGTCGGGTAGCCGGCTCGGCCGGGCGCATCGGGTCGTCGGTGAAGCGCACCGTGCGACCGTCCTTGTAGATGGGCGCGATCTGGGTGCTGCCGCTCTGGCGGTCGTCGAGGAACTGCCCGAAGTGATGGTTGAAGCTCGGCGGTCCGGTGAACACCGCCCCACTGATGCGGTTGGCCATGTCGAACTCGCCACTGAAGGCGGCCTCGCCCCCGTAGGAGCCCAGGCTCTCGCCGAACACGTACAGAGCGGGACGCTCGCCCTGCGGCAGGCGGCTCCACCGTTCATAGACCGCGTCGAAGAGTGCGCGACCGGCGTTGCGAGCGTTCTGCTGATCTGCCAGGAACGAGATCGGAGAGGGCAGGAAGGAGTACTGCATCGACACCGTCGCGCTATCGCCGTAGGTGAGATGTTCAAAGGCGCTGACCGAGGTCGGCTCCACCCACCCGGTGCCGGTCGGGGTCACGACCAGCAGATACGAGCGCTCGAAGCCGCCAGCGCGCTCCAGGTCCTGCACCGCAAGTGCCGCGCGGGTCTCGAGGTCCTCAGCCGAGTCAAGCCCGGCGTAGACGCGGACGGGATCCAAAGTCACTTCGGAACCCTGCCCCGACCGTTCAGCCACCTGGGCGATCCGGGTGGCGTTGGGACCCTGCCCCGCGAAGCCCCGTCCCTGGAATCCCAGCGTGTCCCACGAGATCAGCGACTCCGGGCTACCCGAACGCAGCGGGCTCATCGGGGCCGTCACCCCCTGCGGTGTCCCGCCGTTGGTCAACGAGAACGCCGCGTTGACCGCTGTAGTGACCCGCTCGAAGACGAACCCATTGAAGACCAGGGCGACCGTGGTCACCAGAGCAGCGATCCCGATCACCCTGGCCGCCCGTGGGCCCACGACCCGACGCAGTCCGGCAGTCAGTACCCCAGTGATCCGGCGCAGCAGACGGGCGATGCAGACGAACAGGACAAACACCAGCACAGCCACGGGGATGACCAGGACCGCCGCGAGCGGGGTCTGCGGCTCCATCTCCAACAACCGAGAAGCCTGCCGCTGCCAGGTCACACCAAGGATCACCGCCACCACCAGCAGCGCAGGGGCGGCGAACAGCAGAGCCCTGACCCTCGAGGCCGACGGTTGACGTGCCTGACGGTCGGCAAGCTCACGCCACACCCACGCCCCCAGCACGCCCAGCCCATAGCCGATCGCCGCGGTGACCCCGGCGATCACCCCCTGATACAACGCAGGCCGCGGCACCAGGGAAGGCAGAAAGGACAGCGTCGCCAGGATCAGCGCAGTCCACGCCCCCGGCAACGACAGCCCGAGCCCGGACCAGAAGCGAGACACCCGGGACGCCTCAGGATCTGTCATCGGGTTGCGAGGAAGGCGTGGTAGTCGCGCTCGGAGAGGTCGGCATACGCCGTCGACCACTCCACGATCGCGGTGGTGAGCCTGTCTCCGTTGCCGATGTAGCCGACGATCTCGGCCGCTCGTGGGGACTGGCTGTGCGCGCGGGCGAGAGTCACCGCGCAGGCCTGGGCGTAGGTGATGAACGGGCGGTCGTCGAGGTCCTCGACATCGATGCCGCCCTTCATGTCGTGGAACTGGCGCACGTACAGGTCGAAGCCCTCGGCGCGCAGGTAGCCCAGGAACGGGTCCGAGACGGCCTGCAGGATCCGTTGCAGGGCGACCACCCGCGCGCCCTGACCGTGGGTCCCGACCGCCTCGGTGAGCACCTGCGGCTGCTCGATGCGGCCGTACTGCTCGAGCACACTGCGACCGGCCTCCTTGGACTGCAGGATCAGACCGTTGCCGTCACCGTCCTCGAACAGGGAGAGCGCACACCGGGTTCCAACACTGCCGACCCCGACAACCCGCAGCGCCAGGTCCACCTCCCGGTAGTGGCTGAGCAGCATCCGGATGCCCGGGCCGGCACTGGCGCGGTAGGCATCGGTGTAGCGGTGCACATTCTCGGCGACCTCGGGCTTCGGCTGGTCCATCGTCGGCGGCGCCATGACGAACCGCAACGAGCCGTCCGCGTCCCGGGTGGTCAGGCGGCGCACCGCCCGCTCACCGGTGCGACGTTGAGCGGACTTGATCGCCGAAGCGATCACCCGGCGTGACTTCTTGTCCAGCAGCCCAGCACCGCCCCTGGGGTCGATATGGGTGTAGTAGCGCTGCAGCGGCGTCAGCTCCAGACTCGCAGCCAGCGCAGCCCGGTAGGCGCTCACCGTCGTGCGCGCCGCGGTCTCGATGACGTGTGGGGTTCGGGACGAGTCCCGCCCCCCGACGATCACACTGGTCACCAGGCGCTTCAGATCCCACTCCCACGGAGCCCAGGCCGCCTCGTCGAAGTCGTTCAGATCGAAGACCAGCGTGCGCTGCGGAGAGGCGTAGAACCCGAAGTTCGACACGTGCGCATCACCACAGGCGACCACGAGCAGACCGGTATGCGGTGAGCGGGCCAGGTCCGCCGCCATCAGGGCAGCGGTCCCCCGGTAGAACGCGAACGCGCTCTGCGACATCCGCTCGGCGCGCAGCGAAATGAGCTCCTGGAGGCGGGTGGAGTTCTGCTCCCTCAGGATGCCCAGCGGATCCCGGCTCCCAGGCGGCAGCTCGGCCAAGGTGGAACGGGGAGTCTCCTGGCGGCGCCTGCGGCCGGAGACCACTAAGTCGGGTGTCGATGGCCGTGGGCGTGATGGCATGCTGCGTACACTATCGCGCGCAGCCGGGCACCGAAAAGGGAGACGTCGTTTCTGGCAAGTCGCACGACCCAGCAACCCGCTCAGGCAATAGGATTCCTCGTGATGCGGGGATGTTTCCCGTCGGCGCTGTCGACCCATCCCGGCCCAAGGAGACCTACCATGACAATCACACTCGAACGCAGGCGCACCGGCTGGGACATCGTCCTCGGACTCGTGCTGGTCATCCTCGGATTCATGGTCCTGGGCAACGCCGTGCTGGCCACGGCCGTGTCCGTGCTCTGGATCGCCTGGCTCACCCTGATCGGTGGGGTGATGATGATCATCGTCGCGCTGGTCTCGATCCGCGCAGGCCTGTCCTGGTCCACCCTCCTCGGCGGTGCCGCCCTGGCAGTCCTGGGCCTGTTCATGCTGCGCAACCCCCTCGTGGCCGCCATCGCGCTGACCATGATGGCCGGGGCCATCTTCTTCGTCACCGGTGTGGTCCGTATCGGCCTGGCCTTCACCGTCCCGGCCCACAAGTGGGTCTTCATCCTCGGCGGACTGGTCTCCATCGTCCTGGCTCTGTGGATCCTGCTCAACCCGGCCGCCGCGACTCTGAAGCTGCTCGGCATCCTCCTCGGCGTCCAGGTCCTCAGCGAGGGCATCACCCTCATCCTCTCCGGGCGGCTGCGTATCGTCGACGCCACCGCCACGAAGGACAATGTCGACCCCGCCACGCAGAACGCTGCCGCCTGAGGGTGCGCGAGCCGGCTCCGAGCGCCCGTCGGCTGTGAACGGGTCCTCCGGGAAGCGCCGCGCAGGAGCGTCGCGATCGGTGCGCACGCGGCTGGGTTCTTGGTTGGCGGCGCATCCGGCCGATGTGGTGGACGTGTTCGTCTATGTCGTGATTCTCAATCTGGCCATCGAGTACCTGCCGACGGTCATCAGCGAGAGCTTCTCGCTCTCGCTGCTGACCGCGCTCCTGCTCAAGGTCACTCTCGAAGTGGTCCTCCTGGTCAAGGGCGCGGTGATGGCGCGCCTTCGCACGGCCGCAACGCGGCGAGCCAGGACAACCGCGGCCGTGATGCTCTGGGCAGTGGCCGCCGGAAGCAAGCTCATCGTGCTCTGGCTGATCGAAGCCACCTTCGGCGGCTCGGTCAGCCTGGGCGGATTCATCCCCGTGACACTGCTCGTCGTCACGCTGCTGCTCTCGCGCACAGCCCTTCGACGCCTGCTCTACCCAGAAGCGTCCTGAGCTGCGCCGATCAGGGGGTGACGATCGCGAAGTCCGGGTCGGGGGCGTCGAGCACGGACATGAGGCGCCAGAGTGCGTCGGCATCACCATCGACCCGTATGCCGAGGTCAGCCAGCTCTGACATCGACCCCGCTCCCACCAGCAGCGCAGGCAGCGCCAGACGCGGCATCCGCAGGCTCACATCAGCCGCGTGCGCCTGCTTCGCGGTGGTGTAGGTGAGCACACCGTTGACCAGCCGCAGCCGGTAGCGGCCATCCTCGGCGAGGTCGATGTCGATCTCGATGTGCTCGTTCCACGCCCTCGGGCCGTTGACCCGCACGGCGATCGCGCCGAACAGCTGGGTCGGGGACAGCGAAGCGAGCAGGTCAGCGGACAGCGCCGCGGTCGGACTGCCGAAGCTGCCGTGCCGCAGCTCGTGAGCACCGGAGAGGTACGCGCAACGCCACGTGCCGTTCTCGGCTCCGAAGCCCAGCTGCTCGAAGGTGGCGGCGAGCAGCTCCTTGCCGGGAGCATGGTCCGGCTCGGCGAACACCAGGTGCGAGGCCAGCTCGGCCGCCCAACGGTAGTCGCCGGCCTCGAAGGCGCCGCGCGCAGCCGTGAGGAGCGCGTCGACCCCGCCCATGGCGGCAACGTAGCGCACGGCGCGCTGCACCGGTGGGTGCTGCCACAGGTTCGCCGGGTTCGCGTCGTACCACCCCATGTACCGCTGATAGATGGCCTTGACGTTGTGGCTGACCGAGCCGTAGTACCCGCGGGTGTGCCACGCGGCCTCCAGTGCCGGTGGCAGCACCATCGCCTCGGCGATCTCGCTGCCGACCATCCCGGCGTTCATCATCCGCAGCGTCTGGTCGTGCAGGTAGCCATACAGATCCCTTTGCAGCGAGAGGTAGGCGCGCACCTCATCGCAGCCCCACGTCGGCCAGTGGTGGGAGGCGAAGGCGACATCGGTGACATCGGCGAACATGTCGATCGTCTCGGTCAGGTAGTCCGACCAGGCCTGGGCGTCACGGACCATGGCGTCTCGGATGGTCAGGATGTTGTGCATGGTGTGCGTCGCGTTCTCCGCCAGGCACAGCGCACGGAAGTCCGGGAAGTAGAAGTGCATCTCCGCCGGCGCCTCGGAGTTCGGCGTCATCTGGAAAACCATCCGCACCCCATCGATCACCTCCTCCTGCCCGGTGGACCTGACCTCGAGAGTCGGGTGGATCAGGCTGATCGTGCCGGTCGAGGTCGTCTGCGCCAGACCAGCGCCCACCTGACCGGTCGGGCTGCGGTCCAGGGCCGCGCCGTACATGTACCCCGCCCGCCGCGCCATCGCCGTCGCGGCGTAGACATTCTCCGAGATGGCGTGCTCGGCGAAATGCTCCGGCGCCAGCACCGGCACCCGCCCCGAGTCGACATCCTCCTGGGTGGTCACACCCTTCACCCCGCCGTAGTGGTCCACGTGACTGTGCGTGTAGATCACCCCGCTCACCACCCGCTGACCGCGATGCTCCCGATACAACGCCAGCGCCGCCGCGGCCGTCTCCACACTGATCAACGGGTCGATCACGATCACGCCCTGCTCGCCCTCGACAAGAGTCATCACCGACAGGTCGAACCCGCGCACCTGATAGATCCCGGGGACCACCTCGAACAGACCGTGCTTGGTCAACAGCAGCGACTGGCGCCACAGACTGGGGTTCACCGTCTGCGGAGCCTCACCTTCCAAGAACGCGTAGGAACCCATGTCCCACACCACTTTTCCCTCCGCATCGCGCACCACCACAGGCTCCAGAGCACCGATGAACCCACGAGACGCAGCCTCGAAGTCGGCAGTATCAGTGAACGGCAGCGACCTGGACAACTCGCTGTGCCTCTCGACAATGGGGGCACTGAACGCCTTCGCCGTCACCTCCGCCGACGGGACTGCTGCACGATCGGGTGACAGGTTGGGTCACGCAGCCTGAGTGGCTGGCGTGGTCATGATGGTCTCGAACTCGATGGGGGTCAATCGCCCGAGAGCGGCCTGTCGACGACGTCGGTGGTAGGTCCGCTCGATCCAGGTCACGATCGCGATCCGGAGCTCCTCACGGGTGGTCCAGGAGCGGCGGTCGAGGACGTTCTTCTGCAGCAGTGAGAAGAACGACTCCATGGCCGCGTTGTCGCCAGCCGCGCCGACACGGCCCATCGATCCGGCCATGCCGTGACGGTTGAGCGTACGGACGAACTTCCGGCTTCGAAATTGACCAGGTTCAACCGGTCGATGCAACACCAGCTTGTTGGTGCAAGAGTAGATGCTCGTTAAAGACTTCCGCTGGGGTCTTCCAGCCCAGTGATTTT
>NZ_QWLM01000031.1 GCF_003515945.1 Dermacoccus abyssi
ACGCGCCAGGTCGGCGCAGGCGCGCGGGAAACGCTACATCCAGGTCGACTGCAGCGAAGATTCTCGCCCCATCTTGGAACGAGCGGGCCTGATTCCCATTACCACGGTGACAGCTGCCATCTGGAACTGCGACCCGAAGACCAGCCACGTCGGCTAACCGCATTCACACCGATTTCCTCGACATAGTGTGTAAACGGTCGTTTTTGATGCCGCCGGGGAATGCCCTATCTAGCGACGACATTGATTTCATAGCTAAGGGTGGCGAAACCGTCACATATCAGAGGGTTTTGATACCTCTGAGAGTGTCGCTGTCACCGTAAGCGCCGTTGCCGGCGATGACGTCGTAGATGAGGCGGCGGGCGCGGCCCTTGTACGCGCCGCGCGCTTTGGCCAGGTCGATTCCTTAGCGTTGGCGTTCGCGGGTGAGGGAGCGCTCGAGTTCGGCGACGGCGCCGATGAGTTGGCGTTGGAACGTCGCGAACGGGTCGGCCGCAGCATCGGGTGTGAAGGTGAGGCGTTCTTTGACGAACTCGACGCTCACTTTGCGCGCGGTGAGGTCGGAGACGATCTGCTCGAGGTCGATGAGTGATCGCGCGAGTCGATCCATCGACGCGACGCGCAACGCGTCACCGCGACGCACGTAGCGCAACGCACCCGCCAGGCCGGCGCGATCGGCTCGGCTCTTGCCGGATTGGTGATCGGTGAACAGCTCGTCGATCGCCCCGAGTGCCTCTAGTTGCCTGGCTAGATTCTGCGACGTCGACGAGACGCGCGCATACCCCACGATTTGACCCGGCATGTCTAGACCCTGCGCGCAACATGAGCAATAAGGCCACCGTGTGGCTTCGTTCGCTTGGTGGCGGGGTTTTTGCAGCGCTCCGTGGCGGTCTTGTTGCCGCGACCACGCAGGACTGGCTGCAGGTAGGTGTCGCGGTCTGAACCGAGAGGGGTGCGCCCGGTCGGCGCCGTTTGGATCGCTGCCGCTACGTCAGAGTCCGAAGGCTCCGCCGCTGACGAGAATCACGATGCCGAGGCCGATGAGAACGATGGGGAAGAGGATGTGCTCCCAGCGTTCGAGCACTTCGGCGATCGGGGGGCGGGTGGCGACGAACTTTGCCAGGGCCACCAGGACCGCGACGAGCGCGAGGAAGACGATGCAGTAGGCGACTCCTGCGAGAGGTTCCACGCTGAGGAAGACAGGGGTGTAGACGCCGATGTTGTCGCCGCCGTTGGCAAGGGTGACGCCTGCGACTGTCCACACGCCGACCTTCTTGCCGGCAACCTTGGCCTCGTCGTCATCGTCGTCATCGTCTCCGCGCCAGGCCTGCCATGCGGCCCAGAGGCCGAGGCCCAGAGGGATGAGACCGAAGTACGGGATGGCTGCCGAGGGCAGGAATGCTCCGGCACCGATGGTCACCAGGACCGCGGCACCGAGGATGCCGGCGAATCCGAGGTACTGGCCGGCCAGAATGCGGGCGGTAGTGCCGCGCTGGCCTGCCCCTCGCGCGAAGAAGAGGGAGAGCACGATGATGTCGTCGATGTTGGTCGCTGCGAACAGGCCCATCGCCTGCAAGACCGAGGTGAGGATCATGCGCCCTCCCCAGCTGCGTCGCATCCGGGAAGCGAGCAGGCGGGATCGATGCACGGGGCGTCTTCGTCCACTGCCAGGGTGGCATCGACCAGTGCCGTCAGCGCCTGCGCCAGGTGCGAATCGGCGATCTCATATCGTGTCCGACGACCCTCGGGCTCGGAGACGACGATCCCGCAATCGCGCAGGCATGCCAGGTGGTTGGACACGTTCGGGCGTGTCAGGTCCAGATCTCGGGCCAGTTCCGCCGGGTAAGCGGGATGGTCGAGCAGGGTCAAGATGATCCGGGATCGAGTGGGGTCGGCCAGTGCACGACCCAGGCGGTTCATTACGTCGAGACGCGAAGCCATAGTCAGCATGGACTGAACTATACAGCGCGCACTGAACACTCGGTCACAGGCGTCAGCCCAGATCGCATGCCCGTAAGGGGATCCCCATACGACCACCGGGGTTGGCGACCCTCACCCCTGTCGACCCACCCGGATCGATACGTGCTGTGAGTCCCTCGGGCGCAGTTCCGATGCCCACTGCGCCGCTGACACTTTCGTGTCAGTAGGTCGAGGCGGAACGTTCCAGCTGTGCGGCTGGGGCTCGGTCGACCACCACCCCTCGATGGCGTGTCCGTGCGGCGTCGGGCTTGGCTACAGGTACCGGCAGACCTGGTCGGAGCTGCACGTGTCGGGCTCAACGTGCTCGGCCTGGTCGCGTAGCCCGGCGAGGGTGTCGCGCAGGTCGTGGAGCTGTCTGAGTTTCAGGTCAATGTCGGTCAGGCGTGCGTCGAGCAGGTCGCGTACGTGATCGCAGGGAGCTTGGCCGTGGTCGCGGATGTCGAGGACCTGCCGGATCTGGGCGAGGGAGAGTCCGGCGGCTTGGCCGCGGTGGATGAAGTCGATCCGGGTGAGGCTCTCGGTCGTGTAGCCGCGGTAGCCGCCGGGCGTGCGCTCGGCCGGGGGCAAGAGCCCCTGGTCTTCATAGAACCGCAGAGTCTTCGTGGTCGTGCCGGCCGCTTCAGCGAGCTCCCCGATCCGCATCCTCACCCCTCGTGTGTCACAGGTCTCACCCTTGACCTTCCCCTGTACTGGAAGCTTTAGTATCGCCGCATCAGGAGGATTTCTCAACAGTCCGGGGAGGGTTCGGGATGCAGTCGAAGATTGATCTGGCCGTGATCGGGTCGGGTGGCGCGGCGTTCGCCGCAGCGATCCGCGCCACCACGCTGGGCAAGTCGGTGGTGATGGTCGAGCGCGGTACGTTCGGCGGCACCTGCGTGAACACCGGGTGCGTGCCGTCCAAGGCGCTGATAGCGGCCGCCGAGGCCCGCCACGTGGCCGCGAACGCGGGCTCCCGGTTCCCGGGGATCGCCGCCACCGCGGGCGCGGTCGACATGCCCGGGCTGGTGGGTGGCAAGCAGGACCTGGTCGAGGCGATGCGGGGTGAGAAGTACTTCGACGTGGCCGAAGCCTACGGCTGGCCGGTCCGCCAGGGCCAGGCGGCGTTCGCCGGCACCCCGGATGCGCCTGTGCTGGAGGTCACCGCCGCTGAAGGCACCGTGGAAACCATCGAGTCCGCCCATTACCTGATCGCTACCGGCACCCGTCCCTGGGTCCCGCTCATCCAGGGGCTGGACGGCGTCGAGTACCTGACCTCGACGTCGGCGATGGAACTGTCCGAGCGCCCCGACTCGCTGCTGGTGCTCGGCGGTGGCTACGTGGCGCTGGAGCTGGCCCAGATGTTCGCCCGGCTCGGCTCGAAGGTGACCCTGCTGGTGCGTTCTCGGCTGGCGTCGAAGGAGGAGCCGGAGGTTTCCAGATCATTGCAGGAAGTCTTCGCCGACGAGTGCATCCGGGTGGTCCGCCGCGCTGTTCCCTCCCGCGTTGCCCGCGATACCGTCACCGGGCAGGTCGTCGTCATGGCCGAGGTCTCGGGCGGCGAGCAGGAGTTCCGTGCCGACGAGATCCTCGTCGCGCTCGGACGCCGCCCGGTCACCGAGGGGCTCAACCTCGAGGCCGTGGGGGTGAAGACCGGCGAGGCCGGACAGATCGTGGTCACCGACCAGTTGCAGACCGCCAACCCCCGCGTCTGGGCGGGCGGGGATGTCACCGGGCACCCCGAGTTCGTCTATGTCGCGGCCCGGCACGGCACGATCGTCGCCGAGAACGCCTTCACCGACGCCAACACTTCGGTCGACTACACACGGATGCCTCGGGTGACGTTCACCGGTCCCGCCATCGGCGCGGTCGGGATGACCGAGAAGGAGGTCATCGCGGCCGGGATCCGCTGCGACTGCCGCGTCCTGCCACTGGAGTACGTGCCCCGTGCGCTGGTGAACCGGGACATGCGTGGGTTCATCAAGATGGTCGCCAACGCCGACACCGGCGAGATCCTCGGTCTCACCGCTGTCGCCAAGGACGCCGGCGAGCTCGCCGCCGCCGGCGTCCACATCCTCGGCAAGACCATCGCAGAAGTCGCCGACGCGTGGGCCCCATACCTGACCATGGCCGAAGGCATCCGCATCGTCGCCAAGGCCTTCACCACCGACGTCTCGAAGCTGTCCTGCTGCGCCTGACCGCGCACTCACCCCAATAGAATTGGACGCACTCAATGAGACGATCCTCACCACCGACCTGACAGACCACCGACCTGGCAGACCGGCTCGTCCGGTCCGAGGAGACCGCCCTGCTGGTCCCGTTGCTGCGGCTGCGCGCCGCCGGTGACCCGATCACCATCGATCACCTCGCGACGGTCCCTCGACGGCACACTTCCGAGGGTCCCGCATGGGGAACCTCGACCGGACACACCCACTCCCGACATGGGAGTCCTATAGCATGCCTGACGAGGTGTCCCGTAAGACCCGTCCGGTGAACTGTTCGGTGACGGGGCCTTATATGACACACTTAGAAGCATGTCCGCTTTGAAGGTCGGGTACGCCCGGGTCTCCACCGATGAACAGGACCTCACCGCCCAGCGCGATGGCCTCAGCGCTCTCGGTGTCGACGCGATGCGCATATACGTCGATCACGGACTGACCGGCCGCAATGCGGATCGCGCCGGGCTGCGGCAGGCGCTGGCGGCATGCCGGGCCGGTGACACGTTCGTGGTCACCAAGCTCGACCGGTTGGCACGTTCGGTGCGCGATGCTCACGAGATTGCCGATGACCTCGCGGCCCGCGAGGTGAAACTCAGCATCGCCGGATCGGTGTATGACCCGACGGACCCGATGGGCAAACTGCTGTTTAACGTGCTGGCGATGGTCGCCGAGTTCGAAGCCGACCTCATTCGCGCCCGCACCCGCGAAGGGATGAAGGTCGCCAAGGCCAAGGGCCGGCTGCGCGGGAAGTCTCCGAAGCTCACCCCACGACAGGAGGCTCACCTCGTCCACCTGCATGCCGCCAAGGAGCACACCGTGGGCGAGCTGGCCGAGCTGTTCAGCGTCGGCCGCTCCACGGTCTACCGTGCCCTTGAGCGCGCGCAGCGTGGCCGCGAGAGCCTCGTGCAGTAGGTGCGCGATGGACGCTGCGGCGCGGTGGCGCATTCTCCGGCTCCATGTGGAGGACGAGGTTCCGCTCGCGCGTCTGGCCCGCGAGTCCGGCGTCGGGCTGCGGACCCTGGAGCGCTGGCACGCCCGCTACCGGACCGACGGCTACGCGGGCCTGGAGACGGCCCCGCGAATGGACGCCGGCACCCACCGCTTGCCGACCGATCTCGTCCACGTGATCGAGGGTCTGGCGCTGAGCAAGCCGCGGCCGGCTATCGCCACGATCCATCGCAAGGTCACCGGCATCTGCGGCATCCACGGGTGGCCGGTCCCGTCCTATTCGGTGGTGTGGGAGATCGTGCGCGCCCTGGACCCGGGCATGGTCACCCTCGCCCTGGAAGGCGCGGCGTCCTACCGCGACAAGCACGAGCTGGTGCTGCGCCGGCAGGCGGAGTGGCCCAACGCGATGTGGCAGTCCGATCACACGTTGCTCGACATCCTGGTAGTCGGCACCGATGGCAAACCTGCCCGGCCGTGGTTGACGACCATCCTCGATGACTGCTCCCGAGCGATCTGCGGCTATACCGTCTTCCTGGGCGCACCGTCGGCGATGAACACCGCGCTGGCGCTGCGGCAGGCGATCTGGCACAAGGCCGACCCGGCCTGGCCGATGTGCGGCCTACCGGACGTGCTCTACGTCGATCACGGCAGCGACTTCATCAGCCACCAGCTCGCCGGCACCGCCGTCGACCTCCACATCCGGCTGATCCATTCCACCGTCGCCCGCCCCCAGGGCCGGGGCAAGATCGAGCGGTTCTTCGGCACCGTCAACACCGAGCTGCTGGCCGACCTGCCCGGATACATCGGCGAAGGCCAGCCCTGGCCAACACCGACACTGTCCCTGGCCGAGCTCGACACCGCCGTCGAAAGGTTCGTGGCCACCTACAACGACCGCACGCACAGCGAGATCGGCACCTCCCCGCGCAGCGCGTGGATCGCCGAGGGCTGGCTGCCCCGCATGCCCGAGAGCCTGGAAGCTCTCGACGGACTGTTGCTGACCGTGGCCAAGACCCGCGTCGTGCGCCGCGATGGCATCCGATTCCAGGGCCTGCGCTACGTCTCCCCGACCCTGGCCGGCTACGTCGGACAGTCGGTCGTGATCCGTTACGACCCTCGCGACATCACCGAGATCCGCGTCTTCGACCACGACGAGTTCCTCTGCAAGGCCGTCAACCAGGAGCACCACGACCAGAAGGTCAGCCTCAAAGAGATCCAGGCCGCTCGCAACGCGAGACGCCGGGCACTACGGGCCGGCATCAATGAACGCATCGCTGTCGTGGCCGCACACACCACCGAGACACCACCTCCCGCGGAGGAACCAGCGGCGGCGCAGACGCCGAAACGGAAGTTGAAGGTCTACAAGGAGGACCTGAGGTGAGCCAGCGCTTCATCGTCACCAAAGAACACCGCCGCTTCACCGAGTTCGCCGACGCCGTGCGCCGCGGCCACACCATCGGCCTGTGCTTCGGGTCGGCCGGAGTGGGCAAGACGCTCTCGGCGCGCCGCTACGCGCACTGGGACAAGGCCCTCGATCTGCTGACCTACTGGGGGCCGCGCTCCGACGACGACGCCAAGATCTACGCCGCCCTGAACCGGAGCCGCACCGTGCTCTACACCCCCAGCGTGCTGACCACCCCGCGGACCCTGAAGGATGAGCTCAATCAGGCCATCACCCGCACCAACATCTGCATCGAACAGCACCTCGCGCCGCACGGCGACGTCACGCCCGAGACCTGGGGATGGCGCCGCAGCAGGAACTACGTGGAGCTGATCATCGTCGACGAGTCCGAACGGCTCCGCCCCGCCGCCCTGGAACTGCTGCGCGACCGCTACGACCGAGACGACATCGCACTGATCCTGATCGGCATGCCCGGACTGGAGAAGCAGTTCAGCCACTACCCCCAGTTCTACAGCCGGGTCGGGTTCGCCCATCAATACCGACCCCTGGGTCAGGACGAACTGTTGTTCGTCCTGCAACGACACTGGCGCTCCCTCGGCAAGACCCTCGACCCCGAAGACTTCACCGACGCCCAAGCCATCGCCGCCATCGCGCGGGTCACCCGCGGCAACTTCCGGCTGCTCGAACGCCTCATCCCCCAGATCCAGCGCGTGCTGAAGATAAACGAACTCGACACCATCACCAACGATGTCATCGAAGCCGCCCAAAGCACCCTGGTCATCGGCGTCACCTGACCCCGGCCTGCCACGGAACGTCGGAAGAACCCCGCCATTTAAACGCAGAAGTCACACCACCGAGGACCCTATTTGCACGCGAGCCACATAGAGGAGTAACTGTGCAAATTGGGTGTACCCCATCCCGTACTAATGCAATGAAGGGGACCAGACGCCTACCGGAGGCGGCCTGTCGCCCCACGGCCCTCGAGGCCATCCCTCGGGTGACCCGGCAGGCTTAGACCACCCCCGCGCGCGCATGGGTGGCTGCGGTGTCGGGAGTGAAGCTGTGCAGGGGGTGGATACGGCCGTCGTCGAGGCCGTAGATCCAGGCGTGCACGGTGGGGCCGTCGTGGCGTTCCCAGGCGTCGCGGATGATCGGGGTATGGGTGAGGTGCTCAGCCTGGGTGATGGCGTTCAGCTCGCACAGCCGGCGCAGGGCCTGCTCCTCAGGCAGGGCGTCGACCTCGGCGCGGTGGCGGGCGTACACGTCCTGGATGTAGCGCAGCCAGTTGTCGATCAGGCCGATGCGGGTGCCGTTCTTAGCGGCGGCGACGCCGCCGCAGCCGTAGTGGCCGCAGACGATGATGTCGGAGACCTTCAAGACCTCGACGGCGTACTGGATGACCGAGTGGGAGTTGTGGTCGGCGTGCGGGACCACGTTCGCGATGTTCCGGTGGACGAAAACCTCGCCGGGGTCTAGGCCGATGATCTGGTTGGCTGGGACGCGGGAGTCTGAGCACCCGATCCACAGGTAGTCCGGTGCCTGCTGTGTGGACAGGCGGGTGAAGAAGTCGGGGTCGGCGGCGGTCCTGGCCTTCGACCAGGCGGTGTTGTTCTCCAGCAGCAGGGCGATGTCAGACACAGTCGAACTCCAGTTCATGGTCGGATTTGTCGGTCTCGGGGTCGGCAGCGGCTCGGCGGTGGTGGTAGGTGAAGTAGGCGATGCCCAGCAGTGCGCACACGCCGGCGGGGTAATACAGGGCGTTGGTGCCGTCATCAATGGCGTTGACCGCTCCCAGGGCGCCGCCGATCACGAAGAACAGCATGGTCAGCACCAGCACCGAGGCGAACCACACGTCGGTGCGCTTGTGGGTGCTGCGCCCGATCAGCGCGCCCAGGTCGGTCAGCGTGCCGGTGAAGTGGGTGGTGCGCAGCACCAGGCCCCGGTAGTTGGAGAACATGGCGTTCTGCAGCCCGCACGCGGACGCCGCAGCGATCATCGCGCCGGGTTTCAGGCCGGCACCGTCCAGCAGCGGCGCGGCGGCGAGCAACCCGGCCTCGATCAGCAGCGCGCCGCCGTAGCGGCGGCCGGTCTCGGTCTCGGTACCACCAATGATCGCGCCACCGAGCACCGCCCCGGCGAAGAACCCCAGCAGGATCAGCATCAGCTGCTCCAAGTCGGGCAGGTCGCCCTCGACCACAGCCATGCTGAAGTGGGTCAGCGACCCCGACACGTGACTGACCGGGTACACCAGGTCCACGAGCAGGGTCGAGTTGATGAACCCCGCGATCGCGGCCAGCACGCACACATAGATCATCACGAAGCGGCGCAGGTCAGGGTCATCGGGAAAGGTCGGTCGAGCCATGCGAACCCCTAACTGGATTGCCGTGAGCGCCTTTCCCCGAAACGCGCTCACACCGTAAGCCGACATGCCCGCCCGGCCGCTCGGCCCGAGGTGGGGACGGCGGCGTGGGTGCCTTGGCGACCGCTAAGGGCCACCGGCTAATGCAAAAGCGACATGACCATTTGCAGGCCTTCCGTTGAAGCAATGCTGACCTCCATGGGATACGCGCTTGGTGCACACTCTCTCAGCATTCAGAGCGTGCCGACACCTGCCAGAGATGTGACTCGAGACACGACGTCCCGCATCCCGAAACACAGGGTGGGCACGGCCTGGGGACTGCTGCACGGATAGGTGACACGGTGACGTGACCCCCATCGTGGTTTCCACCGTGAGTGGCTAAGTCAGGCGGATTTTTGGGTGCGGGTTGATGCTAGCTCGTACTGGATGGGGCTGACGTAGCCGAGTGCTGAGTGGCGGCGCTGTCGGTTGTAGAACA
>NZ_QWLM01000032.1 GCF_003515945.1 Dermacoccus abyssi
GAAGGAGTCCGGCGGTGTCCTACTCTCCCACACCCTGGCGAGTGCAGTACCATCGGCGCTGAAGGGCTTAGCTTCCGGGTTCGGAATGTGACCGGGCGTTTCCCACTTCGCTATAACCACCGTAACACTATGAAACTAACCACCATGATCTGACTGGATGTGGTTGTTGTTTCAGAATTACACAGGGACGCGAGCACCAGAACACTTGGTGATGTTTTAAGTTGTCGGTTTATTAGTACCGGTCAGCTTCACTCATTACTGAGCTTCCACATCCGGCCTATCAACCCTATCGTCTCTAGGGAACCTCTCAACACCGTAGTGTTATGGAAACCTTATCTTGAAGCGTGCTTCCCGCTTAGATGCTTTCAGCGGTTATCACTTCCGAACGTAGCCAATCAGCCGTGCCCTTGGCAGAACAACTGACACACCAGAGGTTCGTCCATCCCGGTCCTCTCGTACTAGGGACAGGTCTTCTCAAGTTTCCTACGCGCACAGCGGATAGGGACCGAACTGTCTCACGACGTTCTAAACCCAGCTCGCGTACCGCTTTAATGGGCGAACAGCCCAACCCTTGGGACCTACTCCAGCCCCAGGATGCGACGAGCCGACATCGAGGTGCCAAACCATGCCGTCGATATGAGCTCTTGGGCAAGATCAGCCTGTTATCCCCGGGGTACCTTTTATCCGTTGAGCGACGGCGCTTCCACAAGCCACCGTCGGGTCACTAGTCCCCACTTTCGTGCCTGCTCGACATGTCTGTCTCACAGTCAAGCTCCCTTGTGCACTTACACTCAAAACCTGATTGCCAACCAGGCTGAGGGAACCTTTGGGCGCCTCCGTTACCCTTTGGGAGGCAACCGCCCCAGTTAAACTACCCATCAGGCACTGTCCCTGATCCGGATCACGGACCGAAGTTAGGAGCTCAATACGACCAGAGTGGTATTTCAACAATGACTCCACACCAGCTGGCGCCAATGCTTCACAGTCTCCCACCTATCCTACACAAGCCGTACCGAACACCAATACCAAACTGTAGTAAAGGTCCCGGGGTCTTTCCGTCCTGCTGCGCGTAACGAGCATCTTTACTCGTACTGCAATTTCGCCGAGTTCGTGGTTGAGACAGTGGAGAAGTCGTTACGCCATTCGTGCAGGTCGGAACTTACCCGACAAGGAATTTCGCTACCTTAGGATGGTTATAGTTACCACCGCCGTTTACTGGGGCTTAAATTCTCAGCTTCGCCACACAAGGTGACTAACCAGTCCTCTTAACCTTCCAGCACCGGGCAGGCGTCAGTCCGTATACATCGAATTACTTCTTCGCACGGACCTGTGTTTTTAGTAAACAGTCGCTTCTCCCTGGTCTCTGCGACCCTCACCCCTAGCACGCAAGTGCTTCAAGGCTTGGGCCCCCCTTCTCCCGAAGTTACGGGGGCATTTTGCCGAATTCCTTAACCACGATTCACTCGATCGCCTTAGTATTCTCTACCTAACCACCTGAGTCGGTTTGGGGTACGGGCGGCTCGAACCTCGCTAGAAGTTTTTCTCGACAGCATAGGATCACCCTACTTCCCACATACGTGGTCACCATCACATCTCAGCCAATACGACGTCCGGATTTGCCTAGACGTTCGGCCTACATGCTTGAACGGGGACAACCATCGCCCCGCGGAGGCTACCTTCCTGCGTCACTCCATCGCTTACCTACTACACGATCGGGTCCCACGCTCCCCACACACGCGAGGACCGAAGTCCTCAATGGCGTGGTTCGGGTGGTTAGCATCCCATGGTTCAGTATGGGCGGTTCTTCGCCGGTTCCGGAATATCAACCGGATGTCCATCGACTACGCCTGTCGGCCTCGCCTTAGGTCCCGACTTACCCAGGGCAGATTAGCTTGACCCTGGAACCCTTGGTTATTCGGCGGACGGGTTTCTCACCCGTCATTCGCTACTCATGCCTGCATTCTCACTCGTGTAGCATCCACGACTCGATCACTCGGCCGCTTCACTCGCCACACGACGCTCCCCTACCCAACAACACCCCCGTTAAGGGTATGTGTGTCATTGCCACAGCTTCGGTGATGTGCTTGAGCCCCGCTACATTGTCGGCGCAGAATCACTTGACCAGTGAGCTATTACGCACTCTTTAAAGGGTGGCTGCTTCTAAGCCAACCTCCTGGTTGTCACAGCAACTCCACATCCTTTCCCACTTAGCACACGCTTAGGGACCTTAGCTGATGATCTGGGCTGTTTCCCTCTCGACTACGAAGCTTATCCCCCGCAGTCTCACTGCCACGCTCTCACTTACCGGCATTCGGAGTTTGGTTGACGTCAGTAACCCGGTGGGGCCCATCAGCCATCCAGTAGCTCTACCTCCGGCAAGAAACACGCGACGCTGCACCTAAATGCATTTCGGGGAGAACCAGCTATCACGGAGTTTGATTGGCCTTTCACCCCTACCCACAGCTCATCCCCTCAGTTTTCAACCTAAGTGGGTTCGGTCCTCCACGCCGTCTTACCGGCGCTTCAACCTGGCCATGGGTAGATCACTCCGCTTCGGGTCTAGACCCAGCGACTCAAACGCCCTCTTCGGACTCGCTTTCGCTACGGCTACCCCACACGGGTTAACCTCGCCACTGAGCACTAACTCGCAGGCTCATTCTTCAAAAGGCACGCCGTCACCCCACACAGAGGCTCCGACGGATTGTAAGCACACGGTTTCAGGATCTATTTCACTCCCCTCCCGGGGTTCTTTTCACCTTTCCCTCACGGTACTAGTCCGCTATCGGTCACCAGGGAATATTTAGGCTTAGCAGGTGGTCCTGCCAGATTCACACGAGATTTCACGGGCCCCGTGCTACTTGGGAAACAGCACAACACAGCCAATTATGTTTCGTCTACGGGAGTCGCACCCTCTACGCCCAGCCATTCAAAACTGTTCGACTACACAACTGGTTTCTTACTGCGCACCCTGCTGTCAGACAAGGTCAGCACTGTCCCACAACCCCACAACCGCAACCCCTGACAGGTCTCACACGATCATGGTTTAGCCTCATCCGCTTTCGCTCGCCACTACTCACGGAATCACTCTTGTTTTCTCTTCCTGTGGGTACTGAGATGTTTCACTTCCCCACGTTCCCTCCCAACACCCTATGTGTTCAGGTGCAGGTGACCAGACATGATTCTGGTCGGGTTTCCCCATTCGGAAATCCCCGGATCACAGCCTGTTTATCGACTCCTCGAGGCATATCGCAGATTACAACGTCCTTCATCGGTTCCTGGTGCCAAGGCATCCACCGTGTGCCCTTAAAAACTTAAAGATCACAGATACTAGATGCTCGCGTCCACTGTGTAATTCTCAAACAACACGCCACACACCAACCAACCCACCACAACCACACCGAACCCTCACAGGTCCTCACGTGCAGTCGTTCGTGGCCGAGCCGTCAGTGCCAGCCAAACCCCAGAACACGCACGATGCATGTCCTGAGAACCCAACAACGCGCCAATCACACCCACCACCCCACCTCGGCCAGCCCGTTCCCCACACGCACAGCGATCACTCCCGCGAAGGAGTCCTCGTTACTCGTGTCGTACTTGAGCTCGCTCGAGCGAGCAGTGCGTGCACCATGATCATCGTTCCACCCAGCACACTCCCATCACACACGCGGTGATGCAAGAGCTCATGTGCTCCTTAGAAAGGAGGTGATCCAGCCGCACCTTCCGGTACGGCTACCTTGTTACGACTTAGTCCCAATCGCCAGTCCCACCTTCGACGGCTCCCCCCACAAGGGTTAGGCCACCGGCTTCGGGTGTTACCAACTTTCGTGACTTGACGGGCGGTGTGTACAAGGCCCGGGAACGTATTCACCGCAGCGTTGCTGATCTGCGATTACTAGCGACTCCGACTTCATGGGGTCGAGTTGCAGACCCCAATCCGAACTGAGACCGGTTTTTTGGGATTAGCTCCACCTCACAGTTTCGCAACCCTCTGTACCGGCCATTGTAGCATGCGTGAAGCCCAAGACATAAGGGGCATGATGATTTGACGTCATCCCCACCTTCCTCCGAGTTGACCCCGGCAGTCTCCCATGAGTCCCCACCATTACGTGCTGGCAACATGGAACGAGGGTTGCGCTCGTTGCGGGACTTAACCCAACATCTCACGACACGAGCTGACGACAACCATGCACCACCTGTACACCAGTCCGAAGACGCACACATCTCTGCATGATTCCGGTGTATGTCAAGCCTTGGTAAGGTTCTTCGCGTTGCATCGAATTAATCCGCATGCTCCGCCGCTTGTGCGGGCCCCCGTCAATTCCTTTGAGTTTTAGCCTTGCGGCCGTACTCCCCAGGCGGGGCGCTTAATGCGTTAGCTGCGGCACGGAACTCGTGGAATGAGCCCCACACCTAGCGCCCAACGTTTACGGCATGGACTACCAGGGTATCTAATCCTGTTCGCTCCCCATGCTTTCGCTTCTCAGCGTCAGTAATGGCCCAGAGACCTGCCTTCGCCATCGGTGTTCCTCCTGATATCTGCGCATTTCACCGCTACACCAGGAATTCCAGTCTCCCCTACCATACTCTAGTCTGCCCGTACCCACTGCAGAACCGGAGTTAAGCCCCGGTCTTTCACAGCAGACGCGACAAACCGCCTACAAGCTCTTTACGCCCAATAATTCCGGACAACGCTCGCACCCTACGTATTACCGCGGCTGCTGGCACGTAGTTAGCCGGTGCTTCTTCTCCAGGTACCGTCACGTTAGCTTCGTCCCTGGTGAAAGAGGTTTACAACCCGAAGGCCGTCATCCCTCACGCGGCGTCGCTGCATCAGGCTTTCGCCCATTGTGCAATATTCCCCACTGCTGCCTCCCGTAGGAGTCTGGGCCGTGTCTCAGTCCCAGTGTGGCCGGTCGCCCTCTCAGGCCGGCTACCCGTCGTCGCCTTGGTAGGCCATTACCCCACCAACAAGCTGATAGGCCGCGAGTCCATCCCCCACCAAAAAATCTTTCCACCAACACACCATGCAGTGATTGGTCATATCCAGTATTAGACCCAGTTTCCCAGGCTTATCCCAGAGTAGGGGGCAGGTTACTCACGTGTTACTCACCCGTTCGCCACTAATCCACACCAGCAAGCTGGCGCTTCATCGTTCGACTTGCATGTGTTAAGCACGCCGCCAGCGTTCGTCCTGAGCCAGGATCAAACTCTCCGTTAAAAAAAATCTGTATCCCAGCCGAAATCAAACGGTGACACCACACCACCACCCACAAAAAGGTGATCGTGTGTCTTGTATCCATCCATCAAACATCAGCCAGAACAACACCA
>NZ_QWLM01000033.1 GCF_003515945.1 Dermacoccus abyssi
GACTGCCGACGCCCCCGGCCTCGACGACTCGGCCGCTGCTGACACGAAGGCCGCTCCCGCGCCCGCCGCGTCCGGCGACGACTGGGATGCGGAGCCCCCGGCTCTCGACGACTCGGCCCCTGCCGAAGCCAAGAGCGAGGACAAGCCCACGGAGACGCAGGCTTCCTCGGAGGCGGCTACCAACACGGAGCCCGCTGCCGCGCCTACCGCCGCCGCGAGCTCGGGTGGCGACGACTGGGCCGCCGAGCCGCCGGCTCTCGAGGACCTCGACAGCGCTCCGGCCGCGTCGGCGAACGACGAGAAGGCTGCGACGAAGCCCGCCGAGCCGAGTGACGCCGAGGCTCCGAAGGCCGAGACCAGTGAGGCCCCGGAGTCGTCAGTGGCGAACGAGAAGCCCGCTGCTGCTGCGTCGGCCAGCTCGAGCGGCGACGACTGGGCCACCGAGCCCCCTGCTCTGGAGGACCTCGACAGCGCTCCCGCTGCGTCGTCCGCCGAGACCTCGACGCAGTCGACGAGCGAAGCACCGTCCGAGTCGGCTGAGTCCGACTCGAAGGCTCCCGCTGAGGAGGCCACAGCGGAGGAGACGAAGCCCGCTTCGAGCGACGAGTCCGACGCTGAGGAAACGACCGAGAAGTCCGAGGGCGAGAAGAGCAGCGTCGCGCCGGCTGCGGCTGCTGCGACGGCCACGGCGGCCACTGCCGCCGCTGCGAGCTCCGGTGGTTCGGGTGGGGACGACTGGAACACCGAGCCCCCGGCCCTGGCCGACCTCGACAACGCTCCCGCGGCGCAGTCCGAGCCGGCCGAGTCGCCTGCTGAGGCGTCGGAGCAGCCGTCGAGCGACGCGACGTCGGATGACACGGAAGCTGCCTCCCCGGAGACGTCCTCGCAGGGCGCGGCAGCCGACGACACCGCCGCGGGCGACGCAGCTGCCAACGCCTCCACGGATGCCGTCGAGGACGAGGTTCCCGCATCGGACGCCGCAGGTGCACCGGATGCTGCGGCGTCCGAGAGTGAGTCCGAGGACTCAACCGAGTCTGCGTCTTCGAGCTCCGATTCCGCATCGGCTCCGGCCGCTGCGGCAGCACCCGCGAGCTCGGGTGGCGACGACTGGGGCACCGAGCCCCTGCCGCTCGACCAGCTCGACAGCGCCCCGGCTCAGAACGCGGAGACGCCCGACGCGCCCGCCTCCGAGAGCACCGAGGCCGCGGCTGAGTCGAGCCAGAGCGACGCAGCTTCGGTCGACGCCGACACGTCGTCCGAAACCGAGTCGGAGCAGGTTTCCGCAGCTGACACCGAGGCCGCTGCCGGGACCCCCGCCGATGACGCCGATGCTTCGTCCGAGAAGGACGAGCGAGGCGCCTCGGACGCGGCTGTCGCTGCGGCCGGTGTGAGTGGCGGTGCTGCGGCAGCGGCGGCCGTCGCAGCCGGACGCACACACGACTCCGTGGACACGTCGGCTGCCGAGTCGGCCGAGGCCCGCGACGCGGCTGACGCCGGTGCCACCGGGGAGCCGTCGGCCGACGACGTCGAGCTTGAGCGTGAGGACGACGAGCTCGCCGCCTCCGACAATGCCGTCGTCGAGGACAGCGGTGTCGCCCCGACGACGCCGGAGGACGCGGCCCCCGCCAAGATCGGCGAGGTCCAGGAGACGAGCAGCGACAAGTTCTCCGCCTCCGCCGACGCCTCGGACGACTCGCAGAGCCGCTCGGCGAGCGCCACCGACGAGGCTTCGTCGTCGCAGTCACAGACGCAGTCGGAGTCCGACGAGCAGACGTTCGTCGCCGGCACGGACGAGGGTGACTCGAACGACGGCGATCCCGACCACGCGAGCTCGGCGGGCCAGCAGGACGGCCCGTTCGGCCCGGGTTCGGCCGAGCCGAACGAGGACGGCTCCGCGCCGTCGCCCGAGTTCACGATCAAGGGCAACGCCGACTCGATGCTGTTCCACACGCCCGACAGCCCGGGTTACGAGCAGACAGAAGCCGAGGTGTGGTTCACGAGCGAGGACGCCGCGAAGGCTGCGATGTTCCGCCACTGGGACGCCTCGAAGCGCTGACCCGACGCACGAACGACTCCGCCCGTCCCCTGCTGGGGGCGGGCGGCGTCGTCATGTGGCGCAGTAGCCGCGCGCTGAAGCGGTGAACGGGGCGTCGGACGGTCAGATGACCGGCACGATCGGCAGATATGCAGAAACATCCGCGCGCTGACCGGAGACGCGCAGCTTCCCGCCTGCGGCAGCCTCGGCCCACGTGAGGCGACCGGTCGCGAGGCGTAGCCACGTCGCCGCGTCGGTCTCGGTGACGTTCGGCGGGGTGCCTCGCGTGTGCACCGGGCCCGCGACGCACTGCACTGCCCCGAACGGCGGAACACGCACTTCGACCGTGCGCCCGGGTGCCTGGATGCCCAGCTCCTCGAGCGTGTAGCGCACGGCGGTTGCGGTGACGGGTCGCGTCGCGGCCTCGGGGTCGAGCGCCCAGGTGAGGACGGCCTCGCGGCCCGCGGCGGGGTGGATGCGTCGACGAGGTGGCATGGCGTTGATCCTAGAACGGTGTCGACCCGGCCCCTCCGACAGACCCGCCACGCGTAGCGCGGGGCAGGCTTGCGCTGCACCAGACCTCGATGCAGGACGAAGCAGCGAGCACACCGACCTAGAGTTGGGGCATGGCCCGCCGTCGCTCCTCCCCCGACCCCGCGCCGTCCGCACCGACGAAGGAACGCTTCGAGTTCGTGCGCGACGATCGCGGCGGCGTGACGGTGATGCGCGACGGCCATCCCCAGTCGCACGTCGACCCGGACGACCCGACCTCCATCGAGTTCGAGTACGTCCAGCACTTCGCGATGCTCGTCGACGCTCTCGCGCCGCCGGCTCCCGCACCGTTCGGTGTCACCCACGTCGGCGGGGCCGGACTCACCCTGGCGCGCTACGTCGAAGCCACGCGCCCCGGCTCGCCGCAGATCGTCCTCGAGCCCGACATCCAACTCACCGAGGCCGTGCGCCGTGAGCTGCCTCTTCCACGCAGCCACCGCATCCGTGTGCGCGGCGTCGACGGGGCGGCCGGGATGCGCGATCTCAAGGACGAGTCGGCGGACGTCGTCGTCCTCGACGCGTTTGCGGACGGGCGTGTGCCCGCGGAGCTCGTCTCCCCAGCGTTCGCCGACGACGTGGCGCGAGTGCTCAAGCCGAGCGGTGTGCTGCTCGCGAACCTGTCCGACGAGCCGGGCTTCGCCTGGACCGGCCGAGCCGCGGCAACCTTCGTCGTGCGGCTCCCCCACGCCGTCGTCGTCGGGGCCCAGGAAGTGCTCAAGGGCCGTCGGTTCGGCAATGTCGTTCTCGCTGCGGCACGGACGGAATCGTCCCTCGACGTCGCGACGATTCGGCGGAGCGCGGCTCGCGCCATGTTCCCCACGGGAGTCCGGGCGGGCGCCGAACTCACCTCGCTCTTGCGCGGTGCGCCCGCTTTCACGACAGATGCCGAACGATCCCCCGTCCCACCCGAACTCGGCGCCTGGCGAGTGCGATGACGCGCCCCGCTCGCCCACGGAAGGTCACCTGATGCCCGAAGGTCACGTCACCCACCGAATCGCCGGCATGCTCAACGACCAGTTCTCCGGACGTGTCGTCGAATCCTCTTCGCCGCAGGGCCGATTCAGCGACAGTGCCGCTCGCATCGACGGGCGAGTCTTCGACGCGGCCGAGGCGTGGGGCAAGCACATGTTCGTCGGGTTCGAGGGCATGGACGAGCGCGTCAACATCCATCTCGGCTTGCTCGGCAAGTTCTTCTTCACCGAAGGAATCGAACCGGCCGACGTGCCGGCGACGGGCGCCATCCGGTGGCGGCTCGGGGTCTCCGGAACGGACGGCGACCCGCACGGGAGCGTCGTCATGGATCTGCGGGGGCCCAACGTCTGCGAGCTGCGCACGCCCGACGAGGTCGACACGATCACGTCGAAGCTCGGCGCGGATCCCCTGCGCGGTGACGCCGACCCCGAACGTGCCTGGGCTCGAGTGCGACGCACGAGCACGCCCGTCGCGGCGCTCCTCATGGATCAGAAGGTGTTTCCCGGCGTCGGCAACATCTACCGAGCCGAGGTGCTGTTCCGTCACGGCATCGACCCGAAGATGCCCGGCAAGTTCCTACGGCGCGAGGAGTTCGACGCGATCTGGGCCGACCTCGTCGCCCTCATGCCACTCGGTGTGCGTGACGGTCGAATCGACACCGTGCGACCCGAGCACACGCCGGAGGCGATGGGGCGCGAGCCGCGCGTCGACAAGCACGGAGGCGAGGTCTACGTCTACCGCCGGGCCGGTCAACCGTGTTTGGTGTGCGGCACACCCGTTGCGCTCGAGGAGTTCGCGGGTCGCAACCTGTTCTGGTGCCCGTCGTGCCAGCCGCGCCATCGTCGGCGCCGCGCCAATGCGTGAACTCGCATCACGAATCCCGCTGCCTCGTCACCGCGCCGCGGATCTCGAGCGCTACCGCGGCCGGCTCGCGTCGTTCGCCACGACGAGTGGTGAGCGCTTCGTCGCCTCGTGTTGGGACGAATCACCGTTCGGCTCGTGGTGCGGCCTGCTCGTCGCGGAGGCCGACGGCTGCCGAACCCTCTACGTGGAGAGCGAGATCCTCGCCGACGACGTGCGGCTGCTCCACGACATCGACAACGTCGTCCTTGCTGACGTCCGCATCGCGCAGGCGGGGCAGGAATGGGCCGTCGAGGTCGATCCCGTCGAGGGGCCACCGCTGTCACGTCTCACCCTCACGCTGGGTAGCCCGACGCGCCGCGGGGCCGTCATCTCACGCCTCCCGTCATCCGTGACCGAGACGCGCGGGTTCGCCTGGTTCACCGAGATCATGCTGCGCGTCCTGTCGCTCGGTGTGTCGAGCTTTCGCGGCTCTTCACGAACGAGGGTGTAGCGCGGGTCTGAACCCTCCGGCTTCGAGCAGCGACCGAGCGATGTAGTGGGTGAGGTTGCGGAAGCCGAGGGCGGA
>NZ_QWLM01000034.1 GCF_003515945.1 Dermacoccus abyssi
GTTGACTCGAAGGATCACGCGGTGGCCGCTGCTTCGTCTGCCGTACACGCCGGTGACGATCTCGGCTACCGCGCTACACCACTATCGGGGACTCAACTCCTCGTGCGAGAGGTTACGGACAACCCTGGCCCTTCGGGCTGGGTGTGTGTTGGTCATTGTTGGCGTAGACCCGTCGGCGGGGCGTTTTACAGGCGTCGTCGGATGGTCGCGAAGGCGTCGCATAATTGGGACGGCTCGACATTCGTGAGGTCTGTGTCGAAGGTGATGAAGAGGCCGGCGACTCCGGCCCAGGACCACCCCCCGATCGTCAGGCGGCAGGAATGCCGGTCGATGGGAGTGACGACGGACCCGCCGGGGGCCCAGCGGGCGACGACGTTCGAGGGCAGCGCGAGCGTTGCGGTGCCGACGCACTGCCACTGGCCGGGGGTGTCACCTCGGTCGGGGTTCTGCACGACGAGCCGGTTCAGGTCGTCGGGGTCGAGGAGGGCGCGGGTGAAGGGGCGGCCGGCGGGGGTCTTGGGGCGGATACGGTCGACCCGGTAGGTGCCCCAGGTGGCGTGGTTGCGGTCGCGGGCGACGAGGTACCAGCGGCCGGCCCACACGACGAGGTGGTGAGGCTCGACGTCGTGGGGCGGTCGGAAGTCAGCGTCGCCCGGCGCGGGGACCCGCCCGTCGGGGTCGGCGTAGTCGAACCGCAGGCAGGAGCTCGTGCGAATCGTGGACCCGACTGCCTGCAGCGTGGCGACGTCTATGGGTGGCGCCGAGAACTCCCAGTAGTTGCGCAATGCGGTGACCTCGAAAGCTTCGCTGGCGGCACGCATGCGTGCGGGCATGACCTGCCGCAGGGTCGTCAGCGCCCTGGCGACGGCGTCGTCGATGCCGGTCACGGTCGCCGGTGCGGTCTGCAGGGCCAGCGCGATGGCGATGGCGATGGCCTGATCGTCGTCCAGCACCAGGGGCGGGAGCTTGCCGGCGGCGCCGAGCCGGTAGCCACCGCCGGGACCGGGGACGGCCTCGACGGGGTAGCCGAGCTCGCGCAGCGTGTCGATATCGCGGCGCACGGTCCGCGCCGACACCCCGAGCCGTTCGGCGAGGTCGCCACCAGGCCACTCGACGCGCGCCTCGAGCAGTGACAGCAGCCGCAAGATGCGGGCGGAGGTATCGGCCATGCCCTCAGCATGGCGCGAGTTGCGGACATTCGGTGTCCTGAACCGACGGCACGGTGAGGCCATGACTTCTCCTCAAGACACCGCAGCGGATGCTCGGGTCGGCGGCCGGGCGGCCTCGCTCGCGCTGCTGGTCGTGCTGTTCGCCTCGTTCATGGACCTGCTCGACGTCACCATCGTCACGGTCGCGGCCCCGCACATCGCAGCGGATCTGCACGCGTCGCCGTCGCAACTGCAGTGGATGCTCGCCGCGTACACGCTGGCGCTGGGCTCCGGCCTGATCACCGGTGGGCGTCTCGGTGATGACTACGGACGACGCCGAGTGTTCCTGGCCGCCCTGACCGCCTTCGCCGTCGCGTCGGCCGCATGCGCCCTCGCCCCGACCGCAGGTGCGCTCATCGCCGTTCGGGCACTGCAGGGACTCGCGGGCGGGTTCATGGTCCCGCAGGTCTTCGGGATCATCCGCTCCTCCTTCGAGCCGGCGGCGATGGCCAAGGCCTTCGGCGCCTACGGCGCCGTCCAGGGCCTGGCCTCGGTCGCCGGACCCCTGATCGGCGGAGCACTGGTCGATGCCGACCTGTGGGGCCTGGGCTGGCGCACGATCTTCTGGATCAACATCCCCGTCGCCGTTGTCGCTCTCGTGCTGGGTTGGCGGGTCCTGCCCGAGTCCCGCGCTGCGGCCCACTCTCGCCTGGACGTCGCTGGGGCCCTGCTCGCTTCCGTCGGGGTGCTGCTGGTGCTGCTGCCCCTCGTCCAGGGTCGCGACTGGGGCTGGCCCACCTGGGGCTGGGCTCTGCTCGGCGTCGGCGTGCTCGTCCTGGCCGGGTTCCTGCGCTTCGAGAGCGCCCTCGCACGCCGCGGCGGCGAACCTGTGCTCGCCCCCGACCTGCTGAAGGTCCGACCCTTCGTCGCCGGCCTGGGCGCGTCGGTGCTGTTCTTCGGTGGCCTTGCCTCGTTCTTCCTCGTCCTGTCGATCTACCTGCAGGCCGGGACCGGCCGCTCGGCCTGGGACACGGGCCTGGTGATCCTGCCCTACGCCCTAGGCTCGATGCTCACCTCCGGTGCGGGTGTCGCCCTCGCCGCGAGGGCCGGGCGAGCCCTGCTCGTCACCGGGTCGCTGACTCTGGCCGCGTCTCAGGCGCTGCTGTGGTGGCTCGTCCGCGACGGCGCCACCCCCGGCTACTGGCCCCTCGCCGCCGCCATGTTCCTCGGCGGTCTCGGCCTGGGACTGGCCGCGCCGATCCTGGTCAACGTCGTCCTGGCCGGCGTTCCCGGCCGCCGCGCTGGCGCCGCCGGCGGGGTGCTGTCCACCGTCAACCAGATCGGCGGAGCGGTCGGCGTCGCCGTCCTCGCCACCGTCTTCTTCAACGCCACCTCGAGCGCCGGCACAGCGACCCCACCGGCCGAGCTGTTCGCTCACGCACTGGCCCAGGCGATGCCCTGGCAGGTCGCCACCTACCTGCTTGCGGCCGTCGCGATGCTCGCACTGCCCAAGACCGCAGCGACCCACCAGGACTGAACCGATGACCCCCAAGACCCATCAGGAGCAGCCCATGTCGGACAGCGGCGTCATCAGGGTGCGCGGCGCCCGCACGAACAACCTGCGCAATGTCGACGTCAACATCGCGAAGAAGCAGCTCACCGTGGTGACCGGGTCTCGGGATCGGGCAAGCCCTCCCTGGCCTTCGACACCATCGCAGCCGAGTCACAACGACTGCTCGCCGCGATCTACCCGGCCTTCGTCCAAAATCTCATGCCCCACCTGCCACGCCCCGACGTCGACACCCTCGAAGGACTGAGCGCCTCGATCGTCGTCGACCAGGCGCCCCTGGGCGCCAACCCCCGCTCCACCGTCGGGACCGCGACCGACGCCTGGTCCCTGCTGCGCCAGCTCTACGCCGGACACGGCACCCCACCCGCACCCGGCCCCCACGCGCTTTCCTTCAACGCTCCCACCGGGATTTGCCCGGCCTGC
Organism: Dermacoccus abyssi; assembly: GCF_003515945.1. Taxonomy (GTDB): domain Bacteria; phylum Actinomycetota; class Actinomycetes; order Actinomycetales; family Dermatophilaceae; genus Dermacoccus; species Dermacoccus abyssi. The sequence continues at coordinate 3,142 of NZ_QWLM01000034.1, forward strand.
GAAGGCAGCGGACGCACCGCCACCCTCGACGTCGATCTCGTGCTGGACCGATCCCTGTCGTTGAACGACGGCGCGATCACCTTCCCCAACTTCGCCGTCGGCTCCCTGTTCTGGAAGGTGTACGCCCGCAGCGGGGCCTTCGACAACGACCAGCCTGTGCAGTCATACACCCTGGCCTAGCTGATGGGCGTAACGTCGAGTCATGGCAAACGTTCGCCCTGCTCGCGTGGATGACGGGCCGCGTCTGGCCGAGATCGACCACGCTTGCTGGTCGCCGATGACCGATCCGGGGAGTCACTGGAGCCCGGGTCGCCCCTTCTTCGGAGTGCCGACAGGAACGCTCGTCGACGAAGTTCTGGTCGCTGCTGAAGGTGATGAAATACTGGGGTTCATCAAGATTCGACGAGAACCTAGTGAGTTCGGCCAGTGGTACGTGGGTGGGCTCGGTGTGGCACCTGTCGCCCGCCGTCAAGGCCTAGCGCGGAAGCTTATACACGCTGCACTGACAGCAGTTGAGGCCCGGGGTGGTGACAGCGTATGGCTCAGGGTGCTCTCATCCAACGTGGGAGCTGTTGCGCTCTATTCGGCGCTCGGGTTCGCCGAGGTGGCTCGGTTCGCCGACGCATTTGAAGATCGCCCGGGGGTGGATGATTTGCGACTGTCGGCGCAGCTGCCTCTCGCGGGCGCATGAACGGCGGGTTGAGCTACCGGATCGCTGCGATGGTGCAGAGCCTTTCGTTTGAGCTACGCCTGTCGGACGCTTCGATGATGATGACGCAGGCAAGAACGGCGTAGACCGTGGCCGCAAGGTAGTTCAACGCGGCGCTAGCTCGCGGACTGCTAGTGAATCGCTCATGAAAAGTGCCCGCGAGAGCACCGATGGTGCCGTAGAGCACGAACTCGGTGCACACGTTGACTGTGCCGAGCAGGGCCATCTGCGCTGTCGTGTTGGTGGCGTGGCCGGCGAAACGCGGGAGGACGGCGAGGAAGAACAGGATGATCTTGGGGTTCGTCAGGCTGACCGACAGACCCCGCAGGTACCACCGCCCGGCGGCGACGTCGCCGATCGCGGTCACCTCGCGAGCATGGCGCACGGTAGTCACCGACAGCCAGAGCAGATAGGCAGCCCCAAGCAGCTTCAAGCCGGCCAGCAAATCAGGGTGACTTCTGGCGACCTCACCCAGGCCAACAACGACTGCGGCGGCGTAGACGCTCATTCCGGTAGCGATGCCAAGGATCGCTTTGAGCGCGGCTCTCCGCCCTCCCTCGAGTCCGACCGCGAGCATGTACGCCATGTCTGGGCCGGGTGGGATGAGGAACACCAGAATGACACCGAGGAAGCCCGGTAGTACGGACAGGTCGACCACGAGCATCCTCTTCGCCGGCGACGCCCTCGTGGCGCCGCCCTCACGCTACTGCGTCTTCTCCCTAGGGCAGGGGCGCTGGTTCCCACGCTCCACGAAACCGTTCGTTTGCGCCACACCCACTCCTGGCTTAGCGGTAGATCCGCGCAAATCCGTGATACCTCAGGTTGGTTGGTGGGCCGCTGGGACTGCTGCACGATCAGGTGACAGGGGTTAGGCAGCCAACTCGACTGCTGTGGTCATGATGGTTTCGAACTCGATCGGCGTCAATCGCCCCAGCCGG
>NZ_QWLM01000035.1 GCF_003515945.1 Dermacoccus abyssi
CACTGACACATCGTGGCATGTCACCGCGTGTCAGGGGGCATATCAGCACCGAGCGCAGGAAGCCATATCAGCCCCCGCTCTTCGAGGAAGCCGATGCCCGCTTCTCTGCCGCCCTTCTCCACAGCTTCAAGCAACTCGAACCGGGCAGCGGTGAAGCAAATGCGCTTCCACGTGCCGAGCGGCAAGCGGAACAGGTCTTCCGATCCGATCTCCTCTGCGGCGATCTCCTCATCGCTCTTCTCAGCGTCTGCCACCCGTGCCAGGTCAGCCAGGCCCCGAGACCACACCAACTGCACACGCCCCCGAGACCCGGCTACCCACTCACACCAGAGCCGTTCATCCGCCGCGAGATTGGCAGACGCTCCCGTCGACAGGTCTCCGAGAATCTGAAACGGGGTGCGCGACACCTCCCGGCCCTGCTTCCACGCACCGAGCGTGGCCTCAGCAGCAAACTTGCCCGCCTCAATACGCCGCTTCTCCGACTCCGCGAGCCTCTTCGCAGATTCTTGCGCCGCAGCGACGGCATCCGTGGCTTTCGTCTCGTACTTGGACAGCTTCTCCGCGACCTCAGCGCCATGCATGATGCGCAGATCCGCCCCGACATGCGAGGTCGAACCGTCCGTCTCGCGCACTTGCTCGACCGCATCGAGCCGATTCCGGAGCAGCCCTTTGCGCCACAGCTCGAAAATGCTCCGCCGAGCAGCGTCGAGCGTGTCGTCACGATCTTCGAGACCGTGCGGCAACACCTGCGTGTCAAGCACGAGCACAACGTGAAAGTGAACGTGCCAGCCGCTCGACCCGTGCGTGACCTCCGTCGCACGGACGTACCCCAGCGCGCCGAGCGATTCGAGCAGACCAACACGTCGCGCAAGCTCGCCAGTTTCCTTGCGAGGCTTTCGACGGATGCCTGCCCTGTAGTCAGCCCACGCATCACGGTTCTTCGCGACGCGCTTCTCAAACGCCGCTGCGGTCTCGCTGCCCCATCCGCGACCTAGAAAGCGCCACGCCTCGGACAACCCTCCCCAAAGGTCATCGAGCCGCTGCCCTTTGCTGTGTCGCGCGGTCAGCGTCAGCATCGCGACGGTGTAGCCCTTGGCTGTCGCCCACCGCAGCATCTCGCTTAGATCTTCCGTACGCCGGGCGCCGATCTTTGCCGCGCATTGCGGGCACGCCCACACACTCCCGCAGGTCGTCAGACCCGAAAAACCAGCGGGAGCACCCGAGCCGCCACGCACTCCGACACCCTCGTTTGAGCACACGCGATGCCCGCACGCCTGCAGAAATTCTGCCCCGGACACCTCAGCAGCAAGGCGACGAAGCTCATGCCGCTCACGCCGACGAGCAGCAGCCGTGGTTACCTCTCCGGCAACATTCACGGTCGTACCAAGGGCCGCGCTGCGCGCGGCCGCGCTCTGCCGGGGGGCCGCCGCTTGCGCGTGCGGCGCAAGCGCCGTTCGCGCGTCGCCCCCCCGGCAGAGCGCAGAGGAAGACACGCCAACCACACCGGCAGGTGTTGAACCTTGACGGGGGTGCATGGGTACGCTGGGTGTAGCAGCCACAGAGCGGCCTCGATTTTCTTGGTCGAACTTATGCATCGGTCGCCGTGGTGAAGGGTCAGAGATTGCCGTCTCTGGCCCTTCGGCGTATCTGGAGCCTCCCACACGACCACGGCATCACGTGGGAGGCACGCCACATGAGGCGTCATCTACGGGGAGGCGTCGAGCGGTTCTGTCCGATCACGGGGGCTAAGCCCATCGCCGTGCGGCTCGCGGTTCGACATGTCGATGGTACGCCGCAGGTGCGCGACAGCGGTTGCGACGCGGCGTAAATCGATCTCTTCGAGGTGCGCGAACCTGACGAGCTCGCGGCTTCCCGTCTCCGTTGAGACGACGGCGTAACCGGCTTCGTGAGGCATGTCCGTTGCGGACGGGTCACCGTCGCCAGGCGCAGAACCGAGAACCGCGCGTTCGGCCTCGGGGGTCTTGACGCGGAAGGCAATCGCACTGGCGGCGTTGCTGCCGATCGTCGTAGGCAAGCTGTCCGACGTGGGCTTCTGCGTCGTCGGCACGCACCAGATGCCAGCGGAGCGGCCCTTGCGAACGAGCGTCGCGATAGCGGTCTCGGCGCGCTGTCGCAGGTCGGCAGCGGTTTTGTCTCCGCGAGATACTGCGCCGGGGTCGAGCCACGTTTGGCACTCGTCAACGACGATGACGAGCAGCGGCACCGACTGGGAGGGGCCACCAGTCGTCCAGATCGACGCCCCTCCACGAAGGTCGGGCATCCGGTTAAGTCGGTCGCGCATCACGGCGACAAGGGATTCGAGTTGCTCGACCATGGCGGCGCGGTCTTCGTCGTCCCGGTGAAAGATCGCCGCGCGCGGTTCGATCCACTGCCAGTCGTAACCGCCCTTGCCGTCGAAGATCGCGAACTGAACCGCGGGCGACTGTGCGAGCGTTGCGAGCACCAGCGACAGCCCCGCCGTCTTGCCCGAGCCGGGGAGTCCACCGACGACAGTGCCGGAAACTTCCTTCAACCGCAGGCAAGCAGGCTCCCCGAAGATCGTGTAGCCGTAGGGCACCGCCGCGAAGTCGCCGGTCCACGGCATCGGCTCGACGAGCGGGCGCATGTCGCGCAGCGGTGAGCGCATCACGAGGGACACGACGAGCTTGCCCGGTCTCGTGCGGGCATCGACCTCAACCGCATCGGCCTTCATCGAGTCGCGCAGAGCCTCGCCCAGCTTCGCGATGTCCTCGACGGTCTTGCCGTCCGGGGGGCGCACAGCGAGGCGGATGCCGTGACGTGTCACGCGCAGCCCCCGCAGACGCGGCCCGTACCACGTCACTCGGTCGGAAGCATCCGTCATGACCCGCTCACGTCGAGCGAAACCGCCGCCCTTAACCGTGGGCCACCACCTGTACCAAAGCCACGCGAGCCACCCGATACGACGTAGAGGCGCGACGAGTTCGGCATGAACGTCCGGCCAAAAGTGCTCGACGTGGGCAGACATATACAACCCGCCCACGACGAGCACCGACACGCCGGTGAGACCATGCCAGCCCCACCCGATGTAGGAGACAAGCAGCGAGACGACCACAAGCACCCAGGCGAGACGCCAACGGGCGGCCTGAGACAGCATCAGCCGCCCAATCCGCCCGAGGTCGCTCGGCTCGCGGGTCTCCGCAAGCTCTACGGTCATGCCTTGTCGCCACCCTGCTTCGGGACCTGCACCGGCACCAGACGTTCCACAGTGATGCTGTAGGCCACCCGGCCATTGCTCTCGTACGGCACCACCCAAACACGCCCTTCGGCCTGGAAATCCTCGCGGCGCGAATAGATCGCAGCGGGTTCGAGCACGTGCACGCTCGCCGACTTGTTGACCATCTCTTCGCCGTTGCGAGACACGATCAGCTGACAGCCGCTCGCGTACGTCGGACGGCCATCCGGTGACGGCTTCCCCTCACGAAGCTTCGGTGCCTGGCCGCCGCCCTGAACCACGACGGGCCAAGCCTGCGCGGTTGTGGCGACAGGGAACTCGGTAGCGGGCATGATGCCTCCTAGCTAGGTAATCTAACGATGCGTAAAACAGCTTAACGTATCGTCAGGTTAGTATCTACCTATGGCATCCAGTGACCTCAAACGACGGCAACGAGACATCGCGAACCTTCTTTCAGTCGTAGACCCCGAGGTCGAACGAGCCGCCGAAGCGTTCTTCGAGATCACCCACTCGGAAGACTCGGTACACAGACAGAGCGTGAACGACGCCGCGCTCGACGCCCTCGGCAACATGGCCGATCTAGCCGCAGCAGCGCGCAACGCCACAGAAGCCCTAGCGGTCGCCCTCATGGAGCGAGGTGTCAGCCCGACCGAGGTCGCTAAGCGAGCGGGCGTCTCACGGGTGACGGCTCACGCGTGGCGCAACAAGGCAACCCACTCCAGCTAGTCACTGGCTGGGGTCCGTAAAGGCTGGGTACGAGGGGGCGGCGTCGGCGTCATCCCTCAGCCAATCTTCCCGCGCTACCGCTCAGAGGTGGTGACGGGCGGCAACGTCAGCCGCCTTCGGCGTCTATAGCTGTGGGTCATGGCACCCAGCCGCGAGACCGCCGTACGACGACTACTGCCCGTGGCCCCTCACGCGCCGAAACCGTCCACGCCACGTAGCCGGCTGTTCCGGTTCGGCGGGGGCCGGCGTTGATTCTTGCTCGGGGCCCGGAGCGTTGCGCGCTTCGAGCAGACGTTGCGCGAGGCGCAGATCATGGAGGTTCTGGAGACGTTCGGCGGCGATCGCTTGCCAGCGGTCGCGGTCGGCCTCAGTCACGGTCAACCGCCCGCTCAGGGCGGTTAGCTCCTCGCGCAGCGAGTCGAGTTGCGCGCGAATTTCGGTGGTCTCAGGTGACATGTCAGGCCGTGTCACTGACATGTCAGGGGTGACATGTCGTGGCATGTCAGGCTGAATCGTCCAGCCGACGCCCTCGATTGCGGTGACGGGGACGTGCCAGACCCCATAAGCATCCTTCTCAGCCCCAAAATCACGCAGTTTCGACACTTTGCGGTTGACCGTCGAGAGGGAGACGCCGCAGCGACGCGCAACCTCCGCGAGACCGACGATTCGATGATCTGTCACTGACACATCGTGGCATGTCACCGCGTGTCAGGGGGCATATCAGCACCGAGCGCAGGAAGCCATATCAGCCCCCGCTCTTCGAGGAAGCCGATGCCC
>NZ_QWLM01000036.1 GCF_003515945.1 Dermacoccus abyssi
CGCCTTCTGCTCGGCCGGGATCGCAGGTGGTCTACCCATAGCTCAGATTCTCCTTCAGGACTGACTCAACGGTCCTGCCAGATATCTTGACGCGCGACACAATCACCCAGTTGTCCTACGACTCGATGGGGCGCCTGGTGAGCGCCTCGAACTGGGCCGGTCACAACTGGGCCTACACGTACGACGCAAATGGCAACCGCACCTCGGTCAAGAAGGACGGGGCGGCCGTCCAGTCGTTGTCGTACAACGCTGACAACCAGCTCAACAGCACGGGCTACGCGTTCGACAAGGCTGGACGCCGCACCGGCGACCCGGCCGAGGGCTCGACGACGTGGAACGCTCTGGGACAGTCCGTCGCCCGGACGAAGGGGGCGAACAAGGGTTCCTACGCCTATGCCGGATATGGTCAGGACGAGTTGATCCAGCAGAAGGATGCGAACACGACGAAGACGTATGTGTGGGGTCGTTCGAGCCAAGCTGGTATTCCCACGATGGAATACTCGACGATTGCTGGCTCCGCCAGTTCGACGAGCGTCGTCGACAACGACGCGAACGGCATGCCGATCAACATGCTTTCGGGCGCTCAGTCGCAGTACGTCGTGTTCGACGGCCTTGGTCGCATGTGGGGCACGGTCTCGGACAATGGTCAGGTGACGAGCAAATACGAGTACGACCCGTATCAGCAGCTCACCAACATCGTGTACCCGACTTCGTCGCCCACCACGGCTGCGAAGGCCCAGACGTCGCAGATGCAGGCTGCCAGCGCTGACTCCGGCTCTTCCGGTGGCGGGACGCCGTGGTCGACGCTCGGGGTGCAGGATGAGGTCGTGAAGAACTGGTGGAAGCGTGGAGCGCGCTGGCACGACACCAGCACCGGAACCTGGACAAGTGTCGACCCCATCACCCGCCTAAATGACCCCGCTCGCGCCAACGCCTATCTCTACGTCGGCGGCGACCCCATCAACATGACGGACCCTGCAGGGCGGATTGATTGGAACCCCTTCCATCACAAGGCAATCAGGTGCGGCGCTGATCTTATCGGCATGGGAGCAAGCGCAGTCGGAGCGGCCTCGTCCGCCGCCGCGACACCTTTCACGGGAGTCGCAGCAGCAGGGGTGGCCGTCAGCGTGATTGGGTTCGGGGCCTCGGCTGAAGCCATGACGAATGACTGTGACTCATGGACAAGATGACAGAGACTCTGACGGGCAAAGAGAAGATCGCACTTCTAGTGTTCCTCATTTGGACTCTTGGCGGCTTCTTCGCCTATCAGGCCCATTATTTCTTGGGATGGGTTGGATTGTGGCTTGCTCTTCTTTCGCTGTGCATATCCATGCTTGCTCGAAGTCGTCGAAGATAGGCGAGACCTGGCCGTCGTAGGTTCTTTCGCACACTTCCTGACTGTAGCCCGACCTCAAGTGGCCCCTTCACACGCTAGTGTGAGGGGGCCACTTTATCCCTGTCGTTACGCAGAGGCGGTTTCCTCTTCAGCGGACTCTCTGATCGGCACAGGTCCGGGGGTGGGCGGTTTGCTGGCGCGAACAGTTGCGGTAGTCCGTACGCGTCGCATATGTGACAAGAGGGGAAAGATGCAAGCGTTTGCAGCGTATAGAGCGACAGGCAAGGCCGGAGCGCCGGTTTGGCTGTTCGTCATCGTGGCTATATTCGTCTTCGGCGTGTTCGCCTTCCAGAAGTTCAAGAAATGAGTTGGGCGTCATATCATCATCCCGCCTTATGGTTACGCACTAACCTGCGCGCGTCGTCAGGAGCTCGATTCCCCCCGGACAGATCGATCCGGCATCTGCGGGCGCTGGCTACCTGGGCCGCCAGCCGGGTTCCAGGTGGCCATGCGGGGCGACGCTACAGCTGCGAAGTCCCCGTCGTTGCGAATGTCTGCTGCTGACGCAGACATGGAGTCCTTTGGTACCGGAACGGCGGGCTCGGTGGGGTCTTCGAAAGTTGGTTTGGCGACGGGCACTGTAGCTACCTACTGTCGGCATCGGGTGCGTCGCAGCGGCGGCTCCTATCTCGGCACTATTTTCGGAGGGGGACAACGGACGTCGGGTTGGAGAGGACAGCCACGGGGACCTGGGTAGGATTCCTCAATGAAACCTAGGCGCCTGATGGTCTTGCTCCTCGGGATTGCGGTATCAGGGGGGGGCTGGGTTATGCAATTGATGGATCTGGAGGAATGATCCGGGCCCTCGTGATGCTCGGTGGCGCGGCTGCTTTGTCCCGGTTATTTGACGTTTCGCAGTGAAGCGCACCGGATTCGTCCGATCTCACTCAAAATCGGCCAATGGCATGAAGTGCGAACAGCACCTGTTTCAACCCGCCGTACGGATGGTGCCCGACAAGCGCCTCGTAAGTCTGGAACGAAGCCCAGGGCCCTTCACAGGTCTCGGACGTGGGGCTCGTCGGGCTGCACTGGTGCAAGCATCCAGCCGACTTGGGACCGCCGCCCGCCTACGCCGACGTTGCCGGTGACGTCATTGCGGAAGTGATGACGCGCGTGCAGGGCCCCCGCCAACCGATGGCACGATGTTGGATGCCGCGCACGTTCGACCGCCTCGAACCCCGTCCTCGCCTTCGAAAGGATCGTCATGCCCGACACGATCACCCTCACGGGGCTTGCGATCACGGCCTGTCACGGTGTGCTCGACTTCGAGAAGCAGATCCCGCAGCCGTTCGTCGTCGACCTTTCGCTCGAAGCCGACTTGGCGCCCGCGGGGCGTAGCGACGACCTCACCGCCTCGCTGTCGTACGCCGACGTCGCGGCGCGCGTCGTCGAGGTAGCCAGCGGAGAGCCCGTCGACCTCATCGAAACTCTCGCCGAGCGCATCGCCGACGCCGGCCTCGAGTGGGCGTTCGTCGAGGCCGTGGACGTGATGGTGCGCAAGCCGCACGCGCCCGCTGGGGTGCCCTTCACGCCGACGACGGGCGTCATGGCCGGGCCCGCTGTGTCGGTGCGCCGCGAGCGACGTCGTGCGGTCGTCATTGCGATGGGAACGAACCTCGGGCGTCGGGTGGCGACCATGCGTTCTGCGCTGGAATCGCTGCGCGCTCTCGACGGTCTCGACGTCGTGCACGTGTCGCCGCTCGTCGAGACCGACCCGGTCGGTGGCGTCGAGCAGCCTGACTATCTCAACGCCGTCGTCGTCGGTTTCACGCGCCTCACGGGGGAGCACCTGCTCGCCGAACTGCATCGCATCGAGGCCGAACACGGCCGTCGACGCGACGTGCGTTGGGGTGCGCGCACCCTCGACCTCGACATCATTTCCTTGGGCACGCCGGGGGAGTCGGACGAGGTGCGTGCCGGTGGCGAGCGTGACGGTGTGACGCCCGGCGCCGCGGAGGCGTCGAAGTCGCCGCTGGCGTTGCCGCATCCGCGAGCCCACGAGCGGGCGTTCGTCGTCGTGCCGTGGTGGCAGGCGGCGCCGTGGATGACGCTGCGGACTCCCGAGGGTGTTGTCGCGCTCGACGACCACGTGCGCGCGCTCGACGTCGCGGGGGTACGTCGCGGCCCGGTGTGGGACGCCGAGGAGTACCTCGACCTCGAAGGAGGCCTTCGATGAAGCCGCTTGCACCGCGCTCCGCGCTGATCGCGGGCGTCGTCGTCACGGCGGTGACGGCGCTCGCCATGCAGCTCGTGCGCAACGGCGGGAACGCGCTGCCGCAGCACAGCTGGTGGGAGATGCTGCTCGTCGTCGCGCTCTCGGGGGCGCACGTGGCGGGCGGGTGGCTCGTGCGCGACCAGGTGCGCACACGGACGAAGGCAAAGCGCGAGGCCGACGCCCGACTTCGCGCGGGCCAGGATGAAGCACTGGCCCGCAGCGCTGCGGCCGGCGTCATGCAGGGCCACGAGGGGCCGAGCGCCGACACGGCGCGTCGCGTCGTCGTGTTCTCGCAGGCGGCGGCAATCGGTGGTGCGGTGCTCACGGGCTGGTACGCGGGGCAGGCCGTCGTGCAGTTCGGACGCCTGCATATCGCGTCGGTACGCTCCGGGGTGATTCTGCTCGGCGCGCTCGTCGTCGCGTCGGTGGTGCTGTCCGTGCTCGGTTTCGTCGTACAGAAGTGGTGCACGATTCCCGACGACGAACGCTGACCCGGCAACTACTTCGTTCACGGCCCCGCGCCCGCCACCGAGCGTGCGGCTCACGGACGGAGCCGCACGCCTTGATGGCAGGTTTGGCTGAAGATGGCGCCGATGTCGTCCGCATCTTCGACCAAACCCACCATCTTCGATGGCGGGCACAAGCATGAGGGCCGCCCCGTGAAGCTCCCGGGGCGGCCCTCGCCGTGCGTCAGTTGTGATCAGCCGCGGCGGCGACCGACGACGACAACGCCACCGAGTGCAGCGATGCCGGCGGCAGCGAACGCGAAGCCGGCGAGGTTCGTCGGCTGCGACATGTCGGCGTAGTCGGTCTCGACCTTCGGGCCCATCGTCGTGCTCGGCGAACTGGACGGCATCGGCGACGTCGTCGAGGAGTCCGTGGGCTCCGATGTGGGCGTCGTGGGCTCACTCGTCGGTGTCGTCGGGTCCGTCGTCGGCGTGGTGGGGTCGGTGGTCGTGTCGCGCGTCAGACTTAGTGGCAGGGCCGTTATGTAGGTCCTGAAGGAGAGTCAGACATGGGTAGACCACCCTCGATTCCGGCGGAGAAGAAGACCC
>NZ_QWLM01000037.1 GCF_003515945.1 Dermacoccus abyssi
CATGGAACCGGCCCAAGGAGGTGCACCTGGGCCTGGCCGACCCCACCACCCCGACATTCAAAACCAAGGAAATCCTGCCAACTACTTGACGCGGGACAGGATGACCCAGGCAATGGCCGGGAAGGGAGTCATGCCACTGAACTGATCCCATCACGGTGGCCAGCACCACCACCCAAACGGGCAAACCAGCTGGCCACCAGTGGGCAGTTCTGATGGCCACCAGCGGGAAGAAACACTGGCCGCCTATGGGCAGAACTCAATGGCCCTTGACAGGGGCGAACGTGGAACTACTCATGGTGATCGATCCTGAATCTCGCCCTGCGTCAGGCGGACTTGCTGTGAACCACTGGACTCAACTCACCCTGACACGCAGGGGCCGGGGACCGTTGAAGCCGTCATGAACACTGGATACGACAACTACCGGCCCGAGGTGCACAAGAGTGAGGAGCAGTGGCGTGAGGAACTGACGCCGCAGGAGTTCCAGGTACTCCGGAAGGCGGGCACCGAGAGGCCGTACACGGGCCAGTACTACGACGCGCACACCACCGGTGTCTATCAGTGCCGGGCGTGTGGCCAAGAGCTGTTCACCAGCACTGATAAGTTCGACTCGCACTGCGGGTGGCCCTCGTTCTGGGCTCCCCTGGCCGAGGACAGGGTGCGTTACCTACGTGATCGGTCCTTGGGGATGGAGCGCATCGAAGTGCGCTGTTCCCGATGCGACTCCCACCTGGGGCACCTCTTCGAAGGTGAAGGTTTCCAGACCCCCACCGATCAGCGGTTCTGCATCAACTCGATCTCCATGAAACTGATTTCCTCCGACTGAGTGGCCGCCCACCGGCTGAACCCTCAGCGCGCCGGCTCCAGGGCTTCGCCGCCGCCGGCGCGCTGACCAACCGGCCCCCAGGTCACCGGGGCAGAGAACATGGGCCGGGACGGGGTACCGCACCAGCAGTTCCCGTCCCGGCTCGTTCCGGGTCACGGCAACGGTCGTTTCCGGGCTACCGGCGGCGGGCGTGCTGCAGCGACTCGGCAGCCGTGAGGATGGATGCCCCCAGAAGCACGGTGTCCTTGAGCAGGAACTGCCCCACCATGGACAACTTGGTTTTCCCGTGGTTCTCCTGCTGCACTCCCGGGGTCGTGGCCATGAAACTGAGCGTGGTGACGAACATCCCTACCGCCCCGAGGCTGCCCAGGGCCGAAGCGCGCGGGGCGAGGGGCTTGGCGGCGATGAGAGCTCCCATACCGATCTCGGCCACCCCGATCAGCTGCGCTGTCTTCTTCTCCCCCAGCTTCTTGAGCACCCCGGAGAACAAGGGGCTGGAGGTGACCAGGGGCCTGATGTTCTCCATCTCGTAGTCCTGGAATTTCAGGGAACCGATCCAGACGAGGTTCGTCACCAGGGAATAGCGCAGTACCGAATTCCCCATCTGCTCGATCCCCGTGGTGGAAGTGTTCTTCGTCATCATTTTCTTGTCTCCTCGTTTTTTCTTGTAGATATCACTCGGACTTGAAAAGGAACCCACGGTTCCATGCTCATGCAGCACCTGGTTCTGCACCGGCAACCCGCGGTTTCCCACCGACGCAGCGTGGTACGCACACCCCGTCTTCCGCGTTGTCTGTGCCGCAACCCTTTCCCCGGGCCACCTGCGGAACTCGCGCGCACAGGCGCGTCGGGACGACCTCGTCGGCTTCGTGCGCCACCTCACGTGCTTCCGGACGCATCATGGTCCGGAATCGTCGTCGCCAGGTGTCAACAGGGCTCATCCCTTCCGAGCTATCGGCCTGCGAGTCGAACCGTGCCCATGAACAACTTCGCAGGCCATGTCGGCGGCCAGCTCGACCAGCGCAGGATCCCGTGTCATCTTGGCGGACGTTTTCGCCCCGTCGTACAGCACCATCACCTTGTCCACCGCGGTCGAGGACCCGTCCTCCCCGAGCAAATGGGCGATATGTGAGGCCAGTGCTTCCCGGTAATGAGCGATCACCTGGCCCACCCCGAGATCATCCGGGCGTTCGATGGCGGCGTTCATGAACGGGCATCCGTGGAACGTGCCGGCCAGAACATCGACAGAGATTCCATCGAAGAAGACTCTCAAGCGCTCAGTCGCGCTGGCCCGGGGGTCGTCCCTGGTTTCGGAAGCGGCTTTCCAGGTGGCCTCCTCCTGCTGGAGGTAAGCCACTACCAGAGCCTGTTTGTTGCCGAAGTGGTGATACATGCTGCCCTTGGCCACGCCGACCTCAGCGATCACCAGATCGATGCCGGTGGCATTGATGCCGCGTGTGTAGAACAGCCGGCGGGCGGTCGCCATGATCCGCTCACGAGCTCCCGTGGACCTCGCAGGCGACCGGTTCGGCGCAGTGGCCTGGGCTTCGGGGATGACTGCCATCATGCGCACCATGCTAGACGGATCCGTCTACAATCGTGGCTGGCGCCGCGCCGGAGGCCCGTAAGACAACCGATCCCCCGGGTCTCTGACGGGGCTTGGAGGAGGAAACCTGAACGCTGAAATTCTCGCTATCAACGGTGCGTCCGGTGGTGTCTACGGTGTGCCGGCAACCGTGGTGACGAAGGGAATGATGGCATGATGCAGACCTATCAGTACGACGTGGAGATCCTGCACCTGCTCGTGTCCCCGGGCCATGCCTACTTCGGCCGCGCCCGGGACGGCGCGGCGGACGTGCCCACCACGGATGCCGACCGGGTCGAGCTGGTGGCCGGCAAGGGCGTGGTGGGCGACCGGTTCTTCGGCAAGGCCGCGCACATGGACGCCGCCCTCACCCTGCTCGCCGTCGAAGCACTCGAGGCCATGGCGGCAGATCTGGGCACACCTCCCTTCGACCCGCTCCTGACCCGGCGCAACGTGGTCCTCCGGGGCGCCGAGCTGGCGCCCCTGCTCGGCGGGGAATTCGCGTTGGAGTCCCAAGGTGCTTTCGTGCGGCTGCGGGGTGGGCGGCCGGCCCACCCCTGCGCCTGGATGGACCGGGTGCTCGCCCCGGGCGCGCACGCCGCCATGCGCGGCCGGGGCGGCCTGCGCTGCCAAGTGCTCTCGGACGGGTTCCTGCACCGCGGGCCGGCCGTACTGCACAGCCCTGTCCCGCTCGAGGCCGAACGAGCCGGGGATTCCGTCCGGCGGCGACCGACACGGCTGCCATAGCGCCCCTCGTAGGTGACGCAGCCAGGGACCCCCTTGCTTTACGTAAGGCCCGGCTACCGGTCACCCGCGGCAACGATGACGCAGTTGGGGTTCCCGCGGGGGCCGTACGGGTAGATCGATGTGGCAGTGCGCTGTGTGGCGTATGCCGCCTCGGGATTCCTGTGGCCGCTGGTCGTCTCCGGAATTTTTCAAGGTGTTTGAGGCCAGTGGGTGTCAGGCGGCTACCGGTTCGGCGGCGGTTGGTTGGTTGATCCAGGCGTGGGTGGGTAGCGCGAGGATTTTCGGGTCAGCGGTGGTGGAGAAGCGCTCGGGGTGAGTAGCGCGGGCCGCGGCCAGGGCCGCTGAGCGCTGCTGACTCACGGTCGCGGCGTGGCCGTAGTGGACGTCGGCGGGGGTGTGCAGCCCGATCCCGGTGTGACGGTGTCCGTGGTTGTAGGTCTCGACGAAACCGGCCATGAACGCCCGGGTGTCGGCCAGAGAGCCGAAGCGGTCCGGGAAGACCGGGGCGTACTTCAAGGTCTTGAACCACGCCTCGGAATACGGGTTGTCATTGCTCACGCTGGGTCTGGAGTGGGAACGGGTGACGCCGAGGTCGGCCAGCAGCGCGGCCACAGGTTTGGAGGTCATCGAGGTGCCGCGGTCGGCGTGCACCACGGTGGGCACACCGTGAACCCCGAAGATCTCCTTCATCATCTCCTCGGCCAGAGGCCCGGACTCTCGGGCGTGGACGTGGGCGCCGACGATGTAGCGGTGTCGCGCGTCAGACTTAGTGGCAGGGCCGTTATGTAGGTCCTGAAGGAGAGTCAGACATGGGTAGACCACCCTCGATTCCGGCGGAGAAGAAGACCC
>NZ_QWLM01000038.1 GCF_003515945.1 Dermacoccus abyssi
ATGGGCATCCATCGCAGCCAAGAACGCTGCCTTCACCCCGCCAACCGACACAGTCCTCGCAACTCCCAAAAAGTCTGGGTGTTGCGAGGACTGCTAGAACCCGCCCAGTAGGTTCGGGGGCTTTGTCGTGACGTGAGGTGTTTCGTGAGTCGTCGGAGGGATCTGACGCACGACAAGGCGCGTCACCTTGAGCCGATGGGCGTGCTCGGGGAAGCTGTGGCGCGCGGGCGTCGGGACGCCGTCTACGTCGCCGCCGCTTACGCCTGCGTCGCGGAGTACAAGCTCCGGTAGGTAGCTGGACTCACCCCGACATCCCGTTGAAAATGCCGACGTAGGGTGCTCGCGTCGCCGAATCCGCTGTGCCGGGCGACGGCGTCCATGGGCAGATCCGTTGTTTCCAGGAAGTGACGTGACGCAAGGACGCGCTGGCCCGAGAGCCACGCGTGGGGCGTGGCTCCCACCTCGTCGACGAACCAGCGCGCCAAGGTCCTCTCGGAAACCCCTGCCTGACGTGCCATCGACGCCACCGTGTGAGGCTCCTCGAGGGTTCGCCCGACCGCGTCGAGCAGCGCTCCCAGGCCGCCGCCGACTCGTGCCGGTATCGCCTTGTCGATGAACTGTTTCTGGCCGCCGTCACGGTGAGGTGCGACGACCATGCGACGGGCGATCTTGGTCGCGACAGAGCTGCCGTGTTCGAGGCGGACGAGGTGGAGACAGGCGTCGATTCCTGCCGCGGTCCCAGCGCCGGTGATGACGTTCCCGGCTTGGGCGTAGAGCAGCGAATCATCCACGTGGACGCGCGGAAATCGGTGTTGAAGATGGGCGGCGTATCGCCAGTGGGTCGCCGCTCGGTGCCCGTCGAGCAACCCGGCCCACGCCAACGCGTACGTTCCCGAGCACATGGACAGGACGTAGGCCCCACGCTCAGAAGCTGAACGCAAGGCATCCAGGACGTCATCTCCGGGTGGCTCGTCCATCGAGGAACTGGGAACGGCCACAAGGTCAGCGGTCGCCGCCCCGTCCAACGTGGATGCTCCGGAGAGCGAGATTCCCGGGACGGTGGCAGCAACCGCAGCGCCCTGCGACGTGCAGATCGTGAAGTCGAACGCCGGGACACCTTCTTCAGTGCGGTCCACCCCGAAGACCTCGACGAGCACGCCCAGCTCGAAGGCCGCTACGGGAGATTGGGCGATGACAGCCACCGAGCGAAGCACGTTGCCAGTGTGGCAGGTTTTGCGCGGACCGTGTCATTTATGCCACTCGTACCGGTGCTGGCCAGAGCGCGACGGTTGGATCATGGCTACCGAACGGACTACTCCTCAGACTTCCGAAATGACCTCTGCCGAACGTCGCACGGGAACGATCCAGCTCGTCATCGCGATGGTGCTCTCCGGGACGATCGGCCTGTTCGTCCTCAAATCCGGTGCAGCACCGGTGACGGCCGCGTGGGCGCGTTGCGTCATCGGCGCGCTGGCGATGGGCCTCGTGTGCGCTCTGTGCGGCTACTTCCGCACCTCGGGGTACACCCCGCGCCTCGTTGGCATCGCGGTTCTCGGCGGACTCGCTCTCGTCGTGAACTGGGCGCTGTTGTTCGCGGCTTACTCGAAGACATCGATCGGCATCGCGACCGTGACGTATCACCTGCAACCCTTCATGCTCATCCTCGCGGCGCCACTGGTTCTGAAGGAATCCATCACTCGTCGACAGGGTGCCTGGGTGACGCTCGGTTTCGTCGGTCTCGTCCTCATCGCGCAGCCGTGGCACAGCGCTCCGTCATCGAACTACTTCCTCGGTCTACTCCAGGCGCTCGCAGCGGCAGCGTTCTACGCCGCAGCCACGCTGATCGCGAAGAAGCTGCCCGGCGTGCGTCCACACGTCACCGTTTTCGTGCAGATGATCGTCGGGGTCGTGATCCTCGCGCCGCTCCTTGAGTGGAGCCGGCTGGGTGACGAACTCATCGGAGGCTGGGCGTGGCTGGTGGGCCTCGGGCTGATCCACACGTGCGTCATGTACGTCCTCATGTATTCGGCGTTCCCGCGTCTCGAGGCAGTGACGATCGCCGTCCTAGGTTTCGTCTACCCCGTCGTCGCGCTCGTGGGGGACGTGACGGTCTTCGGCACGCGTCTGGGCGTCGCTGAAATCGCCGGCGTCGCAGCAATCTTGGCCGCCGGTGTGGGTAATGCCCGCCGCGCGTGAGGCACTGCTCATCGAGCCGAGCGGCAGCACCCTGAAACCGTCGCTTCGGTTGAAGAGTTCGTGACGTCCAACCCATCATCGTTGCGTTCCTGGCTGTAGCTGTCCTCCACGAGCGACTTTCCGGCTGGTGCCTGGCCTGGGGTGTCGTCGGTGTGGCCCGGGTCGTCCTGACGAAGAAGTGGAGCCTGCCCGCGGGCATCTCGGCGATCGCGTTGGCAGGTTGGGACTGTTGAACTGCCAGGTGACAGGTGTCAGACAGCCAAAGCTGCTGTTGCTGTCATGCCGGTTTCGAACTCGATCCGGGCCAATTGCCCGAGCCGGTCACGTCTGCCGCGATGGTGTTAGGTACGTTCGGTACAGGGCGTTCTTCTGCACAAGCGCGAAGAAGATCCCATGGCCGGGTTGTCGTTTACGAGTCTCTGGCGGCTGATAACTCGACCACTTCAGACTGGAAATCCTTCACTTTCGCTGGGGTGAAGCTCACGCCGCTGCGATGGTCGGAGATCCCGCCGCAATGTCGTTTAATATACCCGCTGCATGCGGTGGTGGTTCCCGCCAACTGAAGGTATCTCGCTATGTACCCCAGATAGAAAGTTCCTGTCGACGACGGTCTGAAGGTTACCTCCGCGGTTCCTGACGCGTTGGATCCAGCGGTACTTCTTACTGCGATATTGCTCGTTCCGGTTCCAGCATTTGCCCAAGGCGGGGAAAGGTCGACAGTCTGCCACTGTGGGAGGGCTGACATGAATCCCACGGTGAGTGAGATGTCTCCTCCATAGCTTCCTGTGGCAGCCCAAGGGACCGAAAGAGTGTAGGTACACCCCTTCGACAGCGTGAACCCCTGCCGCGTATAGGCACTGCGCCACGATCCAGCGGTGGTTGCGTCACCCTTAAAGAGAATCGAGTTTCCCGAAACCTGCGTCGACCCCCCCGCGTTGTAGTTGCACGAGGTTGAGTTGAGTGTCGTGTAACTGGTTCGCGGTTCAATCAGGTAACGAGTCACATCGCTGTCATCAGACTGGCGAAAATTTTTCCCTGGAGATCCATCCCAACTCCACGTGCTGCCGGTGATCGTGTGATCCCCGGTTGCGCTTTTGTTGGTGAATGCTGATCCCAGTGGTGCACTAACCGGAGCGCAGGACGGCTAAGCCGCGATCGCCGGGGCAAGAGCTCCAATGACGACACTAGGTGAAGCCCAGGCTACCCCCTTGGCGACCTGGCGCCGGCTTGGAACATTTGCAGAAACCGCGCGGCTCACGTTTTCCATGAGATTCATGGTAACCGGCTCTTCACGAACGAGGGTGTAGCGCGGGTCTGAACCCTCCGGCTTCGAGCAGCGACCGAGCGATGTAGTGGGTGAGGTTGCGGAAGCCGAGGGCGGA
>NZ_QWLM01000039.1 GCF_003515945.1 Dermacoccus abyssi
CGCCTTCTGCTCGGCCGGGATCGCAGGTGGTCTACCCATAGCTCAGATTCTCCTTCAGGACTGACTCAACGGTCCTGCCAGATATCTTGACGCGCGACAAGCAGACGAAGCCTTCACCTGATCGACCGTAAGGAGCGGCTGATGTCTTCAGTACACCCAAAAACCACCGGTCCCACCATCCCCATCTTGACCACCGATGCAATGCGTCTTGAGAGGTTTCGTGAGGACGTTGCGCGCCTACGCGCCAGTGTCGACGCCGACCTGGTCTACCGCCCCGGGCAGCCCGCGCCCGTCCAGATCGCCGGAGTGCAGTGTTACACCGGAGAGCAGGTCGTTGCCCTGTACAAACCCGGCCCTCAGCACGACTGCACGTCGCAGGAGTGGTACGAGTGCCGTCACAAGGTCCGTGAATGGGTCGGCCTCTCGCTACCCGCCTCACCCTCAACCACGCTCCGCCGGATCATTCTCACGACCGCGTTCGTCTCCAGCTGCATGCGCGACGACGTGCCGCTAAATGCCGAGGCCATGCTCACCCCAGAGCGGGTCGAGCAGTACGTCGCTCTTTACCCGCGCCGATCACTCCGATCCCTCTCGACGCTGAGAAGCGAGTTGCGCAGCGTTGGAATTGCCGCAACCACAAGAGCCGCGTGGCCACGTCCTCCAGCGGATTACGGCGGCCGCAATGCAGCCGCTCCGTATTCCGGGGCAACGATCGCAGCGTACTGGGATGCATGCCTCGCACAATCCACATCACACCGTCGCCATGTCATGGCGACAATCCTGTCGCTAGGGCTCGGAGCTGGGCTGCGCCGAGCGGAAATGTACGAACTGCGCACAAGCCACGTCGTCCACCACCCGGTGCACGAGGGTCTGCTGGTGGTAGTCCTACCGGATCGCCTAGTGCCGCTGCGCCACGAGGTCGCCGACATGGTCCTGCACCTGTGCGACGAACAACCCACTGGCCGGCTTATCGGGGGCGCAGGGACAGGAAAGTCACTAACGGATCCCCTCGGCCGCATGCGCGAAGCGCTCGATGTGCCGGCGAGCCTGCCGCTGTTGAATCTCTCACGCCTCCGCACGACGTGGGCTGTTGCCTGCCTGTCCGACGGAGCGAATCTCGCAGAGTTCCAACGGATGGCCGGCACCAAGAGTGGCAGGGTTCTGGAGAAATTTGCCGGTTTCATCTCTCATCGGGACACACACGACGACTGGATGCTTCCAGCGTCAGGTACCCGGTCAGCCACGGGCCCCATGCCCGGTCTGCCCATGGACGGGGGAAACGCCTGACCGCAAGGTGGGCGTGAACGAGATGATCGCGACGGAACATCAGGCAGCCAAGAGAGGCTCGCGGTTTGCTGTGCACACAGCACCGGAGCTCTTTCAGCGTGCCCGTCACGTCGCTCGACGCATCGACATCATCCCAACCCTGATGGAGGACCTGGACTCACACCGGCCAGGGCCGCGTCGAGTTCTCTCCTGGGAGGCATGGTTCACCGTAATGCTTCTGTCGGTAATGCATTCGGGGGGTGCGGTGCATATGACGAAGGCCCAGCAGGTGATCGATGGGCTCACGTCTGACCAGCGCCGCCGGCTCGGCCTGGAGGGTGCCGACCTGAACTACGGACAGATCGAATCCGGGCTCGAAGTCCTCGTCCAAGCCATGGAAGAACGGGTCAACACTGAAACGGGCGAGGTCTACGCGCCCCGCCTCCGGCTCACGGCTGGGGACATCGGTAACAGCATCATTCAGGCGACGCTGCCCTCCGAATTGCCGTTCTACGGTGAATGCGCCATCGATTCGACCGACTACGAATCGGATGCGGCACGCCGTTCTCGCGCGAGTCTCAACGCTGTCGATGCATCAGCGGACGACGAGAGCCCTGAGAAGACCGTGGACACACCGGTCGCTGTGACTGACGGCAGGGTGAGCCGCACTAGTGTTCGGCGCACCCGTGGGGGTCGCATCGTGACGTTCCCCCAACGACGTGCCGACGGCCGGTTGCAGCATAGTCTCGACCCGGACGCTACCGATGGTTACCGTTCCGGCAAGCAAATGAACCACAAAGACATCTTCAACGGCTACGACAATCACATTGCGTGTGCTACCTCGGGCGATAGCGGACACGCCTTACCCGCGCTGGCCCTGGGGATGGAACTGACATCTGCGGGCTCGAATAAAGCGGCCGCAGGGCTGGCCCTCATCGACCGGGTCAGCACCTATCTGAAGACCAGGGGCGACGTGCTCACCTCAGTGTGCGTTGACCGGGGCTACTCGATGGCCGCGCACGAGAACTGGGCGCAACACCTCATCGAGCGCGGCATCTCGCAACACCATGACCTCGGCGCCAGCGAGAAGCGGCTCGAGCCGGCTGACCGCCCCGGCATCATCTTCCTCGACGGTCACCCCTTCGTGGCCAACATGCCCAAACGACTACGCGAACTGCGCCGGCCCGGTCTGAACGCGACGAGCGAAGAGAAGGCGGAACAGGCTCGCAACTACAACGAACGTTGGGCATACGCGTTCTCCACCAACGGACCGCCCACCCGCAACGGGGCTCAGCGCTATCGCGGGCCCGTGCATGGCAAGAAGGTGCGCTGTCCCAACCACCCCGAGTCAATGCGTTGGGATCCCAGGAAACCGTTGACCAACTGCACGCCCGGACAGCCGTGCGCCTGCGCGGCCACCCTCACCGTCAAGGCTGATGACAAACGCGCCAGGCACCGCCAGCCCGAGCTGTACGGCACCGAGAAGTGGCTGAAACGCTACGGCGCCCGCAATCTCATCGAATCGTTCAACGCGAGTTGAGTCCCCGATAGTGGTGTAGCGCGGTAGCCGAGATCGTCACCGGCGTGTACGGCAGACGAAGCAGCGGCCACCGCGTGATCCTTCGAGTCA
>NZ_QWLM01000040.1 GCF_003515945.1 Dermacoccus abyssi
CACCGAACCCCAGATCGGAGCTGACGACCTGCCCGCAATCACCGCCTGAACAACCCCAACGAAGGAACGCAGCGCTACACCACTACCCGGGACTTGACCTCAACGCGTCGTTGAAGAACCACCACATGCGTCTGCAACGCCACTCGACCCGAGTGTTCGGCCTCTCGAAGAACACCATCCTGCTCGGATTCATCCTCGCCGCAACCAACATGGCGATCCTGCTCTCCCGATACGAGTACGACCCCGCAAAGCCCGAAACCCTGCCCGCACCCGGCACCCAACTCGAGCCCCTAGCACAACGAGCACCCACAGGGTCCAACGCACGCCACCCCAAATCGCCACCACCCGCCAACGGGCCACCACCGCCCATACCGGGCGAACAACCCTGGAGCGACATCAACTGAATGCGAACCACGCCAAGCTGAACCGCCAGCCATGAATGGCCCCAACCCGAAAAACTCGGGACGGGGCCATTTTCATGCCCCTACGAACACCCGACAGCGCACTCGGGCACTTCCGCCGCGCTGAGCGCCCGACCGCAGCGGAAAACCAGCACCAAACGTCCCCTCACAACACAAAACCCGGCCCAGGATCGCTCCTGAACCGGGATTCGTGAACTCGTAGCCACACAATTCGTGAACTACCCCGCGTGGGTAGTTCACGAATTGCGGATCGGGTTGCGCCACAGCGAGGTCCGGGAAGCACCTCAACAGCCTTGCACACCGCCGGAGTCTGGTTTTGCACACTCAGCCGAACCCGTTTGGGACACAGACGAACTCAAGCGACCCGGTAAGTGGCATCGGTTTGAGGCGGACGGCCAGTGCGTCTGCGGCACGATGGTCCCTATTCCGAACAAGACCTCGCGGTCGTTCGGTGTGAGCCGGCGGAGGCGTGTGGCCGCACCGATGCGGGCGGGTTGCCGATCCAAGGTCATAGGCAGCTTATGGATCCAAGTCCTCAAGGACCTCTCCGCAATCGAAATCGGCCACACCTTCCTCGCCCGAGCCTATTGGAACGAACGAACCAACCGCGGGGTGGAGAGCCTCATGCTTGACCACGCATTCACACTCTTGGACCTGGCCTGCTTATGTTCGCACCGAAAACATGCGCTCTCAGGGTGCCGGGGAGAACCTCGGCGCGCGACGTGCGGCCGCCAACTGCCGAACGGAGACCGGGTCTACAAATTCACACACGCCACCGCACCCGTTCCTGAGGTCATCTTGTCGGCGTACCTGAGGCGCCCAGGTGTCTGGCCAACCCAGGGTCGACCCGACCGAGATTCGACCAGCCCTCCATACTTGAGCTTTCTGAGCATAGGGTCACGAAAGCATGTTCCAGACTTTTGGTAATGCACGCCCACTACATGGCGCGGCGCCGGGCCCATAACCGAAAGGGGTCGGGTCACACGGGGGCACGCTCCACCCGCTCAGAGATTCGCTAGTGTGCACGTACACGGATCACATCGATGCTAGGAACTCGCAAATGTCGAAGAGACTCCCGATCAAAGCCGCCACAATGCGGAAGCTGTTCCTTAACTCTGGAGGGCGCTGTGCAGTCGAAGGGTGCCCAACGCCCCTCCTTGACCCAGCAGGAGGGTGGGGTGGAACCGTTGCCCACATTGTCGGAGCCGAGAAGGACGGCCCACGAGGTGACAGTGACCTATCGGCGGAAGCTCGGCGCGGGTACGACAACCTCATCCTTTGCTGCGCCTATCACGGACGCACCATAGACGACCCCCATTCAGGAGAGAAGTCTTACCCCGTGGAACATCTCAGAAAAATGAAGGAGCGACATGAGAGTCGCGTTAATGAAGCCGTGAATCAGGCTATCGAGGGCGAGAAGGCTGGTGCTCAGATGGCCCCGCAGGCGCTAGACGTGAGCCCAAACCGGCTCATCACAAACGAGGGTGTAGCGGTGGGGTGAGCGGGATCGGCGCGTCGGTGCGGGGGTAGGGGTGGTCGCGTTGGACGGGTTCACCGGCTTCCAA
>NZ_QWLM01000041.1 GCF_003515945.1 Dermacoccus abyssi
ACTGGAAGCAGGCCCTCGCCCAGCTCGCCGCGGCCTACCCCGACCGGATCAACCCCTACCTGTGACCACCCCGCTTACACAGACAAGTTGACACGCCCCAGGATCTTCGTCGTACACCTCGCCCGCCGGATTCCAGAAGAAGAAGCTGGTCAAGAACTCCGATGGCACATACTTGCTGACCGACCTGCAAGCACGTTCAGCCGCGAAGTTCGGCACTGATGGCAAGCTGGTCTCCTTGGCGGACCGTAACAAGCAGGCGATCACGTTCACCTATTCCGGTGGCAACCTGACTCAGGCGACCCTGCCGACCGGTCAGACTGTCACGTTCACGTTCTCCGGTGGCAAGCTCGCATCCATGACGCGACCGGCGAACGGTACCCTTGCCGCTGGCACAGTCACGTACGCGTACGACGCGTCAGGTCGACTCGCCTCGGTCACCCGTCCCGCCGTCGGAGGCGCGCCCACGAGCACATCGAAGTTCACCTACTCCTCGGCGGGCGATCTCGCATCGATCACCGATGGTGCGGGCAGTGTCACGAACTTCACGTATGACTCCTCGCATCGCGTAACGGCGGTTGCGCGCGGCAGCGCTGCGGACCTGGCGACTACCCGCTTCAGCTATGTCTCTGACACGCAGACGCAGGTTGCCTCCCCGAACACGAGTCAAACGTCGGCTGTCAGCGCTGTGCCACACACCACCTACACGTTGAACGCTGATGACCGTGTTACGCGCGTGACCGACGCGATCGGACGAACCCGGTCCGCGACGTATACGCCGTTCTTCGATGTTTCCTCCGCGACCAATGGCACGGGCGGTACGGCGACGGCTACGTACGGCTCGAACGGTGGGGCATCGATGACGAAGGCGACGTCGGCGTACGGCGCGTCGAACTCGTGGACGTATGGCACTGGAGACAACGCGTACTCTCCGGTGAGTTCGACGAACGCCTCGGGCACGACGTCAACGATGACGTACGACGCTGCGGGTAATGAAACGTCCAACACGATGTCAGGTGCGGTCGCGAAGGTTTCGTACAACGCGGACGGCACGTTGGCGACGTCAACCGACCCGAAGGGCAAGGTGACGACCTACACGGAATCAACGTCGGGCAAGTACATCGCAAAGATTACCCCGCCTACCGGTTCTGCGATGGGCGCGACGACGATCAGCGGCAACCCGGCGACCTCGGTGACGAACGGGGCGGGCGAAACGACGACGTACTCGTACAACGACCGCTATGCGCTGAACAGCGCGGCGACGTCGGCGGGCACGGTGTCGTGGACGTACGACGCGAACGGACGTGTCACCTCGCGTACGGACAAGAACCAGAAGGTGACCTACTCCTACGATTCGCGCAGTAACCTCACCTCGGTCGCGACGTCCCCAGTGACGGGGGGCACCGCCCCTGCCGCGGCCACCGTGTCGTACACGTACGACAAGAGCGGCAACATACTCTCGCGCACCGTCGCGGGCAAGACGACGAAGTACGCGTACGACGCGGCGAACCAGCTCACGGCCATGACGGCTGCTGACGGGGCGGTGACCCGGTTCAAGTACGACGGTGCAGGCCGTCGCACGGACACGTGGTGGCGCACCAACGCGGACAACACCTCGTTCGTGGCGCACAGCCGATCAGTCTTCGGCGCTGGCGGCAATCTTGCGCAACAGTGGACGTCGGTCAAGAGCAGTGACAGCAACCGCGTCTACGACTACTCGTACTGCAACGCCAAGTACAAGGCGGGAGTTGAATGCCCGTGGAACACTTCCTCGAGCGCTAACACCGACAAGGTTCAGTACATTCAGGACAACAAGAACAACAAGGCAATTGTCCCGCGTCAAGAACATGGCAGGGATTTCTCGGTTTGAAAGGTGGGGACCGTCGGGTCGGCGTTCCCCAAGTGCACCTCGAGTGGCCGGTTCCAGGC
>NZ_QWLM01000042.1 GCF_003515945.1 Dermacoccus abyssi
CCCTCGGCCGATTGACCCCCGTCGAATACGAGACCATCATGACCGCACCGGTCACTCAGGCCGCGTGACCACCGTGTCACCTATCCGTGCAGCGGTCCCCCGCCCCTCCGTGGGTGCTGAGATGGCCAAGTCCGATGTGCGCCACGCGATGAAGAATGCACACATGTCGCGCATCGGCTTCTTGCACACGTCGCCAGTCCACGTTCTAACTTTCGACAACCTTCTGAGCGAGGTCGCCCCCGAAGCGCAGCCCGTGCACGTGGTCGACGAGTCCCTTCTAACTGATGCCCGCGTGAATGGTCCACAGTCGGTCGCTGACCGCGTCGTGGCTCAGCTGCGCAGCCTGAAAGATCGGGGCGTAGAGCTGATCTGTTGCACGTGCTCAACCCTTGGGAGCGTTGCTGAGCAGAGCGAACCAGGAGTGCCGGTCTTCAGAGTGGACCGGCCTATGGCTGCCCGCGCCGTCCAGGCCGGGCGCAGAATCGCCGTCATCGTAGCCCTTGACTCCACTCTCGCGCCCACGCTGGCGCTGCTTGAAGAAGAAGCCAGCGCGGCAGATCACGAAGTTGAGACCATGTCGATCCTGGCGAAGGGCGCCTGGGACATGTTCGAAGCCGGGGACCAGGTGGGATACGTCGAATGCGTCGCACGAACCGCCCGGGCCGCGGCGACGACCGCAGATGTCGTCATCTTGGCTCAAGCCAGCATGGCCCCGGCGGAAGCGTTGCTCACCGATCTGCCCACCCCTGTCTTCAGCTCACCACGTCCCGCAGTGGAGTACCTCGCTGCCCGGCAGTAGCTCGTACCCCGGGATCGCCAGCGTCGGACTTGTGAGCCGGATGGTCGTGCTCACAGATTCGTTGAGTTACACCTCAACATCTCGGGCTGGCACCTGACCGTTGCTGTAGCAGAAAACCGCCGGTTTCGAGCAGGCTTCGGGCGATGTAGTGGGGCAGGTTGCGGAAGCCGAGGGCGGAGCCGCGCAGGTGCTCGAGACGACCATTGATCGCCTCCGGTCGGCAGAAAGTCGTCAGGTGTTCTGAAGGTAGCGTCAAGCACGTCGAGGTCTTCCCGATGGGTTGTGTGAGAACTCGCATCATCGGGGGACCTCGACCCTCATCCCGTCACCGACGCGCTACCGGCACCTACACCCTCATTTCGGAAGAGGCCTCATACGGGCCCCGACCAAGGAACGGAGACCACGAGCATGGCTCACACGGGCGCTGCATTCGGCCTTCCGCCGCGCGTGCGGCTTATCCGCATTATCTTCGCGTTGAGATCGCCTCTACCATCGCCGGACGGACTCGTCGTACCTGAACGCATCAGCGACGAACCCGGTCCTGGCGCCGAAGACGGGGATCTGGTTCACCTGGTATTCCATGAGGTCTGGACAGCGCAAGGCACTCTCTCAACGGCAACCTCAGCGTCAGAAGAGGTGATCAGCAAACTAGGACTGGGACCGTCCACAGCCGCTCCGGGCGACCAAGACCAGAAGTCGGAAGCTCGATTCCGGCATACGGTCGTTGATGCGACCACAGCTGAGACTTTCACAGGAGATGCGCGCAACGCGAGGCCGTCGGAGGACTCCCTTATGAGAGTCGTCGAAGCCGTAGCACAAGTAGCGCGGGCGTTTCGGCTCGCAGGTGCGAGCGTGGAGATCCCAACGTATGAGTCGCTACCGCCCATGCTTGTCACATGGTGGACCAACGCTGAAGGCACGCGTGAACGGTTCACGGTCGACGATCGCGCAGAATGGACCCCAAGCATCATGCTGCTCGAAACGGTGACAG
>NZ_QWLM01000043.1 GCF_003515945.1 Dermacoccus abyssi
GTCCTGGCCCGAGGGCTCGCCTGGGTTCTTCTCGTCGGTCATGGTCATGATTCTTACCGTTCCTCTCGGTACGGCTTACACAGACCATCTGACACGCCCACCTGCCCCAGCTCGGGCGTCATGCGGGCCATCCCGCGGGCCATGTCCAGCACAGTCACTCGGCGACGCGTCGACACGCAAATCACTTCCTTGTTCCTCGAGTCGGGGTCTGGCGTAAACCCTACCTACGCGGAAGTAACAAAGCAGCGGCGTACTCGAACTTCATGGAAATGGCCATAGCCGGGTATTGCAGAGGACGATGAGCCCCACACATGCGCTTGCCGAACGTCCGTCTGGGCGAAGCACCGCTCCCAACCTGAAGAAACGTGAGTATGCCAGCCCCTCTCGAGCCTCGACACACGCTCAAAGATGTCGCCGATCGCGCAGGTGTCGCCATCTCGACGGCTTCGCTCGAGTTCAGCGGTAAGCGTCCCGTGGCCGAGCCCAAGCGCGAGCGTGTGCTGAAGGCCGCGTCCGACCTCGACTACGGCGGGCCCAACCCCCTCGCGTCGTCACTGCGACAGGGACGCTCGGGCATCATCGGCGTCTTCGCCGTCAGCATCCTCGACGTACTAGCTCAGCACCTCGGCCAGAACTCCGCCGGCATCCTGCTCATGCCGGCACAGGGCGCCGGCCAGGACGCACTCGTGCGGCGCACAGCGGGCATCCCGCTCGTCGCCGTGGTCTTCCCGCTCGGCGGGCATGTCTCCTCCGCGCTCCTCGAGCATCTGCGTCACCGTCGCATCCCGCTCGTGGGCACCGGTTACCCCGAGGCAGACGACGTCCTGCACCTCCGCATGGACGAGCGCGGAGCCGCTCGGGCGATCGCGCAGCACCTCTACGACCTCGGGCATCGTGACGTCGCACTCATCCAGCTTCCCGGCGCCGAGCCCAACGCTCAGCGAGACGTCATGAACCCCGAGGCGCTCGATCGCACTGCAGGCTTCCTCGAGGTGTTCCCCGAAGCCGTCGTCACATCACAGCGGGCGAGAGTTCCATCGAGGGTGGCTACGAGGCCAGCGAACGCCTGTTCTCCGACATTCACCCCTTCACAGCTATCGCGGCGCAGTCCGACCTGATGCCCGTGGGAGCGATCCGAAGCATCGGCGCACACGGCCTCTCCACACCAGCCGACATCAGTGTGGCGGCTTCGACGGCATCGACCTTCCTTGGCTGGTGGGCACCCTCACCACGATCGACCAGCGTGGCCAGGAGAAGGGCCGCACTATTGCGGACATGGTGACATCCGCTCTGGCACGTACGCGGGAGAACCGTGAGCATTCGTTCACTCTCGTCCAGGGCACGTCGACGGACCCTCCCCGCCCCACGCCCACGCGTGACATCTGCTTGACGCTCCCCCCCCTCCGGAACGCAGCAAAGGCCCCCGTCGGCGACGGGGGCCTTTCTGCTACCCACTTCTCGAGCTGAGCAAGTCGACGGGAGATGTTCTCGACGCACACGGATCGAGGATTTGCTTTTGGGTATGCGGAAGGCCCTGAACCTGACTGGACATGTTGTGTGCTCCGAGCCAACCCGATTGTTGGGGGCTTCGAGGAACACTGAACATGACGTGATCGTCTTGGTTCAGGGCCTTCTCTTTTTGAAGGAGTCCGGCGGTGTCCTACTCTCCCACACCCTGGCGAGTGCAGTACCATCGGCGCTGAAGGGCTTAGCTTCCGGGTTCGGAATGTGAC
>NZ_QWLM01000044.1 GCF_003515945.1 Dermacoccus abyssi
CAAGGCGGATTCAACTGGTCGTCGCAACACCTCGTCGTGGAGGTGTTCAGTGGTTCGTCGTCAGCAGGCAGCAGATCGGGCGGTTCGTCCGAAGTTGAGGTCGCCGGGTCATCCGAAGTTCCAGCGGAATGTCGAGGTGGCGTTCTGGGAGCAGATCGCTGCGGGGCTGTTGCCTGAGGAGGCTTGCGGCGTGATCGGCGTGGCGCCAGCGGTGGGCGCTCGGTGGTTCCGCAACGCTGGCGGGATGGCGCCGTTCGATCTGAAGTTTCAGCCTTCGGGCCGGTATCTGTCATTCGCTGAGCGTGAGGAGATCGCGCTGCTTCGCGTGCAGGGCGAGGGAGTGCGTGAGATCGCCCGCCGTATCGGTCGTGATCCTGGGACGGTGTCGCGGGAGTTGCGTCGCAATGCGGCGACCCGCGGGGGTACGCGTGAGTACCGGGCGTCGGTGGCGCAGTGGAAGGCTGACATGGCCGCCAAGCGACCCAAGATCGCCAAGCTCGTGGCCAACCCGCGGCTGCACGAGTACGTGCAGGAGCGCCTGGCCGGGCAGGTCAGCCTGCCGGACGGGACCGCGGTCCTGGGGCCGAGGCCACCACGGTTCACCGGGCGGAACAAGCCGCACCGCAAGGACAGGCCGTGGTCGCTGGCGTGGAGCCCGGAGCAGATCGCCAACCGGATCAAGCTCGACTTCCCCGATGATGAGTCCATGCGCATCAGCCACGAGGCGATCTATCAGTCGCTGTACATCCAGGGTCGTGGCGCGCTCAAGCGCGAGCTCGTGTGGTGCCTGCGCACCGGTCGGGCGCTGCGCGCGCCACGGGAGCGGTCACGGCGCAAGACGTGGGCACACGTCACCCCCGAGACGCTCATCAGCGAACGTCCCGCCGAGGCCGCCGACCGGGCCGTGCCTGGCCATTGGGAAGGTGACCTCCTCATCGGCCTGGAGCGCTCGGCGATCGGCACCGTCGTAGACCGGAGCACCAAGTACACGATGCTGGTCCATCTGCCCCGTGAGGAGGGATACCGGCACAAGGAGAGCGTCAAGAACGGGCCGGCGTTGGCCGGGTACGGCGCCCTCACGATGAAGGATGCCCTGGCCCGCACGATGGCCGGCCTGCCCACCGAGTTGGCCAGATCACTGACCTGGGACCGGGGCAAGGAGATGTCCGCCCACGCCCAGTTCCGGGTCGAGACCGGCATCCCGGTCTTCTTCGCCGACCCCCAGTCGCCGTGGCAACGTGGCACGAACGAGAACACCAACGGGCTGCTGCGGCAGTACTTCCCCAAAGGCACCGACCTGTCCCGCTGGTCCGCCCAGGAGATCGAAGCCGTCGCTCACGCGCTGAACACCAGACCCCGAAAATCACTGGGCTGGAAGACCCCAGCGGAAGTCTTTAACGAGCATCTACTCTTGCACCAACAAGCTGGTGTTGCATCGACCGGTTGAACCTGGTCAAT
>NZ_QWLM01000045.1 GCF_003515945.1 Dermacoccus abyssi
TTCTAGCAGTCCTCGCAACACCCAGACTTTTTGGGAGTTGCGAGGACTGTGTCGGTTGGCGGGGTGAAGGCAGCGTTCTTGGCTGCGATGGATGCCCATGATGGGAACGTGTCGGCTGCTGCTCGCGCGGTCGGTGCGAATCGGAACTCGGCGTACGCGTGGGCGCGCCAAGCGGGCCTTCGCGGGCGTGGGAAAACCGGGACCGGTCCGCACCCGCGCCGTGGTGAGTACGACCTGTTGCGTGCTCGTGGAGTCTCGCGCCGGGAGGCTGCCGCCCTGGTCGGGGTGCATGCGCGCACAGCTCATGACTGGGATCGGGGGATTCGTAAGATCGGTCATAGCCGCCTGCACTCCGATGGGCGCCTGGTCGACTATCGCACTGGTACGACGACGATGGTCGGCATGGACACCTTGACGCCGACGTTGGCGGCGTTATCACGGCCCCTGCACCCGCGATACGTGACGCTCGAAGAGCGGGAGAAGATCGCGGACATGCGCCGGGAGGGAGCATCATTGCGCACGATCGGGCGCGCACTGGGACGGCCTGCGTCCACGATCAAACGTGAGATCGACACCTACACCGATGAGGCGGGCCGCTATCGCCCGTATGCCGCGCACCGGGCGTGGACGCAGTCGCGGGCCCGTGCGAAGGAAGCGAAACTCGCCCAGCCGGGTCGGCTGCGTGACTACGTGATCGCGAAGTTGGGTGTGAAGTGGTCGCCCGAGCAGATCCACAATGTCTTGATCAAGGAATTTCCTGACGATGAGGACATGCGGGTGAGCACCGAGACGATCTACCAAGCGATCTACGTGCAAGCCCGCGGCGGATTGAAGCGTGAAGTCACAGCGGCGTTGCGCACGGGCCGCGCCCGCCGCCGCCCGCACCGCAGCCCGGATCAGCGCGCGAGCCGGTTCGTTGATCCGATGGTCATGATCAGCGACCGGCCACCCGAGGTCGCTGATCGTGCGGTGCCCGGGCATTGGGAGGGCGACTTGATCATCGGAAAGGATGGCGCGTCAGCGATCGCGACACTGGTGGAGCGTCACACCCGGTATGTGATGCTCGCTCACTTACCCGGTGGCGCGCATGACGCGTTGACCGTCAGGGACGCGCTCATCGCGACGATCGGTGGGTTGCCACAGCATTTGCGGGCGTCGTTGACGTGGGATCAGGGCGCGGAGATGGCGTTGCACAAGCAGTTCAGCATCGCGACCGGCACCAACGTGTACTTCTGTGACCCGCATTCACCGTGGCAACGCGGCAGCAACGAGAACACGAACGGATTGCTGCGTCAGTACTTCCCAAAGGGCACTGACCTGAGCGTGCACGGGCCCGCCGAACTGGAACTCGTCGCTGCCGAGCTCAACGGGCGCCCACGCAAAACGCTCAACTGGGACAACCCAGCCGAGCGCCTGCGTGATCTACTTCAAACCACGTGATCAATCAGGTGTT
>NZ_QWLM01000046.1 GCF_003515945.1 Dermacoccus abyssi
GGGCGTGTCAGATGGTCTGTGTAAGCCGTACCGAGAGGAACGGTAAGAATCATGACCATGACCGACGAGAAGAACCCAGGCGAGCCCTCGGGCCAGGACCTGGTCGAGCAGCTGAAAGCCTCAGGGCAGCTTGATTCCCTATTCGCGCAGATCGACGCGGGCGGCGTCGAGCTCACCGGTGACGGCGGGTTCGTGCCCGCGCTGGTCAAGGCCGCGCTCGAGCGGGGCCTGCAGGCCGAGCTGACCAGCCATCTGGGCTACGAGAAGGGCTCGAGCGAGGCGCCGAAGCACGCCAACTCCCGCAACGGGACCACCCCGAAGACCGTGGAGTCCGAGGTCGGGCCGATCGAGCTGGACGTCCCGCGAGACCGGGGCGGGTCGTTCACCCCGCGCCTGGTGCCCAAGGGCCAGCGGCGCCTCGGGGGCCTGGATGACATGATCATCAGCCTCTATGCCGGCGGAATGACGATCCGGGACATCCAGCACCACCTGGCCTCCACGATCGGCACGGACCTGTCGCACGAGACGATCTCCAACATCACCGACGCCGTGAGCGAAGAGGTCCTGGCGTGGCAGTCGCGGCCGCTGGAGGAGTTCTATCCGGTGATCTATCTCGACGCAATCCGGATCAAGATCCGAGAGAACAGCCAGGTCCTCAACCGTGCCGCCTACATCGCCGTCGGCGTGGACCTCGAGGGCATCAAGCACGTGCTGGGGATCTGGGTCCAGGACACCGAGGGCTCGGCGTTCTGGGCCCACGTCTGCGCCGATCTCGCCAACCGGGGCGTGCGGGACGTGCTGATCGTGTGCTGCGACGGGCTCAAGGGCCTGCCGGAGGCGATCGAGGCGACGTGGCCGGACTCGATGGTCCAGACCTGCGTGGTTCACCTGATCCGGGCCGCGATGCGGTTCGTGGCCTACCAGGACCGCAAGAAGGTCGCCGCCGCGCTGAAGCCGATCTACACCGCCCCCAACGAAGAGACCGCGAGGAAGGCGCTGGCCGAGTTCGAGGCCTCCGAGCTCGGCACGAAGTACCCGTCTGCAGCCGCGACCTGGGCGAACTCCTGGGAGCGGTTCATCCCGTTCCTGCAGTTCCCACCCATGCTCCGCAAGGTCATCTACACGACCAACAGCATCGAGTCGCTGAACTTCCAGCTACGGAAGGTGACCAAGAACCGCGGCCACTTCCCCTCGACCGAGGCGGCGGTGAAGCTGCTCTGGCTGGCGATCTGCAACATCGAAGACAAACGCGCCGCCGAACGCGCTCGGGACCGGGGCAAACCCGCCGGCCAGCGCAAAGCCCAGGGCCGGCTCGTCGAAGGCCAGGCCGTCACGAACTGGAAGCAGGCCCTCGCCCAGCTCGCCGCGGCCTACCCCGACCGGATCAACCCCTACCTGTGACCACCCCGCTTACACAGACAAGTTGACACGCCC
>NZ_QWLM01000047.1 GCF_003515945.1 Dermacoccus abyssi
GCGGCTCTTCACAGATGAGGGTGTAGTGGGCGCTGGCGCGTCGGTCCGGAGGTAGGTGTCGAGGTCTTCCGAAGATGGAGGTTCCTACACGCAGCCATCCGAAAGACCTCGACGTTGCCTGACGCTACCTTCACGTGCCCTGACCTGACCACCTTCACGCGCGTTGACGACCTTGGCCTGGAGATCACCGGGCAACTTTTCGAGCCGGATCGTGCGGTGCTGGCCTGCCGGGTCGTCGAACCGGACGACTGGTGCCGCCGGTGTGGCTGCCGAGGGGTATCCCGGGACACCGTGACCCGGGAGCTGGCGCACGAGCCGTTCGGGTGGCGCCCCACGACCTTGCTGGTCACCGTGCGCCGGTACCGGTGTGCCGAGTGCGCTCACGTGTGGCGTCAGGACACCACCGCCGCGGCCGAGCCGCGGGCGAAGATCTCCCGCGCCGGGCTGCGTTGGGGCCTGGTCGCGATCGTGGTCCAGCACCTGTCCATGGCCCGCGTCGCCGAAGGACTCGCGGTGTCGTGGAATACCGCCAACGACGCTGTTCTGGCCGAAGGTCAACGCCTGCTGATCGATAACCCGTCCCGCTTGGACGGCGTCCGCGTGGTCGGGGTCGACGAGCATGTCTGGCGGCACACGAGGAAGGGCGACAAGTACGTCACTGTGATCATCGACCTCACCCCGGTGCGCGACGGCACCGGCCCCTCCCGCCTGCTGGCGATGCTCGATGGCCGTTCGAAGAAGGCGTTCCAGGACTGGCTCGCCGAGCGGGACCAAGCCTGGCGGAGGGGTATCGAGGTCGTCGCGATGGATGGCTTCTTCGGGTTCAAGACCGCCACCACCGAAGAGCTGCCGGACGCCGTCTGCGTGATGGACCCCTTCCACGTGGTCCGCCTGGCCGGCGACGCCCTCGACGATTGCCGCCGCCGGGTCCAGCAAGAGCTCCACGGACACCGCGGACGCAAGGGCGACCCGCTCTACACCGCGCGGCGGACTCTGCACACCGGTGCCGACCTGGTCACCGGCCGCCAACACGAGCGCCTCGAGTCGCTCTTCGCCGACGAACGCCACATCCAGGTCGAGTGCACCTGGGGGATCTATCAGCGCATGATCTCCGCCTACCGTCACCACGACCGGAGCGTCGGCCGCGTCGAGATGAGCTCCGTGATCGACGCCCTCGCCGATGGTGTGCCCACGGCGTTGGTCGAGCTGCGCAAGCTGGGCCGCACCCTGGCCAGACGCGTCTGTGACGTCCTGGCCTACTTCGACCGGCCGCGCACCAGCAACGGACCCACCGAAGCCGTGAACGGACGCCTTGAGCACCTACGCGGGCTCGCCCTCGGCTTCCGCAACCTCACCCACTACATCGCCCGAGCACTCCTGGAAGCCGGGGGATTCAGACCCCAACTACACCCTCATCTGTGAAGAGCC
>NZ_QWLM01000048.1 GCF_003515945.1 Dermacoccus abyssi
GGCTCTTCACAGATGAGGGTGTAGTCGGTTGAGCGCGTCGGTGGCCGGGTAGGGGTCGAGGTCTCCCGGATGATGGAAGTTCTTCACGCTCGCCATCCCGAAAGACCTCGACGTGCTCCACCCTACTTTCGCGACCCCTGACCTGACCACGTTCTGCCGCCTCGACGAGCTCGGCCTCGTCGCCGTCGGCCAGCTGATCGAGCCGGATCGGGCCACGATCGAATGCCGCGTCGTCGAGGACGACCCGTGGTGTCGGAAGTGCGGTGTCGAGGGCGTGCCGCGGGACACGGTCACGCGTCGACTGGCGCACGAGCCGTTCGGGCACCGGCCGACGACCCTGCTGGTGCGGGTGCGCCGGTACCGGTGCGGACACTGCCGGCGCACGTGGCGGCAGGACATGACGCGGGCAGCGGCGCCGCGTGCGAAGATCTCCCGCGGCGGCCTGGAGTGGGCGCTGCGGGGCATCGTCATCGACCACCTCACCGTCACCCGCGTCGCCGCAGGTCTCGGGGTGTCCTGGAGTGCCGCGAACGCCGCCGTCCTCGCGGAAGGCAAGCGGCGCTTGATCGACGACCCCGCCCGGTTCGACGGGGTCACCACGATCGGTGTCGACGAGCACGTCTGGCGACACACGAGGCTGGGCGACAAGTACGTCACCGTGATCATCGACCTCACGCCCGCGAGGAACAAGACCGGGCCGGCGAGGCTGCTGGACATGGTCGAGGGCCACTCCAAGGCGGTGTTCAAGCAGTGGCTCGCCGCCCGCCCTGCGGACTGGGCGAAGCGGATCGAGGTGGTCGCGATGGACGGCTTCGCCGGGTTCAAGACCGCAGCCGCCGAGGAACTCCCCGACGCCGTCCCCGTCATGGACCCGTTCCACGTGGTCCGCCTCGCCGGCGACGCGCTGGATGTTTGCCGGCGTCGGGTCCAGCAAGACACCACCGGTCACCGCGGGCTCAAGGGCGACCCGCTCTACAAAGCCCGCCGCACCCTGCACACCGGGGCGAGCCTACTCACCGACCGGCAGCGGGCACGCCTGGACGCAGTGTTCGCGAGCGAGGAGCACGTCGAGGTCGAGGCGACCTGGGGCATCTACCAGCGCATCGTCGCGGCCTACCGGGAGCCCGACAAGAAGAAAGCGAAGGCGATGATGCAGGAGGTGATCGCTGCGATCAGCAGCGGCGTTCCCGCGGCGCTCGTCGAGGTCCGCAAGCTCGGCCGGACCATGAAGCAGCGGGCGGGCGACATCCTCGCGTTCTTCGACCGCCCCGGCACCAGCAACGGCCCGACCGAGGCCATCAACGGGCGACTCGAACACCTCCGCGGCTCCGCCCTCGGCTTCCGCAACCTCACCCACTACATCGCTCGGTCGCTGCTCGAAGCCGGAGGGTTCAGACCCGCGCTACACCCTCGTTCGTGAAGAGCC
>NZ_QWLM01000049.1 GCF_003515945.1 Dermacoccus abyssi
GGTCAAGTCCCGGGTAGTGGTGTAGCGCTGCGTTCCTTCGTTGGGGTTGTTCAGGCGGTGATTGCGGGCAGGTCGTCAGCTCCGATCTGGGGTTCGGTGGTGGGGACGATGTTGACGCGGCAGCGGGCGAGGACTTCGAGTCCGAGGTAGCGGCGGCCTTCGGCCCATTCGTCGGTCTGCTCGGCCAGCACTGCCCCGACGAGGCGGACGATGGCGTCTCGGGTGGGGAAGATGCCCACTGCGTCGGTGCGACGCCGGATCTCTCTGTTGAGGCGTTCGGCGGGGTTGTTGGACCAGATCTGGGTCCATACGTCCTTGGGGAAGTCGGTGAAGGCGAGGATGTCCGCGCGTGCGGCGTCGAGGTGGTCGTGGACCTCGGGAAGCTTGCCGTCGACGTAGTCGAGCAGCCGGTCGAACTGCGCGGCCACGGCGGGGCGGTCGGGCTGGTCGTAGACCGAGTGCAGCATGGCCTTGACCGCTGGCCACATGCTCTTGGGCGTCACCGACATCAGGTTCGCGGCGTAGTGGGTGCGGCAGCGCTGCCACGAGGCTCCAGGCAGGTTCGCCGCGATCGCCTCAACCAGGCCGGCATGGGCATCTGAGGTGACCAGCCGGACCCCGGTCAGGCCGCGGGCGACGAGGTCGGCGAAGAACTCGTTCCAGACCGGACCGGTCTCAGCGGTGGCTACGCGCATACCGAGGACCTCGCGGTGACCATCGCCGTTGACTCCGGTGGCGATGAGCACAACGGCGTTGATCACCCGGCCGCCCTCGCGGAGCTTCATCGTCAACGCGTCGGCGGCGACGAAGGTGAACGGTCCCGCAGCGTCCAGCGGCCGGTGGCGGAACTGCTCGACGTGTTCGTCGAGCTCGGCTGCCATCCGTGAGACCTGGGACTTCGACAGGGAGTCGATGCCGAGGGTCTTGACCAGTTTGTCCATCCGCCGGGTGGACACGCCGGCGAGGTAGCAGTCGGCGACGACGGTGATCAAGGCGGCCTCTGAGCGCTTGCGGCGCTCGAGGAGCCACTCGGGGAAGTAGGTGCCCTTGCGGAGCTTGGGGATCGCGACGTCGATGGTCCCGACCCGGGTGTCCAGGTCGCGGTGGCGGTAGCCGTTGCGCTGACTGATCCGCCCCGGTGAGGGACGGCCGTACTCGGCGCCGACCACCGCATCGGCGTCGGCACACAGCAGGGCGTTGATCATCGTCTGCAGGAGGTCGCGCATCAGATCGGGGCTGGCTTCGGCGAGTGCTTCGCCAAGCAGACGTGCAGGGTCGACAATGTGTGGAGCGGTCATCGTGATGGTCCTCGAGGATTCGGTAGAAGGTTGACTCGAAGGATCACGCGGTGGCCGCTGCTTCGTCTGCCGTACACGCCGGTGACGATCTCGGCTACCGCGCTACACCACTATCGGGGACTCAACT
>NZ_QWLM01000050.1 GCF_003515945.1 Dermacoccus abyssi
AACTGGAAGCAGGCCCTCGCCCAGCTCGCCGCGGCCTACCCCGACCGGATCAACCCCTACCTGTGACCACCCCGCTTACACAGACAAGTTGACACGCCCTGCTCAGCCAACGCGTTGACGGAGGCCCATTATCACCGTCCTGTGCGCTTACGCGACGCCGACTGGCGAGGTTTCGCCAGGGCGGACAGACCCAGCTGGATGTCCAGTCAGCATCCCTCGTGACCAGGGCGGGCATAGCCCTGGGGTAGTTCCCAGAGGCGACGCGTGCGGCTCTCAGGGCAGACCGGCAGGCGCGCAGGGGGCCGTCCTACCCGTTACGCCGCTGGGACCGGGTTGGCCACAGGTCGCAATCGAAAGCGTTTTCCAGCCGGGTGATGGTGGCGAGATCTGCCCATGTCTTGCCGTTGAGAATCTTGCCGATCACCGTGTGATCAATGCCAGTCGCCGCCTCTACTGACCGTGCGCTCCTGCCCCGGATCGCGGCTGCGAGGTTGAGGGCAAGTAGCCGCGCGGCTTCGCCCGCTGGATCGGACGAGGGAGCGTGCGGCCAGTCTGCCGACAGCGCGTATGGCTGGGGTCGGCTGGGACGCGGCATGCGTTGAGGGTACCCGGCTGTGGCCGCGCACGGTTCATCGACTATCGGTGTCATCACTGTGCAGATTAGTATCCCCAATATGGTCTGTCAACGCTCTCACGTCCATCGCTCGCCAGCCACATCACGCACGCTCAGGCGCCGCCGAAGCCAGGTGCCACGCTCGGCGAAAGTGGCCTCTTGTGCAGGGCGCAGTCTTGTGCGGGACGCATTCCGCGAAGCCCCGCCTGCAAACGTCGACGAACACCTGTGTGGCGCCCGCCCCGGATCGGCACGGAGGCGCTCGAAAGACGACCAAACGGGGGGTTGACGTAGAACCGGCCGTGTTTTGCACCCATCCGCTCCGCGAGCCCTCGGATCAATTTCGTTGCAGCGCAATGTCTTACGGCAAGCACCAACGCCGTGCCACTGTCCGAAAAGACCCGGGTACCGGGACCACGAGATCGCTGATTTTCTGAGGACGTTCCCGCAACAAGCGAGGGTCTAACGACACGACATCGCTGCCCTTGATGACGGACAGGCGTCTGACATCGCTCGAGGTCCACCTCGACTGGACAGCAGGAAGGCAGGTACAAGCGCCAACGTCTCGACGCGCTTCGCGATCCGCGCATTCCATGCGCTACTCCGCAGAACGCGCCACGTGAAAAAGGTGGGCCCAGCAGCCACTGGGCCCACCTCACAAGCCACGGCTTCGAACGCACCGTTTGCAGCATGTCCCGCGTCAAGAACATGGCAGGGATTTCTCGGTTTGAAAGGTGGGGACCGTCGGGTCGGCGTTCCCCAAGTGCACCTCGAGTGGCCGGTTCCAGGC
>NZ_QWLM01000051.1 GCF_003515945.1 Dermacoccus abyssi
TGTCGCGCGTCAAGATATCTGGCAGGACCGTTGAGTCAGTCCTGAAGGAGAATCTGAGCTATGGGTAGACCACCTGCGATCCCGGCCGAGCAGAAGGCGCGGATCGTGATGAGCGTGATTGCTGGCGAGTTGTCGGTCGCCGAAGCTGCACGGCGGGAGAAGGTGAGTGAGCAGTCCATCGGCCGGTGGAAGGCTGACTTCCTCGAGGCCGGCAAGACGGCGTTGGCGGCTGGGAAGTCCGGGCCCTCGACCAGGGAGCAGCAGCTCGAGGCGGAGGTCGCTGACCTGACCCAGGCGTTGGGTGAGGCCGCGGTCGAGCTGCGGGTGTGGAAGAAGTCAGCCGAGGGCAGGTTGGGCCCTTTGAGGACCTCGAGGTGATCCGCGTCGAGGCGGGCATGTCGACTGCGAGGTTCTGCCAGCTCATCGACATGCCCGAGCGGACCTGGCGCCGCTGGCAGGCCAAAGCCCGCGCCGGCACCGGTGCCGGCGCCGGTGCGCGACCCAAAGGTCCGTGGCCGACCCCAGCCCGCGATAAGGCTCGCGATCTGATCCTCAAGCACGGTACGAAGCACTCGGCGTGGGGCCACCGCAAGATCTGGGCGATGGTCCGCCACGAGGGCCATGTCGTGTCAGAAGCCACTGTGCTGCGCACGCTGCGCGACGAGGGTCTGATCCTGCCCGCGCACTACCAGCGCGAACGCAGGAAGCTGGCCGAGCGCAGGAAGGCTGCGTTCGCGAATGAGCCGACGGGTCCGAACCAGGTGTGGCAGTTGGACTTCTCCGAGTTCGAGACCACCACCGGTGGGACGTGGCGGCTGGCCGGGTGCCGGGATTACTGGTCCAAGTACGAGCATCCCTTCCACGTGTCGCCGACGGCGAACCAGTTCGACGCCATCGACGCGATCGAACTCGCGTTGACTGACTTCGAGGCCATGTTCGGCCACCCGCTCAGCGACCTGTGCGACATCGATATCGAGACCGGGCAGGTCCTGCCGGTCGTGACGATCGTCACCGACAATGGCGGACCGTTCCGCTCGTTCAGGTTCGAGAAGTTCATCTTCGACCACCCCGAGTTGCATCACGTCCGCACGCGGGTCCGGACGCCCGGGCAGAACGGGTCACGCGAACGCGGGTTTGGGACGTTGAAGTACGAGCGGCTGTACATCGACGAGATCGACGACGCGCTCATGCTCGCCAAGCACGCCGAGGAGTACCGGATCGAGTACAACACCATCCGGCCACACGAAGCACTGGCCTGGAACCGGCCACTCGAGGTGCACTTGGGGAACGCCGACCCGACGGTCCCCACCTTTCAAACCGAGAAATCCCTGCCATGTTCTTGACGCGGGACA
>NZ_QWLM01000052.1 GCF_003515945.1 Dermacoccus abyssi
CTGTCCCGCGTCAAGTAGTTGGCAGGATTTCCTTGGTTTTGAATGTCGGGGTGGTGGGGTCGGCCAGGCCCAGGTGCACCTCCTTGGGCCGGTTCCATGAGATGGCCTCGTGGGGCCGGAGCTCGTTGTACTCGATCCGGTAGTCTTCGGCCCGCTCGGCGAGCACGATCGCGTCGTCAATCTCGTCCAGGTAGAGCCGTTCGTACTTCAGCGTGCCGAAGCCGCGTTCACGGGACCCGTTCTGCCCCGGGGTCTTCACTCGGGTGCGCACGTGGTGTAGCTCGGGGTGGGCGGCGATGAAGGACTCGAAGCGGAAGGACCGGAACGGCCCGCCGTTGTCCGTCACGATGGTCACCACGGGCAACAGCTCACCGGTCTCGGGATCGACCGGGCAGGCCTCGACCAGCGGGTGACCGAACATGGCCTCGTAGTCGGCCAGGGCCAACTCGATCGCGTCGATCGCGTCGTGCTGGTTCCCGGTGGGCGAAACGTGGAAGGGGTGCTCGTACTTGGACCAGTAGTCCCGGCACCCGGCCAGCCGCCAGGTCCCTCCGGTGGTGGTCTCGAACTCGCTGAAGTCCAGCTGCCAGACTTGGTTCGGGCCTGAGGGCTCGGTGGCGAACGCGGCCTTGCGCCGCTCGGCCAGCTTCCGTCGCTCCCGTTGGTACTGCGCGGGCAGAATCAGCCCCTCGTCGCGCAGGATCCGCAGCACGGTCGCCTCGGAAACCACATGCCCGTCGTGGCGGACCATTGCCCAGATCTTCCGATGCCCCCACGCCGGATGGGCCAGCGCGTGCTTGACCACCAGTTCCCTGGCGGCCTGCCGTCCCGGTTGCGGCCACGGTCCCTTCACCGCCGTCCCGGTGCGGGCCTTGGCCTGCCAGCGGCGCCAGGTCCGCTCGGGCATGTCGAAGAGCTGGCAGAACCTCGCGGTCGACATGCCCGCTTCCACGCGGATCACCTCGAGGTCCTCGAAGGGCCCAGCCGGCCCTCCGCGGACTTCTTCCACACCCTGGCTTCCAGGTGTGCCTCGCCCAAGGCCTGGGTCAGCTCGGCGACCTCGGACTCCAGCTGTTCCTCTCGGGAGGATGGTCCGGACCTGCCGGCCACCAGGGCGGTCTTGCCGGCTTCCAGGAACTCGGCCTTCCACCGTCCGATGGACTGCTCACTGACCTTCTCCTTGCGTGCTGCTTCGGCGATGGACATCTCGCCGGCCAGCACGCTCAGCACTATCCGGGTCTTCTTCTCCGCCGGAATCGAGGGTGGTCTACCCATGTCTGACTCTCCTTCAGGACCTACATAACGGCCCTGCCACTAAGTCTGACGCGCGACAC
>NZ_QWLM01000053.1 GCF_003515945.1 Dermacoccus abyssi
GTGAAGCGCCCTGGGTTTCGTTCCGCGCTTATGTGGTGACGAGGGTTCTCGTCTGGGATTGATCGTAGGACGCTTCGACCTCGACCGGCGTGCGGTAGCCGAGTGCTTCGTGCAGGCGCTGGTGGTTCCACCAGGTCACCCACTCCAATGTCGCCAACTCGACCGCCGATGTCGACGGCCATGTCGTGCGTGAGTAGATCAGTTCGGCCTTGTACAACCCGTTGACCGTCTCGGCCAGGGCGTTGTCGTAGGAATCGCCCACTGTCCCAACGGAAGGCGCGACGCCGTGCTCGGCCAGTGTGTCGGTGTAGGCCAGGCTGACGTACTGGACTCCGCGGTCGCTGTGGTGCACGAGCCGCCCGCCTTGACGCGCCGCCGGCGTCGTCGCGATCGCTTGCTGCAACGCGATTATCGGCAACGCTTGCGTCGTCAGGGACGACGCGACCGACCAGCCGACGATCTTGCGCGTGCACGCGTCGGTGATGAATGCCGTGTACGCGAAGCTGCTCGTCGTCCTGACATAGGTGATGTCGGCGACCCACAGCTCGTTCGGCAACGGTGCGTGGAAGTCACGTTCGACCAGGTCCGGGCGGTGATCGGGCAGCTTGGATGCAACGGTCGTGAAGGGGCGACGTCCGCGCCGAACACCGTGCAGCCCAGCCGTTCTCATGAGTCGGGCGGTTTGGTCGCGTCCGATCATCCAGCCTTCGCGGCGCATCGCGTGCCACATCTTGCGGTGGCCGTACACGCCGTAATTCTGCGCGTGCACCCGCCGAATCTCGTCGACAAGGACGTCGTCACGGATCGCTCGCGCGCAGCGAGGGCGGGCTTTCGCGGCGCGGTAGCCGCGGGAGGTGATGAACCCACAGTCCGTCGCGCGAAGGGCGCGACAGATCGGCTCGACCCCGAAACGATCACGGTGTTCGTCGATGAACCGGATCATCTCGTCGTGGGGCGGTCGAGTTCCGCTGCGAAAAAAGCCGAGGCCTTCTTCAAGATCTCGTTCGCCCGCCTCGTTTCGGCGAGTTCGCGGCGTAAGCGCCGGTTCTCTTCCTCGAGCGACTCACGCGGCTTCGCCGCGCCAGTCGCCGCTGGCTCTTCGCCGGGGCGGGGCATCCAGTTACGGATCGTGGCCGGCGCTATCCCGAGCGACGCTCCCACAGCGTCCATCGCGACACGCTGCGAGCATCCATCGGCGGCGCGCTTGTCGAGCACCATCCGCACCGCATGCTCACGCAAGTCCTGGTCGTACTTCTTGGGCATGGTCCGATTCTCCTTCAGGAAGGACGGAACCAAACCCAGGGCGCTTCAG
>NZ_QWLM01000054.1 GCF_003515945.1 Dermacoccus abyssi
CACCGTGCCCAAGCCCTACCCCCAGGAGT
Source organism: Dermacoccus abyssi (assembly GCF_003515945.1). Lineage (GTDB taxonomy): Bacteria > Actinomycetota > Actinomycetes > Actinomycetales > Dermatophilaceae > Dermacoccus > Dermacoccus abyssi. The sequence goes on from NZ_QWLM01000054.1 coordinate 30, forward strand.
TCCGTGACGATGTCGTGCGCGTGGCCCGCGCCCGCGAAGCGGGCGTCACCCTCGCCCAGATCGCGAAAGACTTCGGCGTCCACGAGATGACGTTGAACAAGTGGATGCGCCAAGCCGACATCGATGACGGCAACCGCCCCGGCACCACTCGCGCCGAGTCCCACGAGCTACGCGACGCACGCCGCCGCATCCGCCTGCTTGAGCAAGAGAACGAGGTCCTGCGCCGCGCGGCCGCGTACCTGAGTCAGGCGAATCTGCCGGGAAAAGGCTCTTCCCGCTCGTGACGCAGCTGGCCACCGAGAGAATCTCGGTGGCGCTCACGTGCCGGGTGTTGAAGCTGTGTCGCCAGCAGTACTACCGATGGCTCGCATCACCTGTCACACCGGCAGAGTGGGATCAGGCGCATCGCGCGAACGCGTTGTTCGACGCTCACCGCGACGACCCCGAATTCGGCTACCGCTACCTTTACGAAGAAGCCAGCGCCGCGGGCGTGAGCATGTCGGCTAGGACGGCGTGGAAGCTGTGCTCGACGAACGCGTGGTGGTCGAGCTTCGGCAAGAAGCGCGGCCGCAACGGGAAGAAGCCGGGCCCGCCCGTGCACGACGACCGCCTCGCCACGACTGACGAGCATGGCGTCACACGGCATGAGTTCGTCGCCGATCACCCGAACGAGGTCTGGCTGAGCGACATCACGGAGCATTGGACGAACGAAGGCAAGCTGTACCTGTGCGCGGTCAAGGACGTGTGCTCAGGCCGCATCGTGGGCTACTCGATCAGCGACCGGATGAAGTCGAGTTTGGCTGTCGCAGCGTTGGATTCGGCCGTTGCTCGCAGGCGTTCCGACGGCGCAGATGTAGCCGGCTGCATCATCCACACGGACAGAGGCTCGCAATTTCGCAGCCGTAGCTTCGTGCACGCGATCAACCGTCACGGCCTGGCCGGGTCGATGGGCCGCGTCGGCGCCGCGGGTGACAACGCGGCGATGGAATCGTTCTTCGCGCTCCTTCAGAAGAACGTCCTGGACCGCCAATCCTGGGCCACGCAGGAGGAACTCCGGATCGCGATCGTCACCTGGATCGAACGGACGTATCACCGTCGCCGACGTCAGGACCGGCTGGGGCGATTGACGCCGATCGAGTTCGAAACCATCATGACCACAGCAGTCGAGTTGGCTGCCTAACCCCTGTCACCTGATCGTGCAGCAGTCCC
>NZ_QWLM01000055.1 GCF_003515945.1 Dermacoccus abyssi
TAAGTCAGGCGGATTTTTGGGTGCGGGTTGATGCTAGCTCGTACTGGATGGGGCTGACGTAGCCGAGTGCTGAGTGGCGGCGCTGTCGGTTGTAGAACACCTCGATGTACTCGAACATCGCGGTCGACAACTCGACCCGTGTTTTGCATCGCCGCCGGTTAAGCAATTCGATCTGCATCGAGGACCAAAACGACTCCATCATCGCGTTGTCGTACCCGTCACCGACCGTGCCGAACGATGGCAGCAGGCCCGCGCTGCGAATCTTCTCCCCGAACACCCAGGACGTGAATTGGGCGCCGTGGTCAGCGTGCACGATCCCTCCGGGCTTGGGTTTTCGGTTGCGGATGGCCATGTCGAGCGCGTTCACGACCAGCGTCGCGTCCTGGCGCGAATCGATGGCCCAGCCCACGATGCGCCGACTGTAGGCATCCAGGACCGCGGCGCAGTAGACCTTGCCTTCTTTCGTGGGGTGCTCCGTAATGTCCGTGACCCACAGCTCGTTGGGCGCCAGCCTGTGGAACTTGCGGTTCACGAGGTCATCAGCCGTGGCCACCCCGCGAAGCCGAGCGATGCGTTTGGGGCCTGGTAGGCCGCGGATCCCGGCGTTCGTCATGAGGACGCTGATCAGGCGGCTGCTGCACGTCAGGCCCATGCCGAGGGTGAGTTCGGCGTGCACACGGTGGTAGCCGTAGGTGCCTCGCGAAGCGATGTGGACTTCGTTGATGAGGCCGGTGAGCCACTCACGGCGCAGTTGGGTGGCGCTGGTCGGGCGGCGCTTGTAGCGGTAGTAGCCCTGGCGGGAGACGCCCAGCACGCGGCAGCAGGTGTTGACGGGGAACCCGGTGTCGGCGAGGACATCGATCACCGGGTGGATCCTTTGGGGTGCGGCGCCGTAGCGGGGTCGAGGAACTGGGCGGCCTTCTTGATGATGGCGAGTTCGGTTTCAAGTTCGCGGATGCGCCGACGGGCTGCTTTGAGTTCTGCCGATTCGACGGTGGCTGTGCCTGGGCGTCGGCCGTGATCGATGTCGTCTTGGCGGATCCACTTGTGCAGCGTGACGGGGTGGATGTCGAGTTCGTAGGCGACCTGCGTCACTGGCCGCCCGGAACGGGCCAGGGCGATAGCTTGCTG